>NZ_JACZDU010000003.1:0-407927 GCF_015903895.1 Fictibacillus sp. 5RED26 | reverse complement strand
TAATTGGCGTGGTTCTTTTTTTGTATAGTTTAAATCCGATAGCAAAGACTAAGAACATATTCATGGATAAACCAGTCTTAACAATACCTTTACAATTCATTAAAACGTACTTCACATTGGAGGTTTATTGTAGAACATGTAAGAAAGAAACAAGCTTTTAAAAAGGGGTCATGACCTGAGAAAAACTTCTCTAACATGATAAGACGAAATAATCATATTTTAGGGGGACCTATCAAGATGAAGAAAATGAAGTCTGTGTACCTTTTGGCAGTAATGTCGCTAATCCTAGTTTTCGCAGCAGCATGTGGAAACAAGAGTGAAGATGGAGCAGCTGGCGGTGGAGATCTTAGCGGAAAGATAAAAATTGATGGATCTTCCACAGTATTCCCGATCATGGAAGCTGTTTCTGAAGAGTTCCAAGCTACAAATCCTGAAGTACAAGCACCTGTAGGAGTTTCTGGAACGGGTGGAGGATTTGAAAAGTTCGTTCGTGGAGAATTAGATCTTGCTAACGCTTCTCGTCCGATTAAAGATGAAGAGAAAAAAGCAGCTGAAGATAAAGGCGTTGAGTATACAGAATTTGAACTTGCGAAAGATGGTCTTTCAGTAGTTGTTTCAAAAGAAAACGACTTTATTGATCACCTTACTCTAGATGAATTAAAGAAGATTTTCTTAGAAGAGAACCCAGCTAAGACATGGGCTGACGTTCGTGAAGGATGGCCAAAGAAAAAAATCGAAGTCTTCTCTCCGGGTACTGACTCTGGAACGTATGACTACTTCGATGAAGTAATCCTTGAAGAAAAACCAATGCGTCGTGACGCACAGCTTTCTGAAGATGATAACGTACTAGTACAAGGTGTAACAGGTTCTAAAGATGCAATCGGATTCTTTGGATATGCATATTACCAAGCAAACAAAGATAAAATCAAAGCTGTTCCAATCGATGGTGGTAACGGACCAGTTGAACCAACACCAGAAACGATTGAATCTGGAGAATACGCACCACTTTCTCGCCCATTGTTCACTTATGTTAATAACAAATCTTTGAAAGATAACGAAGCAGTGTATGAATATGTGAAATTTGCTCTTGAAAACTCAGGTGAACTTGCTTCTTCTGATACGATCGGATACGTTTCTCTTCCAAAGGAAAAATACGAAGAGCAAATGAAAAAGCTAGATGAGCTTGCAGGTAAATAATTGTCCTTTATTGAAGTAAAGGAATAAGAATCATATATCAGGGTGAGGAGCGAGAAATCTCCTCACCTTTTCACCTGTTTAGTATTGTCGAATTATAGGAGGTCTTATTGGTGTCCAGAGATAAATCAAACCAAAAATCAATCCGCTCTATGATTCAGGAGAATAAGTCTTCAAGAAGTCAATCAGCGGTAATGGAAAAGGTTGTTCCAAAACTCTTTTTAATCTGTGCAATCATATCTATCTTTACAACAATAGGTATTGTCTTTACATTGTTAACAGAAACTTTTACATTTTTTAACCGAATCTCAATAGTAGAATTTTTCACCAATACTAGATGGTTTCCTTTTGCATCTGACGAACATGCAGATTTCGGGATCATTGCTCTTATCATGGGGACATTGACCGTAACAGCGATTGCTATGGTTGTGGCTATCCCGATCGGTCTTGCTGCAGCTATCTATTTAAGTGAATATGCATCTGCAAAAACAAGAAAAGTTATTAAACCTATCTTAGAAGTGCTAGCTGGGATTCCTACGATTGTTTATGGATTCTTTGCTCTCACATTCGTTACACCTTTATTGGATAAGATCATTCCAGGTGGAATTTCAATCTTTAACGCACTAAGTCCCGGAATTGTAGTAGGAATCATGATTATTCCTATGATCGCATCATTGTCTGAAGATGCGATGAATGCCGTACCAAACTCTATGAGAGAAGGTGCGTTGGCTCTTGGTGCAACACGCTTTGAAGTAGCGATGAAAGTGGTACTTCCGGCAGCACTATCAGGAGTAATTGCATCATTCGTACTAGGAATTTCTAGAGCGATTGGTGAAACGATGATCGTTACCATTGCTGGTGGTTCTAGACCAACTGCAGATATTAATGTAACGGAGTCTATCCAGACGATGACAGCTTATATCGTTCAGGTCAGCCAAGGAGACACGGGCTATGGTACGACGATCTATTACAGTATTTATGCAGTAGGTATGACATTGTTCGTATTTACATTAATCATGAATCTACTTGCTCAATTCATTTCCCGCAAGTTTAGGGAGGAATACTAATGGCATTAATCAATAAAGAATCTGTTAAAAAAAGAATGGGAACGAGATTAGCAGCAAACGGGGTTGCTAAATTCCTATTTATCCTTGCAACGTGTTTTTCTTTACTCATACTAGGAGTTTTAATCTACAGAATCTTATCAGAAGGTTTACCTTATCTAAGTTTGGATTTTATTACGAACTTTGCATCCCGAATGCCTGAACGTGCTGGTATATGGGCTGCGCTACTCGGTACCATTTGGGTAATGGGAGTAACAGCACCCGTTTCTTTTATTCTTGGTGTAGGGACCGCAATTTATCTTGAAGAATACGCGAAAAAGAACGCTTTTACAAAATTTGTTCAGATTAATATTTCTAATTTAGCGGGTGTTCCATCGATCGTATTCGGATTGTTAGGTCTAACAATCTTCGTTCGTCTACTTGGCTTAGGATCAAGTGTACTTGCAGGTGGTTTGACGATGAGTCTTCTAATTCTTCCTGTAATCGTTGTTGCTTCACAAGAAGCGATCCGAACCGTGCCGAGAGAGATTCGAGAAGCTTCTTTCGGAATGGGTGCGACAAAATGGCAGACGATCAGAAGAATCGTGTTTCCAGCAGCACTTCCCGGAATTTTGACAGGAACGATTCTTGCTTTATCACGTGCTGTAGGAGAGACTGCACCGCTATTAGTATTAGGTGCATTAGCTTATGTAGCGTTTGTTCCAGAAAACATATTCTCGCAGTTCACTGTATTACCGATACAGCTTTATAACTGGACGAGCAGACCGCAAGAAGAGTTTCATATGATTGCAGCAAGTGGAATCATCATTCTGTTAATCATCTTGCTGATCATGAACTCAATCGCAGTATTAATCCGAAATAAGTTTCATAAACGCTTCTAATAGAGAGTAGGAGGACGAGAACATGGATATTACAATCAACAAACAAATGGTTCAAAAAAATGAAAAAGAACAGGATTTCACACCTGTGTTTAAGATCAATAATCTAAACTTATGGTACGGACAGGATCATGCTTTAAAAGATATTAAATTTGATATTCCTGAAAAGCAGGTTACTGCGATCATCGGACCATCAGGGTGCGGTAAGTCGACATTTATTAAAACGCTGAACAGAATGGTGGAAATGGTTCCGATCGTCCGTATGTCCGGGGAAATTGTTTATAGAGACAAGAATATTTTTGATTCTAAATACGGCGTAGAAGAACTTCGTACACAAGTTGGTATGGTGTTCCAAAAACCAAATCCGTTTCCTAAGTCCATTTATGAAAACGTAGCTTATGGCCCACGTATTCACGGGATCAAGAATAAAAAAGTATTAGATGAGGTAGTTGAGAAAAGCTTAAGAGGTGCCGCGATCTGGGACGAAGTAAAAGACCGTCTGCATGAGAACGCATATGGCTTATCAGGTGGTCAGCAACAGCGTCTATGTATTGCAAGATGCTTAGCGATCGAACCAGATGTTATTCTTATGGATGAACCTACTTCTGCTTTAGATCCGATTTCTACTTTAAAAGTGGAAGAGCTCGTGCAAGAGCTTAAGAAAGACTATAGCATTGTTATTGTGACACATAACATGCAACAAGCAGCTCGTATTTCAGATCGCACCGCTTTCTTCCTTAATGGAGAAGTTGTGGAATATACAGATACGAGCACATTGTTCTCAAATCCAGCGGATAAGCGGACAGAAGATTATATTACAGGACGATTCGGTTAATTAAAGAAATAGGAGTGAGATAAATGGTTGTTCGTGAAAATTTTCAGCTTCAGTTAGAAGAGATGAAACAAGCGATCGTACAGATTTCTAAATTGGCAGAGGAAGCATTAGAGCTTTCTGTTGAAGCATTAAAGAATCAAGATCTCGATAAAGCCCTACAGATTATTGAAAATGATAATCGAATCAATGTCCTTGAAGATGAAATCAACGACATGGCCATTCTATTGATCGCTAAACAAGCACCTGTAGCATCTGACCTTAGACGAATCATTGCTGCCATCAAAATCTCGTCTGATATTGAAAGAATGGCTGACTTTGCCGTTAATATTGCGAAGTCTACCATTCGAATTGGAAAACAAGAGCTCATCAAACCATTAGAAGAGCTTCCAAAGATGGCACATCATGCGATCGCTATGCTTACAACAGCTACAAAAGCCTATGTGGAAGAAGATGTAGCTCTAGCGAAGCAACTAGCGGAACTTGATGATGAAGTAGATGAAACATACGGGAAAATCATTAAAGAACTATTAGAGCTTATGACAAAAAATCCTGAACATCTTTCTCAGATCAGTCAGCTTCTGTTTGTGTGCAGGTATATTGAACGTACTGCTGACCACGCTACAAATATTGCAGAGAGTATTATCTTTTTAGTAAAAGGAAAAAGATACGGTTTAAACGATTAAACAAATAAAAAAAGCGAGCACTGATCACTTCAGTGCTCGCTTTTTTTTACCGCTCTTTTATAAAAGATTGTTGCTTTGAACTCCTTGTCACCTTTGACAATTGATTGTAGTGCAAGGTGTGAGACTCCTACGGGACAGGCGGGCAGGTGAGACACTTAAAGAGTGAAACGTACGAATGTGGCTCACCGCCTGCCCCGTGGAAAGCGAGCAGCCTGGAACGGAAATCAAACTTTCAAAAGCAACAAAGTTTACGAAAACAGCCTTTGTTATATTATGTAGGAATTAAGAACTTGTGATTTCTTTAGCGATCTCATCGAAACTCATCTTGCTGTTTACTTGATGAGATTCAGCTCTTACTGCACCTTCTAAATTGTTCGTACGTAAATATTTTAAGAATTCATCGCTATTCTTAATGATGTTTTCTTTTTGTAGAAGATCACATACTTCTCCAGTACTCATTCCTTGAGTGATTGTTAAAGTCATCTGATACACCTTTTCTTCCTCTTTTGGAGGCGCGGTTTTAGGTTCTTCTTTTGCAACCGGAGCCGCAACGGTTTCAGTGTCTTTAAGTGAAGTATACTCTTCCTTTGAAATTGCTAATTCGCCTTTTTCAGAAAGATATTGAGCTACCGATTCTTCTGTTAGTTCAGAAGTTTTATCAGCATCAGCCGTATAATAAAAACCAGCCAAAATTCCTGTTGAAAGGATAATACCTGCTGAAAATCCGCGAAGGTTTTTGCTTGTCATACTCATTACCCCTCACAAATTAGTTCTTATCATTAATCATCATTTCATCTTCAAGAACTTTTAATTTCTTTTTTATTTGATAGATCTCTTTCATTAACTGAATAGTAAAGTTCTCGAGCTGTGTTTCAACTGACGCTTCCTTGTTTTTTCTAAAGGAAAGAATCAAAAGAATAACACCAACTAGTAACAATCCAAAAATAGCAAACTCCATAACATCCTCCCTAATTTAAAGCTATACCCTTTACTTTTATAACATAGTATTCTGCTGTGGTATAGGGTTTTTCGCAAAAGTTTACACAAATTGCTACAATTCGACTATTTTCTCATTTAAATCCATACTGGCATGAAAATGAGGGAAATGAAAACGACGTTTTTTGTCTTACTTTGTCAAATAGACAGAATTATCAGAGAGATAAACCGGTTACAAAAACTTTACATATTCGGAAATCTCAAGTGGGATAAGGAAGCGCCATTTTTCGACTTTTTTGACACATTGTATATAAAAATATCCAGTGATACGATTATAAAAAATATGGTAATAAATAAACATTTCATAGAATAATTAATTAGGATGAGGTGATGAACTTGATCGAAGATATTGTCAAACTAAAGGAGAACGGCTTAACCCTTCAAGAGATCGCTCAAAGAATGAACATGTCTTTAGGAAAGGTTCAGTATCGCTGGAACAAATACCGGCAGCAACAAACACCATCGCACCATGAACTTCCATCTCAGCCCGTTCTTAAAGAAGAGAAGTGGACGATGCCTTTTGAATATGAAGAGGCTAATGTTCATCTGATGCCAAGGACCCCTGATAGCTTGTATGTTTATTGGAGTTTTTCTGAATCAACAAAACATATGGCTGAACATCATTTTCGCACAAATTGGGAAGAACTTCCTTCAGTACTAAAGATTTATGACGTAACGGACATTGATTTCTTCGGCCACAATGCTCATCGAACGTTTGAGGTTGAACTTCCTCCGATGACTAACAATTGGTTTCTTCAATTCTTGGAACCTGGTAGAACATATATCGTTGATATTGGTACGCGCACGTTTGATGGAAGTTTTTTTACTCTGTTAAGATCAAATCCTGCTGAGACGAGTCCTGCACTCTATAACAGTTTGCATGATGAGAAGATTGACAGATGGAAACATCAAATTGTTGATGAGCCTGAATGGCTAGAAAACTTTTCAACCTATTCATATTATCAAAAAATCAGATAGGAGAGTAAAACATGTCTAACGGGTATTTTTCATTAGTCTTGCACGCTCACCTTCCTTATGTGAGACATAAAGAAGCGAATCGATTAGAGGAAAGATGGGTATTTGAGGCACTTACTGAGACATATATCCCGTTGTTATGGGTACTCGAAGATCAGCCTGAAGCCTTGTCTTGGACCTTATCGTTCTCACCGCCTTTGTTGGAGTTATTAAACGATCCAGTCATTCAAAAACGTTATTTAGAACATTTAGACCTTACGATAAAACTTGTTAAAAAAGAAAAAAAACATTCTTCGAATACGGAAGAAGAAAAAATTATCGGGTTTTACGAAGAACGATATAAAAGAATTATGGAAACGTATCAAGAATTCGATTGTAAAGTGACAGATGCTTTTAAACGCTATATGAAACTTGGGAAGGTTAATTGCATCACTTCCTCTGCAACCCACGCATTCCTTCCCTATGTTCAAACTGAACAAGGAGTTAAAGCTCAAATCTTTGCAGGCGTTCAAACCTTTGAAAAGTATTTTGGTGAAAAGCCCAAAGGGTTTTGGCTGCCAGAATGTGCTTACTCTCCCGGAGTAGATATCGCGTTAGCAGATGCAGGTATTCAATTTACTTTTGTAGATGAAGAAACTCTACTCAGAAGTAAGCCTGTTCCATCTAAAGGTATCGGAGCTCCTGTATACTCTCCGCATGGGGTGGCATTGTTCTCGCGAAACCAATGTATCTCTGAAACAATTTGGAATTCTTCTGTCGGCTATCCAGGCGATTTTGATTATCGAGAGTTTTATCGAGACGTCGCCTATGAGAGGGACAATGAATATATAAAGAGCTTCATCCATCCTGAAGGAATTCGAGTCGATACCGGTTTAAAGTATTGGAGAATAACTGGGAAAACGGAGAACAAAGACTGGTACCAAAGAGAATGGGCATTAAATAAAGTGCAGAGTCATGCTTATGATTTTTGTCATCGCATTACAGAATATCTACATACCAACGA
The DNA here is from genome assembly GCF_015903895.1 of Fictibacillus sp. 5RED26. Classification (NCBI taxonomy): domain Bacteria; kingdom Bacillati; phylum Bacillota; class Bacilli; order Caryophanales; family Fictibacillaceae; genus Fictibacillus; species Fictibacillus sp. 5RED26. The sequence continues at coordinate 400,299 of NZ_JACZDU010000003.1, read as the reverse complement.
ACAATCTTACCCTCCTCAACTAATAACTGCACCATTTGATGCAGAGCTATTTGGACATTGGTGGTTTGAAGGACCAGAATTTTTACTTCAATCCATGAAAGTTTCAACAGAACAAAACATCACGTGGATCACACCTCAAGAATTTTTATTTAGACATTATCAAGATCTAGAGACTGTAAGACCATGCTTTTCAACATGGGGCAGAAACCAAACAGGTGAAGTATGGCTGAACGAATCAAATGCTTGGATGTATAGACATCTGCATCATTGTGAAGAAAAGCTGGTCCAGCTCGCGGCACGTCTTTCACATGAAGAACCAAACATCGTTGTTGAACGATATGCAGATCAGATGGTTCGTGAATGGATGCTAGCTGCAAGCTCTGACTGGGCATTTATCATTGAAGGTAACAGTGCTGCAGAATATGCAAAGTCAAGGTTTCAAGAGCATATCGAGAGGTTTCATGAACTAGATCGATCGATTGAAAATAAAACATATCATCCAAATGAAATAGCAGAGTTTGAAAACCAATACCCCTTCATGCTTACAAACGATTTGTGGCACTTTTTTAAGAATAAACATGATGAGTACGTGGCGTCCCACTATAGCGAACGAAAAGCTGACAAGAAGAAAATATTAATGCTTTCATGGGAATTCCCTCCTATGGTAGTAGGTGGATTAGCAAGGCATGTATTTGATCTATCAAGAAAATTGGTCGAGCAAGGATCAGAGGTATATGTTATTACCTCTTCTGTTCCGGGATATCCCGAACACGAGGTGAATAATGGTGTACATGTATACCGAGTTGCCGGGAAGCAGCCGAATTTTGAGTCGTTTTTCCATTGGACAGGAAGTTTGAACATGGCCATCACTGAACAAGCGCTGGCTCTCGCAAAGAAGATTGATTTTGATTGCATTCATGCACATGATTGGCTCGTTTCAGTTTCGGCATTAGCCATTAAAAAAGAACTGAACATTCCTTTGATCACTACCATTCATGCAACAGAACATGGCAGGAACAACGGGATAACTTCCCCACTCCAATACGAGATCAATCAGAAGGAATGGGAGCTTATGGATGGATCTGATCATTTGATCGTCTGCAGTGACTATATGAAAAATGAGTTAACAGGGGTTTTTAGCATACCGGAACAGAAGGTAACCATACTGCCAAACGGTATAGATCCAGATCAGATCACTTTTAAATCTAGTCCTTCTATTGAAAGGAATCACGACGACCATGAACTTCTTCTTTTCTCGGTTGGCAGGCTTGTAAGAGAAAAAGGGTTCCAAACGATCATCGAAGCGGCAGATATACTAAGGAATTCTGGCAAACACATCAAATTTGTAATTGCTGGAAAAGGTCCTTTAATGGATGAACTAAAAGAAATGATCAGGCAGAAGAGCTTAGAAGACTATGTACATCTAGCAGGATTCGTAAGCGATGAGGAAAGAAATGAATATTTTGCAAAAGCTGATGCCGCTCTTTTCCCGAGTCATTATGAACCGTTCGGTATTGTTGCGCTCGAAGGGATGGCTGCAGGGAAGCTGACTATCGTTTCTGATACGGGAGGTTTAAGAGAAATTATTGATCATGAAAAGACAGGGTTAAAAGTATATCCTAACGATCCAGAGAGTATTGTGTGGGCTGTAGAATATATCCTAAGAAACCGTGAACGCTGCCAAGACATCGCTAAGAATGGAGAGGAAATAGCTAGAACCGTTTTCAGCTGGGATTCAATTGCTGAAAAGACTGCAGATCTCTATATGACTAAACAAAATCAAACATCAAAAGTGGGAGGTATCGTTTAATGAAGGGTGTAATTATGGCTGGTGGAAAAGGGACACGTTTAAGACCTCTTACATGCAATATGCCAAAACCAATGGTGCCGATGCTTCACAAACCCGTAATGGAGTATGGGATCGAACTTCTTAAGAAATTTGGGATTATAGATATCGCCGTTACCGTTCATTACTTACCAGACGCAATCAAAAACTATTTTGGTGATGGCCGTGATTTTGGTGTGAACCTTCAATATTTTGTTGAAGATTCTCCTTTAGGAACAGCTGGGTCCATTAAAAATGCTGAAGAATTTCTTGATGAGCGTTTTATCGTGATCTCCGGCGATGCGTTAACGGATTTTAACCTTGAAAAAGGTATCCAATTTCATGAAGATAACGATTCACTCGCTACGATCTTCATGAAGCAAGTTGATTCACCATTAGAATATGGTGTGATCATGACCAATCAAGAAGGAAAGATCATTCGATTTCTTGAAAAGCCAAGCTGGAATGAAGTCTTTAGTGATACTGTGAATACGGGTATCTATGTACTTGAACCAGAAGTATTTAATTTTATCGAGAAAGATGTTCCGGTAGATTTTAGCAAGGATTTGTTTCCGCTATTAATGAAAGAAGATAAAAATTTGTTTGGTTATCAAGCGGAGGGATATTGGTCTGATATTGGAAGCCTTCAGCAGTATCGCCAATCCCATTACGATATGTTGAACGGCTTGGTGGATCTTCCATTTGCGGGAGAAGAAAAAGAGCCAGGTGTCTGGATCGGTGAGAATGTTTTTATTGAAGATGGAGCTGTGATCGAGGCTCCTGTCAGCATTGCAGATGGAGCAGTGATCAGGAAGGGCTCTCATATCGGAAAGCTATCTGTTGTTGGAAAGAATAGCGTAGTAAGCTCAGGAAGTTCTTTAAAGAAAACAGTCTTATGGAACGATGTTTTTGTAGGAGATCAGTGTGAATTAAGAGGAGCAACTATCGCGAACGGTACGAAAGTGGAGAAGGACGCGTCTATCTTTGAACATGCTGTAGTAGGTAACCATTGTACGATAGGTAAAAATGCGACGCTAAAGCCAGATGTTAAAATCTGGCCAGAAAAAGAGATCTTTGAAGAAGCGCTTGTTCACACCTCGATCGTATGGGGTAAAAAAGCTACAAAATCTTTGTTTGGATCTAGAGGAGTTTCTGGGATCGCTAACGTGGAGATCACACCAGATTATATCGCAAGACTGGCATCAGCTTATGGAGCTGTTCTCCCTTATGGATCACAAATCATCATCGCAAGTGATTCGCATGACTTTTCAGTTATGATTAAACAATCTTTTATACAAGGACTTCATTCTTCCGGGGTGCACACGCTTGATATTAGTCCTACTGTCGCACCAGTTGTCCGTTTCTCTATCGAAGAAGAACGCTTAGAAGGTGGTGTTTACGTAAGGTTCTCTAATCCTACGGGAGAGAAACAACTGATGATCGAATTCTATGATAAAAAAGGACTTCCAATACATTCAGATCTTGAAAGAAAGATCGAGAATGCATATTGGCAGGAAGATTATAGACGTGCATCATTTGATCGTATTGGAAAAGGTGCTGTACAGGCGAACAAACATGAAGATTATATTTCCGCGCTTTTAGAAGAAATACAAGAAAAGGGTATCCAAGAAGCAAAGTTTAGAGTTGTGGTGAATTACAACCACCAGCCTTATCTGAACTTTATTCCTAACCTTTATAATCGATTGAACTGTGAGATCCTTACCGCGCCATATCAAACGAAACCAGAGGAAATGGCATCTTTTGTAAGAGTAACAAATGCCAATATCGGAGTTTTGATCGGAGAAGCGGGTGAAACATTGCGTCTCATTACGGAGACTGGTGAAGTGTTAGATGAAGAGACCATGCTTGCTCTCTATGTTTTCACAGCATTTTCTCAAGGTAAACAAAAAGAGATGGCTATCCCTGTGTATGGATCATCTGCGCTAGATTCCATCGCCGAACGTTTAAAAGGAAAGTTGATCAGAACGAAAGCTAACCCACGTTCTATCATGGAAGTAGGGGATGGGGTCCTTAATTACCAATACGACGCTCAATACGCATTTGTTCATATTTTAGAGATCATGGCAATGCAGCAGATCACATTATCTGAACTCGTAAAGATGCTTCCAGATGTTCATATGCTACGAGAATATGTACCTTGTCCAAAAGATAAGAAAGGCCGAGTGATGCGCAGGCTGATGGAAGATATCCGTGATAACAATGTGGAATTGCTTGATGGTATTAAGGTTTTCCATCCTGAAGGTGGATGGACGCTTATTCTTCCAGACGTAGAGCAGCCTGTTTTCACAGTGTATTCTCAGAATACGGATCCTGAACAAGCGAAACAAGCGGCATCGCAATATATTGAAAAAATACAGTTGTATCAGCAGGTGTAACAGATGCCAAGACATTTGGTTTTAGGAAACGGAAAATTATTGATCAATTTAGATGAATATTTGCAGATCAGAGACATCTATTTTCCTTACGTCGGTCAGCAAAATCATGTACAGGGGCATGTTAACCGTCTAGGAGCCAGTATCAATGGCTCCTTTTCTTGGCTTTCCTCAAAAGAATGGGTGATCGAGCCCGGTTATCATATTGACTCGCTCGTTACACTCTCGTACGCAAAGAACGCAAAAGAAGGCATAACGCTCAAGATTGAAGATGCCGTGCATCAAAGAGAAAATATGTTTATGCGGAGAATCACCGTTTTAAACGAATCAAATGAAGAAAAAAGGATCAAACTTTTCTTCCACCAAGATCTAACTATCTATGAGAATGAAGTGGGAGACACAGCTTACTTTGATCCTGAAAAATCTGTGATCATCCACTATAAGAAGAATCGTTACTTTTTGTTTGCAGGTTCATTCGATCAAAAGGGGATTGACCAGTACACAACAGGGGTCAAGCGTTTCTTAAGTGCTGAAGGAACATGGAGAGATGCAGAAGATGGTCATCTTCATGTAAACCCGATCGCGCAAGGATCAGTGGATAGTACTTTTTCCGTACAAGGCATTGTTGCACCACACGGAAAAGGAGACGTGCACTATGCTCTAACCGTTGGAAAAAGTAGAGAGGAAGTGTTTTCGCTCTACGATTACCTCATGGAGATCGGTCCATCTTTAACTTTAGATAAGATCGATGTGTATTGGAGGAGATGGGTAAATAAAACAAAGATCAATCCGTGCAACCTCTCTGATGAACTTCTTGATCTATATAACAGAAGTTTACTGATCATTCGGACACAAACCAATGAGAATGGTTATATCATAGCGGCCAATGATTCTGATATTCAGCATTATAACCGCGACCATTATAGTTACATGTGGCCGAGAGACGGGGCACTGATAGCAGCCGCTGTCGCAAAAGCGGGTTTTCATGGAATGGTGAAGAACTTCTATCGCAGATGTGCAGATGTTTTAACAAAAGAAGGATACCTTCATCATAAATATAACCCCGACGGTTCGATCGGATCATCTTGGCATCCAATGATCGATAAAGAAGGATCGAGCCAGCTGCCGATTCAAGAAGATGAAACAGCGCTCGTACTGTGGGCATTTTGGGAACATTATAAAGAAACAGGAGATATTGAGTTTGCTCAATCTCTCTATCGATCATTAGTCCGTCCGAGTGCGAGATTTTTGCTTCAATATATGCAAGAAGAGCTTGACCTTCCGTTGCCTTCTTATGATCTTTGGGAAGAAAGAAGAGGGATCTTTACCTTTACAGCAAGCTCTGTATATGGGGGTCTTATGGCTGCTTATTCTTTTGCGACGCTATTCGGTGAAGATGACCGAGCGGAGAGGTATAAGAAGGGTGCAGACCGAATAAAAGCTGGAATGGAAAAGCATTTGTATGATGAAGACTCAGGAAGGTTTTTAAGAGGTATCTATCTGTTGGATGATAACGCCTATAAAAAAGATTTCACGATGGAATCTAGCATGTATGCTCTCTTTGCGTTTGGTGTATATCCTGCCGATGATGAACGAATCGTCCGAACGATGCAGCAGATGAATGAAGAGTTAAGCATTAAGTCAGGTGTAGGCGGGATAGCAAGGTATACGAATGATTATTACTTTCAACAAACGCACGATATGACAAGAGCGCCTGGGAATCCATGGTTGATCTGTACGCTATGGCTTGCAAAATGGCATGTGCAATGTGCGAAATCACTTCAAGACCTAGAACGTCCTCATGAAATTTTACGCTGGGTTCACGAACATAGTTTTTCTACAGGTGTCTTACCTGAACAACTGCATCCGTTTACTGGAGAGGCTTTGTCAGTGGCTCCTCTCACATGGTCACATGCTACATTTATAGATGTTCTCAAAGAATATACCAAAGTCTATGAGAAACTTTCACAAAACTCACTTGCTCGTTAGAAAAGAATTTGTTATCATGTTATGGTATGGTTTAATAGAGAATATGACTGTTAGTAACCATGAAAATGTACTTTGGTAAAGATGTGGAGGGAAACAACAATGCGTGTAAACATTACTTTAGCTTGTACTGAAACTGGTGATCGTAACTACATCACTACAAAAAACAAGCGTACGAATCCAGACCGTTTAGAGCTTAAAAAATACAGCCCGCGTTTAAAGAAATACACAGTTCACCGTGAAACAAAGTAACTTCACGTAGAAGCGCCTGAGACCCATGCAAATGAGGGATCAGGCGTTTTTTCATGCAATCAGACTCATGATAAGATAAATACATCACGTTATAGAGGTGTTTAATATATGGATAAATCACAATGGCGAAAGAAGTTAAAACAATTGTTGCTCTCAATGGGAAAAGAAGAAAGAAAGGTAAAAAGCGAAGCGATATCTAATCTTTTATTTCAAACGGACGAATGGAAGAAGGCAAATTGTATCGGTATCACCGTTTCTAGAACATTTGAGCTTGATACGTCTTACATCATAAACCAAGCATGGACTGAAGGAAAGATTGTCGGCGTCCCTAAGTGCTACTCTAAACATAAACAGATGGAGTTCAGAGAGATACGTTCATATGAAGAACTAGAAAATGTATATATGGATCTATACGAACCTAAAGTTGATGTTACTTCGTACATAGAGCCGTCTCAACTGAACATGATCATCGTGCCAGGTCTAGTATTTGATAGAGAAGGGTACAGAGTTGGTTACGGTGGCGGATATTTCGATCGCTACTTACAATCTTATGATGGTTCTAAACTTTCAATTGCTTACACCTTACAGACTACGAATTCTCTTCCACATGAAAACTATGATATCCCTGTGGATACGGTTATTACGGAAGAGGGTCGATTTCGGTAGATGATGATCATACTAGTAGGTATCGCTCTTCTTTCCATCATGTCAGCTTTATTCAAATGGCTAACGATTGCAGGCAGTTTAACAGCTTTTATATTGGGAGTAATTATTAATAAGGCTTTTGGTTGGCAAGGTTTGATTATACTCGGTCTCTTTTTCATAACTTCTACACTTTTAACGAAATGGAAGAAAGACAAAAAACAGGATCAAGACGCATTACACATCGAAGACAAAAAGGGAAGGTCTGCTTGGCAAGTACTTGCCAATGGTGGAGCAGCTCTACTTGCAGCAATAGGTCATCTGACGTTTTCAGATCCGTTATGGCATATTGTGTTTGCGGCTACCTTTGCGACAGCTACAGCAGATACATGGGCTTCAGAGATAGGTGTCCTATCGAAGCGAAGACCGTTTCATATTAAAGAATGGAAAAAGGTTGAACCTGGCTTATCAGGTGCAGTATCAAGTCTAGGTACAATTGCAGCAGCGACAGGAGCATTATTAATTGGCTTTAGCTTTTATTTTCTTTACGACACATCGATTACGATTCTGATGTGTATTGCGATTTCTGGATTTTTAGGAAACGTAGCAGATACCCTTTTCGGGGCTTGGTTTGAACAAAAGTATGTTTGTTCCATTTGTAAAAGAGAAACCGAAAGCCGCACTCATTGTGGTGCCAAGACGGTAAAAGTATTTGGATATGCCTTTTTTACAAACAATCTTGTGAATTTTTCCTCTACGATTATTGGAGGTCTGATTGCGGGAGGTTTATACATATGGTTCCTAAGTTGAAAGTTATAGGGGTTGTTCTTGCAGGCGGTGAATCTAGAAGGTTTGGTAGTCCAAAATTGTTCGCTAAATGGGGAGTTACCACTTTTTTTGAAAAAGCGATGAATGCAATCGCTCCACATTCAGATGAGCTCGTAGCTGTTGTTCGTGAAGAATGGATAGAGAAGTTAGAGCACAGCCATCCTTATGCCACAGAACTAATTGCCGATGTTGAATCTTTTAAAGGAAAAGGTCCTTTAGCGGGAATATACAGTGCGATGATGGAAAGAAAGGGAGATTATTATTTGGTTACCCCTTGCGACATGCCTAGAATGAGCAGCGATATGTATGGAAAATGGATGGAATTTGCTACTGAGCATCCGGAGTATGATTGCATCATCCCGGTTTTGAACGGAAAAGTGTTTCCACTTAACGGCGTATACAAGAGATCATGTCTTCATCAAATGAAAGAGAACTTAATGAAGGAAAACTTAAAGGTTTTATCCTTATTAGACCGTAAACACACAAAATATATAGAAGTACAAGAAGAAGAGGCATGCTTTTTCAAGAATGTTAATACGAAAGAAGATCTTTTAAATCTAGGGGACGAATAAAAAGTGCATTCCAAACAGAAAGTAGTAGCAAGGAGGTTTTCACATGAAAGGATTTGTGATTAAAAGCTTTTTGATATTCCTTGCTATTGTACTCGGTTACAGAATGAGATACCGTTTGATGAATAGCGCTCTTGGCAATCCGTTTATTCGTCGTTTCTTAGTTGGCAGTGCTATGTCATTTCCAGGGTTGCGATCTAAAATGATGGATGAAATCATTTGACCATGCAATCGGAAAAAGCAGCATTCTTCTTTGATTTAGACAATACGCTGTTCGATTATGAAGCCTCCTTTAAGAAGGCTTCTTTATTTGCATTTCGTAGCATTACTTCTATGGATAACGCAGATAAGAAGTTAGAAGAAAAATGGTTCACTTGTTATAAGACTTTTTGTGATTTTTATTGGCAGGCGTATGAAAAAGAATGGATCACTCGAGAAGAATATCAAAGTAAACGCCTATTATCTTCATTACGTGCAGCAAGGTTAAGAAATTTTAGTAAGAAAGAAATACAGCAATTTCAACAGCTGTTTGAAAAGAATGTGCATTTATTTGTAGAACCCTATTCATGGATAAAGGATATTTTCCAAGTCTTAACTCGTTATAAAATCACGTACGGAATCATTTCTAACGGAAGTGCTTTCGTTCAAAGAAACAAAATAAAGCAACTGCAACTTGATATTCCCGAAAAACACATCTATATTTCATCGGAAATAAAAGTGGCTAAACCTAGTCCTGAGATTTTCCATTTTGTAAAGAAGAAAACGGAAGCAAGCGCCTTATACTATGTTGGTGATTCTTATTCCTTAGATATGGTTCCAGCCATTCAAGCTGAGTGGACTGCTATATGGTGGAATCCGTTGAAATTTACTATTACGAATGAGAGTAATCCTCATCATAACTGTTACTCTAGCCGTGAATTAATAGAAGTCATCATGAGATATATTGAATCAGCTGGATGTTCTCTCCGTTAGTTGTCTGAAATAAAACAAATAAATATTTTTTATCTTTACTGATTAAGATGAAAGGCATCGAACTTCCGATCGGACTTACTCTTTGTCCATTTTTTGTAGTAATGCCTAAAAAGTAATTTTTATATAATCCTTCCCAAAGCTTCCCTATAATCTCCTGACTTTTGGATGGAGAGAACCCAGGTAGTGGTTTGCTGTTATAATCTGTTAACGATTCTAATGAGATCACGCTATATTCGTTGATATCAATCTGATAGAAGTTTGTTGTTTGTGTGAGTGTTTGCTGCAGAAATTTATTTGTTTTTTCATCGAGTTCATTTTTAGCTTTCCGCTCGGTATCCTTAGGGACTTGAAAACTTGAGAACGATTGATCTAGTTTTGCTGCATATAAATAATCCTTACTCATTCTCTGTACAGAACGGTATTTCTCTTCACTAAGATGTATTTCACCTTGATGAAAGGAGATGGCTTCCCATAGCCCCGGTATCGAACTTATAATGTCTTTTTCAAGGTCAATCTTTGAAGCAGATGTTTTCCATTCTGTCATCTTGTTGTTAAGTTTTCCGTTCTCGAAAATCATTGCAATATCTTGCCTCAAATAAACACGTTCAGAAGTCTCTGAGTTTACCTTCCAAAGCAAGTCATAGTTTGAAGTGGTTCCTCTAACGAATGAAAGCTCCGAGTCTGCTTCCTTAAAAGAAAAAGCGTTATCTAACGGAAAGAATGTAATGCTTTCACGTGCTTCTTTTTTTACAAACGGCTGGTAGATGATACCTATTACAAGTATAATAATTAACAGATAAATTGAAATTCTCCACTTCATACAAATCAGCCTCCCTTTCGGACAACTTGTTCCTAAATTTTATGCAATCCTGTCCAATTTAGAAGGCTCGAGTTCAAGAAAAGTATGAAGGGGTTAAACGAGAGGGGTTAGAGTCATGGAAATACAAACAAAAGAGATCGTGAGTTACATTAAAGAACTTGTACATATCCCAAGCCCGTCTGGGAATACAGAAGCCGCAATCGATTTTATGAAATCATTCTTAGAAAAAAATCAGGTGTCATTTAAAACAACGAACAAAGGTGCTGTGATTGCTACCATTCGAGGTGAGGATGATTCAAAACACCGCCTGTTGACCGCACATGTAGATACTTTGGGTGCTATGGTGAAAGAGATTAAAAGCGATGGGCGTCTAAAATTAGACCTAATCGGAGGATTTTATTGGAATACCATTGAAGGTGAATATTGCTCTATACATACAAACTCAGGAAAAACGTTTAGCGGCACGATTATGATGCATCAGACAGCCGCACACGTATATAAAGGAATGAACGATTTAAAACGGGATGAGAAGAACATGGTCGTTCGAGTAGATGAAGAGTTTCATTCTAAGAAAGATGTTGAAGAAGCGGGAATCTCAGTAGGAGATTTTGTATCTTTCGAGCCTAGATTCGAACAAATGGATAGTGGATTTGTGAAGTCTCGTCATCTAGATGATAAAGCGAGTGTTGCGATCTTGATGTATGTAATCAAACAGATCAAGGCCAATTCCATTAAGCTGCCTTACACGACCCATTTTTTGATCAGTAACAATGAAGAGATCGGATATGGTGGTAATTCGAACATTCCAACTGATACAGTCGAGTATTTAGCGGTAGACATGGGTGCGATCGGTGACGGTCAGGCAACAGATGAATTTACCGTAAGTATCTGTGCAAAAGACTCTGGGGGACCTTACCATCATGGGTTAAGAAAACATCTTGTAGATTTAGCGGAAAAACATGATATCGGATATAAAGTTGATATCTATCCTTATTATGGTTCAGATGCAACAGCAGCCATTCGTGCTGGCGCCGATATTGTGCATGGTCTTATCGGACCTGGGATTGATGCATCTCATGCTTTTGAGCGTACACATATCAAGTCATTAAAAAATACAGCAGAGCTTATTCACGCCTATTTGAAGTCGCCTCTAGTTTAGTCTGCAAACCCTTAGCCTTAGCTAAGGGTTTTACTTTTTTATCTACTCATTGCCACTGAAATGAAGTTATGAAGAAGTTTAGAGTAATCGTTGTTGACCAAGGTATGAAACAGAAAAATAAAGTGAAAGATGATAGGCAGAGGAGTGATGAAAAAAATGTCATATCTGCCAAAAAAACAACCTCTTTCACCTAGTTTTGATGAAAACGTTCAGTATATGAAAAATCAACTAGGCGTTGACATAAGTTTTGATTGTATTCATCTTGACTTAGAATATGCCGGAAGAAGAATGGCCTTATTTATGGTTGATGGATTCGTTAAAGATGATATTCTTCATTATTTAATGAAGCTGCTTGCCGATCTAGAGCCTGGTCAATTAGATCCGGATCCACTTGTAAAGCTGATGAAGACGTATCTCCCTTATATAGAAATCTCAACGTCAGATGATCTGAATCAAGGAATCGATTGGGTATTAAGTGGACCCACAGTTCTTATCGTTGAAGGTGTTTCGGAAATCCTTCAAATTGATGCTAGAACATACCCGGTTAGAGGACCTGAAGAACCGGATGTTGAGCGCGTTGTTAGAGGGGCAAGAGATGGTTTTGTTGAAACGATCGTATTCAATACCGCACTTACGAGAAGAAGAGTTCGTGATCGTTCACTCCGCATGGAGTACATGAGTATAGGCAGGAGATCGAAGACAGATGTATGTATTTCATATATAGATGATATTGCGGATCCCCATATCGTTGAACGTATTAAAGACTCATTGAAAAAAATTGATACGGATGGACTTCCGATGGGTGAGAAAACAGTTGAAGAATTTATTTGTGGCCGTCACCTCAATCCATATCCGTTAGTGAGGTATACAGAACGACCAGATACTGCAGCGGTTCATTTATTTGAAGGACATGTTTTGGTTTATGTAGATGGCTCTCCTTCTGTCTTGATCACCCCAACAACATTCTGGCATCATCTGCAGCATGCAGAAGAATATAGGCAGAAACCAGTCGTTGGTGCATATTTAAGGTTTGTTCGATTTTTAGCTGTGTGGATATCGATCTTTTTATTGCCATTGTGGTATTTGTTTTCTGTGCATAAAGAACTACTACCTGTAAATTTATCATTTATAGGTCCTGAAGAGATTGGGGTTGTCCCCTTATTCTTGCAGTTTGTGATCATCGAATTGGGTATGGATATGCTCAGGATGGCTACCATTCATACACCGACATCTGTATCGACTGGACTAGGATTGGTCTCAGCTATTGTAGTTGGACAAGTAGCGATTGAAGCAGGTCTATTTGTAAATGAAGTAGTTCTCTATATCGCAATAGCTGCAATAGGGACATTTGCTACTCCAACGTATGAGCTCAGCTTAGCAAATCGTTTATTAAGACTCTCTCTATTAGGATTAACCGCATTGTTAGGTGTACCAGGATATATTATAGGCTTTACTTTAGCCGTATTGTTCTTTGTATCGTTTAAGTCCTTTCACATCCCTTATCTCTGGCCGTTCATTCCTTTTAACCCAAAAGCCATCCGAGATGTGATCTTAAGGATTCCTATGCCTTTAAAGAACAGAAGACCAATCGTATTACATCCGAAAGATCCCGATCGCTAATGGATATTAAAAAGACAGCTGCCATGTACAGCTGTTTTTTTGTATATAAATTCTGTGCGAAGGCTTGCATTTTTCCTTATACTATTTGTTATAATGACAAAGGTGATAATTATGAAAACAATGTATGATGTTCAACAGCTATTAAAAAGGTTTGGAACCTTCATATATACAGGAAACAAGATAGCTGATTTAGAATTGATCCAAGAAGAAGTCAGAGAACTCTACGAACAAAAACTCATTGATGTAAACGAATTCAAGAATGCGATCATCATTATTCGAGCAGCACATAATAAATTACAATAGAGGATGAGACAAGATGGAGAAATGGCTAGTTGGTGTTGATTTAGGTGGAACGACAATTAAAATCGCTTTTGTAACGTTAGACGGTCATATTGTAGAGAAGTGGGAAATCCCTACAAATATTAGTGAAGATGGAAAGCATATCGTCACAGATATTACTGAATCCATCCATCTAAAGCTAAAGGACTTATCACAACCAAAAGAAAAGCTTGAGGCGATTGGTATGGGGGCTCCTGGTTTCATTGATATGAAAACAGGATTCATCTTCCATGCCGTAAACATCGGGTGGAGAGATTATCCGTTAAAAGAAGAGCTAGAAAAAGCGACAGGCCTTTCTGTCATCGTAGATAATGACGCTAACATCGCTGCAATCGGAGAAATGTGGCGTGGTGCAGGTGATGGTGAAGGCAACTTACTGATGGTTACATTAGGTACTGGAGTCGGCGGCGGAATTATCGTAAACGGACATATCATGCACGGAACAAATGGTATGGCTGGTGAGATCGGGCATATAACTGCTATACCAAATGGTGGAGCACCATGTAACTGCGGTCGTACGGGCTGCATAGAAACGATAGCTTCAGCAACAGGTATCTCACGCATATCCAAAGAAAAAGCTCTTCAAGACACCTCTTCCTCTCTTCATACATTATTAGAGCAAAAGGGTGATATAAAAGCTAAAGATGTTGTAGCAGCTGCTGAAAAGGGAGATCAAGTAGCAATCGACACGTTGGAAGAAGTGACATTTCATTTAGGATTAGTGATATCAAACCTTGCAAACAGCATTAACCCAGGTAAGATCGTTATTGGTGGAGGAGTCTCTAAAGCAGGTCATACTTTAATGGAGCGTTTAGAGCAGAAATTTAATCATTTTGCACTCAAGAGAGTTGCAGAGGGCGCTGAAATGAAAGTGGCTACACTAGGCAACGATGCTGGTGTAATCGGAGGAGCTTGGTTAGCTAAACATAATCGCTAATTAATCCTTGTGTAAATGGCAGTTAATTAAATTTTGATTTTAAACAGAGAGCTTGTAGGTAAATAGAAGGAAATTTTTTCTATACAGTCCTTTGTAAAAGAAATCAGTTCAACGGCTAACATAGGAAAATATTAAAAAAGTTGTTTAAACAGCGAACCGCTTCACCGCGGTTCGTTTTCATTTTTTTGAAACTTTTTTGAGTCAAGTTCGTCTAATGGTTTATGGATTTAAAAAAGGGGTAAAACTAATATAGTTTTGTTGTCCTATTTGTCAGAATCTTGAAATAGTACGTTAGGGTATTGAATTCTTGTGTGAAACCATTTAATATACTCTTTATGTAATCCTTTGATTAAGGTTTTGTAAATTTGTAAAAGATGAATTTACATTCTTAAGATCAATGCGTACCGGATGCAAAGAGAGATAGTTAATAGGGAAAAAATGAAAACGAGAGTTCTTTTTGATTGAGGAGGTCAGAGAACATATGAAAGAAAAAATGAAACAAGCTTTTGCTGAATATAGATTTTTCTTTATCGCAATTGCTTTATTATGGATTAAAACATTTATCATTTATAAAACCGCATTTGAACTGCCAATGGACAACAAAGTTCAAGAGTTAATTCTTTTTATTAACCCGATCAGTTCTATTGTTCTTTTCTTAGGTATAACACTTTACTTTAAAGGAAGAACACACAGAAGAATGATTGTTGCTGTCAGTGCGATCATGAGTTTTATTATGTATGCCAATATGGTGTTCTATCGTTTCTTTAATGACTTTATCACCATTCCAGTCTTATTCCAAACGAGCAACATGGGCGACTTAGGTAATAGTGTATTTGAATTGATACAACCTACTGATTTATTGGTATTCATTGACATCGTTATTTTGGCTTATTTCATGAGACGAGCTGATTACCGACCTGCACGTGCTTCACGCAAGCAAATCACGATTACTTTTGCTGCGGCAATCGTATTATTCATCGTGAACGTTGGTATAGCAGAGACGGAAAGACCGCAATTATTAACACGTACTTTTGACCGTGAAATGTTGATTAAAAACATTGGTTCATATAACTACCATATCTACGATTCCATCATCCAATCTAAAGCAAAAGCACAGCGTGCATTTGCTGATGGAAGTGAAATTACAGATATCGAGAACTATTCGCGTGCTAATTACAAAGAACCAAACCCTGAGATGTTTGGTAAAGCGAAAGGCAAGAACGTTTTTGTCATTTCAGTTGAATCAACACAGAACTTTGTCATTAATGAGTCTGTTAACGGTAAAGAGATTACACCATTTATGAATGATCTGATCAAAGACAGTTATTACTTCCCGAACTTCTATCACCAAACAGGGCAAGGTAAAACGTCTGACTCAGAGTTTTTATTAGATAACTCTTTATATCCACTACCAAGTGGAGCAGTTTTCTTTACTCATTCTCAGAACCAATACAATGCAACACCAGAAATTTTAAAAGAGCAAGGTTACTATTCATCCGTACAGCATGCTAACAACAAAAGTTTCTGGAACCGTGATATCATGTATGATAATTTCGGTTACGACCGTTATTACTCATTAAAAGATTTCGAGGTAACTCCTGAGAACTCAATCGGGTGGGGGTTAAAGGATAAAGATTTCTTTAAACAATCCATTCCACACCTTAAAGAGATGCAAGCGATGAACAAACCGTTCTATACGAAATATATTACGTTAACAAACCACTTCCCGTTCACATTAGAAGAGGAAGATGAAATGATTCCAGAGTGGACGTCTAGCGATGGAACAGTTAACCGTTACTTTACAACTGTCCGTTATACAGACGAAGCACTAAAAGAATTCTTCGCTGATGTTAAAGAAGCTGGTCTTTATGAAGATTCGATCTTTATCATGTATGGCGATCATTATGGTATATCTGAAAACCATAATGATGCAATGGGCCAATTCTTAGGAAAAGAAATTACTCCTTTTGAATCGACTCAATTGCAAAAAGTACCTTTAATTGTTCATATGCCAGGTGAAAAAGGAAAAACAATGGATACAGTTGGTGGACAGATCGACCTTAAACCAACGATCCTTCACTTGTTAGGTATTGATACGAAAGGTGACATTCAGCTAGGTTCAGATTTATTCTCTAAAGATAGAGAAGATTTCGCTGTCCTTCGTGACAATTCTTATATCACTAAAGATAATGTGTTCACAGATGGTAAGTGTTATGACAAAGCAACAGGAGAACCTGTTGAAGGTGAAAACAATGCTTGTGAGCCATACAGTGAACGCGCTAAGACTGAACTTGATATGTCAGACCGTATCATTTATGGAGATCTATTAAGGTTCTACGACAAAGATAAAGCAAAAGATAAAGCTGTTAAACAAGAAGAAAAGCAAAAACAATAAAGATTTAGAAGCACTCAACTTCGGTTGAGTGCTTTTTTATTGCATAACTGCTTTGTGCGAACATACATCTTTAAGAGGAAGGTTTAAAGGGAGGGCTCTGTTTGGAAATTGTCATGCGTAACGGCGATTCATTCTGGTATTACTCACGTCTATTATCTATCCCTTACGTGTTGATTAAAGACTCTAATCCTAACGTAACCGCAGCAAGCATGATCGCAGGGGAGAGTATAGAGATCCCTGGAATGTTCTTAGAAAAATATAAGATTAAAAATGGTGATACTTTTTTTTCAATAGCAGATAAATATGATATTCCTCTGGATGCATTATATTTAGTTAATCCAACTGTGAAACCGAAGGAAATATTTACGAAGGACATCATCAATATTCCGAGAGTGCTGCCGTATCCATCAATAAAATGTCAGAGGAAATACAATACAGCTGCACTAAATCATGATATAAGTAAACTTCTTAACGTTTATCCATTCATAAAAAAACAGGAGATTGGTAAATCTGTTCTCGATAAACCGATAGAGATGCTTGTAATAGGAAATGGAAAAAAGAAAGTGCATATTAACGGTTCGTTTCATGGAAACGAATGGATTACTTCCGGAGTTCTGATGAGGTTTATTAATGAATATGCAGCTGCACTATCAACAGATAAAGTATTGAATGGATACAAAGCTATGGACTTATATCGAGATACTACACTTTACGCGGTTCCTATGGTCGATCCAGATGGAGTCGACCTCGTTTTGAACGATCTCCCAGAGAACTCTGAGTGGAAAGAGGTTGTTTTAAAATTAAATAAAGGAAGCAAAGATTTCTCTGGGTGGAAAGCGAATATTCGAGGGGTAGACCTTAATAATCAATTTCCTGCAAGATGGGAGCTTGAACAAGTGAGAAAACCAACTTCTCCTGCACCAAGGGATTATCCTGGTACCGCTCCATTAAGTGAACCAGAAGCAATAGTGATGGCAGAGGTTACAGAAAAGCACCAATTTGATCGAGTGGTAGCCCTTCATACACAGGGAAAAGAATTATACTGGGGTTTTGAAGGGGAAGAACCTATGCCGATATCAGGAGAGATCGCAAGTGAATTTGAGAGGGTTAGCGGATATAAAGCGATTAGATATGTGGATAGTTATGCAGGATACAAAGATTGGTTTATTCAAGAATACAGGAAACCCGGATTCACCATCGAGCTTGGAATAGGGGTTAACCCACTTCCTTTACGACAGTTCGATACGATCTATGAAGATACAAGAGGGATCCTGTTAGCCGCTCTTTACATGTAAGGCAGGATGAGGGGCTGCACAAGCTTAAAAGAAAGAAAAAACCATCAGAAAGGGAATTCTGATGGTTTTTTAGCTTTTTAATGGCCTGTAGAGCCGCCGCTGCCTACTAAAACGTCCAGAACAGTCATGACTGTAAACCAGCCAAAAACTGCAAACGTTAAAAAGGCAAAACCTGCTGCCATTAAATTTTTAATTTTTAACGAACGCAATAATCCCAATGCAGCTAAAATAGCTACTAAGCCGAATATAATGGCTAATCCCATTATTCTGTGCCCCCTTGCTCTGGAGTAATACCAATCCTATGTATAACGCTTTCACACAGGTATAACCTTGTATTATTTTACTTGTTTTATTCTGGTTTGTCGAGTGCACTTTGGAACAAAATGAACTCAATTGTTAGTTTATAGGCAGAAGCCCACTTTTTAACAAGGAGTTCTTGCTGGCTTCCAACAACAAAAAATCTATCGTTTTTATGTATGATTTCTGCAATTAATTCTTCTTCTGTTTGAAATAAAAACATTGTCTTCTCTTGCTCTTCCCCTTCTTTAATATAAAAGATACTTATCATATCAAGATAAAGATACGTT
This sequence comes from Fictibacillus sp. 5RED26, assembly GCF_015903895.1. NCBI lineage: Bacteria > Bacillati > Bacillota > Bacilli > Caryophanales > Fictibacillaceae > Fictibacillus > Fictibacillus sp. 5RED26. The sequence continues at coordinate 381,680 of NZ_JACZDU010000003.1, read as the reverse complement.
TGTTTTGAGTCAGATGTAAACCCATAATCCTCAAATAAAAGAGTGGTTCTTAAAGGTTTAATTGAAAGCAAAGGTATTGCTTCAAAAAGTTCATCATCTTTTTGAGAAGTAATGATGAGATCTTCATGTTGATCATGCATAGAAACAGGATCGGGCGTATCCATATTTTCGTATCCGAAAAATACTTTCATGTGTTTCCTCCGAAATAATGTTTGTTTTAGTGTAAGATAGAAAGTAATAACTTGCAATTGGAGGCTATAAACAATGAAGTGGAAAAAGTTAACGGTAGGACCTGTACAAGAGAATACATATATTATCTACAATAATCAGAACGAAGCTATAGTCATCGATCCGGGCAGTGAAGGTAGAAGGATCATACAAGCATTAGAGTCATTAAAGGTTAGACCTTTAGCTGTTTTACTAACGCATGCTCATTTTGATCATATCGGGGCTGTCGATGACGTCCGTGAAAAATATAATATACCGTTGTATGTTCATAAAAAAGAAGCAGATTGGCTGAGTGACATAAAAAAGAATGGATCAAAATATTTTGGTCAGAGCATTACAGCAAAGCCAGCAAGCCACATTTTAACGAATCAAGATAATACCTTGAAGATCGGAAGTTTTTCATTCGAGGTCCTAACGACTCCAGGTCATTCGCCGGGAAGTGTTTCGTATTATCATAAAAGCAGTGGTGCTGTTTTTTCAGGTGATGCATTGTTTGCAGGAAGTATTGGAAGAACAGATCTTCATGGTGGGGATCAGGATGTGTTGATCAATAGTATTCATGAAAAGCTGCTTAATCTGCCAGAAGAAACGGTCGTTTTATCAGGTCATGGCCCTGAAACAACAGTGGGAATGGAAATGGATTCGAATCCATTTTTAGGCGGGTTTTAATCGTGTTACCCACGAGTTTCCTGCAAAAAAAATTAAAAACAGATGAATGGATAACAATGGAAGAGTTCATGGGACATGCCCTGTATCATCCGATAGAGGGTTATTACATGAAACAGAACGTGAAGATCGGTAAAAACGGGGACTTTTATACAGCAAGCCTTGTTTCAGACGTATTTGCTATGGTATGGGCAGATTTATTTGTACGTACGATCGCTGATAATAATCTCGATCCAATCGTCGTGGAGTTTGGGGGAGGAAGCGGTCATTTTGCTCGGCAAGTTCAAGAGAGTTGGTCTTTACGATCAATCGAACACGTTTCATATGTCATTGTAGAACCGAGTCCGTATCACAAAAGCTTATTGGAAAAGAAGTTGGCTGGATTTCCAATTACGATTCTTTGTTCATTGGATGAACTTATACAGCGATACCCATCATTCAGAGGAATTATATTTGCAAATGAAGTTCTTGATGCGTTTCCACTTCGGATCTTTAAACGAAGAAAAGAAGAATGGTATGAAAAAGGAGTATCTCTTCACAAAAACACTGAAAATCTATGTTTTGTTTATCGGCAACTGGAAAATTCATCATTACAAAAGACATTGGATGAAATCTTTTCTTTTAGAAACAAAACAAATGAACTTGAAGTTTCCTTTTCCATGCTTACTTGGCTAAAAACCATTTACGAATGGATAGAAAAAGAATCTTGCTTGTTTTTTGTTGATTATGGATTGATTGGCGAAGAGTGGAACACTACACATTTAAAAGAAGGAAGTATTAGGGGCTATTATCGTCATCAAATACAAAACAATCCGTTAGCATTTCCCGGGATGATGGATATTACGTTTCACATAGATTGGGAACAAGTGATAAAAGCAGGTAAAGATTCTGATGTAACTACATTACGTTTAAAGAATCAAGGAGATTTCTTATTAGAGGAAGGACTATTATCCTTGTTAAAGGATACACAAAGTCTTGATCCATTCTCCATCGAACATAAGAGAAATCGGGCTATACGTTCATTCCTACTCGATCATACACTGGCGAATGGATTCCAAGTTATACAACAAAAAAAGCAGACCGTATCGTAACGGTCTGCTTTTTTGTAGCTTCTTTTAGAGAACTGATTAATGTCCTCCGCCAGCGCCAGGAGTCATCATAAACGTTGACCAGTATGTAAAACCAACAAAGAAAACAGTTAAATAAGCACCAAAGATATAAATATACATACGCTCAGATAAGTTCAAATACCCTAAAGAAACGAACATAATCGTTTGTCCTAAGAACAATAACGCCATGTCTTGCATATCGCCTAAATAAGCCATGACTCCGATGATTCCAGTCCAAAAGCCTAAAACCTTATACATTCTTGACATATGTATCCCCTCCTTTTTTCGCCAATACTTGTATCCTTTAGTATTATATATGAGTTTCCACTCACTTGTAAATGCCAATTGTAAGCGGATAAATACACAATTAAAAGATAATTCATGAATATTAGCTGTTTTTTGGTTTATTATGCCTCTTTTAAAGGTAATGTAAACCAAAAGGAGTGAGTCTTATGAGTTCAATAACATTCTACACATACCCAAGCTGCACGTCGTGCCGTAAAGCAAAAATGTGGCTTAAGCAAAATAAAGTATCGTTTGATGAAAGACACCTATTTAAAGAAACGCCAACGGTTGAAGAACTTAGAGAGCTATTGAAACTTACAAAGTATGGAACAGAAGATATTTTGGCTAAAAGAAGTCAGTCTTTTAAATCACTAGATGTTGATATCTATGATCTTTCAACCAATGAACTATTAACGCTATTGAGTAAAAATCCGAAACTGTTGAAGCGGCCATTAGTGACAGATGGGAAACAGCTCATTGCGGGGTATAGTCCTGGAGATATGAAAAAATTATGTTCTACAAAAGAAAAAGAACACATCTCTAGTCATGTGTCCTGAATATAGCACTCTTTGCTTTTAAAGAGTGTTATTTTTTTTTGGCTGGGCTAGCTGGATTCGAACCAACGCATGACGGAGTCAAAGTCCGTTGCCTTACCGCTTGGCTATAGCCCAATGCAACAATACTAGTATGAGCTCTGTCGAAATTTATATGCATCCATTTTTTAAAAAAATGCAGGAATTGTCGTTTTATGACAGAATTAATATACCAATCCAAATAAAAGGGAGATGATACCACTTGCCGATTAAGCTGTTAGGCAATTCAATCCTTCATGAGGCAGTAGTTCAGAAAGCAACAGACATTCATTTTATACCGATAAAAAAAGGGGGAATCGTTCAATTTCGTATAGATGATCGGCTGATTGAACACAGAAAGCTTTCTCAAGAAGAGTATATCAGGGTGCTCGCTCATTTTAAATATTCTGCTAGAATGGACATTGGCGAACATCGCAAGCCACAGAGCGGTTCAATGGACGTTTTGATCAATAATGTAAATGTACATCTTCGTTTTTCATCTATACCATCCGCGTTTAATGAATCACTCGTCATTCGATTACTTCCTCAGCAAGAAACACTAACTCTTCATGAACTATCACTTTTTCCTCACGTGTTCCAAAAACTTTTATCCCTTATTAAACGTTCCAGCGGTCTACTATTGTTCTCTGGCCCAACCGGATCCGGTAAGACCACCATCTTATATTCTTTGCTTCATCACCTTCAGAAAAATTATAAACGGCAAGTAGTAACACTTGAAGATCCCGTAGAACGGAAAGTAGATTCGTTTCTGCAGATGGAAATTAATGAAAAAGCAGGTCTGACATATGGTGAAGGTTTCAAGTCATTGTTGAGGCATGACCCCGATGTGATCATGATCGGTGAGATCAGAGACGAATCGACTGCAAGACTTGTTATTCGTGCATCATTGACGGGACACCTTGTGCTGTCTACGATGCATGCTGCAGATTGTATCGGGTGTATTGAGCGTCTTCGAGAATTTGGCATACAAGAAACTGAACTGCAACAAACATTGATGGGTATTGTATCTCAGCGACTGATTTCGATACCGTGTCCTTTTTGTGGAGACGATTGCGTTGATTTTTGTTTTAAATTCAGAACGTATAGAAGAGCAGGAATCTACGAGATGCTTTGTAATCAAGAATTATTATCTTCTTTAAGTAAGGTTAGCGTTGACATGCCTACTTATAAAAATCTCTCTTTTTCCTTTAATCATGCCTTTGCAGCAGGTTATGTAACAAAAGAGAGCTATGAAAGATGGATGGGAGGAGAAACAAAAAGTGATAAGAAGGGGCTGGAAACGGGCTTCTCAAGGGACGTTTCTTTATAAGCTTGGCTTTTTGTTGGATCAAGGCTACACCATTAACAAGAGCATCGAACTCGTCAGGTCACAGCTTCCACAAAGTAAGCAAGAAGTAGTGGATGATATGCTCGAGATCCTTGCTTCTGGAAGTTCGGTTATCGAAATCTTTTCACCGCTACAATTGCCAAAGGAAGTAGTAAGTTCGTTATCGATAAACAGTGCGAACGGCAACTTGACAAGAAGTCTCATGGAGAACGGGACTTTTATGAAGAAAAAAGCTGAATGGCGTGCACGTCTGAACAAAGCCATCAGATATCCTCTCTTTCTTCTATTCCTCACAGCGTGGATTGGGATTGTGTTTTATCAATTCTTATTTCCTCAATTTTCAATCCTATTTTCATCGTTAGAAGTCAAAACTCCGATGTTTACTACATGGATGCTTACTTTTTTAGGGTTTATACCACTTTTGGGAATATACTTCCTGTCTTTATGCCTCACTTTATGGATTGTTATTATCATTATGAGAAAGAAAGCAAAGCCTTCTACACAGATGGATCTACTCTTGCGAATTCCAATCTTAAGAAATTTTCTTGTTTTATTGAATACTCATTTTTTTAGTGTGAACTTCGGCTCAATGCTGCAAAGTGGTTTATCCGTTTCGGATGCTCTTCTTGTTATGGAGGATCACTTAAACAAAGGTTTTTATAAGGAAGAAAGTCAGAGGCTTCAGAAAGGTCTCTTGAATGGAACTGAACTTACTGATCTTTTGCTTGCGAAGTCATATTTCACGAAAGAACTAGCTGATATTGTTCGCTTTGGATTAGCTCATGGTGAACTTGGGAGAGAATTAATTTCGTATGGCGAATGGATCTTTAAGGAGTTAGAAGAAAAGATCTACATGTCATTGCAAAAGATACAGCCTATTCTATTCGCTGGGATTGGAGTTTTTGTCTTACTTATGTTTGCCTCTATGTTATTGCCTATGTTTACACTCATGGAAGCATTATGAGGAGGAAGAATATGAAAAATGAAAAAGGATTTACTTTAATTGAAATGATGATCGTGCTCTTGATCATTTCAGTATTGATGCTTATCGCCTTACCGAGCATGACGAAGAATAACAGTCTCGTAAAATCATTAGGCTGTGAAGCGACCATCGATCTTGTGCAGGGACAAGTTGGAGCGTATGAGGCAGAAAAAAATACACTGCCTACAATTGAAGAACTTCATGATGGGGGATATATTGATACGGTAACATGTCCAGACAAAAAACCTTTACTGATCGATAGTAATGGAGTCGTAACTGTGAGCAGTGAGGAGTGAATGAAGGGCTTAAGCACATAAAGAAAAGTCAATTAGGATTTAGTTTGATCGAGATGATGATCGTACTTGTGATCATCGCAACAATCAGTGCTGTTGCGTATCCCTCGTATGGTAGTTTTCAAAGGAATCGAGAGACCGAATACTTTATACGAACGTTTCAAAAGGACATCGTTCACATGCAGCAAAAAGCGGTAAATGAGAATCGAATCTATAACTTATCGATCGATAATGAGAACCATATATATGAAATACGAGGAAACGGCAGTAAAAAACCTGTAAAAAAGATTTTTCCAAAGCACATCTGGTTTGAGAGCTATTCGATGTTATTAGCTGTGCAATTTAACCAGAATGGAAACATCAGTCGTGCAGGGACAATTTACATCCACTCTGCTAATACTTCATATAAGATGGTTCTTCAATTGGGTAAAGGAAAATTTTATGTTGAAAAACAATAATGGTTATTTACTTATTGAAGCCATGTTTGGTGTTTTGTTGATCTCAGTAGTGTTTTCGATCTGTTTACCTTTCCTATATATCTCGTATCAAGAACAACAAACATCAGAGCAACTATTATATGCGATGACAGAAGCGGATCATGCTGCTGCAATGAGAAGCATCACTAGGCATGAGACAGATGAGCGTGAGTGGTTAGTTGAAGGAACAGAATATAAGCTAAAAACACGAAAAGGTGTGACGGATGAATACAAAACTTGTATTTCGTTCAGAGGTTCTAACAAAAAAGAGTATACCGCGTGTGCGAGTTCATTATGAAATCACCGCAGACAAAAACGGCTATACGCTTGTAGAATCAATAATTGCTCTAGGTGTATTGATCGTAACTGCTTTGGTGATTTCACTGTTATTAACGCACCTACAAAAACATCCGCAATCTGTTCAGTCTGAAGAAACAGCATTATTTTTTTCAATGATCGGAAAGGAAATAAGAGAAGCAGCAACAGTTGAGGTGAAGAACAACGCATTGTTTATTACTTTATCAACAGGTGAAGTGATCAGTTTCACACGTTATCATTCTCTTATTCGAAAACAAGTTAATGGATTAGGTCACGAAGTTTGGGTGCAGAATATTCAAGAGATGAAATTAGAAGAAATATATGGTAGTTTTATTAACGTTACATTGAATGATAAGGAAGGAAATCAAGTTCGTCGTGGTTTTCGGAGAATTGGTTATGAATGAGAGAGGAATGGTTTATCCTTTAATCTTAACTCTTTGCTTTATCATGTTAATTTTCTTTAGTTTTCTAACCGAAAAAGTTGCTTCAGAACGACAGTTTGTTTTTATGCAAGAAGAGCATCTTAGACAAATTCGATTGATTCAGCAAGGTGTTGATCGAGCACTTGTTGAGGTAGAAGGTCCGGCGGTCTATCCGTCAGAACGTAGCCTAAGTGTGAACGAGGGGACACTTAAGATGATTGTCACGCAAATATCTGTTGATGAAGTGATGTTCATGATTGAAGCTGTTACAATTCGCCAGTCTACAAAAAGGGTAAAAGTGTATTATAATGTAACCCAGAAAAGTGTTACAAAATGGGTGGAGGGTTAAATTTGAACACCATATATTTAGTCGGTTTCATGGGATGTGGAAAAACATCTGTAGGGAAGCAGCTTTCAAAACGGTTAGAGGTTCCTCCTTATGATGTCGATTCAACGGTTGAAAAAGATCGCGGACAAACGATAAAAGAAATATTTAAAAACGAAGGGGAAGAGGCGTTTCGTAATTACGAGTCTCTTGCTATTCGACAATTACCCGTACAACATGCTGTTGTTATGACAGGAGGCGGTGCGGTCGTAAGAGAAGAAAACTTAACGTATATGAAGAACAATGGAATCGTCATCTATTTAAAGACTAGCTTTCCAGTACTTTGGAGTAGGTTGATGAAAGAAGAAGAGAGAAACAAGAGGCCGATCCTTTTGACTTCTTCAAAAGAAGAGGTACAGAAACTTTTTAACAAGAGAAGTTCACATTATGAAAAAAGTGATATCGAGATCGTCACAGATCAATTAACAACGGAAGAAGTATGCGAACAAATCTTAGAAAAGTTAAGCCGTTTAAATACACAATAATTGGCCAAAACTAAGAAGTGATTGCTTCAATAAAGGAGTTTTGCCAATGGCCGCAGGATCAGATGTTATTAAGTTCCTTACACAGAGAGTCGTTAAATACTTGGACGAGCCAAAATCAGTAAGAAAGGAAAGGCGTATCACGAAAAAGAATGAGCGTGAGCCTTTATTAACTTACTTATTTGGAGTTGTTCCGATGGGACTTGGACTAGTGTTTCGTAGAAAGAGAAAAAAATAAGGCTGGAAAAAGGAAGAGCAGGGATACAGTTCCCGGCTCTTATTTTTTATGCAAGATAGAAAAGTCCACCATTAACGATGTCCACGATAATCTGTGGTTCATATTGGGTGCGAAGTGCTTCTTTTTCAATATGATAGGCTTCAGGTTTCGTTAAAGAATCTTCATAAAAACTCTCTAGTAGTTCTAGATCTTCATTCCATCTTTTTTTGGCATCCTCGGCCCACGTGTGATCATCTACATCAATGACTTCCTGAATTTTGTTTTCCAATCTTTTTATCGCACTCTGAGGCTTAATAAAAGGAGAGAGCGTATAACAAAAATCGGGTATTCTTTTCGTTAGCAGCATCTTTTGAAGACGTTGATGAAAATGATCTTCAATGGTTCCGTTGATTAGTTGTATGCCATATGAGAGTACTTGATCTTTTTTCTGATCACATTGATACGTAACTTTAACGTTTAAGCATAGCCATGGTTCCAGGGGAACCTGTGCTCCTTGTTGAGGAACAGATTCATACAGCCGAATGAATGAAGCGAGCTTCTTCGTAGAACCAAAAATCTGATGAAGTCTCGGCGAACCAAAGTGGATAAATTCACCTTTTCCATCAGGTGCTTGTTGTTGACCCGTCACTAAAGTCAGCGTCATCGGATTCGGGGTACCTCCCGTTTTTTCGAGATAGTGCCAGTAGAACGGACGGTTCATTAAAACTTTATCAAGTTCAGTTGTCAATTGAACTTTCATGTAACTAAAGTTTTTCTCTTGAATACGGCATTCATTTGCATCGAAATAGCGTTCAAGAAAGCGATGAATCTCGTGCTGCTGCATGCTCTTCCCATCCTTTCTGCTTTATCCCGCCATCGAGGTTGATCAAGGAAGCAAGGTTATCCATTTTCACACGGATCTCACCTTCACTTTCAGACGTATTCATGATGTCTGCGATATGGCGTTCTATGTTCTTGATTTCGAATTTCGTTAAAATTTCATCGAGCTCCCCAATAACACTTTCAAATAGATTGATCTTGTTATAAAGCAAGTTTAAGATGTGCTCTTCAATCGTATTCTGAGTGGCGAAATTATAGATATGAACGTCACCTTGCTGACCGATCCGGTGGATACGTCCGATCCGTTGCTCAATCCTCATCGGGTTCCACGGAAGATCGTAGTTGATGATATGCTGACAGAACTGCAGGTTAATTCCTTCACCACCTGCTTCCGTTGCGATCAACACTTGTGCTCGTGTTCTGAAGAGGTGAGTCATCCAATCTTTTTTACTTCGTTTAAATCCTCCTCTAAACGGTACAGAAGAGATGCCGTGCTGCTGCAAAAACCATTGTAAATACAATTGGGTCGCACGATATTCAGTAAAAATAATGACTTTGGAATCGATCGATTGAATGAGTTCTAACGCTTTTAGAGCTTTAGAGTTTTGATCGACGAGTTCAATTTTTTTCATCAACTCTAAGACTCGTTGTTCCATTAAAGAGTTAGAAAGATCTTTTTGAAGCATATTTTTTAAGGTTAGAAAAACAGCTTCCCGCGAACTGCATGCTTCCCGCTGCAGGGTGACGATAGAAAACTTACTTCGGTCAAAGTAAGAATCTTTTTTAAGTTGAGAGATTTCATCGTATAGTTCACGTTCTGTTTTTGATAATGTAATAGGAATGGTTTGAACAAGACGCTTCGGCCATTTTAAACCAGTCTCTTCTCGTCGATTACGAACCATCACCTTGTTTACGAGCTGCTTCAGCTTTTCTTCATTTTTTAGTGAATATTTATCTTCTTTATAATCTTTGTCAAAGTTCTCTCGATTTCCTAGATGGCCAGGCTTTAATAGAGATACAAGATTAAAAATCTCCTCAACTCTGTTTTGTACCGGAGTAGCTGTTAAGAGTAAGCAGAACTTCTTTTTTAATAACTGTACAAATTCATAGTTTTTCGTTTTCTTGTTCTTTAATTTGTGCGCTTCATCGATGATAACAAGATCATAGTCTTGATTAAGAACAATGTCACGGTGTGGTGCGCGTTTTGCCGTATCAATAGAAGATACCACTACATCGCATTGCTCCCATACATAAGCTTTTTTTTGAGCGATTGCAGGAATAAAAAACTTTTGATTCAACTCGTTCGTCCATTGAATTACGAGTGAAGCTGGAACGAGAATCAAAATTTTCTTAGCGAGCCGGCGTATCATGTACTCTTTTAGAATCAAACCTGCTTCAATCGTTTTTCCCAACCCTACTTCATCTGCCAAGATTGCTTTTCCGTTCATCTGTTCAATAACGGTAGTCGCAACGTCCAGCTGATGAGGCAAAAAAGTCATCTGTGGGAGGTGATCTGGAGCTTGTAGGCCGAGAAAATCAGGAATTGCTAAGTGGTGTTCGGCTTCAAGTGCTAAGTTATATAATTCCCAATTGGCCCAAGGTCCATCTTCTTCCACACGCTTTAAAAAGTCATCATGCCATTCTCGCTGAAACTGAACGTCGATTTTCATAACGGATTTCCTTTCTTTAAAAAAGTTCGTTGCCATTCCTTTTGTAAAAATGATAGGATAATAATGTAGTAAACATAGTAATAGTATGTGCGACCTTGGACAATAACATACTCGCGAATGAAAGTAAGAGGAGAGACTGCGTTAGCGGCGCCGAAGGAGCAAACAATTGTGAAACTCTCAGGCAAAAAGACTCTTGCTAGACGCATCTCTGGAGAGTGCTTTTTTTAATAGATGAAAGCCACCAACGAAGAAACTCAAAAGATTTTTTTGAGAAACTTACAGGTTGCAGGACAGAGGATCCCATTTTTAAGGGGGTCTTTCTGTCCTTTTTTTGTCCAGAAAAGTCCGAAAATTTTTAAGTATGAAAAAGGAGGAATTCACATGGCTACATTGTTACGAACACCGTTATTTGAGACATACAAAGAACACGGTGGAAAAGTAATTGATTTTGGTGGTTGGGAGTTGCCTGTTCAGTTCTCAAGTATCAAAGAGGAACACGAAGCTGTAAGAACGAAAGCCGGTTTATTCGATGTATCTCACATGGGAGAATTTGATGTTCGAGGACCGAATGCCTTGTCGTTTCTACAATATACAATGACCAATGATGTTTCGAAACTTCAAAACGGCCAAGCGCAGTATACGGCTATGTGCTATGAAAACGGCGGTACAGTAGATGACCTTTTAATCTATAAAAGAGATGAAAACGATTACTTGCTCGTTGTGAATGCCTCAAATATTGAAAAAGATTTCGAATGGCTTATGAGCAAGAAGCCTGAAGGTGTAGAACTCGTGAATGTATCTCCTGAATATGCGCAACTCGCTATTCAAGGGCCAAAAGCAGAAGAAATTCTTCAAAAGCTTACGGATACAAATCTTTCTGAGATCGGATTCTTCCGTTTTAAAGAAGATGTTTCACTAGCGGGAATATCTGCTCTTGTGTCTCGAACTGGCTACACAGGAGAAGATGGCTTTGAGATCTATTTAAAAACGGAACATGCTGAAAAATTGTGGAGATCTGTTCTTGAAGCAGGTCAGGAAGATGGATTGCTCCCTGCAGGACTTGGTGCACGTGACACGTTGCGGTTTGAAGCAAAACTTGCGCTATACGGTCAAGAACTTACAAAAGAAATTACTCCGATAGAAGCTGGTATCGGATTCGCTGTAAAAACAGATAAAGAAGCAGATTTTATTGGAAAAGAAATTCTAGCAGATCAAAAGAAGAATGGCGCACCACGTAAGCTAGTTGGTATTGAAATGATCGATAAAGGTATACCGCGATCACATTATGAGGTATTTAAAGGTGATGTGAAGATCGGAGAAGTTACTACGGGGACACAGTCGCCAACATTGAAGAAGAATCTAGGACTTGCTCTTCTAGAAAAGGATTTCACGGAGCTTGGTACAGAGGTAGAAGTACAGATTCGTCAAAAACGTTTAAAAGCAAAAGTAGTCGCTTCACCATTTTATAAACGAGGAAAATAAGACATTTAAGGGGGAGAAACCATGACGTTCCGCTATTTGCCGATGACTGATCAAGACAAAAAGGAAATGCTTGAAACGATTGGAATCGAAACGACAGAAGATCTTTTTGAGGATATTCCGGAAGAAGTTCGATTTAAAGGACGCTTACAAATCGAGGAAGCTTTGTCAGAACCTCAACTAGTTAAAGAGATGGGCCGCTTGGCTGCATTAAACAAGAATACAAAAGATCATGCTTCATTTCTAGGAGCAGGTGTGTATGATCATTACACTCCATCGATCGTGAACCATATGCTTCTTCGTTCAGAGTTCTACACGGCTTACACGCCATACCAGCCTGAGATCTCTCAAGGTGAACTTCAAGCAATCTTTGAATTTCAAACGATGATCTGTGAGTTGACAGGTATGGATGTTGCGAATTCTTCCATGTATGATGGTGGAACTTCACTTGCGGAGGCTGGATTATTATCAGCAGCTCAGACACGCAGAAAGAAAATCGTTGTATCCAAATCCGTACACCCCGAATCACGTGCCGTTTTGCACACGTATGCAAAAGGCCAGCATCTTGAAGTAGTAGAAGTGGATACAGAAGATGGTGTTACCTCATTAAATGCATTGCGTGCTGAAGTTGATGAACAGACAGCATGTGTGATCGTTCAATATCCGAACTTCTTCGGTCAGATCGAACCGTTAAAAGACATAGAAGAAATCGTGCACAGCGCAAAAGGAATGTTTGTAGTTTCTTCAAATCCTTTGGCATTGGGCGCTTTAACTCCTCCTGGTAAGTTCGGTGCTGATATCGTAGTCGGTGATGCACAGCCGTTTGGGATCGCACAAGGTTTTGGTGGACCACACTGTGGATATTTTGCCGTAACAACAAAATTAATGCGTAAAGTCCCTGGCCGTTTGGTCGGTCAAACGGTTGATGAAGACGGAAAGCGTGGATTCGTTCTTACCCTCCAAGCAAGAGAGCAGCATATTAGACGTGATAAAGCGACGAGTAACATCTGTTCAAACCAAGCGCTTAACGCACTTGCAGCTTCCATTGCAATGACTGCACTCGGAAAACAAGGTGTAAAAGAAGTAGCACACCAAAATATACAAAAAGCACACTATGCGAAAAAAGTTCTTGAAGAAAAAGGATTCAAAACAGCTTTCACAGGACCTTTCTTTAACGAGTTTGTTGTTGAGTTAAAGTGTACAGCTAAAGAAGTGAACAGAAAACTATTAGAATCTGGTATCATCGGCGGATATGATTTGGGTCTTTCGTATTCAGAACTGAAGAACCATATGCTTCTAGCGGTTACCGAAATGAGAACAAAAGAAGAGATCGATCAGCTTGCAAATGTATTGGAGGGATTAGCATGCGTACAGAACATCAGTCATTAATTTTTGAATTGTCTAAACCAGGTCGAGTAGGGTACAGCATCCCTGAACTTGACGTTCCAGAGATTAACGTAGAATCTATCATCCCTTCCGATTATTTGCGTACGGAAGAAGCGGATCTTCCTGAAGTGTCAGAGCTTCAAATCGTTCGTCATTATACTGCATTATCTAATCGTAACCATGGTGTGGACTCTGGTTTCTATCCACTAGGTTCATGTACGATGAAATACAATCCCAAGATTAATGAAGATGTAGCACGATTCCCTGGATTTGCACATATCCACCCTCTCCAAGATGAAGAGACGGTGCAAGGTGCGATGGAGATGATGTATCGTCTGCAAACATCGCTTGCTGAGATCACGGGAATGGATGAAGTGACGCTTCAACCAGCAGCAGGTGCCCATGGTGAATGGACAGGTCTTATGATGATCCGTGCTTACCATGAAGCAAATGGTGACTTCAATCGTACAAAAGTAATCGTTCCTGATTCAGCACACGGTACAAATCCTGCGTCTGCAACGGTTGCTGGTTTTGAATCGATCACGGTGAAGTCCGATGAGCGCGGACTTGTTGATCTAGAAGATTTGAAACGAGTAGTCGATCAAGATGTTGCGGCTCTTATGCTTACAAATCCGAATACGCTTGGTCTTTTTGAAGAGCATATTCTAGAAATGGCAAAGATCGTCCATGAAGCTGGCGGAAAGCTATACTATGATGGTGCTAACGCAAATGCGATATTAGGATTTGCTCGACCTGGAGACATGGGCTTTGACGTTGTTCACTTAAATCTTCATAAGACATTTACAGGACCTCACGGTGGTGGTGGACCTGGATCAGGACCAGTAGGAGTTAAGGAAGATCTGATCCCATTCTTGCCAAAACCAGTTCTCGTTAAAGAGGACGATCTTTATAAGTTTGAATATGATCGCCCGCAATCGATCGGAAGAGTGAAGCCATTTTATGGTAACTTCGGCATTAATGTACGTGCGTTTACGTACATCATGACGATGGGGCCAGATGGTTTGAGACAAGTATCTGAGAATGCTGTATTAAATGCTAACTATATGATGCGCCGACTTGAGCCTCATTTTGATCTACCGTTTACGCAGCACTGTAAACATGAGTTCGTATTATCTGGACGCCGCCAGAAAAAACTTGGCGTAAGAACGCTTGATATTGCAAAACGTCTTTTAGATTTTGGTTATCACCCGCCAACGATCTACTTCCCGTTAAGTGTGGAAGAAGCGATCATGATTGAGCCGACAGAAACTGAATCTAAAGAAACACTCGATGAATTTATTGAAAAAATGATTCAGATATCAAAAGAAGCAGAAGAAACACCTGAATTGGTTCAAGAAGCTCCTCACACTACAGTTGTTAGACGACTGGATGAAGCAACAGCTGCAAGAAAGCCAATCTTGAAATATATAAAACAAGTTTAGACATACAAAAAAGCAGCTCGGATGATTTTCCGGGCTGCTTTTGATGTTTAGTTTGATTTTACGCGGCCCGTCCATTTGCGGAAGCCGCCATGTAGATGATGAAGTTGGCTATACTTTTTCTTTTTAAGAAAATTGGCTGCACGAGCACTTCTGAATCCACTTTCACAATATAGATAAACAGGCTGATCGCTACGCACTTCTTTTAAGCGCTGTCTCATTTGAGAGAGAGGAATGTTACGTGCCCCTAGAATATGTCCTTTTTTAAATTCTTCAGGCTCACGAACATCGATCAATTGAGCTTTTCGATAACCTGCTTTAAACTCTTCCTCATTTAACGTAGTTAGAAATCTCTTTTGGTATAATCCCATACCAATCACATAAACCAATAACGCTACTACAATACCTGCTAAAACTATCCATCCCATAACGCTTGCACTCCTTTAAACAATCTACCACAATTATAGCGGTGCACGGCTCTATAGGCAAAAGAAAAATCTGACTTTAAGCGATTGTTTTGACACATTCGCCGAATTTGGTACACTAGTTACGAATGAATGGCAGGGAGACGAAAAACGTGGAAAAAGAAAACTGGTATTATATCGATTCTGGAAATTGCGAACCTGCAATTAATATGGCAATGGACGAGGCGCTTCTAACATGGCACAGCGAGGGAAAGATTCCACCTGTTATCCGCTTTTACGGATGGAATCCAGCTACATTATCCATTGGATACTTTCAAAAAGTAGAAAAAGAGATTAACCTGGATGCAGTAAAAAAATACGGGCTAGGCTTTGTTAGACGCCCAACTGGAGGACGCGGAGTTCTTCATGATCAAGAACTTACGTACAGCGTCATCGTATCTGAAGCACACAAAGATATGCCGCAAAGTGTAACCGAAGCTTATCGAGTGATCTCAGAAGGAATAAAAGAAGGATTTCAAGGCTTAGGCTTAGATGCTTACTTCGCTGTTCCGAAAACAGAAGAAGAGCGTGAAGGGTTGAAGAATCCTCGATCAGCAGTATGTTTTGACGCTCCTTCGTGGTATGAACTAGTCGTTGAAGGTAGAAAAGTGGCGGGTAGTGCCCAAACAAGGCAAAAAGGTGTGATCCTGCAACACGGATCTATCCTTCTTGATTTAGACGAAGACAAATTGTTCGATTTATTTAAGTATTCAAGTGACAGATTAAGAGAGAGAATGCAGACAGCTTTTAAGAAGAAAGCAGTAGCAGTCAACGCTCTGCTAGATGTTCCTGTTACAATTGAAGACGCGAAGATAGCCTTTAAAAAAGGCTTTGAGGACGGTTTGGACGTAAATCTTGTACCGTACACACTTACAGACGATCAGTGGGCAGAAGTAAAGCACATAGCCGATACTCGTTATCGTAACGATGAGTGGACGTTCAGGCGTTAATAAAAAAAAATCGAAATCTCAATAAGAGATCTCGATTTTTTATTTTTGCTCTATAAAGATCAGAAAAAAAGATGTCAAGATATTAATTTTTTTTGGAAAATAGAAGGAATTTTTGAAAACCACGTGTTTGTACGGCTTTTTAAAACTACCAAATTATACAAATCTAGAATAAAGCCAATTCATTAATAAAATCATCATAAATTTACAAGAATCAAGGAATTGCTGTAATATCCTCATGATTTTAAGTTTGACAATTTTTTTTCTTTGACATGTGGTTTACGTATATATAGTATAAGGGTAGAACTTATACATACAAGATATAGACATGCATCCGTATGTGATTTAAATAGAGGAGGAGAAATATGGACACAGTCGCAACTGTTAAAAAGGGTATTAACATTGATGCTCTCAACAGTGATATAGCTCAATTTCCACAAGTACACCCCATAACTTCTACGATGAAAACAACACACAAAGGTGTTTCTAGGCTTGTTATGCTAGACCGATACAGCTTTAAAGACACTGAGAAGAAAACGTTAAAACCGGGTGACTTTGTTGTATTAACGGTAAAAGAGGACCCGAAATTTCCGGCAAGAGGGCTAGGCTATATTCAATCTGTCAACTGGGACGATAAAAATGCAGTTGTATTGGTTGAAGATGAGTTTAAAGCAGTATTAGAGAAGCCTGAAGAAGCAGAATCTGGTTTGATCACACGTTCACTAGATGTGATGGACAAGCCGTTAGAAGTTTACTACGAGCAGATCGCACTAAGAAATGCTACAGGCTTAGCATCTGTGGAAACGACGGAAGAAAAGCGCAAAGAATCATTTCAAAAGTTTTACAAAGAGCTTTCAGAGATGAACTTTGTACCTGCTGGACGTGTTTTATATGGCGCAGGTGCAGAAACAGATGTAACGTATTTCAACTGTTATGTGATGCCGTATGTAAAAGATTCGCGTGAAGGCATCTCAGATCATCGTAAGCAAGTTATGGAGATCATGAGTCGCGGAGGCGGAGTTGGAACGAACGGATCTACACTTCGACCGAAGAACGCACTAGCAAGAGGCGTAAACGGAAAATCATCTGGATCTGTATCCTGGTTGGATGACATCGCGAAGTTAACGCATCTGGTCGAGCAGGGAGGAAGTCGCAGGGGAGCCCAGATGATCATGCTGGCCGACTGGCACCCTGACATCATCGATTTCATTATTTCTAAGATGCAAAATCCTCGCATTTTACGTTACTTGATTGAAAATACGAATGACGAGAAGATCAAACAAGTTGCACAAGATAAATTAAAATTCACACCGCTGACACCAGCTCAAAAAGCGATGTACGAAGGAATCCTTCGCTATAAAGATATTCCAGGAACAGGCGGATTTGATTCTGACGTTCTACGCGATGCTGAGACAATGCTTCGCGACGGAGGAACGTATAGCGTTCATAATTCTGAGTTCTTAACAGGTGCGAATATCTCAGTTACGATTACAAAAGAATTCATGGAAGCCGTAGAAAATGACTCTGAGTATCTGTTGCGTTTTCCTAGCGTTGAAGCTTACACGCCAGAAGAAATGGAAGCTTACAACAACGAGTGGCATGAAGTCGGAGATGTTCGTGTTTGGGAAGAGAAAGGCTATGGTATTCGCGTTTACAAACGAATTCAAGCGCGTGAGCTGTGGAACCTGATTAACATTTGCGCCACATACTCTGCTGAGCCAGGTATTTTCTTTATTGATAACGCAAATGACATGACGAACGCTACCGCTTATGGACAAAAAGTTGTAGCAACAAATCCATGTGGAGAACAACCACTTGCACCGTACAGTGTCTGCAACCTTGCTGCAGTTAACCTTGGAAACATGGCTGACAAAGTAAACAAAACGGTGGACTTTGAAAAGCTAAAACAAACGGTTGAAGTTGGCGTACGTATGCAGGACAACGTAATTGATGCAACACCATACTTCTTAGAACCTAACCGCGTCCAAGCTTTAGGCGAACGTCGAGTAGGGCTAGGAGTTATGGGGCTTCATGACCTTTTGATCTATTGCGAGACTGTTTACGGATCTGAAGAAGGAAACAAGCTTGTTGATCAAATTTTCGAGACGATCGCCGTAACGGCTTACCGCACTTCAATCGAACTTGCTAAAGAGAAGGGAAGCTTCCCGTTCTTAGAAGGCGATTCAGATGAAACGACTAACGAGTTGCGTAGACGATTTACTGAAACCGGTTATATGAAGAAGCTTCCTGAGGATATTCGTGAAGACATCTTAAATTATGGGATTAGAAACTCTCACTTGTTAACGGTTGCTCCAACTGGATCCACAGGAACCATGGTTGGTGTCTCCACAGGATTAGAGCCTTACTTCTCTTTCTCATACTTCCGCAGTGGTCGTCTTGGGAAGTTTATCGAAGTGAAAGCTGATATCGTTAAGGAGTATTTAGACAGCAATCCAGAAGCGAACGAAAATGAGCTTCCTGAATGGTTTGTTGCCGCGATGGAGCTAGCACCAGAAGCACATGCAGATACGCAATGTGTCATCCAGCGTTGGGTAGATAGCTCGATCTCAAAAACAGTAAACGCTCCTAAAGGTTACACGGTTGATCAAGTTCAAAAAGTATACGAACGTCTTTATAAAGGTGGAGCAAAAGGTGGTACGGTGTACGTTGATGGAAGCCGTGACTCACAAGTTCTTACACTAAAAGCAGAAGAGACTTTTGAACAGACTGAGATTGATCTAGGTATGGAAGAAGAAAAAAGCAAAGTTGTTATTTTAGATACGATTACTGACCTTCGTTCTACAGATGTAACCATCGGTAACGAAGTGGGTAACACTTGCCCGGTATGCCGAAAAGGGAAAGTGAAAGAAATCGGCGGCTGTAACACGTGTACGAATTGTAACGCTCAATTAAAATGCGGATTATAAGAATGGAGGGAAGGAACTGGAAATGTTCCTTCCCTTTTCTTTTGGTGTTATTAGCACATACTAACTCCATCATTTGTGAAAAAAATTGTGGGGTGTATGACTATGGCTGGTGCCAATAAACCGTTTATGCCGCAGTTGATCTATTTCGAACCGCGTGCACTAGAGTATCCGTTAGGTAAAGAACTGTACGATCGTTTTAGTAAGCTAGAAGTTGAGATCAGAGAAACAACATCACATAACCAAATTCGTGATCTGCCAGGAGACAATGATTTTCAGAAATATAGAACAGCAAAATCAACGCTCGTTGTAGGTATCAGAAAAACGTTGAAGTTTGATACATCGAAACCATCTGCAGAATACGCGATTCCTCTTGCAACGGGATGCATGGGACATTGTCATTATTGTTATCTACAGACGACACTCGGCAGTAAGCCGTATCTACGAACTTATGTGAATACGGATGAGATCTTTGCTCAGGCTGAAAAGTATATGCAAGAACGAGCGCCTGAGATCACACGATTCGAAGCCTCATGTACATCCGATATTGTAGGCATCGATCATCTTACTCATAATTTGAAAAGAGCGATTGAATTTTTTGGTGCAACAGACCTTGGAAGGCTTCG
Source organism: Fictibacillus sp. 5RED26 (assembly GCF_015903895.1). NCBI lineage: Bacteria > Bacillati > Bacillota > Bacilli > Caryophanales > Fictibacillaceae > Fictibacillus > Fictibacillus sp. 5RED26. Next base: position 362,122 of record NZ_JACZDU010000003.1, on the reverse strand, counting down.
TTTTACAACGAAGTATCATCACGTAGACCATTTACTTGATGCAAAACATCAGGGTAGGACGCGTTTCCGTTTTAGCGTAAATTCACATTATGTGATTAAGAATTTCGAACTTGGAACAAGTCCGCTTGAGGAGCGAATCAACGCTGCTATAAAAGTTGCAGAAGCAGGGTATCCGTTAGGATTTATTGTGGCACCTCTTTATCTTCATAAAGATTGGGAAGAAGGCTATAAAGAACTCTTTGATATTCTAGAAGCGAAAATTCCAAAGCACCTTACGAACGATCTTACGTTTGAGCTTATTCAGCACCGTTTTACGAAACCTGCAAAACGAGTTATTGAAAAAAACTATCCAAAATCAAAGCTTGAGATGAATGAAGAAGAAAGAAAATATAAGTGGGGAAGATATGGAATTGGAAAATATGTTTATCAAGATGATCAGGCGACAAGACTGCGTGAAACGGTAGAAAATTATATTCATACGATGTTTCCGCAAGCGAAGATTGAATATTTTACTTGATAAAATGCAGTGGCACCTTCCCTTGTCACGCTTACCATTCTATAGTATCCTTTTTATAGAGACCAAGCTGGTTTAGTATAGGGAGTGAACAATTTGCCGCCAACCCCAAGTATGGAAGATTATATAGAACGCATCTATGCCCTAATTGAAGAGAAAGGCTATGCCAGGGTATCAGATCTTGCTGAGAACCTAGAAGTGCATCCCTCTTCAGTAACCAAGATGATTCAAAAACTTGATAAAGGCAAGTACGTCGTTTATGAAAAATACAGAGGCTTCGTTCTAACACCGAACGGAAAAAAACTCGGAAAACGTTTAGTTTACAGACATGAGTTACTTGAAGAATTCTTAAAAGTTATTGGGGTCGACCAAGAGAACATCTACCAAGATGTTGAGGGTATTGAACATCATTTAAGTTGGAACGCTATTGATCGAATTGGAGATCTTGTTCAGTTTTTTGAAGAAGATGATAAAAGGGTAAAGTCATTAAGAGAAGTTCAAGCGAAGAATGAAGAACAAGAACAATCATAAATTTTTATGGTTGTTTTTTATTTTGGATTTTTTGTGTGGTGCGGTGTGTAAGGAAACACAAGTGGACAGTATTTTGTGGGAAGTGGACAGTAAATGAAGAAAACCCGACAGTATTTTTAGTGAAGTGGACAGTAAATCTAATCTTTTAACCTACACCGACAAATCAAAGGTATGACAAAAGACTTTATTTTGAAGAATCGGTTATAAAGGACATCTTCTGCTGATTAGGATAGTAGTGGAGGAGATGTTTATGCGAATTGATGGTGTGTTTTCAGGTGGAGGCATCAAGGCGCTTTCGTTGATTGGTGCTGTTGAAGCAGCTGAGAATCGTGGCCTCAGTTTTGAAAGGGTAGCTGGGACAAGTGCAGGAGCATTGATGGCTGCTTTGATCAAGGCAGGCTATACGGCGGGCGAAATGAAAGATATTATTGATAAATTAGACTTTAGAAAATTTCTTGATACAAGTAAAACAATTGTGCCTGTACCTTTTATGAACTGGTTGAAGCTTTATTGGAAACTTGGTCTTTTTAAGGGAGATTATTTGGAGAACTGGGTAGCTTCTCTATTAGCCGCACGGGGAATTGTTACGTTTGCTGATATTCCATATGGCAGTCTTAAGATTATTGCATCTGATATTTCTCGAGGAAGGCTGATTGTACTGCCAGATGATCTCGAGGAATACGGATTATTGCCAGAGCGCTTTCCGGTGGCACGAGCGGTTAGGATGAGTTGCAGTCTGCCTTATTTCTTTTACCCGATCAAACTTTTCAATCGTGTTGGGCAAAAGAGTTTTATTGTTGATGGAGGGGTTTTGAGTAACTTTCCGATGTGGCTTTTTCAAAGAAAAGATAGGGTGCCCGTTCGGCCGGTGTTAGGATTTCAATTGAGTTCGTACCTCAATGATCATATTCCAACTCACAATGTAAAAAATGCAGTTCAGCTATTTAAAGCGTTGTTTGAAACGATGATGCAAGCGCATGATAACCGATACATTGATTCACACGATGCACGAGATATTATCTTTATGCCTGTAAAGCATGTATCCGTCATCGATTTTCAATTGTCATCAGAAGCGAAGAATGAACTTTATACGTTTGGTCATGATCGTGCTGAACAATTCTTACAAAACTGGATTGCGAGTAAGAGGTATCCAAATCCAGCATATAAAAATCGAGCCTAATCCTTAAAAGGAGGCTCGATTTTTTTTCTTGTTCTTTTTCCCTTCGATCACGGTTAAGTGATGTTCACGTGTTTTCTTTCTCTGAGCGGAACTCTTTGCAGTCTTTTTGCTCGGAAACAACGGAGAGGCAGCCTTCGCCGGCTTCTGATTCGTGCCATAGCGTTTTTGAGATTGCTTGACTGCTTTTCTATACTTGCCGTTTACACCCGATGAGGTTCTGCGAAAGATAAAGTAAAACACGGCGACCACTGCTGCTCCGATCAGAATGGTTGTAAATAATTGGCGAGGTGAAGTGACTAGTTGATAAAGAATTCCGACAACAGCCAGTGAAATAACAAACCAAATGATAGGATGCAATCTTCTATTATTCTGTTGCAACAGGTTCACCTCCTTATGATTAAACGATTCTACTTGCGTTTAGTTCACTTTCATAGGATGCGTCACGACGTAACATTTCATTAAAAGAAATTATAGAAACTTCGATTTGTTTTTCATCAGGTTCTTTCGTAGTTAAGAGTTGAAGCCATAAGCCTGGATAACCTAGATAACGAAGAACAGGAACATCTCTTAGTTTATTTGTTAACTGTAATACTTCAAAAGATACCCCTAAAACCACAGGAATAAGCGCAAGTCTGCATAAAATTCTTAGCCACAGCGGATCTGATGGAAAGAAATAATAGATAAACATACCGACGATCACGGTAAATAGAATAAAACTGCTTCCGCAACGGTAATGCAGCCGCGAATGCTTCTTAACATTTTCAACCGTAAGCTCGTCTCCCGCTTCGTATGTGTTGATTACCTTATGTTCAGCTCCGTGATACATGAATACCCTCTTGATCGCAGGTGTTAAAGAAACAAAATAGATGTAGCTTAACAAAAAGATAAACTTGAACAGACCTTCTAACAGATTCTGACCAAGGTGCCCAGGCACGATAAAACGAAAAGCTTCTGCTAAAAAAACAGGTACGAGCGTAAAAACAAATTTTCCGAAAAGAAAAGATAAGACACCGATAATGGCTAAAGAAAAGAAAAAAGCGAATTTAGACGGCTTTTCTTCTTCCTCTTTTTCTTCTTCACCGGGATTAACACCAAATCGCTCAGCTGAAAAATTTAAATGCTGTGTACCGTTCATACTTGCTTCAATAATGGCTATGAATCCTCTTAAGAAAGGAATCTTCTTTAATTTTGATAGTACTGGAGAAGGTTTTTTCTTAAGTTCGAAATACTCGATTGTATCATCATTTCTCCGAATTGCCGTTACATATGTGTGCTTTCCGGCAAACATAACCCCTTCTAATACGGCCTGGCCGCCGTAAGCGGGCTTTTTCTCTTTTGTCATGTTGAACCCCCAGCCTAAAGTTTTGTAGGTACTTTCTATTCTACAGGAAAGCGGGATATTCCTCCACAAAGGATGATTGTATTTTTCCCATTTTATACATGTTTTACACGGAATATGATTGGTTGGAGTGTGAGAAGTTTGGGCAGTGGTTTTGTGGACATACTAGTAGTGTTGGAGGTGGTCGTTAATGAGCGATTCAAAACTAGAACAAAATAAACAAGAATCTCAATCTTCATTCATGAGCAGAGTCGTTGGTGTTGGCTTCTTTGGAGGCTTGATCTGGGCTTCTTTCGGATTTATCGCCTACTACTTAAATTTCTCAAAAGTTGGTCCTGCCCTTGTTTTAGTGCCATGGGCACTTGGTAAGTGGAAAACCGAGTGGATAGGTCAACTAATCAGTATTTTGATCATAGCTTTACTTTCGATTTTAGTTGCCATTGCATATCGCTATGCGTTTGCTAAGATCAAATCCATGTGGGCTGGCATCCTTTTCGGTGTTGCTCTGTGGGGGATTGTCTTTTTCTTGCTTCATCCGATCTTTCCAGGATTGGAACCTATGAACACGATGGGTAAGAATACGATAACAACGACGCTGTGCATCTATATATTATATGGCGTTTTTGTAGGATACTCGATCTCGTTTGAATACAGTGAACGTCATGGCCAGTCCCAGGGAAACAAGGAATCTACACAAAGTTCGTAACTATTCAAATGATCAGACGCTATGATAGAATGTTTTATGAACATTCTATTTTTTTATGCAAAGGCTAGGTGTTTCAGGTGAAAAACAGAAACTTTCTTGTTATAAACGGACCGAACTTAAACAGATTGGGAAAACGGGAGCCTGGCATATATGGCGCGCATACATTGGAAGATCTAGAGGGGGAACTTGTTTCTTTATCGAAAGAACTGCTTCTGGATATCTCGTTTAAACAGAGCAATAATGAAGGAGATATCATTGATATCATTCACAGAGCTGAAGATGAGTTTAGCGGAATCGTTCTAAACGCAGGTGCCTATACTCATTATAGTTATGCAATCAGAGACGCAATTGCCAGTGTGGATGTACCCGTAATCGAAGTCCATTTATCAAATGTTCATGCTCGAGAGGAATTTCGACGTGAATCTGTTATTGCTCCAGTTACGATTGGACAGATTTCAGGGTTTGGTTTTGATAGCTATAAATTAGCACTACAAGTTTTTCATAATCAACTTAAAGGGGATACGTTATGAATCGTGTAGAACGAGCAAGGCGTTTATTCGATACGTTTGATATTGATGCACTATTAGTTACATCTTCTTCAAATCGATTTTATCTAAGTGGTTTCAAAGGAAGTTCAGGCGTGCTTTTGATCACGAAAGACGAAGCGATTTTAGTAACTGATTTCAGATATAAGACTCAAGCAGCAGAACAAGCAGAAGGTTATCGTGTTGTGATGCACACGGATCCGATTCCGCAAGAGGTTGCAAAGTTAACGAAGGAGCTTTCAATTTCTAAGCTAGGTTTCGAGCAAGACCATGTTACATACTCTACATATCGTACATATGAGAAACAATTAGATGACAATACGACTGAACTTGTTCCAGTATCTGGTCTTGTGGAAAAGTTGCGCTTGATTAAGGATGAATCAGAGATTAAGATAGTAAAGGATGCAGCATCTATTGCCGATGCCGCTTTTTCACATATTATCGAGTATATTCGCCCGGGACTTACGGAGCGGGAAGTATCAAACGAACTAGAATTCTTCATGAGAAAAAATGGAGCCATCTCTTCATCGTTTGATATTATTGTGGCTTCAGGCTACCGTTCAGCCCTACCACATGGTGTTGCCTCAGATAAGAAGATTGAAACGGGTGAATTAGTGACCTTGGATTTTGGAGCATACTACAAAGGTTATTGTTCGGATATCACTCGTACGGTAGCCATCGGAAATGTTTCTGACGAGCTAAAAGAGATCTACCAAGTCGTATATGATGCACAGATGCTAGGTATGAAAGGCATTAAACCAGGAATGACAGGTAAGGATGCAGACGCGTTAACACGTGATTACATCGCTTCAAAAGGTTATGGTGAATACTTCGGACATTCTACAGGACATGGAATTGGTTTAGACGTACATGAAGGTCCGGCTCTATCTATGAAGTCTGACACGATTCTTGAACCGGGAATGCTTGTTACAGTAGAACCAGGTATTTATATCTCAGGACTAGGCGGAGTTCGGATTGAAGACGATGCACTCATAACAAAAGATGGCAATGAATCACTTACCTACTCTACTAAAACCCTTTTAACGTTAAGTTAAGGTATTTCAGGAGGATAAAAACATGATTTCAGTAAATGATTTTAAAACAGGATTAACGATTGAGGTTGACAACGGAATCTGGCAAGTTCTTGAGTTCCAACACGTAAAGCCAGGAAAAGGTGCGGCATTTGTTCGCTCTAAACTTCGTAACCTTCGCACAGGTGGTATCCAGGAAAAAACATTCCGCGGTGGAGAAAAAGTAGCAAAAGCTCATATCGAGAACCGTAAGATGCAATACCTATATGCATCAGGAGATACTCACACGTTCATGGATAACGAATCTTATGAGCAAATTGAACTTCAAGCTTCTCAAATCGAATACGAGTTGAAGTACTTGCTTGAAAACATGACCGTTCAGATCATGACTTACCAAGGTGAGACGATTGGTGTTGAACTTCCAAACACAGTTGAATTAGTAGTAGCAGAGACTGAGCCTGGTATTAAAGGAGACACAGCTTCTGGTGGAACTAAGCCAGCGACGCTTGAAACAGGTTTGATCGTGCAAGTTCCTTTCTTCGTAAACCAAGGGGACAAGCTGATCATCGATACAAGAAATGCAGCTTACGTTTCTCGTGCATAGTCTATGATATTGAAACCTCATTCCATTCTGGAGTGAGGTTTTTTTTATGTGATAAGCAGTTTGCAGGTGTGATGTAGTATGCAACGAACTGGTTAAAAAGTTTGATCGGGTTGAGGGTATTTGCCATCTGTTAATCGTCGGATCATGTAGACTCGCGTATATATGGCAAAAACTCGTGGAATCAATCACAAAACTCGTGGAATCAGGTCCAAAATTTCTGGAATGTATACAAGTATTTTAAGGACTTTTATTAAAAATACTCCCCTCCGTATTAGCCGAAACACCGTTTTTAGCGTAAGGAGCTCACTGAGTTGGTTCGCTGCATTAAAAACAGCAATAATCTGATTGGAATAGCTAAATATCATCAATAACACTGCCTCTCATTGAAAAGTTTCACTATAAATAATAAAGAATGGATTCCTCAGTAATATTTACTAACAATCTATCAAAAGCACCCTCTACCTCTCCTCCTAATCTTAAGCCTACCTTTATTGGCATAAAGCTTACATGTCTGCCATACGTTTATAGTACTAGCCTCTTAAAGGAGAAATCGGTCATGGAGACGATCTTTAGACTTTTTCCAGATAAACTACAGCATACGCTAAGAAAACTGCCACCATCTGTCCTTCAATCTGTTGAAGAGATCAGGGTTCGAATTGGACAACCGATGGAAATCCTTTGTTCCGGTAAACCAATCTATCCGACTGAGGGCCCAATAACGGCAGAAGAATCACAAGTATTGCTCAACAGGTTAAGTCAGCACTCTCTCTACGCGCTTGAAGAGGAGCTAAAAAGAGGTTATATCACAATCTCAGGCGGTCATCGTGTAGGACTAGCAGGGAAAGTGATCACTGAACATGGATTCGTAAAAGCCATTAAAGATATTAGTTCGTTTAACGTGAGAGTTGCAAGAGAGAAGATTGGAATCGCAGAACCGTTAATTTCATATCTCTACCAAAAAAAATGGCTCAATACTTTGCTGATCGGTCCGCCGCAAACCGGGAAAACCACTTTATTAAGAGATATTGCGAGACTTGTTAGTTGTGGCGTTCAGCAAAAAAATATCCCTTCTTTTAAAGTGGGAATTGTGGATGAGCGTTCTGAAATAGCGGGTGCTATAAAAGGTGTTCCTCAGCATACCTTTGGAAGGCGTGTAGATGTTCTTGATGCATGTCCGAAAGCAGAAGGGATGATGATGCTCATCCGTTCGATGAGTCCTCAAGTAATGATCGTTGATGAAATCGGACGAAAAGAAGACGGTGAAGCGATTTTAGAAGCGATGCATGCGGGTGTTCAAATGATTTTTACCGCACATGGAAGCTCTATAGAAGATGCGCTGAAACGACCTGTGATGAAACCTTTAGGAGATCTTTCTTTGTTTGAAAGGTATGTAATTTTGAGCCGTGATAAAGGACCGGGAACCATTCAGAGAATCTATGACGGAGCATTAAACGTGATCTACAGATCATCTGGTGGTGCAGCATGATGAGTTGGATCGGTGCGATCGCTATTCTTTCAGCCACAACGATCTTTGGTTTTGAATGGGCAAAGCGGGTAAGAGAACGGCCAAAGAAGTTAAGAGAATTAAAAGTAACGCTACAAGCCTTGGAGGCCGAGATCATGTACGGATCTACTCCTCTTCATGAGGCGTTTTTGCATATTGGAAGGCCATTAAAAGAACCATTGTCCACTTTTTTTCTCACCATATCAGACCGTTTAGCAGAAGGCGAGCTATCGGTGCAAGAAGCCTGGGATCTTCAGTTAGCTGTTCTGGCCAAGGAAACCTCTTTTAAGATGGGTGAGATCGAAGTGCTTCGCCAATTTGGCGCAACGCTTGGCAGGCATGACAAAGAGCATCAGCAGAAGCAGATTCAGTTGACGTTAGCTCACCTTAATCGTGAAGAAAAAGAAGCAAGAGACATACAAGAACGTTATGAAAAAATGTGTAAAAGTCTTGGGGTATTAATGGGACTTTTAATCGTTATTCTCTTAATGTAACAAGGAGGTTTCACAAATGGGATTGGATGTAAACGCAGTGTTTCAGATTGCGGGGCTTGGCATAATCGTTGCGATGCTTCATACCGTTTTAAAGATGATCGGAAAAGAGGACTATGCTCACTGGGTCACTCTTTTAGGTTTTGTTGTTGCCCTTTTTATGGTCATCACTCTTTTAGATGATTTATTTCAGAAGGTAAAAGGCGTCTTTTTGTTTCAGAATTAAGGAGGGGGCCAGATTGGAAATTATCCAAATTGTTGGTTTTGGGCTAGTTGCTGCTTTCTTAGCCTTAGTCCTTAAAGAACAAAAAGCGAATTTTGCTTTTTTGGTCACACTCATGGTTGGAGCAGGAATCTTTTTATTCTTGATTGATAAGATCGGACAAATTCTTACGATGCTTCAACGACTCGCCATAAACGCTAACGTAAACATGGTCTATGTTGAAACGTTATTAAAGATAATAGGCATTGCTTATATTGCTGAGTTTGGAGCACAGATCACACGAGATGCGGGGCAGGGAGCGATAGCATCTAAGATTGAACTAGGTGGCAAGATACTGATTCTCGTGATGGCGATACCTATTTTAACAGTAATTATTGAAACCGTTCTGACGCTTATACCGAAATAAGAAAGCAGGTTATAAAGATGCAGAAAGTGATGGTGCGGACAAGTCTACTTCTACTCATAATCTTTTCCTTCATCCTATTTGGCCCCATAGAATCCGCATCAGCGAGCTCGATCACTTCAAAAATAGTAGATCAACAAGTATCCTCCATGCAGCTAGATGAAATCAAACAATATTGGGATAGCATCTCCCGTGAATACGGAGGATTCTTGCCAGAAAGCCAAAAAGGAACCTTCCTTGAATTTGTAAAAGGAGAAAAAGATTTTTCTATAAAAGGCTACATGATCGGACTTTTAAAGTTTATGTTTCATGAACTTGCTGTTCACGGGAAACTGCTTGGAACCTTAATTTTGCTCACTGTTTTCAGCATGTTGCTGCAATCCATCCAGAACGCTTTTGATCGATCTGCTATTTCAAAAGTGGCATATGGAATTATTTATATGGTCTTAATCATTTTAGCTTTAAACAGTTTTCATGTTGCGATCTCTTATGCAACAGAAGCGATCGATAACATGTTAAGTTTCATGATTGCACTCATACCCCTACTTCTCGCCTTGATGGCAACTGTGGGAAGCATCGCTTCAGTCGCGTTTTTTCATCCGGTCATCTTGTTTTTAGTAAATACAAGCGGGCTTTTGATCAAAAATTTTGTATTGCCGCTTCTTTTTTTATCTGCACTATTAAGCATCGTTTCAACGATGTCAGAGCATCACAAAGTCACGCAGTTAGCTAAGCTGTTAAGAAATATCAGCATGGGTGCACTCGCCTTTTTTTTCACTGTTTTCCTAGGTGTAATGAGTGTTCAAGGTGCAACAGCAGCAGTAGCAGATGGAATAACGATCAAGACAGCAAAATTTGTAACAGGGAATTTTATTCCGGTTGTAGGCCGTATGTTTACAGATGCGACAGATACTGTGATGAGCGCTTCCATCTTACTAAAGAACTCAGTTGGCATAATCGGGGCATTATTATTACTTCTGTTAGCTATATTTCCTGCCATCAAAGTTTTAATTCTAGCTTTTATATATAGCATGGCTGCAGCCCTTCTTCAGCCTTTAGGAGGTGGGCCGATCGTTGAATCATTAGGCATCATCGGTAAGAGCGTCATGTTTATCTTTGCTGCCCTTATGACTGTGTCTATTATGTTCTTTCTAGCTATAACGATAATAATCGCAGCCGGAAACGTTACGCTGATGGTTCGATAGGAGGGGAAGCATGGCATTCTTAACGGAGTGGATAACCAATATTATCATTCTTGTACTATTAGCCGGAGTCATCGAGCTGTTGTTACCTGGCAATCAATTTCAAAATTATATCAAGATGGTTGTAGGTTTGCTCATACTGCTTGCTATGCTCTCTCCACTGTTCAAACTAATAAATTCAGATCTGGATCAAGTGTTTCTCGCCATGGATCTACCAGCTGCAGCGAAAGAAGACGAAATAAAAAATTCGATAGAAGAGAATAAAAGTGAAATACAATCCGCTCAACGTGCATATATATTAGAGCAAATGGCTGTCCCAATGAAAAAACAAGTTCAAGAGGAGTTGAAACAGACTTATGAGTTAGAGATTGTCGATCTTCAAATTCGAACGGAAATGGGTAAACAGCCGTTGGAGCCTGAAGATATAAGGGGTGCCAAAGTGGTGCTAGCCAAGTATCACGACCAAGCTGAAATCTCTGAAGTATCAGAAGTGGATGTGAGTGTTTCTGATCCAGAGAGAAAAGAATCTCTCACACAACCAGTTTCTAACGAAGTCATCCAGTTCTTAGCTAGTCAGTGGCAGCTGGATGCAGACCAAGTTGATGTACATTTGGAAGGGGGAGAGGAGTTATCCCAATGAAACGTTCATTTTGGGAACAGATAAAAAAACGGCTGCAGCTGAGTGATAAAGCAGGGAATAAACAAAAGTACTTACTTGTCTTACTTCTATTGGGAATTTCTCTTATGTTTATTAGCAAGATGATAGACTCCCCTGCTCAAAAAAGTTCATTAAACGGGCTAGTGCCAGAAACGAAGGTTAAATCCGAGGCGGTATTTAAACAAGCTAAAGAAGTAACAGACAAAAATATCAAAACGTATGAAGACCTTTATTCTAACGAACTGAAAGATCTATTAGAACAGATGCAAGGAGTTGGCAAAGTTTCCGTCATGGTAGAACTTTCCACAACTGAGAGAAAAGAGTTCGTTACAGATGATAGCACACAGAGCCAGACTACATCGGAAAATGATAAAAATGGCGGTAAGAGAACGATAGAAGATCAAAAGATAGATGAAAAAGTAGTAATTATCTCAAATGACGGCAGAGAAGAGCCGATCATTGTCACAACAGAAAAACCAAAGATAAAAGGTGTGGCTATATTGGCGCAAGGTGCAGAGAACATCCAGACAAAGTCTATGATCATAGAGCTCGTTAAAAAAGTTTTTGATATAGGTAGTGATCAAATTTTTGTAGGACCAAAAAATCCTGAGGGGGAATAAACAAATGTTATTGAAAAAACAAACTGTTTGGCTTCTGACTATGCTTAGCTTAATCATTGTGTTGTCTGTGTATTATATTACAGCACCTGGTGGAACGGATGATCTTGCTTATTTGGAGGCAGGAAAGAAGTCTGGTAAAGAAGCGACTGTGTCAGGTGTTGCAAACGACGATGTGTTTACTGCCCTTCGCCTAGAGCGAGATGAAGTTCGTGATGAGATGAGTGCTGATTATGTAGCCGTTGCTGGTTCTGAGGACGCTTCAGCTGAGGTTCAAGCTGATGCTTGGGCAAAGATGACAGAGCTTCAATCACTTACTATGCAAGAATCAACAGTAGAAACATTGATCAAATCGATGGGATTCAATGATGCTTTAGTGAGCACGATGAACAATGAGATCAAAGTGATCGTAAAAGCTGATAAACTATCGAAAAAAGAAGTTGTTGAGATTATGAATGTTGCAAACGAACACCTTGGTAGCGGGAAAACAGTAGCGGTTGAATATCATGCGTCCAAATAAATAAGCTTAAAAGAGTAAGAAAGCCGGAAATTCCGGCTTTTTTCTTTTTGCGGTTTCATGATATATTGGATAGAAACTTATAGCGTCATTCAAGTTTGCATTTCTTTTTGACGGGAAATGATAGAAAAAAGTGAAGAGTAACCGTAAACGCTTACAATGTAAGGTGTAATCGTGTACTATTAACTTGAAAAATGATTCTAATGTATCCACGAAAAAAGAAATGTGGTATATTACATGTGTTAAGACCTAGTCACAATAGAAGGTGCTAAATAAAAAAATCTAAACTGGATAGGATTGTTAAAAGGAGTAGAGATCATGCTAAAAATACAAGAAATTCGTGAATTGATTAAACTTATTGACAAATCAAGCATCAATGAATTCAAATACGAAAATGATGGTTCTAAGATTGTTCTTAAAAAGGACAGTGGATCAGTAGTTTCTTATGGAGCAGAAGAAGTTGTTTCTCAGCCCGTAGTCACTCAAGCGCCACCTGTAAAAGAACAGGCTCCAGCAGCTGAAACAGTTAAGGAAAATACAGAAGTTAAACAAGAAACAAAACAGGCAGACGAAGATGCTAACTTACATAAGGTAGTTTCTCCTATGGTAGGAACGTTCTATTCTGCTTCATCTCCAGATGTAGAAGCCTTTGTTAAGCCGGGAGATAAAGTTTCAAAAGATAGCATCGTTTGTATTATCGAAGCGATGAAATTATTCAACGAGATTGAATCTGAAGTGAATGGTGAAATCGTAAAAGTACTAGTTGAGAACGGACAATTAGTAGAATACGGACAACCTCTGTTCCTTGTGAAAGCAGAATAGGAGGGTATGTCTATGATTAAAAAGCTATTAGTAGCAAACCGTGGTGAGATTGCTGTAAGGATTATACGCGCATGCAAAGAACTTGGTGTTGAAACAGTAGCCGTTTATTCAGAAGCCGATAAAGATGCCTTGCATGTCCGTTTGGCAGATGAGGCTTATTGTATCGGACCGACTGCTTCAAAAGATAGTTATCTGAACTTCACTAACATAATGAGCGTAGCAACACTAACTGGCTCAGAAGCCATTCATCCTGGATATGGATTCTTGGCAGAGAACGCTGACTTTGCAGAACTATGTAGAGAATGCAATGTAACGTTTGTTGGTCCGAGTGCTGAAGCGATCAACAAGATGGGTATTAAGGATGTTGCGAGAGCAACGATGGCGGATGCCGGAGTTCCTATCGTACCGGGTTCTGACGGGATTATTAGGGACAAGGAAGAAGCCATTGAACTCAGCAACAAAATTGGGTATCCTGTAATTATTAAAGCAACAGCAGGCGGTGGGGGTAAGGGGATCCGCGTAGCTAAGAATGAAACGGAACTTTTAAAAGGCATTGCGATCACTCAGCAAGAAGCAGCAACTGCTTTTGGTAACCCAGGTGTGTATATTGAAAAATACATTGAAGATTTCCGACATGTTGAGATACAGGTGCTTGCAGATAACCATGGGAATGTTATTCACTTGGGAGAAAGAGACTGCAGTATCCAAAGACGTCTTCAAAAGCTTTTAGAGGAGACACCATCTCCAGCTATCTCCCCATCTAAACGCCAAGAGATGGGTGATGCAGCAGTAAAAGCAGCTGAAGCCGTTCAATATTCTGGTGCTGGTACCGTAGAATTTATCTTTGATCATAATACAGGTGACTTCTATTTCATGGAGATGAATACTAGAATCCAAGTAGAACATCCTGTAACTGAGATGGTAACGGGAATTGATCTAATCAAGGAACAGATCAAAGTAGCTTCAGGTGAGAGATTGCGATACAAACAAGAAGATATCGAGTTTGATGGCTGGTCGATCGAATGCAGAATTAATGCAGAGAATCCTGAGAAAAACTTTATGCCTTCTGCTGGAAAGATTGAAATGTACCTTCCACCAGGCGGTCTAGGTGTTCGAATTGATTCTGCTGTTTACCCTGGCTATACGATTCCACCATTTTATGATTCAATGATTGCTAAAGTTATAACTTACGGAAATACTAGACAAGAAGCAATTGACCGTATGAAGCGTGCACTAAGCGAGTTTGTTATCGAAGGAATTCATACGACCATTCCGTTCCACCTGCGTCTGTTAAACCATGAGACTTTTGTGAATGGTGACTTTAATACAAAGTTTTTAGAAAATCATGATTTAACTTCAAAAAGCGAATAAGTACGGAGGTGTTTAAGTGATGAACGAACTATCATTTGAAATGGAAAGTTACTCATCAGAATTAGGAAAAGTGGAGATCTCACCTGAGGTTATCGAAGTTATTGCAAGTATTGCAGCTTCAGATGTTGAAGGTGTCGCTTCCATGAGAGGCAGCTTTGCAAGTGGTGTAGTAGAGCGACTTGGAAAGAAAACGCATGGCAAAGGCGTTAAAGTAGAACTCTCAGAAGCAGGTATTTCTATTGATGTATACGTATCAATGAAATATGGAGTTGCGATTCCAGATGTAGCTCAAAAAATTCAAGATTATATCAGACAAGCGCTTCTAGACATGACAGCACTAGAAGCAACGGATATCAACGTATTCGTAGTTGGTGTTCAATTTGATTCAAAAGAAAAACAGAATGAAGCACCAGAAGTAGATTATTAAAAAGATCAAAGGGTGAGGTTCTACTTGCCCTTTGGTCTTTTTTCTTGTTGTTTATTACGAGCAAATTTTGTGATGAAAACATTCAGCTCATTGAAGTTACAGTTGAGGTGGGGGTATAAGTGGTAGAAGAGTACTCGAGTGATGTCAACTCGCCAGTATATAGGCAAATCTCGCCGGGATATAGCCCAAACTTGCGGGTAAAGTCCGAAATTTCTAGAATTATCTCGTGAATTTACTGAATGAACAGTCTGGATACCCCACTTCGTATAGAATGGAAGGTACGTGCCTACTATTTGAGACATTTATAATGGAGACGTACGAATATAGCTCACGGCCTTCCCCGCGGAAAGTGAGCATCCTTTAATGGAAATCAATGAACTTCAAAAGCATGAATGAATTAGAATAAGCCCGAAAAAATTACTTCTTTAAAATTCACACTTAGAAAAGATAAAATACTTTTAACGGAAAGAAAAAAACTGAATGTTCGGAAGGGTTAGTAAGTCCATTGTTCGGATTGTAACGAGTCCTAACATTATGGTATTATGCTAGATAGAAATTGTTCGCAAATAGAAAGGAAGTCGGATTATGAAACGCAGACTTGCCAGAGAAAAGGCATTTCAATCGCTTTTTCAAATTGAAGTAAGTGACATCTCAGCTAGTGAAGCTATGGAGCATGTTTTAGAAGGAGAGCCATCAGACGAATTCTTAACACAGATGGTTCATGGTACGGTTGAAAAGAAAGAAGAAATCGAGCGTTTTCTTACGCCTTATTTAGAAAAATGGAGCTTTTCAAGACTAGCAAACGTGGAACGTGTCGTTCTTCAGATGGCAGCTTACGAATGGCTGTTCATGGAAGAGGTTCCTAAGAACGTAACTTTGAATGAAGCGATCGAAACAGCAAAAATCTTTGGCGGTGAAGAAGCAGGACGTTTCGTAAACGGAGTCCTAGGAAAAATAATCAAAGATATTAACAATAACTAATTAAATAATCAAACAACTACTTTTGAGGGGGACTTTAGAATGGCTGTGTTAGACGGAAAACAGATTGCGAGAGAGATCAGAGAGAAACTTGCAAAAGAGATCCAAGACCTTAAACAAGACGGAATTGTTCCAGGTTTAGCTGTTATTCTAGTAGGCGATCACCCAGCGTCTCGTTCGTATGTACTAGCAAAAGAAAGAACATGTAAAGAGCTCGGTATGCATTCGGTATTGACGGAGCTTCCTGAATCTATTTCTGAGAATGAATTGTTACAATACATTCAAGCGTTTAACAATGACGAACAAATTGATGGGATTCTCGTTCAACTTCCCCTTCCTTCACATATAAGTGAATCAAAAGTAATTGAGGCGATTCTGCCTGAAAAAGATGTAGACGGGTTTCATCCGATTAATATCGGAAGAATGCATGCAGGAGACGAGCAAGCATTCATACCTTGTACTCCTCTTGGAATTTTAGAGATGGTCAAACAAACCGGTGAAGATATTTCAGGCAAACATGTTGTGGTTGTAGGAAGAAGCAACCTTGTTGGAAAGCCAGCTGGGCAGCTTTTCTTGCAAGAAAACGCAACGGTAACGTTTTGTCACTCTAGAACAAAAAATCTTCGTGAACAAACATTACAAGCCGATATTTTAATTGCGGCGGTAGGAAAACCGAACCTTATTACAGAAGATATGGTTAAAGCAGGTACGGTTGTCATTGATGTAGGTGTTAATCGCAAGGAGAACGGAAAGCTTTGTGGGGATGTGGACTATGAGGCCATTAAGCCTAAAGCGAAACATATCACTCCTGTTCCAGGAGGCGTTGGTCCTATGACGATTACGATGTTAATGAACAATACGGTTCTTGCTTCAAAATGGAGAAAGAAGCTAAAGGAAGTACATTAATGCAGAACAACAATCGGTATGTTCCAATATCGGCTGTAACCCGGTATATTAAGAGGCTATTTGAAAATGACGGTAACTTACAAGATGTTTGGGTTAAAGGTGAGCTATCCAATGTTAAGCTCCATAGCAGGGGACATTTGTATTTTACGTTAAAAGATGCAAACAGCAGAGTTTCTGCGGTCATGTTTGCAGGAAACAACAGACATTTAAACTTTAAACCTGAAGAAGGAATGAATGTATTAATTCAAGGTTCATTCTCTGTATACGAACCTCAAGGACAATACCAGCTGTATGTCAGAACGATGCAGCAAGACGGTGTTGGTAACTTGTTTCTAGCGTATGAGAACCTTAAGAATACGTTAGAACAACAAGGACTTTTTGATCCAATGCATAAAAAGCCACTGCCAAAATTCCCTTCGACGATAGGCGTGATCACTTCACCAACAGGAGCTGCCGTAAGAGACATCGTGACAACCATAAAACGAAGGTTTCCGCTAGCTGCTGTCACGATCTATCCCGTACTCGTTCAAGGACCAGGCGCTGCTCCATCCATCGTTCGGGCGATCGAACAAGCGAATGCTTTGAATGCTTCAGATGTACTAATAGTAGGACGTGGTGGAGGCTCGATCGAAGAGCTGTGGGCGTTTAATGAAGAAAGTGTTGCAAAAGCGATCTTTCAATCACATCTGCCGGTCATTTCTGCTGTTGGGCATGAAACAGATTTTACGATTGCAGACTTTGTAGCTGATCTAAGAGCACCAACACCAACAGCTGCGGCTGAGATGGCAGTGCCTCATCTAGATGAATTGAAAGATAGATTATTCCAAAGAAATGTTCGTCTGAAAAGAGTGATGAATGAGTTTGTTGCCGGTCATCAACAGCATCTATCACGCCTTCAAAAATCGTACGCTTTTAAATACCCTACGCAATTGATAAAACAAAAAGAGCAAGAACTCGATAGGTGTATGGATCAATTGAAACGTACAGTTGGAAGCTTTGTTGATCAGCATCAGAATCATCTCTCACAGGTTAAACGTCAGCTTTTTTTGTTTTCACCAAGTGGTCAGATTCAGAAGGCAAACGAAAGAGTTGTTTCTCTGCATAAGACATTGCTAAAAGAAACAAATCGTCACGTAAGGCAGCACCAGAGGGATTTTTCAAACAAGATTTCTAGGCTCTCTTCCCTTAATCCTCTAGCTGTAATGGATAGAGGGTACAGCTTAACTTATAAACAAGGCAAAGACGAATTGGTTAAGTCCGTATCACAGGTAAAGGCTGGAGATGCACTAACGATAAAGTTAAAAGATGGACAGATTGATTGTCACATCACTGGAACGGAGGCGTCTTACACGAATGACTGAAAAAACAAGCAAACTTACATTTGAAGAAGCTATGATGCAGCTTGAAGAAATCGTTGAAAAGCTTGAACAGGGAGATGTTCCTTTAGAAGAAAGTATCGATCTGTATCAACAAGGGATGAAGCTTTCAAAATTATGTCATACGAAATTACAGAATGTTGAAAAGAAGATGGATACGATTCTGCATGAAGACGGAAAAGAAGAACCATTCGCGATTCAGGAGGAAGATCATTGATAGCGTTTGAACAATATCTTCGAGATAAAAAATCATTGGTTGAAGAACAGATGGTTGAATACTTAAACAAGCTAGATGCTCCAGAAACATTAAAAAAATCGATGCTATATTCCATTTCTGCAGGTGGAAAGCGAATACGTCCGATCCTGGCTCTTGCTGTTATGGAATCTTTTGAAAAGAATACAGCAGAAATAGAGGATGTTGTTTGTTCGATTGAATTTGTTCACACGTATTCTTTAATTCATGATGACCTTCCTTCTATGGACAATGATGATTATAGAAGAGGAAAACTCACGAACCATAAAGTTTTTGGTGAGGCTCAAGCGATTCTAGCAGGAGATGCTTTATTAACCGAGAGCTTTAGCTTGATTACAAACAACTCTTCTTTAACATCTGACCAAAAAGTTCAAATGATTGCAGTTTTATCAAAAGCTGCTGGAGCAACAGGTATGGTCGGCGGTCAAGTAGAAGACATAGAGGGAGAGAACAGAGACCTCACGTTAACGGAGTTAGAAAGCATTCATGAAAAGAAGACAGGTAAAATGCTCGAATGTTCAGTGATCATGGGTGGAATTGCAGCGGGAGCTTCTAATGAAGATCTAATGCACCTGACAAACTATGCACGACATATCGGGATTGCTTTTCAGATTCAAGATGACATCCTTGATGTAACAGGAAATCAAGAAGAAATAGGTAAACCCGTTGGAAGTGATGAGGCTAATTTGAAAACTACTTATCCTAAGATTCTTGGACTTATTGGTGCAAAGAAAGAAATGGAAAATCATATACATATTTCTTTGGAACATTTAAACAAGATTAACGGAAATACAGGCATATTAGCGTCCATCGCTGACTACATTATAAAAAGAAACCACTAAGAGATTGTTGCAAAATTGGAAGTATGATATGATATTATTTGCTTTGGAGTGGTGCAGTATTCTAGTCAGCCCCCCATTCCTGAAGGCGGGCCTAAAAATCCGCCAAAGGGCACATCGATGAAGTTCCTTGCATTGGCTTGAGGCGCCCAGCCTTGGGTCATCGCTGGGAGTTAAGGTTGAAGGGCGATCCACAATGGCATGTGGGCGAGGACCCTTCTTCCGCGGAGGCCCCCATATTTGCGGTTTGTGTTCAAAAGACCTTACTGCGAAATGGGGTTTGAACCTGCTTAGCTTTTTTTCTTGTTCACAGGAAAAGAAGGCGAGCAGCGTAGCCTGCCTTGAGTGGAGCTTGAGGGGATTATGGTGTGAAAAGCCTGTATCGGTTGGCCGCTGATTATGAGCTTTATACCATATGAAATCTTCTCTGCAAAAGAGGCTAGGGAATGTGCGCGAGGCTGTTGAGGAAAACTCCTAGACTGTTCTGCCCTGACACCTTTTAGGGATTATAGTGCGGACTAAGTGGTAATCTAGTCTAACGTTTGGTGACAGCGTTAAGAAGAGAGTAAAGGGAAACCGCGAATATGGCGACATTTCGTACTCTTCTGGGAAAACCTACTGGACCTAAGCCGCAGTCTTTACTTAATAAGGTGACCACTCCCTATTACATAAAGTGACCAAAAAGTGAGGAGTTATGCATGAAGCATTCCTTTTCTAAAACACTCAAATGGAGTACAAGCATTGCCGTTATCACTCTTGTGTTAGCGGCTATTTTTACAGTTATATCCTCTTTCATGTTAAATGGAGTTTCGTGGGCGTTAGGGATGGGAATCGTCTTTCTAATCGTATTAACCGGGGTTCTTTTTGATATAGTAGGGGTAGCATCCACAGCTGCGAAAGAAGTTCCGTTTCACGCGATGGCTTCTGAGAAGGTTCCTGGAGCAAGACATGCTATAATCATTACAAGAAACGCAGATCGTGTAGCGAATTTTTGTAACGATGTTATCGGTGATATCTCTGGAATCGTTAGCGGAACAGCATCTGCAGCAGTTGTAGTAGAACTTACACTCTCTATGGGGAATAGGTCTGGATCAAACTCTGAGTATCTGATCTCGATCGTCTTCACGAGTGTAGTGGCTGCACTTACGGTAGGAGGTAAAGCGTTAGGAAAGTCATATGCGATCAACCACTCAACCTTTATTATTTTTCAGGTTGGGCGTTTATTATATTTTTTAGAGGAAAAATTAAGAATTAAACTGCTATCGCCTGCTAAAAGAGAGAAGAAAAGGCGTTAATGGAAAGAGAGGCATATTCCATGAACCTGGAAGAAATTCAAGATCCTCAGTTTTTAAAAACGTACGAAACTGAACAATTAAATAAATTAGCGGCTGAAATCCGTTCTTTTCTAATTGAAAAACTTTCAGTTAGAGGAGGACACCTTGGTCCTAACCTTGGAGTAGTAGAACTTACACTTGCTATGCACAAAGTCTTTGACAGTCCTAAAGACAAGTTTATTTGGGATGTAGGTCATCAAGCTTATGTGCACAAGATCCTTACGGGAAGAGCATCTCAGTTTGATACACTTCGTCAGTATAAGGGTCTCTGTGGTTTTCCTAAAAGGATTGAAAGCGAACATGATGTGTGGGAAACAGGACACAGTTCTACATCACTTTCTGCCGCTATGGGAATGGCGATCGCTAGAGATCTTAAGAAAACAGATGATAAAGTTCTTGCGGTCATTGGTGATGGTGCTCTAACAGGCGGAATGGCTTTAGAAGCGCTGAACCATATCGGTCATGAAAAGAAAGACTTAATCGTAGTACTAAACGACAACGAGATGTCTATCGCGCCAAATGTAGGGGCTCTTCACAACGTTTTAGGACGCATGAGAACAGCTAGAAAATACAATAAAGCAAAAGATGAGCTAGAATCATTGATCCGTAAGATACCTGCGTTTGGCGGGAAACTGGCTGCCACAGCCGAACGTGTAAAGGATAGCTTGAAGTATCTGTTAGTATCAGGCATGTTTTTTGAGGAATTAGGCTACACCTATTTGGGACCAGTAGATGGTCATGATGTAGATGACCTGATCGAGAATCTAACATATGCCAAAAAGACTGAAGGTCCGGTAATCATCCATGTTCTTACGAAAAAAGGAAAAGGGTATGAGCCGGCTGAAAGTGATAAAAAGGATAGCTGGCATGGTGTAGGCCCTTATAAGATTGAATCAGGTGAGCAGATCAAACCGCAGCAGATTGGACCATCTTACAGCGGTGTGGTTAGTAAAACACTTGAGACGCTCTCGCATAAAGATGATCGAATTGCAGTGATAACGCCTGCGATGACCATTGGCTCAAAGCTCACTGATTACGGAAAAGCGTTTCCTGATCGTTTGTTTGACGTTGGTATTGCGGAACAGCATGCAACAACGATGGCAGCTGGGCTTGCGACGCAGAATATGAAGCCGGTCCTATCGATCTATTCTACGTTCTTGCAGCGAGGTTACGACCAAGTTGTTCATGATGTAGCGAGACAGAATTTGAATGTTGTTTTCACAATAGACAGATCTGGTCTAGTTGGTGCTGATGGAGAAACGCACCAAGGTGTATTTGATATTGCTTTCTTGCGTCATATTCCAAATATGGTATTAATGATGGGGAAAGATGAGAATGAGCTTCAGCATATGGTTTACTCTGCTCTTAAATATGAAGATGGTCCGATTGCGATCAGATTCCCTAGAGGTAACGGTTCAGGAGTACCGATGGATGAAGAGTTTGAGAATATCCCGATTGGTTCATGGGAAGTGCTGAAAGATGGAGACGATGTTGCGATTCTTACGTTTGGAACGACGATTCCAATGGCACTTGAAGCTTGGGAGATCCTGGCGAAATCAGGTGTGTCAGCGCGTGTGATCAACGCTCGTTTTATCAAACCGCTTGACTCAAAAATGCTAAAAGAACTTTATGCGGAAAATATGCCTATTCTGACGCTGGAAGAAGCTGTCCTTCAAGGTGGATTCGGAAGTGCGGTATTAGAGCATGCATCTGATAATCAGGCAAGTGTTATCATCGATCGCATGGGTATACCAGATTGCTTTATCGAGCATGGCAGCGTAACGAAACTGTTAGAGGAGATCGGTATTACAACACCTGATCTTGTTGAGCGTGTGAAAGCACTTGTTAAAAGAAAGGCAGAAAAGGGTCTTCTTACATGAAAAAAGAACGGGTAGATGTACTGCTTGTCAATCGAGGACTTTGTGAAACACGAGAGAAAGCCAAACGATCTGTTATGGCAGGTCTTGTGTATTCAGGAATGAACCGGATGGATAAGCCAGGAGAAAAGATAGAACAAGATGCGCCTCTTCAAGTTAAAGGAGATGTCATTCCTTATGTAGGAAGAGGCGGACTTAAGCTTGAAAAAGCACTTCAGATCTTTGATTTTGATGTTAAAGAAAAGATTGGGATGGATATTGGAGCTTCAACAGGCGGTTTTACTGATTGTGCACTTCAAAATGGCGCATCTTATATTTATGCGATTGATGTTGGCTACAACCAACTCGCTTGGAAATTAAGAAATGATTCTAGAGTAGCTGTGATGGAAAGAACAAACTTTAGGTATGTAACCCCTGATCAGCTGCAACAGGGCATTCCTCACTTTGCAACGATAGACGTTTCATTCATTTCTCTACGAATCATACTTCCTGTGCTGACTCAGCTTATGCCAACTGGAGATGTGATCGCTTTGATCAAGCCACAGTTTGAAGCAGGGCGTGAAGAAGTCGGGAAAAAAGGAATCGTCAGAGATTCGAAAGTTCATAAACGTGTGATAGAAGAGATTACTGACTTTGCCCGCAAAACAGGGATTAATCCAGTTGCATTGTCCTTTTCACCTATTACTGGTGGGGATGGCAACATTGAGTTTTTAATGCATGGAAAAGTGAACAATGAGGACTTTCGAACAATAACTTCAGAAGATATTGAAGAAGTTGTTAAGTCTGCTCATGAAACATTGAAGAAAGAGCGGGAATAAATTTCTCGCTCTTTTTTTATTCTATTAATGAAAAATTTACATCCTATGCACAATAGTATAAGATAAAGGCAGAATGTGACAGTGTAAATTGAGGTGGAATCACGAGTGAATAAAGGACAACGACATATTAAAATACGTGAAATGATCAGCAACCATGATATTGAGACACAAGACGATTTAGTGGAACTGCTCAAGAAAGCAAACTTTAATGTAACGCAAGCAACTGTTTCGCGTGATATTAAAGAACTGCATCTTGTAAAAGTGCCGATGAACGACGGTCGCTATAAATACAGTCTTCCGGCTGACCAAAGGTTCAACCCACTGCAAAAATTAAAAAGAACGCTGACTGACAGCTTTATCAGTATTGATTACGCAGATCATCTAATCATTATGAAGACACTTCCGGGTAATGCAAATGCAATTGGTGCGTTAATTGATAAGCTAGATTGGGAAGATTTAATGGGAACGATCTGTGGCGATGATACAATCTTAATTATTTGTCGTTCTAAAGAAGTTAGTTCAGATGTTTCGCAGCGCTTTTTAGATATGCTGTAATTTTTAAAATAAGGTGTGATGTAATTGCTGGCAGAATTAAGTATTCGTAATTTTGCTATTATTGATTCTTTGAGTGTTTCTTTTAAAAAAGGATTAACCGTATTAACAGGTGAAACAGGTGCAGGAAAATCCATCATCATTGATGCGATCGGACTTTTGATCGGCGGCCGCGGTTCTACAGAGTTTGTGCGTTATGGTACTCAAAAAGCTGAGATTGAGGGCCTGTTCCATATTCATCCAGGTCATCGTGTGTATGATAAATGTGAGGAATTTGGGATTACGATTTCGGATGAAGATGAGATGGTTGTGCTTAAAAGGGATATAACGGAGAGCGGAAAAAGCATTTGCAGAGTAAACGGAAAGCTTGTTACACTGTCTGTTCTTAAAGAGATCGGACAGGCATTAGTAGATATTCATGGACAGCATGAAACGCAATATTTAATGCAGCCTGATAAACATCTTTTTTTACTCGATAGTTTTGGTGACAAGGATTTTAAAAAAGAATTAACTGCCTACGAAGCAACATTTAAGGATTATAAAGAAATCAATAAACAGCTTTCTGAGCTTTCTAGGAATGAACAAGAGATCGCACAAAGAATAGATCTCCTCGAATATCAATATCAAGAAATTGCAGGTAGCAATCTCATTCCTGATGAGGATGTTAAGCTAGAAGAAGAAAAACGTATGCTTTCGAACTTTGAAAGAATTCATGGCTCTCTTCAGGATGCATACCATAATCTTTATGGTGAAGGTAAGGCTCTGGAGTTAGTCTCAAGTGCGCTAGCTGATTTCTCGCAAGTCGCAGCACTTGATGAGTCATTAAAAGCTGACGAAGAGCAATTTGGCAACAGCTTCTACGTCCTTGAGGAGCTTACATATAAGATTCGAGATATGTTTGATTCATTAGAATACAATCCGGAAAGGCTCAACAGCATTGAGTCGCGTCTCGATGAATTGAGTAAGCTTAAACGAAAATATGGTTCTTCTGTAAAAGAAATGATCCATTATAGTGAAAAGATTAAAAAAGAGTTAGAACTTATTCAAAATAAAGATAATCATATCGAAGAACTCAAAAAGAAGCAGGATAAGCTTATTGCTAAACTTGAGATCTCAGGGAAGAAGCTCACTAAAAAGAGAGCAGAGACAGCAAAAGTTTTAAAAAACAGCATTCAGCAACAGCTAAAAGAACTTTATATGGAAAAAACCAAGTTCGAAGTCGTGATGAAGCGAATTGAGGATAATCAATTTTTGAGAACAGGACTGGATGCTGTAGAATTTTATATCTCTCCGAATCCTGGCGAGCCGCTTAAACCGTTATCTAAAGTGGCGTCTGGCGGAGAACTTTCTAGGATCATACTAGCACTCAAAACCATTTTTTCAGAAAATCAAGGAATTACCGCTATTATATTTGATGAAGTAGATACTGGAGTTTCTGGGCGAGTGGCTCAAGCGATAGCGGAAAAGATTTACAGAGTTTCTGTTGGTTCGCAAGTGCTTTGTATTTCTCACCTTCCACAAGTTGCTGCAATGTCTGATACGCATCTCCACATCTCTAAAGATACATTGCAAGGTAGAACCGTCACAAAGGTTCTTACCTTAAAAACGGATGAAAAAGTAAATGAAATAGGCAGAATGATCTCAGGTGTTGAGATTACAGATCTTACAAGGCAGCATGCTCAGGAATTGTTAGAGCTTGCAGCGTCCATCAAAAAGACATCATAAACTTTATTCATGAAAAAGCTATCCATTTAAGGAATAGCTTTTTCTTTTTTCTTGGTTATAAACTCAAGGTCCGTAGGCTAAATTAAAGGTACAGCCATGGTGAGGGTGTGAGCTTGGAGCGAGGAGAGTGTATGATGTATAAGGATTTACTTCGGCGAATGATCGGCGTTATTCTCCTTGGAAGTTTAGTGGGAATCGGTTTTTTGTCTCCTGTGCGTGAGTATGTAGCACTGCCGGAATCGATTACCTTTTTTGAAGGACAGCATGTCATGCAAGCCCTTCCTGTTGGAACAAACATGAAGCAGGAAGAAACAAGTGTTTATACGACTGCAATGAAAAGAGAACATAAAGTTTCGATACAAGCCAAAACAAACGGTGATAGCATGGCAACTCTCGAAGCAGCAAGTTTTCCTATAAAAAAGATGAATGTAAAAGTTTTGTCTGATCTTAAGGTTGTGCCTGGTGGACAATCAATAGGAGTTAAGTTAAATACTCTCGGGGTATTGATTGTTGGGCATCATCTCGTAAATACAACAGCAGGAAAACAATCTCCAGGTGAAATAGCCGATATTCAAGTAGGAGATATTATTACCAAAATCAACGGAAAAAATATTAAAAAAATGGGAGATGTAAGCCCATTTGTTAAACAATCAGGGGAAACGCGAAATCCTTTAGATGTAACCATCATTCGAGATGGTAAGACGTTTCATAAGACACTTACTCCTCTGCAGGACAAGAATGACCAGTCCTATCGTATAGGACTATACATTCGAGATTCAGCAGCCGGTGTGGGTACGCTAACCTTTTTTGATCCTGCGTCATTTAAGTATGGTGCACTCGGTCACGTGATTTCAGATATGGATACGAAAAAACCTATAAAGGTAAACAACGGAGAAATCCTTGGTTCTACCGTTACTTCCATTGAAAAAGGGTCGAATGGTCACCCAGGAGAAAAGCTAGCGCGTTTTTCCAATGACCAAAGAGTTTTAGGGGATATATCTAAAAACAGCCCATTTGGGATTTTTGGAAAATTAAATGATAAATTATCGAATGGGGACTGGAATAAACCGTTGCCAATCGCCCTTTCACATCAAGTAAAAGAAGGTCCAGCGAAGATACTTACTGTTGTTAACGGTTCAAAGGTACGAGAATTTGACGTTGATGTAGTAAGTTCTGTTCCGCAAAAATTTCCTGCTACAAAAGGAATGGTCATTAAGATTACAGATTCTGAACTTTTGAAGATTACAGGTGGGATCGTTCAAGGAATGAGTGGCAGTCCAATCATTCAGAATGGAAGAATTATTGGAGCAGTCACCCATGTGTTTGTAAATGATCCAACATCAGGTTACGGTGTTCATATCGAGTGGATGCTTGATGAAGCCGGAGTCAATATCTATAAAGAAACAAAACAGGCGAGTTAACTCGAAACCGGTAGAATTTTTTACCGGTTTTTTTTATTTTAATCTGGATTGTAAGTTCATCCAGTATTCTTTCAAAACGAGTTGAAGCAGAATGCTACTAACTACGACTGAGCCGAGTGGGCAGGTGTGACATTAAAGGCTCCTCGCATTAGAAGGAGGGTACCGCCCGCCTCGGTGAACATGTAACCTGAGCCTGAAATCCTCGCCCACTACTTTTATTAGGTTTGAGCTTAGTGCTTTTTTACTTTTAGATAATTTAGACAATCCTATGAAAATTTTGTATAATGAGGGATATAAAGAAAATTCGACAAATATGCTTGTGGAAAATACAATAACTGTCGAAATTCAAAGTAAATTGAAGATAACAGCTATATCTGCTACAAAAACAAAATAATTTTAAAAAATTTAAAACAAAATAAAGGGATTTAAGATTTATTGTTGAAATATTACATTGGGAAAAACAAGAAATTGTTGGATGGGGAGGAAATAATGGTGCAAAAAATTAAAGTTTGTCTAGCTGATGATAACCGTGAACTGATTAGTCTTTTGAGGGAGTATCTTTCAAGTCAAGATGATATGGAGGTAATCGGGGTAGCGTACAACGGTCAAGAATGTTTGTCCGTTTTAGAGAATAAAGATCCTGATGTTTTAGTTCTAGATATTATCATGCCTCATCTAGATGGATTAGCAGTGCTTGAGAAGATCAGGGCTAGCGATGATCTGCCTCAGCCGAATGTTATCATGTTAACGGCGTTTGGTCAGGAAGATGTTACGAAAAAAGCCGTAGACTTAGGTGCTTCATACTTTATCTTAAAACCATTCGATATGGACAATCTAGCGAGTCAGATCCGTCAGATCTGTGGTGCAGAAAAGACAACTGTACAGCGTGCGTCCGGAAATAATCGAAACAACTTCCAATCAACAATCAACAATAAACCACGCAATTTGGATGCGAGTATCACTAGTATCATTCATGAAATCGGAGTTCCTGCTCATATTAAGGGATACATGTACTTAAGAGAAGCGATCTCAATGGTATACAATGACATTGAATTATTAGGATCGATCACAAAGGTTCTATATCCAGATATCGCAAAAAAATTCAATACAACGTCAAGCCGTGTTGAACGTGCTATACGCCATGCGATCGAAGTAGCATGGAGCCGTGGAAACATCGATAGCATTTCATCCTTGTTCGGCTATACAGTATCCATGTCAAAAGCGAAGCCAACGAATTCAGAGTTCATCGCGATGGTCGCGGATAAGCTTCGAATCGAACATAAGGTAATGGCATAAGTACTTATTTATAAAAATAACCATCTCTCAAGGTTGAGAGATGGTTATTTTTTTCTGTATTTTAACTGAACTTTATTTCTTTTACGGTCTCTGTAAAAGATGAATCCACCTACAAAAGTTAAGCCAGCTAAGAAGCTTAACAAACCAGCGATAAATTGTAGCCACAAGAATGGAAACGGAAACTGCAAAACTCCAAATAAAGTGTCTCTCATCCATTTGATGCCCATCACGGCCATGATTCCAGGAATTAATACGATTACCAAAGCTGCATATCTGCTCATGAAGAATTCACTCCTCTACTTGTCTTATTGTACATAAAGTTAAAATTATTGTCGATGCAAAATAAGTTTGCAAACCCTTTCATAGTGAGCTATGATAAAATTGTGAAAAATATTGCATGTTATAATAAAAAGGTGGGCTAATTGTTGCAAAGGATCGTATTGCTGGCAGCGCAAGAAGAATTTGATTTGGTTCAACAGATCAATCGATCTGAAATTTTTGAACTTGCAGCTATTTTGCAAGGACCTCTTCAATCGTTGCCGACCAGATTGGATAACATCCCGGTATTTACATATACTTCGGCACCGAATGAAGAGATTGACGTAATTGTTTATTCGGATTCTCTTAAAGAAAGCGCAGATTGGTTATATGAGAATAAGTATCCTACGTCAGGAAAATTGACTACTTCTCAATTTCGATTCCTGTTATCAAGTCCTAACGAAACAAAAAATATAAAAGACATCGGGCACTTGCAGCAGCTTAAAACGATATTAGACAATACACACGATGGCATGATCGTTATTGATCAAGATTTAACGATTACTATATTTAACAAAAGTGCTGAAAAAATGACAGGTTTATCGAAAGAGCAAGCTGTAGGAAAATCAATCCTAGAAGTAATGCCGAACAGCCAGCTTCCGCGAGTTATGGACTCAGGCATAGAAGAAGTGAATCAAGAACAAATTTTAGCTAATGGTACGAAAATCTATACAACACGAACACCTATCTTAAATCATGAAGGTCGAAAGCTTGGTGCTTTTGCCGTCTTTAAAGATATTACAGAAATCGTTGACTTGGCAGAAGAAGTAACGAATTTAAAAAGCATACAAACGATGTTAAGGGCTATCATCCAATCTTCGGAAGAAGCTATATCTGTTGTCGACGAAGAAGGAAAAGGCATTATGATCAATCCTGCTTATACGAAGCTTACAGGTTACACCGCAGAACAAGTGATTGGGAAACCTGCAACAACTGATATTTCTGAAGGTGAAAGTATTCATATGCAAGTTCTTAAGACACGCAAGCCTGTGAGAGGTGCTCGTTTAAGAGTTGGACCGAACCGAAAAGATGTGATTGTTAACGTTGCACCTGTGATCGTCGATGGTCTATTAAAAGGAAGTGTAGGGGTAATACATGATGTTTCAGAAATTAAAGGACTTACAGAAGAACTGAACAGGGCGAGACAAATCATTCGAACACTTGAAGCGAAATATTCGTTTGAAGATATCATTGGTACGTCAGAAGAGATGAGTTTTGCGATCGATCAGGCTAAGCTTGCAGCTTCTACACCAGCGACCGTTCTTCTTCGTGGGGAATCTGGAACAGGAAAAGAGCTTTTTGCTCATGCGATACATAATGCAAGCAGCAGAAAGTTTAATAAGTTTATACGTGTCAACTGTGCAGCGCTTTCAGAATCTTTGTTAGAAAGCGAACTGTTTGGTTATGAAGAAGGTGCTTTTTCGGGTGCATTAAGAGGCGGAAAAAGAGGACTCTTCGAAGAATCGAATGGTGGAAGTATCTTTTTAGATGAAGTGGGAGAGTTGTCGCAGAACACACAAGCTAAACTTTTGCGCGTACTGCAAGAAAATGAAATCAGACGTGTAGGTGGGACAAAAGCGATTCCGATCAATGTGCGTGTCATCGCCGCAACCAATGTTAACCTTGAAAAAATGATCGCTGATGGCACGTTCAGGCAGGATTTGTATTATAGATTGAACAGGATGCCGATCTATATTCCGCCATTAAGAGCAAGAAACAATGATATATTGCTTTTAGCTTATCACCTTCTTCAGAAGTTAAATCAAGACTATGGAAGAAACATTGATTTTATCAGCAAGGATGCTGAAGACTTTTTACTAGCGTATCATTGGCCGGGAAATGTTAGAGAGCTTGAAAACGTATTAGGCAGAGCAATCATCCATATGAGCCATACGGATTCACAGATCAACCGTAGTCATATTTCTTTATTATCTTTAGAACCATCGAATAAAGAGGACGTCCATCTGCAAATTATGACCGATACGACTGATGATGAGAAGACTTTAGCTGAACAAATCGATGCGTTTGAAAAACAGATTTTAACAGAAGCTATAGAGAGGTTTCGTGGCAACAAGACGAAGACGGCTAAATCACTGGGTATCTCACTTAGGAATTTTTATTATAAATTAGAAAAATATAATCTCGATGAAAAACTACGCAAATAATTTCACGCAAAATATTGCAATGTATTTGCAATTTATTGCATAGTTAATGCATGATAACTTATATTTTAACTTCATTAAAAGTTGGCATGAAAATTGCATAGTTAATAAAGCGGTCAACAAGGGGGGATAGCATGCGTTTACAAAACTTGGTGAGCCAAGCCAAAAATCAACAAGAGAAACCAGTCATCGCAGTGGCAGAAGCTGGGGATCAGGAGGTTTTGGAAAGCATACTGAAATCATATAAAGAAGGGCTCGCCCATTTTATTCTGTTTGGAAACGGTAACAAAATTTCTGATTGGTTAGAAAGAAATTCGGATGTTCCGTTGGATGGAATAAAAGTTGTAGCTACAGATACATCTTCGGCTGCTTTAAAGGCGGTAAAAGCTGTTCATGATGGAGACGCTGATATTTTAATGAAAGGGCTTATCTCAACTTCTGCTCTTTTAAAAGCAGTCTTAAATAAAGAATTTGGTCTCCGTACAGGCAAAGTGTTATCACATGTTGCTGCATTTGAAGTAGAAGGATTTGAAAAATTGATCTTTATTACAGATGCTGCCATGAACATAGAGCCTGACCTTAATCAAAAAGTACAGATTCTACAAAATGCTATCGACTTTGCGGCTCGCACTGGCGTGAAGGTTCCTAAAGCGGCTGTTCTTGCAGCAGTAGAGAACGTTAATCCTGCTATGCAGGCCACATTGGACGCAGCGAGTCTTACTGTTATGAATCTTAGGGATCAAATTACAGGCGGTATCGTTGAAGGTCCTTTGGCTTTAGATAATGCAATTTCGAAGGAAGCTGCAGCTCACAAAGGAATTACCGGAAGTGTGGCAGGTGATGCAGACATCCTTCTCGTTCCAAATATTGAAACGGGAAATGTACTGTATAAATCGCTTATCTATTTTGCTCGGGCGAAAGTTGGAGCTGTGATCTGTGGTGCTAAAGCGCCGATCGTTTTAACATCTAGAGCTGATTCAGCAGAAAGTAAATATTATTCAATCGCTTTAGCTGTAAACTCAGTCATCACTGATAATTAAATCTTAGGAGGAAAACACAATGGAAATTTTTAAATATATGGAAACTTACGATTATGAGCAAATGGTGATCTGCCAAGATAAACAATCTGGACTAAAAGCAATTATCTGTATTCACGATACGACACTAGGTCCTGCACTAGGCGGAACAAGAATGTGGACATACGAGACAGAAGATGCAGCGATTGAAGATGCACTTAGACTTGCTAAAGGCATGACTTATAAGAACGCAGCTGCAGGATTGAATCTTGGCGGTGGAAAAACAGTAATCATCGGTGATCCAAAGAAAGACAAAAATGAAGAAATGTTCCGTGCGTTCGGTCGTTATATTCAAGGACTTAATGGACGATATATTACAGCAGAAGATGTAGGTACAACGGTTGAAGATATGGACCTAATCTACCAAGAAACACAATACGTTACGGGTGTATCACCTGCTTTCGGTTCAAGCGGTAATCCATCACCAGTAACAGCTTACGGTGTATACCGTGGTATGAAAGCGGCAGCAATGGAAGCGTTTGGTACAGATTCTCTAGAAGGAAAAGTTATCGCTGTTCAAGGTGTTGGACATGTTGCTTATACACTATGTAAACACCTTCACGAAGAAGGCGCATCATTGATCGTTACAGATATCAATAAAGAAGCTGTGCAACGTGCAGTTGAAGATTTTGGCGCAAAAGCTGTTGAGATCGATGAGATCTACAGCGTAGATTGCGATATCTTTGCTCCATGTGCACTAGGAGCAATTATTAACGATGATACGATTCCACAGATTAAAGCAAAAGTTATTGCAGGAGCTGCAAACAACCAACTTAAAGAAACGCGTCACGGTGATGCTATCCATGAGATGGGAATCGTTTATGCGCCAGATTATGTAATCAACGCTGGTGGAGTTATTAACGTAGCAGATGAGCTTAACGGCTATAACCGCGACCGTGCTATGAAAAAAGTAGAAACGATCTATGACAACATCGCGAGTGTTATCGAGATCTCTAAACGTGATAACATTCCAACATATCTCGCAGCAGATCGACTTGCAGAAGAGCGTATCGAACGCATGAGAATGTCTAGAAGTCAGTTCTTATTAAATGAAAGACATATCTTGTCTAACCGA
The DNA here is from genome assembly GCF_015903895.1 of Fictibacillus sp. 5RED26. NCBI lineage: Bacteria > Bacillati > Bacillota > Bacilli > Caryophanales > Fictibacillaceae > Fictibacillus > Fictibacillus sp. 5RED26. The sequence goes on along the minus strand of NZ_JACZDU010000003.1, from coordinate 329,431 downwards.
TCTCGTTAAGAGTTCGTATCAATGGAGGTTTGAAACGTGCATCAAAAAGAATTTCGCATACTAGTGATCAATCCGGGGTCAACCTCTACTAAGATTGGAATTTTCGATAACGAACGGCCAGTATTTGAAAAAACGATCCGTCATGATACAGAAACTATCCATTCGTTTGATTCTGTTATTGATCAGTACACTTTTAGAAAAGAAACGATCTTAGAAGCTTTAGACTACGAAGGCATCAATATTTCAAAACTGAGTTGTGTAGTCGGCAGAGGCGGTTTGTTAAGACCGATCGAAGGTGGCACGTACAGCGTTAATGAACCGATGCTCAAGGATCTGAAAAATGGTTACGCTGGTGAACATGCGTCGAATTTAGGTGGAATCTTAGCATTTGAAATAGCAGAAGGTCTGAATATCCCATCTTTTATCGTAGATCCAGTTGTCGTGGATGAGATGGATGAGATCGCAAGAATTTCGGGTGTTCCTGAAATGGAAAGAAAGAGTATTTTTCACGCGTTGAATCAAAAGGCTGTTGCGCGTCGTGTAGCAAAACAGTTAAATAAATCTTATGAAGCTCTTCGTCTTATTGTCGTTCACATGGGCGGAGGAATCACGGTAGGTGTTCACAAGGATGGCAGAGTGATCGATGTAAACAACGGACTGCATGGAGAGGGACCGTTCTCTCCTGAACGTGCAGGCACTGTTCCGATAGGCGATTTGGTATCACTCTGCTTCTCTGGTGAATATTACGCAGAAGAAGTGATGAAGAAGCTTGTTGGACAAGGTGGTCTTGTTGCCTATCTTGGAACAAACGATGCCAGGACCGTTGAAGAAAGAATCGAGAACGGTGACAAAAAAGCCGAGCTTATCTATGACGCGATGGCTTATCAAGTCGCAAAAGAGATCGGATCAGCAAGTACCGTTCTTTATGGACAAGTTGATGCGATCATCTTAACAGGCGGTCTCGCTTTCGGAAAAGAATTTGTTAAGAAGATAACAGACCGAGTTGAATGGATTTCTGATTGTATCATTCAGCCGGGAGAGAATGAGCTTCAAGCGTTAGCAGAAGGTGGCCTTCGTGTATTAAGAGAAGAAGAAACAGCAAAGGTTTATCCTGGAGGAAAAACGATTGCTAAAGTGTCACTGGATTAACTAACAGCAAAAGGAGATATGAACGATGTCAAAAGACTTTGATTTGGTCATATTGGGCGGAGGGACTGGCGGCTATGTAGCTGCCATCCGAGCTGCTCAATTAGGAAAAACCGTTGCAGTTGTTGAAAAAGGAAAGCTTGGAGGTACTTGCTTACATAGAGGATGTATACCGAGTAAAGCTTTATTAAGAAGTGCTGAAGTATACAAAACAGCCAAAAAAGCTGCAGACTTTGGAGTTGATATTGAAGGAATCGGCTTGAACTTTTCCAAGATGCAAGAACGTAAGCAATCCATCGTAAATCAACTACACATGGGTGTACAAAGTTTGATGAAAAAAGGAAAGATCGAAGTCTATGAAGGAATCGGACGTATCCTAGGGCCATCCATCTTTTCTCCGATGCCAGGTACAATATCAGTTGAGTTTAATGATGGTACAGAAAATGAGATTCTAATTCCGCAGAACGTAATTGTTGCAACAGGGTCTAGACCACGTTCATTACCAGGATTAGAGATCGACGGTGATCTTGTTATGTCTAGTGATGAAGCACTTGAGATGGAGAACTTGCCATCATCAATCATCATCGTCGGCGGTGGAGTAATCGGGATTGAATGGGCGTCTATGCTCAATGATCTTGGAGTGGAAGTAACAGTACTAGAATATGCTGACAGAATCGTACCGACAGAAGACGAAGAGATTTCGAAAGAGGCTGCGCGAGTTCTCAAGAAAAAAGGGATCAAGCTCGTAACAAGTGCAAAAGTCCTTCCTGATACATTAGAAAAAGGCGAAAGCGTAATGATTTCAGCTGAACATAAAGGCGAGACAAAACAATTTAGTGCCGAGAAGATGCTCGTTTCTGTTGGACGCATGGCGAACACAGAAGGTATCGGTTTAGAAAATACCATCATAAAAGTTGAAAACGGATACATTCAGACGAATGAATACTTCCAAACCGCAGAGAGCCACATTTATGCGATCGGAGATGTAATCGGAGGACTTCAACTCGCGCATGTTGCATCCCACGAGGGGATCACGGCAGTAGAACACTTGTCTAACCTGCAACCTGAGCCGATCAACTATGATAATATTTCAAAATGTATCTATTCAAGTCCAGAGATGGCAAGTGTCGGTCTTACTGAGAAACAAGCTAAAGATCAAGGCTTTAACGTAAAAGTGGGCAAGTTTCCTTTTAAAGCGATTGGAAAAGCTCTTGTATATGGTGAAAGTGATGGGTTTGTTAAGATCGTTGCAAATAAAGACAACGATGACCTTTTAGGCGTTCATATGATCGGACCTCACGTAACGGATATGATCTCTGAAGCCGGCTTAGCGAAAGTTTTAGACGCAACACCGTGGGAGATGGCTCATACCATCCATCCACATCCATCTCTATCAGAAGTATTTGGTGAAGCAGCGTTGGCTGTTGAAGGAAAAGCGATCCATTTCTAAGGAGGTAAAACAAATGGCAGAATTACGTCATGAACAATTAGGCTTAACCAATGAAGATGTAATCCATATGTATAGAACGATGTTATTAGCAAGAAAAATTGATGAGCGTATGTGGCTATTAAACCGCGCTGGAAAAATTCCTTTCGTTATTTCGTGCCAGGGTCAAGAAGCAGCCCAAGTTGGTGCAGCGATGGCTTTAGATAATGAGAAAGATTTTGTGTTGCCGTACTACCGTGACATGGGTGTTGTTTTACAGTTTGGTATGACAGCGAAAGATCTTATGCTTTCTGGTTTTGCAAAAGCAGAAGACCCTAACAGCGGCGGTCGACAGATGCCAGGGCATTTTGGTTCTAAAAAGCTTCGTATCGTAACAGGTTCTTCGCCTGTAACAACTCAAGTTCCTCATGCTGTTGGAATCGCACTTGGTGGAAGAATGGAAGGCAAAGACCTAGTAACGTTCACAACGTTTGGTGAAGGATCTTCAAACCAGGGAGATTTCCATGAAGGAGCAAACTTTGCTTCTGTTCATAAACTTCCTGTTATCTTTATGTGTGAAAACAACAAATACGCGATTTCGGTTCCAATCTCAAAACAGCTCGCGTGTGTGAACGTTTCTGACCGTGCGATCGGTTACGGAATGCCAGGAGTAACAGTGGATGGGAATGACCCACTCGCTGTTTATGAAGCTGTTAAAGAAGCTGCTGATCGCGGTCGACGCGGTGAAGGCCCTACTTTAGTTGAGACAGTAGCGTATCGCTTAACGCCTCACTCATCAGATGATGATGATCGTGCGTACAGAACGCGTGAAGAGGTTGAAGAAGCGAAAGCAAAAGATCCGATTCATACATTTGCTGCTTACTTAAAAGAGAATGATATCTTAACAGAAGAATTAGAAAAACAGATCACTGATGAGATTCAAAAAGAAGTGGATGAAGCTACAGATTATGCAGAGAACGCAAAATATGCTGATCCTGAAAGCGCACTTCTTCATGTATACGCAGAGTAAAGGGGGAAAACGAAGATGCCGGTAATTTCATATATTGATGCTGTAACACAAGCCATTCGCGAAGAGATGCAACGCGATAAGCGAGTATTTGTAGTAGGTGAAGATGTTGGTGTACGCGGAGGAGTTTTCCGTGCAACGACTGGGTTGATTGAAGAGTTTGGTGAAGAGAGAGTGATCGACGCTCCTCTCGCAGAATCTGCTATTGCAGGAGTAGGGATCGGTGCGGCGATGTATGGTATGCGCCCGATCGCAGAGATGCAGTTTGCTGACTTTATCATGCCAGCCGTTAACCAGATTGTTTCTGAAGCTGCAAAGATCCGCTATCGTTCAAACAATGATTGGACGTGCCCGATCACGATTCGTGCTCCATATGGCGGTGGTGTCCATGGTGCACTTTATCACTCACAATCGGTTGAAGCACTATTTGCTAACGTACCAGGCTTAAAGATTGTTATGCCTTCTACGCCTTATGATGTAAAAGGTCTTTTGAAGTCTGCTATCCGTGATGAAGACCCTGTTCTTTTCTTTGAACATAAACGTGCTTACCGACTGATTAAAGGTGAAGTACCAACTGAAGAATATACATTGCCTATCGGAAAAGCAGATGTGAAACGTGAAGGTGAAGATATTACCGTTATTACATACGGACTTTGTGTACACTTTGCTCTTCAAGCGGCTGAGAAGTTAGAAAAAGACGGAATTTCAGCTCATATTCTCGATCTTCGTACCGTTTATCCATTGGATAAGGAAGCGATCATCGAGGCAGCTTCCAAAACAGGTAAAGTGCTTCTAGTAACAGAAGACAATAAAGAAGGAAGCATCATGAGTGAAGTTTCTGCGATTATTGCTGAAAATTGCTTGTTCGAATTAGATGCACCTGTTCAACGTTTAGCTGGACCAGATGTACCAGCGATGCCATATGCACCAACGATGGAAAAGCACTTTATGGTGAATCCTGACAAAGTAGAAAAAGCCATGAGAGATCTTGCGGCATTTTAACAATAGGAGGGGACTTTAATGGCTACAGAAAAAATTACAATGCCCCAATTAGGGGAAAGTGTAACAGAAGGTACGATCAGTAAATGGCTTGTTCAGCCGGGTGATACGGTAAAAAAATACGATCCACTAGCAGAAGTTATGACAGATAAAGTAAACGCAGAAGTTCCATCATCTTTTTCTGGAACGATAAAAGAGCTAGTTGCTGGCGAAGGAGACACTCTTTCTGTTGGCGAGTTGATCTGTTATATCGAAACAGAAGGAGAAGGCGAGGAAAGTGCACCTGCAGCTTCATCTTCTAAAGAAGAGAAGACTGCAGAAACGGTTTCAACACCTACAGCTTCTTCGAGTACGAGTGCTAGTAAGCCTGCGGCAAACGTTGATCGAGCGGCGAGAGGACGTTTCTCACCTGCAGTGGTACGTATGGCATCTGAACATGGCATTGATTTAGACCAAGTAGAGGGATCAGGACAAAGCGGAAGGATCACTCGAAAAGATCTTCAGAGAATCATTGATTCCGGTGAGATTCCTACAAAAGGTAACAAGCCAGCTACAGAAGATGTTTCTTCTGCAGCACCTGTTTCTTCTGGTTCTCAAGAAACGGCTCAACCGCAACAACAATCTGCGCCAGCATTAAAGCCTGTTGCTATTGATACAATGCCTGGTGATATTGAGATCCCGGTATCGGGTATCCGTAAAGCGATCGCTCAAAACATGGTCCGCTCAAAGCACGAAGCACCTCACGCATGGACGATGGTAGAAGTGGATGTAACCAACTTAGTAGAATATCGTAATTCTGTAAAAGGTGATTTTAAAACAAAAGAAGGATACAATCTTACGTTCTTGCCTTTCTTTATCAAGGCTGTTGTAGAATCACTAAAAGAATTCCCACAGATCAACTCCATGTGGGCAGGAGATAAGATCATTCAGAAAAAGGACATCAACATCTCCATTGCAGTTGCAACAGATGATGCATTGTATGTACCTGTCATCAAACACGCGGATGAAAAGTCTATCAAAGGAATCGCACGCGATGTTAAAGAACTAGCTGATAAAGTAAGAACGAATAAATTAGCTGGTGACGATATGAAAGGCGGAACGTTCACCGTAAATAACACAGGTTCTTTCGGGTCTGTGATGTCAACGCCGATCATCAACTATCCGCAAGCTGCTATCCTTTCAGTAGAATCGATCGTTAAGCGTCCAGTTGTTATGAACAATGGAATGATCGCTGTGCGTGATATGGTTAATCTTTGTCTTTCTCTTGATCATCGGGTCCTCGACGGTCTCGTTTGCGGACGCTTCTTAGCTTCGGTAAAAGCACGTTTAGAGGGTATGACAAAAGAAAACACATCCATTTATTAAAAAATGTATTTTTTAGGTTTATGCGGGTTTTATTGCGGGTAGAGATAACTATCAACACCTCCAAACCCCATAACCCCCTAAGAAAAGTGCCGTACATGTTACGGCATTTTTCTTTTTTATATGTCAGAAATTGAGTACAATAAGAAAGAAAGGAGCTGAATACGAATGAATTTTCAATTTAATCTTTTTAATGATGTAGTAGAGACGGCTCGTAAAGAAATGGTAGAGGCTGGCTATACGCAGCTATTTAAACCAGAAGATGTTGAAGAAGCTTTTAAAAAAGAAGGTACAACACTTGTTATGATTAATTCCGTTTGTGGCTGTGCTGGAGGAATCGCACGCCCTTCGGCTTCATATTCGGTAAAACAAGACGTTCGCCCAGACCATCTTGTTACGGTTTTTGCTGGACAAGATAAAGAAGCAACAGAGACAGCGCGTTCTTATTTTACAGGCTATCCGCCATCATCTCCCTCTTTTGCACTATTAAAAGATGGAGAGATCCAAATGATGGTAGAACGTCATGAGATTGAAGGTCACGAACCGATGGAAGTCGTAAACAAGCTGAGAAGTGCATTTGAAACATATTGTAAGTAGGGATTTAAGTGTGTATGAATGAGAGAAGCTGGCTCGAAATTGAGCCAGCTTTTTTTATTGTTCATAAAATGATAGAACATGGATTTATTAGCGATTCTAAGGATTTGTGAGCGATTCTAAGGATTTGTGAGCGATTCTAGGGATTTGTGAGCGATTCTAAGGATTTGTGAGCGATTCCAGAGATTTATAATCGATTCCTAGTATTTATGATTGATCACTGTGTTCTCAGACCCACAAGAACTCTCTTAATCCAACCCCAGCCTCTTTTTGACAGCCCACACATGAGACGAATGAAATAATAGCTCCTCAGCTTGATCCATATTCATCCACACTAACTCATGATCTTGATCTAATGGCTCATTTGCATACTCTCCAAAGGAACCTGTATAAAAATACCCATCATTCAATAGATGTTCCCCTTGTCTCGTTCTAAAATATTGCTTTGCATTTCCCAAAAAGTTCCCCATCTTAAATGTATAGCCTGTCTCCTCGATAATTTCTCTTTTCAAACAGACTATTTGATTTTCTCCAGTTTCTATACCGCCTCCCGGTAAGAATCCTTTTCCATTCTGAACCATAACGGCAATATTTTTACTCTTATCCGCGACTACGGCATACACAGCTTCTCGTCTACGATATCTAACATCCTTCATCTTTTCACCAAATTGCAAAATAACCAACCACCTTATGAGAATGCATATAAATACATTCAGAATTATTAAAATACTTAATTTTGCATATTTGTGTGTTAATATTCATTCTAACGAATAAATATAAATGTTTTATACAGGGGGAACTACAAATGAAACGAAATCTTTTTAGCATTTATTTTATCATAGTACTCGCGTTGTTGGCGGGATGTGGTGCGGTTGAAGAAAAGAGTTCTACAAGTACAGGGAGCGATGCGTCAGAGAAGACGTTAGTGATGGCAACCTCTGCTGATTATCCTCCATATGAATACGTGGAAACAGCAAAAGGTGGAGAGATCGTAGGCTTTGATATCGATGTAGCGAATCATATCGCTAAAAAACTTGGTTATAAAGTTGAGATAAAGGACATGGACTTTAACGGGTTGATTCCTGCATTAGACAGCGGCAAAGCTGACTTTGTAATCGCCGGTATGACACCTAATGAAGAACGTAAAAAGACGGTAGACTTTTCAGATGAATATTATGCAGCTCAACAATTGATCGTTACAAAGGATAAAGCGATTAAAAGCGTAGAAGATCTTGAAGACAAAACGATTGGCGTTCAATTGGCTTCCATTCAAGAAAAAGAAGCAGATAAATTATTAAAGGATCATACATTCGAGGTTGTTCAGCGAAACAAAGTTACAGAATTGGTACAAGAGATGAAATCAAACCGTGTAGATGCTGCAATTATTGAAGATGCAGTAGCTTACGAATTTTTGAAGAAAAATAAAGACCTTTCCTCATTCGCATTGCCAAATACAGACGCTGCAGGATCGGCTATCGCTTTTCCTAAAGATAGTGAGCTAACAAAAGAGTTTAATGAAGAATTAAAGAAGATGAAAGAAGACGGTACATTGGACGAGCTTGTTGAAAAGTGGTTCGGTGTTAAAAAATAGAGAAAGAGAGTGGTAGGCATGAACTTGGATTTTGCCCAGCTCGTGCCTTCTATTCCGTATATTTTATACGGGATATGGGTTACGTTGCAGTTCGTGGCGGTATCGTTAGTACTTGGATTTATATGGGGAACCGTACTTTCCCTTTTCAAAATAGGTAAGATCACAGTCTTAAGATGGTTTGCAGATGCATATACTTCGGTCTTTAGAGGAACGCCATTAATTCTTCAGATGCTATTGATCTATTATGCTGTACCTCAGCTGACAGGAGTCGATATTGGCGCATTTTCAGCAGGGGTATTAACATTTGCTCTTAATTCTGCCGCATATATATCAGAAATTATTCGTGCAGGTATCAATGCCGTCGACAAAGGACAGAAAGAAGCTGCCATGGCTTTAGGTGTTCCATACCGCACGATGATGTTAAGAATCATATTGCCTCAAGCATTTAAGAACATATTGCCTGCCTTGATGAACGAATTTATTACGTTAACAAAAGAATCAGCGATCGTATCGGTTATCGGAGCGCTTGATATTATGAGACGAGCTCAAATCGTAGGGGCAAGCAACTATCGCTTTTTTGAACCCTTGTTATTAGCGGGTCTTGTCTATTATCTATTAGTAATGATGTTAACATTGGCTGGTCGAGTTATGGAGAGGAGGCTTGCTAAGAGTGATTGATGTTCAAGGTTTGAAAAAGAGTTTCGGAAAGAACGAAGTATTAAAAGGAATAACGACTTCAATAAAAAAGGGAGAAGTTATAGCTGTGATCGGGCCTTCAGGATCAGGTAAGTCTACGTTTCTTCGTTGTTTGAATCTTTTAGAAACACATGATGAAGGTACGATTAAGATAGAGGATAGAGACATTAACGAGATGGAACTTCATCTTCGTAAAAAGATAGGAATGGTGTTTCAGCATTTCAATCTTTTTCCTCATCTAACCGTTTTAGAGAATGTTACATTCGCACCGCAGCAAGTATTAAAGATTTCGAAAAGTGAAGCTGAGAGGGAGGCTTTAGATCTCCTTAAAACCGTTGGGTTGAGTGAAAAAGCGAACAGTTATCCTTCTAACCTTTCAGGCGGACAAAAACAGCGTGTGGCCATAGCGAGAGCACTTGCTATGAAACCTGAAGTTATGCTTTTTGATGAACCAACTTCAGCTCTAGATCCAGAGATGGTAAAAGAAGTGCTTCAAGTAATGAAGAACCTCGTCAAGCTTGGCATGACGATGGTTATCGTGACACATGAGATGGGCTTTGCAAAAGAAGTTGCCGATCGTGTTCTGTTCATGGATGATGGGAAATTAGTAGAAGATCAAGTGCCAGCTATTTTCTTTGATAATCCGAAAACAGAACGAGCTAAAGCTTTCTTAGAAAAAGTGCTATAATGCTTAAAAAAGGACTTCTTAGCTGAAGTCCTTTTTCGTTTTTTGAATTTCATTGAAGTATGGAATAATGGTACAAGATGCAGAACGAGATGAGAAAGAAGGCATTCATTTTATGAAATTTACAATTGGCTATCGAACAGTAAAGACTGCAATCGGAGCAGGCCTTGCTATCGCCTTAGCAGAGTGGCTAGGGTTAGACTTTTATACGTCTGCTGGTATACTCACTATTCTTTGTATAAAGATAACGAAGAAGCGCTCGATCATCTCTTCATGGGAAAGGTTTGCCGCTTGTATACTCGGAATAGGTTTTGCGAGTGCGATCTTCTCACTGATCGGCTATCATCCTTACGCGCTAACCATTCTTTTGATCTTATTTATTCCAACACTCGTATCCCTAAACCTGAAGGAAGGTATCATCACATCGTCAGTTATCATCCTTCATCTATATACGCTTCAAAAAATCACATGGGAAATCGTGCTCAACGAATTTAGTATCATCGTAATTGGTATAGGAATGGGACTAATCATGAATCTCTACATGCCTTCGGTGGAAAAAATACTGTTAAACATGCAGAAGGAACTCGAAAAAAGATACAAAGTCATTTTTCATGAATTTCATCTGTATTTAGCTCATGATAAGCACGAATGGGACGGAAAAGAGATTACAGAATGTGCAGATCTTATCTCTAACGCAAAAAGCATTGCCTTTCGTGACATTGAAAATCATTTTCTACGGTACGAAAACCAGTATTATCACTACTTTAAGATGAGAGAAAAACAGTTTGAGATCATTCAGCGAATGCTACCGATCCTTTCTTCCATCGATAAAACATATGTTCAGTGTGAAAAACTAGGCAGCTTCTTCGAACGCCTAAGCGCCGCAGTTCACCCAGGAAATACAGCGGTTTTATTTTTAGATGATCTAGAAAACATGAGACAAGAATTTCGAGAGATGCATCTGCCAAAAGACAGAGACGAATTCGAAACACGCTCAAAGCTCTATCAGTTACTTCAAGACATCGAGGATTACTTGATCATCAAAAGTAAATTTAAGAAGTAGAAATTATTTTTTATTTTTCATATTTTTTTACAGATTGGCATGACTTTTAAAAAAGGTTGTTTCATTTTATTACTTGTCTTCATTGAATAAGTTGGTTGGAGTGTAAGGTGCGAGACTCCTGCGGGACAAGCGGTCAGGTGAGACCCTTAATGGCGCAAAGCGGCAAGGTGCTCACCGCCTGCCCCGCGGAAAGCGAGCGCCTGGAACGGAAATCAACTACTTTCAAATGCAGCTAAGAAAAAAACAAAAAAGCAGCTCATGACTTCCCCTGCATTTACAAATACTAAGTAAAAAATGACAGGGTGATAAAGATGGGAAAACTCAAGCTAGCTTTTATCTTGTTATTTTCACCAATATGGCCGATCGGAGACGCACATGCCTTAGGAGACCCTTATTTAATCATTAACAAAACATCCAACAGACTTGCATACGTTGAAGATGGGACCATTAAAGAAATCTACAAAGTAGCAACAGGAAAGTCGAAAGAACTAACACCAGAAGGCGAGTTTACAATCACCGTAAAAGCTGTGGATCCTTATTATCGAAAAAAAGATATTCCAGGTGGTGACAAAACGAATCCGCTCGGCACACGATGGATCGGTTTTGACGCAAACGGAACGGACGGTCGTACCTTTGGAATACATGGAAATAATAATCCATCTGCCATCGGAAGATATGTTACGGCAGGATGTATTCGTATGTATGAAAAAGATGTTCAGAAGCTTTACAGCAAACTAAAGATAGGCACAAAGATAAAAGTGATCCACTCACCAAAAAGCTTTGATGAGATTATAAAACAGTAATAATGTAAAACCCCCAGTTCAAGAGAACTGGGGGTTAACGTTTTTATAAGAAAAAAGCGACTCCTGTTAAAAGACTGCTTAGAACGAGACAAATAATCATTACATAGACAATCGTTTTTATTAATTTTTGATTCAAAGCCTTTACCCTCCTATAAACATTTCCATCTTAATTGTATCTTGTTTGGAGGGCAGAAACAAGAAATCCTAAGATACCAATTTGCAAATTTAGTCGAAAATTTGCGCTATCAAGCAGGAAAAAGCGCTTACAAAACGAAAGATGTTATGTTGAGACTATTTTTCTTTGTTAAACAGGAGGCTTCTAATGGACAAACAACAGCGTATAAAAGAGTGGCAAGAAAAGACCGAACAATCAATGAATAGATTTCCCGAACGAAAAGAGAGGTTTCATACTTCATCTGATATAGAGGTTGGAAGGCTGTATGGTACAGAGGAAGAGCATTATCCGATGGAATCACTAGGGCTTCCAGGAGAGTATCCATACACGCGTGGTTCTCAATCTACCATGTATCGTGCAAGGTTCTGGACGATGAGACAATACGCAGGGTTTGGTTCTGCTGAAGAAACGAATAAACGTTTTCGCTATCTACTTGATCAAGGGCAAACCGGGCTTTCTGTAGCATTCGACCTTCCTACACAAATCGGGTATGACTCTGATCACTCAATGTCCCGAGGGGAAGTAGGAAAAGTGGGGGTAGCGATAGACTCCATCGAAGACATGGAAGCACTTTTAAAAGACATTCCGCTCGATAAGGTAAGTACTTCGATGACGATCAACGCACCGGCCTCTGTCCTGCTCGCTATGTATATCGCTGTTGCTGAGAAGCAGGGAGTAGGTCCAGAAAAGCTCTCAGGAACGATACAGAATGATATTTTAAAAGAATACATCGCTCGTGGTACATATATTTTCCCTCCAAAGCCTTCAATGCGATTGATTACAGATATCTTCGGCTATTGTCAGGAATTTGTGCCAAAGTGGAATACGATCAGCATCTCTGGTTATCACATTCGAGAAGCTGGGGCGAATGCCGCACAAGAACTTGCTTTTACGATTGCAAATGGGCTCGCATATGTGGATGCTGCGATAGAATCCGGGTTGAAGATTGATGATTTTGCTCCGCGGTTAGCTTTTTTCTTCAACGCTCATAACCAGTTCTTTGAGGAAGTTGCTAAGTTCAGAGCAGCTCGTAGAATGTGGGCTAAACTAATGAGAGAACATTATGGCGCTAAGAATCCGAAGTCATGGCAGCTTCGTTTTCATACCCAAACAGGTGGCTCGACCCTAACTGCGCAGCAACCGGATAACAATATCGTACGTGTTACAACGCAAGCACTATCAGCCGTCCTAGGAGGAACGCAGAGCCTTCATACGAACTCAAGAGATGAAGCACTTGCTCTTCCTACAGAAGATTCGGCTCGAATCGCTCTTCGTACTCAGCAGATCTTAGCTCATGAGACAGGTGTGGCAGATACGGTTGATCCACTTGCGGGTTCTTATTACGTCGAACATTTAACAGATGAGCTGGAACGAAAAGCAAACGAATATATTGAAAAGATCAATCAGATGGGTGGTGCGGTTGCAGCGGTTGAACAAGGATACATGCAGCGAGAGATCCACCATACGTCCTATGAAACACAAAAAAAGATCGAGAATGGCCAAGAAATCATCGTCGGCATGAATAAATTTAGTATTGAAAATGAACCTCAGCCAGAACTATTAAGAGTTGATCCAACTTTAGGAGAGAAACAGAAAGAAAAGCTGCAAACACTGAAAGCAAAGAGAGATCAAAACCGAGTGAGCGCTCAGTTGGATTCGTTACGTGCTGCAGCTAAAAGTGATGATAACTTAATGCCGATCATCGTTGAGTGCGTGAAATCATATTGTACGATCGGAGAAATATGCGGTGTGCTTCGAGAAGAATTTGGAGAGTACACAGGCGTCTAAAAATAGAGAGGAGTGGAGAAACGATGAAGAAAACAATTCGTGTTTTAATTGCAAAACCAGGACTCGACGGACATGACCGAGGAGCTCTTGTTGTTTCTCAAGCACTAAGAGATTATGGAATGGAAGTCATTTATACGGGGTTAAGACAAACACCAGAACAAATAGCTGCTGCCGCTGTCCAAGAAGACGTGGATGCGATCGGTTTATCTTGTTTGTCAGGCGCACATAACGAACTTTTTCCAGAAGTGATGAGACTTCTTCATGAAAAAGGAGCAGATGATATTATCGTTGTCGGTGGTGGGGTAATTCCATGGGAAGACATTCCCTTCTTAGAGTCCAAAGGCATACAAAAAGTTTTCACGCCAGGAACTCCGACGATCGAAACAGCCAAATTTATCGAACAAGCGGTATATGAACGTGATGGGATTACAGAAGAGGTGTTTTCAGGAGTAGCGCCAGAACGGATTGATCATATTGGAATCGCTGTAAAATCTTTAGATGAAGCGCTCCCGTTTTATGTGAATGTTCTAGGATTAACACTTGAAGCGATCGAGGAAGTTCCTTCACAAAAAGTGAAAGTAGCTTTTATAAAGATCGGAGAGACGAGGTTAGAACTGCTTGAAGCCTTAACTTTAGACAGCCCTATCGCTCAGTTTATTGAAAAGCGGGGGCAAGGTGTACATCACGTTGCTCTTGGCGTTACAAACATACAAGACCGCATTGATGAGATGAAATCAAACGGGATCAAGATGATTCATGACGCTGCTGTTCCTGGCGCAGGTGGGGCGTCAGTTGCCTTCATGCATCCTTCTTCTACACATAAGGTTTTGTTTGAGCTTTGTGAGAAGACGAAATGTAAGGAGGAAGCAAAATAATGGACATCTATGACAAGATTAATGAGCTTTATGAAAAGAAAACAGAGATTGAATTAGGCGGCGGTGATGACCGTATCGATAAGCAGCATGAACGCGGAAAGTTAACGGCACGGGAACGCATCGATCTTTTACTAGATGAAGGTACGTTTGTTGAATTGAATCCTTTCATGGAGCACCGCTCACATGACTTTGGTCTATCCGGGATGAAGGCACCAGGAGAAGGTGTAGTGACGGGATACGGAAAGATTCATGGCCGTCCTATTTATCTGTTCGCTCAAGATTTTACGGTATTTGGCGGCGCTCTTGGAGAGATGCACGCGAAAAAGATTGCTGCAGTTATGGATCTTGCGGCAAAGAACGGAACTCCTTTTATCGGGTTGAACGATTCAGGAGGTGCGCGTATACAAGAAGGTGTCATGTCGCTTGATGGCTATGGCCATATCTTTTATCGAAACAGCATCTATTCAGGCGTGATTCCACAAATATCCGTTATTATGGGACCTTGTGCAGGAGGAGCGGTGTATTCCCCAGCGATCACTGATTTTGTGTTTATGGTGGAAAAGACAAGTCAGATGTTTATCACAGGACCAAAAGTGATCGAGACTGTTACCGGTGAAAAGATTTCCTCTGAAGATTTAGGCGGCGCTGAAGTTCATGGGTCGAAGAGTGGGAACGCACATTTTACAGCACCATCTGAATCAGAAGTGTTAGAAGATGTTAGACGTTTAATCTCTTACCTTCCGCAGAATAATAAAGAGAGAACGCCAGTCTTACCTTGGGGGGATGAAGAGGACGATCGCCCTGAACTAACAGAGATCATCCCATTTGATTCAACCAGGCCCTATGATGTAAGAACGGTTATCCAAGAAGTGGTGGATAAGGACTCATTCATGGAAGTTCATGCTCAATTTGCAAGAAATATAGTTGTAGGTTTTGCCAGGATTAAGGGTGAAGTGATAGGATTAGTATGTAATCAGCCAAAAGTCATGGCTGGAGGACTAGACATTGATTCTTCAGATAAAGCATCGCGTTTTATCCGTTTATGTGACTCTTTCAATATTCCAATCATCACGTTTGAGGATGTAACAGGGTTCTTTCCAGGGGTAAAACAAGAGCATGGCGGCATTATCCGTCATGGAGCAAAGATTCTTTATGCGTACTCAGAAGCAACTGTTCCAAAGATAACAATCATTCTTCGAAAAGCATATGGCGGTGCATATGTAGCTTTAAACAGTAAATCTATCGGAGCAGATCTAGTATTTGCATGGCCGAATGCTGAGATCGCTGTTATGGGGCCACAAGGAGCTGCGAATATCATCTTCGCAAAAGAGATCGAACGAAGCGAAGATCCTGAAGCGACGAGGGCCGCGAAGATCGAAGAGTATCGTACGAAGTTCGCTAACCCTTATATCGCTGCAGCAAACGGGATGGTAGATGATGTTATTGATCCGAGAGATACGAGAATCAAGTGTATTCAGGCGCTTGACATGCTGCGCAACAAGAGTGAAGACAGACCTTACAAAAAGCATGGAAACATACCACTATAAAAAGCGAGGGATACATAAATGGTAAATGCAGACCGTTTGTTAAACGAATTTTTAGAGCTTGTTCAAATTGACTCTGAGACTAGACACGAGAAAGAGATATCAATCGTTCTTAAAAAGAAATTTGAAGAGCTTGGTGTTGAAGTCTATGAAGATGATGCTGAATCAACGACAGAGCACGCAGCAGGAAATTTAATCTGTACGTTAAAAGGAAATAAAGAAGGCGTTGACACGATCTATTTCACTTCTCATATGGATACAGTTACTCCTGGTAACGGGATCAAACCTTCAATAAAAGATGGATATGTAGTAACAGATGGAACTACGATTCTTGGAGCGGATGACAAAGCAGGTCTTGCTGCGATGTTTGAAGCGATTAAAGTGCTAAAAGAAGAGAATATCTCTCACGGTGATATTCAATTTATCATTACGGTAGGAGAGGAATCTGGCTTGGTTGGTGCAAAGGCAATGGATGCGTCAAAAATCACAGCTAAATACGGTTTTGCCCTAGACAGTGATGGTCCAGTTGGAGATATTATTGTAGCTGCTCCTACACAGGCTAAAGTTCGAGCGAAGATCTATGGAAAATCGGCACATGCAGGTGTTGCTCCTGAAAAAGGCGTTTCAGCTATCACGATTGCAGCTAAAGCGATCGCTCGCATGCCACTTGGCAGAATTGATGAAGAAACGACAGCAAACATCGGCCATTTTCATGGTGGAGGTACAGGAGAGCAAACGAATATCGTTTGTGACACTGTTTTCGTACTAGCTGAAGCTCGTTCATTAATCAACGAGAAAATGGAAGTTCAAACAGCAAAAATGAAAGAAGCGTATGAATCAGCTGCTGCAGAATTAGGCGGACGTGCAGAAGTTGAAATCGAAGTAATGTATCCTGGATTCAAATTTGGTGAAGGTGATCATGTTGTAGAAGTTGCTAAAAAAGCAGCTGAGAAGATCGGACGCCCTCATAGACTTCTTCACAGTGGTGGTGGAAGTGATGCGAACATTATCGCGGGTCACGGTATTCCAACCGTAAATCTAGCTGTAGGGTATGAAGAGATCCACACAACGAATGAAAGAATGCCGATTGAGGAATTGACGAAGACGGCAGAAATGGTACTTGCAGTCATCGGAATAACAGCAGGCGAATAAGAAAAATGACGAAACTTGGCGGATTTTCGCCAAGTTTTTATTGTTTAATAGGCCTTGTTGCCTGTTTTTGTTGCTCTTTAGAACAAAATGTCGCAAAAAGTTGACAGTCACTTTATGATTTATGTAAGATATTTTTATCATGTAAATGAAAATATTGGTAATTTAAAAGAATCTTATTTCGGGGGAGGAAATGGGATGAGTCAACTATCTGACATGCATATGATGGTAAATTATATGCGTGGCGTGTATAAAGTTTTAGAAGAAGATTGGCAGAAAGCTGCAAAAGCCATTGGGTTAACTCAAGCGGAACAACATATTTTATGGATCGTTTCACTAGAACAAGACATTACGATCTCTAAGATCGCTTATTACGGATTGTGGGATGTATCTACAGTGATGCAAGTGATCAAACGACTAAAAGATAAAGGCTATGTGAGACTAGAGAAAAAGAATGATGACCGCCGAATATCTTATGTTTATTTAACAGATGAAGGATTGGTAAAACATAAAGAGTCCACGAGCTTTAACTGCCAAATCTATGGATTTCTTCAAAAATGGATGGAAGATGAAAGTAAAAAGGACTTCTATCGAGATCTGGTTCAATTACATAAAGATTTAAACAAACATTTTCATGGTGAAGAATTTGTTGAATGGGTAGAGGATACTGGAAAACGGCTTCACAAGACAAGGTAGATACCTTGTCTTTTTCTTTTGCATAGACCGTCGTTCCTTTTGTTTTTAAACGCTGTTCTAACATATACTAATAGATAAGTTTTGATAAAGGGAGTGTTCATGTGTATCAGTCTCCTGGGTCTAAAAGAAGAATCATATTTCATGTGGACATGAACAGTTTCTATGCTTCAGTCGAAATGGCTGAAAACCCTGATCTTCGAGGAAAGCCCGTTGCGGTAGCCGGTAATGTAGAAGAACGAAAAGGAATCATCGTAACTTGTAGTTATGAAGCGAGGGAAAAAGGCGTAAGAACAACGATGCCTCTTTGGCAAGCTAGAAAACTTTGTCCAAATCTTGTGGTTGTTCCACCAAACTTTGAAACATACAAAATGTATTCATCACGCATGTTTCAGCTTCTGCAGGAATATACAGAAAAGGTAGAGCCTGTTTCCATCGATGAAGGCTACATGGATGTAACAGACTGCCAAGAACCACTTGAATTGGCAAAGGAGATTCAATCCAGACTGTTGAATGAGCTGAACTTGCCATCATCTATCGGCATCGGTCCGAATAAATTCTTAGCTAAAACAGCTTCAGATATGAAGAAACCGCTCGGAATCACTGTACTTAGAAAGAGAGATCTCAGTGAAAAGTTATGGCCGCTGAAAGTAGGAGAAATGCACGGAATCGGTAAGAAGACCGAAGAAAAGTTAAATAAATACGGCATCATGACAATAAAAGATCTCGCAGATGCCGTAGATTATGAACTAAAGCATCGTTTTGGCATCAATGGTATAAAGATGAAAGAACGAGCAAACGGTATCGATACGCGTCCAGTTGATCCTAGTGCGGCAAGTGATTATCGGTCGATCGGCAGTTCTACGACATTGAGTGAAGACCTTATCTCTGTTAAGGAAACAGAGCCTGTTTTTAAAAAGCTCGCGGAAAAAGTATCGTCTCGGCTTAAAACAAAAGGGTATGTAGCGCTAACGCTTGCGATCACCATTCGCTACAGCGATCGGAAAACGATCACGAGAAGCAAGATGCTCGCAAACGGAACACAGCATGCAATAGATATCCAAAAAACAGCGGTCGAACTCTTTCGCAGACATTGGAATCAGGAACCTGTTCGTTTATTGGGCATAACTGCTACAGAAGTAGTGGAGAAAGAACAAGCGACTTATCAGCTTGATCTGTTCTCTGTCGAAAAGAACGAAAAAGATGCTCTGCTTCACGATGTATTATCATCGATCGAAAGAAAGCATGGAGAAGGCATCATAAAAAAGGGAAAAAAGTAACAGGAGCTGATCATTTCATGAGATTTAAAAATAGCGTGATGAGAACAGTGATGTTAACTGCTCTTTGCCTTGGGCTTTTTATTCTGTTTGCATCTATCTACGAACAATCAAGAGTAGAAGTTCTTGATGTTTGGGCGATGAAAAATGTGTCTGTTATCCATCAACCTGCTTTAAACGATAGCTTTACGTTTTTGACGAACATCGCTTCTAGACCTTATCAATTCGCCATCTTTTTCTTTTTTGCTGTAATCTGGTTGATCGGTGAAAGAAAATGGATAGAACCGTTCGTGTTAGGCGTTTGTCTCATCGGAATTCGGTTTGAAAATCAATGGTTCAAAGAATGGTTTGAGAGGGATAGACCAATGTACGACCGAGTTATTGAGATCACGGGTTATAGCTTTCCTAGCGGACATGCAATGATCTCCATCGCTTTTTTTGGTCTGCTTTCTTATCTTCTCGTACAAAACTATTCGTTTTTGTACAGATATCGTAAGTTTATATATGGCGTTACGATTCTTTTTATTGGATCAGTCGGTTTTAGCAGAGTGTATTTAGGAGTTCATTATCCTACAGATGTTCTAGGTGGTTTCGCGGCTGGAGGAACCTGGCTCTTAATTTGTGTTTTACTGTATAAGGGGCTGAACTACTTTTTCAAAAGGAATGTGTCATATGAATAGAAAAAGCTGGCTCTTTAAAGAGCCAGCTTTCTATCATCGTTCTTACCAACCACGTTCATATTGTTTTGGACTTTCGATCTCTGTTCCAAGATCTTGTGCAGCTGATCGCGGCCAATACGGATCTTTCAAAAACTCTCGGCCGATAAAGATAAGGTCAGCTCGCTTGTTTTGTAAAATTTCTTCCGCCTGTCTGCCTGTTGTGATCAAGCCAACAGCTGCTGTTGCGATTTCAGCTTCGTTTTTAATCTTGTCTGCAAAAGAAACTTGATACCCAGGGAAAGTCGGAATCTTTGCTGGTACAACAGCTCCTGAACTACAGTCGATAAGATCGACCCCGTCTTCTTTCATCCACTTCGAATAGGTTACAAAATCTTCTGGTGTATTTCCTTCTGGGTGATAATCATTCGCTGAAATACGAACAAACAGCGGGCCTTCCCATTCTAATCTGACAGCAGCAATGATCTCTTGTAAGAATCGGTAGCGATTTTCTTGGCTGCCTCCATAAGAATCATTTCTTCTGTTAGACAGAGGGGAGAGGAACTCATTGATCAAATATCCATGCGCTCCATGAATCTCAATTACATCAAATCCTGCAGTTTTCGCTCTTTTTGCTGCGCTTCGAAATTGATTAACTGTCTCTTCGATCTGCTGAAGTGACATTTCTTCTGGTGTCTTCATTTTTTCAGAAAACGCGATAGCAGAGGGGGCGATGATCGGTCCGTCTATCATAGCCTTGCGTCCTGCATGGGCGATTTGAATCGCCGCTTTTGAGCCGTTTTCCTGAATAGACGAAACAAGTTGAGACAGACCTTCTATATGGCTGTCATCCCAAATTCCTAAGTCTTCAGCACTTATTCTTCCTTGAGGGCTTACCGCTGCTGCTTCGGTCATGATCAGCCCGGTCTGACCCGTTGCTCTAGACGTGTAATGAGTCACATGCCAAGGGGTCACAATCCCATCTTGTTCATAACAAGAGTACATGCACATAGGTGACATGACGATCCGATTCTTTAACGTTACGTCACGGATGGTCAATGGTTGAAACAATAACGGTTGAATATGAAACAACTCCTTTTTCTTTGAGAACAAGCTTTTTTAGCATCATAACTTTTCTTTCTCATTGTAAAACGTTTGATCACTATTTTTGAAGAAATCTGCTCTTGGAATGTGGTGGAAGGCTGTTCAACAGTTCTCTTGCCAGGATTGGATAGTCAGTTATGATTGCTTCTGCACCCCACTCAAAAAAATACTTCATCCATTTCTGACTGTTAACCGTATAGGGACGAATAGGAATATTATTTCTTTTAAAGCCTTTCATGATGTAAGGGTGAAGAGATTTATAGTTCGGATGCGCACTTTGTGAACAAACGGCTTTTACATACTCCCACGGCTCAAATAATCCAGAAGAGTATAGAGGAGCCGTCTGTACATAATTGTTCAATCTTCTGATTTTGACTAAACTATAATGATTGAATGACGAGATCACAGTTCGATCCATCATCCCATAGTGATGCAACAATTGAAGTACCTTTTCCTCGAGACCGTTGTATTCTACGATATTGTTTTTTAATTCGATATTAAGAAACATGGGGAGTGGTGTTATCCATTCTAAAAATTGCTGAAGAGAAGGAATGGATTCTTTATTGAATTTTTTTGAAAACCAGCTGCCCGCATCTAATTGTGATAATTCATCATAAGTGTTATCAACAACATAACCTTTTCCATTAGTCGTTCGATCTATCTTCTCATCATGGATGATGACGGGTATACCATCTTTAGAAAGCTGTACATCGAGTTCGATCCCATCAGCGCCATCTTTAAATGCTTTTTTGAACGCAGCCATCGTGTTTTCAGGACAATCCTTGCTAGATCCTCTGTGAGCAAATATATAGGTCAAGAATGTAAGCTCCCTTCATAAAAAAGATATAGACAGTATAAGGTAAATGAAAACGGAGATAAAATGAAAGGCTCCATAGACCAACATACGACAGATGAAAGAAACCCTTCCTGTTTGAAGAGGAAGGGTGAGTTATTTTTTGCGTCTAGAACGCTTCTTTTTTTCTTCTCTGTTGTGTTCTTCCACAGTGGCTCCTTTTTCTGTCAGCCAGTGGATAAAAACAAGCTCTTTGTCAGTAAGAGATCGTTTCGTAAACTTTTCAAACTGAACGCGCAATTCAAGGTATCTTTGGGAAATTTCAACTTCGGTCACACAAATCCCTCCCTAAATCTAGCTCTAGCTTCTACTTAGATGATAAAGAGTAAGTAAAGGGCTTGTCAATTTTTTCTAATCGTCAATTTCTGCAGAGAAAACTAGAGAATTGGTGCAAAATAACGAAAAGGAGTTGGTATGATGAAGATTTCTCTTAAGTTATTCTGCTGGATCATGGCCAGTTTTCTAGTGTGTAGTTCACTTTCGTTTACGGTCTCTGCAGAAAGTCCAAGGGTACAAGAACCTGCTTATGCAAAATGGGGCAGACTTGCTGTTTTCGAAACAGGGAAACGCTACCCCGATTATGATATCGTAGATTATTTATATGTTGGACGAACGACTGCTCAAAATGAAGATATTGTCGAAAGATTTAAGCTGTGGATCAGGAAAGGTGCTTCAGAAAAAGGAGTCATTATAACGATTACGTTAACTCCGAACGGTGTATTTAAGGGTATTTCCTTTCAAGAGACAGCCCGTTAACAAATCAGTTCATTCTTCCTAATTCCTCTGATCGTTGCACTGCTTTTTTGATGCAAGCTAAAAAAGCGTCTTGGACTCCGTGTTGGTCCAGTTTACCGATTCCTGCCTCAGTCGTGCCGCCAGGACTGGTTACTTTTCTTCTAAGCTCGATTGGCGAATCTGTTGTTTGTTTAAGCATAAGAGATGCACCTAAAAGCGTTTGAGAGATTAAAGTCTTTGCTTCTTCTTCAGAAAGATTTAATTCTTCAGCCGCTTTTTGCATGGCTTCAGCGATATAGTAAACATACGCTGGACCACTTCCAGAGAGGCCTGTAACGATATGAAGTTTTTCTTCAGGGACAAGAGTAACCGTTCCGATCGTCTCAAACAGCTCGAGAGATTTTTCAATATGAAATGGCTCTGCATAGATCCCTGAGGAGAGTGCAGTAGCAGAATATCCGATCGATGCGGAGGTGTTTGGCATCGCTCTCATTACAGGGTTGTTAAGATGAAGCCAATTTGTTAGCGTTTCAGTGGATATGCCAGCCATAACAGAAATGATCAGTTGATGGCTCTTAACAAACGGCTTGATGGTGTTAACCGCATTGTGCGCATCCTTTGGTTTTACCGCAAGAATAATAATCTCTGCACCAGTGATCGCTTCTTCTATCGTTGAAGCGGGTACTACACCGTACTTAAGTTGTAGCTCGTTTACACGTTGTGTATTGCTTCGGTTTTTTATCGTGATCAAATCAGCTTGCCATTTCTCTTTTTTGATCAATCCTTCCATAATGGCCTCAGCCATCGATCCGGCACCAATAAACGTTATTTTTTCTGTTCCCACGGGTGATCCCTCCCAGAATTTTGAGTATAAAAAAACTCCCAGTCCTAAATATAAAGGACGGATGGGAGTGATCCGTGGTACCACCTTTGTTGGCATGATTGCTTGCCCGCTCAAGATGTCTTTATCGCAGAACTGCGCCAGATTTCTCCAGACTGCTCCAGGGCAGGTTCAGTAATTCCTTTACGGTGAAATCTTGCAGCCTATGGATTCCACTCTCTAAACGGAGGAGATTACGTACTAATCCCTTTCAACGCATTTATTTATTGGCCATAATTGGCATTTCTTTTATATTTTAAAAAACATTATGCTATGATTTCTATATGTATGTCAACTAGTTATTTTATTTGGAGGAAAAGATGACTCAAAAAACAGCAATTATCCCGATTACGCTTCCTACACCATTTGATGTAGGTCCTGTAAACTGTGTCCTCCTAAAAAGTGATGCGGTTACGCTTGTTGATTCCGGAGCAAAAACCGAAGAAAGCAGACGACAGCTTCTCTCTATCCTTAAGGATCATGGGCTCACTTTTAAAGATTTAGATTATTATATCTGCACGCACTACCACCCTGATCATGCGGGTCTATCAAAAGAGATCCAAGAGAGTGGTGTTTCGACCCTCATGCTTAGAGAAGCCGTTCCTTATGTTAGTGGCGACCGTGAATTTATTGAACAGGGAGAAACGTTTTATACCGATCTCTATCATTCTTTTGGAGTGCCAGATACTCTTGGAAGAATAGAACTTTTAAAGCTGCGAAAGTATCGTACGTTCTCAAGCGCGTTTGTTCCAGACACCCTGCCTTTACCTGGTGATGAAGTGCCTGGTCACGAGGGATTCATCTTTTTAAAGACGCCCGGACATGCCCCAGACCATCTTTCTCTCTATCATGAAGAAGACGGTATCTTAATCGGCGGGGATGTGCTGTTGCCTCATATTTCGTCTAATGCCCTATTAGAACCGCCGGCTTTGAACGAAACGGAGCGGCCAAGAACCTTGCTTCAATACCGAGAGACATTGCAATACCTATACACGCTGAACTTAAAAACAGTATACCCTGGACACGGCGAGCCTTTTACGAATGCAGCACAGTTGATCACAAAACGCTTACACGATCATACCGAGCGTGCAAAAGCGCTTGAACATCTGTTGAGCGATGAGCCGTTAACCGTTTTTGAACTGTGTCGACGTCTATTTCCAAAATTATATGAAAAGCAACTCGGATTAGTAGTATCTGAAGTTGTAGGACACCTCGATCTGCTTCAATCAGAAGGAAGAGTGCGAGTAGAGGAAGAGAACAAGATATCACATTATCGCAGAACAGGAGTTAGAAGATGAGTACATTACAAAATAAAGTGGTCTTGATAACAGGAGCATCAGGAGGACTCGGCGCTCACCTTGCTATGGATGTGGCTAAAAAAGGAGCAACGCCCATCCTTACTGCAAGAAGAGAAGATCAGCTAAAAGTGGTACAGGAAGCGATCTTAAAAGCTACGAATGTAACAGCGCCTTATTATATTTTAGATGTTTCGAACACAGACAGCGTTGAGGAAGTTTTTTCAACGATCCTTAGTGAACATCAAAACATACATATTTTAGTGAATAACGCGGGTTACGGCATTTTTGAAGAGTTTGTGGATTCGCCATGGAAAAATATCGAAGGAATGTTTTCAACGAACGTTCTTGGGCTGATGGCTTGTACGAGAGCTGTTCTGCCTCATATGCTTCAAAGAGGAAGTGGTCATATCGTGAATATTGCTTCTCAGGCCGGTAAGATCTCAACGCCAAAATCCAGCGTGTACGCAGCAACGAAACATGCTGTGTTAGGATTCTCAAACGGGTTGCGTTTGGAAGTCGCACACAAAGGGGTAGACGTGACCACCATCAACCCAGGACCAATCGCGACCAACTTCTTTACACTTGCTGATCAGTCTGGCAATTACGTTAAAAACGTTCAAAAACTGATGCTCCAGCCTTCGCATGTCTCAGACAAAATTGTTAAAGCGATGGAGCGTCCCGTTCGTGAGATCAACCTGCCATGGTGGATGAACGTTGGAAGTACGATGTATCAAGTCATGCCAAAATTGATTGAAACACTAGGTGGAAAATCGTTTCGACAAAAGTAAGTTACAATAATTTTATTATGTAAACAAAATGGAGAGTTATAAGACTTTTGGAGCTGATGATGGAACTTATGGATTGGAGCTCGAAACTCGTGGATTGGGGCCTGAAACTCGTGGATTGAAGTTTGAAACTCGTGGATTGGGGCTCAAAACTCGTGGATTGGGGCTCAAAACTCGTGGATTGGGGCTCAAAACTCGTGGATTGAAGTCCAAAACTCGTGGATTGGAGTTCGAAACTCGTGGATTACAGCCCGAAACTCATGGATTGCCACTTAAAACCTCATCGATTACAGTCCAAACTTCTCACACCAGCATCAAAAATAAGCAGGTTTCCTCACTAAAAGACGGAACCTGCTTATTTATTTGTAAAATAGGCATACACAACGTCCTGAATGATGCTGTAAATTGCCTCATTTTGACCTTCCTCATTTATCTGGCGCAATACTTCTTCTTCGAGATTTCTCCATTCTTCATCTGTTAATGTACAATTTTCTTCTTCCCATAAATAATCCTTCAACGATCGTTTGATCATTTTTCTTATCAATCTGCGGTTCATTTCTTCACCTGACTTTCCTTATAAATCCTAGACTTTTGGCTCGAAAACGTCAATCTGCAAAATTTGCTGAAAAAATTACCATTGTTATAAGAACATACATTCGGTTAAAATGGGTATACATATAAAGAACAGATGTTCGCTAATTGATGAAAGGGGTATGTCGAATGAACTATGATGAAATGCCTAAGCGCACCATCTTATGTATGGATATGAAAAGTTTTTATGCAAGCTGTGCTGCTGTTCGCTTAGGGTTAAATCCGCTGACATGTCATTTGGCAGTAGTAGGGGATACGGAGAGACAGGGAAGTGTTGTGCTTGCAGCATCACCGAGACTAAAGGCTGATTTTGGTATTCGCACAGGCAACCGGCTGTTTGAGATTCCAAAGAATAAAAACATTATCGTTGTAAATGCGCAGATGGCTTATTTCCTAGAAAGATCGATGGAGATCACGAAGATGCTGCACCGATATGTTCCACCAGAGTCAATCCACACATATAGCGTGGATGAAAGTTTTCTTCAAGCTGACGGAACAGAAAGGTTGTGGGGAAGCGCACAAGAACTTGCTGAGAGAATTCGACGTGATATCTGGCGAGAATTTGGATTGCCGTGTGCGATCGGAATTGGCCCGAACATGCTCATGTCAAAGCTTTGTCTCGATCTTGAAGCGAAGAAAAAAGGAGTGGCGCAGTGGGGGTATGAAGATGTAGAACAGAAGCTATGGCCTCTATCCCCATTAAGCCAGATGTGGGGAATCGGATCAAGAGTAGAGCGGACTTTAAACAGGATGGGGATTGTAACAGTCGGTGACCTCGCGCATTATCCGCTCGAACTTTTAGAGAAAAAATTCGGGATCATGGGGAATCAACTCTATCATCATGCATGGGGCATCGATCTGTCTGAAATCGGTGCGCCCATCATGCAAGGCCAGGTCAGCTACGGAAAAAGCCAGATTTTACTTCGGGATTATACGGATATAACGGAGATCAAACATGTCATTTTGGAAATGTGTGAAGAAGTGGCAAGACGTGCGAGAAGAGCAAGAAAAGCAGGGCGGACGATCAGCTTTGGATTAGGATATAGCAAAGATGAGGGTGGCGGTGGCTTTCATCGTTCTAAATCGATCGATCAGCCATCTAACATTACGATGGAGCTGTATGAAGTGTGTCTAGAGCTTCTGCAAACCTTTTATCGGGGAGAGACGGTGCGTAAGATTTCAATCGCTCTTTCTAACGTCTGTGAAGATACAGAAACACAGCTTACTTTGTTTTCTCTAGACCATCCAAAAAAAAGAAAGATCGGCTATGTTATGGATGATATTCGGCAAAAATACGGCTCCAACTCTCTTCTGCGGGCTGTTTCTTACACAAAAGGAGGAACAGCGTTATACAGAAGCCGACTTTTAGGTGGACATAAGGCATAAGGGGGCGGAAGAACGGTGATTCGTGACAGAGGAAATATAAAGTGGACAGCGATGATGCTGCCGGAGCACGTGAAAATGTTAAGAGAGCATCAGGACGGTCTAGACTATGGAAGAAAGCCAGAATTAGATGAACAAAAGTACGAAGAATTCAATGAGACAATCTGTGTTGCGATGGAAGAGAACCAAGCGCTAAAGTTTACGTATTTTGAAAAAGGCAGGGCGCTCATGCTTTTAGGCCATGTGCATTATATAGACGAATATAAAAAAGAGTTAAGGGTGCTGAATGAAGAGAAAAGGATGCATATCTTAAAAGTGACTGACATTATGGATGTTGAATACGCATAGACACATAAGAAATATAGACGCAAAAAAAACAGCAAAAACTAACGCTGAAGAAAGTTTTTGCTGTTTATTATCCAAAGATTTGCGTTAAGTAAATCATGATCAAGAGCCCGGCAATAAATGATAATGTAGCGGATCGAGCGTGACCATCACCATGGCTTTCAGGAATGAGTTCTTTGTAGACGATAAAAAGCATGGCACCGGCTGCAAAGGAAAGGCCATAAGGGACAAGGTTCTCTACATAAGAAGTGAGCACATACCCAAGCAAAGCCGTAACAATTTCAACAGCACCCGTTAATGTGGCAATGAGGAAAGCCTTAAATCGATTCATATTTTGATGAATGAGAAAAAGGGCTACTAACAGACCCTCTGGTGCGTTTTGAAGTCCGATCGCAAATGCGATCAAACCGCCAAGGCCTGTATTCTCACTAGCATAACTGACCCCAACAGAAAGACCTTCAGGCAGGTTGTGCAACGTGATCGCAGCAATAACAAGAAACGCTTTAGCATCGATGCCCTTAAAAATCTTCGAATGGTCAAGATCAACGTGCGGGACGAACCTTTCTAAAAGTAAGAGTGTTAAAGTACCGAGTGTAATACCGATCGTAAGTACCGTTAAGTTTGATAGTTCAAGAGCTTGAGGAATCAAGCTGAAGGTTGAAGCAGCGACCATGATACCTGCGGTAAGAGCAAGCAGTATGTCGCGGAACCGGTGTGTTACCTGAGACCAGAAAAGAACAGGTAGTGCACCAAAACCGGTTGCTAATGCAGATAAAACACTTCCAAATAAAGCAGCTTCCATTCTGTTACCCACCTTAGTCAAATATCCAATTTTATAAAAATAGTCATATGGCTCTTTTAGTATACCGCCAAATCCTTTTTAATAGAAGTAAGCGCCATTTTCATTGTTAAAAAGCGCTTCTAACGGACAAATAAGAAGGTGACAATTTGAAAGTCATAATCATTGACCCGGGCCATGGAGGTAATGATCCAGGAGCGGTAAACAAAGAGCATTTTGAGAAAGTATATAATCTGGCAATCGCCAAAAAGATACAAGCTAATCTTCAAAACAACTATGAAGTGACGGTCATCATGACTCGAACGGGTGATACAACTGTATCATTAGAAGAAAGAACGAATGTAGCAAACAGCAAGAATGCAGAGCTGTTTGTGTCCATCCACCAAAACATTGGTGGAGGAGAAGGCTTCGAAAGCTATGTGCATCTGCGTGCAGGTGTTGAAACGAAAAGGATACAAGGTGTTTTGCATGAATCAGTCGCGGCTGTAATGAGTAAGTACGGTGTGCGAGACAGAGGGCAAAAACAGGCTGATTTTCACGTGCTTCGTGAAACGAAAAAGTCTGCTGTCTTATTAGAAGTACTTTTCATGGATAATGAGAAAAATTTAGCTCTTTTACAAAGAGAAGATTTTCAAAATGACGTGTCTATAGCAGTTGCAAAAGGAATCGCACAAGGTCTTTCTCTTCCAAAAAAACAGATACAGATCACACAAACACAAATCTTCAATGTGATCGCAGGTGCGTTCGAACAAAAAGAGAATGCTGTTGCTCGGGTTTCACGCCTGGCTAAACAAAACATAACTGCCTTTATTGATGAAATAAAAAGCGGAAGCAAAACCTATTACAGAGTTCAAGCTGGAGCTTTTCAGAAAAGAGAATATGCAGAAAATTTCGCTAAAAAGATTCGTTCAGAGGGTGTAGCAGATGCTTATGTGATAGAGAAAAATACAAATGAGCCGCCCCTAGTCGAGGAACCACCAAAACCAAATCCAGAGCCTCCGAAGGGCCTAACGATACAAGGCTCATCGATGTTATCTGCAGAAGAGATGGATCGGTTTGTAAAGAAAGTCAATCCGAACGCGCCATCTGTAGCTGCTCTTTATGTTCAGATCGGACAAGTGTACGGAATCAGAGGGGATGTAGCATTCGCTCAGGCTATTCAAGAAACAGGGTACTTCCGGTTTGAAGGTAACGTCAAGGCTTCTCAGAATAACTATGCAGGAATCGGTGCGACAGGTAAGAACGAACCGGCTGTGTTTAAGACGCCTCAAGAAGGCGTTCTAGCACACATCCAGCACTTGTTTGCTTATACGTCTACAAAGCCTCTACCTTCACAATATCCTCTTGTTGATCCTAGGTTTCAATATGTCCAAAGAGGCAGTGCTGTGACTTGGGCGCAGCTGAACGGCAAATGGGCCATACCGGGCACAACGTACAGTACTAAGATATTGGAAATTTACAAAAAGATGCTAAATGAAGCGAAAATACCACTTCAAACAAGAATTAACTCTCTAAATGCAACGTTGAACGAATTATAAAAAGCCATTTTCTTCACGAGTTTTCTTAAACAGGAAAAATAAGGCTTCGCATGGGGTTGAATTTCATGCGAAGCCTTTATTTGATTACATAATCATCCTAATCATGTGTACGCGAAAAAGCATGCATCCTATTGAGGTGCGAAGATCACGTCACCACAAAATAAGTGTTTTAGTTGTCTCTAACTCACTCAGTTGGCCATTTACAGTTTATAAGTCAGGAAGAAATAGCCAAAGAGGAGTTCGGTGTAATAAGATAATAATAAGAGCAATTAGATTAAGATTTACAGCTTGCAAAAAGTCCGGATGAAAGTATCTTTTCTTTTAGCTCAGTATTAGGTGGATCGCAAATAATTTCAACAAAATCCTCTGGATAGATAGACAACGCGATGATACCGAGAAAGCTTTTTCCGTCAGCTGTTCGGTCTCCTTTTTGCAAATAGATAGATTCTGTAAAACTGCCTGTTAGTTCAACAAGTTTAGCAGCACGCTCTGCATAAATAGGCCGAGTAGCTTTTACAATCATAATAGATGACCTCCTTTGCCAATCACACTATGTATGGATATGTGCATAAGAAGGAAAAATGCTTACTAAATGAAACTTTCACATGGAGGAAACATGAAACCTACAAAAAAGTGGCTATATCTTACGTTATTGGTTGCTGGCTTAATCATTTTATTTCTCTGGCTGCAAAAGAATTATAAGGGATTTAGTCCTGAAGAATTTAGAAATTGGATCGTACAGTGGGGATGGATCGCACCTTTTATCTTTGTTGTCCTTTATACAGTGAGGCCTTTTGTGTTATTTCCATCTTCCATATTTGCCATAACAAGCGGTTTGTCGTTTGGTTTTTATTGGGGATGTCTGTATACATATCTCGGATCGCTAGGAGGAGGACTCCTAACGTATTTCGCGATCAACCGCCTTGGCCGTTTTAAGAAAAATAAACAATGGAAAAACGAAAACTACGAAAAAGTACGCAACAAGATTGAAAGAGAAGGCATTCGATTTGTTCTATTGTTAAGGTTGCTTCCGGTATTGAATTTCGATCTCGTTAGTTATTTAACTTCTTTAACAAAGGTAAAGTTTAGAGACTATGCGATCGCTACAGCAATAGGAATCATTCCTGGAACAATTGCTTACACGTACTTAGGTACCTCCATGACGTCTGGAAGCAAAAAAGTTGTTTGGATCGGCACTACTCTTTTATTTGTCCTTGTCGGTCTACCCATGATATTTAAGAAGAAGATGAAGGCAAAGGTAGGGTTGTAGAAATTAAGAAGGTTGCTCTGGAGGTAAGATCAGACTCATCGCTGACTCAGCATCAGCACCTTCAACGATATAAAGAAAAGAATCTCCTTCTTTTAACGTTAAAAAGAATGCTACGAGCTGTGATAATCCTGTAGCATGAATGGTAATACCATCTTTACTTAAAAATAGCTGGCTGTTAAGTCTCTTAGCAGAATGCATAATCTCAATGGCTTTACTCACTGTATATTTAGCGGTAACGATTACTTTTTGAGAGCAGATTTGTTTCATAATCTGAAGCCTCCTGTACGAGATGATTGCTGATATATTTCCCATTAGTAGAGTGGACGAAACAAGGTCTATAGTCCCGATGTGCAAAATGATGGAAAAGTATGTAGTGCTTTAGAATAAAGAAGGGTAATTCTTTAAACTATAATAGGCCGACTAATGTGAGGTATAGAGGTCACGGAGATAATAAAGGGAAGCGGACTACAAATGGGAGGGAGTTTGATTGCGAATTTCATTTAAGCTTTTTGTCATGATTGTTTTTCTTTTAAATCTGTCCCAAACTTGTGTTTTTGCTTCACCACAGATAGTTGCTGAGAAAAAGGCAGGGGACTTTCACTACAACATAAAAGCAGATGGTGAAACATTGACTTGGAGTATAGGTGACGGCAAAAAACAGAGTGAGCTTAAAGAGGATAAAAATAATCAAAGAGAGCTAGATCAATTTAGGGAAGCCGTTAATGAGATGAGCGTACAAAAATTCTCCTTAATTATCTATATTTTATATCTGATCTTTATTGGAATGATAGGGTATATCTTCTATAAAAAGGTTGCGAAAAGAAAAAGGGAACTCATGGGGATCGTTGCACTGTTCGGTATATATGCTGTATACAAGTGCTATATGGCTTACGAATTTTTTGTACAAGCTCAGTGGGATGCCAACTATTATTTTGCAGCTCTTACATAAAGCAAAAAAGAGTACAGCCGGAAGTAAAACCCGGGCTGTACTCTTTTTGTTTAGGAATTTAATTTAGCTTTTTCACGCTTCGCCTGTCTTCTAAAGAATAACTCATATAGAACAGGTACGATGATCAATGTTAATAGTGTAGAAGTCGTTAGACCACCAATTACAACGATCGCTAATCCTTTAGAGATCAGTGTTCCTGACGACGTTGTTAATGCAAGTGGAATTAATGCTGCAATTGTCGCAAATGCTGTCATTAATATCGGACGTAAACGAGTTTTACCAGCTTCTAACAGCGCTTCGCGAACTGGCATACCTTTAATCTCACGGTTTTGTCCGATGCGGTCTACCAATACGATCGCATTCGTCGTAACGATACCGATCAGCATGAGTATTCCGATCATCGCACTCACAGATAATGGTTCGTCGATCAAGTATAATCCTCCGATTGCTCCAACAGGAACGAATATGAGGGAAGAAAGGATGATGAACGGAATGCGTGCTCGACCAAATGTGATCAACATCGTTAAGTAAACGAGACCGATCGCAACTAGCATCGCAAGGCCAAGATCTTTGAACGTATCCATCGTTTCTTCGCTTCCTCCGCCACCTTCTGTAGATACAGATGAAGGAAGGTCTACATTATCTTCAACGCCTTTAATAACGTCTTGTGTTACTTTTTGAACGTTGTCTCCTTTTACTTGTGCAGAAACTTGTGCATAAATCTTACCATCAAGCTTTTGGATTCCAGTTACTGTGTCTTTCTCAGTTACTTCGGCAACGTCTGAGATTTTAACCGGACCGGATGAACCAAATACAGTTAGATCCTTAATCTCATCAAGAGATTTAACTGCTTCGTCATATTCGACTTTCACATTCTTTTGATCGCCGTCTAATGTAAGTTCTCCTACCTCAACAGGTTTTGTTACATCTGAGACTGCTCCTAGAATAGCGAAGCCTGATACGCCTTTTTCAGCTGCTTTTTCGGTATCAATGTCAACAGCCCATTGTTTTTGTGTATCTTTGAAGTTGTTTGATACATATTTGATCGAATCAATCGTCTTCATGTACTCTTCAACTTCACTTGCTGCTTTCTGCAGATCTTCTAAGTTGTTTGAATATAGATCAATATTAACTTCGTTATTAGCTGGAGGCCCGCCGCTTGAAACTTCCTGCAAGCTGATTACGGTTCCTTCTGCTTTTTCGTCTGTGATCTCTTTAATATCTTTTTCTAGCTCTTTTAATTCTGTATCAATGTTTGCTTCTTTTTTGAGGTTAACAAAATAGTTGGCAACATTTTGACGCTTAAGACCGGTTTGGAAATCACGAGAACCGATACCAGCTGTTACATCTTCAATCGTACCGCGCTTAGAGAGGTACTCTTCAACTTCTAAAGACACTTCGTTCGTCTTTGTTACATTTGTACTTGCAGGTAATTCAACGTTAATCGTTAATGTTTTTTGTTCTTCATTCGGCAGGAACACCATTCCAAGCTTTGTTGCAAGGAAGAAAGATCCGCCTAAAAGAATGAATGAAGTGAAAAGAACTAGAATTTTATGGTTCAATGAGGCTTTGATCAGTTTTTCATAACCACGTTGCAATGGACCATCGTTCTTTTCTGGTTTAACGGTTTTAAATGCATATTTTGCTAATATAGGTACGATTGTAACAGCAACGATCAGTGATGCTAATAATGCAAATACAACGGTTAAAGCAAACGGTAAGAAGAACTCACCTGTAATACCACCGACAAGACCAAGCGGCAAGAATACTACAACGGTTGTAATCGTAGAAGATACGATTGCTTTTAAGATTTCGCGTGTAGAGTCAATGATCAGCTCATCACGATCGTAATCACCATCCGTTTTACGGATTCTTCTAAAGATATTCTCGATAACCACGATACTATCATCTACAACGCGTCCGACGGCAACTGCCATTCCGCCGAGTGTCATAATATTTAATGTGATATCAAGGCGGTCTAGGAAGATAGCTGACACGAGCAGTGAAAGCGGGATCGAGATGATCGCAATGATTGTTGCTCTAAAGTTTCGAAGGAATATAAGTACTGCTAATGAAGCGAATAATGCTCCAAACAATCCTTCTTTAACAAGTGTGTTTACAGAATCTTTAATACCTTCCGCCTGGCCGAAACCAACAGCATAATCTAACTTATCATCATATTTATTTTTGTTCAGGACTTCTAGCACTTTGTCAGCGACCTCGACCGTATTTGCATCTTGTTTCTTTGTTACGGCCATAGAAAGTGAAGCTTTTTGGTTATATCTTGTAATCTCACTAACATCATCTGTTTCCTTAACTTCAGCAAGATCACCAAGCTTTAAGCTTGCTGGTGCTTGAGGTGCTTGTGCTCCACCAGGTGCGCTTTGTCCGCCTGGAGCACCGCCTCCAGCTCCTGGTTGACCTGCTTCACCAGGTGCTCCTCCGCCAGCTCCACCTGGAGACTGAGCAGGTGCGCCTTGACTTGAGGAAATTGTAATCTTCTTAAGCTCAGCAACCGTATCGACCACTTCTTCAACACGAACTGGGACTGTAATCGAGTCATCGGTTACGGTACCAGCAGGGAATGAAAGGTCACGGCTGTTAATCGCCTCTTTAACGGCGTTTAAGGTGATGCCGGCTTCTTTTGCTTTTTCTTTATCAAGTGTGATCGAGACGAATGTTTCTTTAACGCCACCTACAGATACGTTGTTCACACCTTGAATCTTTTTAAGTTCTGGAACCAATTCGTCATTAACGAATGCTTGAATGTTTTCTCCTTCTTTTTCAGGGAATAGAGAAATATTGTAGATAGGAATGGTTCCAAATGAGAAACGACTTACCTCTGGTTCTACATCTTCAGGGAGATCCGTTTCTGAAATGATGGATTTGACTTGATCTTCTACTTCATCCATATTTGCGGTGAAAGGGAAATCCATACTAATGATAGATATACTTTCGTTTGAAGAACTCTTAACGGTTTTTACATCCTCTACTTGCTTCAGTTGAGTTTCTAGTTTGTCTGTTACTTGCTCGTTCACATCTTCAGGAGATGCTCCTGGATAAACGGTTTGAACGGTCAGTTGTGGAAACTCAACATTTGGGAGTAGGTCCACTTTTAAATTCGTGAACGAGAAGACTCCACCAACAATGAGTAAAAATGAAAAGATGAATATTGCTACTGGATTTTTTAAACTAAATCGTGTTAACCAGTTCATTGTTTCCTCTCCTACGTATGTTTTTATTTTGCATATGTGTATTTTCACATATGTTTATCTATAATATAATAGCTGTATAAGATTTATATCAAGTATTAAGGATAAAAAAATTGTGAAAAATGTGTTACAATGCAAAACAGTACAGAAAGAAAGAAGGGTATCACATGGCGTTAAGGTATGCGCTGTTAGGTTTATTGGCGAAAAATGAAGCAACAGGTTACGAGTTAACACAGCAATTTAAAGAAACAGTTATTCATTTTTGGACAGCCCATCACACGCAGATCTATAGAGAACTTTTAAAGATGGAAGAAGAAGGACTCACACAATCTAAGACCGTACAGCAAAGTGATTATCCAGATAAGAAGATATATGCGATTACGGATAAAGGTTTTGAACAGTTGCTAGAATGGATGCTGAATAAACCTGTAAATGCACCAAAGCTTAAAGACGATCTGTTGTTAAGGGTATCTATGTTTCATTTTATCCCTACAGACAAAGCGATAAACTTTTTAGAGACGAGTAAGAATCATCATAAAATGGGTTTAGAGATGACAAAGCAATGGTTAGACGATCATTTTCCGAACGGTACGTACAAAGAGAATGAGTTGGGTGAATATCTAACTATTGAATTTGCCATACGATACATGGAGAGCTGGTTGTCCTGGTGTAATTGGGCAATAAAAGAATTAAAAAAGAAGGGTGAGTTAGAAAAATAAATGGAAATCGTATTTACTGACACAGCATTAGAGCGTTTGGAAAAAAAGATGCAAGGTAATGCAGGTTATTTAAAACTCAAACATGATACAGAAGGTTGCGGCTGCGTTGTGAGTGGTGTAGCTGCCCTAGTCCTAGTTGATCAAACAGAAGAAAACGATACAAAAATTGAGACGAATGGTCCAGATCTTTTCATGGAGTACAATACAGCAGTTTTCTTTGCTGAAAAGATGACGATCGATGCTCCAACAGGCAACCACTTTTCATTAAAAAGCCCTGGAGAGATGCTGAATCCTTCAATGAAATTTTACGATAGAACGAAACAAAACACGGGCATGTAAGAAGCCCGTGTTTTGTTTTGTTAATGCTGAGGAACGTTCTTTAACAGTTGAAACTGCTTGCTTGAAACAGATTTTGAAAGATGAGGAGATATGTAAGCTGCTGCTTCAAGCAGTTTATCAAGGTTAATACCTGTTGATATTCCCATTTGAGAAAGCATGTAAACAACGTCTTCAGATGCTACGTTGCCTGAAGCTCCGGGTGCAAATGGACATCCGCCAAGGCCTCCTGCTGAAGTATCGAAGCGGTCGATGCCAGCTTGAAGACTCGCAAAAATGTTTGAGAGAGCCATTCCTCTCGTATCGTGAAAATGAGCGGTTAAAAGTGTTGTACCCTTCAGATGATGTTTTAAAAGGGTAAACAGTTCAAAGCATTCTGATGGATTAGCCATACCAATTGTGTCTGCCACACTCAGTTCATCAACACCCATCTCCTCAAAGTCCAGGCAAATTTTTAAAACATCCTGTTCATCGATCTTTCCTTCGAACGGGCAATAAAAACTGGTAGAGATACAAGCCCTAACAAAAAATCCTCTGCGCTTTAAATCTTGAATCAGAGGTCTTAATTCATTCATGCTCTCTTCTGTAGATTTGTTAATATTCTTCTTGTTGAACGTGTCACTGACACCGACAAACACCGCGATATGCTTCACTCCAGATTCAACAGCTAAGTCGATTCCTTTTTGGTTTGGAGCAAGGACAAAGTTTCGTTGATCGTCTAGGCAGCTATCGATAATTACAGATGCATCTTGCATTTGAGGAACCCATTTCGGTGAAACGAACGAGGTGAGCTCCATTTCTTGAAAACCTGCATTTTTTAGTAGTGAAATGAATTCTATCTTATTTTTTGCAGGTATTAAATTTTTCTCGTTCTGAAGGCCATCTCGCGGCCCGACTTCTATAAGCGTAACTCGTTCAGGTAAGTCCACTAATGTAAACCCCTTTCTTGAAAACGTTTTCCTAATGTTATTTTAACTAAAAAAAATCGTCTGTTGCAACACATTTAACTTGTTATGGTATGATAAAAAGGAATTTTCAGAAATTTAAAAAGAGATCTACAAGGAGGAGACTAGTCATGGTTTCAAGGGAGAGAGATGCTGTAGTTGTAAGCGCTGTCAGAACACCGATCGGAAGCTTTATGGGAAGTTTCAAAACGATTGCCGCAACAGATTTAGGAGCTATCGCGATTAAAGATGCATTAAAAAAAGCGGGTATCCCACATGATTCAGTAGATGAAGTCATCATGGGAAATGTTCTGCAAGCAGGCCTCGGACAGAACCCAGCCCGACAAGCAGCCATTAAAGCTGGATTGCCGAATGAAGTATCGAGTATGACCATTAATAAAGTATGCGGTTCAGGTCTTAAGGCTATTCATCTAGCGTGTCAGACAATCTGGCTGGATGAAGCAGATATTATCGTTTGCGGCGGGATGGAAAACATGAGCCAAGCTCCTTATCTTTTGAACGGAGCAAGGGATGGACTTCGAATGGGTAACGCTCCTATGGTAGATTCCATGATTCAAGACGGATTATGGTGTGCATTTGGTGATTATCATATGGGAATTACAGCGGAAAATCTATGTGAGACCCACTCATTGTCTCGTGAAGAGCTAGATGAGTTCGCAGCGGAAAGCCAAAGAAAATGTGCACAAGCTCAAGAACAAGGGAAATTTAATGACGAGATCACACCGGTTGAAATTCCTCAACGTAAAGGTGATCCGCTTATAGTTGATACAGATGAATATCCGAAGCCGAGTTCGACGGCTGAAAAGTTAGGAAAACTTCGCCCGGCATTCAAGAAAGATGGCATGGTTACGGCGGGTAATGCGTCAGGCATCAATGATGGTGCAGCAGCACTTGTTGTGATGAGCAGAAAGAAAGCCGAAGAACTAGGACTAAAACCGATTGCCGTCGTAAAAGCCAACGCGAGCGCGGGTGTTGCACCAGAAGTGATGGGTATCGGACCAGTGGAAGCCGTTAAGAAACTGTTAAAGAAGACTGAGTTAAGCATGAATGACTTTGACCTTGTTGAGGCAAATGAAGCATTTGCGAGTCAATCGTTAGCTGTTGGCAAGGATCTTGAATTTGATAAAGAAAAATTGAATGTGAACGGTGGAGCGATCGCACTCGGGCATCCAATCGGAGCAAGTGGAGCAAGGATTGTCGTGACATTGCTTCATGAGATGAAACGCAGAAATGCAAAACGTGGTCTTGCAACGCTCTGTATTGGTGGTGGCCAAGGGGTAGCATCGGTTTTTGAGAATGAAGAAAAATAAATGAATGATTAAAGACAATGATCGTATGAAAAGGAGAGAGAAAAATGAAACCAATATTGAACTCAGCAATTGAAGCTGTAGCAGATATAAAAGATGGATCTACCCTTTTAGTAGGGGGGTTCGGACTTGTTGGAATTCCTGAAAACTTAATCTTAGCACTAGTAGAAAAAGGAACGAAAGATCTTACCGTCATTTCGAACAATTGTGGAGTGGACGATTGGGGTCTTGGCCTTTTACTAAAAAACAAACAGATCAAAAAGATGGTAGGTTCTTACGTAGGTGAAAACAAAGAGTTTGAGAGACAAGTATTATCAGGTGAGATAGAAGTAGACTTGATTCCACAAGGTACACTTGCTGAAAGAATTAGGGCAGGCGGTGCAGGAATTCCAGCGTTCTACACACCTGCTGGAGTAGGAACACCGATTGCTGAAGGAAAAGAAACACGTACGTTTAACGATAAGGAATATCTGCTAGAAGAGGGAATTGTAGCTGACTTCAGCTTGATTCGCGCAGCAAAAGGAGATAAAGCAGGGAACCTGATCTATAACAAAACAGCTCGTAACTTTAATCCGATGATTGCGGCGGCAGGAAAAGTGACGATTGCTGAAGTAGAAGAGATTGTTGAGATCGGTGATCTGCACCCAGATTACATACATACACCAGGAGTATATGTTCAAAAGTTGATTGTCGGAACACAAGAAAAACGCATTGAACGACTAACTGTAAAACAAGGGTAAGAGGAGGGAGACCATTATGAATATTAGAGAAAGAATTGCTAAAAGAGCTGAAAAAGAGATCGAATCAGGATTTTATGTAAATTTAGGGATCGGAATGCCAACGATGGTTGCCAATTTTATTTCCGATAACAAAGAAGTCGTTCTACAGTCAGAGAACGGACTTTTAGGGATCGGCCCTTATCCGCTTGAAAGTGAAGTTGATCCCGATCTGATCAATGCAGGGAAAGAGACCGTAACGGCAATTAAAGGAGCTTCTTATTTTGACAGTTCTGAGTCGTTTGCCATGATACGTGGCGGTCACATTGATATCGCGATACTAGGCGGAATGGAAGTTTCAGAGAATGGTGATCTAGCTAACTGGATGATTCCAGGTAAGATGATAAAAGGAATGGGTGGGGCGATGGATCTTGTGCATGGAGCAAAGAAGATCATCGTCATCATGGAACATGTGAACAAAGCGG
Source organism: Fictibacillus sp. 5RED26 (assembly GCF_015903895.1). Taxonomy (NCBI): domain Bacteria; kingdom Bacillati; phylum Bacillota; class Bacilli; order Caryophanales; family Fictibacillaceae; genus Fictibacillus; species Fictibacillus sp. 5RED26. The sequence goes on along the minus strand of NZ_JACZDU010000003.1, from coordinate 289,612 downwards.
GTGACAGTAAGATCTTAAAACAATGTCAGCTTCCCCTAACAGGAAAAGGTGTCGTAGAACGAATCATCACCGATCGTGCTGTTATGGACGTTTCTGATAAAGGTCTTGTGTTAAGAGAAGTAGCAGAAGGATATTCTGTTGAGGATGTAGTAAATTCCACAGAGGCAAAACTATCTGTTGCAGAGGATGTTAAGCTAAACGCTTATTAATAAGTTCTTCACTATATGCCATGCACGATAAAGTTTATGATCCATACAAAGTTCTTAATCTTTTAAATAATGAGGTGCAATCACATGGCTATCTATATTATAGATGGGGCTAGAACGCCGTTCGGATCATATGGAAAATCCTTGACCGGTGTGAGTCCAACAGACTTAGGTGAGATATCTGCTCTAGAGGCGATGAAACGTGCCAACATTTCTCCAGCAGATATAACGGATGTAGTTTATGGTAATGTTATTCATTCGAGCAAGAATGCCGCATATGTAGCGCGACATACTGCTTTAAGAGCAGGAGTGCCAGCAGACGTTCCTGCCATGCTCGTCAACCGCTTATGTGGATCTGGATTGCAAGCTGTCGTTTCAGCGATGCAGAATCTACGTGATCTGGAAGAAGGAATCGCGCTTTCTGGAGGCATTGAAAATATGTCACAGTCGCCACACGTTTCTTTTTACCACCGGTTTCATAATCAAAAGTTTGGCCCAATCACGTTTGATGATATGCTACTTCAGACGTTGAGTGATGAATACATTGGGTGTGGCATGGGTATTACAGCTGAAAATTTAGCTGATCAATATTCCATTACACGAGGAGAGCAAGATGAGTATGCAAGTCTCAGTCATAGAAAAGCGGCTGAAGCAAGAGAGAGTGGAAGATTTACAAAAGAAATCGTTTCAGTACCACTAAAAAACGGAGCTCTTTTTACAGAGGATGAAGGGATCAAACCTGAAACATCTGTTTCTTTGCTTGGCGAATTGAGGCCATCTTTTCAAAAAGACGGAACAGTTACAGCAGGGAATTCTTCTTCTATTAACGATGGCGCCGTGTCGCTTATTCTTGCTCACGAAAAATCGGTCAAAGAGAAAGGTTTAAAACCGCTCGTAGAGATCGTTTCATGGGCAGTAACAGGCGTCGATCCATCGGTGATGGGAATTGGTCCTGTACCTGCGATTCAGAAACTGCTGCAAAAAACAGGTCTTTCCATCGATGACATTGGTTTGTTTGAAATCAACGAAGCGTTTAGTTCTCAATACTTAGCTGTAGAAAAAGAATTACAATTAGACCGCGAAAAAACGAACGTGAATGGAGGAGCGATTGCACTCGGTCACCCTGTAGGTGCAAGTGGTGCAAGGCTGTTGCTTACATTGAGTTATGAAATGAAACATCGTCAAGAAAAGTATGGAATAGCGAGCCTATGCATTGGCGGTGGGCAAGGAATTGCGATGTTACTAAAACTAGTATAAAAAAAGTCCCGTGAAGCGATATCGCTGCAACGGGACTTTTTCTATTGGATTATGCTCGGTGCGTTTCGTAGATTTCAGCTGGAAAAATAGAGCGCAATGACTCTGACTCAGCTTCACTTAATGGTGGAGATTCAAAGGTTTTGATATTTTCTAAAAGTTGTTCAACAGAGCTTGCACCAGCAGACGCCGTTGCCACTGGCTTTTGTTGCAACACATATTGCAACGCTGCATGTGTGATGTTTTTATCACCTAAGACATCTTTAGATTTCTCGATCTTTTTTTGTATGTCAGCGCCGGTATGATGAAGAAACTTGCCATCAGCACTCTTTTGAAATGCTTTTTCACTCAACCACCCTTTTGCAACAGGCCCTCTTGCGATAACACTTATATCCTTTGACGCGAGAAAAGGAAACAGTTCTTCAGGACGTCTATCCAACAAACTGTATTGCATCATGATGCTTTGAATATTCGAGTGCTCTGCAAAATAGTTGATCGTGTTCGGCCGTATAGATGAAATACCGTAATAACGAATATATCCTTCAGACACGAGTTCATCAAAAGCCTCGATCGTTTCATCCAGGGGATCATCGATCGTCCCTCCGTGCAGCTGGTAAAGATCAATATAATCAGTTTGCAGACGTTTTAGGCTGTCTTTTAAGGCGGATTTTATGTAAGCTTTAGAAGGATTCCACTTCCAACCGTCTCCAGGTTGACTCCAATCATTTCCGCCTTTTGTAGCAAGAATGATGTCTTGTCGAACATCTTTTAGTGTTTTGCCAATAAACTCTTCATTCCACCCAAACCCGTATAAATCGGCTGTGTCAAAATAGTTAATACCATGATCGAGCGCAGTCTTCACGATTTTCTCGTTCTCGTTCCCTAACTCGGGAGCAAGTGACATACATCCTAAGCTCAGTTCACTCACATACAGATCAGAAGAACCTAGTCTTCTTTTTTTCATCCTTTTCACCTCAACTTCATTCAATTTGTTTCTGTTCTAAACCTATCATAATGACATGAAAAAAGAAAAAACTCCGCACAAAAAAAGATGCGAATAAAAATTCACATCGTCAGCCGTCAAGGTGCGTTTATTTTTTCGGAGAAGTGGCGTTGATCCAGTCTTGAACAAGTTCATGCTGCTTACTATAATTTTGTAGCATATATTTGATCTGCCAAGCCTTGCCCACAAGCGTGATCCCTTTAGGTTGAAGATAGATCTTCATCTGCTATGCCTCCCTTATCGTCCTATTAAATGCAGTATTCCAAAGTATGATAGACTTTATGTAGAAAAGAAGATAAATAGACCATTGGAGTGTGGAATATGGAAAACTTATACGAAAAAACGGTAAGCAAAGAACAGGTATACAGCGGTAAAATCATTGATCTATATATAGAAGAAGTAGAACTACCTAATAAGAAGATAGGGAAACGAGAGATTGTTAAACACCCTGGAGCAGTAGCGGTACTAGCCGTAACAGATGAAGGTAAAATGTTAATGGTAGAGCAGTTCCGAAAACCACTCGAAAAGACGATCATTGAAATTCCAGCAGGTAAGCTTGAAAAAGGAGAAGATCCATTAGAATGCGCCAAGCGTGAGTTGTTAGAAGAAACGGGCTTTGCTTGCGAATCTATGGAGTCCATCGGCTCTTTCTACACCTCTCCAGGATTTGCAGATGAACTGATTCATCTCTACTATACGAACACTCTTACAAAACAAGGTGACCAGATGACAGATGAAGATGAATTCTTAAACGTACTTGAAATAAGCGTAGATGAAGCGAAAGAATTGATGAAACAAGAAAAAATTCATGATGCAAAAACAGCTTACAGTGTCATGTATATGGAGTTAAACCGTGCAGTCAAAAAATAAACTTCTGCCGTTCTTTGCAGATATGCATATTCACATCGGAGCATCTCAAACAGGAAAAGCGATCAAGATTACAGGTTCAAGATCCCTGACACTTCGCAATATTTTACGCGTAGCCAAACATGTAAAAGGTATGGATGTCATAGGAATCATCGATTGTCATTCGCCTGAAGTACTTCAGGAATTAAAAGAACTTGCACAAAATGGTTACTTGCAAGAGCTCGAAGAAGGCGGCTTATTGATTAATGGATTAACACTAATACCAGGGGCCGAGATTGAGATAAACGATGAACATTGTAAAGGGCCGATCCACGTTCTTGTATATATGCCGAGTCTTGCTACGATGGAGAGTTTAAGTGCATGGCTAACTCCTCGAATGAAGAACATCCATCTAAGTTCTCAACGGATGTACGGCAGTGCTCTTGAACTTCAGGAGTTTGTGAAGAACGCTGGTGGGTTATTTATTCCAGCCCATATTTTTACTCCGTTCAAAAGTTTATACGGAAAAGGAGTAGATTCTTCTCTAATGGAAGTGTTAGATCCAGCTTTGATAGATGGTGTTGAACTAGGTTTAAGTTCAAATACCGAGATGGCATCTCGGCTTGAAGAGCTTTCTCCATTCACCTTCCTAACCAATTCTGATGCCCATTCATTAGAGAAAATCGCGCGTGAATATCAAATGCTCTCCTTAAAGAAACCATCGTTTAAAGAATTTAAAATGGCTCTTCAAGGAAAAAATGGTAGAGAGATCATTGCAAATTATGGTCTCAATCCTTATCTCGGTAAATACTATAATTCGGTTTGTGAAACATGTTTTGAAGTATACCCACCAAACAGTGTGAATTGCGTTAAATGTGGAAGTAAGAAGTTCATAAAGGGAGTCAACGACCGGATCAATGAACTTCAAGGTACAAGAACAAGTAAAGTAAACAGACCCCCATATATTCATCAGATACCGCTCGAGTTCATACCAGGATTAGGTCCAAAATCTTTAGTGAAACTGCGTGAAGCGATTGGAACAGACATGGATATCATACATTCTTCTACCCAAAGTCAGCTGGAGGAAATTGTTAAACCAGCTATAGCAGAACAGATCCTATCTGCTAGAAATGGAGAACTCTCTGTCCAAATAGGTGGAGGCGGAACTTACGGAAAAGTAATTCTCAATCATCCTAGTAAAAGTAAAAAATAAGACATACCTTCTCCCCTGATTCATAGAATAGGATTAAGAGATTCGGTGGAGGAGGCTTACATATGGAGAGTGCGCGCTATTACATGCAGCGGCATCTTGAAGAAAATAAAACGTTATATGCGTTTGTTGGTGTTCTCTTTTTAATGGGTGTCATTTTTGGGGCAATCATCGTTAATTCGTTGAGTCTGAATCAAAAACAAGATCTATACACGTATTTATCACGTTTTTTTGTTCAAGCTGCTGAAGGTGGCTTTACGAGCAAAACAGACATGTTCTTTCAAAGCTTTGGCCATTATTTAAAATATATGGGTCTCATGTGGATTCTAGGTTTATCTGTAATCGGGCTGCCTGTTATTTTAGTTATGCTGTTCTTAAAAGGGGTCGTGATCGGTTTTACAGTAGGATTCTTAGTGAATCAAATGGGATGGTACGGTTTTTTATTATCATTTGTATCTGTTCTCCCACAAAACGTACTATTAATACCTGCTTTTATTATCGTAACAGTCGCTGCAGTTGCTTTTTCTTTTAAAATGATCCGTCAACTGGCTTTTAAAAGGCACCACATGCCCTTTTTGCCTCAGCTGTTAAGATATACATTATTAGTCGCGGGTGTAGGTGTCATGGTATTACTTGCTTCAACGATGGAAGCCTTTTTTACTCCAGCCCTTATGGAACAAGTAATCAAATGGTCAATATAACTAGAAAGAATAATTATTTGTTTATAATAAGTTTAAATCGTTAATTAAAATGACTTTAAATTGACAACTTTTTTCTCCTTGCTTATAATTATCTTGTGCATACATAAGGAGGAAAAGGGTATGGAAAGCAGAATCGACCGTATCAAAAAACAGCTGCATTCACAAAGTTATAAGCTGACTCCACAGCGTGAGGCGACCGTGAGAGTCCTCCTCGAAAACGAAGAAGATCATTTAAGTGCGGAAGATGTTTATCTGCTCGTAAAAGAAAAGGCGCCAGAGATTGGTTTGGCGACCGTTTACCGTACTCTGGAACTCTTAACCGAACTTAAGGTAGTCGATAAGATTAACTTTGGGGATGGGGTATCCCGTTACGATCTTAGAACAGAAGGTGCTGATCATTTTCATCATCATCTCGTTTGTATCGAATGTGGAGCGGTGGACGAAATACAAGAAGACCTTCTTGGCGATGTGGAAAAAGTAGTTGAAGAAGGCTGGAATTTTAAAATTAAAGATCACAGACTGACATTTCATGGAATCTGTCACAGGTGTCATCCTAAGGATAATAATGAAGGTGAAGGAAGCGAAGAGTAGCGCTTCCTTTTTGTATTTTGCTCTATAACATTGAAATCGGGAACTATTATCTAAGAGGAATTAACACTCATTTAGAAGATATTAGGCAAAGAATATTTACAAAGTCCCAAGAATCGGGTAACGTATGATGTGTAGATTCAACTTTTATGTATAATCGGGGAACATGTGGGCATAACCTGTACTATATGAGGACAGGGGTGGACATGATGATTTCCTGGATGAAAATGGTTTGGAATACAACAAAGGTGTTCTTTGCTTTTTCAATTTGCACGCTCGTGTTTTATTTCGGTTTGCTTTGGATTAATCAAGAATATGAAAACTATCATAGATATGACGAACCAAAAGGTAAAGCTGTTAAAGTCTTTAACTTGAGTTCTGATAAGGACTCAAACGCTGTAAAAAGACTTTTTTATTTTTATCAGACCGGTGAGTAAGGAGGGGTAGAGTGAACGATCATGTTCAGGATTTTCTTCAATACATTATTGTAGAACGAGCCCTCTCAAAGAACACAATCGACTCCTATAAGAGAGATTTAACTCAATATGTACGGTATCTCGAAAAAGTCGAATCTCTTGAAACTATTCATGAGATTGACCGTAATCATATAATGGGATATCTTTTATTTTTAAAAGAGAATGGTAAGGCTTCCACGACGCTAGCGCGCAACATTGCGTCTATTCGGTCTTTTCACCAGTTTCTTTTAAGAGAGAAGGTCTCTAATCAAGATCCTTCTGTACATATTGAAACACCTAAAACAGAGCGGAAGCTTCCGAAAGTTCTATCTACAGATGAGGTTGAAGCACTGTTAGACACACCTGCTGCGAACGATCCATTCTCACAAAGAGATAAGGGCATGCTCGAGCTTTTGTATGCAACTGGCATTCGAGTTTCAGAACTTGTGCAGCTTAATATAGGAGATGTCCATTTAGATATGGGATTCATCCGCTGTATCGGCAAAGGGAACAAAGAAAGAATCATCCCTTTAGGAAAGATGGCCCAAACAGCAATCGAACGATATCTGCAAAATGGACGTTCAATCATGTTAAAAGGCAAGAAGACAGATGCACTCTTTTTGAATCATCACGGAAATCGTTTGTCTCGCCAGGGATTTTGGAAGATATTAAAGCAACTAGCAAGAAAAGCTCATATCGAAAAGGAACTTACACCGCATACACTTCGTCATTCGTTCGCAACTCATCTATTAGAAAACGGAGCGGATCTGCGTGCAGTGCAAGAGATGTTAGGACATGCTGATATTTCCACAACACAAATTTATACCCATGTAACGAAAACAAGATTAAAAGATGTATACTCCGCCTTCCATCCGAGGGCGTGAGCTTTCTTTTTTTGATAAGATGTCAGACTTCTGACATCATCAAGAATTTGTTTGTTGTTTCTGCTATAAGGAAATAGTAAATAAAGTGAATGTACGAATTTCAGGAGGACAAAATGAAACAATCACGTTTTAAGAGAACATTTTTAGTCGTAATGGATTCTGTAGGAATTGGTGAAGCGCCAGATGCAGAAAAATTCGGAGATAAAGGAGCTCACACGCTAGGGCACATCGCACGTGAGATGAACGGCCTCAACGTTCCGAACATGGAAAAGCTAGGTCTTGGAAACATTGATTCGACGATGGAAGGAATTCAGAAAGCAACGAATCCAATCGGACATTATGCGAAACTTCCTGAACTTTCAAATGGTAAAGATACGATGACGGGACATTGGGAGATCATGGGTCTTCACATACAAGAACCTTTTCAAACGTTTCCGGATGGCTTTCCTGATGAGTTGATCGACATGCTTACCGAAAAATGGGGTAGAGGAATTCTAGGGAACAAAGCTGCGTCAGGTACTGAAATTATTACTGAGCTCGGAGAAGAGCATGTGAAAACAGGAAAGTTGATCGTTTATACGTCTGCTGACTCTGTGTTGCAGATTGCAGCTCATGAGGATGTCGTTCCGCTAGAAGAATTATATGAAATCTGCGAAACGGCGAGAGAAATGACGCGTGAAGGCAAGTATATGTTAGGAAGAATCATTGCTCGTCCGTTTAAAGGTGAATCAGGAGCATTTGAAAGAACGTCTAACCGTCACGACTATGCCCTAAAACCTTTCGGAAGAACGGTTATGAACGAGTTAGAAGACGCAGGATACGACAGCATCGCACTAGGTAAGATCTCTGATATCTTTGACGGTGAAGGTGTGACGAAAGCCATTCGTACGAAATCGAACATGGATGGGATGGACAAGCTTGTAAAATCCATGGATGAAGACTTTACAGGTCTAAACTTTTTGAACTTGGTTGATTTTGATGCATTGTTCGGACATAGAAGAGATCCAAAAGGATATGGTCAGGCATTAGAAGAATTTGATGCTCGATTGCCAGAGGTTCTTGAAAAGCTAAAAGAAGACGATCTGCTTATCATCACAGCTGACCATGGAAACGATCCTGTTCATCATGGTACAGATCACACGCGTGAATATGTGCCATTGATGGTGTATTACAAAGGAATTAAAGAAGGTAAAGAACTTAACGTAGGGAACACGTTCGCTGATATTGGTGCGACCATCGCTGAGATTTATGATGTGAAAAAACCAAGTATCGGTCAAAGCTTTTTAAATCAACTTTAAGGTTAAGTTAAGGGGGAAATGAACATGTCAAAACAATTACAGACATCTGCAGATTTTATTCAATCAAAACTTACTTCTACTCCAAAAATAGGTTTGATCTTAGGCTCTGGTCTAGGAATCCTTGCGGAAGAAATTCAAAACCCAGTTATAATACCATACTCAGATATTCCTGAATTTCCTGTATCGACTGTAGAAGGTCACGCTGGACAGCTTGTTATTGGTGAGCTTGCTGGAAAACAAGTAGTAGCGATGCAAGGGCGTTTTCATTATTACGAAGGATACTCGATGGAAAAAGTAACGTTTCCAGTTCGTGTGATGAAATTGATCGGTGTTGAAACAATCGTTGTAACGAACGCTGCAGGCGGTGTTAACAAGGATTTTGAAGCTGGAGACCTTATGCTGATCACAGATCATATCAATAACTTTGGTAACAATCCGTTAATCGGTGCTAATGATGATTCGTTTGGCGTTCGTTTTCCAGATATGAGTGAAGCTTACACGTTGTCTCTACAGGACGTTGCACGTGGTGTAGCAAAAGACTTAAACATCTCATTAAAAGAAGGGGTTTACGCAGGTAACACCGGTCCTTCATACGAAACGCCAGCAGAAGTAAGAATGCTTCGTGTTTGGGGAGCAGATGCTGTAGGAATGTCTACGGTTCCAGAAGTGATCATCGCACGTCATGCTGGAATGAAAGTACTTGGAATTTCGTGTATTTCGAATATGGCAGCAGGTATCTTAGATCAGCCGTTAACACATGATGAGGTTATGGAAACTACGGAGATGGTAAAAGCCAATTTCCTTTCTTTAGTTAAAGGAATCGTTAAGGAAATCTAGCAGACAGTCTCTGCGTGAAGTCCGAAGTATTTAATTTAACTTTTAAAAATATGTTCATATGAAGTGATAAGAAAGTGGTGCTATTAACATGAGAATGGTTGATTTAATTCAAAAAAAGCGTGATGGAAAAGAACTAACAAAAGCGGAGATCGATTTTATTATTCAAAATTATACAAAAGGTGATATTCCGGACTATCAAATGTCTGCATTTGCAATGGCTGTATACTTTAAAGATATGACAACTGAAGAGCGCGCGCATTTAACGATGGCGATGGTAGAGTCAGGTGATCAGATTGACCTTTCTGCGATCGAAGGGATTAAAGTAGACAAGCACTCAACGGGTGGTGTTGGTGATACAACGACTCTTGTTCTAGCTCCATTAGTTGCTGCACTTGATGTACCTGTAGCGAAAATGTCGGGAAGAGGACTTGGCCATACAGGTGGAACGATCGACAAATTGGAAGCTGTACCTGGGTTCCACGTTGAGATCGACAACCAAGAATTTATTGACCTTGTAAATAAAAATAAACTTGCTGTTATCGGACAGAGCGGAAACCTGACACCAGCTGATAAAAAGCTGTATGGTCTTCGTGACGTAACGGCAACAGTTAACTCTATCCCATTGATCGCGAGCTCGATCATGAGTAAAAAAATCGCAGCTGGTGCTGATGCAATCGTCCTTGATGTAAAAACAGGTGCGGGAGCATTCATGAAAACACCAGAAGAAGCGGAAGAATTAGCTAACGCAATGGTGAAAATCGGTAATGCGGTAGGACGTAACACGATGGCTGTTATCTCTGATATGAGCCAACCTCTAGGTCTTGCGATCGGAAATGCTTTAGAGATCAAAGAAGCAATCGATACGCTTAATGGTCAAGGACCAAAAGACCTTGAAGAACTTTGCTTAACTTTAGGTTCTCACATGGTGTATCTTGCGAAAAAAGCAGATTCACTCGAGCAAGCACGTGAGATGCTAAAAGAAGTAATCGCTTCTGGAAAAGCACTTGAAACATTAAAAGTGTTCCTAAAAGCTCAAGGTGGAGACGAATCAGTGGTTGATCATCCAGAAAGAATGCCACAAGCTGCACATACATTTGAGTTAGCTGCAGATGAAGAAGGCTATGTTTCTGAAATTGTTGCAGATGAGATTGGTACGGCGGCAATGATCTTAGGTGCAGGTCGCGCTACGAAAGAATCTGAGATCGATCTAGCTGTCGGATTAATGCTTAACAAAAAAGTCGGTGACCAAGTTTCAAAAGGTGATTCACTTGTAACCATCTACAGCAATACTGAAAATGTAGAAGAAGTGAAGAAGAAAATTCGTGAGGCTTATACGATTTCGAAAGATGCTGTAGAAGCTCCACCACTTGTTTATAAAGAGATTAAGAAATAATGAATACCAAAAATGACCCAAGAGTTAGTACTCTAGGGTCATTTTTTTGTTTTCTCGAACTTCGAAATGGTTGGAAGATCCGGTATAAAGTGAAAAAATATGGAAAAAATAATACTATATGAATGGAGGGAACTGTATGAAAGGCGTTATTTCAGGTCTACTAAGTATTTGTTTGTTGGCTTCTTTTTCAATCCCAAAAGCGGAGGCAGCAGAAAAAGCAAAAGAAAAAATAAAGCTTGCAGAACAGAGCCACTCGGCCATTTTAATGGAGCAGGATAGTGGGAGTGTGCTATTCGAAAAGAATAGCCATGAGAAGCTGCCGCCAGCGAGCATGACCAAAATCATGACGATGATATTAATCATGGAAGCCATCGATAAAGGCAAGATCAGCTGGAATGATAAGATTCGTGTAAGTGAATATGCGGCAAGCATGGGAGGATCTCAAATCTTCCTTGAACCAGGTGAAGAGATGCGAGTAGAAGACATGGTGAAAGGAATAGCAATCGGGAGTGCGAACGATGCTTCAGTGGCTATGGCAGAACATATCGCTGGATCTGTTGAGTCCTTTGTAGATCGTATGAACGATAAAGCGAAACAACTCGGTTTAAACGATACGTTCTTTAAAAATCCTACAGGGCTTCCTGCTGCAGGTCATTATACGTCTGCTCATGATATGGCTCTTATGGGAAAAGAACTTCTTAAGCACGAGGAAGTTACAAAGTTCACAGGGCTTTATGAAGATTATTTAAGAGAAGAAACAGAAAAGAAATTTTGGCTTGTTAATACGAACAGACTTGTTAAGTTCTATCCAGGGGTAGATGGGTTGAAAACGGGCTTTACGAACGAAGCAAAGTATTGTTTAACAGCTACTGCAAACAAGAACGGGATGAGAGTCATCGCTGTTGTTATGGGAGCACCTTCTCCTAAAGACAGAAATGCTCAAGTTACTTCGATGCTTGACTACGCTTTTACACAGTTTTCAACGAAAAAGCTTTATGCAAGACATGAGATTGTAAAAGAAGTTAAAGTACAAAAAGCGGAAAAGTCTAAACTTCCTGTTGTTACTTCAGAACACATTTCACTGTTATTGAAGAAGGGTGAGACAGCGAAAAAAGTGAAAACTGAAGTAAATGTAGATAAAGATTTGAAATTACCTGTAAAAAAGGGACAGCAGATCGGTTCTTTAAAAATATATAACGGGAACAAGCTGATAACAGAAAGTCCTGTGTTAGCTTCAGAGACGGTAAAAAAAGCATCTTGGTGGAAACTTTTCAAACGAACAGCAGGACAAATGTCAAAATCCTCATGACTTTAATGATTTCTTGACAGTTATAGGCGAATTCCCACTAGTTTTGTCATGAGTGAAGGAATTCGTCTTTTTTTATAGAAAATTCACGTTATCCAAAAAAGAAGGAGAGGATAGCGTGGGATTAGCTGTCAATTTGGAACTTAAACACACCGTATTATGCATCCGCTTAGACGGAGAACTTGATCACCATACTGCGGACATGCTTCGATCACAAGTGGAAGATTATTTGAGGAAGCATACGGTAAACCATATTGTCTTAAATTTAGAAGGTTTGAGTTTCATGGATAGTTCAGGTTTAGGCGTTATACTAGGGCGTTATAAGCAGATCAAAAGTCAGAATGGTGAGATGGTGGTATGCGCCATATCTCCAGCAGTAAAACGACTTTTTGAGATGTCAGGACTGTTTAAGATTATCAAGCTTGAAGAAGATGAAGAGCTTGCCCTTCAGGCTTTGGGGGTGGCTTAAAAATGAGAAATGAGATGAAGATTCAGTTTTCAGCGTTAAGTCAGAATGAATCCTTCGCACGTGTGACGGTTGCTGCGTTTATCGCTCAGATCGACCCAACAGTTGATGAACTGACAGAGATCAAGACCGTTGTATCTGAAGCGGTGACGAACGCGATCATTCACGGATACGAAAACAAAGCAACTGGAATGGTATATATTGAAGCGGCTATCGAGGAGGATACGATCCACCTTACGATCCGTGACGAAGGTTTGGGAATTCGTGATCTTGATCAAGCAAGGCAGCCGCTATATACGTCCAAGCCAGAACTAGAACGCTCAGGAATGGGTTTTACGATTATGGAGAATTTTATGGATAGTGTAGAAGTCATCTCAGAACCGTCTTACGGCACTACGATTCATTTGACAAAATACTTGACCAAAAATAAAGCAATGTGTAATTAAGGGAGTATGTCTATGGATGTCGAGGTGAAAGGCAGCAAAAGTGAACCGTTTCTTAAGGATGAAGAGATTAAGCGATTGATCAAACAGAGTCAGGAAGGAGATCAGTCAGCCCGTGATACGATCGTTGAAAAGAACATGCGGCTTGTCTGGTCTGTGGTTCAGCGCTTTTTAAACAGAGGTTATGAAGCAGATGACCTTTTTCAAATCGGCTCTATCGGGCTATTAAAATCTGTTGATAAATTTGATCTTTCTTATGATGTTAGGTTCTCTACCTATGCAGTGCCTATGATCATCGGTGAGATACAGCGGTTCATCAGGGATGATGGAACGGTTAAAGTCAGCAGATCATTAAAAGAGACCGGTAACAAAGTGCGTAAAGCAAAAGACGAGCTATCTAAATCACTTGGGAGAACACCTACCATTTCAGAAGTAGCAGAATTTCTAGAGATCGCAGTAGAAGATGTAATCATGGCTCAGGATGCTGTACGAGCGCCACAGTCGATTCATGAAACTGTTTATGAGAACGATGGTGATCCCATTACGTTACTAGACCAAATCTCCGATCACTCGGATAATAAGTGGTTTGATAAGATCGCATTAAAAGATATTATGGATAAACTTGATGAGAGAGAGCGGCTGATTGTTTATTTAAGATATTTTAAAGATCAAACACAATCTGAAGTAGCCGACCGGCTGGCCATATCTCAAGTACAGGTATCGAGGCTTGAAAAGAAAATATTATTATTTATGAAAAACCAGATGGAGACTTAAACGTCCTATCTGGTTTTTTTGCTTGTTGTTAAAAGTCCTTGTAAGATAGTTGATCTCCGCTCCAGGTTGCACGCTTTCATGGGGCGAACGGTGTTCGAAGAAGTATATGTGCTCCTACGTCTACAAGAAAATCCTATCGAAGCGAGCTTCCTCGTCGCATGCCTTACGAGAAGAATTTGCAGAGTGGCTGGCACGCTACGCGCCGTTAGGAGTCTCACCTGCCCACTCGTCCCATAGGAGTCGGCAACCTTCCGCTACAATCAACTTGCATAAGAAGTATAAAAAAATCTATAAGTTAATCGCTTAGAAAAAGCCTTATATTCAGGCGTTACATGAAGAGTCTTCGTTCAATTTATTACACAGAAGCTAACACATGCTAAAAAGTTCCTACAGTCTTTAGCGTTACATATAAACATCACGGATTAGGTTGATTGGAGTGTAAGGTGCGAGACTCCTGCGGGACGAGCGGTCAGTTGAAAAGTGAAAGTGGCTCATTCAGCCCCGACAAGCAAAAGCTGAATGGGCTATGAAGGCGCATTTTGCCTTCTTGACCGTTTAGCTTTTGACCTCGAGGGGCTAGCTACTGTAACTAGACAGGTGAGACACTTAGAGGCGCAAAGCGGCAAGTGGCTCACCGGTCGCCCCGCGGAAAGGGAGCACCTGAAACGGAAATCAACCACTTTCAAATACATCTATGATACATCAATGAACCCCTAAACGTTTTTTTTGTGGTAGTTTTTGGATGCTGTTACATGTGAAGCATGATAAGAATTCCATCATCGCATACTAAACACAAATGCGCTTAGAAAGAGGTGAAGTGAAAATTGGATAAAACCGTATACCTGCGTATGCGTCAACGTGTACAGGTGATTCAGCATCAGAAAGTCACGATCGGAGAAGTTGCACAGATTGTAGCATCTGATGAATTAGAAGAAGCCATCAAGGGATATATTATCCACGAAGTAACCCCTGAAGATAAGCATTTGATTGTGATCGATGTCATGCGTGTGATCGCTACGATTCAAAAGAAAAACCCTGGATTAGATGTTCAAACTATCGGACCTGCACAATCGATTCTGGAGATTCAGATGCAACAAAAAAAGCTAGCACCAGTGTATTTTGTCTTGGTGTGGCTTCTACTTTTTACAGGCTCGGCTCTCGCGATCATGAATTTTCATGAAGATGTAAGTATGCAACTTGTACACCAAAAAATCTATTTCATGATAACGGGGCATTATAAAGAGCAGCCCCTATTACTTCAGATTCCATATTCGTTCGGTCTTGGTCTAGGCATGATTCTTTTCTTTAACCATCTCTTCCGAAAAAGACTTAATGAAGAACCAAGCCCGTTGGAAGTTGAGATGTTTAATTATCAACAAGACCTCGATCAGTATGTGATCGTTCATGAAAACAAAGAAACAGAGAAAAAGATCAATGGGAATTAAAGTATTGCTCATTGCTTTTATCGGTTTTGGCGGTGGAATCACAGTAGGCTCTGGTCTTGTGGCTTTAATCACTGTTCTTGGAATCGTACCAAGGCTGATGCAGCTCTCTAAAACGTATCGATATATTAGAGGTTATGAGTTAAGCATTATTTTAGGTGCTGTGATCGGCGGTTGGATGAATCTAAAGAACGCTTCAATTGGGTTTTCTGCTTTCTTTCTTATACCGATCGGTTTATTTATGGGGATCTTTGTTGGAATGTTAGCCGCAGCGTTAACAGAAGTATTGAACGTACTCCCGATTCTTGCGAAAAGAGTTGGATTTGGAGAGAAAATCATCATTATATTAATGGCAATTGTACTTGGAAAAATCTCAGGATCTTTGTTTCATTGGATGTACTACATTAATCATTAAGGATGTGATTGTACGATGGCAACAAAAGAAGAACAGCAGGCATATGCCGAAAAAATTAAATCGATACAGCCGAAACCTCCGTATGTTTTAAATTGTTTAAAAGCATTTTTAATAGGTGGGATCATCTGCACGATCGGTCAAGCGATTCAAATGTTCTATATGACTTACTTTAACTTCACGCAAGAAACAGCGGGAAATCCGACGGTTGCTACGCTCATTCTAATCGCAGCACTATTAACTGGACTCGGTGTATACGATAAGATCGGTCAGTTCGCTGGAGCAGGTTCTGTCGTTCCGGTAACAGGATTCGCTAACGCCGTTACGAGTGCGGCATTAGAACATAAAAGTGAAGGTCTAGTACTCGGAGTGGCTACAAATCTCTTCAAATTAGCTGGAGCTGTTATCGTATTTGGAGCTGTATCTGCCTATATTTTCGGTATGATCCGCTACATCTTTCAGCACTTGACATAAGGAGTGAAGGCATGAATTTATTAGGAAGACAAACATGGAAATTTGCAAATAACATTTACTTAAATGCGGCCGGCACAGCAGTAGGTCCGATGGAAAGCGAAGGACCTTTAGGCAGCTATTTTGATAAAACGTATAACAACCTTCACTGCGGACAAAAGAATTGGGAACTTGCTGAACGTCAGTTGATGGAAGATGCGATCAATGCTTGTTTGCACAAAGTAAAGATGAAGCCAGAAGATATCAACTTTTTGTTGGCAGGTGACTTGTTAAACCAAATCGTTTCGTCAAACTACACGGCTAGAGGAAACGGTATACCGTTCCTTGGTGTGTTTGGTGCATGTTCAACTTCGATGGAGTCTTTAGCATTAGGTGCAGCTTTAGTAGATGGCGGGTATGCGAATCGAATTGTAGCTGCAGTAAGCTCACACAATGCTACTGCTGAAAGACAGTTTAGATATCCTACTGAGTACGGCGGGCAAAAGCCAGATACAGCTACGTTTACCGTAACAGGTGCAGGTGCTGCACTTGTGAGTAAAGAGGTCTCAGATATAAAGATCACATCGGCTACTGTTGGAAAAGTAGTGGACTTAGGAATCAAAGATCCTTTTGATATGGGATCAGCGATGGCTCCTGCAGCTGCAGACACGATCGCGGCACATTTTAAAGAGATGGATGTTCAGCCTGATGAGTACGATTTAATCGCTACAGGGGATCTTTCTGGAGTCGGTGCACCGATCGTTAAGATGTTATTAAAAGAGCAAGGTTATGATGTGTCAGACAATCATCGAGATTGCGGATTGATGATCTATCGAAGCGGACAACAGGTTTTTGCAGGAGGAAGTGGCTGTGCGTGTTCTGCAGTCGTTACGTACGGATATATCTTAGACGAGATTCGAAAAGGCAATCTAAAGAAAGTCTTGATGGTCGCAACGGGTGCATTATTAAACCCGGTAATGGTTCAGCAAAAAGAAAGTATTCCAACGGTTGCTCACGGCGTGGTTTTAGAGCGAGCGGAAGGAGGACAATAAGATGGAGTTTTTTTGGGCGTTTTTAGTAGGTGGAGCAATTTGTGTTGTCGGCCAGCTGATGATGGATGTAATGAAGCTGACACCGGCTCATGTAACGACTTCCTTCGTAGTAATTGGGGCACTTCTTGATGCTTTCGGTATCTATGATAACTTGATCAAATTTGCAGGAGCTGGAGCTACTGTTCCCATTACCAGTTTTGGTCACTCCCTTTTGCACGGAGCGATGGCATCAGCAGAGGAACATGGCTTTATCGGAATCGCCATGGGAATCTTTGAGTTAACATCTGCAGGAATCTCATCTGCTGTTTTGTTTGGATTTTTAGTAGCAGTCATCTTTGAACCTAAGGGGTGATCATATGGTGAAAAAACGGGTCATTTTCATAACGGATGGAGATCTGTATGCACTACGAGTCGTAGAGCATGCGGCTAAACAAGTTGGAGGACGCTGTATATCACAATCATGGGGAAATCCAACACGAAAAAGCGGTATAGAGCTTGTAGAGATGATCCGAAAAACACCACATGACCCTGTACTTGTAATGTTTGATGACTGTGGTTTTAAAGGAGAAGGTCCAGGAGAACAAGCGATGAGATATATTCATCAGCAGAAAGATATTGATGTGATTGGTGCTGTGGCCGTAGCTTCCAAAACGCATTTTACAGAATGGACAAAAGTTCACTGTTCTATGGATCGATATGGAGAACTAACAGAGTTCGGTATTGATAAGAGTGGAATTCCAGATCTTGAAACAGGCAGGATTAACGGTGACACCGTCTATATCCTCGATGAATTAAACCTTCCTTTCATAGTAGGTGTCGGGGATATCGGAAAAATGGCTGGTTTTGATTCTGTTGAAAAGGGAGCTCCAATTACAGTAAAAGCGATTCAACTTATTTTAGAAAGGAGCGAATCAATTGGCAACCGAAAAAAATAAAACACCGATTAGTAAGAACATTGAAGATACGGAAAGGTTTTTAAAAGAGCGTTTGGGTATTGGTGTGAGTTTTGATGTTGGTGTTAGAAAGATCTTTGTCTTAAAAAAGGAACTTCAGCTGTATTATTGTACGGGACTTTGCGACAGTGAGTTCATCATCATGATCTACCGCGAACTAATGGATATGGATCATGGTCATCGCGCACCGAGTAAAGTAAAAGATCTTGTACATAATCATCTCGCACATCAGCAAGTAGAGATTACGAAATCGTTAGATGAAGCTGTAGACCGCATGCTTTCAGGTCTGATCGTTATATTCATTGACGGAGAAGAAGAAGCATTTGTTGTGGATGTAAGAAGTTATCCAGGAAGATCACCAGAAGAGCCGGACATTGAGAAAGTGGTAAGGGGAGCCCGTGATGGATACACGGAAAATATTATCATCAATACTGCTCTTACAAGAAGACGTATACGAGATGAACGATTACGACACGAAATTCTTCAAGTGGGTGAACGCTCTAAAACGGATGTATGTCTCGCTTATATTCAAGATGTGGCAGATCCCGGCCTCGTTGACCTTATTAGAAAAGAGCTTAACTCTATTGAGATCGACGGGATTCCAATGGCAGATAAGACGATCGAAGAGTTTATTGTAAAACAAGGTTGGAACCCGTTTCCCTTAGTCCGGTATACAGAAAGACCAGATGTTGCTGCACAGCACTTGATGGAAGGTCATGTATTAATCATCACAGATACATCGCCAAGTGTTATCATCACACCTACTACACTCTTTCATCACGTACAGCATGCAGAAGAGTTTAGGCAGACTCCATTTATAGGTGCTTTTTTAAGATGGACCCGCTTTACAGGTATGATGGCTTCAGTATTCTTAGTACCGATGTGGCTTTTGTTTTCGATGGAAGAGCAATTATTACCGCCTTTCATTGATTTTATCGGTCCGAATAAACACACGAACATCCCACTGTTTCTTCAGATAATCTTTGCGGAGATCGGGATTGATATCTTAAGGCTCGCGGCCATCCATACACCGAGTGCACTATCGACCGCCATGGGTCTGATCGCAGCCGTATTGATCGGGCAGATCGCAATAGATGTAGGATTATTCGTACCTGAAGTTATTCTATATGTTGCGATAGCGGCGATCGGATCCTTCTCCACACCAAGTTATGAGCTGAGTATCGCAAACAAAGTCCTGCGGCTTTTCTTGATTGCGATGGTTATGTTGTTTAAAGTGCCAGGATTTATTATCGGATTCACATTGTTGGTTCTCTATATGGCAACGATCAAAAATTTGAACACACCTTACTTGTGGCCGCTCTTACCGTTTAATCCAAAAGCGTTTCTACAGATTGTCGTTCGAATAGCTGTTCCGCTATCAAAAGTTCGACCTAGCATTGTACATCCGCAGAACACCAAAAAACAGCCAACTAATTAATCTGTCCCTTGCTGATTGTTGAAAATTGTGTTAAATTCATAACTAATTAAATATGCCTCATATGAGGTAGAGGCGCAAAACGAATGAGTAGCATATGGAGTTCATGGATGACGATGAAATATGTTGAAAGGTCAATTTGCCGAAGTGTAAAAAGAGTTCCATCTCTTTTTATGCTGGGCCGTTGCTGAACAAGCAACGGACTGTCACTACAACTGTAGTGGAGAGCTATTCCGACATGAGGGTACGGTTTTTGACAGCCTGCCTTAGTTGCGGCTGTCTTTTGTATTTGTCGGGATTGAATTCTCTATCAACAACGAGAGGGGATTACTTGTGAATTTACACGGAACATCAAAAATTGGAGATAATCAACATCTATGGATCGGTGGTTTAGATACGGTAGATCTAGCGAAAAAATACGGAACACCGCTATATTTGTATGATTTGTCCTTGATTAAAAATAGAGCAAGAGGCTTTAAAAAAGCATTCGAGGGAAATGGGGTAGGATATCAAGTAGCATATGCCTCAAAAGCCTTTTCTTCCATCGCCATGTTTCAGCTTATCGAACAGGAAGGATTAAGTCTGGATGTAGTTTCAGGTGGAGAACTTTATACGGCACTTCAAGCTGAATTTCCACCTGAAAGAATTCATTTTCATGGAAACAACAAGAGCTTAGCAGAATTAGAATTTGCACTTACCGCTGGAGTCGGTTGTATTGTAGTAGATAACTTTCATGAGATCTCCTTATTAAAAATGCTGAGCAGCAAGCTTAGCAAAAAAGTAGACATCTTACTGCGTTTAACTCCAGGAATTGAAGCCCATACCCATGATTACATCATTACAGGTCAGGAAGACTCTAAGTTTGGATTTGATTTAGGGAATGGTCAAGGAAACAGAGCACTTCAAGAAGTACTTGCATTTGAAGGCTTTCGCGTTTTAGGGATTCATTGTCATATTGGATCTCAAATCTTTGAAACAGAAGGATTCACTCTGGCGATTGAAAAGTTGTTCGGCCATTTTAAAAAGTGGGAAGAAAACTTTAACTATTTTCCAAGTGTCGTAAATCTTGGAGGCGGATTTGGTATTCAATATACGTCAGAGGATACACCGCTTTCTCCTGAACAATACGTTACGGCCATGATTGAAGAAGTGAAGAAACAGATGATTCACTTTGAAGGGAAAGATCTGCCTGAACTTTGGATTGAACCAGGACGTTCACTCGTAGGTGATGCGGGTACAACGATCTATTCGATCGGCTCTCAAAAAGAGATCGAAGGAGTTAGGCATTATGTGTCCATTGATGGTGGGATGACAGATAACATTCGTCCTGCACTCTATCAAGCTAAATATGAAGCATTCGTAGCGAATAAGATGAACGAAGAACCAACACAAACCGTTTCGATCGCAGGAAAATGCTGTGAGAGTGGCGACATGTTAATCTGGGATATTGAACTTCCTGAAGTTTGTGATAACGACTTATTAGCCGTTTCATGTACGGGAGCTTACGGTTATAGTATGGCGAGCAATTATAATCGCATTCAGCGGCCAGCAGTTGTGTTTGTAGAGAACGGTGAAGAACAGCTTGTAGTGAAGCGGGAAACTTATGAAGACCTCATCAAGAATGATGTTCCATTAAAAACGAATGTTTTTGTGTAAATTAGTTTACGGAGCAGACATTTAACCGTACAATGGTAGTTGAATGAAGTAGAAGGAGGCCTGTTTTTTATGAAAAAAGGTTCAATTGAATTTGAAAACGGCGAAAAAATTGTATTTGATCTGTACCAAGAAGAAGCACCTGGAACAGTAGAAAACTTTGAAAAACTTGCAAACGAAGGCTTTTACAACGGTGTAACGTTCCACCGTGTTATCCCTGGATTTGTAGCTCAAGGTGGAGATCCAACAGGAACTGGAGCTGGCGGCCCTGGTTATTCTATTCCTTGTGAAACAGCAGGGAACCCACATAAGCACGTAGCGGGGTCTCTTTCAATGGCGCATGCTGGCCGCGATACAGGCGGAAGCCAATTCTTTCTCGTACACGAGCCACAGCCGCACTTGAACGGTGTTCATACTGTTTTTGGACAAGTTACAGAAGGTTTGGAAACAGTACTTCGTATTAAACAAGGCGATGTAATGAAAGAAGTTAAAGTTTGGGAAGAATAAGTTCCAAATAAGAAAAGCTCCGGATTACTCCGAAGCTTTTTTTATATTTTTGGCAATTTTACATTTCTGTTTTTCATGAGTTTTTGTCTATTTCGTTCATCAATAACCGTAGATCGGTCTCTTAAAGAGTGCTTATGAACGATGTTTTCATCCACTCCAGTTGTTAAAGACCACTCTTCTTCAGTCACACTAGCTTTTAATAAACATACGTTCAATAGATCAGTTGACAGTGGAAGAGCTATCGACTCAAAAGGTTGCTGTTGCTCGATTTTTTGTATACTTTTATCGAGTAGTTCAAAAAAAGGTTCAACTTCTATTCCGAGTTCTTTCAGTGCTGCTTCTTCTTTTTGCAGCTTCACTCTACAACTCAAGATCATTCGTTTAGCTCCGTTATTGTTGCCACGCCGATGGTGATAAAGAGCCACTGCAAGCTGGATCAGTCCCGGCCACAGATCTCCTTTCATGCCCTCGTCCTTCCAATGCTCCTCAAGCACTTCGTGACACTCAAAGTAATCTTGATCTCTATGAAAATGCACCAAGTATTCAATCCATGGTTTTGGATAAGTCACTAGTCGTTCACGCCCCTTAATAAGCTCGACTCTAAGTTTACCATATGCATAGCATGAATAAAAACAAGCCGCGTACCACACAAAATATGATATAATTTTATAATACAAAATCGCTGAAAAACTGGGGAAATGTTATGCAATATAGTGTGAAGCTTGATGGATTTGAAGGTCCGCTCGACTTACTGCTTCATTTGATACAAACCTACGAAGTGGATATTTATGATATCCCGGTAGCCATCATAACTGAGCAATACCTTCAATATATACATACGATGAAAGAACTAAAACTGGACGTAGCAAGTGAATTTTTAGTTATGGCAGCTACTCTTCTTGCCATTAAAAGCAAGATGCTGCTACCAAAGCATGAAGAAGAGCTTTTTGAGAATCAGATGGAACTCGAGATGGAAGAAGACCCAAGAGATGAATTAGTAAGAAGACTCGTTGAATATAGAAAGTACAAGCATGCTGCTGATGAACTTAAAGAAAGAGAATCAGCAAGAAGCTTAATATACACACGGCAGCCTGCCGACCTCTCACAGTTTGAGAAAGAAGAATCGGCAAAACAGGTGACCAACGTAACGCTGTATGATATGTTGCAGGCGATGCAAAAAGTCTTTCAAGAAAAGGTAACGCGAGCACCGAGACAAACGACCATCGAACGGCAAGAGATTCCAATCGAAAAAAGAATGGAACAAATAAAATCCTCGCTTCTTTCTGTAGGCGGACGAAAAAAGTTCACAGACCTTTTTGATAAGAGTACTAGGGAACATGTTGTTGTAACATTTCTTGCAATATTAGAACTTATGAAAGTTAAATCAATAAATTGCGAACAACAAGATCATTTTAGTGAAATTTATATAACGATGTTAGAGGAGTAATACGATTTGGAACGAAATGAATATAAAGCGATTGTAGAGGGTTTGCTTTTTGTCAGTGGTGATGAAGGAATCGACAGAAAACAAATCGCTCAAGTGTTGGAGATCGACAGCAAAGAACTTGATCCCATCATCGAAGAGTTGAAACAAAGTTATTCTTCATCAGAAAGAGGGATGTCTATTGTTGAATATGCGGGATCCCTTCAATTTGTAACAAAACCGGAACATGCTGCCTTTTATGAGCGTCTTGTTGAAACGCCTGGTCATGCGACACTCTCTCAAGCTGCTCTTGAAACACTAGCGATCATTGCCTATAAACAGCCAATTACTAGGTCAGAGATCGAAGAAGTAAGAGGTGTAAAAACGGAAAAACCGTTACAGACACTATCTGCTAAAGGATTAGTGAAAGAAGTTGGAAGAGCAGAAGGAACGGGACGGGCTATATTGTATGGTACAACAAAAGCATTCCTAGAACATTTTGGTTTGCAAAGTGTAAAAGAGCTGCCTCCTCTTCCTGAGAACATTCAGGAAGAGAATGTAGAACAAGAAGCAGACCTGTTCTTTTCAAAATTTCAGGAATCACTATCTACTGACGAATAACAAGGGGGAGTCATGCATTGTTGATTCAGCATATTGATGGTATGGAGTTAGAAAAAGAAAAGCCGAATACATCTGAGGATTTTTTTAACCGTTCAGAAGTGACCTATGAATGTAACGGAAAAATGCAAACTTTTCATCTTCTTTATGTACGATATTTTGAAGAGAAACTTCTTGAGGAATTGACACATCATGACTTTTGGAAAGATTACTTGAGCTTCTATAAGATAACAGAGATTGCAGCACTCACCGCATTGCTTAAGGACCCTGCATACCAAAAGCGCAAACGGAGCTATATCAACAACTATGAAGAATTTAAAAAACTCTTCATCCAACCAAACGAAGAGTTGCTAAGTTCACATCTCAATACTTTAAAACAAATAACAAAGTAAACAGCCTAAAATTCAATCTAGGCTGTTTTTTTGTTTTTATTTTTTTCTTCCTATGCAAGTGTGAGCTTAATGCTTGCCATATGAGGGGCGCAAAGTGGCATGGATAGTAAGCAACCTGTAGTAGATATTAACTACTTCCAACAACTGAAAAGTTTACTAAAAAAACAGAGTAATCTTTTTAAGTTACCGTTTTAAAAGGCAATTTAAGGGTAAATTACTAAAAAAGGATAAGCAGCCGAAGGAGAGAGATCAATTGCCAAGAATAGCAGCAGTGGAAACAATAAATCCCCCTCATAAACTTTCTCAACATCAAACAATGGATTTTGCACGAAATCTATTTCAAGACGCGTTTTCAGATATCGAACGTTTGCTCAAAGTATTTCAGAATGGTGAGATCGAGTCACGCTATTTCGCGATGCCTATAGATTGGTTTAAGGAAAAAAGAAGTTTTCAAGAGAAAAATGATTTATACATAGACTTTGCAACAAATTTAGGAGCAGAATGTATCGAAAAGGTCTTGTCTGATCAAAGCCTCAACGTGTCCTATGAAGATATTGATGCCATCTTCTACATTTCGAGTTCTGGGCTATCCACTCCAAGTATTGAAGCTAGAATCATGAACATTCTCCCATTTTCATCACATACAAAGAGGATTCCCATCTGGGGATTAGGATGTGCTGGTGGTGCATCAGGTTTTTCTAGAGCTTACGATTATTGTAAAGCATATCCAAAATCAAACGTCCTCGTTCTAAGTGTAGAACTTTGTTCACTAACATTTCAGCACGAAGATCTTTCCAAGAGCAATTTAGTAGGCACATCCTTGTTTGCCGATGGAGTTGCTTGTGCGCTAATCTGCGGTGATGAGTCCGATACTGGCAAAATATCAGAAATATCACCTTACATAAAAGATACGATGTCCACATTGAAGCCTCATTCTGAAGATGTGATGGGGTGGGAAGTAAAGGACACAGGTTTGTATGTTGTCTTTTCAAGAGATATTCCAAACGTTATCCGAACGTGGCTCAAACCGAACGTTGATGAGTTCTTAAACCGAAATCAGCTTGTCGGAGAACAGATTAAACATTTCATCGCTCATCCTGG
Source organism: Fictibacillus sp. 5RED26 (assembly GCF_015903895.1). Taxonomy (NCBI): domain Bacteria; kingdom Bacillati; phylum Bacillota; class Bacilli; order Caryophanales; family Fictibacillaceae; genus Fictibacillus; species Fictibacillus sp. 5RED26. Next base: position 264,510 of record NZ_JACZDU010000003.1, on the reverse strand, counting down.
AGGAAAGAAAGTCTTACAAGCATATGTGGATGCGCTCGGGATTCCGTTATCGAAAACAGATATCTCAAGAGATGTATTGAGGGAAAATGGAAATATGTCATCTGCCACTGTTTTCTATGTCTTAAAAAATTTTATGCAAACTGCAAAAGAAGAAGGAGATCTAGGTGTGATGGCCGCATTAGGGCCAGGTTTTTCTTCTGAACTTCTTTTAGTGGAATGGAGGAAATAGATGAACTGGTTTCTTCTATTTTGGGGTTTTCTTATCATACAGAGATTAGCAGAAGTAAGGATCGCTAAATCTAACGAAAAGAAGCTTTTGAGTAAAGGCGCAGTAGAAGCAGGGAGTGATCACTATAAGTGGATGGTGTCTATGCACGTTGCGTTCTTTGTTGTTTTCTTTTTAGAAGTATACGTGTTTAACGCACAGCCGCCTAGCTGGTGGATTGTTCCATTTCTTCTGTTTGTAATGGCACAAGTGATTCGTGTATGGGCGATATCGTCTTTAGGAGAGTTTTGGAATACGAAGATTATTCTATTACCTGGTGCGAATGTAGTAGCTAAAGGTCCATATCGTTTTATGAGACATCCCAATTATACGATTGTCTCTTTGGAACTCTTAGTCATGCCACTAATTTTTGGTGCTTATTTTACGGCTATCCTTTTCACTATATTAAATATCTTCATGTTAAGGGTGCGGATACCTGCTGAAGAAAAAGCTCTCATGGAACTGACAGACTACGAAAAAAGCCATGGTCAAAAACAGCGTTTTTTTCCTTCCCAATAATTAGCGGAAGTAAATCCCATTCATAACCTGTCCTTGTTTGCATAAACTTTTACAAAACACGTAAAGGGCGGGATTATGAATGAAACGAACACTAAAACGAAAACCACTGCTCCTCGTTATGATCTGTATGCTAATCCTTGCTGCATTCCCGCAAGAAGCAAAAGCTGAACCCGGTGTGTCAGCAAATGCTGCTGTGTTGATGGAGCAATCATCTGGAAGAGTATTGTATGGTCGTAATGAACATCGGCCGATGAGAATAGCAAGTATCACGAAGATCATGACCGCTATCCTTGCAATAGAATCAGGAAAGATGAATGATACGGTTACCATTACGGAAGCTGCATCGCGAACAGAAGGATCATCTTTATACTTGAAGCCAGGAGAGAAGATCCCACTAAAAGATTTAGTCTATGGATTGATGCTTCGGTCTGGAAATGATTCTGCAGTTGCAATCGCTGAGCATGTAGGAGGAAGTTTAGATGGCTTTTCCTATTTGATGAATCAAAAAGCAGAAGAGATCGGAATGAAACATACACGTTTTAGGAATCCACATGGACTCGACACACATGAAGATCATTATTCCACCGCTTATGATATGGCCATATTAACGAAGTATGCAATGAACAATGATACGTTTAAAGACGTGTCATCAACGAAGGTTTACAGATCAGAACAAACCGGTGAAAAATGGGATAGAGTGTGGCGGAATAAGAATAAGATGTTAAAGCTTTATGAGTATTCTACTGGCGGCAAAACCGGATATACAAAACGTGCAAAACGAACCTTAGTATCAACTGCAGAAAAAGACGGAATGGAACTGATCGCTGTTACACTAAACGATCCTAACGACTGGGACGATCATCGGAATTTGTTTGAGTGGGGATTTCATTCTTTTAAGATGACAGAGCTGATTAAAGAAGGGGAAATTTCCGGCATCAAAGATAAAGGGTATAAAGGAAAAGTAGAAGCTGCTCGAACGTTCATGTACCCTTTGCAAAAAGAAGAGATGAGACAGATCTCTTCTTCCATCCAGTTATATGAGCTTCCAAAATCGGGCAAGTGGGAAAAAGAAAAAGTTCCTAAACCTGTTGGTAGGTATTTCGTAGATTTAAAGGAAACGAGAATTGCTGATCTTCCTCTTTATTATGATGGCAAAGCATTGATCAAACCTGATCAGGGAGGTCTCTGGTCGTCATTTAAAAGTATATTCAACAAGTTATTCTTTATAGCTAAGGAAGACACTCGCCTATGGTGAATTACATCTGGGTAGGAATGATGGTGATTGGCTTCATTGTGGCAGGAATCAACGGCACGATGGATAAAGTAAACGAAGCGATTTTTACGAGTGCGAAAGAAGCAGTCACTTTAAGCTTTGGTATGATTAGTATTTTAGTATTCTGGTTAGGTATTATGAAGATTGCAGAAAAAGGCGGCTTATTGGAAGTATTAGCTGTGTTGTTTCGCCCGATCGTTAAACGGCTCTTCCCAGATATTCCAAAAGATCACCCGGCTCAAGGGTACATTCTATCGAATATGGCAGCTAACCTGCTTGGACTCGGAAATGCTGCAACACCAATGGGAATTAAAGCGATGGAACAGCTAAAAATATTAAATGGCGGAAAAAATGAAGCCAGCCGGTCGATGATAACGCTTCTTGCGATAAATACATCAAGCATTACGCTCATCCCCACTACGATCATCGCGATCAGGATGAGCTATAACTCGGCTTCGCCGACTGATATTGTTGCGCCGACATTGATCGCGACTGCGATTTCAACGGTGGGTGCTATTTTAATAGATCGATATTATTATTACCGCTCTTTACCTAAGGGAGGGAAATAGATGTCGATCGTTCAATCCTTTTCCATATGGTTTATCCCATTTTTGATCGGTTTTATCCTTTTATATGGCACTTATAAAAAAGTGCCAACATATGAGACCTTTGTGGAGGGTGGAAAAGAAGGTTTCTCGATTGCGATTAACATTATCCCTTTTTTAGTCGGCATGCTTGTTGCCATTTCGGTATTTCGCGCATCTGGAGCTTTGGATTATGTCATGATGGCAATGCGTCCGCTATTTTCATTGTTTCATATTCCAGCAGAGGTGGTTCCGCTAGGGCTTATGAGGACGATTTCAGGAACTGGCGCTCTTGGGATGACATCAGATTTAATTGCAACACACGGTCCTGATTCGTTTATCGGAAGACTTGCTTCTACGATACAAGGAAGTACCGATACAACGTTTTATGTACTGACTGTTTATTTTGGAGCGGTTGGTATAAAAAAGATGAAATACGCGTTAAAAGTAGGATTATTAGCCGATCTGATCGGATTTTTAGCATCTATAGCTGTAATCTCTCTATTGTTTTATTCATAATTCGACAAAAAAGAGCCGTTATGGCTCTTTTTTACGTTTACTGAGGTTGAGAATTACGAATAATGAAGGTATGATGAGACATGAGGTGAAATCATGGAACGATTGCAAAAAGTAATTGCCCAAAGCGGCGTAACTTCCAGAAGAAAAGCGGAAGAGTTAATTCGTGAAGGCAAAGTGAAAGTGAACGGAAATGTAGTGACCGAACTCGGCACAAAAGTAGGTACAAAAGATAAGATTGAAGTGAATGAGATTCAAATTCAACGGGAACAACCCGTTTATTTTTTGATGTATAAACCTTCTGGTGTGATTACGGCGGTTTCTGATGATAAGGGAAGAAAAGTAGTAGCTGATTATTTTAGAGATATTATCGAACAGCGTGTATTCCCTGTTGGAAGATTGGATTATGATACGACAGGCGCGATCATCATGACGAACGATGGTGAGTTTGCGAACGTACTTATGCATCCACGCTATCAGCTTGATAAAGTGTACATTGCGAAAGTAAAAGGAATACCTTCAAGAGAGAGAATCAAGCAACTCGAACGAGGAATTCGCTTAGAGGACGGAATGACTGCTCCTGCGAAAGTGAAAGTAACATCGATCGATAAGAAAAAGGGAACTGCTATCATCGAGCTTACGATTCATGAAGGAAAGAACCGTCAAGTCAAGCGTATGTTAGAAGCGATCGGATCACCTGTCATGAAATTAAAGCGTGAAAGATACGGCTATTTAGATCTTAAAGGCCTGAATCCTGGTGAGTTCAGAGAACTTACTCCACATGAAATCAAACAGCTAAGAAATCTGGCTGTCACACAAACGTCAAAAAAAAGCCGTAGATAGGCTTTTTTTTCAAGTTATAGTAAAATGGAAGCGGCTTAAAGGAGCGGATGGATGTTGAAAAAAAATAGGTTGTGGTTTCGCTCTGCTCTGCTTGCCATTTTAGTTGTTGCGGTCGGTTACACGATCTACAACAGTATGAATGAAGAGTCAGGTACATACATAAGTAAAGGCGATACGGCTCCAAATTTTGTACTAACCGATCTGAATGGCAAACAAGTAGAGTTAGAAGATTACCGTGGTAAAGGTGTTTTCTTGAATTTCTGGGGAACGTGGTGTAAACCGTGTGAACGAGAGATGCCTTATATGCAACGGCAGTATGAAAAATACAAAGAACAAGGTGTAGAAATATTGGCAGTAAACGTCAGTGAAACGAACGTATCCGTTAAAAATTTTGTTGATCGATATCGTATGAGCTTTCCTGTTCCGATGGACAAGCAAAGAGAAGTAACTAAAGCATTCGGTATAGGACCGATTCCGACTACCATTTTGATTGATAAGAACGGAAAAGTAGTTGAACGGACAAGTGAATCATTATCAGAGAAAAAAATTATTTCCTTTATGGAAAAAATAAAGCCGTAACGGGGTGAAATGATGCAAACGATAACATGTGAATGCGGCCACTCTAACCCATACGGAACAAGTCTTTGTCAAGCCTGCGGTAAACCGTTGAAGCAAGATGTTGAAGTACTATCAAGCATGAGGTATGAAGGAAGTGCTAGACGATCTCAAACCTATAAACAAACGTTTGTGGATAAGATTTGGAACTTCTTTTCGTCTGTTAAAGTCGGAGTTTGGCTTATTGTTATTATTTTAGTAGCAGCGGCAATCGGAACCATTTTTCCGCAGGAAACGTTCATACCTCCCAATGTTGATCCTGCCACTCATTATGAAAGCGAATACGGAACGTTTGGACTTATCTATTATTTGTTAGGGTTTCATAACCTTTATGGATCATGGTGGTTCATTCTTCTTCTAGGAATGCTAGGTCTATCCATCATTATTGCCAGTCTTGATCGTGGTATACCGCTCTATAAAGCATTAAAGACACAAAGAGTCACGCGACATGATCAATTCATGAAGAATCAGCGTTTGTTCTCAAAAAGCAATGATGTCGAACTTGATGAGATCAAGTACACGTTAGAATCTTTGCGTTATAAAGTTCGAGAAGAGGATGGTAACCTTTTTGCGGAAAAGGGACGGTTTTCGAGATGGGGCGCATATGTAAACCATGTTGGACTGATTATCTTTTTAACAGGTGCGATGCTTCGATTCTTTCCAGGTATGTATGTTGACGATATATTATGGGTTCGAGAAGGGGAGAAAGCTTCTATCCCTGGCACTTCAACCGAAGATGGGCAATATTATCTGGAGAACAATGATTTCATTCTTGAGATGTATGATAAGGAAGAAAAGAAGTTTAATAGTGCGCTAAGCTCGGTTGATGGAGAAGTCGCAAAAAACTATCAAAGTAACGTAACTCTCTATAAAACAAAAGAGAACCATACGATCGGAGCACAGCCAGAGCTTGTAAAAGTTAAGAATGGTGAAATCCGAGTGAATGAACCGTTTAAGTTCGACTCGTTTGCTCTTTATCAAACGGATTTTAAGCTTAACGAGTTTTACAAGATGAGTTTCGAACTTGAAGAAAAAGCAACAGGTAATAAGTTTGGTAAGTTAACAGTAGATCTTCACGACCCTAAAAAAGAGTATGACCTTGGGAAAGGCTATAAAGTTAAGATTGAAGAATACTTTCCAAACTTCGTATTAAACGACCAGAACCAGCCATCAACCGTTAATAATTTGCCTGATAATCCAGCGTTTGTTTTCTCCATGTATTCTCCAAAAACACCTGACGGAGAAAAAGCGTTTGTTGGGATTCAGAAAAACATAGATTCTGGTGAGAACCAGTTTAAAATGTCATTCGCTGGTATAGAAACGAAAGATTTAACGGCGCTTACAGTCCGAAAAGACCATACACTTTGGATTATCGCGCTTGGTGGAATCATCTTTATGATAGGTGTTACACAAGGTTTATATTGGAACTATAGAAGAATTTGGATCAAACAAAATGCAGGTGAGGTATGGGCTGCCGCTCATACGAATAAGAACTGGTATGGCTTGAAAAAAGATGTGGAATTTCTGTCTGATAAGACCAATCTCACACCTTTAGAAGAAAAAGAAACAGCTTCAAAGTAATGCTGTTCAAGCGGGAGGGTTAATGATGGCTGAAATCAGCAGTACACTTTTATATAGTGCATTTATTATTTACTTGTTCTCTACTCTATTCTTTGCAATGTCTATTTCAGATAAAAAAGGAAAAGATGCTGTTCATACAAAAAAGTGGGGAAAAATAGGGTTCATAAGTTCATGTGTAGGTTTTGCAGCTCAACTAGGCTATTTTATTACAAGGTGGATGGCAAGTGGACATGCCCCTGTAAGTAACTTGTTTGAGTTCACTACCTTTTTTGGCATGATGATGGTACTTGCATTCATTATTCTATACATCATCTATCGAACGAACGGTCTAGGCGTTTTCGCGATGCCTATAGCTGTTCTTGTTATCGCGTATGCCAGTATGTTTCCAAGAGATATCTCTCCGCTTATTCCTGCCCTTCAAAGTGACTGGCTGAAGATCCATGTTACAACAGCGGCACTCGGAGAGGGAATCCTTGCGATTTCTTTCGTATCAGGACTCATTTATTTAATCCGTACAGTTGATCAGACCGTCTCGTCTAAAAAGACTTTATGGTTAGAGATCATTCTTTACAGTTTGATTGCGGTTGTTGGATTCATCTTTGTTTCGATCGGTTTTAAAGGTGCTGGATATGAAACGACATTTGAAATGATGGATGATAACAATCAGGCAGTTAAAGTCGTCTATGATATGCCTGCCATTGCAGGTCCAAGTAACGGAGAGCAACTGGACGATTCGTTTGGACCACTATTCTCAACGCCATCTTGGATGAACGGTGTTGATGCTTCTGTTAAGTTGAATACGTTCATTTGGTCTCTCTTAGCAGGGGGAATCCTTTATGGCTTACTTCGTCTGATTTTAAGAAAAAGAATAGCAGCAGCTCTTCAGACAAAAGTTAAGATGAAACCAGATCTTCTGGATGAGATCAGCTACCGAGCAGTTGCGATCGGCTTTCCCATCTTTACACTCGGAGCACTAATCTTTGCTATGATATGGGCTCAGCAAGCTTGGTCGAGATTCTGGGGATGGGATCCAAAAGAAGTTTGGGCTCTTATCACGTTCTTGTTCTATGCCGCTTTTCTTCATTTACGACTATCAAGGGGTTGGCACGGAGAAAAGTCTGCATGGCTTTGTGTGTTAGGATTCTGGATCATTACATTTAACTTGATCGCGGTAAACCTTGTTCTTGTAGGATTGCATTCATACGCATAATGATTTTAAAGTCTCTCTTTCATTAGAGAGACTTTTTTTAAAAGCGCTCTTGTCTAAACGGTTGTATTTTTAAAATCCTTGTCTTCTTAGACAGTTGATTGGAGTGGAAGGTGCGAGACTCCTGCGGGATAGGCGGGCAGGTGAGACACTTAAGAGTGAAACGAACGAATGTGGCTCACCGCCTGCCCCGCGGAAAGCGAGCACCTGAAACGGAAATCAACTACTTTTAAGAAACAACTTTGATACATACTTAAAAGAAAATAGATAGACAGCATGTCCGGTTTGTTTAGTGTACTTGGTTTCATGTATGATAGAGACAGGAAAAAATCTTGTTTAACTGATTTTATGTGGAGGATTGAATATGGATACAGAAGCTAAAATTCTAGTTGTTGATGATGAAGAAAGAATTCGAAAACTATTAACGATGTATCTAGAGCGAGAGAACTACGAAGTTCATGAAGCCGAAAACGGTGAGGATGCGCTACAGATGGCAGTATCCATCAATTTTGATCTCATATTGCTCGACCTTATGCTTCCTGGTATGGATGGCATTGAGGTTTGTGAAAAGTTAAGAGAAAAGAAAGCGACTCCTGTAATCATGTTGACAGCTAAAGGAGAAGAGCTTAATCGCATAGAAGGATTCGAAGCAGGTACGGACGATTACATCGCGAAGCCGTTCAGTCCAAGAGAAGTCATCCTGCGTGTAAAAGCACTGTTGAGAAGGTCGTCACCGACGAAGTTTCTTCAAACCGAAACGGTTGCAAAGAACGTTGTTGTGTTTAAGCACCTTACGATCGATCACGATGCTCACCGTGTAACAGCTGGCGGAAAAGAGGTCAACTTAACTCCGAAAGAATATGAGTTGTTGTACTACTTAGCGAAGACTCCAGATAAAGTCTATGCGCGCGAACAATTGCTAAAAGATGTTTGGAACTATGAATTCTTTGGTGATCTTAGAACAGTTGACACACATGTGAAAAGACTTAGAGAAAAGCTTAACAAAGTCTCACCGGATGCAGCATCCATGATCGCGACCGTTTGGGGAGTAGGATATAAATTTGAGGTTGGGAATGAATGATCTGGAGAAGTGTAGTTGGTAAACTTTGGATAACGATACTTTTATTAGTCTCGGTCGTTTTAACCCTGCTCACCATTCTTCTTACGCAGTTTTTTGAATCGTTTTACGATGATCAAGCCAAAGAACAATTAACGAAGATGGCTGATCGAGTGATGTTGATTATGGAAAGCGATGAGAACAAGGAAGAAGCAATACGCATCACAAGTGAAATGGCTGAAGCATATTCCATGTCTATCATGATCATAGACGAAAATCAGGAATCCTTTATGTCTAAGAATTCTTACGATGATGCACCTTATATCCCAGTTTCTGTTTTCAAAGAGAATGATCAGTTATCTACTGTCGCAGAGAGTGAAAAAAAGATCTACGTAAACGGAGATTTTCCCGTTCTGAATAAAAATGATGAGACGATGCAAACGATGATCATCTACGGTGAACCTTATGGATCGGGAGAAAATGCAGGAGCCGTTTACGTCTATCAATCCATCGAGAATGTGGAAAAAACAACGAACCATACAAAGTATCTCATCTTTTTAGCAGCGGGGATCGCGATCATCTTAACTACGATCTTTGCGTTTTTCTTATCTACTCGAATTACGGCACCACTAAGAAGGATGAGAGAAGCAGCGACGTCTGTAGCAAAAGGTGAGTTTGATATGAAAGTGCCGATTTTAACGCATGATGAGATCGGCGAACTTGGCATGACGTTTAACCGTATGGGCAGACAGTTAAAAAACAATATCACAGCATTGAATCAAGAAAAAGAACAGTTAACAAGTGTTTTAAGTTCGATGGCTGATGGTGTGATCACCTTTGATAGAAAAATGAACATACTGGTTACGAATCCTCCTGCTGATCGATTCCTACAGGCATTTTATTACGAATCAGGCATGAAGACAGAGGTCAACGGAAACGTTCCTGAGACGGTCAAACAGCTCTTTGGGCAAGTTGTTGCACTTGAGAGTGAACAGATGACAGAGATCGCGATACAAGGCCGCTCGTGGGTCGTCGTTATGACACCACTATATGACCAATCTATGATTCGTGGAGCAGTAGCTGTACTTCGTGATATGACAGAAGAACGACGAATGGACAAGCTTAGAGAAGACTTTGTTGCGAACGTTTCACATGAATTAAAGACGCCGATCGCTATGCTGCAAGGATATAGTGAAGCGATCGTAGATGATATTGCAGAATCTGAAGAAGAGAAGAAAGAACTAGCAGGAATCATTTTAGACGAATCGAAACGGATGGGAAGACTTGTTAACGAACTCCTCGATCTTGCAAGATTAGAAGCAGGTCACATGAAGCTTCACTACAGCTCTCTTCCGATCATTCCTTTCGCAGAAAGAATCGTTCGGAAATTTCAAGGGCCTGCTAAAGACAGAGAGATTCAATTAAATCTAGAATTTAAGAAAAATCTCAAAAGTTTGCAAGAGGAGATGGACATCGACCCAGACCGGATTGAGCAAGTCTTAACCAATTTGATCGACAATGCGATTCGTCATACTTCTCAAGGCGGGTTTGTAAATCTTATTGTAGAAGTGAGCGATCAGAACGTGAAGTTTTTCGTTAAAGATAATGGAACGGGTATAAAAGAAGAAGATCTGCCATTTGTTTTCGAACGCTTTTATAAAGGGGACAAAGCAAGAACAAGAGGGAAATCAGGTGGAACGGGTCTTGGGCTTGCCATAGCAAGAAACATCGTAGAAGCACATGGTGGTCAGATCAGCGTTCACAGCAAGAATAATGAAGGCACGACATTTTCTTTCGTTATTCCTCGAACGTTGAAATAAATTAGCAATACGTCCCGATTAATCTTGTTTCATAAGGAACAATAGCAGTTTTAAAAAAGGATTTCACAAATTTCTCCAATATGTTTATAATAGGAATTGTGATTTCATAAAATTTCATACGTGTTAAACAGGTGCAGTCCTTTGTTGGACGAGCTTAATAGGGAAAACGGTTAGATTCCGTTGCGGTCCCGCCACTGTAATTGTGAGAATCCTATAATATCGCCACTGTGAAAACGGGAAGGTGTTAGGAGACGATGATCAAGAGCCAGGAGACCTGCCTGTTTGTTACATGACATGACCTACGAGGATAGGGGGGTGTTTAACAGTACCGGGGCCGGTTGCTGTTTTCTGCCTGTATACTATTAATCTCCTTCGTAGCCGAAGGGGATTTTTTTAGTTGCGTGAAGTAAATTTAGTATCAAACAAAGTGTTTTTATAACAGAAAGAGGTTAATCATGAAGAAATTACTTTTAGTATTAGCAACAATGATGATGATGTTGGTGGGCTGTGGAACGACTGAAACGAAAGAAAAAGCGGATCAGCCGAAACAAGAAGAAACGAAAAAAGAACAAGTAACGGTTCAGATCACAAAGGATAACGGAAAAGAAAAGGTTACAGAAAAGAAAATAGAGATTGCAAAAGATGCGACGATCATGGACGTGATGCAAGATAACTTTGAGATTGAAACTCAGTACGATGGAGCATTTATAAGCAGTATTGAAGGTGTGGCCGGAAGCGAACAGGACAAAACATCTTGGTTCTTTTCTGTAAACGGTGAAGAAGCGATGAAGGGTGCTAAGGATATTACGTTAAAACCTGGCGATGTCGTAGAATTTGATCTTCACAAATATGAATAAGCTGACAGTCAAACGAATTACGATCATTGCCTTACTTGCTGCTATATTAACAGTAGGCAGAATCACCTTCTCAATGATACCCAATGTTCAGCCGAATACGACGATACTCATTCTTGCTTCATTCGTACTCGGTCCTGTGCAAGGGTTGTTACTTGCTATATTAAGCACGATAACAACAAATCTTTTTCTAGGGCATGGTCTGTGGACGTTCGGTCAGATGTTTGCCTGGGGATTGATAGCCGTTATGAGCGCATATTTAGGCAAATACAGACATAACATACCTTGGCTGTTGCTCCCGATCTATGCAGGATTCTGTGGCTTTTTGTTTGGTTTCATCATGTCTGTTCTCTTTGGTGGAATCATCATGCAGAAATTCTGGCCGTATTACTTGGCGAGCCTCCCATTTGATCTAAATCATGCGATTGGTAACGTGGTGTTCTTCATCGTACTTTACAAACCACTTCTCTATGTGATGGAAAATTATATTAATAAAGATGGAAGTCAAAAAGCTGCCTTTGAATAGGGAGCTTTTTTAGCTCTCTTAAAGTTTAATGTTGAAAAAAAAACAGAACTTCGTATCATTTGGAAGTTCTGTTTCGTGATATTCTGTATAGAAGCTAACAATTACCCAAAGTTATGATGAAAACACCAAACAATAAGAAGTATACTCACTATTCCCCAAGCTGTGGCACTTACGATCCACCAAATGATGGATTTAGCTTTTGCTGAAGTTTCCTCGTTTTCCATTTTTCCTGTAATAAACGCGAGTTTACTTTCCATATCTTTTTTCATAGAAGTAAGAACAACAAATCCAATTGTTATAAAACCAATCGTGATCAAGAGTAGTATGTCCATATGCTCTACATCCCTTTTGTAGTTATTTTCTTTATCAAACTTCTTTATTCGAGTTCATTATCCTGCCTCATTAGATAAGAATGATGTATATAGAGTAGATTTAGTAAGTTCCCAAAGCGAAAACTCAACAACGAACTTTAGTTGAGCCTTTTCTTTAAAAACCGGTTCAAAAAGTTGAAAAGCTGAATAGGATGATAAAGTTGATTTTACTTTTACCTAGGAGGACAAAATGCGAGACTATCTGAACCGTTTTTTTGCTGTGATTTTTTTAATGATGTGCTTAAGCGTCTTATTTATCGGAGGGAAGTTGGGAGCATAAACACTTGAACGAACAAGGATTTCATGGTACATATGGTAAAACGTTTTAAAAAGGAGATTAATATGCTAACAGATTACCATTCTCATCTCGAAAAAGGGACATTGACGATCGATTATCTAAAACAATTTGTAGACACCGCAAAAGAGAAGGGAATACAAGAGTTTGGGATTTCTGAACACGCTTATCACTTTTATGAAACAAAAAACATCGTATCAAAACCATGGATGGAAGAAAGACGTTATTACAAGATGGACGATTATGTAAATCTGTTTAAGCGTGCAGATCATTTAGGAATGGACGTCCGCATGTCGATTGAAATGGATTATACGCCGGGACGGCATGCTGAGATGGAGGCATTTATAAAATCCTATCCATTCGATTACGTGGTCGGATCTGTGCATTGGGTCGATGATTTTGGGATAGACCTTGCAGAATACCGAAAAGAATGGGACCGTCGTGATCTTTATGAAACGTATCGTTCGTATTATGATCAAATTGTAACACTTGCAGAATCAAACCTATTTGACATTGTTGGACATATCGATCTAGTCAAGATCTTTAAATATGTTCCGACTGATCAAGAATTTCTTTTAGAACAGTATGAGCGCATTACAGATGCGTTAAAAGACTCAAAAACATGTGTAGAGATCTCATCTGCAGGTCTAAGAAAACCTGTAGGACGAATCTATCCAGAACCTGAACTTCTGTCTCTTTGCTATAAAAAGGGGATACCGATCGTACTCTCTTCAGATGCTCATGAACCGCACCAAGTTGGAGAGAATTATGAGGCGACTATAAAGCTTGCAAAAGAGATCGGTTACAAAAAGCTGATGACTTTTCAAAGTGGGGAGAGAAAAGAAGTAGATTTAGGATAATAAACACATAAAGAAAGCTCTGCAATCTGATATGCTCCCCTAAAGGTAGACAGATAAAAAATAAAAATCTGTTTACTGTAAGGGGAGTATATCATCATGAATTGCAGAGCTTTTTGCTTTTCTATAGATCTAAAGGTTTGCACACAAGAAGATCCTCGATACTTCTGAGTTCTTTCTGAGTAGATTCTGGAAGTTGCGTGTCAAAGGTAAGTACCATCATGGCTTCACCGCCAGCTGATTTACGGCCAACGTGCATCGTTGCGATATTTATGTTGCGTTCTCCTAAAAAAGCTCCTACTTTTCCGATAATACCTGGTGTGTCACGATGTTCGATGTAAAGAAGAGATCCTTGTGGTACAAAATCAACCGTATACCCGTTCAATTTAATGATTCGGCCACCAAAGCCTTTAACAAGTGTCGCTGAAAGAGTAAACGTTGTGTTCAGACCTGTAACCTTTACATGAATGATATTTGGATAACCATGATCATCTGTCCCATGCTTTTCACCGATTACGATTCCTTGTTCCTTTGCAGCCACCATGCTGTTTACATCGTTTACCGGCCGGTCTAATCTTGTTTTTAAGAAGCCACACAAAAAGCTGCGAGTAAGTGATGTAGTATCGGTATCCGATAATGATCCGCCATAACCGATCGAAATCTCTGAAACAGGTTCTTTAAAGAACTGAGTCGTAAACGAACCAAGAAGATTTGAGAAATCATAATAAGCAATCAGCTTCTCATACGTATCTTTTGATAATGAAGGAAAGTTAACAGCGTGTTTTAAAGGTTGATGTAAAAAATGCGATCGAATCTCATCACTCGCCATATAGGCTACATTTTTCTGCGCTTGCACCGTGGATGCCGCGATATGAGGTGTAACGATCACTTTAGGATGATCGACTAAAGAGCGGCTAACGGGAGGTTCTTGTTCGAAAACGTCAAGAGCGCAGCCAGATAGATGTTCGTTATCTAAGTAGTGTAGAAGAGCTTCCTCATCGATGATGCCTCCACGAGCACAGTTTAAGATAAACGCACCTTTTTTAGCGTATTTTAAGTTATCAAGATTTAATAGTTTATGGGTATCTTTTGTAAGCGGGGTATGAACGGTGATAACGTCACTCTGCTGGATTAACGTATCGAGATCAACAGAAGTAACGGATAGTTCTTTTTGTTTTTCTTTCGGAAAATAAGGGTCAAAAACAAGTACGTTCATGGAGAAACTTTTCGCGCGCTTTGCAAGTTCAGAGCCGATTCGTCCCATGCCGACGATCCCGAGCGTTTTTTGATAGAGTTCTTGGCCCGTATACTTTTTGCGGTTCCATTCACCTTGTTTTACAGATTGATTGGCTTGTGGAATGTTGCGGACTAATGCCATCATCATGGCCCAAGTGTGTTCCGCTGTTGAAATGGTGTTTCCTTCAGGTGCATTTACGACGAGCACACCTCTTTTTGTCGCTGCGTTCAGATCGATATTATCTACTCCAACTCCAGCTCGTGCAATGATTTGAAGTGCGGGCAGCTGATTCAATACATCTTCAGTAATCTTTGTAGCACTTCTTACCATGATTCCTTGAATGTTTTCTGGTTGAGTAACTTCATCAAGTTTTCCGAAGATCAGCTCAACACCTTCAAGTTTTACTAACGGTTCAACACCTTCACTCGTTATTCCATCACAGACTAATACGGTTGCTGTCACAGTTCCACCCCTTGTCTATCTTTATGAATAGCATCAATATTTTGATAATTTATCACATTCTGACGATAGGTACAACTATGATTTTTAAGATAGCGGTTTCAAAAATGAAGAAAACTAATTGACAATGAGAATCATCCTTAATAAAATAAATAAAAACCCTCTAATGAAAGAGGGTTCCTGGTAAGATTACAACTATTCGAATTTTAATGCATCACCATCGAATGACTCTTCAGATACTTTGATGGAATCTGTAGGACAGCCTTCGAACGCATCTTGCATATCTTCTAACAATACATCTGGAATTTCAACGATTCCTTGGTTATCGTCTAGAGTTACAAACGCAATTCCTTCGTCGTCATAATCGTAAATGTCTGGTGCTGCAGCTCCGCATGCTCCACATGCGATACAAGTTTCTTTGTCAACAATCGTATACTTTGGCATAATGAATACCTCCTAAGGAATTGAAAAAATACCGACTTACATATTTAGCCATTTTAAATTAAGGGTCTACTAATCATATTGTAATAAGTATCCCTCTACATTTCAATAGAAAATTAGGACCTCGTCATATCTTTTATTCCCAATCTTCCTCTTAATATAACACTTTTACTCTTAAATTTCCTTAAATCTGATAAGATAGATTATATGATAAAGTGTGGTGATTTATTATAGATATTTGTCATGTCGTTTTATTAGATATCTTTCGAAAAGTAAATGGTAGTAGAAAAAGCTCAGGCGTCTATTATATGGTGACAGGTAAGAAAACGGCGCAATCTTTGTCCGACAGCCAATGGTTTGGTATAGAACGTTATTATGCCGCTTTCAAGGGGATGGCCCATGACACTTTTACTGAATCAATCGAAAGCCTGATAAATGAAGAATATATGAAGGAATCTGAAGATCATGTTTACACCCTTACTGAAAAGGGTGAACAACTTCTTGTGCGTGAGAATGATAGATTATCATTCTTAAATCATTTAAATGGATTAAAATATGCATCGATAGAGTCTACATGCTGGCAAGCTATCACGTTATATGTACAAGCTCTCTCCAATGCTCTATATGGTCATTTTAATTATTCACCAGTTGTAAGGGACTTCTCGGTGATACAAAAAGTTAAATCTGTGTTTCCTAGATCAGAGTCAGAGAGAAAAATTCAAGCGGAAAAACTTTATCGTGAATTATCTCGAGTGTTGTTAGAACATGATACTCAAATTGCTGATCTTTTTGTTAAGAAACTGTCTGGCTACAATAGGATCGGAAGTACCTTCGAGCAATTATCTCGGATAAAAGGCATGAGTCAAGAAGAGACTGTACTCCGTTTCAGGGCGATTTTGCACGCTTTCATACACAAGATAGCTAGTGAAAAGTTGAATTTTCCGATGTTGCACTCTCTAATAGGCTCATTTACTGAAGCTCCGGCATTAACTAGATCAGCATCTTTAACTTTAAAAATGCTAAATAACAATAAACCTCTAGAGGAGATCATGATCGTTAGAAATCTGAAATTGAGTACTCTAGAAGATCATCTCGTAGAGATCGCAAGAGAAGTGCAAGATTTTCCGATTACCCCTTACATTAGTGATACAGAGTTTTTGAAAGTGAAAGAATATTACAGTAAGACGAATGAAACAAAGCTTCGGCCGTTTAAAGATGCCTTTCCTCATCTTTCGTATTTTCAAATCAGGCTAGTACTCGCAAAAGAGGGTGGAAAACATGCAACTGGAAGCAACGCTTAAAGAGTTATACGGATTTTCATCGTTTAGATCTGGACAAAAAGAGATCATAAATGACTTGCTTTCAGGTCATGATGTGTTAGGTATGCTGCCGACTGGAACAGGAAAAACATTAATCTATCAGATGGCCGCACATCTTTTAAAAGGAAGAGCACTCATCATTTCTCCTTTGGTGTCATTGATGGAAGACCAAGTAGATCAGTTTAAACAAGCTGGTTATAAGAGGACGATCGCTCTCAACAGCTTTTTAGATCAAAGTGAGAAACAATCCATATTAAAAAGAATACAAGATTATCAGTTTGTTTTTGTGAGTCCTGAAATCCTTCAAAACTCTTACATCCGTTCTATCCTGTTGTCAGTTAGTTGGTCGTTATTCGTAGTAGATGAAGCCCATTGTATCTCACAATGGGGTCATGAGTTTCGTCCATTTTATTTAGAGTTAGCTGATATGAAGAAAGCGATGGGGGATCCTATTTGCCTCGCATTAACAGCAACGGCAACACATAAAGTACAGAACGATATCCTTCATCACCTAGACATGAAGAACGCAGAGATACATATTCATAGTGTGAACCGTCCGAACATATCTATCTTTGTTGAATGCTTTGATGATCATGATCAAAAAGTGGGGCGAGCGGTAAATCTAGTTCAGCAGCTTAAAGGACCAGGTATTATCTATACGAATACAAGGAATGTTGCAGAACTGCTAGTAAAAAGATTTCAAGATCATGAAATAGAAGGGGCCGCTTTTTATCATGGAGGCATGAATGCTGATGAAAGACTTCTTGTTCAAAAACAGTTTTTAGAGTCCCAGCTGAACATCATTGTTTGTACGAATGCTTTTGGAATGGGAATTAATAAATCGGACATCAGATTTGTAATTCATTTTCACACACCGTCTACGATCGAAGGCTATATTCAGGAAATCGGCAGAGCTGGCAGAGACACGGAACCATCTGTTGCCGTCCTATTGTATCATCCAGCTGATCTTGAGATACCATACCATTTTATTGATCAAGAACTGCCTGATTCTGTACAAGTTGATTATTTGTTTTCCGACCACATTCAGTTAAGAGGGACTACGTATGCAGAAAAACTGAAACTTGTTGGACTCTCTGAAACGGGTCAAAGATTCATGGAATATCACTTGAAAAAAGTAGGCGTTCTACATAAAGAAAATCTTGATGTCCACGAAAAAAATGCGTTGATTTCAAAAATAAAATTCACGATTGAGAGCAGAAAAGCTGATAAAATAGAATCATTAAAGGCGATTGAAAAGTGGGCAACGAATAATGAATGTAAACGAAGCGGACTGCTGAAATATTTCGGAGAACCCGTACCAGAACCAAATTCAATGTGCTGCGGTCATTGTGAAACAGATCTTTCGCATTTTTATGGAAAACAAGCGTCATTTAACACTTCTTATGAATTATGGGAAGATGAACTAAAACGACTTTTAAGACAGGAAGTGTACAACTAAAGGATGAGGAAATCTGTAAAAAACAATTGGATCGATCAGATTACACCGAAAGAACTTTTGTTGAACGTCTATTTTTCACAAAGTTTATTTATGATAGCTGCGTTAACTCTTGCATTCTTCTTTAATGTTTCATTTCCTTGGGTGCTAAACGACCTTGATCTCTCAGTAAACGAATGGGTGCTTGCACTTAGTACAGGATTGTTTCTTCCTTTTTTATCGATTCAGTTAAAGAAGAGGTTGCCCGAGGAATCATTAGATGATGGTGGAATCAACGATAAAATATTCGGCTCTCTCTCTTACATTCACATCTTTTTCCTCACAGGAATCATTGCTTTTGCTGAAGAGTGGTTGTTTCGGGGAGTCCTACAATCGTTATTAGGGCTGTTTTTAACCAGTATGATTTTCGCTGTACTGCATGTTCGGTATATAAAAAAACCTGTTCTTTTTAGTATCGTATGTGGATTAAGCTTTTGGCTAGGTATGATCTATGAGATGACAGATAACATCTGGGTGCCTTTTTTAGCTCATTTCTTAATCGATTTTATTTCAGGGTGCTGGATAGCTAATCAAAACAAGAGCAACAACAATATCACAGACAGCGAAAATGGGAGTGTGGATCGGGATGAAGAATGACCAAGCAGAGAGTTTAAGAAACAAAACAGCAGACAATACGATCGCTTCTGTTCAACATGCTCATTCTTTGCCTTCTAGAAGTGAAGTACACGGGAAAAAGAGAGACGATGAAAAAAAACAAAAAAACGCTAACAAAGAAAAGAGAAAAACAACTTTTTTAGTCACTCGATTACTCTTAGCAGCTTTTATACTTTTGATCGGAATTACGCTTACTTATAAATTGTGGTCAAAAGACCTTTATATTCCTGTTCAAAGTGAAGATCGAGAAGGTGTTGAGCAAGTAGAGATCGAAGAATAAAGACCGTCTGGCTCCGAATATCCAGACGGTCTTTTTTTGTTACGAATAACCTTTCTAGGGCTCTTCTTAAAAAAGAATGTTGGTGTCGTTGTTCCAACCAAACATTTTCAGGGGCTAAACAAAGGTAAAAGCTATTTTTAAAAAGCATGAATCTGCTTGTATTGGCATAGTTATGTGTACAGGAGGTTATGCTGATGAATGCTCTAAATCACTGGAAGATAAAGCCCTTTGTTAATGAACTAACGAGTATTGTGCTAGCGCAGCTTGTTGATAGAAAAGCTGAGAAAGACAAGTGGAAAAAAGCCATCAACCAATGGGGATTATCGATGATTTTTGTTGTACTAGCAACCTTCGTTTACCTTTACTACTATAAGCTTCCAACAGCCTCAAGGTTTTCAAATCCATTAACGTTGTTATTCTCAGATGAAATGGTATGGATCTGTACAGGTTTTATTATTTTTGCGAGCTTCTACATGATCTGGATGAAAAAGAAGTACAAAAAAGCTGACGACGATTTTGAAGCGATCAGAAAAGATTTTATAGATCGTAATGAAGAATGGTGGAGTGATGAGGAACAATGGAACCAGAGGCATGTTGTTTTCGAATTTATGAAACAAGAATACAATATAAATATTCTTCACAAATAAAGAGATTTACTGGCAGGGACAGCCAAAAAATAAACATGATTCTCGATCGTGGCGCTGACCTTGAATAACGACTGTCAATTCACAAAAATGATCGATTCTTCCGAATGCAAGTGTTTCGTGTTTTTCCGTACAATAAACTTCGATTGGAAGTCCGAGTCGCATGCTATAAGACAGCTCTGGGTCTGTCACGAGAGATTTATTTTTCAATTTAGTTAATGTCATGATGTTTTTTCCTCTCCTCTTATTTTGGTTAATCATGTAAATTAATCATACGTGAAATTTACAATTTTTTCAACAAATCTTTTTAAATATTCAAAAAATTAACATCGAATCCTTTCTGCATAGGACGGTTATAGAAAATATGATATGATCATTTAAATCCAGATCAGGAGGGCACAATGATCTTTTTTTATTTATTCATCATAGCTGGTATAGGGCTATTACTTTATATGTATATTGAAGCACATCGAAATCGTGTCATTCATGATTCAATCAAAATTGATAAACTGCCAAAGTCATTTGAAAATTTTAAGATCTTTTTTATATCAGATGTTCATAAACGGGTTATCTCAGAAAAGATCATACAAGAATCAGAAAAAGCAGATCTTGTTGTAATCGGTGGGGACCTCGTTGAAAAAGGAGTTTCAATGAAGAAGGTAGAAGATAATATCAAGCGCCTTTCAGCAATCGGCCCTGTTTACTTTGTATGGGGAAACAATGATTACGAAGTGGATACGAAGCAATTGGCTTCAACGATTGAGAATGAAGGTGCAACGATTTTAGACAATACTAGCTTCAGTATAAAAAGAAATGATGATGTCATCGATTTGGTAGGAGTAAATGATACATCGTTAGGTTTTGCCTCTCTTGAGGATGCGCTTAAAGAATGCGAATCTTCATGCAGAATTTTAATCAGCCATAATCCTGATATTTCAAAACGTATTAACAGTGCCGATAACATCCAGCTTGTCTTAACGGGACACACTCATGGAGGACAAATTCGTATTGGGCCGCTTGGCATAGCGAAAAGAGGCGGATGGTATCATGAATTGACACATATCCTATTAGTGAGTAACGGCTATGGAGCTACACATTTACCTTTACGTTTATGTGCACCAAGTCAAACACATTTGATAACCCTAACACGGTAAAAAGTTTACATTACAACGTTTTATTCGATATACTCTTCTTAACCTATTTATTGGAGGAAGAACGGATGCCTAGTGAAGGGAAATATAACATTAAAGCGGTTTCGAAGATGCTCGGCATTCAAGCAGGAACATTAAGAGCTTGGGAAAGACGCTATTCAATCGTAAAGCCAAACCGAAATGAAGCTGGCCATCGCCTTTACACCGACGAGCAAGTATACATACTGAAATGGCTTGTGAATAAAGTGAATCAAGGTTTTACGATCAGTCAAGCGGTTGACGTTGCCCAAAATGGGGAACTTTATAAAGAAGCAGCTCCTTTTTCTATTGAAAATACGGATCGTGCAGCTGAAATGGGTAATTTGATTTTAGAAGCTCTTTTATCCTTTCAGGAGAAGAAAGCTAACGATCTTTTGAGCCAAGCCTTCAGCATGTATAATTTGGAAAAAGTCATTATTGATATTTTGGGTACATTATTAGTACACGTAGGACACCTTTGGGAAGAACAGAAAATTACGGTTGCACACGAACATTTTACTTCATCCTTTTTACGCAGTAAGATTGGACAACTTATTCAATGGCTTCCATCTGATCCATATTTACCAAAGGTTATTGCTGCGTGCGGATTAGATGAAGAACATGAACTAGGGCTTCTGATGTTTACACTGTTTTTAAGAAGAAAAGGGTTCGAAGTTATATACTTAGGACATGGAATACCAAAAAGAGACTTTGAGGTTGTGATGAAAGAAGTAGAACCTAAGATGGTATTTTTCTCATGTACGATCGCTGAAAACTCTAAGAAAACCTTGGAGTGGGCAGAAAGCTTGGGACAAAAATTTCCGAATACTTCAATTGGTGTTGGAGGCGCAGCGATCAATCATATCTCTTCAGAAATGCAGGAGAAATACGAATCATTCCTAATTGGTAATACGAAGTTAGAATGGGACGACTGGATTGCTCAGAAGTTGAAAAATTAACATAGGTTTTATAATTTGTTGGATGTTTATCACCAACTTTTTGCAAACTCATATATTGATATTAAGACATAATAGCGCCGATCGTAAGGGGGACCAGAGATGCGGGTAGAACGGTTAACCTATAACAAAATAAAAATCTTCCTAACTTTTGATGATTTGAATGAACGTGGTATTTCCAAGGAAGAAATATGGCAGGATATCCCAAAAGTTCATCAGCTTTTCCGTGACATGATGACTGAGGCTGATGATGAGGTAGGATTCAAAGCTGATGGTCCTATTGCGGTTGAAGTTTTTTCACTTCCAGCTCAAGGCATGGTCGTAATAGTTACAAAAGGAATAAACGAGTATGAACTTGAAGAAGAATATGATGAAGATTATATAGAGATGCAAGTCACGTTAGATGAGAACGATGAGATTTTCTACGAGTTTTCGTCTTTCGAAGACGTTATATTACTTGCAAAACGCCTTCATTCTTTAGAGATTAAAGGTGGTACTCTGTATTCGTTTAATAATCACTTCTACTTAAAGTTTGAAGAAGATGAGGTCCATCCAGTAGACCTGGATCTGTTCATTGCTCTTCTTGCTGAGTTCGGAAGCTCCTCGACGATTACGAGCTATAGAGTTATTGAGTATGGAAAAGAATTAATGAAGTCCGAAGCAATAAGCGAACTGTACCGTTATTTTAAGTAATTGCAAAAGAGAGGGGCGCAAATTTTTGCGTCCTTATTTATTTTTGTGAAAAAGCTTATTTAAAATACTGTTGACTACTCGGTATTTATTCCTCTCCAAAACAAGTTGATTGGAGCGCAAGGTTGTCGCCCTATGGAAAGCGAACAACCTGGAGCGGAAATTAACCACTATCAACAGCTGTAATTTAAACAAAAACAGTCATGAAAACTCAAACAGCATATAGATTGAACATAAACGAAAATGTCATGTATATATCATTGTGAATTTAGAGACAAAACGTGTTATGATTATTAATATTTTTCACATCCACTGAACCGATATGACGGCAGGGAATATAATATATACATAAACTTTTGGGCTAGGAGTGACCATTAAGATGAAAATAGCAGTATTATATGGCGGTGTTTCTGCTGAGAGAGAAGTATCCTTATCAACAGGAAAGCAGATCATCTCTGCGCTTGAAAGCAAAGGTCATGAAGTAATTGGAATTGACTTTCACCCTTCGCGACTTAAAGATTTGTTAGAACTTGAAGCTGATGTTGTATTTTTAGGACTTCATGGAAAGTATGGAGAAGATGGAAGGTTGCAAGGTCTTTTAGATATGATGGGGATTCCTTACGTAGGATCAGGTGCTTTAGCATCAGGAATCGCTATGGATAAGGCGAAATCCAAACAGTTCTTTAAAGATGCTGACATCAACATCGCTAAAGAGAAAGTTCTTTTTAGAAAATCGTATGATGAGAAGCAATTGGAGCTGTCTTTTGACTTTCCTGCTGTAGTAAAACCGAATAGAGAAGGATCAACTATCGGATTAACGATCGCTCAAAATCATGATGAACTTTTAAAAGGAATCGCTGAAGCATTTCTGCATGATGATACGATTCTCGTTGAACAATTTGTAAGCGGCAAAGAGGTTACCGTAGCCGTTATGGGGGAACATAACAACTACAAAGCACTTCCTGTTGTCGAGATCGAGCCAAAGAATGCTTATTATGATTATGAATCTAAGTATGCAGAAGGTGGAAGTATCCACTATGTTCCTGCAAGACTTGATGAGAGCACAACGGCAAAATTGCAAAAACAAGCCGTACTTGCTCACGAAGTTTTAGGCTGCGAAGTGTATTCGCGTGTTGATTTTATTGTTCCGCATGACGGTTCAGAACCTGTTATCTTGGAAGTAAACACATTACCAGGCATGACGCCGACAAGTCTGTTTCCAGATGCGGCTAAAGAGATCGGAATGGACTATCCTTCAATGATTGAAAAATTAATCGAGCTATCTTTAAAAAAGTAACATCAGATTGTGCGAGAATAGAAACGAATGTGGTCTCCACCTCTTAAACGGGGTGGGGAGTACATAATAAAGGCAGTGGACATGCCGTGTAGGTATATTGGCAGAAAATTAGCTATTTTCTCAACAGTCCGTGACTTAAGAAAGCGTTTACTTTTTAGGTGAAAATCACTAATTTTCTCTTCTCTTTGCTTATGCAAAGGTGTATACTGACGATGAAGCTTGACTAAACTCTAGAGGTGACGAATATGGGAGGTAAACAAATGACAGCCCAAAATAACACAGACCAAAAATCCGACAACCAACACGAAAATGACAATGTACTCCAATCCACGCAATCCGTAATCGCGGATGCGCTCGATAAATTAGGATACTCTTCCGAAGTTTATGAGTTATTAAAAGAACCGATTCGTATGTTGACAGTTCGAATCCCGGTTAAGATGGATGACGGAAGTACTAAGATTTTTACAGGATATCGTGCCCAGCATAATGATGCTGTTGGTCCAACTAAGGGCGGCGTTCGTTTTCATCCGAATGTATCAGAAACAGAAGTAAAAGCGCTATCAATCTGGATGAGCTTAAAAGCAGGAATTGTAGATCTGCCATACGGTGGAGGAAAAGGCGGAATCATTTGTGATCCGCGTACAATGTCATTCAGAGAACTTGAAAGATTAAGCCGTGGCTATGTAAGAGCGATCAGTCAGTTAGTAGGACCGACTAAAGATATTCCGGCTCCAGACGTATTTACAAACTCACAGATCATGGCTTGGATGATGGACGAATACAGCAGAATTAGAGAGTTTGATTCTCCTGGATTTATCACAGGGAAACCACTTGTTCTTGGTGGATCTCATGGCCGTGAAACAGCAACTGCTAAAGGTGTTACGATCTGTATCCGTGAAGCAGCAGCAAAAAAAGGTATCCAGCTTGAAGGTGCTCGTGTAGTCGTTCAAGGATTCGGTAACGCTGGAAGCTTCCTTGCTAAATTCATGCATGATGCTGGGGCAAAAGTAATCGCGATCTCGGATGCGTATGGTGGTCTGTTTGATCCAGAAGGGTTAGATATCGATTATCTGCTTGAGCGCCGTGATAGCTTTGGTACAGTAACAAAGCTTTTCAAAGATACGATAACAAATCAAGAGCTTTTAGAGCTTGACTGTGATATTTTAGTACCTGCAGCAATTGAGAATCAAATTACTGAAAAGAATGCACACCAGATCAAAGCTTCGATCGTTGTTGAAGCAGCGAACGGGCCAACTACACTTGAAGCGACTAGAATCTTATCTGAAAGAGGAATTCTATTAGTTCCAGACGTATTAGCAAGTGCTGGTGGAGTAACCGTATCTTACTTTGAGTGGGTACAAAACAACCAAGGTTATTACTGGACAGAAGAAGAAGTTGAAGAAAAGCTTGAACGAGTAATGGTAAAATCGTTTGAAACGGTTTATACTACTGCAATGAACAGAAAAGTAAACATGAGACTAGCCGCTTATATGGTTGGTGTTCGTAAGATGGCTGAAGCATCACGCTTCAGAGGCTGGATTTAAATTTTTGCAAACTCATACCAAATCTCCTATCATATGATGATAGGAGATTTTTTTGGCATGCTAAGAAAATGAATAACAGTGTCTTTTGGAGTGATGAAAAAAGTGAATATAGACGTATGTATTATTGGTGGAGGGCCCTGCGGATTGGCAGCAGCTCTTGCACTACAGAAAAAAGGGATCTCGTATTGTGTAATTGAAAAGGGAAATGTAGTTAACACCATCTATCAATATCCAACACATCAGACATTTTTTAGTTCAAGTGAAAAACTCGAGATCGGTAACTTTCCTTTCGTTCATGAACAAAGAAAACCGAGGAGGATTCACGCTCTAACGTATTATCGTGAAGTGGTCAAGAGAAATCATCTTCAAGTTCGAACGTTTGAAAAAGCAAAATCGGTCACCAAACAATCTGATGGAACGTTTAAGATCCAAACAATCAATCGTAAAGATGAAACGATTAGTTACGATGCCAAATATGTCATCATCGCAACTGGATATTATGATAACCCGAATCGATTGAACATCGAGGGAGAAGACTTGCCTCATGTTCATCATTATTTTAAAGAAGGCCATCCTTACTATGATCTAGATGTTGCTGTGATCGGCGGGAAAAATTCTGCCATCGATGC
The DNA here is from genome assembly GCF_015903895.1 of Fictibacillus sp. 5RED26. Taxonomy (NCBI): domain Bacteria; kingdom Bacillati; phylum Bacillota; class Bacilli; order Caryophanales; family Fictibacillaceae; genus Fictibacillus; species Fictibacillus sp. 5RED26. The sequence continues at coordinate 238,552 of NZ_JACZDU010000003.1, read as the reverse complement.
CGCACTAGAACTCCAAAAATCAGGAGCGCGTCCTCACGTCTTCTACAGAGGAAGTACTTATTCACCTAGCATCAAACCATGGGTACTCCCAGAATTTGAAGCATGTGTAAAGTCAGGCAGTATTAAGATGACTTTTGATGCCTGTGTAAACAAAATAACAGAAGAGGGCTTGTATGTGACGAAAGGGGACAACGAGTCTCAAACATATTATCCGTTTCAAGGTGTGTTTGCCATGATAGGCTATCACCCCGACCACTCGTTTCTATCAAAGATGGGTGTAGGAATCGATGAAGAAACCGGCCGTCCATCATTTTCTCAAGAAACGATGGAAACAAATGTCGAAGGACTTTTTATCGCAGGTGTTATTGCTGCAGGTAACAATGCGAATGAGATTTTTATAGAAAATGGAAGGTTTCACGGTGAAGTGATCGCTGAAACGATAGAGAAACGGAAAAAGAACCGATAACGTTTGAGTTGTCGGTTCTTTTGTATGTTCGCATGGAATAAATCGGGATTTATTTTAATGATTAAATCCTTACTCTTTTATTAATAATTTACGTTATTGCAGAAATAGTCTTTGCAACTGATCTTGCTCACTCGTGTTTTCAAGGGCAATCATTAGTTTTAATCTTGCTTTTTGTCCGTTTAAACCGTTTGAGAAGATCGCACCAATTTCTTTTAAGTGTTTTCCTCCACCCTCATAAGAATAAATGTCTTGTGCTATTCCATTGAAACATCTTGATACAAGTACGACAGGTATTCCATTAGATATAAGTTCTTTTATTGCAGGCACTGTTGCTGGAGGTAAGTTGCCTTGACCTAATGCTTCGATTACAACGCCATCTGCTGAGTTTGTTGCAGCTTTGATCAAATTGCCGTCCATACCTGCATATGCTTTAAGTAAGACGACGTTTTTTGAAAAATTCTTCACATGAAAGAAGTCTGAACGAATCGGTGTGTGATGGAAAAGAACACCTCGTTTTGTTACGATACCGATCGGTCCATATTGAGGACTTTGAAATGTCGCGATGTTACTAGTGTGGGTCTTTGTAACATTTTTTGCAGCGTGTATCTCGTCGTTAAATACAACAAGTGTTCCTTTGCCCAATGATTGATCTTCACAGGCAACTCGTACAGAGGAGATCAGATTGTAAGGACCATCTGAACCGTGTTCGTTACTTGAACGCATAGCACCTGTAACGATTACTGGGAGTGTAGTTTGCAGTACAAGATCTAATACATAGGCTGTTTCTTCAAGTGTATCTGTACCATGAGTGATGACGATTCCATCAAACTGATCAGAATTCGTGTGTGTGGTAATAAATTGCGCTAACTCCAGCATATGGGTAGGAGTGATATGAGGAGATGGCAAGTTCACATAATCTTTGACCGTAATTTCTGCTAAGTCAGACAGTTCTCTTAGAGTCGCCTCTAATGGGTGTGTTTCTTTCGTATTAACACCGCCTGTGGATTTGTTTTCTTCCATAGCGATGGTGCCGCCAGTATGAATTAATAAAATCTTTTTCAAGATTACCGCCCTCCTTATTCTTCGTGTTCGCTATTCCACTTCTTAAAATATCATGTTACGATATAAAAAAACAGTAGAAAAGAGGCAGGACATGCTAGCTGTAATTTCTGCAGCGGTGGCTCCGGCTATTGCTCTATTATCCTTTTTTTATCTAAAAGATAAATATGAGACCGAACCGTTATCATTGGTCGTCAAAGTATATATATTTGGCGTTCTTCTCGTCTTTCCGATCATGGTTATTCAGTTTGGAATTACGGAAGAGATGAACGTTCCTTCCTTTGTTGAAGCATTTTTTGTTAGTGGTACACTAGAAGAATTCTTCAAATGGTTCTTAGTGTTCTATGGCGCATATCTGCATGAAGAGTTCAACGAACCCTATGATGGAATCGTATACGCTACAGCATTATCATTAGGGTTCGCTTCATTAGAAAACATCTTTTACCTATATACGTTCGGAATCGAAGAAGCATTAGTCCGAGCGCTTCTGCCTGTAAGTGGTCATGCCTTATTCGGAGTGATCATGGGCTTTTATTTAGGAAAAGGGAAATTCTCGTCAGGAAGAAAGAAGAAGATCTATCTCACTCTTTCACTTCTGTTGCCCATTGTGTTGCACGGTACGTTCAACTTCCTTTTATTATCCAGCACCAAATATATTTTCTTTTATATGTTTCCATTTATGATCTTCCTATGGTGGTTCGCTCTTCGTAAAGTAAGAATCGCTAATACTGCTTTAACTCCATATAGAAATCCAGATGCGAAGACCGGTGTATAATCGGTCTTCTTTTATTTCACTATCAGAAAGTATAACTTGTTAGCACGATGTCATTCGACGTGGCAACAAGTTAAGGTAGATAGTATAAGTGCAACTAAGGTAGACCTGAAGAGCTTGGCGACAGCCAAGTTTTCTTTATTGTGAACCATGAGTCTTTGAAAAGCTGAATAAAAAATAACAGATTACAAATGATATCTCTATAACACGAAAATTGGAGATTAAATCACAGGAGGCTTACTTTCTCATGAAAAGAAATTCAGCTTACATAAAGGGAGCATTTATTGCGATTGCCCTTTGTTTTGGCCTATTAGCTGGATTTGGTCAGAACAATGCACACGCATTTTCAAACCAAGTCGTACAAGTAGGGGCAACGGGTGAAGATGTAGTAGAACTTCAGTCACGGCTTCAATATTTAGGTTTTTATACGGGGAACATCGATGGAGTATTTGGATGGAGAACGTATTGGGCATTACGAAACTTCCAATATGAGTTCGGCCTGCCGATTGATGGCTTAGCAGGTGGTACGACAAAGAACAAGTTAGCTAAAGCTTCTAAATACGATAAAGCCTGGGTAAATAAGCAGATTGATAAAGGTAAGAAGTTCTCATATTACGGTGGTGAGAAGAAAAGTGCGAAGAGTGGAGAAGCAAAAGGGGGTTCTGCTAAAAGCGGCACGCCAAAAGCTGGAACTGCTAAAGGCACAAAAGGAACGGGTCAAGCTAAAGCGAAGCCTGCTCAAGTTAAACCGGCAAAGAATACACCAGATGGTTATTCACAGAACGATGTGAACTTAATGGCGAATGCTGTTTATGGAGAATCACGTGGTGAGCCATACATCGGTCAAGTCGCAGTAGCAGCGGTTATTATCAACCGAGTGAACAGTGCTTCATTTCCTAACACAGTATCTGGTGTGATATTCGAACCGGGCGCATTCACAGCTGTAGCGGATGGTCAAATTTATCTTACGCCAAATAAACAAGCAAAAAAAGCAGTAATGGATGCTTTGAACGGTTGGGACCCAACAGGTGAAGCGGAATATTATTTTAACCCTGATACAGCTACATCAGGCTGGATATGGACTCGTCCTCAAATCAAAAAAATCGGAAAGCACATTTTCTGTAACTAATAAAGGGGTGAACTGATATGATACGCACAATCCTAATTGTACTGTTGTTCGTTGCTGTAGCAGGAACAGGCTATTGGGGCTACAGTGAACATCAAGAAAAAAATGCTGTACTTTTGCAAGCCGAGAACAATTATCAACGTGCTTTTCATGATCTGAACTTCCATATGGATTCACTTCATGACAAGATTGGCGAAACAATCGCGATGAATACACGAAATCAGCTATCTCCAGCTTTAGCACAAGTGTGGAGGTTAACATCAGAAGCTCATAATGATGTAGGTCAACTACCGTTAACTCTACTACCATTTAACAAGACGGAAGAGTTTTTAACAAAGATGGGCGAGTTCAGTTATCGAGCAGCAGTTCGTGATCTAGATAAGAATCCGCTAAGTGATAAAGAATATAATACGCTAAAAGAGTTGTACGCAAATTCAACCGAAATACAAAACGAGTTAAGAAAAACAGAATCGTTAGCACAAAAGAACAACTTGCGTTGGATGGATGTAGAGATGGCTCTCGCTACAAACAAACAGCCAGAGGATAACACGATTATTGACGGATTTAAGACGGTTGACAAATCGGTCGAAGGTTATTCAGATGTAGACTTTGGAACTGAAGTTTCAAACATGGAGAAAATGAAAGATCGCGACCTTAGTCAGTTAAAAGGTAAAAAGATTACAAAAGAAGAAGCTAAAAAGATTGCAGTCGACTTTTTCCAATTGAAGAAAAACGTGAAGATTACTATCGAAAGCACGGGAAAAGATGCAAAGTATGATGCTTACTCGTTAACGCTATACAACCCAGATACAAAAGGTACAACATACATGGATCTTACGAAAAAGGGTGGTTATCCACTGTATGTACTTTACGACCGTAATGTAGGGAAACCAAAAATCTCACTGAATGAAGCGATGCTTCAAGCAGAAGACTTCCTGAAAAAACATATGGAGAGTCAGATGGAGATGGTAACGAGTGATCAATACGATAACATCGGAGTGTTCACATATGCTCGACTCGATAACGGAGTAAGGATCTATCCTGAAACAGTATCTGTAAAGGTAGCGTTAGATAATGGAGACATCATGGGGTACGAAGGCACAGACTTCCTTCTTGCACACGTTGACAAGAGAACCCCGACGTTTAAGATTTCAGAACAAGAAGCAAGAACAAATCTTAACCCTAAGTTCCAAGTTAAAGAAACAAGCAAAGCATTGATTCGAAACGATATTAACGAAGAAGTGTATTGCTACGAATTCCTAGGAATTCTAGGCGATGATACATTCCGCGTCTTCATTAACGCAGAGAACGGAAACGAAGAAGAAGTAAGAAAGCTTAAAGAAGCAGAGCCATCTTACAACGATATCTAAAAGAGAATTATGGGTATCGTGAACAAAGGTTTGTGTTAATTGCTTCGTTGACAAGTTGATTGGAACGGAAGGTGCGAGACTCCTGGGGGATCAGCGGGACAGGTGAGACTCCTAAGGGTGCGGAGCGCCGAGGAGGCTCACCGCACGCCCCCCCCCCCGGAAAGCGAGCAGCCTGGAGTGGAAATCAACTACTTACAACTATTACAGATTGATCGAATGTTTAAAAAGCAAAATTTCGCAACTTGAAATTTTGCTTTTTCTTTTATTTTGAAACTGTCATAATAAGGTAGAAAGATTAGAAAGCAATGTATGGGGGAAGTTTGATGATTACAGTGGGTGAACCGTTATATTTAGAGCCGTTGTTTTCCGACAAAAAAGATAAATATCGCTGCAAAGTGTTCGATGTCAAAGAGGATCATCTATATATTGATTATCCGAGTAACGAAAAAACAAACCGTACCGAATATTTCTTTGATGGAACACAGTTTAAAGCATCTTTTGTGGATAAAGAGAGGAACGTCTATACGTTTCGAACAGAGCTATTAGGTAGAAAGATCGAAAATATTCCAGTATTGATGATCACTTCTCCGAAAGAAGAAGAGGTACATAAGATTCAACGAAGAGAATTTGTAAGGGTAGAAACGATGATAGACACGTCGGTTGTCAACCAAAATGATGCTTATCCACCTTTTAACTCTGTGATTCTCGATCTGAGTGCAGGAGGGATGCTTCTTTCTCTTCCGGTTGTTCATTCGGTTAAGAGTGAAGACCAGTTGAACTGTCTTGTGGTTTTTCCTATGCAATCTGGAGAAAAACTGTATCTAGATCTAGACTGCACAGTTTTAAGAGTATTTGATGGAGCGGGCGGACGACAGAAAGCTTCCCTTCAATTCGGGGAAATTACGCAAAGAGACCGACAGCATATTATTCGATTCTGTTTTGAACAGCAGCTTCTTATGAAGAAAAAAGAGAGCGTTAGTCTATAGAAGTGCATAGATCTTTTCTTTTGGGGAAAAATACTCCCGAAAAGAAGGTGGCGAATTCATGAAACGATTTGAACGGATATTGATCCAACTTGCCGTTGTTCATTTTATTTTACTGGTGGCCGCGCAGTTTTTACTTGAGATCCCATCCTTTAAGTTGTATACAAACAAGAGTATCTATTACGAAGGAGTCATCAAGAACGACCAACAACCGACTTTGGAAACCATAGACCGTTAAACACCAAGTATGGTAATATACATATAGATTAAGTCTGATATATTCAGATTTATACACAGAAAAAAGCAGGGGAAACTCACCTGCTTTTTATTGCTATGTATGCATTGTCATAGGTATGGGGTAGGAGGAAACATGAAAAAATTATTATCGATCGCCATTGATGGACCGGCTGGAGCAGGAAAAAGTACGGTAGCCAAGCAAGTAGCTGAACGTCTTTCTTTCATTTACATTGACACGGGTGCCATGTATAGGGCATTAACGTATAAAGCTCTTTTAAAAGGAGCAGACCTTAATGATGGACGAGAACTAGAAATCGTATTGAACGATACAGATATTAAATTAGTGATCACAGAGCAAGGACAAGCTGTTCTTCTTGATGGAAAAGATGTTTCTGAAGAGATCAGAACAAGTGAAGTGACCAATAATGTATCGTTTGTTGCTAGACAGCAAGAAGTGCGTACTGAAATGGTAAAAAGACAACAGCTCTTAGCTGAATCTGGCGGAGTTGTCATGGATGGCCGTGATATTGGCACTCACGTTATGCCGAATGCTGAGCTGAAGATCTTCTTGATCGCTTCTGTAGAAGAAAGAGCTAAGAGACGTTATGAAGAAAATATGTCAAAAGGGTTTGAAGCTGATTTTGAACTCTTAAAAAGTGAAATTGCACTAAGAGATAAACGTGACAGCGAGAGAGAAGTTGCTCCATTAAGAAAAGCAGAAGATGCTATCGAACTGGACACAACAAGTATGACGATCGAAGAGGTAGTTTCAAGCATTCTTCATTATGCAAAAGAAAGGGCTTTGTAAAATGATGCTTTATTCTTTCGGAAAATGGCTATGTGGGACATATTTCAAAGGAACATATAAGCCAGAGATCGTTGGAGCAGAAAACATGCCGAAAACAGGTGGCGTGCTTTTATGTACCAACCATATCCACAACTACGATCCGCCGCTTGTAGGGGTAGCTTCACCACGAGACGTGCATTTTATGGCTAAAGCAGAGCTCTTTTCTGTACCGGTTTTAAAACATATCCTTCCAAAAATCAACGCTTTTCCTGTAAAACGCGGGATGAGTGACAAAACGGCATTAAAAACAGGAATGAATCTTTTAAAAGAAGGAAAAGTGGTAGGGTTGTTTCCAGAAGGAACCCGCTCAAAGACGGGAGAAATCGGAGAAGGTCTTGCAGGGGCAGGTTTCTTTGCTCTTAAATCACAGGCACACATCGTTCCTTGTGCAATCGTTGGAGAATATCAAAAAGGCAAAAAACTAAAAGTCGTATTCGGCAAACCGATCGACTTTACACATTTTCGGGAGCAAAAAGCTTCCGCAAAAGAAGCGACAGAGCTTATAATGAAAAATATAGCTCAGTTAAAAAAAGAGCATGAATAACTTAATCAATTATCTTTAAGAATTTACTTTTGAGTTGTTTTTTTAAAGGCATCATTGATAAATTGATTGGAGCGTAAGGTGCGAGACTCCTGCGGGATCAGTGGGACAGGTGAGACTCTTAACAGCGCATAGCGCTAAGAGGCTCACCGCACACCCCGCGGAAAGCGAGCATCCTGTAGCGCAAATTAATCACATTCAAAGGTTTGCATCTTTGCAAAAACAACTCCATGATCGATGTTAATGTTCTTTCATACCGAAAGTTCAATAAATTACTTTTCTAATTTTTGAGGAGGGCACGAACATGACAGACGAAATGAGCACAAGTTTAACAAATGCTACCATGGCTGAAAAAGGTGAAATCATTAAAGGTACTGTACTAAAAGTGGAAGACAAGCACGCGTTAGTGGATATCAGCGCTAAGCAAGACGCGTTTTTACCGATTAATGAAGTTTCAAGTCTTTTCATTGAAAAGGTAAGTGACGTGTTGAATGAAGGAGATAGAATCACTGTCAAAGTACTTTCTCACACGGAAGACAAACTTCTTGTGTCAAAGAAAGCAGTGGACACTGAGAAATCTTGGAGCGAACTTGAAGAAAAGTTTAACTCTAAGGAAACGTTTGAAGTCGTCGTTCATGATGTAGTAAAAGGTGGACTAGTAGTAGATCTTGGCGTTCGAGCGTTCATCCCAGCTTCTATGGTCGAGTCTCACTTTGTAGAGGACTTTTCGGATTATAAAGGAAAATCGCTTTCTGTGAAAATCGTAGAACTTGATGCTGAGAAAGGCCGAGTTATCTTATCTCACCGTGCCGTAACGGAAGAAACAGCGGTAGCGAAGAAACAAGAAATCTTAGACCGTTTAGCACCTGGAGAAATCATTGAAGGTAAAGTGCAGCGTTTAACAGACTTCGGTGCATTCGTAGATATCGGTGGTGTTGATGGGTTAGTCCATGTTTCACAGCTTTCACACAGCCGTGTTGATAATCCTTCAGAAGTTCTTAGCGAAGGTGAGACGGTGAAAGTAAAAGTTCTATCTGTTGATCGTGATAATGACAGAATTTCATTGTCCATCAAAGAAACTCAGCCTGGACCGTGGGAAGAAGCAAGTTCTTCCATTCAAGCAGGAAGTGTTATTGAAGGTACTGTAAAACGCATCGTTACGTTTGGTGCGTTTGTAGAAGTAGCACCTGGCATTGAAGGGCTGGTTCACATTTCAGAACTAGCGAACCGTCATATCGGAAATCCGAGTGAGGTTGTTAAAGAAGGTCAGCAAGTTTCTGTAAAAGTTCTTGAAGTGAACAGTCAAGATAAGCGAATGAGCCTTAGCATGAAAGCTGTTCAAGATGAAAAGGAAAAAGCGAACCTGAAAGAAAACCTTCCTAAAGAAGAAAAAGGTTTTTCATTAGCGGATATGATCGGTGATCAGCTAAAAGGTTACAAATAAGACAAATGAAGTTACAGCTCTCGATGATTCTCATCGAGAGCTTTTTTTCTTGCGATTAGAAGGGTACATATTCTGGCAATAATGCTATCGAGGTGAATGAGATGAACGATGGCATACTTTTTTATTGGTTCATGTGGATGGGCTGGATAGTTTCAACCTTTCTTATTAAGAAGGGACAATTAAGGAATCAATGTGTTTTTATGACGTTGTTAGGAATTATTTTGTCTGGTGTCAACATTCATCTTTCAATTGGAAGCATGAATGCTGCATTTGTGTTCTTCTTAGTGATGGCATTTGTTCATGTGATCAAAAATAGTCATCAGATCTTTTTTTTCGTTACTAGCAGTTTTATAGTGGCTACAGCCTTTGTTTCGATCGAACTTTTTGCTTTATACGATCCAGCTAAACTCTTTGTAAACAAAGAATTAATGATTCTTATATTCCTGACACTTCTAGTGATTACGTTAGCAAGATCGAAGAAAGATCACTTCAGTCTGATCGCCATCGGTCTTTTTATTGGTGATGCTGCTTATCAGTTCATCATTCTTAGACTCGTTGGCAAAGTTGAAATCGGATCTCTATATGTGATGGATTTGTTTGCCTCAACTTCTATGATGCTCTTATTTATGGTAGTATTGGTAGATATGTTCAAAAAAATAAGACGAACAGCTTTTAAAAGGGTTACTTCAGCTAAGCAGATTTAGAAGAGAATCAGTTGTCTAAACCACAAGTAATTTGCTAAAATAAGTGGACTTGTCTAATTACAAGAAAATGAACGAGCATATAAAAAGAAAATTTGATGATTGACTTGATCAGGAAAAAAGGGAAGTGTCTAGATGACGAAACCAGTTTTAGCCATAGTAGGAAGACCGAACGTAGGGAAATCTACTATTTTTAACAGAATTGCCGGAGATCGTATTTCGATCGTAGAAGATATGCCAGGTGTAACGCGTGACCGTATTTATAGCTCTGCTGAGTGGTTGAACACAGAATTCAACTTGATTGACACAGGCGGTATTGAGATTAGTGATGCACCATTTATGAGTCAGATGAAAGAGCAAGCAGAACTCGCTATTGAAGAAGCGGATGTTATTCTATTTCTCGTAGATGGAATGAATGGAATTACAGCTGCTGATGAAGAAGTAGCTAAGATGCTGTTTCGTTCCAAAAAGCCTGTCGTATTAGGTGTGAATAAGATCGATAACCCCGAACGTAAAGAATTGTTGTATGAGTTCTATAGCTTAGGAATGGGTGAACCAATCGGTGTGTCAGGTACACATGGTATCGGTCTTGGCGATCTTTTAGATCAAGTAGTAAGCCATTTCCCTGAAACAGTAGCTGAGGAAAAAGAAGATGATACGATTTACTTCTCTTTAATCGGACGACCGAACGTAGGGAAATCTTCTCTTGTGAATGCGATCTTAGGTAAAGAACGAGTTATTGTTAGTAACATTGCAGGAACAACAAGAGATGCGATCGATTCTAGTTTTGAGCGTGAAGATCAGAAGTATGTGATCATCGATACGGCTGGTATGAGAAAGCGCGGAAAAGTATATGAGACGACTGAAAAATATAGTGTAATGCGTGCGATGAAAGCGATCGAACGTTCCGACGTTGTCCTTATGGTCATCGACGCTGAAGAAGGAATCATTGAACAAGATAAAAAGGTAGCTGGTTTTGCACACGAAGCCGGTAAAGCGGTAGTGATCGTCGTAAACAAGTGGGATGCTGTTGAAAAAGACGATAAGACGATGCAAAAGTTCGAACAGAAGATTCGTGATCATTTCTTATATCTATCATACGCACCGATCGTTTTCGTATCTGCATTAACGAAGCAGCGTCTTCATCAGCTGTATCCTGTCATCAATCAGGTGGCTGAGAATCACTCGCTTCGCGTCCAAACGAACATCTTAAATGAAGTGATCATGGATGCTGTTGCGATGAACCCTGCACCGATGGATAACGGAAAAAGACTGAAGATCAACTATGCGACACAAGTGGCGTCAAAACCACCAACGTTTGTTATCTTTGTTAATGATCCAGAACTTTTCCACTTCTCCTATAAACGTTTTCTCGAGAACCGTATTCGTGAAACATTTGGTTTTGTTGGAACGCCGATCAAAATCTTTGCTAGAAAGAAAAACGATTAATTTTTCTTGATGACGTTTGTACTCTTCGTTGTTTCTTACTTGATCGGAAGTATCAGTTTCAGTTATTTGCTGACTAAAGTATTGAGAAATGAAGACATAAGAAATCATGGTAGCGGTAACGCAGGTGCTACGAATACGTTAAGAGTGTTGGGCAAAAAACCCGCGATCGCAGTACTGCTTTTAGACTGTCTAAAAGGTATCTTGGTTGTATTAGTTGCTTTGTGGTTTACTAATTCTTCCTTAATCGCAGTTTTATGTGGATTAGTAGCCGTAATCGGTCACAACTATCCCGTCTTTTATGGATTTAAAGGCGGGAAAGGTGTGGCTACAGCGATCGGTGTTTTTGCTGCAATTGCTTTCTTGCCTTCACTCATAGCTGGTGTTTTCGCTATCATAACCATTTGGATATCCAGATTTGTTTCATTAGGTTCTATTGTTTTTTTAATTCTTACTCCTTTCTTTATGTTGTACCAATTTAATCTGTCTCTTGAAGCAGTATTGGCGAGCTTTGTCCTTTCAATTGTTTCAATCTGGAAGCATCGTGGAAATATAGCAAGGATTTGGAGCGGGAATGAAAGTAAAATTTAATAGTGGAGTGTGACATGTATGGGTAATGTTGCTGTTTTAGGTGCTGGAAGCTGGGGTACTGCTCTTGCCATCGTTTTGGCTGACAACGGTCATAACGTTTCTCTTTGGGGACGTAGAGAGGATCAAGTCAGTGAGATCAACAACAAACATATGAATGAAAAATATTTGCCTGGAGTTGAACTCCCTGAAAACATACAAGCAACAACTCAGTTGAACGAATGTGTGAAAGATGCAGATACGATCGTACTCGTTACGCCAACAAAAGCGATGAGAGAAGTACTCGGTCAATTAAAGAACGAACTGATCTCACCGGTAACAATCGTTCATGCTTCTAAAGGCATCGAACCTGGTACATATAAACGTATTTCTGAAATCATTGAAGAAGAGCTTCCTGAGACTGTTTTGGATTCTGTAGTCGTACTTTCAGGTCCAAGTCATGCCGAAGAGGTTTCTTTAAGGCAGCCGACGACTGTTACGGTATCTTCTGTAAACATGGAATCTGCTGAAAAAGTACAAGATCTGTTCATTAATCAAAATTTCCGTGTCTACACAAACCCTGATGTGGTTGGTGTTGAGCTTGGTGGTGCATTAAAGAACATCATCGCTCTAGGTGCTGGACTTTCTGATGGATTAGGCTATGGAGATAACGCGAAGGCGGCTTTAATCACGAGGGGTCTAGCTGAGATCGCTCGACTGGGTACACATATGGGTGCAAATCCTCTTACATTCTCTGGTCTTACTGGCATTGGAGATTTGATCGTAACTTGTACGAGTGTTCATAGCCGTAACTGGCGCGCTGGCAACATGCTTGGAAAAGGTATGAAGCTTGAAGACGTTCTTGAAAATATGGGCATGGTCGTTGAAGGCGTTAGAACCACTCAAGCCGCATACGAATTGAGTAAGCGGGAAGAAGTGGAGATGCCGATCACACAAGTGCTGTACGATGTATTGTTTAACGGTAAGGGTGCAAAGCAAGCTGTTGACGATCTGATGCAGCGTTCTCGCACACATGAAGTGGAAGATGTATCTTCTTTAAAGAGCTAAAAACACTCCGTCAAATAGGCGATTGTCTAAAAAAAATTAGGCAATCGCCTTTTTTTCTTTCACGCTTCCCATCTCCTTGCATACGATAAGGGTGAAAAGGAAGTGGGAGGAGGACTTCAGGTGGAACGTGAACAACACTTTTTTGATAAGATCGAGAAGAAAACAAGTGTGAAAAAGGATGATATTTTTAAACTTGCTCAATCCGTAAGCGGGTCAAATCTTCGTGACGAGCGCACGATTCGTATGCTGATTTCCCAAGTATCTTCTATGGCTGGTGTAGCAGTCTCAAAACAAAAAGAAGATCAGATCGTTCAAGCTGTTCTTAACAATAACATCCCTCTTGACTTGGCAACATTATCTAAAATGTTTGAAGGTAAGTAGATCGAATTTAAAAAATGTATAAAGTGGATAAAGCACCTAAATCATGGGAGTGTTCCTTCAGTACAGGAAGTATTTAGTCGAACACCCGGTCATGCCCGGGTGTTTTTTTGTATTATTTTGTTTTGTTGTAAGGAAGGTAGTTGATCACCATTCCAGGTTGCTCGCAGCTCATCTACCCACCAGTCCCGCAGGAGGCAGCACGCCACACTCCCATCAACTTGTCAGATATCCACTACTTTCAAGACTAACGACAACTACTAGGATAGCTATCTAAATCAGGCGTAATCTTGTGAATCAAGTTTTCTATTGTTAATAACAGAGTCTAGACTCTTACAAAATTCCAACTTCCGAAAAAGTAAAGGAAATACCAAGAATTATGCTATAATGTACGCTGTGGACAAGGAGGATACATATGAGTGAAGGTTTGTTAAAAATGTGGGTGGCGCTATCAGCCATCGGTTTAATGTTTGTAGCAGTTTTCTCTATCATGTTTAGTCGAGCGAAATTAAAAGGGATATTTCAGACGGTCGTTTCGTTATTCGCTTGGATCTGCATGATCGTTGCAGGTATTCTAATCATCATCGTTGTGTTCAGCGGACCTGTACAAGGGTAGAGGAGGAAGTCTAGATGTCTAAAAAATGGTGGATTCCTTTATGTTTAATGTTATTTACACTTTCAGGATGCTTATATCCGGAAGAAAGAAAAACACAAAATCGAGTACCTTATCAAGATCAGATTACAGCGGTTCAGCAAGCTGTTGAGAGTTTTCAAAAAGATACAGGTGTTCTGCCGATCAAGACAAAAGAGGCAGATACAGATATCTATCAAAAATACTTGATCGACTTTAATAAACTAGTTCCAAAATATATGCAAGAACCTCCAGGTAATGCTTTTGAAAAGGGTGGGACCTTTCAGTACGTGTTGATCGATGTAGAGACTAAGCCGACGGTCAAGCTTGCAGACCTTGTTTTAACAGATAAGGTTCAAGATATTCAAGTCGCTTTAAATATCTATATGGCTGAACATGACTATCCGCCATTCAAAAAGATAGAAGCACAAGGCAGGCATACTCTTGATTATAAGAAGTTAGGTTTTAAAGAAGATCCGTATGTCACGAGTCCCTTTACGGGCAAGAAACTGCCATTGATGGTCAATGGTGATGCAAAGATTTTTATAGATTATAGAAAAGATTTAAATTCAGCGATATCAAGCTACCAGAACGAATTAGATAAACACGAAGACATTCGCCATCTATTAGCGGTTCATTCGTTTTTTGTGCCTGTCTATTCCGTTCCCTATACAGTTGAAAATAATAAACCTATTTTTTTAATAAAATAGGCATGAACTCTCCCTTTTTCTAATACATTCATAGAAAAGGCGGAGAGATTTTTTTTGGAAATCCTTTTAACGAAACAAGCTTTATAGTTTCATCGGTAGGCACTCAAGTGCGCCCTCCCGTTTTAATGGAACTATACAACCGAGAAAAGCGAGGATCCAATAAAAATTTCCGTTCCTTTGTCATAATCAATAGGACAAAATCATACGATGTATTGTCCAAGACTAGCATCCGGAACTTTATTTGGATCGGGAGGGAAACGAATGGAGAAAATCGATATTTTCAAAGATATCGCCGAACGGACAGGCGGAGATATCTACTTGGGTGTAGTAGGAGCAGTAAGAACAGGGAAGTCCACATTTATTAAGAAATTTATGGAGCTTGTGGTGCTGCCGAACATTGATAATGAAGCAGAACGCCAACGTGCTCAAGATGAACTACCGCAGAGTGCAGCTGGACGCACCATTATGACCACTGAGCCCAAATTTGTTCCAAACAATGCGGTGAAGATCAATGTAGGTGATGGGCTTGATGTTAACATACGTCTTGTTGATTCAGTAGGTTATGCGGTGCCAAGTGCAAAAGGGTACGAAGATGAAAACGGCCCAAGAATGATTCATACACCTTGGTACGATGAGCCGATTCCGTTTCATGAAGCGGCAGAAATCGGTACTCGAAAAGTCATTCAAGAGCACTCCACTCTCGGAGTAGTTGTTACGACAGATGGTACGATCGGTGAGATTCCAAGATATGATTATGTGGAATCAGAAGAACGAGTGGTTGAAGAGCTGAAAGAAGTTGGAAAGCCGTTTATCATGCTGATCAACTCCACGCAGCCACACCATCCAGATACGCAAAGACTTCGCAACGAGCTTTGTGAAAAATATGATATTCCTGTACTCGCGATGAGTGTTGAAGCGATGACGGAGCATGATATTAACAATGTGTTAAGAGAAGCGTTATACGAGTTTCCGGTGCTTGAGGTCAATGTTAACCTTCCTAGCTGGGTAATGGTCCTACGTGAGAACCATTGGCTACGTGAAAGCTATGAAGAAGCAGTAAGAGAAACGGTTCAAGACATCAAACGTCTGCGTGATGTAGATAAAGTTGTTGGGTTCTTCGCGGATTATGATTTTATCGATGACGCGAGACTTGCGGGAATCGAAATGGGGCAAGGGATCGCTGAGATCGACTTGTTCGCACCTGATTACCTATACGATCAGATCTTAAAAGAAGTGGTTGGAGTCGAGATTCGAGGAAAAGACCACCTGCTTCAGCTGATGCAAGAATTTGCATACGCTAAGACTGAATACGATCAAGTGGCAGATGCTCTTCGAATGGTTAAGCAAACAGGGTATGGAATAGCGGCGCCAGCGATTACTGATATGAGCCTCGATGAGCCAGAGATCATCCGTCAAGGATCTAGATTTGGTGTAAGACTAAAAGCGATCGCACCATCTATTCATATGATTAAAGTAGATGTAGAATCAGAGTTCGCTCCGATTATTGGTACGGAAAAACAAAGTGAAGAGATGCTGAGATACTTGATGCAAGACTTTGAAGAAGATCCGCTATCAATCTGGAATTCTGATATCTTTGGAAGATCGCTAAACTCTATCGTAAGAGAAGGGATTCAAGGCAAGATCTCACTCATGCCAGAGAATGCAAGATATAAATTAAAAGAGACATTGGAACGTATTATAAATGAAGGTTCAGGCGGTTTGATTGCCATTATTTTATAACTTAGGGACTCCTATAACCAGGAGTCTTTTTTTTGTGATCATAACTTCTTCCTGCTCATCTAGATGGGGGTATTGAAGTGGATAAGCCTAACTCGAGGTATTTGATTGTTATGTTACTAGCACAAATGACCTGTGTTAAGGGAGTGACTTTATTACCTCGGTAGTGCCGATTTTTTGTAAAAAAAGGTCAAAAAATAAGGAATTTTAAGGGTTGAATAGCGAAAAACGCCTAAAAAAGATTGAATTTCTGTATGTAATCGTATAATATAAGGCTTGTTACAGATATAATTAGTAAAATCTTGTATTTTACATAAATAAATGAATCATGATTTAAAAGTTGAATGTTGGTGAATATATCCTTGAGAGGAGGTGAATGGAATGAACAAGACTGATCTAATCAATGCAGTATCTGAGCAAGCTGAGCTTTCTAAGAAAGATGCATCTAAAGCAGTTGACGCTGTTTTCGAAGCAATCACTGGTACTCTACAAGGCGGTGATAAGGTTCAACTTATCGGATTTGGTAACTTTGAAGTTCGTGAGCGTGCAGCTCGTAAAGGCCGCAACCCACAAACTGGTCAAGAGATCGAGATCTCTGCTAGCAAAGTTCCTGCTTTCAAACCAGGGAAAGCCCTTAAGGACGCTGTTAAATAATTGATACATAGGGCAACTTAAAAAGACCGTGAATCTTTCACGGTCTTTTTTATATGGAATGTAAGAAGGGAAAGATATATCGGCAAGAATGAGATTATATCGGCAAGATTTTATTTTTATCGGCAAGAATTTGAATATATCGGCAACAATTCCATTTTATCAGCAATTCACTCAATGAATCATTCTTCATCCAATTCAAACCTTGCTATTCGATCAGATCCGCTCCTCACATGGCGTAAGGGTTTTCTCCTTTTGCTATTCTTTCTTCGTTATGCTAAAATTTTTCTATTGTGTTAATGGAATTGGAGGACAACCGGCGTGGCAGAAGTTCAAAAAGAAAAAATTGAGTTAGCTGTAAAAATGATATTAGAAGCTATAGGTGAAGACCCTGAGAGAGAGGGTTTAATAGATACACCAAAACGTGTTGCGAAAATGTATGAAGAAGTATTCCAAGGATTAAATCAAGATCCAAAAGAGCACTTTGCTACTATTTTTGGCGAAGATCATGAAGAGTTAGTGCTTGTAAAAGACATTCCTTTCTACTCCATGTGTGAGCATCACCTTGTTCCTTTCTTCGGGAAAGCGCATATCGGTTACATACCTAAAGGAGGAAAAGTAACAGGCTTAAGCAAGCTGGCTAGAGCTGTTGAAGCTGTTACAAAACGACCTCAACTACAAGAAAGAATTACGTCGACGATTGCGAACAGCTTGCTCGAGACTTTAGAACCTCATGGTGTGATCGTGGTTATTGAAGCAGAGCATATGTGCATGACGATGCGTGGTGTTAAAAAACCGGGCTCTATGACGGTTACTTCAGCGGTACGCGGTGTTTTTGAAAAAGATCCTGCTGCTCGTGCAGAAGTACTAAGTTTAATCAGAAACTAAGGAGGTAACTTCATGAAATCAGAATTTGATTTTTTCGTGATCAAAGCGAAAGAGAACGGCGTAAACGTGATCGGCTTAACTCGTGGTACAGAAACAAGATTTCACCATTCTGAAAAGCTTGATAAAGGTGAAGTGATGATCGCTCAGTTTACCGAGCATACTTCAGCTGTGAAAGTTAGAGGAAAAGCAGTGATCTACACAAAACACGGAGAAGTAGATACAGAATCGTAAGGATTACTTTCGGCGGTATACGTGCCAAAAAGCTGGGCTAGAGATAAGCCTAGTTTTCTTTATGTCTTTTAAAGAGGTTGAATCCTAATAATTTTGGCGACTATGTTATAATAAGAAAGCACAATTTTGCTGTGTCATTGGAGGGATTTGATGAACACCATGGAACAAATTCAACGTTTAAAACAGCATACACTTTTATTGATGCAGCACGGTTATGTGGATAGATTTCTTCAACCTCCAGTCTTTAATGAATCCAAAGTATTCATCACGTACTGTCTGTTGCGTGAACTTGAATTGGATGAAGCTGTAGAAGCAGAGTATTTTAGTTCGATTACTCTCATGCAAGCTGCTTTGGACCGTCATGATGACATTTTAGAAGAGAACATCACCGAGAATAAAAAGAAACGTCAGCTAGTCGTTTTATCTGGCGACTATTTTAGCAGTCTATATTACTTGCTTTTATCTCACTGTGAAAATTTAGATCTGATTCAAAAACTGTCGAGTGCTGTTCAAGAAATTAACGAACAGAAGGCAGATCTGCATATTCAGAGTAGGGACAAGTTTTCAATTACGAGTGTGGAATATTTAAAAGCTGTACAAAAGATCGACAGTCTTCTTTTTACAAAAGCAGCAGAATCGTTCGGCCTTCATACATATATACCTTTTATTGAAAGATACCTTCTGGTGTCACGCTATCAGAATATGGACACGAGAAGAAGACTAAGTGAAGAACAATTGAACTTCCTTAAAACATGCGAGACGGAAATTAAGAATAAAGCAGTTGAAATGCCTCTGTTGTTTCATAGAGAAGGTTACAGCATGGAAGATGCTAGTAAAAATGACTTAATGTTAGGAGAGGGTTAATCCGATGTTGAGCAAAGAAGAACGGGTTCACTCTGTATTTGAAAAGATTTCTGATCAGTATGATTACATGAACGATTTGATCTCTTTTAAACAGCATAGTAAATGGCGTAAAGATACGATGAAAAGAATGAAAGTACAGCCTGGAAACCATTGTTTAGACGTTTGTTGCGGAACAGGTGAATGGACATTCGCACTTGCCGAAGAAGTTGGGACTACGGGGAAAGTAGTGGGGCTAGATTTTAGTCAGAACATGCTTAATGTCGGGATTGAAAAGCTGAAGAAGCGCCGATCTCCTGGAGTTAGTTTCATCCATGGCAATGCGATGGAGCTTCCGTTTGAAGATAACAGCTTTGATTTTGTTACAATCGGGTTTGGCCTAAGAAACGTTCCCGATTATCTTCAGACGCTTAAAGAGATGGCACGCGTTGTAAAACCAGACGGGAGAGTAGTCTGTCTCGAGACTTCGCATCCGACGGTTCCTGTGTTCAAACAGCTTTTTAAGTTTTACTTTACGTATATCATGCCTGTATTTGGCAAGTTGTTCGCTAAAAGCTATCAGGAATACGCATGGCTTCAAGAATCTACAGAAGCATTTTTAACAAAAGAAGAACTGAAAGAACTTTTTAAACAAGCGGGTTTGTCGAATGTTGAGGTCAAATCGTATGCTTTAGGCGCTGCTGCCATGCATACAGGGAAAAAACAGCAATAGAAGAGAGCGTTGCAGTGTGTGGAATAAAATTAAAATTATATTAGAAATGATAAAATTTGAACATACCATCTTTGCTCTACCCTTTGCATTTCTTGGAGCAATAATGGGAAACCTCGTTGAAGAGGGATCAGTTCCGTCACTGATGGAATGGATTTGGATCACTCTTGCTATGGTTGGTGCACGTAGTTCTGCTATGGCACTGAACCGTGCGATAGATTCAGAGATTGATGGAGCGAATCCTAGAACGAAAACAAGAGCGATACCAGCAAAGCTTTTAAAAAGAGGCGAAGTATACCTTTTTATTCTCGTCTCACTAGCTTTGTTGTTCGTTAGTGCGTACCAATTAAACGCGCTATCCGTTAAGCTTTTGCCGCTTGCTGTCTTTTTTCTTGTTATCTACTCCTACACAAAGCGTTTTACGTATTTGTGTCATATCGTCTTAGGGGTTACGATCGCGATCGCACCACTCGGAGGTTGGGTCGGTGCAACCGGAACACTTAGTCCGGAAGCCTTTTTACTATTTGTAGGGGTATTGTTTTGGACAGCAGGTTTTGATGTGATCTATGCCACACAAGATGCTGAATATGATAAGTCACACGGTCTGTATTCCATTCCATCTGCGTTTGGTATCGCTAATGGTCTGATGACTGCTAGATGGCTGCACGTTGCTAGTTTCATAGCTTTTGTTTCACTTGGCGTTGTATCAGGAATGGGCTGGATCTACTACTTAGGTGTGTTCATCTCAGGTGCGATCATGGTCTATGAGCACTCACTCGTTAAGCCTCATGATCTGTCCAAACTGGATGTGGCTTTCTTTACGATGAACGGTGTATTGAGTGTGGTCATGTTTATCTTTTCAGTAGGAGATTTGTTGATATGAAAACTTTTACAATTGGAATTACAGGAGCGAGTGGAGCTGTTTACGGCGTAAGACTCGCTCAAGAGATATTAAAAAGCGGACACAAACTACATCTTGTTGTAACTGAAGCAGGTTGGCAGGTGTTTAGAGAAGAATTATTATGGGATACAGAGGACCGTGAACGCTGTATAGAAGAAAACTTTGCTTCATACGGTAAAGAACGTTTTCATTATCACACCCTTCGTGACTTTAACGCGCCGATCGCAAGCGGTTCGTATCAGAACGACGGAATGGTCATCATTCCATGTTCGATGGGAACTCTTTCAGGAATCGCTCATGGTGCATCAGGAAACCTCTTAGAACGTACGGCAGATGTTATGCTAAAAGAGAGCAGAAAACTGATATTAGTGCCTAGAGAGACACCACTTCATAAGATTCATCTTGAAAACATGCTGAAAGTAACAGAAGCAGGAGGAAAGATTGTTCCTGCGATGCCTGGTTTTTATCACCTGCCGAAGTCTATGGATGACCTTGTGAACTTCTTAGTAGGTAAAGTACTAGATAACTTAGGCGTACATCACGAATTGTTTACACGCTGGGGAGACTGATAGATTATGAACATCGGGGAAATCAGCTACACGAACATCATACCCCTTTATTTTTATTTAGATAGAGAAAGACTGATGGATCAAGGTGCGACTATAACGCAGGCAGTTCCATCTAGAGTAAACGCTTTAATGGAGAAACAGCTGGTCGATATCGGAGGCATCTCTTCGTTTTCATACGGAAAGAACGCTATGAATTACAGCTTAGTTCCAGACCTTTCTGTTTCTTCGTTCGGAAAAGTAAATTCTATCTTTCTTTTTTCAAAGTATAAGATCGAAGAGTTGAACGGTAAAAGGATCGCCTTAACTTCTAGCTCAGAAACATCGGTCGCTCTATTAAAAATCATCTTAGACCGTTTTTATGGTGTTGAGGTTACATACCAGATAGAAACACCGAATTTTGAAGAGATGCTGAACGCTTATGATGCGTGTCTTTTGATTGGAGACGATGCGATAAGCGCATACCGTAAGCGAGGATCTTATCATGTATACGACCTTGGGGAGATCTGGTACCAGCAGACAGGTTTGCCTATGATCTTTGCTGTGATGGCGTATCGAAATGAAATGGAAACCGAACAAGGTTCGCTATTGTCGTATGTGGGAAGAAGTATGATAGAGAGCAAAGAAAGATGTCAGAAAGAAAATTTTGTTCCTGTCATCGAGCGAGTGATAGCAGAACACGGAGGCACTTTTCAGTTCTGGAATTCTTATTTTAGTGGATTAAATTATCAATTTAGTGGCGAACATGAAAAGGGACTCAACCTTTATTTTCAGCTAGCTGTAGAGTGCGGATTGTTAAAAACAATGCCCTCTATCATTAAATATTCGTATAAGTAACGGGCGATAGGGTGAAACAAAAGTGAAGTTAAAGGACTTATACTCATTTCTAAAAAAAGACTTGCAGCAGATTGAAGATCAGCTCGTAGAATCCGTTCGTTCCGATCAGACACAGATTCATACGGCAGGAGCTGAACTTTTAAAAGCAGGGGGAAAGAGAATCCGCCCTGTATTTGTTCTGCTTTCCGCTCAGTTCGGCACGTATAACATTCAGCAAGTGAAAAAGCCGGCTGCAGCTCTTGAACTGATCCATATGGCTTCACTCGTACATGATGATGTAGTGGATGATGCAGATATGAGACGTGGAAGAAAAACAGTAAAAGCAAAATACGATAATAAGATTGCCATGTATACGGGCGATTTTATTTTCGCATCCGCCTTAAAACTAATGACTGAGATCGAAATACCACGTGCGCATCAAATCTTGGCCCAAGGAATGAAAGAGATGTGTCTCGGTGAGATCGAGCAGATTAATGAACAGTATGATACGGATCAAAACATTAGAAAGTACTTCAAACGGATCAAACGGAAAACCGCACTTCTAATTGCGCTGAGCTGTCAGCTTGGAGCAATTACTTCTAAAGCGGATGTCTCTCTTCAAAAAAAGCTGTATGATTTTGGTTTCTCTGTCGGCATGGCTTTTCAGATTACGGATGATATTTTAGACTTTACCGCTTCTGAAAAGCAGCTCGGAAAACCAGCGGGCAGTGATCTGAAGCAAGGAAACTTAACATTGCCTGTGCTGTACACGATCTATCAGTATCCAGACATGAAAGAAAAGCTGGATGCTTATTATGAAACAAAAGAGCCTGCTCAACTAGCTGAACTGTTAAAAGATATCAAAGAGTTAGGCGGGATTGATTACGCGACGAAGATATCTGATAAATATTTAAAGCGTGCTAAATTGGCTGCCGAGTCTTTGCCAGAAACGGATGCCAGAGATAGTTTGTTAAAAGTAGCAGATTATATCGCTGGTCGAAAATTTTGAGTGATTGCTAATTTTTAAAATTTTTGGTACGATTTCTCTGGGGAACTTGTCCCACATATACATAGATGATAGGAGAGGGAATGCATGGAAAAAACGTTTTTAATGGTAAAACCTGATGGTGTTCAACGTGCGTTAATCGGAGAAATCGTATCCCGTTTTGAAAAGAAAGGTTTTCAACTTGTTGGTGCTAAACTAATGAACATTTCTGAAGATCTTGCAAAAGAACATTATGGTGAGCACAAAGAGCGTCCGTTCTTCGGCGAACTAGTTGAGTTTATTACATCTGGTCCAGTATTTGCTATGGTTTGGGAAGGTAAGGACGTTATTCTTACAGCTCGTAACATGATGGGCAAAACAAACCCATCTGAAGCGGCTCCTGGTTCAATCCGCGGAGACTATGCTGTACAAGTAAGCAACAATATCATCCACGGTTCTGACTCTGCTGAAAGCGCTGTCCGTGAGATCGGTCTTTTCTTCAAAGAAGAAGAACTTGTTTCTTATGATAAAGCAGTTGCAGTTTGGATTTAATTTTACATGGAAATGAAAGCGTTTTAACCGGCCGCCGCGCCGGTTTTTTATTTTGAGAACCTTTAACAATATGAGTTTGCCAAAATTCATTATTAAATTTACCTCTCTTCGTAATAATTTGACCGATTTGCAACGTAATTTCACCAATTCACCTATTATAATGACAAGTCGACTATAATTTACGAAAATCGACAACTTCCTACGGATAAAATAATAATATAAATGCACCAGCCATCTGTAATGTTCATTCATCTAGTATGCAAAAATCCGTATCAGCTTCCGATATATATGTGTAGAGATTAAATATGCATGGCAGCTGAATTGGAGAGAGACATATGGACCAGGACTACGAAAGCTTTAAACAGAGCATTAATGACCAAACAGGAATAGATCTTTCCTTGTACAAAGAAGCGCAAATGAAACGCAGACTCCTTGCACTGAGAGACAAGCGATCATTTACAACATTTGCAGACTATTTTCGTGCACTCACAAAAAATTCAGATTTGCTTCTTGAGTTTTTAGACCGCATGACAATTAACGTTTCTGAGTTTTACCGAAATCCTGCTCGATGGGATGTGCTCGAGAAAAAAATCATTCCACTGTTAGTTGAAGACAGGTCATCTTTAAAAGTATGGAGTGCCGCATGTTCCACAGGAGAAGAGCCATACAGCCTATCGATGTTGTTATCAGATTACAAAAAAGGACTATCAAGGTTTTCAATACTTGCAACAGATCTAGATCAACAAGTGTTAGACCAAGCAAAAAAAGGGTTTTATTTTGAAAAAGCGATCAAAGATGTTCCGAGCGACAAAATTGCCCGACATACAACAAAAGAGGAACTTGGTATCAGCGTTTCAGATTCTATCAAAAAACAAGTAACATTTAAGAAGCAGAATCTGCTTTCAGATCGTTTTGAATCTGATTTTGATCTCATCGTTTGCCGAAATGTGATGATTTATTTTACGGAAGAAGCAAAAACGGTTTTGTATCAAAAATTCAGCAAAGCGCTTCGAAAAGGCGGTGTTCTATTTGTGGGAAGTACCGAGCAGATCTTCAATCCTGGATTATACGACTTGGAATCGGTAGAACCGTTCTTTTATAGAAAACTTAAGTAAAAAAAATTGTAACGCTGTAAATCTGTTGACAGATTTCCTACAATAGTTTAATGTAACTGATAAGTTTAGAGCACATGTAATTGTGTCATTTAGTTTAGAGTTTAGAGCATAGTTGAGACAAGTTGAGAGAGTTTGAGTGGAGCAGAGCCGAGAATGGACATGTACATATGCCATGCGGGTTATTTCTGCATGGCTTTTTTGTATGCTTCTTAAGAAGCATGTACATGTTCCCTTATAGATCGACCTCTTATATCCTCCTCATTCTCCGTATTTAACGGAGGTGCAGATATGATCATATCCTTTCCTATTCCGCCTTGAACGTTTTTGATTGTAGACAAAACAACCAAAACGATTAAGGGGTGTTCATATGATTTTAAATATCATTCAAAAAATAATGAAACACGAAACATTAACAGAAAATGAAGCTTTTTATTTTATGGAGAAATTAGCGAGTGGTGATGTTACAGATGCTCAAGCAAGTTCTGTTCTAAGTATCATGAGCTTTCGCGGTGAGACGGTAGATGAGATCGTTGGTTTTGTTAAAGCGATCAGAAAGCTCTCAAGAAAGGCTGAATCCTCACAACACCATGAACTGATGGACACTTGTGGTACCGGTGGTGATGGAGCATCGACTTTTAACATATCCACCGCTGTCAGTATCATACTCGCTTCCTTAGGGATAAAAGTAGCGAAGCACGGCAACAAAGCAGTCACTTCAAAAAGTGGAAGCTCTGATGTGCTAGAAGCTCTAGGCATTCAAGCGTCAAGTAACCACTTTGAAGCCAATTCGCAACTGAATAAACACGACATAGCATTCTTGCACGCACCATATTTTCATCCGGCACTAAAAAAGGTTGCTTCGTTGAGGGGGCAACTCCCTTTTCGAACGATCTTCAATTGTATCGGGCCACTGTTAAATCCGATGGCACCGACGTATCAGCTGATCGGAGCAAGCAATGAAGAAGTTGCTGAAAAGCTCGCTGAAGTGATTAATAAGCTCGGGATCAAAAGAGCATTGATTGTTACAGGTAAAGAAGGCTTGGATGAATGCTCGATCACAGGTGATACACGGATGTTTTTAGTTGAGAACAACACAGTTGTAACGTTTACCTACACACCTGAGGAAGCAGGATTAAACCGAGGAAATCTAAGTGAGTTAACGGTAAAGAACAAACAAGAAAGTGCTGAGCTCATTCGTTCCATCCTACAAGGTGCAGGAAATGAATCAGCTCGTAATATAGTCATCCTAAATGCAGCTGCAGCTCTGTTTGCGTCAAAACGAGTCTCAAGTATTCGAGACGGAGTGGAGATCATCAAACAGTGTCTACGATCAAAATCCGCATATTATCATCTTGAAGAAATGACGAAAGAAGAGGCGAGTGCACATGTTAACTAAAATATTGAAACAAAAAGAAAAAGAAATAGCCGTTCTCCCTTCATTCAAGAAAGGTGAACTGGATTTTACCGATAAAGATCATCGACCTTTTGCTTATACACTTGCAAACTCTTTTAAAAGACCAGCGTTGATCGCTGAAGTGAAAAAAGCTTCACCATCAAAAGGAATCATAAAAGAAGATTTCAATCCTGTAGAGATCGCTGTTGAATATGAAAAAGCTGGCGCATCTTGCTTATCCGTCTTAACGGACACCGAGTTCTTTCAAGGAGATCTTCAATATTTAAAAGATATTCGCAATCATGTCTCGCTGCCTCTTTTAAGGAAGGATTTCATCATAGATGAAAAGCAGATCATTGAGAGCGTTGAGAATGGAGCGGATGCGATTCTACTCATTGCAGCTTGCTTACCAAGTGAACGGTTAGAGAAGCTTCATGCACTAGCAACAGAATGCGGGCTAGAGTGCTTGGTCGAAGTTCATTCACATCAGGAGATCCAGCAAGTTTACGACGTTTGCAACCCTTCGATGATCGGAATAAACAACCGTGATCTTAAGACGTTCACAACAGATATCCAGCATACATTTTCTCTTCTTTCGTCTATAAATGAAGAAACTCTTGTTATCAGTGAGAGTGGCATCAAAACAGCTTCAGATGTTAAAAGCCTATTCGATCACAGAGTGAACGGAATGTTGATCGGAGAAACATTGATGAGAGCGGATTCGATAGAAACTAAGATCAGAGAGCTTTATCATGACTGTTCAAATTAAATATTGTGGCTGTCAGTCTGAAGAGGACTATAAGCTGCTCATTGGAACAAAAGCAGATCTGATCGGGTTCATATTCGCTGAAAGTAAAAGAAAAGTCGATCCTACCAAAGTGAACAGCTGGATTGAGAAGTATGGAAAATCTAAAAAGCTCGTGGGCGTTTTTCAAAACGCAACCGTACAACGAATCAAAGAAGTAATCAGCACGGTTCCGATAGACATCATCCAATGTCACGGTACTGAAACGGTTGAACAGCTCAAGGAAATAAGAGTTCATTGCAACAAAGAAATCTATAAAGCACTACCTTTTAGTGAACACGTTTTAAATGAAATAGAGTTATATGGAAAAGCGGCAGATAGTCTTATCGTAGACTCAGTAGCTAAAGGGCAGTTCGGAGGTACAGGTATTCCTTTTTCTTGGGAAGAAGTTCCTAACATGATGAGAACAGCAGAGAGGATAGGAGTAACGTGTTTCATAGCTGGCGGAATCCGACCAGATAATGTTTCAGAACTAAAAAGACTTCATCCGCACGGAATCGATTTGAGTGGTGGTATCGAAGAAAACGGAAGAAAAAGCTTAAAAAGAATAGAAACTCTTGAAAGGATGATAATGAGATGACTACAGCTACAGTACCTGATCATAGAGGAAGATACGGTGTGTTTGGTGGGAAATACGTCCCAGAAACGATCATGTTTGCACTTGAAGAGTTAGAGACGGCTTTCGATGAAGCCATACAGGATAAAGAATTTAATGAGCTTTTTCAAAAAGAACTAGCGATCTATTCAGGCCGTCCGACTCCCTTAACAAGAGCAGATCGTCTCAGTGAGTACAATGGCGGAGCATCGATCTATTTAAAGAGAGAAGACCTGAACCATACAGGAGCCCATAAGATCAATAACGCAATCGGCCAGGCGCTCTTAGCAGTAAGGATGGGAAAGAAAAAGATCATCGCTGAGACCGGAGCGGGTCAGCATGGTGTAGCTGCAGCGACCGTTGCAGCCAAGTACGGATTATCTTGTAAAGTTTATATGGGAAAAGAAGATATTAGAAGACAAGCACTAAATGTTTTTCGTATGAAGCTGTTAGGTGCAGAAGTGATCGAGGTCACGAGCGGCAGCCAAACGTTAAAAGATGCTACCAATGAAGCGATCCGAGAATGGGTTGCTGCGGTAGAAGATACATTTTATCTCATCGGTTCTGCTGTAGGACCGTATCCATATCCGAAGATGGTCAAACAATTTCAGCAAGTGATCGGTCATGAAACAGAGAGTCAATTTAAAGAGATTCATCACGAGAAGCTTCCAGATGCTGTTGTAGCTTGTGTAGGAGGCGGCAGTAATGCGATCGGCATGTTCGCACCCTTTATCGAGAAAGAGGTTCCACTATACGGTATAGAGGCAGCAGGGATGGGTGTAGAGACGGCACAACATGCAGCCACATTATCTAAAGGCTCAAATGGAGTGATTCACGGTTCATTGACGAAGCTTCTTCAAACGAGCGAAGGACAGATCACAGAACCATACTCGATCTCAGCGGGACTCGATTATCCAGGGATAGGACCTGAACACGCCTACCTTCATGAGACAAAAAGAGTAACGTATGAAGCAGTAACAGATGAAGAAGCATTACAGGCCTTAAAGCTTTTATGTGAGAACGAAGGAATCCTATGTGCGTTAGAGAGTGCTCACGCTGTAGCTTATAGTCTGAAGCTCGCAAAAAAAATGCGAAAAGATCAGCATGTAGTCGTCTGTTTATCAGGAAGAGGCGACAAAGATGTTCATACTCTGATGGAATTTGAAGAAGGGGGCGAATAAAGATGAACAAGAGATGGGAAGTCTTTCAACATTCTTCAGATTATCGTTTCACTCCGTACATCATGGCTGGAGATCCATGTGAAGAAGCAACGATCGAACTGTCTTTAGCCCTAGAAGAGTGTGGAGCTCATGCGCTCGAGCTAGGTGTTCCGTACTCAGATCCATTGGCGGATGGACCTGTTATTCAGAGAGCAGGTATGCGAGGTTTGGCACAAAACATGAATCTTGAAAAAACCGTAAAGCTCGTTGCTAAGCTTCGTGAAAGAGGATTGAAGATTCCGGTAATTATCTTTACTTATTATAATCTTTTGTTACAATTAGGAGAAAATCGTTTCCTGAAGTTAGCAGAGAACAGCGGTGTGGACGGGGTTTTAGTGCCTGATCTGCCGTATGAAGAAAGCGGATATCTACAAGAAATGTGTTCAGAACATAACCTTGCTCTCATTTCGCTCGTTTCTCCTACAACCCGTGAAGAAAAGCTTGCAAAACTCAGCAGAGAGGCAGAAGGCTTTTTGTATTGTATCTCTTCATTAGGTGTGACAGGAGTTAGAAGTGAGTTTAGAGCGGGACTGGATGATTTCTTAAAAGCCGCGAAACGAAACAGCCGTGTTCCTGTCTTAGTAGGATTCGGACTATCTACGCGAGAACAGATCCAGCAGTTTGATGGCAGCAGTGATGGGTTCATCGTAGGTAGTGCGATCGTCAAAAAGATCGAGGAACTAGAGAGTGACCTGCTAACGAATAGGGAGGAAGCGATTAAAACGTTTAAATCGTATATTGAGTCTTTGCTGCCTGTCTATAGTCGTTAAAAAGGAGTGGGAAAATGCAGCCAAAACAGCAGTTGTTATCTTTAAAACCTTACAAACCAGGTAAACCAGTAGAAGAAGTGAAGCGTGAACTAGGACTAGAGAAAATCGTAAAACTCGCTTCAAACGAGAACCCTTATGGATGTTCGGATCTTGCGAAAGAAAAGATAAGAGAGGAGCTCTCACAGCTTCATGTATATCCTGACGGTTATTCAGCTGAGCTTAGAGAAAAACTCTCGAACCAACTTCAAGTGAAACAAGACCAGATCATTTTTGGAAACGGGTCAGATGAGGTGGTACAAATTCTTTGCCGAGCCTATCTATCTCCTGAAACCAATACCGTGATGGCAGCTCCTACTTTTCCACAATACAGACATAATGCTGTTATTGAAGGAGCTGAAGTGAGAGAGGTTCAGTTGAACGAAGGTAATCATGATCTAGATGCGATGCTTGAAGCGATCGATCAAAATACGAGAATCGTCTGGCTTTGCAACCCGAACAACCCGACTGGAAACTATATTCCGGAGTCAGAGTTTGTAAGCTTTATGGAAAAAGTACCGTCTGACGTGATCGTAGTAAGTGACGAAGCTTATTACGAATATGTATCAGCTGCTGATTATCCAAACACGCTAGATTACTTGGAGAAGTACAGTAATCTAGTGATCTTAAGAACGTTCTCAAAAGCCCATGGACTAGCTGCGCTTCGAATTGGATATGGAGTCGCTGCATCTTCCATCATCCAGTATATCGAGCCAGCTAGAGAACCTTTCAACACATCTAGAATCGCTCAAGCTGCTGCGATCGGAGCATTGGAAGATGATACGTTCATTAGAGAATGTAAAGAGAAAAACAGGAAAAGTCTTGAACTGTTTTATGCATTTTGTGATGATAAAGGACTGTTGTACTATCCTTCTGAAGCAAACTTTATCCTGATCGACGTAAAATCTGATGCAGATAAAGCGTTTGATTATCTTTTGCGTAAAGGATATATTGTTCGATCAGGAAGTGCATTAGGGTTTCCTACTATGATACGAATCACAGTCGGTGAAGAAGTACAAAACAAAGAGATCATCGAACATTTAGGAACGTATATTGACTCTGTTGTAGAGAAAGTAAACAAATAAGTTCTATGAAAATAGCCCGATCATTTTTGCTAACATCGGGCTATTTTCATAATTTTCAAAAAAGTGTTGCATTTTAAATAAGCTCTATTTATAATGAATGTAATATGGTTTCTCTCCACTCCTATCCATATTATACTTTCCTGACAGCGCTTACATGTCAGGACTTTTTTTGTCCTCATTTTTTATTTCCATTATATTTTCTATCATAAAAATCTCGTTTCTATCATAACTTGTCCTATAGAGAAAAAAAGGAGGCGAGCTATGCGATATATTATTGAGCGCCCGCTGCAATCGCTCGGTACAGATACTGTTCTTTCCTATCTAGTAGACTCTCAAAAAATCTCCTACGTCTCACAGGGCCCTCTTAGAATGAATGTGATGAAGATGTCTATGCATGGTTTAAAGATGATTCCTGGGCATATCAGTCCTCTTATGTCATTAAATAGATTGCCTATTGAAAAGGTAAGGCAGAATCTGGGTGAACGAGTTAGAATGGGTACGACCACTCTTCTAACATCTGCTGAAGTCAGCTACTTACATGAAGCTGAAACAGAGTTGAAACGAACGAGGCACTTATTAATATCCAGTTCGATAGACTATTGTATGGGTCTTAGCATGTCTCCAGAAAAAATCACTCCACAAATGATAAGTTTTTGCCGAAAGCAGAGAATTCCGTTCATCGAGTTGATCTGTAAAGATTTTACTCAGTTAACACATGTGATCTGGGAGAGGATCAGTGAAGCAAATTTTAGTTATGGAACAGTGATCTTCCCAACCTTTCCATCAGACATGGATCAGAAGTTGAAAAAAACGTGGCAAAGAAAATGGAACGAGTTATCTATTAAACATCAAATTCCAACACTTTTTCATGATTTGAGTGAAGCAGAACCGATCTCGTTGCCTAGTTTAAAGATGCTTGGTCTATACCCTGTAAAAGGCGGTCTGTTCGCTGGCAGTGATGCAGACTATTGTATTTACCGTACGGATGGTTTGAATGAAACGTTACAGGCTGTAATCGTAAGAGGCACAATCGTCTTTTCAGAGAATGTTCCAGAGAAGCACCAGGGATATGGAAAAGAAATTATTGTAGTAAAGCCACGTCGTTTTGGAGAATCTCTTATATCTCGTGTATAATAGTCACAAGAATACAAGGGATAAGGGAGTTTTATTAGTGAACGAAATCCAAGATGCAATAAGGCTTGTCGAACATGGTGACGTCGAAAAAGGGATGAGCTTATTAGATAAACTAAAACAAAAAGCAGGCGACCCAGAAAAATTTGAAATCGCAGAAGTTTACTTGAACTGGGGTCATACAACAGAAGCGATGAACCTTTTTAATGAGTTGCTCGAAAAATACCCTGGAGATGGAGAGCTGCTCGTATCCATTGCAGAATGCTGCTTGGATGAAGGCATGGATGAGAAAGCGATCGAGTATTTGGACCAAGTAACCGAAGAAGATGACGAATATTTAAGAGCACTCATCCTTCAAGCGGATCTTTATGAAAGTCTTGGACTGACAGAAGTAGCAGAACGTAAGTTGACAGAAGCGCATCAAAAGGACCAGAAACATCCTGTGCTCGCTTATGCTTTAGGTGATTTTTATTTAAGGCAAGGTAAATTTGATTCAAGTTTGCCACTATTAAAAGTAGCGATCGACGAAAAAGCTGAAATTGAAGATGTTACATTAAGATATGCCGAAGCACTAAGCAGAGCAGGTAAGTTTGAGGAATCACTTCCATTCTACAGAAAAGGTCTGGATCACCATAAAGACCTTTACAGTTTGTTTGGTCATGGAGTAACTGCTTTTAAAGCAGGTGAGTTTAAAGAAGCGATCGCAAGTCTTGAGGAACTAAAAGACATGGATCCTGATTATACAACCCTTTATAGTGTACTATCTGAAGCGTATGAAGAAGAAGGGGCACTAACAGAAGCATATGACGTTATCTCTGAAGGGTTAAAGAGAGATGAACATAACGAGAATATCTATCTGCAAGCTGCAAGGTTAGCTTATAAACTCCACAATCCTGAACAAGGAGAACAGTGGGTGAAACAAGCACTTGAACTCAATCCTACACGTATAGAACCGTTATTGCGGTTAGGAGATCAGTACATTTCTGAAGGACGATTTGATGATCTGCTCAGTCTCTACAAATCACTAGCTGAAACAAAAGAGGAGATACCGCTCATGTACTGGCATCTCGCTACAGCAAACAAAGAAACTGAAGATTATAGGGAAGCGGCAAAATGGTACGAAAAAGCATCTCTGTTATTTACTGAGGACCCGGTGTTCTTAGAAGAATATGCTTATTTCCTCATCGAGGAAGGCGACCAGAAGAAAGCGAAATCTATTCTGCAGAATCTGTTGAACAAAAGCCCTGAACGAGACGATATTGAAGACGTTTTAAATCGATTGGAAGATTTTTAAAACTTTCTGAAGTGAAGAAGGATTTTACGAGCAGTGAGAGAATATATTTATTATCAAGATGACGTGTTTTTGAATGATGGGGGGATTGCAATGAGCAGCACCGTTTCGGTCCTTGAAAAAAAGGATTTTATCAAATGGTTCCTTAATCATTATCAGTTAAAGAAGCGCGAATGTGTTTGGTTATTAAACTATTTAGTTAGTGATGACCAACTGATGGAGAAGGTACATTTTGTAGAGAAAGCTGAATATTGTCCAAAGGCCATAATCATGTCAACTCAATGCACAGACGGAGTTCCGTTCCGTTTTTACAAGCAAAATGTTCTAACGACTGATGCCGAAAAATCATTTCACGACATCCGCTTGAACCAAGAAGAAGAGATCTATCTTGAGCTTAATTTTAACGCATCACGTCTGACGCCCGAGTACGCTTCTGTATTAGAAGAGAACCCACACTTGCCACAGAACATGTCTATGGACAAAAAATATGGCATCTGGGCGGAAATGGTCTTAGAGAAGTCGATTGAAACCTACCGCAAGAATGATATTATGGCGAAGATCGATGCAGCACTAGACCAAAAGGATTATGATAGTTTTACAAAATGGACCAATGAACTAAAAAGTTTAGAAAAACAGCCATCCTAGTTGTGTGAAGGCGACTCTTAAGAAAAAGGGTCGTCTTTTTTGTGGGCTATGTGGCTTGTGTGCTAACGTTTGCGCGCAATATTTTTATACCTTGAACATGGAATATTGCACCCAATCCACGAAATCAGGCTTTGAATCCAGAAGTTTTAGCCTGCAATCCAAAAGTTTGATCACTTTATCCGCAAGTCGACATACTTAGACTTATTTCGACATCTGCTAATCTACTTATTTTATTTGCCAACCACATTATGCTAGAGAGAAATATGGTACGATAAGAAGCAGTACATACCAAGTAAGGAGATTTTTTTATGAAATGGAAAACAAAAGACGCAGATGTATTCTTAAAATCTGGTGAGTATGTAGATTCGATACTGATTCCGTTAACACCAGTCAGCTTCTCTCACGACTTCAAATCGAGTGTGACGATGTCCGAGTATACAGAATTGCTAACGTCAGAGATCGAGCGTCAGCTGCATGGCAGGTTGTTCTTATCCCCTAATTTTACATATGTAAAAAATGATCAGGCTCTTGAACGATTAACTAGTTTCTTAGAGCACGTAAAAAATTCCGGCCATTTCAAACATATCTTTCTGATGACTAGCGATGTGTATTGGAAGGAATTCGAACAGCAACTTTCGGGACAATTGTTTTGGGTACCCGCTCTGCCGCTAGAAACAATGGACGAGAAGTATAAATTAGAAGTGATAAAAGAGCAGGTAAAACCGTTGTTTCAGCTTATTTTCAACGATTGGCAGAGGAGTATAAATTCGTAATATTTACCACATGTCATATTGACATTAAAAGACAACATAAGCTATCATGTTTATGTCCTAGTAATATGTGTGTAAAAGTCCGGATGGACCGTCATTTACAGCATAAGGGGGGGAAAACAATGTCAAAGGAAGATATTTCAAGACGTCAGTTCTTAAACTACACATTAACTGGCGTAGGTGGATTTATGGCTGCCGGCATGCTTATGCCAATGGTCCGTTTCGCCCTTGATCCGATTTTGAAAGAGGGAACAGATCAAGAATTGGTAGCGGTTACGAGCGTGGAAGAGATTGCGAACGAACCAAAGCGTTTCGATTTTAAAATCAAACAAAAAGATGGCTGGTACGAGTCTGATGTCACTCAATCTGCCTGGGTTTATAAAGCGAAGAATGGTGATTTTATCGCACTTTCTCCAATCTGTAAACATCTAGGTTGTACGGTAGACTGGAATACAGATCCATCGCACCCTAACCAGTTCTTCTGTCCTTGCCACTTAGGCCGTTATACGAAGGATGGAACGAATGTTAAGGGAACTGCACCTCTTGCACCACTTGATGTATATGACAGCCAGGTGAAAGATGGAAAGCTTTATTTAGGAAAGGCAAAACCAAGAAAGGGGGCGTAATGAATGCTACAAAAGATTTATGACTGGGTAGATGAGCGCCTGGATATTACGCCGCTTTGGAGAGATGTTGCAGACCATGAAGTACCTGAACACGTAAACCCCGCACATCATTTTTCTGCGTTTGTTTACTGTTTCGGTGGATTAACTTTCTTCATCACGGTTATCCAAATTCTTTCAGGTATGTTCTTAACGATGTACTATGTGCCTGATATCGTGAATGCTTGGGAATCCGTATATTACCTGCAAAATGAAGTGGCATTTGGAGTGATCGTACGCGGAATGCACCACTGGGGCGCGAGCCTTGTTATCGTAATGATGTTTCTACATACATTGCGCGTATTTTTCCAGGGAGCTTATAAGAAGCCAAGAGAATTAAACTGGGTTGTTGGAGTACTTATTTTCTTTGTTATGTTAGGTTTAGGTTTTACAGGTTATCTATTACCTTGGGATATGAAAGCGCTATTTGCGACTAAGGTAGGAATTGAGATCGCTATGACGATTCCTGTTGTTGGTCCGATCGCAAAGACATTCCTTGCCGGTGGAGAGATTATCGGAGCACAGACGCTTACGCGATTCTTTGCGATTCACGTATTCTTCCTTCCTGCAGCATTATTAGGCTTGATGGGTGCCCATTTCTTAATGATCCGTAAACAAGGTATTTCCGGACCGTTGTAAGAACAAACATAAGATTTAAAGTTTCATAAGAGCAAAGGAGGGAAATATATGCATCGCGGTAAAGGAATGAAGTTTGTCGGTGACTCTCGTGTCCCTGCTGAGCGCAAGCCGAATATTCCAAAAGATTATTCGGAGTTTCCGGGAAAAACGGAAGCGTTCTGGCCAAACTTTCTTTTAAAAGAATGGATGGTAGGAGCTGTATTCTTAATCGGATACCTTATCCTAACAATCGTCCATGAATCTCCTTTGGAGAAAAAAGCAGATCCTACCGATGCTGGATATATTCCTCTACCAGACTGGTACTTCCTATTTTTATACCAGCTTCTGAAGTACAAGTATGCGGCAGGGGATTATGTTCTTATCGGTACTGTTATTATACCGGGTCTAGCATTTGGTGCGTTAATGCTTGCGCCATTCCTGGACAAAGGGTTGGAGCGACGTCCTTCTAAACGTCCGATCGCAACTGGATTAATGTTATTAGGTTTGATCTCTGTTACATATCTAACATGGGAATCTGTTGTGACACACGATTGGGAAAAAGCGAAGACTCAAGGTAAGATCGTTGATGTAAGTTTTGATGAAAACGACCCTGGTTACAAGATCTACCAAAAGCAGAGCTGCGTAGGCTGTCACGGTAACACGTTATCAGGTGGAGCATCAGGACCATCATTGATCGGAACAGGTTTGAAGCCTGAAGAAATCATGAAAATCGCTAAAGAAGGTAAGCCACCAGGCATGCCGCCGAATGCGTTTAAAGGTTCTGATGATGAGCTAAAACAATTAGCAGAATTCATCTCAAAACTAGAACAGAAGTAAATGTTTGAAGCCGGCTCGGTATGGGCCGGCTTTTTTCTGAATGAAAACGAAACACAGTAATGATAAAGGAGTATGTGGTTATGGCCTGGATTCGAGCGATCATCATGGATCGAATGTTCTTACTAGCACTTCTTTTAATCAACATACTAGGCACGATCTACGGTTACTATTGGTACCTCTATCAGCTTCAAGAAACACCGTGGTACTTTTTGCCGTTCGTACCCGATAGTCCAACAGCATCTCTGTTTTTTGTCTTTGTCATCATCGGGTTTTTGAGGGATAAGCAGCATGGAGTGATCGAGGCATTGGCCGTTGCGACGCTTTTTAAGTATGGCATATGGGCAGTGGGGATGAATCTTGGTGGTGCTTTTGTTGGGACGCCTTTGGATCTTATAAACTACATGCTTATCTTTTCACACCTCGGTATGGCGGTTCAAGGTCTGTTATACGCTCCATTTTATAAGATCAAGGGTTGGCATGTAACGCTTGCTGCACTCGTTCTATTTCATAACGAAATCATCGACTACGTGTTTGATATGATGCCGCGATATGACATTCTTGATCCGTATCAAGACATGATCGGATACTTGACCTTTTGGTTATCTGCGTTATCCATCTTCATTGTTTGGAAGATGAGAAAAGCGTAGAACACGTTCTAATTCCTTATTAATAGGTCTATCCTTGTCCCAGCTCTCATACGTTTTAAGTATAAGGGTACAGGAGGGACAACGGATGAGAAGGTTTGGATGGGCATTGATGGTTCTTTGTATGGTTTTTGGACTTGCTATGCCAGTATTTGCATCAAATCATACAGAGACGAAGGAATGGTCTGAGATAAATGAGCTTACGAGTGAGATCTGGGAGCTTGGTAAGATAGAACGATATGAAGAAGCAGCTGGCGTGCTGCAGTTTACATCAGCTAATATCACTCATATAGAAGACGTCTTGTCCTTAAGACCTGAACAGAAGCGTCTCGTAGAATACACGTTCAGAGATGCTGTATCTTCTCTTCAGAATCCCGAGTGGTCGAAGGAAAAAAAGCTAAACAAGCTTACCGAAGTTCGTTTATTAGTGGATGCCCTTCAGACCGATTATGAACCGTTATGGAAAAAAACAGGGCTGATGATGCTCGAGCCTTTTATCACGATGGAAAAGGGAATCAGTGAAGATGATTCGGTGGCGTTTCATCAAGCAGCCAATCTTTTACTTGAACGTTACGAAACGGTCAGACCAGCTTTAATGGTTGACCTGAAAGATGAAGATTTAGAAAAGCTCGATGAACATGTTTCTTACGTTGATACGAACCGCAGTCAGATTCTTACAGATCCTGCTCATCAAAAACAGCTTGAGACAGCTGCTGCTGATTTTGAAGCACTGTTCTTCGCAAAAAAAGATAACTCAGAGCCATCGCTCTTTTGGCTAATATTTTCAATCGGTGGAATCATATCATCAACACTAGCTTACGTAGGATGGAGAAAATACAAAGGTGATCAGCAAGATGGATTGAGAGTGCCGGATAAACGTTAGTAGGTCATGAGTCATGCGTTTTCTTTGACAAACTGTGAGCTGAAAACGTAAAATGTGAGTATCAAAAGCTTTTTATATGGAGGAATGCCAACGATGGGTGGATTTTTAATCTACTTCGCAATTTTGCTTATCGTTCCAATCTGGGCTCAGATGCGAGTGAAAAGCACGTACAAAAAGTATTCGAAGGTGAGTAACAGCACAGGAAAGACTGGTGCAGAAGTAGCAAGAGAGATTTTAGACCAAAACGGACTCTACAGTGTTCAAGTAGAGCCAGTCAGAGGGATGCTATCTGATCATTACGACCCTCGCAGTAAAGTAGTTCGTTTATCTGAAGATAACTATTACGGAAGTTCGATTGCAGGCGCAGCCGTTGCAGCCCATGAAGTAGGGCATGCGATTCAAGATGCTGAAGGATATGCGTTCTTACGCTTCAGACATGCTCTAGTTCCTGTAGCTAACATCGGATCTAACTTTTCGTTTCTATTGATTCTAGGCGGTATGCTTTTAAGCTCAATGAACATGTTCCTTTTAGGGATCATTTTCATGTCAGTAGCTGTATTGTTCCAATTCGTTACACTGCCAGTTGAGTTTAATGCAAGCTCTCGTGCGATGGACCAGATCGTTTCAACAGGTCTGATCCGCAACAACGAAGAGCGCGGTGCTCGTAAAGTACTGAACGCTGCTGCCTTAACGTATGTAGCTGGTGCTCTTGTAGCATTACTCGAACTAGCACGTTTCATCTTCATGTTCTTAGGGATGAACCAAGACGATTAATATTAATCTAACAGTAAAGCTCCCGATACTTTATCGGGAGCTTTTTTCTATCTGCCTATTGGATTCTTATCAGCATCTAAAGTAAAACCTTCACCGATTACCTCATGAACGTCATTTACGGTAACAAATGCATGCGGATCGATACGCTCGATCACTTGCTTTATGCGGACGATCTCGTTCTTAGCGATGACGCAGTACAGCACTTCACGGATGTTCCCTGTAAAAGAACCTTTACCGTTTAAGATGGTTGCGCCACGGTCTAATTCTTTGATGATGTCTGCTGCGATCTCGGTATTTTTATCTGAAAAGATCATGACAGCTTTACCAGCATAAGCGCCTTCTTGCATAAAGTCGATTACACGCGCCCCGATGAAAACAGCAAGTAGTGTGTACATCGCTTCTTTATAGTTTAAATAGACTAACGAGACAACGATAACAACGAAATCAAAGATGAACATCGTTTTACCCATGCTCCAGCCTAGAAACTTATGACCGAGTCTCGCGATGATATCCACTCCGCCTGTCGTTCCACCAAAGCGGAAGATGATTCCTAGCCCGACTCCGATAAATACCCCTGCAAACAAAGCAGCAAGTGTCATATCTTCTTTAAGGTTGATCGTAACAAATGAAAAACGTTGAAAGATAAACAAAAATACCGATACGGCAACGGTTCCAATTATCGTATAGATGAAGGCATTTCTTCCAAGCAGCTTCCAGCCGACAAAAAACAATGGAATGTTGAGTGCCAGGTTAGAATAAGAAGGATCGATCGAGAAAAGAAAATAGAGAATAAGCGTGATCCCTGTAAAACCACCTTCGGCCAAATTGTTCGTCATATTAAAGTGGACGATTCCGAACGAAAAGATGGCAGCACCAAGTAAGATAAATAAAATATTTTTTAGTTTGATTGGATAAGTCATATGAGGCCTACTTTCTACAAAGATACTAAGGTTGTTTTTAGTCATGCCTTCCTATTATAAGCGAAATTTCATGAAATTTGTCAAACAGAAAAAATACCGATAACATAAAGAAGACTAATATTGAATGAGGAGTGTCAACATCATGGCCAATCGTACATTAAAAGAGAGTCAGGACGTTGTAGATCAATACATATCACAGTTTAAAGAAGGCTATTTCAGTCCTTTAGCTATGCTTGCACGTTTAACAGAAGAATTAGGGGAACTAGCCCGTGAAGTGAACCATCATTATGGAGAGAAACCGAAGAAATCAACAGAGGATAAAAAGACGGTCGAAGAAGAACTTGGAGATATGTTCTTTGTGTTGATCTGTCTGGCAAATTCCCTCGATATAGATCTTGACGATGCGTTAAAAACAGTAATGAATAAGTTTGAAACACGAGACAAAGACAGATGGACTAAAAAAGAAGGAGAGACTACTCATGAATAATATTCGTATCATACTTGCTGG
Organism: Fictibacillus sp. 5RED26; assembly: GCF_015903895.1. Lineage (NCBI taxonomy): Bacteria > Bacillati > Bacillota > Bacilli > Caryophanales > Fictibacillaceae > Fictibacillus > Fictibacillus sp. 5RED26. The sequence goes on along the minus strand of NZ_JACZDU010000003.1, from coordinate 198,607 downwards.
ACCTCGAGGAAAGATGGGCCAAGAAGCGTTGAAGATGATTGAGGAAACTCCACATTTTGACCTAGTGGCTGCAGTAGATTCAAAAAATGACGGACTTCAAGTTAAGGATCTATCAGGTGCACCACATTCTATGGAAGCACCTGTTTACGATGATATGGAAAACTGCCTTGCTGCTGTAAAAGCAGATGTCGTTGTAGATCTCACGCGTCCGGATATCGGCAAAAAGCACCTTGAGTTGGCGCTTAACCACGGTCTTCGCACGGTAATTGGAACGACAGGCTTTTCCAATGAAGATCTCGAACGTCTAACAGCGTTGGCTGAAGAAAAACAAACAGGTGCCATCATCGCACCAAACTTTGCGATCGGTGCCATTTTAATGATGAAGTTCTCTCAGATGGCAGCGAAATACCTTCCGGATATAGAGATCATTGAAAAGCATCACGATCAAAAGTTGGATGCGCCGTCAGGAACAGCATTAAAAACAGCGCAACTAATAACAGAAGTGCGAGATGAAAAGAAACAAGGTCATCCTGATGAAAAAGAGGACCTTAAAGGAGCACGAGGCGCAGAACTAGAAGGAATCCGTATTCATAGTGTAAGATTACCTGGACTGGTCGCGCATCAAGAAGTCATCTTCGGTGGTGAGGGTCAAGTCTTAACGATCCGTCATGATTCTATGAACAGAGCGTCTTTCATGCCTGGTGTACGACTTGCGGTAGAAAGTGTTATGAACATTGAAGGTCTTGTATACGGCCTTGAAAATATTATGGAATAAGAGGGGATACTATGAAGATAGCTCTTATTGCGCACGATAAGAAAAAGAACGATATGATCAATTTTACCGTCGCATATGCACCGATCCTAAAAAAACATACCCTGTTTGCGACAGGAACGACAGGTTTTAAAATAAATGAAGCGACGGGGCTTGAAATCAAACGATTCCAATCTGGTCCTTTAGGCGGCGATCAGCAGATCGGAGCATTGATCGCAGAAAATGATCTTGATCTTGTACTATTTTTCAGAGATCCGTTGACTGCACAGCCTCATGAGCCTGATGTATCTGCACTGATGCGTTTATGTGATGTATATCAGATTCCGCTCGCAACAAACTTGGCTTCAGCAGAACTTTTTATTCGATCACTCGAACGAGGAGATCTGGATTGGAGAAAAATAATAGATGAAAGAGAGTCAGAGAAAAAATGACCGTTGAAAGCTGGCTTGCCTTTGGCGCTCATGCAGATGATGTAGAAATCGGCATGGGAGCTACGATTAAAGCAGAAACTGAGAGAGGTCGTGACGTGATCATCTGTGACTTAACAGAAGCAGAACTATCATCGAACGGCACCGTCGACATCCGGAAAAAAGAGGCTGAAAGAGCAGCAGAACTTTTAGGAGTAAGAACAAGAAGTAACCTACAGTTACCTGACCGCGGCCTATATATGCAGGAAGAATATATTTTAAAACTGGTTTCAGTTATTCGAGAGCATAAACCTCAATATGTGTTTGCTCCCTATTGGATCGATCGTCATCCAGATCACGCAAACTGTGCACGTCTCGTAAAAGAAGCCGTCTTTTCTGCCGGAATAAAAAATATTCAAGATCCAAAACATCTGCCTGCACACAAAGTAAAGAATATATTTTATTACATGATCAACAGTGCGGAGAGACCACAACTCTTTGTTAACGTAACTGAGTCATACAATGCAAAGATCGAAGCATTGAAAGCTTATCCATCTCAGTTTGTAAAAACGATAGAAAGTATCGATACACCCCTAACGAACGGGTACATCGAACGTGTAGAATCCCGTGACAAGCTGTTTGGTCTTGAAGCTGGTGTGAGTTATGCAGAAGGGTTCATTACAGAACAAACTTATATAACTAACCATTTATAAGGAGAAAGTCTATGACGTTAAAAATCGGCATCACTTGTTATCCGACCGTAGGCGGATCAGGAGTGGTTGCAACAGAACTAGGAAAACTATTAGCAGAAAAAGGACATGAGATTCATTTTATTACATCAAGTGTTCCTTTTCGTTTAGGAAAATTTTATCCGAATATCTTCTTTCATGAAGTTGAAGTGAACCATTATTCCGTGTTCAAATATCCGCCTTATGATCTTGCTTTAGCTAGCAAGATGGCAGAAGTAGCGAAAAGAGAAAAGCTTGACCTTCTTCATGTTCATTACGCCGTGCCGCATGCCGTTTGTGCGGTGTTAGCAAAACAGATGCTAAATGATGAGATGAAGATCGTTACAACCCTACACGGAACTGATATTACGGTACTCGGATACGATCCTTCACTAAGTGAGATGATCAAGTTCGGTATTGAGAAATCAGATGTGGTTACATCTGTTTCTCATCAGCTGAAAGCAGATACCTTAGAGCTTTTAAATATCAACAAAGACATCATTCCTGTACATAACTTTGTAGATGAAAGAGTGTATTACAGAAGAAGCAATAATGCTGAATTGAGACAAACATACGGCATTGAAGAGAATGAAAAAGTCATCGTTCATATCTCTAACTTTAGAAAAGTAAAAAGATTAGAAGATGTGATCAAATCATTTGCTCTCATTCGAAAAGAACTATCTTCAAAACTGTTATTGATCGGAAATGGTCCAGAACTAACAACGGCATGCGAACTCGTACGTGAGCTGGATATTGAAGATGATGTGTTGTTCTTAGGAAAACAAGAGAATGTAGGTGAATTGTTCTCGATCTGTGATCTAAAGTTACTTTTATCTGAAAAAGAAAGCTTTGGACTCGTACTGCTAGAAGCGATGGCATGTGGTGTACCTGTTATTGGAACTAATATTGGTGGAATACCGGAAGTGATCGTCGATGGCGAGACAGGTTATATGGTGGAGCTAGGTGATCCAGAATCGGTAGCACAAAAAGCGCTCGCACTGTTACAGGATGAAGAAAAGCTAATGACGTTCAGAGAAAATTCGGTAAGACATGTAAAAGAAAACTTCTTATCTGACAAAATCGTCTCGATCTATGAAGATATTTATTATTCCTTAGTAGGGGATCGTACGGTATGAACGAAATGTTCCAAAATGCCTTACCGGTATTAAAACGGTTGGAAGAAAAAGGGTACCGTGCTTATTTTGTTGGAGGCTGTGTACGAGATCACTTGCTTGACCGTCCGATCAAAGATATCGATATCGCGAGCTCGGCAAGACCAGAAGACGTACAACGAATCTTTCCAAAGACCATTCCGGTCGGTATCGAACATGGAACTGTTATCGTAAGACACGAATCTGTATCTTATGAAGTTACAACGTTTAGAAAAGAAGATGAATATAGGGATTATAGAAGGCCATCAAAAGTATGGTTTGTTGATGATCTAAAAGAAGACCTCTCAAGAAGAGATTTTACGTTCAATGCGATGGCTCTGGATACATCTTTTCAGTTGATCGATCACTTTGGCGGACGTGAAGATCTTAAGAGAGAGCAGATTCGGACTGTTGGAGATCCGAATCTGCGCTTTTCAGAAGATCCTCTTCGTATCATGAGAGCTTGCCGGTTCATGAGTGTGTATAACATGACGATTGAAGCAGAAACGAAGCGTGCTATCAAAGATCAAGCATACTTGCTTCGTCGTATTTCAACAGAACGAATTGCGATCGAGTTCATTAAACTGCTTCAAGGTGTACAAGCGGGAATTGCACTGAAGTTTATGAAAGAATCCTCTGTTTTAGATCACATGCCTACTAAGATGCAAGAAAAACAGAATGCTCAGTTTATGGACTTTGATTGGAACGAATTAGAATCTGACGAACAAAGATGGACAGCTATCCTGCTGTTATCTGATGTGAGTGATGTTAGAGGATTTTTGAAAGTCTGGAAACTTCCAAATCACATGATCAAAAAAGTAGGTGAGCTTATGTCCGCCTATCGTATTACTTCCTGGAGCAAGATGGATTTGTACCGTTTTGGCTTGGAGACTGCATTATCAAGCATCACGTTAAAAAGTGCGATCGAAAAGAAGGATTATGCTGAAGAAATCGCTCAACTTAAACAGCGATATAGCGAGATTCCGATCACATCTAGAAAAGATATTCCGCTAGATGGTAAGGAAATATCAGAGATCACACAAAGAGAACCTGGAATTTGGTTGGGGAAGCTTTTAGAAGAGATGGAGAAAAAAATCGTTGAGGGAGAACTAGCCCTCAGCTCATCCGTACTAAAGGATTGGGTAAAAAGGTGGGAGCCATGATGAAAGAAGCACTTTTGCACATGCTTACAGAACAAGAAGGAAAGTTTGTTTCAGGTCAAGAAATCAGCAACAGACTGGATTGTTCGAGAACCGCGATCTGGAAACACATTTCAGAACTTCGTAAGAACGGCTACACGATCGAAGCCGTTCAGAAGAGAGGTTACCGTTTGATCACGTCTCCTGATGCGGTAACTGCTGAAGAAGTATCATTATATACGGGTGACGGCACATTCGGAAAGAAGATCACGTACAGAGAATCTGTAAAAAGTACACAAGAGATCGCACATGCTCTTGCTAGAGATGGCGCGGTCGAAGGAAGCATCGTACTCGCTGACGAACAGACCGGTGGTAGAGGACGGCTAGGGAGAGCGTGGCAATCTCCTAAGGGGACAGGAGTTTGGATGAGCTTGATCTTAAAGCCTAACATTCCACTTCAAAAAGCGCCTCAGCTTACATTGCTTATCGCGGTAGCTGTCTCAAAAGCGATCGAAAAAGTATCAGGCATTGAAGCAGCGATCAAATGGCCGAACGACATTTTGATCAGCGGTAAAAAGTCAGCTGGCATCTTAACAGAACTACAAGCAGAAGCAGATTCTATTCACTCGGTAATCGTCGGAATCGGAATCAATGTGAATCAAGAACGACAGCACTTTTCGGATGAGATCAGCGAGATCGCTACAAGTCTAGCGATTGAAAGCGGGCAATCATTCAAGCGGGCTGAAGTGGTTGGGGTGCTTCTTCAAGAGATCGAAGCCCTATACCATCAATATCTTGAAAACGGATTTGGCGTTATCAAGCTATTATGGGAATCCCGTGCGTTCAGTTTAGGTAAACGAATTACAGCAAGATCCATAACAGGGGCGATCACGGGTTATGCCAAAGGAATCACTGAAGAAGGTGTTTTGCTTTTAGAAGACGATCATGGCGTCGTACACTCCATCTATTCAGCTGATATCGAATTTCCTTCTACTTGAGGAAAGTCCGTGATAAAATAAAGTTGTAGGCGGTATCCATGTGGAACTGCACTAATCTTGTCTAGTTTTGACCACAAACCTTATATCTGCCTAGATCCAAATTTAGGACCGGGACAGAGGGAGCAAACAATAAAAGTCTAGGATTTTTTCCTATGCCTTCTTCCTCTATTGGAAAGAAGGTTTTTTTGCACTTCTGGCCCTGTTAGAGGCATTTTCTGTTATGCTTTGTTGCTTTTGGATGATGTTGATTTCCGCTCCAGGTTGCTCGCTTTCCGGGGGGCGTGCGGTGAGCCTCTTAGCGCTATGCGCTGATAAGAGTCTCACCTGTCCCGCTGATCCCCCAGGAGTCTCGCACCTTGCGCTTCAATCAACTTGCGATGATGAATTAGGTGCAGAGAACAAAAACCCTTAAGAAAGAACCTAATAAAAAAATTCAAAAGCAACTGCTTATGGAAAGAGCCCAATTAAAAACAGGGAGGCTTTATGATGAAAACGACGAAAAGTTTTCTTAAGATGAAGAGTGATGGCGAAAAGATCACGATGGTAACGGCTTATGATTATCCGACTGCGGTTATCTGTGAAAAAGCGGAGATGGATCTTTTGTTAGTCGGAGATTCTCTTGGCATGGTCGTGCTTGGCTATGATTCAACGATACCTGTTACGATGGAAGATATGATCCATCATACAAAAGCGGTAAAGCGCGGCGCGCCGAACACGTTTATCGTGACGGATATGCCGTTTATGACGTATCACGGTTCGATCGATGAAACGCTGAACAACGCGCGTAGAATTCTTCAAGAAAGCGGTGCTTCTGCAGTCAAAGTAGAAGGCGGAAAACAGATCGTTCAAACGGTTGAACGGTTGACTGACGCTGGAGTTCCTGTCATGGGACACCTTGGTCTAACACCCCAGATGGTTGGTGTGATGGGCGGTTACGGTGTTCAAGGAAAAGAAGAAAGAGATGCAGAGCGACTCATCGAAGAGAGTCTGTTGCTTGAAAAAGCTGGGGCGTTCGCGATCGTTTTGGAATGTGTTCCGCAGCAGTTGGCTGAAATCGTAACAAAAAAACTAAGAATTCCTGTTATCGGAATAGGTGCAGGAAAACATACAGACGGTCAAGTCCTTGTCTACCATGATATGATCGGCTACGGTTTTCACCATGTACCAAAGTTTGTGAAAACGTACGGAAACGTGAAGGATGTTATGGTAGAAGGACTTTTACAATATAAAGAAGACGTAAGAAAACAGCAATTTCCGGAAGAAAGTCACAGCTTTAATATGAAAGCTGAAACGCTTCATTCTCTGTACGGAGGAGTTCAATCGTGAAACAGATCAATTCTATTAAAGACATGCAAAAATGGATCTCTGAAGAAAAAAGAGCGGGAAAAGTGATAGGATTCGTACCAACGATGGGCTATCTTCATGACGGCCATCTCTCACTGATCGAACGCGCGAAGAAAGAATCTGATGTGATTGTTGTCAGTATCTTTGTTAATCCGCTGCAATTTGGACCTAACGAAGATTTTGACAGATATCCTCGTGACCTTGATCGTGATCAGAAATTGGCATTAAAAGCTGGAGCAGATGTATTATTTTTTCCGGATACGAAAGAGATGTACCCTCACGAATCCGTCGTAACAGTTTCCGTAAACAAACGAGTGGATGCGCTTTGTGGGGAAAGCCGAGTAGGACACTTCGATGGTGTGGCAACAGTACTCACAAAGCTGTTTCATATCGTGTCTCCAGATTTCGCTTATTTTGGATTAAAAGATGCCCAGCAAGTTGCTGTCATTGAAGGTCTTGTTGAAGACTTTAATTTCCCAATCAAAGTGATCGGGTGTGAGACAAAGCGTGAGGCTGACGGTCTTGCGATGAGTTCTAGAAACGTGTATCTCAATGACACGGAAAGAAAAGAAGCCGTTCATCTGAGTGAATCTCTTGTAAAAGCGAAAAAATGGCTTTTAGAGGGTGATAGTGGTGAGACCGAACAAAAGATGATAAAATACTTGGAGGAACATACGAGCGGTATTGTAGATTATTGCAAGATTCTTTCGTATCCTGAACTTCTTCCTCCTACACCAGAATCAAAAAAGTTGATCATTGCTGTAGCTGTAAAGTTCAGCAAAGCGCGTTTGATTGATAATGTCATCTTAGACAACATTTTAAGTAGACTAGAAAGCGAGGAAGAAACATGTTCCGTACGTTAATGAAAGGCAAGATCCACCGTGCTACGGTGACTGAATCTAATTTAAACTATGTTGGCAGCATCACGATCGATGAAGATATTTTGGATGCTGTTGACATGATTCCGAACGAAAAAGTTCAAATTGTAAATAATAATAATGGCGCACGTTTTGAAACGTATATTATTCCTGGAAAACGAGGTTCTGGTGTGATGTGCTTAAATGGCGCTGCAGCACGTCTCGTACAAGAAGGGGATGTTGTTATTGTTATTTCCTACGGAATGTATGATGAGACCGAAGCAAGACATCATGTACCGAAAGTTGCGATTATGGACAAGAACAATCGTGTACAAGAGATGCTCGGAGTTGAACCTGAGGCTACTATTTATTAATTCGATATAAAACAAGCCACAGGGGAATGAGGTGAAGGCTATGACACGGCGATTTGTCGTTATCGATTTTGAAACAACAGGAAATTCAGCAGCAAAAGGAGACCGAATTATTCAGATCGGTGCGGTCGCCGTTGAGGCAGGAAAGATAACGGACAGATTCTCTACGTTCATCCAGCCAGGCGTTCCCATCCCCCCTTTTATTGAGCAATTGACGGGCATCAACGACGAAATGGTGAAAGATGCCCCGTTGTTTGAAGAAGTGGCACCAAAGCTCCTTCAGATGTTAGAAGGAGCTTATTTTGTTGCCCATAATGTGATGTTTGATTATTCGTTTCTGCAAGGTGAACTCGACCATGCAGGCTATTCGCGGCTATCCATGCCGTTGATCGATACAGTTGAGATGTCAAGACTGCTTCTTTTAGGAGCAGACGGCTACCAGCTAGGGATGCTTGCAGATTATTTAGGATTAGAACACCTTAACCCGCATCAAGCTGACAGTGATGCAGAAGTAACTGCAAGACTCTTGATTCATCTATTAGAAAAGCTAGAAAATCTCCCCCTCGCAACACTCGAGAGGCTCACACCTTTTCTAAAGAAACTGCAGAGTTCTTTAGAAAGCATCGTAGGGGATATGATCGCGGAGAAGTCAGCTTTTTTAGCAGATGAAGAGACGTTTGATTTTTACCGAAAACTCGCTCTAAAAAAGAGACCGGATTTTGTACAATCTTCAGATGATGATTTTACAGAGTTTAAAGACGAAGAGGTTCATGATCAGCTTCAGCAGCATATGCAGCATTACGAAGTGCGGAAAAGTCAGCAGAGAATGGTCGAACTCGTGGACGAAGCTCTTCACACGAATCAGCACCTTGTGATTGAAGCGGGAACGGGTGTAGGGAAATCACTCGGTTATCTCATACCCGGTATACGACATGCTAAGGAGAAAGACCGTCCGCTTGTCGTTTCTACACATACCGTACAGCTTCAGCAACAGCTGTTAGAACGCGATGTTCCGCTGCTAAAAAGGATCATGCCCTTTGATTTTACAGCGACTCTTCTTAAAGGAAGAAATCATTACCTATGTTTAAGAAAATTTGAACATACGCTAATGGATCATCACGATGATAATTACGATATGAACTTCACAAAAGCACAACTGATCGTCTGGCTTACAGAAACAGAGACGGGCGACGTAGAAGAGCTGTCGATGGCGTCAGGCGGAAAGCTGTTTTGGAACACGGTCAAAAGTGATGCCAATTCTTGCTTGAACCATAGATGTCCTTGGTTCTCCAGATGTTATTATCACAAGCAGCGGAGAGCCGCGCATGAATCAGATCTTGTGATTACGAATCATGCGTTGTTGTTTACCGACTTGAAGTCTGATAATCAACTGTTGCCCGCTTATAAAGAAGTGGTCTTGGATGAGGCTCACCATGTTGAAGAAGTCGTAAGCGATCATTTCGGAAAAGAAACAGATTATTTTTCATTCGTTAAGCTCTTAGACCGTCTATCTCAGACGGATGGAGATGGCATGATGAATACGTTTAGAGAGATCTGTGATCTTCTTGAAGTTCCAAAATACGAACATCATCTTGCTAATTGGGATTCACTATTCTCTGATGTGAAGAACGAGCTTGATGAGATCTTCAAGCAGATCAAGACGATCTGTCTACGCAAAGCCAAATCGTCTCGCTCAACTGAGTTGACGAAATTAACGCTTCGTTATACGAAAGAAGATATCGAGGCTGCTGCTTGGGAACCAGTTCTAGAGATGGAAGCACGGGCACGTCAGTTTATGGGTGATCTTGTGAAGCCTGTAAAACGTGTTTTGAAGAGCTTTGATCAATACGAAGAACATCTAACGGTTCAGCAAAAAGGTTTCTTAGTCGACCTAGAAGGCATCTTAAACGATCTGCAGGACGAGATGACAGATCTTCATCACTTATTGACTTGCCCGTTATCTGAAGAAGTGTATTGGATGGAAGCAGAGTCAAAAGGTCCAAGACACGCGGTTACACTTTTTGCGAAGCCTGTTGAGATCGATCAGATTCTAGCAGATAAATTCTTTGGCAAAAAAAGCTCGGTTGTGCTCACTTCTGCGACGATGAGTGTAAAGAACAGTTTCCGTTACTTGAGTGAGAGGCTTGGACTATTAGACTTTGGTCCGATCAGCGCACAGCTGCCTTCTCCGTTTCAATATGAACAACAAGCGAAGCTGATGGTGCCAACAGACATTCCGCTCATTAACGAAGTGGATCAGAAAACGTTCGTTAAAAAAATCTCGTCTTCTCTGTACGAGATCGCAAAAGTAACGAAAGGGCGCATGCTCGTTCTGTTCACTTCTTACGAGATGTTGCGAGAGACACACGGAGCGTTCAAAAGCTTGATGGATGCCGAAGAGTTCGTATTGATCGCGCAAGGCGTTGATTCTGGAAGCCGGGCGCGTCTTACAAAGAACTTCCAGCGTTTTGATAACAGCATCCTGTTTGGTACGAACAGTTTTTGGGAGGGAATCGATATCCCTGGTGACGATCTTTCTTGTCTCGTGATCATCCGTCTGCCGTTCACACCGCCAGATCAGCCTGTGATGGCCGCTAAAAGCGAGAAGTTGAAAGCAGAAGGCGGAAATCCGTTCTATGATCTTTCCCTTCCGCAAGCGATCATACGCTTTAAGCAAGGGTTCGGCCGATTGGTAAGAAGCAGCCGAGATAAAGGAGCCGTCTTCGTCTTCGACCGAAGAATGATCGAGACGAGATACGGAAAATCCTTCATTCAATCGCTGCCAAAACTGCCGGTATCGATCAAACCGATCGATGAACTCGTGTCAGAACTGGATGATTGGATGGAATAATATGTAAGAAGAAGCGGATTTTTTGCTTCTTCTTTTTTCTTTACCCTCCATTTTTGTTTCATGCAAAATAGGTGAGGATAAGAGGACATCTTTCTCCCTTTAACGAATCAAATACATCATAAATATATAGAAGGAGTATCCTGTATGATTCGTGAGGCAGAAAAAAGGGATAAAGACGAATTGTTCGAACTTTACCGAATGTTAGTGCCAAAAAGTAAAAAGATGAATGTCAGAGAAGAACAGACCGAAGTAATCAAGAATGCTCCCTACAATTTTTTATTTGTTTATGAAGATGATGAAGGATTATTGGGAACGCTGACGTTAAACATATGCCTTCAAGCCTTGCATGGTTTTCGTCCATATGGAGTGATTGAAAATATTATCGTACATGAGTGTTTTCGTGGTAGAAATATAGGGAGAAAACTTTTACAACATGCTGAAGATTATTGCCGTTCGATGGACTGTCACAGAATCATGCTCTTGAGTAGCATAAAGCGAGACAGAGCTCATCAGTTTTTTGAAAGAGAAGGTTTTGATGGATCGGTCAGTAAAGGTTTTAAAAAGTATTTGTAGGTATTAACTTTAAAAGCAGTCATCTCTTTCTTAAAGAGGTGATTTTTTATTTGAAAACAAAATCGTACACAAATTTAGTTTTCATAAGTACATTTGGGTGTTTTATGGCGTTTTATAAATCCTAATAATAACCAAATTAGTTTGATTCATCGCTAATTTGTTGAAAGACAAGCTATCTGGTTTTGGCACGTATCTTGCAACAAGAATATTGAATTTTCAAAATTATGATAGATCTTCTTTAAAGAGATAGATCTATGTGAATGGAGGAGAACTAATATCTTGAACAAAAAATGGATGTCTGTAACGTTGGCCATGACGCTTGGTTTATCACTGACGCTTCCATCAATGAGCTTCGCTAAAAACAAGGAGGATTGGAAAGGAAACCTCGTGATTGCGGGTGGAGCATTAGGCGGTAGCAATAAGGAAGTGTATAACGAATTTATCACTTTAGCTGGTGGGAAGAAGAAGGCAAAAATCGGAATCATACCTGCAGCAAGTAGTTCCTTAAAATCTTCACAAAGCTTTAAAGCAGATCTTATTACATATGGTTTACATGAACATCAGATCGAGATCGTTCCTTTAGCAAATCGAGATTTCAGCGGTACACCAGAAGATGAATCGAAATGGAAAAAAAACGCAAACAACAAAAAAATAGCCAAAAAGATTGAGAATTATAGTGCAATCTGGTTTGTTGGTGGAGATCAGCTTCGAATTACAGATACATTAGTTAAATCGAACGGGCATCGGACGAAAGCATTAGACGCGATCTGGAAGATGTATAGAGAAGGAGGTGTCATTGGAGGAACGAGCGCTGGAGCAGCCGTTATGAGCGAAGTGATGATTACAGGTGGTGACAGCTTAGGTGCACTAAACAATGAATTTGTTAGGAAGAGCAAACTAAATTCAAGTAAGGAATACGAACCCGTGCATCTTGAAAAAGGGCTCGGATTCTTTAAGTATGGCATCGTAGATCAGCATTTTGATGAACGTGCACGTCTTGGTAGATTGGTGATGACAGCTCTAAAAGAAAAATCAAAGAAACAATTTGCTTATGGTGTAGATGAAGATACAGCTCTTATTGTGAACAACAAACAAAAAGCAGTCAAGATCGTCGGAAGAAGCGGTGTATCTGTTGTTGATGTTAGTAAAGTGAAGGTGACTGATTCTGATAAAGCTCATTTTCAAGATGTTTATATCAGCCATCTCGTGTCTGGTGATGCCTTAAATGTTTCTACTAAAGAATTTTTCATTAGTGACCATAAAGATGAGACGAACGAATATGAGTACTACGAATTCAAGCCACTTGATGCAACAGGAGTTTTTACTTCTTACGGAAGGTTGAAAGAATATCTCTCGTATTCTCTGATCGATAATAGGACAACTGATGCTGTAAAAAGTTATTTGTACGATTCTAAAGGTGAAGGATTTCAGCTTACTTTTAGAAAAACGGAAAACACAAAAGGTTATTGGGGTTATAAGGACGGACAAAAAGATGACTATTCATTTACAAACGTTGCTTTCGACGTAGCCCCTAAAAGGGTAAGTTTCAAAAAGAATACGAATGCGTTTACTGAGTACAAAAAGTCTTCGTTTATACCACCAGTCATCGATCGCTCGAAACCGATTAAAGGAAACCTGTTGATTGCTGGAGGTTCTTTAGGAAGCAGTAATTTCGACGTATATAATAAGTTCATTGATCTTGCAAAACAAAAAGAAGATTCCAGAGTTGGGATTATACCTGCTGCAAGCTCAAGCTTATCTTCATCTAAGGCGTTTAAAGAAGACCTCGTCCGATACGGGATGTCTTCAGAAAATATAGAGATTCTTCCACTCGCTGTAACTGACGACAAAAAAACACCGGGCGATGAATCAAAATGGGCTGATTTAAATAAGAACGATCAAGAACTCGCAGAAAATGTTGAGGAATTAGATGCGATTTGGTTTGTAGGTGGAGATCAGACAAAGATCACAGCTTCGTTATTGAACAAGAACGGAACAAATTCAAAAGTATTGAACGCGATCTGGAAGACGTATAGAAACGGAGCAGTGCTTGGTGGGACGAGTGCTGGGGCAGCGATAATGAGTGAAGTAATGATTGCCGGTGGAGGCAGTCATGATACACTAGCATCCGGATTTACGAATACGTATGACGGAATGCTGCAACAAGAGGGAGGGCCAGGTTATCTAGAACGAGGGCTCGGTTTTTTTGAACACGGCATCATTGATCAGCACTTTGATAACAAAGCACGCCTTGGACGCTTGATCGCGGTAGTAGATGAAAAAGGTGAACCTAAGAATTTATCATATGGTATAGATGAAGACACCGCTCTTGTCATATATAACGAAGAGAAAAAAGCTGAAGTTGTTGGAAGAGGTGGCGTAACGTTAGTCGATATGTCTCAGCAGCTAAAAAGTCCAGATCTTGGTCAAAGTCAATTCAAGAATATTAAACTATCGTGGATCAATCATGGAGACTTGCTCGATCTAAAAACGAAGAACATAACCATAAACGAGAAGAAAGAAAGCACGAAAGGTTACGAGTATTACGAACATATCGTCCCGCCTCATTCTGGTGTATTAAGTGCACACGGTATGTTAGATAAATATATCTCTTACAATCTTGTTGATAATGCCGGAGCGGAGAGTGTAAAAAGTTACAGCTTTAATAACGGAAGGGGATTTGAGTTGAACTTTAGTAAGACCGAAGAAACAGAAGGTTATTGGGGATATACGGATGGGCAGAAAGACGATTATTCTTTCGTGAAGGTAAATCTTGATATAACTCCTGTAAATGTAAAAATAGATTCAATAAAATGATAATCTCAATTTGTGACCGACCATAATCTATCTGGTCGGTCTGATTGTGTTTACCTCTTATTAATGGAACCAAGTTTACAAAGTAAGCAGAAAACTAAGTCACTTTTCCTTTTCATTAAAGGATTCTAAAGTACCTTTTTCACCGATTTTCTGCTATAGTAAACAAGGAAAAGATCGATGTAAGAGGAGGAAGAACCGTGGAAAGCAAAATTGAAGTTCTTTCGACGCTAAAGGTGGACAAGTCGAGTGACTTGTATAAAGTAGTATCTGAACTGAACAAAACATTAAAGCATCAAGATTTAATGTTTGGGCTCGCGTTAGATGACGAAAATAAAAATAAGATGATTTTTACGATCTATCGCACATAGGAAGGCTTAAATATGGGAAAAAAGTGGATACTTGTTATTATTGGCATTCTAATCTTAGCAAGCTGGCAAGCTTATTATCTGTTTAATGGCGTTCAAGCAAAGCCCGCTAAAAAAGAAGCAGAAGCGGTTGAGATCGCTAAGAAAGAAGAGGACCTCGTTTCTATTACGAATGTGGATCACTTTTATAAGAACGAGACGTATTTTGTAGTAGAAGGCAAGAACAAAAAAGGCACAAACAAGATCGTTTGGGTCGATAAAAACAAAAAGGTTACCTCTTTGAACGCGAAAGAAGGGCTTTCAGAGAAACAGATCCTGAATTATGTGAAACAGAATCACGATGCGAAGACGATCGTCGACAGCCGTTTAGGCATGGAAGATGGTATTCCGTTGTGGGAAGTGGTCTATTATGACACGAATGACCGTTACACCTACTTTTATGGGTATTTTGAAAGTGGTGAGCGATACGAGATCTATCGTCTGAAAGAATCAGATCAATAGAAATCAGATGAATAAAAAAGTGGAGGGATTTAGTAGTATGAAGCTTGCAAAACGTGTGGAGGCATTAACTCCTTCAACAACTCTAGCAATCACAGCAAAAGCAAACCAATTAAAGGCAGAAGGGCACGATGTAATCGCACTAGGTGCAGGTGAACCTGACTTTAATACACCGATACATATTATAGAAGCGGCTTACGAGTCTATGAAAGAAGGACACACAAAATATACAGCTTCTGGCGGACTTTTATCTCTGAAAAAAGCAATCGCGAACAAGCTGAAGCAAGATCAAGGCTTAACGTATGAAACGTCTGAGATCATCGTTAGTACAGGAGCTAAACATTCGTTGTACTCTCTGTTCCAAGCGATCCTTGATGAAGGAGACGAAGTGATCATCCCGATTCCGTATTGGGTGAGCTATCCTGAGCAAGTGAAACTAGCAGACGGTACACCTGTTTATCTAGAAGGAAAAGAAGAGAATGGATTCAAGATCACAGCAGAAGACTTAACAAATGTCATCACGAAACAAACGAAGGCACTGATTCTAAACTCACCAAGCAATCCGACTGGATCTCTTTATTCGGCTGACGAACTGCGTGCGATCGGAGAAGTTTGTCTAGAGCATGATGTGTTGATCGTTTCTGATGAAATCTATGAAAAGTTAGTTTATGGCGGAGTGAAGCACACGTCGATCGCTGAGCTTTCACCTGAACTGAAGAAACAGACGATCATCATCAACGGTCTCTCTAAATCTCATGCGATGACAGGTTGGAGAATCGGTTTTGCAGCAGGTGACGCTAAGATCATCAAAGCGATGACGAACTTAGACAGTCATAGTACATCCAACCCGACAACAACATCTCAGCACGGTGCACTTGCGGCATATAACGGAACACAAGAGCCTGTTGAAGAGATGCGTCAAGCGTTTGAAGAGCGCATGAACAAAGTGTATGACCGTCTGATCACGATTCCTGGCATTACTTGTGTGAAACCGAACGGAGCGTTCTATCTATTCCCGAACGCGACAGAAGCGGTAAGAATGACTGGATTTAACTCTGTTGATGAGTGGGTAGAGGCACTTTTAGAAGAAGAAAAAGTGGCGTTAGTACCTGGTTCAGGATTTGGTGCGCCTGATAACGTGAGACTTTCTTATGCAACAAGCCTTGATACGATTATGGAAGCTTTGGATCGTATCGAACGTTTTATCAACTCAAAACGCAAGTAATGATTGATTTTTAGAAAGTTCTCCTTCATAATTTTTTTGGTAGATATTGATAACGTACAGTGGAGGTACATGTAGTGAAAACAACGATTAATAAGCTTAGTGAACACGTAGGCAAGACCGTAAAGATCGGTGCTTGGCTCTCTAATAAGCGTTCTTCAGGTAAGATCGCTTTCTTGCAGCTTCGCGATGGATCTGGATTCGTACAAGGGGTTGTCGTAAAGAGTGAAGTTGGAGATGAGATCTTTGCAAAAGCAAAAGGTCTCACGCAAGAGTCCAGCCTTTACGTAACAGGTACGGTTAAAGAGGACGAGCGTTCAGCTTTAGGTGTAGAACTTGAAGTAACAGATGTTGAAGTGCTTCATCAAGCGGTAGACTACCCAATCACACCGAAAGAACACGGAACGGAGTTCTTGATGGACCACCGTCACCTTTGGATCCGTTCTAAGCGTCAGCACGCGATCTTAAAGATTCGTAACGAGATCATTCATGCCGTGAACGAGTTCTTCTACAACAACGACTTTGCAAAAGTAGATCCTCCGATTCTTACAGGAAGTTCTGCAGAAGGAACGACTTCCTTGTTCCACACAAAGTATTTTGAAGAAGATGCGTATCTTTCTCAAAGTGGACAACTCTACATGGAAGCCGCAGCGATGGCACTTGGAAAAGTTTACTCGTTTGGTCCGACGTTCCGTGCAGAAAAATCGAAGACTCGTCGTCACTTGATCGAGTTCTGGATGATCGAGCCTGAGATGGCTTTCGTTGAACACGAAGAATCTCTTGAGATCCAAGAACAGTTCATCTCACATATCGTTCAATCCGTGATCAAACGCTGTGAAAACGAACTGAAGACTCTTGGACGTGATATCTCTAAACTAGAGAACGTTAAAGCTCCTTTCCCTCGTGTGTCATATGACGACGCAATTAAGATGTTAAAGGAAAAAGGCTTTGATGATATCGAGTGGGGAGACGACTTCGGTGCGCCTCACGAAACAGCGATCGCTGAGAGCTTCGACAAGCCGGTATTCATCACGAACTATCCAAAAGACATTAAAGCGTTCTACATGAAGCCAGACCCGAACCGCGATGATGTTGTACTTTGTGCAGACTTAATCGCTCCAGAAGGATACGGAGAGATCATCGGTGGAAGCCAGCGTATCGACGACCTTGCGCTTATGGAACAACGTTATGAAGAGCATGGATTAACAGACGATGCATACAAATGGTACTTAGAACTTAGAAAATACGGCAGCGTTCCTCATTCAGGATTCGGTCTTGGATTAGAGCGTACAGTAGCTTGGATTTCTGGAGCGGAGCACGTTCGTGAAACGATTCCATTCCCACGTCTATTGAACCGTCTATATCCTTAATAATTGATAAAATCTCCCTGTTATGCGGGGAGATTTTTTTATTGTTTAGGTGGTGTAGTAAGTGTGGGAAACGTGCAATTAAGTCGTTTTTAGGAAGAATTAAGTCGTTTTCGGACGCGATTAAGTCTAAAATGAAAAAATTAAGTCAAAATCGGAACCAATTAAGTCAAAAAAAGAAAATAAAGGCGGTTCTGCAAATTTCGACAAGCCCTTAGTCTTAGCTCATCACGTCCAAAACTATTTTTTTCTCAACATTCACCAGTACAGCGAAAATAAAAAAGCTAGTTTTATATGCTATAATGTAGCAAGAGGTGTTTTAGTTATGAACGGTAATTTATTTGAACGATGGATGGCTGAAGGATCGGTCAGCATCCCTAATATGTTAATCAAAACGTACAAAAAGATCGGCCTATCCGATAACGAATGCATGTTGTTTATACAGCTTCATGTTTTTATAGAATCAGGAAACTACTTTCCGACTCCTGTTGAGCTATCTGAACGGATGTCAGCTTCAAGTGATGAAGTGTCTGCTATGCTGCGGTCGTTGATCGGCAGAGGCGTGCTCGGCATGGATCAGTTCGAAGATAAAGAAAAAGGCGTCTACTTTGAGGCTTATACGCTTCAGCCGCTTTGGAACAGACTTCTTCAAAGTTTAAAAGAAGAAGAGCAGGTCCAAAAAGAGGTACATAAGGAGCATCAGGAACAGAACGTGTTTGTTCGTTTTGAAAAAGAGTTCGGTCGTCCTTTATCTCCAATGGAGCTTGAAACGCTTAAAATTTGGATGGATGAGGATCAACAGTCTCCAGAATTAATTCTCTCTGCATTAAAAGAGTCCGTTTTATCTGGAAAGCTGAACTTCCGGTATATTGATCGTATTTTATTCGAATGGAAGAAGAACGGCATTAACAGTCCTGAAGCTGCAAAAACGTACGGTGAAAAATTCAGAGTGAGACAGCTGCAAAGAACAGGAAAACAAGAGCAACCGAGAAACGATACAGGTATCAAACGACCCCAATACAACTGGCTGGAATCGTAATACATGAAAAGGCCTTATTATTCTAAGGTCTTTCTTTTTTATAACAGGAGGTAACGTACACGTGTTAAACAAAGCACAGATTCAATTTTGTTTAGAGCAGATCGAGGATATGTTTCCAGACGCTCATTGCGAACTTCATCACTCGAACCCATTCGAGCTTACGATCGCGGTGCTGCTGTCTGCTCAATGTACCGATGCGCTCGTTAATAAAGTCACACCGAAGCTTTTTGAAAAATATAAAACGCCGCAAGATTATTTGGACGTAACGATAGAAGAGCTGCAGGATGATATCCGATCGATCGGTCTATACCGAAACAAGGCGAAGAACATTCAAAAGTTGAGTGAACTCGTTTTGACCGAATACGGAGGAGAGATCCCGAAAGATCGAGATGAACTGACGAAGCTGCCGGGGGTAGGGCGAAAAACAGCAAACGTGGTAGTGTCTGTAGCATATGGTGTTCCTGCTATCGCCGTTGATACGCACGTTGAACGGGTTTCTAAGAGGCTAGGCATCTGTAAATGGAAAGACTCTGTTCTGCAGGTAGAAGAAACATTGATGAAGAAGATTCCAAAATCGCTTTGGGGGGCAACTCATCACCGTTTGATCTTTTTTGGAAGATATCACTGCAAAGCACAAAATCCAAACTGCCCAGAGTGTCCACTCCTCTCCATCTGCCGAGAAGGTAAGAAGCGGATGAACCAAAAAGAGAAGAAGAAGCTGTCACAAAAAAGATAGCTTAAAACCGTAACCGCCAGTGGAGTTACGGTTTTTTCTTTGTCGTTAGATAGGCACTCATAGGGGGTATTTTAGTGAGGTGAGGTTGTCAGGATTTGTCGACTCGCTGATATATGGTAAAAACTCGCCGAATTATTGTCCCAACTCGCCGGATTATGTACGAAATTTCATGGATTATTGAAGAAATTTCCTAAATCCATCTTACATATACCATTGCGGGTATGCTAAAGAAAGCTTCAAAAACAACATCAAATTCATTTCACAAGGTCTAAACAGCCGAACAAACCCTCAAATACTAACAAATCGTCTGAAAATCTGCACAAAAACCCCCTATGTACAAGCAATCACTTTCTTTCTACATACCATATAGAAAGGAGTGATGTTTTTGTGTCATATTCAATCACATATGACTATATTAAGTTAGGTAATGCAAGACCGGGTACGAAGCTTGACGGGCCATTCTTCGGAGTCGCTCACGATACGGGAAACCCAGGGACTTCCGCCCGAAACAACCGAAACTATTTTAACAACCAACAACCGAGTGCGAGCGCACATGTTTTTATAGATGATAAAGAGATCCTTGTGATCATACCGCTCGATGAAAAAGCGTATCATGTTCAATATGGAACACGATTGGACAACCTGCGTTTTGGTCGAGAATCGAATGATGCAGCGATCGGTGTGGAACTCTGCTGGGGAGGCGGAATCAATTTTCAAGAAGCGTATAAACGTTACGTCTGGTTCTGGGGTTACCTTTGCAAAAGATATAACTGGAGACCACAAGAAAAAATCGCAAGCCACAAACAATTAGATCCAGGGCGAAGAACAGATCCAGATAATGCTTTAAATCGTTATGGAATCACATATGACCAGTTCCTAAAAGATGTAGAGGATTCTATATCCAATCAAGCAATCCCAACACCAGCACCAAAACCTACTCCAAAACCAATACCAGGAGCTAACACTAGTATTTTAAGAAGTGGTGACACTGGTCAAAGAGTTAGAGATCTGCAGAACAAACTAAAACGAGCGGGTTACTCGCTTGTAGCAGATGGGATATATGGTCCAAATACAGAAAACGCCGTGAGAGCTTTCCAACGAAAATACAAACTAGCAGTTGATGGAATCGCTGGACCGAACACGTTAAATAAGTTAGATGCTGTGTTAAAGCAGCCAGCAAAACCATCACAGCCGACAAAACCAAAGCCTGGAAGTTCTAACGGAAGCGCTGTTGTACCGTATCCGGGCTATGTCATCAAAAGAGGTTCAACTGACTCAAGCAATGTAAGCCGAATACAACGTGCATTAAATATTACGGCGGATGGCATCTTTGGCTCACAAACGGAATCTGCAGTAAAAGCTTATCAAAAAAGAAAAGGTTTAGCTGTAGATGGAATCGTCGGACAAGCCACTTGGAATACACTCTTTTAAAGAGGTACAATAACTTTAGATAAGAGATTATCTTTTGATAAGCTCTTTTTTTTGGATAAAAAGCGGAGGCGTTCTACATGAATGAGAAAATAGAAAACATTTTTATAGAGTGGAAAGAGAAGTCAAAAGAAATTGCGTTACACTTTAAGAATCGTAACAAACAACAAGCAAAAGAACCAATGAAATACTTCTTACAACAGCTTTTGAAAACGATCTATATGGGAAATGGCGTGCAGCCTGATGATTTGATGAATTACAAAAACGATTTAAAGGAATTCAAGCACATACCTGTGAATGCGATCGAGCGGCTTACGTTCATTGAAGATCAGCTGGATCACTATCAATCGTACATACAACTCAGTGAGTTATTTTCTGAGTGGGAAAAGAAAAGTGTCATATTAAAAAAGCGCAGTACATAAGGACAAGACACTTGGACATATGATGATGACATGAGACGTTTTTTAGGAGGGGTATCATGCAGATTCATGTGGTGAAACGGGGCGATTCTCTTTGGAGACTTTCGCAGTACTATAAATTGCCGTGGCAGGAGCTAGCTACGGTTAACAGATTGTCAGAAAAAGACGTGCTAACAGTAGGACAGACACTTTTTATTCCAACACCGTTTACGTATACCGTTCAGCCTGGTGATTCATTAGAGGAGATCGGAAACAGGATCGGTGTATCTGTCGCACAGCTACAGCAGGCAAATCCCGGTGTGACAGATAGCAACCTCCGGCCAGGAACGCAACTGAACGTTCCACAGCGTACGAAGAAAACGATCGTCACGAACGCGTTTGCAGAACCTAATCCGAAAGCACAAGCCAATTTTGATGCGGCCGCAAGAGCGCTGACGTACATTACGCTTTTTAGCTATGAAGTGAACGAGAAAGGCGTATTCAAACCACTGAATGATTCCGAGTTCTTAAAAGATGCTAAAAATAAAAACGTGCGCCCGATCATGGCGATCACGAACATAAAAGACGGAGAGTTTAGTGAAGAAGTCGGAACAGCTATTCTAACGAAAAAAGAGATTACTGATAAAGTGATAAACGAATCCTTACGAATCATGAAGCAAAAAGGGTATGAAGGGATCTCGGTGGACTTTGAGTTCTTAGGAAAACAAAACAAAGAAGCATACAATCAGTTCCTAAGAAAGCTCACAGAGAAGATGCATCAAGAAAATTTCATCGTCATGACCGCGGTAGCACCAAAGATCTCAGGCACACAAGAAGGAGAATGGTACGAATCGCATGATTACAAAGCACACGGTGAGATCGTCGATTATGTGATTCTGATGACGTACGAATGGGGATATAGCGGTGGTCCGCCGATGGCCGTCAGTCCGCTTCCTTCTGTAAAAAAGGTACTCGACTATGCAGTGAGTGTGATCGATCCTAAGAAAATCCTGATGGGCATCAATCTGTACGGCTATGACTGGACGTTACCGTATAAACAGGGTGGTGAGTTTGCGAAAGCACTAAATCCGGTTCAAGCGACACAGCTAGCTGGAAAACGGCAGGCTGCGATTAAATACTCCAGAAAAGATGAAGCTCCATATTTCCGTTATTGGGATAAACAGAAAAAAGAGCATGTGGTATGGTTTGAAGATCTTCGAAGCATGAGAGCAAAGTTTGATGTGGTCGACCAATACGGCTTTGCAGGAGTAAGCTTTTGGAACCTTTCGTTTGGTTATCCTGTATTTTGGAACTATTTGATCGATCGATATAACATCAAATAGAAAAAAATCCGCCAGCTAAAATCAGCTGACGGATTTTTTTAATCTTTATTGATTGAGAGGAGGGATGAGCCCTCCACCGTTTTGTTGTCTGTTTCCCTCTTGTCCAGGAGGTGTAGGGGTTGTACCAGGTTCACCTTCTGTAGGTGGCTCAGTTCCAGGCTCTTGTCCTGGAGGTGTGCCCGGTTGTTCACCTTCACCGCCTCCTTGATCAGGAGGAGTACCAGGTTCACCTTCTGTTGGCGGCTCAGTTCCAGGCTCTTCTCCAGGAGGAGTACCAGGCTCTTCGCCTTCACCCTCACCAGGTGGTGGCTCTTCACCTTCAGGGCCTTCTATCGTAATCGAAGTTCCTGCAGGATCACTTTCTGTGTTGTTCTCACTGTCGATCGCTATGACTTGGAACGAATATTTACCAGGAGCAGGTGCTGGAACAACGAACTTCGTATCGTTGATCGTTGCACGTTCCTGCATCGGTCCATCGTTATAGCTTGCGAGAACTCTAAACGTTACCCCTTTTTTCTTACCATATTTCCATTTAACTTCGATCTCGTTTTTATCTTCTTTGTATTTCGCTTCTAATCCTTCGATCGAAGAAGGTTTTTCATAGCTATCACTGATCCCAGGAAGGTCAGATCCTTTAACGAAAAGCTCGATGATCTTCTCAGAATCAGGTGTGAATTCACTTGCGCGTTTACCTGTTCCTTTTTCCATCGCGACTTCCGTTACGGATTTCGGCTTCTTGAAGTCGGTGTTCTTATGATCTAACTCGCTCATGATATCACGGAAGATCTGCTTAGAATAATCGGCTTCATTGTCGTTTAGATAGAGACCGTTACCTTCTTTGTCTTTGTTCTCGGCATAACCGGTCCAAACAGCTGCTGTATAAGTAGGCGTATAGCCCGCCATCCAAGCATCTTTCGTTGCCCCATCAGGAAGACCGTACTTATCGCGATCCTCTTTAGAATAGTTTGTTGTACCTGTCTTACCCGCTAAGTTAAGTCCACTAACGTTCGCTTCACGACCAGTACCTCTATCCATAACATCTTTTAGCATATCTGTGATCATATAAGCTGTATAATCTTTCATTGCTGCTTTTGGTTCTGAATCAACTTCAACGACACGTCCATCAGGGAATTCAACTTTACGTACCGTAGTTGGTTTTGAGTAGATCCCTCCGTTACCAAACGATGTATAAGCACCAGCTAATGTAAGAGGGGAGATACCACCGTTGAATCCACCGATTGCGTAGGATGGATAAGTTGTATCTGGATCTAAATTAAAACCTAACTTATTTGCAAAATCTGTTGCTTCTTCAGCGCCAACCTCTTGGAATGCTTGAACAGCAGTCGTGTTCTTCGATTCAACGAGTGCTTGACGCATTGAGATGTCTCCAACGTTTCGGTCGTTAAAGTTGTTAATCGTAATGTCTTTTAGTTCTACTGGTTCATCTTTCAAGATATAACCTGTGTTCCATTGTTTGTTTTCAATCGCAGGACCATAATCAAGGATAGGTTTAATAGTAGAACCGGGCTGACGCGTAATTTTTGAAGAGAAATAATTACTTAATTGACCGCCACGTCCACTTCCAACAGCACGAATTGATCCTGTCTTCGTATCAACTAAAGCAACTCCAGACTGTAGGTATTCATGCTCTTCATTTAATTTTGCTTTTAACACATCTTCAGTTGTTTGCTGAGCTTTCGTATCTAAATTTGTATAAATTTTAAGCCCAGATGAATAGATATCTGCTTCTTCAAGACCTTCAATATCTTTGAGATCATCAATAACCTGTTTAATGTAAGCATCATAAGGTCGAGTTTCAGTCTTAACTTCGCCTTCTTTGATCATGTCTTTAACAGAAATGCTTTTAGCTTTTTCTGCTTCTTCTTTTGAGATGAACTTATGCTGAGCCATTAAGTTCAATACAACGTTACGTCGATGTTCTGCTTCTTTTGGATTTCTAGTAGGATCATAATAACTTGGTGCTTTTGGCAGACCAGCTAATAGAGCTGCTTCTTGCACTTCAAGTTGATCAACATCCTTGTTGAAATATACTTTTGCGGCTGTTGCAATTCCATAAGCATTGTTTCCAAAGTAGATTTTATTTAAATACATTTCAAGAATTTGATCTTTTGAATATTTCTGTTCCAATTGAACAGAAAGATAAGCTTCGCGAATCTTACGAGTAAGAGATTTCTCATTTGTTAAAACGGTGTTCTTAATAACCTGCTGAGAAATCGTACTCGCACCTTCTGCTCCAAAGCCTTCCCTAACGTTAGCGAAAGCGGCACCAGCGATACGACGTACATCTATACCGCTATGCTCACGGAAACGTACGTCTTCTGTTGCAATAAAAGCATTTTGTACAGGTTCTGGAATTTCATTAATCTTCACACGAATTCGTTTTTCTTCACCTGCAACAAGAGAAACTTCCTTGTCGTTCATATCCATAATCTTAGAGGATACTGGTGTTTCTAGTTTCTTAGGATCTAATTTAGGAGAGGTCGCGGCAATAACGCCGATCGTTAACAGTCCTAAAACGCCTAATATAAGAGCAAGGATCAACAGAGTCTTCTTCCAGTTACGTCCTCGTCTAGGTTTTTTAGTTTTTGTTTTAGTTGCCGGTTTGGAACCATCACTAGATTGTCTGCGTTCCATACGGCTTCGGTAATCTTTTGACATTGTTTTACCAACCTTTCAACTTCATAAAAAATGAACACGTTCAATTATTCGACGACATTTGACAATTTATGAACGACTAGAAATAGACAGAATCTACCACTTGCAAATAATGGAGCCGAGGTTGATACCCGATATTTATAGAATGTCCCTTTTCCTCGATTTCACCCTTCGGAATGGATTTTCTGCCTTCTCTCTGTTCGTTCCAAAACGTGATCAAGTGAGAACTGTCGAATAGATAGCTCTCATCTGTTGCAGAGAAACGAAGGATGACGAACGAGATCCCACCATGATCTAAGATGTGCTGCATATGAAGTAACTGATGTTCATGAAAGTTCTTTAGTGGGAAGCTCGTCTTATTCTTTGTTTCTTTTGCCTCAAAGTCAATGTATCTTCCTTTATACACCCCATTGTAATCTGTCGTGGAAGCGAGTTTAAAGTATGCTTCACGAATGACAGCGGCAGATCGTTTTGGATATTCTACATTTACGATCTGAACCGGAGTAGGTTTCTTATGGATGATCGCTTGATTGGTTAAAAGATAATATTCGTTGCTCTGATTGATATCATCTTCTAACGACATTCCTCTGTTGCTGTACGAAATATCCTTTTTGATAGAAGATGAAGATTGTTTTTTCACGATAGAAGTCACTTTCTTACCGTTTGGATAATGAAAGGTACCCATGATTCATCTCCTTTACAACGAAAGATGGCTATGCGCATGAAAAAAACGATACACATAGCCGTTGGATGTTTACTTTTTTAGTAGTCGAGAAAGTTCTTCTTCTACAAAGCCCATGACGACTTCTTTTGCGTCCTCCGTTTCAATAACGGTAACAGGAGTTGCAGAAGCGCCGAGGTCAATCACTTCTTTCATATAGGCATCATTTTTACGAATATCTCGTTCTTCAAAAGGAATCTCGTTTGCTTTTAGCCACTCTTTTTCTGCAAAGCATGGAGGGCACGTTTCTTGTGTATAAAGTATTACTGTCTTCGCCAAAGGTCTATGCCTCCTTTTTCCAAATACATCTTTCATAACCATTAGTTTACTCTTTTTTCTTATATGACACAAATATTTTATAACACGAAAGCGAACGATAGAAAATAGGACAAAAAGCATGGAGGAAGAGCGTGGTACAGCATAATGACGATATTATTCAACACATTTTGAAACGTACGAATTCACAAAATCGTGACAATATTTCACGTACCGTAAGCTATGCCACATTTTATAAACATAACCCTGAAGTAAGGTGGGCGATGCTCGCAAGTCTTGTTTCGAGAAATGCCGGCTATAGCATGTGTGACTTAAAAGGGGACTGGTTGCCTAGAATGTTGTCTAAAGATACTAGAAAGCATCTATTTCTAACATATGAACGGGCTAACTGGCTGATCTTTCAGGATGCGTATCCACAGCTATTGATCTATGAGTACTCAAAGAAACAGGGTCAGCCATATTTTCATCTGCTCAAATACTTTGGTGTTTCTACATTTATGGTTCATGAGTGGGAAAAATTCTGGAAAGAGAAAGATTTGAAGCGAATTTGTACGTCTTTAATCATTAATGAACAACACGTGATCGAAAAGCCAGTTATAGAGGATGGGTTCTATAAGAAGAGGATCTTTTCAAAGGTACCGTATCTCTTTCAAGATTATATGCATTTTAGTACCGTGCTTTTTCCTGTTGAAAGTGGGGAAGTGATTGGAATATCCGTCCATGGATTTAAAAAGACGAAAAATAGGATTGAAACAGGAAAAAAACTATACACCATTTTGTTTGAATCAAAGTGGAGTGAAGAGATTCTTTCTTTTGCTGATAAAGTCACTCATACCGGATCAAGACATGATTTTGAAACCTACATCTATCCCGACAAAAAACGAGAGACTCCGTTCTTAAGACTTGCGTTTCCGATCATCGCGCATAACCGGTCGAACACAGGAGATTGGTACCGAAAGAACATGAACACTGAAAAATTTTATGAACCCGTAAAACCACTGCATTCCATTTTGTTAACCGATTGGTACAAACAAAAACAAAGGCAGCTTAAAATAGGAATCCTCTTAAAAGAGTGGATCTTGCATGCATAAAAGAAGACGGCTTTTTTGAGCCGTCTTTACTGATTTATGTGCTAGGGATATCAGGGCCGTTCAGCTTTTTGTCACCATAGCCTGTGCTGTTCTTTTGCTCTCTTTTTTGAGTACCCGTTTCTTCTTGGTTCGTGTACTGATCCTGCTGTTTTTGCTGTTTGCTGTCTTGGTTCATGTTGGCACCTCCTTTTTAAATCACCTGAACTGCACTTAGTTTTGGAGTTGTTGCGACTGAATATACAAACAATCAACAAATTGAGTGTCGAAATTGTAGTGATTGCGTTGTATTCCACTTTCTTTGCCGAATGAAAACTAGTTTTGTCAGGTGTGAAGGGGATGGGAAGTTGATGCTAGAAAATAGTACTCACAAGAAAACGGGGAGGGATTCATGATGGAAATGGTGTTGATGAAAACCAAAACGGTCTCTGAAGAACTTGGGGTGAATCCAACAACAGTTCAGCGTTGGGTCAGACATTTTAACATACAATGTGATAAGAATGAGCATGGTCATTATCTATTTAAGCAAGACGACATCGATCAGTTAAAAGAGATTAAAGCTCAACTAGACAACGGACTTTTGATGAGTGACATACAAGTTCAGTCGATGCATTCAACAGAGCAATCAATGGAACTACCAACCCAATTTGAAGATAAATTCAATCGTTTGAATAAAGCGATAGAGGCACTGGAAAAGAAAGTGGAAGAAAAAGCAGATGGAGTCGTTTCCTATCAGATGCTACAGCATGCAACAGAGCTTGAAGAACTGATTAAAAAGATGGAGAACATGGAAGCGCGTCTGCAAGATCTAGAAGTGGCACTTCTGAAGCAAGATTATCCAGAAGAGCGTTTATACGTAAAAGAAAAATCAAAGAAGAACTGGTTTGTCAGTTTGTTTATTCTATAGATATATAGGAGGGATGTTGATTTCCGTTACAGGATGCTCGCTTTCCGTGGGGCGACCGGTGAGCCACTTGCCGCGTTGCGCCATTAAGTGTCTCACCTGACCGCTCGTCCCACAGGAGTCTCGCACCTTCCACTCCTATCAACTTTCATAGTAGCAAAAAACAATAAAGACAAGCTCTCTGCTACTAAAAAAGACCGAAAAACAAATCAAAAAGTGTAAGTCTCTTCATTCTTTGGTAGGATATAAAGAATGGGGGGACTTTTTTAATGGACCATTTATATACATTAACAACTGAACTAATCGCTGATATAGATGAAGCATTTCATATTTATAAGACAGAAACCAAAACGAGAGAAACGGAAGCGGACTTTTTTACAGAGGTGAAACCATTTGCCGATCGCATCCATTTTCGCGTGAAAGACTGGGAGCCACTCGCGAGAGACTGGGTGATCGCCAACAAACCCAAATATCTATACCCGATTCAGATCAAGACCGCTGCTGAAAATATCGGCTATTTAGGCGTTTATGTCTTTCAAAAGAAAATGAAAGACAAACGGATCACAGAGATGGTGAAATCTGTTCTCTATGTATTGAACCAGATGAAAAATCAAATGGAGGAAAACGAGAATCGATAATTTCACGTACCGTACTAAAATATTGTTTTTAAAAATTAGGGAGAGAACAAGATGTATCATCCATCTGTTTATGATAATCTAAAGGTTGTGCTCGAAGGAGCTGTGTACGACCTTGATTTTTCAAGAGAAATTGAGATCATTAATCGTAAAGATTTAATGGATCAAGCAATCATCGAAAGAAATTATTGTATTGATTTTGTAGTTTCTGCAATCGGGGAATCTATGAGAGGGACGATTTCCTTAACTTCAAATCTAGAAGACCTGGCTATGGAGAAGTTAAACGATAATCCTGAAGGAGCAGGCAGTAAGTTATCCTGTGTGATTGAGACTCCCGTTTATGAAATTGAAACAGATTGCAAACAACTTCAATCCATACTGAAAAAATGGGGAAGCGGAGATTTAAAAGGTGACATTCAGCAAAAACTTACTTATATATATGGACAACCAAGACATGTATTTACCAACACGATTTCTATACAATTGCAGAAGCCGGTTGTTGAAGAAGAACCTGAGCGAATTTCATCCGTACTTGAACAATTAATTGCATCAATGAAAGAAATGAATGAATATTTTAAGGGGTATAAAAAATGACACAATCGCTACAAAACTTTCCGGAATTTATCCAAAACGCTTGGAACAAAAGCGGATTTTCAGCATTTACAGATATTCAAGAACGAGCAATACCTGAGCAGTTAGAAAACAAAGATTTAATCATCGAATCACCAACTGGAACAGGCAAGACCCTTGCTTATGCATTGCCTGCACTATCAAAGTTAAACCCAGAAATTAAGAATGCTCAAGTTCTCTTTTTAGCGCCAACACGAGAACTAGCTATGCAAATATACGATGTATGTCAGAAGTTCAGCGAAAACAGCGGACTAAGCGGGGCATCTCTCATTGGTGGAGCAAACATGCAGCGTCAGTTGGATAAATTGAAAAAGAAACCACAATTTATCGTAGGTACTCCTGGGCGAGTAAAAGAATTGATCCAAAATAAAAAACTTAAAGTGCATGAAGTAAAAACCATTGTGATCGATGAAGCGGATCACATTATTGAAGCTGGATTTAACGGAGACGTTGAACAAGTAATCGCAGCTACTTTAAAAGACCGTCAGCTTGTATTCGTATCCGCTACGATCAATAACAAAACAGAAGACTGGTCAAGAAAATTAGCAGTAGCACCAGTTATCGTTAAAGTAGAAAAAGACTTAGTAAAGAGCGAAGTCTCGCATACGTTTATGGTGTCTGATTACCGTGATAAAGTCGAAAACTTGCGCAAACTTATTCGTCATACTCCTGGAATTAAAGCGATGGTCTTCATCAATAGTTCGATGAAGATGGATGAGTTCGCAACAAAACTTGAGTACAAGAAGATCAAGCTAGGTGTATTGGCGGGTAATTCAACTAAACAAGATCGTCAAAAAGTAATCAACGACTTTAAGAATGGAAAGATTCCTGTTCTTCTAACAACAGATGTTGCGACACGTGGATTAGATATTCCTGACGTTACACACGTTGTTCATTTTGAAATGCCAGAAGACGTAAAGCAATACGTCCACCGATCTGGAAGAACAGGGCGTATGGGCAAAGAAGGTACAGTCGTTTCCTTAGTAACGAAAGCAGAACTAACTTCTGTGAAAAAATGGACTGCGAAGATGAACGTACCTCTTCAAAAGCAGCTGCTTGAAAAAGGACAAGTCATCGTAGAAGAAGGTGCTAATAAAGGACCATCAACTAAACGAACTGCTCCAAAAAACGAGAAAAACATGCAGAGAAAGTCTGAAGGATCTAAAAAAAGAAGATAGTTGCAATTAAAGGATTTTTCATAAACCGATAGAATTCTTTCTCTAAAGGGAGAGATACATTTGGAAATCACTGAATTTCTATATCAAATTAAACCAATAAGAGCAGATTTAATGGAAAATCAAACACAAGAGGAACAAGAAAAGCTTCAATCTCATTTTCTGTACCTTCAAGATTTGTTAGAGAAGGGAAAATTGGTATTGGCTGGACCATGTCTAGATGCATCGTTTGGTGTTGTTATTCTTCAAAATACAAACGAAGAAGAAGCACAAGAATTCATGGAAAATGATCCAGCAGTCAAGGGGAAGATCATGACAGCAAACCTGTATCCTTTTCGTGTTTCACTAATGAAGAAATAATCATCTTAGCACTGTAACCATCGGTTGGTTACAGTGTTTTTTTATGCTTTTTTCACAAAGAATATTGTTTTTTATGTGATACGATATAATTTACATTTTATGGTATCTTATTGATAAGATTATTATTAATTGTGATTATTTTATTGCAAATAAAGAAAAGGGGGCAAGAATATTGGAGCCAAGTTTAGAAAAAATGCAAGTTCATGAACAAATCCTCACTTGGAAGCAAGTAGTGGGTATTTTATTTGTGATGATTGGTTGTATGGCTTTGGGAGTGGTTCTTTATAAGCAATCAAATATCAGGTTTTTCACTTGGTATAATGGTTCTGCAATCATAGAATTGTGTTTTATAATTGGTCTTATAACATACAGTCCAACCCGTGCTTATTTAATGAGCTCTTGGAGCATCAGAGCGTTAATTAAGTGGACCAATTACGCTTGGCTCATTGGAGGATTTGTGTTAATGATTTTCTTATGCAGTTGGTTATTTCAAATCCAACTTGAAAGTACGTGGGACATACTATCAAGTCCTATTTCTCAATACCCATTAGCCGAAAAATGGCAAATAGTCTTATTTCTTTTGGGAACTGGAGTAATAGCACCTGTTTTTGAAGAAGCCCTTTTTAGAGGAATTATCTATCGGAAATTGTACGAAACAAGGGGAATGGTTATAGGACTCTTTGTATCTTCTCTAACATTTACTTTCGCTCACTTGTCTATGTCCTTATCTTACACAATAGAAATTTTTGTGTTTGGCATCTTATTGGCTGTTATCTATCAATTTACTCGTTCTCTTTCTATTCCTATTTTATTGCACGGAGCTTGGAACATTTTTGCTGCTTTTTATTTTAATACCCTTTAAACAAATATACATAGAGGGTTTTCATTAGAATTTAGAGAAAACATGTAACAGTAATGACAAATTTATGGAGGCGTTTGGAATGATTGCTTGGATTTTGCCAGTTGCAAATTTATTGCGCAAGAACAGCAATAGTTGGATGACTTTATCCATGATTAGTATTTGTATTTGCGGGATATCACCATATTTTAAAATTTTTTATACATACTATAAGGTTACGATAGAAGACTGTAGCGCACTCATGGATACGATGTATACCACTGCGTTTGCTGCAATGTAGAAGGCTAGAAAAAAGGAAATCAAACAAGATTCCCTTTTTTTTGACTTTTCTTTTCATAGTACTCATACCTTAACTTACGTTGACGAATCTGCTCTACTTGCCAATCCACAACTTTAATGAGAAATATTAAGACAAGAATAGGGACTCCGATATATAAAAATAGAGTTAAAAAGAGACCTAAGTACATTATTTCCATACCTTGAACATAACCCCCAATAATTTTTTAATAAAAACAACCTTATTTTACCATTAATATTTGTAAAATTAAGTAAATTTAATATAATTATAATAACATCCTCTGATAATGACTTTTTTTTATATAAGAAAGGTGGAGTGTTATGTTTTGGTTCTTCTTGGGGCTTGCAGGTATCACACTATTATTCATATTGTTCGTTATAAATGGACGACGTGAATTTTATTTAGACCAAGAAAAACCTTCCAAAGATAATTCTTTAAAGCGATTTGTGAGGTATGGCAATATTGTTATACGTGCAAAAGATGACTAATCTTACATCATTTCAACAGTCTTATAATCTGAGAAGCAAATAGAGAAAGGAAGTCGACTCATGTTTTGGTTATACTTTTTAATCCCGTTGACTATTATCATTGTTTTAGCTGTTTTGGTTGATAAACATAATAAAAAGAAGGGTTTGAAATCTAGAGTTAAGCATAGCGATATTAAACATTTATGTATGCAAGAACCTCCAGAAAGCAGTCGATCAACAAAATAGATTTTAACGAATACCTATGAAAACACAGCAAACCGACCAGTTCCTTACGGGTCGGTTTGCTGTCCTTTTATCCCCTCCACCAAACATTCCGATAAGGCTGAACGTACGGAGTTTCAGGATGCTGTTGAACATATTGCATCTGCTGATAGGTTTGTTCATGGTTTGCATGGTAGGTATATTCACCGTTTCGCTGACAGTTCGTGTAAGGTCCTATATAAGTAGAAGGTTGAACAGGGGCAACGGTTTCTTTCCATTGATTCTCGTCAAGACAATACGTATGCGCCATAACATTAGCAGGGGTGAATCTCAGTATATCTGAACCGAGAATAACTTGTGGAGTCGGTGCATTAAAAATCGCTAGAATATGAGTGTTATCTTCTAAAGCGATTTCATAATGCCACCAGCCTTGAGGAACGTTTGCCACTTGGCCAGGTGTGATCTTGAAGTTCAATAACTGTTTGGTAAATGGATTCAGGATCGATACAAGAACAGAGCCTGAGATACAATAGACAAGTTCTGCTGCATTCTGATGATAATGAGGCTCAACAACATTGCTCGTACTCATAAAGATGTCTAATAATGATACGTCTTCTAAAGTATTCAACTGGTTAATACCTAATACATTGATATAATTTCGGCTGTCTTTTTTGAACAGTGGACTCGTATTTACATCAAACGTAAATTGAGTAGAGGGAGATGTATAATCCATATATGAAACCATAAGGTGCTTCACCTCTTCTTAGGCGTTTGCCAACTTTGTAAGTATGGTATGCAAACACAAATAATTGGGTGTTTTTATTAAAATGCACTATGGTCACATGTTCTTTCTATCAGTGCCTTCATCAATATACATATCCCTCTAATAAGCTTTACCTCCTGAAAAAAACTTTCCTTCCAAGAGAAAAAAGGTACTTGTTTTTTTGCAGCGAAGATTGATGGAACTTAAACGGAAGCTTCTATCTTTGGAAGTCCTATCGTTAATGTAAGACTTTACGGTTTTCCAGGTGTAAATATAAATATTCCAGCAAGTGTAACGATACCAATCAAAATTATTGATATAAGTAATCCAATAGAAGCTAGCAATATCTTTTCATTCTTCATAAAAAGTGAAACTAAGCTAAATACAAAGGCAATGGGTGATCCTATTGCCATTGAGAAAGCTAAAACCGCTCCTTTTAGATTGTACATCAACAGAATTAATGTGATTGATAACCCAATAGAAATGTAACTAAGCCAAGTATAATGTTTAGTTTGTTCGTTCCGTTTACGGTACCATCCAAGAATGATAATCAAAAATCCTAGCAGAAAAAGAGTAATAAATATTATATCCAAACAAGGCCTCCGTTCTGTTTAACAAATATCGGTATGAGCTGTTCTCATATTGTATGTATGATATTCACATAGTTTACGCATCATCAATAAGTTCACCATGTATTGAATTGAATTATAACATATTATGGAATTTCTCTATTTTATATCTTTTGTATTTGTAAAAAAGTAGAAACTACATGCTAAAATAGAAAGGATAATATTTCAATGAAATGAATGAAGGGGGTAAAAGAATTATGCAACTAAGTTTGAAAGTACAGGGAGAAGGTTCTGAATATTTATCCCGATTGTTAGCAAAGAATCCCAATAACATATATGATCGAGACGAAAAAGGTAACCGAGTTAGGTTAGTGTTTGCTTCTTCCAATGAAAACGAAGCGGAAGCACATATATTTGTTACACCGGATCCGATAGAACTAGTTAGGAATAGTCCAAGTCATTATGATATTACTCAATATATAAATGATAGAGAATTTGTAGTGAGCAGTTTGTTTTGCTCCTATATACGTTCTGCTTTGGGAACTGCATTGAACGGAAAGCCGAAAGAAGAATTCTTAAGTTGGGTGGATCATAAATTTGACATGAAATTAGGTTTTGGTCCAGTAGCTACTGATTATTCAAATCAAATGATCAAAAACTTATTTGAACCTCTAGGATATTCAGTAGAAATTGAAGAGCTTGTTTCAAATTATGAGTTTGAAATGAATCGAACAAAGCCTGCAAGATACATACATCTAAATGGGTACATGACTGTTCAATATGCACTTCGTCATCTGTTTGTCATCATACCTGTTCTAGATAATTTTAAGCACTACTTTATTGATGAAAGAGAGATTGAGAAATTAAATAATTATGGTGAAGGTTGGTTAGAGAATCATCCTTTAAAAGATCATATTGTTGAACGTTCTCTTCGTTTTAAAGATGTGATAAAAAAAGTCAACGTACCAACTGTTGTAGTAAAAGAGAAAAAAGAGGGTGTTCAATTTGAAACACCAAAAGTGAGATTGAACGAACTTCGTTATGATGCAATAACTGATAAGGTAAAACATTTGAAATCAAAAGAAAGAATAGTAGATTTGGGTTCTGGAGAAGGCAAACTTTCCGTTCGATTAGCCACATTACATGGCATAAAAGAAATCCTAGCAGTTGAACCTTCGGAAACTGCACAATTAAGGGCATTACAACGATTTGAAAAGATAGATAAAGATCGTTCATTTGTAATTCCAACTCCTGTACTTGGCTCCTTATTCTACTACGATGAGAGGCTGCGAGGAAAAGACGTTATGGTATTATGTGAAGTTATTGAACATATCGATGAGTTCCGCTTACCAAGTATTATGAAGAACATCTTCAGAGAATATCAACCAAGTACACTAGTCATTACAACGCCAAATCGTGATTACAACACCGTATATGATATGAACGAAGCAATTCGCCATAAAGATCACCGATTTGAGTGGTCAAGGAAAGAGTTTAATCAATGGTGTGAGAATTGGTCTGAAGAATACCCGTATTCCCTTCAAATTGAGGGGATAGGTGATGAGCATAAAGAGCATGGATTTCCTACACAGATGTGTACGTTTACAAGAAAGGAGGAAGGAATCAAGTGAGTATGAAGATACAGTTACCTTGTGCCGGAATCGTTTTACTAATTGGACCTTCAAACAGTGGTAAAACAACACTTATGAATAATTGGATCGAGCAAGGCTTGATTATAGCCTCAGAAGTTGTAAGTTCAGATCAATTTCGTTTACTCATAGGAGATACTGACTTTATAGAATGGGGAAATCGTCCAAAAGATGAAGCAGATGTATTAATGAATACATATCAGACTCTCTCACAAAAAGCTTTTCAATCTATGGACTCTATTATCGAAACAAGAGCATCTCTAAACAAGCTAACGATAATTGATGCGACTCACCTCTACTCTGATGATCGGTTGAAATATATTGAGTTGGCCAAAAAAAATCATGTTCCTTCAGTAGCGATTGTATTGGATACTCCTATAGATGAATTAATGTTAAGAGATGAACGCAGGGATAATCCTAGAGGGAAGAAAAGGATTAAGCAACAAGTCCAAGTTTTTTCTAAGAATAAGAGATTTATAAAAAAAGAAGGTTTTCACCATGAGTACTTCGTTAAACATAATGAAATTAAAGAGTTATTGCTTACTAGATACACAAATCCTATAGAAGTCGATATTGATAGAGGAATTGATTTTATTGGTGATGTTCATGCTTGTTATGATGAACTGCTCGAATTATTAAATTCTTTAGGTTATGAGCCGAACGGTGACGATTTATTCATCCATCCTGAAGGAAGAAAGTTCGTGTCTGTCGGTGATGTGATGAGCAGGGGACCTAAATCAATTGAGAGTATGATTTTCTTCAAAAAACATGTAGATGCTGGCGTAGCATATATGATAGACAGCAACCACGGTTGGAAGATTGCAAGATGGCTAGGTGGCAGAAGCGTAACATTATCTCATGGCGATGAAAAAGTTGCAGAAGAATTTGATCAATATGCGAGTACACATGGAATCGAAAAGGCGAACATACTAAAAACAGAACTTAAAGAATTCTTATTAAGCGCTCCTTCTCATTATGTGTTCAAAAAGAATGGCATAAGAGTTGCAGTTGCTGCTCATGCAGGAATAAAAGATGAATACATCGGAAAGCAATCATTTACCGTTTCAGATTTCTGTCGTTATGGAGATACGGCTCATTCAGATGACAACTTAAAACCTGTTCGTAAAGATTGGTTTACTGGACATCAAAGTAAAGAATTAATAATTTGGGGACATGATCCTAAAGTGCAGCCTTTAGTGATTAATAATACGATTAATATTGATCAAGGAGTAGTATTTGGTGGCTCACTGACTGCTTTCAGGTATCCAGAAAAACGATTTGTATCGATTAAAGCCAAACAAGATTATTCTGATATGGCTGATAATCCGCTTTCCGCATGGAAATCTATGCGATTAAATCCTCCAAACATAGCAAGATTTATTAAAGGTTATTCCGTATTAACAGAGCATTTTGGTCAAATTAAAGTAAAGGATGGAGTAGTCAAGTCGGCGATTGATTCAGTATCTCACTTTACTGTACCAATTGAGGAATTAATTTATATTCCACCGACCATGAGTCCGACACCAGAACCTTCGAAACTAGAAGATTATTTGGAGCATCCAGCAGAAGCGTTTGACTATTATCGTACGAACGGAATAGAAACGATGGTAGTACAAAAAAAGCACATGGGTAGTAGAGGAATTTTATTGCTCTTTAAGGATAACGAGGCAGCAGAAAAGTATTTAGGAAGACAGACTTTAGGGACGATCAATACCCGAAACGGAAGGCCTTTCTTTTCTAAGGAAACACAAGCAGAAATCTTAAAAAGGTTAAACAAAGGCTTGATACAAAGTGGATATTTTGAAAAGTATGATACAGACTTTGTACTTTTGGATGCAGAGATTCTTCCTTGGAATTTAAAAGCTAATGAACTCATAAGTTCTCAATACGCACATGTAGCAGAAGCAGCTATTATGGACCGTAGTAAGCTAAAAGAAAGCTTAGGTTCTGCTTTAGAACAAGGAAGAGATGTAGAATCTTGGATTTTGGAAACCGATAAGAGATTGAGTAACGCTCTAACTTTTAGAGAAGTATTTCAAAAGTATTGTTGGAATACAAATGGACTTGATGGCATACAGATTGCACCTTTTCATGTATTAGCTCACAGTCATAAGACATTCTTTAACATGCCACATTCATGGCATATGGAAATGAACAAGGAACTTAGTACAATATCTGATTTGTTTATCGAAACAGAATATAAAATCGTAAGTGATGAAGCTTCCCAAAAGGATGCCATTCGTTGGTGGGAAGAGATGACTGAAGAAGGCCATGAAGGATTTGTGGTTAAACCTGAATTTTTTATTACTAAGAATGTTAAGGGCTCAATTCTTCAGCCTGCTATTAAGGTCCGTGGGCGAAAATATCTTCATATCATTTATGGCATGGACTACTTGCTTCCCGAAAATCTTAAACGTCTTAAACAGCGTAACGTAACTAAGAAACAAAAATTTGCTTTAATGGAATTTGCACTTGGAATGGAAGGAATAAATAGATTTGTAAAAGAGGATTCCATTGAAAGAATTCATGAGTGTGTTCTTGCTACTATTGCATTAGAAGCAGATTCAATCGATCCAAGATTATAAAAAAGCTACCTAGACTAATCGATTTAGACGAATGGAGGAAAAATAATTCTTATAAGAAAAGGAATAGCTGCTCTGACAACTAGTTTCTTTATAACCTTATTGAATTTTGCGATTATAGGTGTAGATTTTTGTATTTATAGCGTTTTATATAATACCAATAGTTATCTTATATGGTTCATTTTCTTCCATATTGTCTGATTACATGATTAGATGGGTTCATCCAACTTTTAAACTTTTATTATCAGGTATTTTTCATATTCTTTTTGGGTTGATATTCTTAATATTCATTCAAATAGGAGAACACGGATATGATTTGGAAAATATAGTATGGAATATATTCTTCACGCAATCTATACTTTGTTCTTTATTCTTTTGGATAATTGACGAAGTGTTGAAGAGAAAAAACATAATTATATGGTTTAAAGAGAAGTTGTCTAAAATTGGCGAGCTAAGGTTATAAATGAAGGAATTCAAATCGTGCGCTTTTACTTCAAATAGGGGTACACTCCTCATTATCTCATTGAGGACCATACGAAAAAGGGGATAACCACAATGACAAAGACAAAAAAGCTAATTGGAGGCATATTGTCTGCAGCTGTTGCGTTAAGTGCCTGCAGTTCTAGAGAAGATATAGCTGTTCAAGATGAATCAACTTACACTGAAGATGAAACCTACTCAACCTCTTATTCGGAAGAGCCAACCTATGATGATTCTGTTGAAGAGGAGATTGAACTAGATCATTTGCAATCTCAATTTCCAGATATGGACTTAGAAGCAATGGAGAATTATATAGAAGAAAACGGACTGGAATATCAAGAGGATGAGCTTATCATTTTCTTAGATGATGTCTATGAAAACGGAGAATCTACTCTGGAATCCAACTATTATGCTAATGAAAGCTCTTTTCCGTGGTGGATATTCTTGTTAGCGAATACGACCAAAGTGAAACCTGCAGGAAAAGTTACCTTTACGAAACCTGCTACAACTGCTCCTTCAACCGTTAAACCAGCAACAAAGCCGAGTACGAACGTGACAACATCTCCTTCATCAACCGGTTCTCAATCAGGTTCAGGCTTTGGTTCGGGAAGTAAGTCATCTGGCTCTTAAATCGTCATATCCACTCTATATGCTCATACTTATACAAATCTCTCAAACCCATCACTGATGGGTTTTTTATAGTTTTATTCGTTCAGAGATTGACGACAAATTTAATAAATGATAGAATTCGATATGCAAATCGTAATGATGACGATTAAAGTGGGAGTGAGGGGGTAGCAATTAACAAGGAACAGAAGGGCGAGCATAAAGAACACCTCGTACAAGGGTGTAGTAGATTTTATGATTACTTCGTTTTTTAGTGTTCCAGATTACTTAATACATAGGTATTGCATCTTTCAATATACTTTAACCATTATTTTTTTGATTTTCAAACCGTAATGATTACGATTATAAACTAACAGGCAAGGAAGGTAAATGAATGAGAAACTATAAAAATATTTTAGTAGGTATATTATGTTTGGTTCTTGTATTCATCGCTGGTTGTTCAACCACGCAAAAAAGCACAGAGAAACAAGAAGATAAAGAAAAGAACGTTAACATGATCTTCAGCTTTAAAGCAGCAGACTTAGACCCTCACACTGGATTTATTCCGATTCGTGCTGGAATAACAGAAACCCTATTAAAACTAGATGAGAAATCAAACATTGAAGGCTGGTTAGCTGAAAAATGGGAAACAGCAGATAATCAAAAGTGGGTATTTGACATTCGTGATGATGTAAAATTCCAAGATGGTAAAAAACTTGATGCTGAATCTGTGAAACAATCATTAGAGAGAAGTTTAAAAGCGAATGAATCTTTAGAAGGTTCACTCAAGATTAAATCGATGGAAGCGGATCGACAAACACTTACGATCAATACTACTGAGCCCTATCCTGCGCTTCCTTCTGAACTAGTAAATCCTTATACATCAATTGTAAATATGGAAGCAGCGAATAAGGATGGAGAAGAAGCATTTAAAAATAATCCTGTTGGTACAGGTGCTTTTAAAGTCAAAGAATTTAAAGCTAATCAATTTGTTGAAGTAGAGAAGAACGAAAATTATTGGGCAGGTGAGCCGAAACTAGATTCAGCTATGATTAAATTTAATGAAGATGCTAACGTTAGAGCACTGGCACTTCAGTCTAAAGAAGCTGATGTTGTTTACAATCTCCCTGCAGAGAGTTTAGATGCGATAAAAAAAGATAATAAACTTAATGTGAAATCTATTCCTGGACTACGTGCACATTTTGTTCTTTATAACAGTCAAAGCGAAAACGTTAAGGACTTGAAGGTAAGACAAGCGCTTGATTTGTTGCTTGACCGTGAGAGTGTGGCAAAAGACATCATGCTAGGACATGGTCTTGAGGCAAACGGTCCATTTAACAGTACATTACCGTTTGGACTAGATGAAGAAGTTTCAGAATTGAATGTGGAAAAAGCTAAAAGCCTTTTAACACAAGCGGGTTATAAAGAGAATGCAGAAGGTTTAATGGAGAAAGGCGGGAAACCGTTAGCTCTTGAACTAGTTACGTATAAAGCTCGTCCAGAACTTCCTTTAATCGCGCAGCTTTTACAGTCTGACGCAAGTAAAGCAGGAATTAAAATTAACATTAAGACGGTTGAGAATGCAGATACGCATCTAGCTGAAAACAAAGACTGGGATCTAGCGACGTACAGTAACAATACCTCTCCAAGAGGAGACGGAAGCTACTTCTTTAACACGGCATTTACAGAAACCGGAGCATTAAATGTTGGAAAGATTAACATTCCTGAACTCAACACTCTAATACAAGAGTTAAACCGAACAACAGATTTAGATGAACGTACAAAGCTAACTCAAGAAGCAGCAAAGGTAATCAACAAAGAAGTTGCCCACAGCTATGCAGTTTATCCAAATATCATTATTGGAATGAACAAACGCATTGTGAACTGGGAGCCTACGGCAGAGGAGTATTATATTCTAACACACAATATGGATGTGAAATAATGTGTTTACGATTATAAAGAATAGGGTTATACAGCTGATTGTTGTTTTATTCATTCTATCCCTATTTACGTTTACATTGATGAAGATGGCACCAGGAGATCCTGTTCTTACCATCCTAAATGCCGATGAAATGGTCGTAACAGAAGAAGATCAAGCTGAGCTTAGAAATAAGCTCGGCTTTGATCAGCCTCTGTATATACAATATGGCAGATGGATGCTCAACCTAATGCAGTTTGATCTAGGAAAATCATATATGACGGGAAAACCGGTTGTCGAAGAATTGTTAACGCGACTACCCATTACAGCTGAACTTACTTTTTTCGCTATGACCCTCATGCTTTGCATTACAGTTCCACTTGGCGTGTGGTCAGCGAAATATGTGAACAGATGGCCAGACCAGTTCAGTCGAATCCTAGCATTAGTTGGGGCATCTATTCCTAGTTTTTGGCTAGGCCTCATTTTAATCTATTTTTTCGCATTTAAGCTTGGTGTTCTACCTTCCTCAGGTATCGGGTCGTATCCTCAAATCATCTTACCTGCTTTCACGTTAGGTTTTACTTATGCTGTTATTTATGCGAGATTGCTACGAGCAGGTCTTCTGCAAAGTTTGTCTGAAGACTATGTTTACGCAGCAAGAGCAAGAGGTGTAAAAGAGTGGAGAATTTTGTGGTTGCACGCGTTTAGAGCGGCTATCCTTCCTGTTCTCACGATATTTGGTTTGAGTTTAGGAAGCTTTTTAGGTGGAGCAGTAGTGGTTGAGATTCTTTTTTCGTGGCCAGGATTAGGTAGTCTAGCTATTGACGCCATACTTAATCGGGATTATCCGGTCATTCAAGGGTACGTCCTATTAACTGGAGTATTTGTAGTTCTAGCAAACTTAATCGTTGACCTATCTTACTATGTGATTGATCCAAGAATGAAACGAAGAGAGGAGGCATTATGAAATGAATATTCAGATGCCTAGAATAAATCAAATTCCATTTTTCTTCAAGAAACAAAATTTACTGATTCAGTGTGGGATTATATTTTTTATGATCATCACCTTGGTCACATTGATTGGACCGTTTATCGTTCCAAATGATCCCTTCACAGCGAATATGTCTGAACGACTTGCCCCACCGAGTAGCGTTTACCCTTTTGGAACTGACCATATGGGAAGATGTATATTTTCAAGACTCATAGTCGGTGCCCAGTCAACACTTGGTATAACGGCTCTTGTTGTAGTGACTGTTGCACTAATCGGAATTCCAATCGGTCTCGTAATCGGTTATATTGGTGGTCGATTGGATACAGGGTTTATGCGTTTAGCAGATGGTATACTTGCTCTTCCAGAATTTATTTTAGCGATAGCTATCGCTGGATTCTTAGGACCAAGTTTGACGAATCTTATGATTTCGATTGTTTTTGTTAAGTGGATTGCTTATACAAGGGTCGTAAGAAGTATCGTAATCACTGAACGAAACAAAGATTATGTTCTAGCTGCAAAAGTTGGGGGAAGCTCTAGGTGGAAGATTATCCGAAGACATATGTTTCCGCAAATTGTTTCTCCTGTACTTGTCCTTGCTACCCTTGATATCGGAAAAGTGATCCTTACAATCTCTTCCTTATC
Source organism: Fictibacillus sp. 5RED26 (assembly GCF_015903895.1). Classification (NCBI taxonomy): domain Bacteria; kingdom Bacillati; phylum Bacillota; class Bacilli; order Caryophanales; family Fictibacillaceae; genus Fictibacillus; species Fictibacillus sp. 5RED26. The sequence continues at coordinate 155,692 of NZ_JACZDU010000003.1, read as the reverse complement.
TTACCTTGGATTAGGTGCGCAGCCACCAGCTCCAGAATGGGGAGCGATGTTAAATGATGGAAGACCTTATTTTCAGAGTGCGCCAGAATTAATGATTTACCCAGGTTTAGCCATCTTTTTTGTGGTATTAGCATTTAACTTGATGGGTGAAGGATTGCGTGACAAATGGGATGTTAAAAGTCGATAGAGAGGAGGTTTGCAATGTTTGAGAACAAAACGACAACTTCATGTGAGAATAATATGCTCGTTGTGGAAAACCTTTCTGTGACTGTGCGTAACAGCAGGGAAAAGTTAATCCGCAATCTAAATTTTTCTATTCCTCAAGGTGAAATATTTGGGTTAGTCGGAGAAAGCGGCAGTGGAAAAAGTTTGACGGCAACCGTGATTTTGGGAATGCTTTCTAAGTCTCTGGAAGTTACAAGCGGATCTGTTATATTTGGTCAATCAGAGATCACGTCGTTAAGTGAAAAAGAGCTAAGAAATATTCGCGGTCGTGATATTGCTTACCTCTCACAAAACTATCAAAGCTTTTTTACTCCATTCATAAAAGTTGGAAAGCAATTTATTGAGATTATAAGATGTCACACTGACATGAGTAGAAAAGAAGCAAAGAAAGTGGCTATTCATTGGCTGAACAAAGTCCACTTACCTGCAGAACGTGTATTTAACAGCTTTCCTGATGAACTTAGTGGCGGACAATTGCAGAGAGCTTCTATCGCATCAGCCATAATGTTTCAGCCGAAACTGATCATTGCAGATGAACCAACAACTGCTCTAGACGTGTTAACCGGAGAAAGAATTCTAGATCTCCTGTCTGAACTTAAAGAAGAGTTGAATTGCTCAATTCTCCTAATCTCACACGACCTGAAACATATTATTAACCGGACGCAAACAGTTGGCGTTATGTACGGTGGACAAATTGTAGAAATAGGAAAAACTAGAGCTGTAGTGGCGGATCCTATCCATCCTTATACAAATCTATTACTTCAGTCGAGGCTCAGATTGAATAAGCATATTCAACATGAATTGACGACTATGCTTGGTGAACCTGGATTAATAGCTGAAGAGGGGTGTCCTTTTTCGAAAAGATGTCCGAGTGTTATGAAATCCTGCAGCAACATAGTGCCAATGAGTAGCTTAGGAACAGACCATTCGGCTGCCTGTCATCTGGTGAATGCAGAAAGGGAAGAACGGTATGTTACACGTTAATTCAATCTCGAAGACGTATCACTCAAAACCAGCTTTACGTGATATTTCACTCTACGTTAATGCTGGTGAAAGCATAGGGATCATTGGAGAGAGTGGCAGTGGTAAGAGTACTCTTGGTAAGATCATTTTAGGGCTAGAGAAACCTGATCAAGGAGATGTACATTTTAGAGGGAATAACCTCCACACGCTAAAAGTACAAGCTTTAAAAGCATTCAGGCGTCACCTTCAAATCGTGTTTCAAGATCCTGCCGGGTCATTAAACCCTAAACTTCCTGTGTGGAAGTCTGTGGTTGAACCGTTAGAAAATTATCCAGACGCTATCCCTTCATTTTTAAAAGAAGTAAGACATGATCGTAAGAAGATGGCCGAAGTCTTGTTTCAAAAAGTGGGCCTGTCACCTGAACTTCTGGAGAGATATCCACACCAACTAAGTGGTGGACAAAAACAAAGGATAGCCGTAGCGAGGGGAATTAGCTTAGAACCAGATCTGCTGGTGTGCGATGAACCTACTTCAAGTCTGGATGTTTCTGTACAAGCACAAGTCCTCAATCTGTTAAAGAAGTTACAGCGAGACTTGAACCTCTCTGTTCTATTCATCTCGCATGATATCGCTGCAGTCCAATTCATGTGCGAACGAATCGTGGTATTAAAGGATGGTATCTTAGTTGATGCATTTTTAACGAGAGAACTTTTTTCCACAGCTCGTCATCCTTATACAAAAATGCTAGTAGAGATGAGTATGGAACAAGACCAGTAATGGAAGAGAACCAACACTTGTTTAAACAAAGTGCTGGTTTTATTTATTTTAGGAGGATGAACTTTATTGAATCATTCGAAATACTTAGGATTGGCACTACCGCTGATTCTTACAACCATCACGACTCCTCTCCTTGGTGCAGTTGATACGGCTGTTGTTGGACAGCTGGATGATTCCTCTTACATAGCTGGAGTGGCAGTCGGCACGATTATCTTTAATACGATGTATTGGCTGTTTGGATTTTTGAGAGTGAGTACATCTGGATTTGCTGCACAAGCACATGGAACAAAAAATGAGGAAGATATTTTACGTTCACTCAGTAGACCTTTGCTCCTGGCACTCAGCATAAGCGCAATTTTAGTAGCACTCCAATATCCGATAAAAGAACAGTTTCTACCGCTGTTGACATCTGATCCAGTCGTTCAGTCTCTAGCAACAGATTATTTTGCGATTCGTATATGGGGTGTACCATTCGGACTGCTCAATTATGTAATCATAGGATGGATGATGGGACTGGCAATGATTAAGAAAACTTTGTTCCTTCAAATGTACATGAACGTAACGAACATTGTACTTGATATTCTATTTGTTAAAGTCTTCTCATGGGGCGTGGGAGGGGTTGCAGCGGCTACATTGATTTCGGAGGTCTCTACTTTCGTAATCGGTCTATTCATTGTTTGGAAAGCGATTCCCGCTAAGCAACGTAAAAAGATTCTCCAAATAAAATCAATCGATCTATCTTCTTATAAAAAAATGATGAGGATGAACAGAGATCTATTCATTCGAACATTATGCTTATTAATTGTGTTTAATGTTTTTACGGCAAAAGGAGGCACTTTCGGTACAGAGATTCTTGCGGCAAACGCCATCTTGATTCAGATCCACTACATCATGGCGTATATATATGATGGATTCGCCAATGCTTCAAGTATATTAACAGGAAGAGCAATAGGTTCTAACGATAAGACACTTTATCAAACAACGATAAGACTCACTTTTCAATGGGCAGTTATCTCATCACTCATCATTTCAAGTGTATATTACTTATTCAATGATCAGATACACCAAATGTTCACCTCGATACCTGAAGTACTTCATGAAGTAGGTACGTACGAAGCTTGGATCGTATGTTTTCCGCTCGTCTCAAGCTTTGGAGTTGTACTTCATGGAATTTTTGTAGGAGCAACAGAAGCCTCTTCATTACGTAATACTATGATTCTAGCATTACTCGTTTTCTTAATTTCTCTTTTCTTAGCAGCACGTTTAGATAATCATGGATTATGGTTAGCTTTTATTCTTTTCAGTTCCGCTCGATCGATGTTCTTAATTTTACATGTGCCAAAGTTAACGAGGACACTAGGATTTCGTGAAATTCGCTATAGTGGAGAGAGTAAAGAATTTTAACAAACTAAAGGACAATTAAACAAAACACGGGGTACTATTAAAATGCCCTGTTTTTTTGGGGTAACACCCTTGTAATACGATGTACATCGTATTACAATATAATTAGAAAATATTGGAGGTTGAACATGGATAAAGAACTATTGAAGGGGAGCATAGAAATCTTGCTTCTTTCACTATTAGTTGATCGAGATAGTTATGGCTACGAAATGACAAGGAATTTACGAATATTAAGTAACGAAGAATTCTCCATGAACGAGGGAACCCTTTATCCTGCTTTAAAAAGGTTAGAGAAAAAAGAGTGTGTGACTTCTTATTGGAAACAAGGAACTGATGGTAATCGGCGTAAATATTATTCTTTAACATCAACTGGACGAAAAATCCTAACGGAAAAGCGAAAAGATTGGAAACAAATTAATGAGCTTATGGATAAAACGTTGGAGGGCTTGTTATGAAGAATTTAGATCAATATATCGATGTAATCGTAGAAGGTCTACCGTTAGAAGAGAAAGAGGACATTCGAGAAGAGATGATACAGCACCTAAATGATCACATGAATGAGTTGATGATAAAGGGATACTCTGAGCAAGAATCGTTACAGATTGCCATAAAGGCATTCGGAAACGAGAAAAAAATGAATTGGGAAATGAAAAAAGCAGTATATCCCTTTTATAAGATTTCACGTTTTCTCTGGAACACCGTATTCGTTACCCTCGTTTTTTGTGTGCTTTCTTATATGATCATGGAGCATTACAATCCAGGAGCCGATAACATAGCACCTTTATCCAGTGTTTTAGGGGGTTTCTTCATTATTTTCTTCGTAGCAGGGATGGCTGAACTAATTTATGAAGCCATACAATTAAGTTCAGTGAAGATGAAATATATAATGAATCCATGGGTATTCTTTTTTACTCCCTCAATTTTTATCGGTGGGATCATGTTTTTAGCTTACTTTCAGAACCCAGAACAATATCAGAATGGAATATGGGTTGATCTGTTGGTTGTTCCAATTGGTGCCTTTTGCTATGTGATAGCTAGACAAATTTTCAATCAACTCTTTAAACGATCAATCTAAACGGCAGTCTAGGAGAAGGAGTAGGCGTATTATGAGACGATACTTAAATGTGATAGCAGGAATCTTTTTTATTGTTTTATTAACTGCTTGTATTGGAGAAGACTATGATGCCGGACCACCAGAGATAAGACTTAGCGTTAACGAAGACGTATATTCTTTAAAGAAAGCAAATGTTAATTGGAAGACAGAAGACAAGGAGTTTAAGAATAAAGTAGAGAACCCTTTAATGCTAGCTAGTGAACAAAAAGAAATCAAGGTTTCGCCTAACCAATCAGCTGAATTAATCTTACTAGAAAACAAAGAAGATGGCGGAGAATACACGAATGAGACGATCGAAGTATCATTATGGCAAGGTGATAAGAAAATAGAGTTAACGTCCTTAACTCCAAACGATCATTCATTTTCCTTTACGAATGATCCTGGTCATTATGTATTAGTTGTTGAATTCAGTACAAAAAATGGGAGTTCAGAGTATGTGGGGAATATCGTACTGAAGTAGCTTCTAAAAGAAAAGGGCAACCACCAAGTTGCCCTTTTTTCTATTAATGACAATCCCAGTTGAATAGAACGCGAGAAAAGTCCTTATTTCTTAAATCTTCTTTCGTAATAAAAAAGTTGCCTACACCTGCATCTCCCCACATGATGTCATTCTCACCTTCGTCATCTGTATCAATCTGAAGCAACGTAATGCGGTAATCATCAAATTGGGTTCCATAATCACGTGGGTCCGTTTGCGTAAAGAATGCGTATCCCCCTATTTTGTGGCCCATGTTCTCAACACTTTCACAAAAAAGGTCATATAGCGTTTCTTCTCCCCACATATTCTCTTCACCTGTTACCTGATCCATATCAATAGATTCATAACTTTCTTCAAACTGAAAATCACTTACACCAAGTGCTTCTTTTGACAAGAAAAAAGATAAACGGTATTCACCATTGTAAGGAAGGTGCTCCTCTATCGAATTTTCCGAAGTGAAAGAGTCTATTGCGTGAGGCGGCTCAATGTTCTCATGATAGATGACGCGGAAATTACTTTGATTAGTCGGGTTATCAAAATCCATACCCATCACATCATCATTTTTAGAAAGATAGAATTGCAAAATCCCAGTCGTTGGGAAGTGTTCGAGATTAGGGATTTCCTCAAAATTAAGTTGGCAGAGAAGAGCCATTGGTAATCCGGAAGAATCTAAAGGATAAGAGACTCCTTCAGGCAAGTAAGGAGATCCTCCAATTTTGCTGACTTTTAAAGAGGTGGACTGACGTGTAGCTTGTATTTTAACAAAAGGAACAACCGTTTTCTCGATGTCGCTCCTATAAGGTTCTAATGCTTTTGGAAGTGATAAAGTCATAGTGTGTAATATTCTCCTTTTCTTTTAAGTGTAAGTTTCCAGTAATCGTATTACAATAAAAATATATGGTCATATATAGTCATTTAAGTAAGTCGAAATGAAGCATAAATATATATTAGAGGTGTGAAGAAGGGGAGAGTCCAAAAATATTTATTTTATTTTGTACCGATTTATTTAACATTAATTGCTTTCGACTTTTACAGATATAAAGAACTGCAATTATTAAAAATCTCATTATACCCTTGCTTTATGTAATCGTTGTCTTCATTTTAGATTGGTCAAAACCAAAGAATCATGAAAACAAAAGCTAAATAACTTAGGGAGATTTTTGCAGGTAATGGTGTTACTTTCTTGAATGAATAGGGTAAGTTGTAGTGAAATGGAGGGATTCGTATGACAGAGAAGCATTCTGTAATGGCTGAAGCTCAACCTTTTTTTTTTGAAGGCAACAAGGTGGGAATATTGATTTCTCATGGTTTTACTGGTTCTACGCAAAGTATGCGTCCTTTGGGAGAGGCATACGCAAAGGCAGGATATACCGTATGTGGTCCGAGGCTGAAGGGGCATGGTACCCATTATGAGGATATGGAAAAGACTACATATCATGATTGGATTGCTTCCATTGAAGAAGGTTACCAATGGTTGAAAGAACGTTGTGACACCATTTTTGTAACGGGTCTCTCTATGGGAGGAACACTTACGTTATATGTTGCAGAAACATATCCTGATATTAAAGCAATCATTCCAATCAATGCAGCGATCGACATCCAAGACATGGAAAACATGCAACATTCCAACCATCGATTTCTAGACGCCATCGGTTCAGACTTAAAGAATCCGGATGTGAAAGAACTTGCCTATGAAAAAACTCCAGTTCAATCTCTAAAAGAAATTGTATTGTTAATGAAAAAAGTAAAAGAAAGTCTTCATACTGTCACTTGTCCCGCGTTGATTTTTGTATCAACAGAAGATCATGTTGTTCCACCTGATAACTCTCAAACCATCTATGATTCCATTTCATCCCGAAACAAACAGATTATTTATTTAAAGAACAGCTACCATGTTGCTACACTCGACAACGACCAACAACTTATTATTGATGAAACACTTAAGTTTATAGACAAAATACGAAATAAAGTAAATGCATAAGTCAATCAAAAAAACAAACCCGAACCGTCAGCAACAATTCGGGTTTTCTTTGTGTTTATAACTGAGGTTCTTTATTCATATAATGGATTGCAGAATGAGATGGAGAGAAAAGAACGGTGTAGGTGCCTTTGAGCTCTTTCTGTATTTTTGATGAAAGAGATTGACCCATTTGATTATGCTCTTTTTCGAGCTCTAGACCATTTTCACGTAATTTATCGTTATCCCAATCGATCCATTCTCCGTATTGAATAGCCCAATCTCGCAACTTCTCTTTTAGTTCTAAAGAAATAGGTAGTTCATCAAGTTCTAAGTTACAGCCGCACCAATTACACCAAACAGGATCAGTATCAACATCAGCTTCTAATTTTAATTCATAGATATTCATATTTTCGCAACAACATTCCATATGCAACACTCCGTCTAACGTCTTTTGATAATTTTTCCTAATTTATAATAATCTCTAAATATTATAAAGGAAAGACACGAAGTAACGAGAATGGATCGTATAGACTTAAATGAAAACAGTTAGTCAAAAAGGTAGGAGAGTGAAACGTATAGTGCATGTGAAACATCTTTTAGCCGATCAACTGTTAGCCAATGCCAACGATGCCAGCTGGTATCAACCATTTAATGAATCAGTTGAAAACCTATCAGAAGAAGAAGCTTTTTGGAAGCCGAACAAAGACTGTCACAGTATCGCTGAAATTGCTCAGCATCTTCTTTATTGGAATAAGACGTGGCAAACCCGATACAATGAATCGCATGTTCAAGCAGTACCTTCAATTGGGGATAATGACAAAAGTTTTGTGATTCCAGAACATCAAAGTTTCTCACATTTAAAAGAAGAACTGCTGGATGTTCTTTTGAGATGGCAAGGTCTTTTGTCAGAAGAGAAAGTAGAGCGGGAAGTGGATGGTTTTCCTGTCCCTGCAAAATGGTGGGAACTCATCGGGAATGCTGCCACACACAATGCGTACCATATTGGACAGATCATTATGATTCGTAAGTTGCAAAACAGTTGGAAAGTTGACACGGTAGAAGCAAAATAATAAAAGAAATATGGCTGCATCTCAACCATAAGAATGGGGATGCAGTTTTTTTATGCCTTAAACTTAAGAATTCTTAAGGATTATTCCTCTTAATTCTTTAGGTTTGAATTATAGAATGACTATACATTCAAACAATCGGAGTGAATAATTGTGAAATTTTTGTCCTTTTTAGCACAGTATATAAGTAATCCCCGATCAGTAGGAGCCATTCTTCCAAGTTCAAGTTATCTAGCTGATAAAATGGTAAAGAGTATCAATTTTGAGCAAGCAAGATACATTTTAGAATACGGACCGGGTACGGGTGTTTTTACCGAAAAGCTGCTACAAAATCGAAAGCCTAATACGATTATCATCTTATTTGAAAGCAATGAGGAATTCTACAAAATACTTGTACAGAAATACAAAGAGGTGGATAATCTCTACATATACAATGGGTCAGCTGAAAAGGTTGATTGGTACCTTAAAAAATGCGGTATTCCATTTGTAGATTACGTCATATCAGGACTTCCCTTTGCGAGCTTACCAAAGACCGTTTCAAATCGTATCCTGTTTAAAACTTCAAAAGTGTTAAGAAAGAATGGAAAGTTTGTTACGTTTCAATATTCAAACGTAATGAAAGCCTATATTGAACAGTTCTTTTCAAAAGTGGATGTAAGTATTGAGATACGAAATGTCCCACCTGCTTTGGTATTATGCTGTTCATTAGAAGAAGAAAAGATGGAGGGGACTTATGCAATCTAGAGTCTTAATCGTTGATGATGATAGTGATATTCGGAATTTGATTTCCGTTTATTTAGAAAATGAAGGAATGTACACAGTTCAGTCGGAAAATGCAATAGATGCGTTAGAAGAATTGGAGAAGAAGGATTTTGATCTTATCATATTAGATATTATGATGCCCGAGATGGATGGGATCCAAGCGTGTATGAGAATAAGGCAAGAGAGAAATATGCCGATTATTATGCTCTCTGCTAAGTCTGAAGATATGGACAAGATTCAAGGACTAGCTGCTGGTGCAGATGATTACTTATCCAAACCGTTTAATCCTTTAGAATTAATGGCACGTGTTAAATCCCAGCTCAGAAGATATCGAAAATACAACCAAGATACTGATCCAAGTAGGGAATTCATTGAGATTGGAGATCTGAAGATCAATACAGAAACCCGTCAAGTATGGGTGAGAGGGAATGATGTCAGACTCACACCGAAAGAGTTCTCTATTCTAGAGCTGCTTGCCCGTAATAAAGGTATCGTTATGAGCATTGAGAAGATATATGAAGCGGTATGGCAAGAAGATTTCTATAAGTCAGACAGTACTGTCATGGTTCATATTACAAAGATAAGAGAAAAAATTGAAGAAGATCCAAAGAGACCCATCTATATCAAAACGGTTTGGGGAGTCGGCTATAAAATATGAGAATAAAGCGGATTAAAATATCGTTACTTGTAAAACTCCTGGTAGCAGTTGCTGTTAGCTTTATTGTGTCAACTGTGGTTATGATTATCATCTCTCAAATTATTTTGCATCTCTATAATCTTCAATATCTTACTATTGAAGATATTGGTGTAACTACCTATAATTTTATCGTTTTTCTGATTTTTACTTTTGTTATTTTTTCTTTTATTGTTACCTTCTTAGCATTGATACGAAACAAAATCATTTATATAAAGCGTATTACAGAAAGTATTAATGAAATCGCCAACGGAAAATTGGGAATGACGATTGAATTGCAGGGAAACGATGAATTAAGCAAGCTTGCTGAAGATGTTAATAGTATGTCTAAGGAATTATCAAGTAAGTTTGAATATGAAAGACAACTTGAAATAGCGAAAAATGAATTGATTACTAATATATCCCATGATCTGCGCTCCCCTTTAACATCCATCATTGGGTATCTAGACTTGCTGAGAAAGGGGCATTATTCGAGCCAAGATCAATTAAAAGAATATCATGATAGGACTTACTCAAAATCAAAGCGGCTTGAAGCTCTAATCAATGAGCTTTTTGAATATACTCGTTTAACAAGTCCTGATGTAAAATTAGACATTAATGATGTAGACATGACGGGTTTATTAGAACAATTGATCGGGGAATACATTCCTATCTTTGAAAAGGAAGGCCTAACTGTTATAAAGGAGATACCAAAAGAAGAAGTTCTAACTTCTATGGATATTGAAAAAATGGTCCGTGTTTATGACAATCTTTTTATGAATGCCATAAAGTACAGCGCGAAACCTTCTGTTGTTAAAGCTACTTTAGACATACAATCCAATCATGCTGAATTTAGGCTGTCCAATCAAACAGAAAGACCAGAAGTACGAGATATTAATCAATTATTTGAGCGTTTTTTAGTAGGAGACAAAGCCCGAAGCGAGCATGAAGGAACGGGACTTGGACTTGCTATTTCAAAAAGGATTGTAGAACTACATGGAGGTCATATACAAGCGGAGTATATGCATGGCTGGATCACGATTATTATCAAACTTCCAATTTGATCAAAGCTTATGAAGCATGCTTCATAAGCTTTTTTAGTTGGAAAAAGTTAAGAATCGTTAAGAATTTTCCTAAGCTTTTCTTAAGATTTGTTTTACATAATAAATGTAACAGTAAGAAAAGAGGTTGGATGTTAAATGAATTTAAAAACACAACGGGGTACGTTATCATATAAAATCGTCAATCCGTATAGGTATGGCTTTATCATGCATTTAGGAATACTGTTCGTTTCCATATACCTTCTTTCTCAATCACTAGCTACAGTTGAACCATCATATAAGACAATTTTTCTAATCATCGGGTGTAGTGTTATCTTCCTGTTAATAGCATCTTATAGTTTGAAGTGGGACACATTTTTCGAAAAAATGAAGACGGTCTCGATTGTGTATAGCTTATTAATGGCGGCCATTTTTCTCACATATGGTTTGAGTCGCATGATTGTTACTCTTGATAACAAAGGGTTAGAGACGATCCTAACCGAGAACCTGGAACTTGCGAAACTTATCTATTTTTCTGTGTGTTATGCTCAACCCATTATCTTGCCCGTTCCAGAAATCGTAACTGTCGTAGCGGGAAGTGCTGCTCTAGGCCCGTTCACCGCTTTTATCTTAGGATTCATGGGCGCTGTGTTAGGGATTCTTACGATGTTTTATTTATCTCGAACTTTTGGAATGAAAATGGTACAACGATTAGTAAATGAAAAACAATTAGATCAATATCATCGTTTTGTTAAGAAGAATGAAATGTGGATCATCGTTTTGTTGTTCATCGTTCCTGTGTTGCCAGATGAAATTATTTGTGTCGGTGCTGGAGTGAGCGGTGTTAAAACAAGACGCTTTATAATGATTGCTGTATTAGCAAAGCTAGTTACTACATTCTCGTTGGCTTATTCTTTACGAGTGACGGATCTATTTTAACTTATGTGGTTATTGCCCGCTCCGATGAAAGCGAGCTGGATCAATTAAAGTAATAAAGCTCGCATAGACCGAGCTTTATTACTATTCGTATCAAACTAGATTTAATCTATCAGACATACATCCAAAGGAAGAATATCTCCTTTAATTCCATAATGGTTAATCCGTAAATATTCTCCCCATACACGCTTTCTTCCTATTTCTGTTTCCATCCAATTGTTTCTGTTCACTTCGGTTCCTTTGTAAACAGTATTGAATGTAAAAGGAATGTACTCAATTTGATTTGGTAAATGCTTTTTTAAGGTCCTTATTTGTCTGCCAGTAGCATGACTTTTACAAACCACCATTAACGATTGAATCTTCGTAAAGTCAAAAACTTCTAGAGCACAGATTACGTTTTCAAGTGAATTAGTAGATTTTTCTTCAATGATAATGTCTTGTATAGGAATTCCTGCACTTACTAAATAGGACGCAATGACACGGGCTTCAGATACTTCACGATCTGTATTCCCGTCCCAATCGGGATGGGGAATACCTGTTAAGCTTCTTCCTCCAGTTACAATAATCGTGTCTACGTAGTTAAGATTATAAGCTTCAATGACTTTCTCCCAATGCCCACTATGAGTACCACTAAATACAAAAAGTGCATCACATTTTTGAGGACGTACTTTCTTTTCGAAGGTAATAGCGGTTAAAAACTCAACGTCACTTTCGGTGAATTCTGGAATAATGGGTTCTTTAGGTATGATAGGATTCATATTTAGGCTCCTTAATTAGGTTTTAATTCTATATTTAACAATATATTACATACGATTGTTTTCGCAAGATTTTTTTCTTGTTTGTTCTTGTTATTGCCTTTTTGTGCATGATTTGTAGGTCTTAAAGGACGAGAATAAAAAAACAGCCGATTCAAAAAAACTGTATCGGCCGTTTTGTATACTCTTTATATAAAACAGAATCTTAAGTTTTTGGAAATGTAAATCCTTCTCCAAACACATCTCTTACATCATGAACCACAACAAAAGCTTTTTCATCTACACGTTGGATCATTTTCTTTAACAAGAATAGCTCTTGTTTGTTGATTACAACGTAAAGTATGTCTTTTGCTTCATTTGAATAATGACCTCTTGCATTAATAATGGTAACACCACGATCCATCTCATCGCTTACTTTTTTAGCGATCTCGTCTGTACTATCAGAAATAATGGTCACAGCTTTTCTTGTATCGAATCCATCAATTAAGTAATCCAAGATCTTCGTACTAATATAAATGGAGATTCCTGTGTACATCGTATTTTCAATCCCGATGACAAAGGCGGATCCAATTACGACAAGAATATCAAAAACAAACATAGTCGTACTAACACCCCAGCCAAAATGCTGATTCAGCATTCGAGCAATAATGGTTGAGCCGCCAGTTGTACCACCTGATCGTAAAACGAGCCCTAAACCAATACCAATGAATACACCTGCAAAAACAGTTCCAAGCATAATATCTACAGAATCCCCCATGCCTTCAGTTAAATGAATGAAAAGGGAGGTAAAGAAGATAGCAATCATCGTATACCATGTTACTCGTTTATTTAAAACTTTATATCCAATGGCTAAAAGGAAACCGTTCATGATAAAGTTTGTTAGTCCCGGTGACCAACCTAATACATAATAAAGAGTCATTGAAATTCCGGTAACGCCGCCTTCGCCTAGTTCGTTAGGGATGGCGAACCAATTTACCCCCAGTGCGAAAAACAGGGATCCAATGATAATCAATGTAATTTCTTTTCCTGTGTGGTTCATCTTATCACTCCGTTCAAGCTAAATACCTAGGATAATATATCACAGACAATAGGTTTGAACAAGATTGTTCTACAATTTTGTTCAAACTAATATAAACTATGTTAGAATAAGGGAAAAGAACGGTTAGGCAGGTAGTTGAACATGCGTAAAGAGACAGTTGAACAAAAAGTGTATCATTTAATTAAAAACGCAATTTTAAACAGACAAATCGCGCCGGGGAATCAGCTGTTTGAAAATGCTATTGCTCAGAAGGTGAATGCAAGCAGGACGCCAATCCGAAGTGCAATTATGAAGCTAGAATCAGAAGGATTGGTGAATGTAATCCCCAATAAAGGAGCATTCATCGTTCAACCTACGATTGAAGAAATGGTTCAAGCCTTTGAGATGAGAAAGACGTTAGAGGAAATGGCCATTAAGACTGGTTTCTCAAATCTTGCAACAGAAGAAGTCAAAGAGCTCAAGCAACTACTTAAAGAAATGAAGAGTGCATATAAGGAACGCAAAATTGTACCGTACCAAGAGAAAAATAATGAATTTCATCTCGTAATTGCTAAAGCTAGCGGAAATAGCTACTTGATTGAGTTTATGAAGAAAATTTTGAGCCAGATTACCACTTATATGGTTCTGTATGATGTTTTTAATGGAAACTCTAACAATGAAGAGCTAGACATTCTCGAACACGAACAAATGATACATTTTATTGAAAATGGAGAAAAGGAAAACTTACGCTCCTTAATTGATAAACATCTGGATGCTAGTTTAACAAAGCTTCAGCAAGATAAGTTAAATTATCAGTCTCTAACAACTTTGTTTTAATACAGGCGATCTGTCAAAGAATAAAGGAGATTTTGTATGGATCAAACAAAATTCCCAGGTAAAATTATCATTTTAAATGGTACACCTCGATCAGGTAAATCCAGCATCGCCTCTGTCATTCAAAACAATTTTGAAGGAGTATGGATGAATATTGGGGTAGACCGAATCATGGATATGACACCAGTAAAATTTCAACCAAGTATTGGTTTACGACCAGGTGGTGAGCGGCCAGATTTAGAGCCCGTCATACAAAAGGTGTATCTTGCCATGTACAAATCAATTGTTGCTCTCAGTGGTGAAGGTTTAAATGTCATCGTTGATGTGGGTCACCATGAAGGGTATTCTGTAAAGCTTAACATTCTTCAACAAGCTGCTCATATTCTTAGTGGCATGCCAGCATGGCTTATTGGCGTGCAGTGTCCGATTGAAACCGTCATGAAACGGAGGATAGAGACTTGGAATATAGGCTACACTTCAGAAGGAAAGATTCCAACACCTGTAGCACTTTGGCAGCAGTTTGTTCATGAGCCTGGTATATATGATTTAGAAGTAGATACCTCATTATTCACATCAGAAGAATGTGCTGCTCAAGTGTACGAAAGAGTTTATACAGGTCCTCCTCCTAGAGCGCTTCATGACATACAGAATCTCCCTTGAGGCTCCTTAACTTTACAAACTTGAAAATAGTTAATCATTTTTGAATTTTGAACACATAATTTATAATAGTCATCATAATAACTTGTAAAATCTGAGGGATGTACAATTGAAAATAAAAGATAACAAATCCAAATATTATGCAAAAATTTCATTAGGAGTAATGGGTGGTGGATTTTTGGCTATCTTTCCTTTTCAAGATTCAATAGCGGGACAAGTTCTTCAAGGGGGATTTGAAGCAGGTTTAGTTGGTGGTTTGGCAGATTGGTTTGCCGTTACGGCACTATTCCGTCATCCTCTAGGACTCCCAATACCTCATACGGCGCTACTTCCCAAAAATCGTGATCGAATGCTTAAAGCGATCATAAACATGCTAGAGAACGACTGGCTTACTAAAGAGAGTATTCAAAATAAAATTAAAGATATAAATATATCAGAAAAGGCAGTACACGAGTTAGAGCAAAGGTTAGAATCACCTTCCTTTCATAAAGGGGGACAGTCTTTAGTTATCCATCTTATAAACGAAATCGATCCGGTAAAACTATCACCAATTTTAGAAAAAGAGTTAAAAGCATATATACATGGTGTAGACATCGAGCCTGCTCTAGACAAAATGGTGAACGAAGTGCTGAAAAGGGAACTGGATACTAAAGCGCTCGATTATGTATTAATTGAAACTGAAAAATGGTTGAAGAAAGAAGATACAAAGAACAAGATTGGGACCCTTGCTAAACAATTATTAGATAATACGAAGGTAGACGGCTTTATGAAAATGGCCATTCAATCTTTTAGTCAAATGATTAATGCAGAGAAGTTAGGGAATATGTTACAACCTTTCTTTCTAAAAAGAATCGTGCTTCTTCAAGAGCCTAATAATTCATACCGAAAAGCGATTATTGATAAAATTCACAGTGAGATAAGAAATGTGAATGAGCGAAGAGAATTAATCATAGAACTTGGCGAGTGGAAAAACACCATCGTTGACGAGTGGAATCCGTCAGAGCAATTAACTACACTTTTAGAAAAAATGAAGGTTAGACTCATTCAACAAGCTCAAGATGACGAGTGGATTAAGCAAAATGTAATTACTATTTTGCAGAAACAAATACAAAATCTAAAAGAAGATTCAACTAAGATGATGAATATAGAAGGCTGGATCCAAAACCAACTTTCACTCATGGTGGAGAAATATCATGCGAAAATCGGACAACTCGTTAAAGAAAACCTTGAAAAACTGGATAATGAGACATTAATAAATATTATTGAGAATAACGTAGGAAAAGATCTACAATGGATCAGGGTAAACGGGGCGATCTGTGGATTTTTGATAGGAATTCTCTTAACTACCTTTAAGATGGTAGTTTAAAAAAGAATCAGAAGAAAAGACCGATTAAAGGTGTGCTTTAGAACCTTTTGAATCGGTCTTTTCTTATGCATGCTTATGTACATTTAACTTAAAGGTTTATCAGATACGGGTGATGAAAGTCTCATCAATGTTGAAGGTTGTCCAAATGTCATGGAATCATCTATAAAACGTTCTAAAGATTCTACGGTTTGGGTAACAACTTTAATGAGGTAGTTATATTGTCCAGCTAGGCGATGACATTCAATCACATCAGGATGATCTTTGCAGAATTCAACAAATGGTTTGCATTTCGTATTGTCGTACAGAATAAATGCCATGATGGGTTTATTCATTTTTTCAGGATTAATAATGGCTTTATAACCCTCAATTACTTGTTTATCTTCGAGTTTTTTAACACGTTCATGAACGGCAGGATTGGAAAGACCCACTTTCTTACCTAATGCCGTTATGGATATTCGCGCATCTTGCTGCAAATGTAAAAGTATTTCTTTATCAATTTCGTCCATTATAATCCCCTCAACTTTAAAAAATTAAGTATAACTCATTTATTTCCGATGGTTTTAAGGAAAATCATTGGAAATAGCGTAATTATTCCATGTAAAAGCATTTCTGGAAAAAATATAATATATGTAGGAAGTAATTACAACAAAAAGGGGTTAAAACAATATGTTAGAAATGAGAAAGCAATGTGAAAAATGTTCTTTAGAGCTTCACGATAAGTCCGATGCTTACATATGTGTTCATGAATGTACGTACTGCGAAAAATGCACGTCTGAAATGAATCATGTTTGCATGAACTGTAACGGTGAATTAGTCAGACGTCCAAAAGCGGGAGCGCAAATCATAAGTTGTCAATTAAGTTAATGATGGGAGTTTGAGTATCAGCTTAAGCAAATTTATATAAAAATGACTAGAATGGGTTTAATAGTTTACGAGTTTGGTAATATTACTAATAACAATAAACTCATTTTAGGAGGAACTAAAATGCTAACGACAACTGTAAACTTGACTGAATATGCTGGGAACAAGGATTTTGACTTAAATGGTTACATATCTCAATTAATTTCAACACCTTCACAAAAGAAATAACGAATGGCAGCCTATAAGGCTGTTTTTTTGTTTCACAAAAAAATTCCATAAAACTGTTAGAGAAGAATCATTGGAAATCCTTACCTCTTTAAGTAACATGAAAGAATAAAGTTATATGAGGAGATAATATGATTTTAGACACTGATTATAAGTGGTTTAAGTTTATTAATGAACGTGTTTCAACCTATCCGCTAATGGATCATTTAATGATTTTCTTTGCCGAATACGTTCAATATGCATTTGTTTTATTATTGATTATGCTGTGGTGGAGAAATAAAAAGAATAATAGGGTAATTGTATTTCAAGCCTTGTTTGCATTCTCATTATCATACACAGTGAATCGACTGATTGAGTTGTTCCTTTATAGAGAGAGGCCATTTATAACACATGACATCGTACAATTGGTAGAGCATGCTGCGAACTCGTCTTTTCCTAGTGATCACGCAGCTTCAGCCATATCTATTGCTGCAACCTTAATGATGGTAACACTAGGGTATAGATATGTATGGTGTTTGTTCGCCATCTTGATCGCATTTTCAAGAGTTTGGGTGGGGGTTCATTATCCATTCGATGTATTAGCTGGCGCATTGATCGGAGCACTAATCGCACTTGTTACCCATTTTATACTCATTAAAATGAAACCCATCGCTGATTTTCTTAGAAGGCCTATCTTTAACCCATAGTCCTACTCACCCAAAAAACCAGAGGCATCTTAGCCTCTGGTTTTTACTTTTGCTCTAAGAGTATAATTATTTCTTGGTTCCTTTAATTGATACTGTATGAAAACCCCTTGAATCAGGACCTCTTACTAACGAAACATCCTTAAATCCAATATCGTTCATGAATGGCATAACTTGATCTTCTGAAACTTTCTTTACACTTTTCCACGTTTCATTTTCTTTACCATTGGAAAAAGTAATAACCACTATTCCGCCAGGCTTAAGAACTCTATAAATTTCCGAAACGATTGTTTCTACCTCATTCCAAAAATAAATGGTTTGAATACTATACAACTTATTGAACATATTGTCATGAAACGGAAGGTCGTTAAAATTTGCTTCTACCATTTTAGCCTTCTGATTGTTAATCGCTTTTTTGTTGCGAGCGGTAGCCGAACGAATGGCGGTCGCAGAAAGATCGATACCGACAATTTCCTGAACTAGATATTTTTTTGAGATTAATTGTATGGCATAGCCTGCACCACAACCAAGTTCTAAGACACAATCATGATTTTGTAACTCTAATAAATTTATAGTCCATTCAGTTTCAGGTTTGTGTTGTCTGACCATCTTTTCTACAATATATGTACCAATCAATCCTTTAGGTGTTTGGTAGTTCTGATCTACATATTCTTTTATAGAATGAAGTAATTTCATTGTTTTCTCCTTTAAAATAAAAGCTTGTACTTATACTTATTCGCTTTATTCTAAAGTACCCCTTTAAAAGGAGATAGAGAAAAAACGTGAGAGCTTTCTCTATAAAGAATTGGTTAAGTTTTATCCAGATAAAGATAAAATACCAGGAATCAGTTCATTACATAGTAAGGACAGGTGCCTGGTATGCTTATAGATTTTTAGATAGTTGTAACAATTTCACAAGATGTAATATTTAATGTCCAACCGCCACTAATACTTCCTGTATCAACGAAAAAATAATCTTGAACGAAAAGACTCCATAAACCATTAGGAAGTGTATCATTAAAAACGGACAGTTGAGTTCCATAAGGTGGAGTTGGGGCAGGTGAACTATAGGTGCGGGCACAAAAAATACTTGGCTGATAGGTACCAGAAACGATCGGTGTCGGGACTTGACCAGAGGCACTATCATCAAAAGTAAGGATTGCGTTTACAGCATTTATGCTACCACCTGCACAACTCATTAGTTCAACGGTTTGTCCTTGAGGACCAACAAGCAAAAATCCAACATCTTCTGGAAAAGTATGGCTAAAGCCATTTATAGTAGCGGTTACTTTACTAATTCTTCCTGTTAGTCCTGTTACATTGATTTGAGAAGGATATGGAATTGCTGTAGATAAGTCAGGAATTGCAATAGGTGTTGTATTCGTAAAAGTTGTAGTTTGTTCAACACAAGGAGGAACAATTCCAATGGAACATATACAATCGCAATCAAGTAGAATAGGTGAACCATTAAGTAAGCCGATTAAACAATGACCATTGAATCGAACAAAGGATATTCGAAGGATCTCAGAAGAACCTTTCAGCAAAACCTGAAGAATTGTACCAGTACGTAAACAACGAAATGTCTGGCATACACAATTAGTGTTTATTTTCATTACCTCCAATAAAATTAAAGTTAAGCTATCTTATGTTGTACAATGAAAAAATGTGAGGCTTTGTCCCTTGTTTTGAGGGATTAGAAAGGATTGAGACAATTGAATAATCAAGTTAAAATCTTACCTTATCTACCTGAATTCGCAGAACAAACCGTAAAAATGTGGCGTGATAGTAAATATGAAGCAATAGGGGTAAAAGAAATTCATAGTTTTGAAAGTCATATCTATTTTCTGAATAACATCTTAACCAAAGAGTTTATCGTAGAGTTAGCGCTCGTTAATGAAATGGTTGCTGGAATGATCGCTTATCATCAATCAGAAATAAGCCAGCTGTATGTACATATTGAGTTTCAGCAATTAGGAATCGGTAAAACATTGCTTCAGCGAGCAAAGGAACACTCTACTGAAAGGCTAACTTTACACACATTTGAAGTGAACAAGAACGCACAACGTTTCTATGAAAAGAATGGGTTTAAGGTTATTGGAAGAGGACATGAGAATGAAGAAAACTTGCCTGATCTTCTATACGAGTGGAAAGCAAAAGAATAAATGGATATGGAAGATGCCCAACCGACTAACACAACATATCAATAACACAGAATTACTACTCACGGAGTGCACTTTTAAAAATTAGAAGTGCACTTTTCTTTATGACCAAATGGAAGAAGAAGGGATTCGAGATGCAGATTTAGAATTAAAGCATAGACTCATGTCTAACATATGAGGAGATCAGGAAATGTTCAATAAATTTAGGTTTGATACCATTTATGATGAACAGAATGCAATAACACCCTTAGTCGTTATGATGTGTGGCGTAGCCGGTTCCGGAAAAACTACTTTTTCACAACAGTTA
The DNA here is from genome assembly GCF_015903895.1 of Fictibacillus sp. 5RED26. NCBI lineage: Bacteria > Bacillati > Bacillota > Bacilli > Caryophanales > Fictibacillaceae > Fictibacillus > Fictibacillus sp. 5RED26. Next base: position 135,430 of record NZ_JACZDU010000003.1, on the reverse strand, counting down.
GAGAAGAAAGGTTTTATTCGCCTTTCAATTGATGAAGAAATATGGTCTACCCATGGTCGTTGGGGCATTGACTTTCCTATGGAAAAATTCGAGGAATACAGAAGAGAAGCAGAAAATAAATTACGTCAGCGGCTCATTCAGTTAATACACGGTAAACAACAAGTAGTCATCGATTTTAGCTTTTGGGATCGTTCAAGAAGGATCCAATATAAAAAGCTGATTGAAGAAGCTGGAGGTAAATGGATGTTGATTTATTTAAAGGTTCATCCGGATGAGTTACGAAAGCGGTTAAAGATACGGAACAAACGCTTTGATGCGAATTCTTTCCCAATTTCAGAGGAACGATTGGCTTCTTACCTTAATGGTTTTGAAGTTCCAAAAGATGAAGGGGAAATCGTAGTTGAAAATTAAACATTTTGAAGGGGAAATTTCATATGTTATCAACTGATTGTTATACCTATAAGATTAAAGGGGGAAGAAAAGTAACGGTAAGAGATGCTTCCATACAGGATGCTGAAAGGATGTTAATGGTTGCCCCAAAATCATTGGTGGACGCTCCTTACATGTTAACTACTGTGGAGGATCTTAAAAGGTTAAGCCTAGAAGATATCAAAAATGAGTTAGAAAATTACGCAGCAAATCCAAATTACCTTAAACTCATTGCTGAATATGAAAATGAGATTGCAGGTGTGATTGATTTTAAAAACGGCAACAAAGAAAAGGTTGCACATCAAGGTACTTTTGCGATGACCGTGTTACCCCAATATCGAAATCTTGGTGTTGGAAGAGCGCTGATAGAATCACTAATTTCTTGGGCAAGAAAAAATGAAAACATTGAAAAGGTTTGTCTAGAGGTCATGGAAGACAACCACGGTGCCATACACTTATATAAAGCACTGAATTTTGTTGAAGAAGGAAGAAAAGCAAAAGCGATTAAAATGAATGGACGATATCAAGATTTAATTCTGATGGCTTTATTTGTTTAATTACTGAAGACCTTCCATATATCCATTGAGAATATCTTGATCGATTAGAACAGGGGGTGATGAAGTTGGCATTTGTAATAGCCTCAGGAATTTTAGTCTTTTTAGTATTTTTAGCAATACGTCTTACTAAAGGTAAAACAACAAAAAGAAAACTCATCGTTTGGGGTTCTTTCATTATGGTGGGTATTAATCCGTTCTTAACTTTTCTCATTTCTATTCCAGTTGGTGTAGCAGTCGGTGATGGGTTTGCTGCTGTGGGTATGATGATGCTGTTATTACCTGCTTTCTTTGTCATTGGATTGATTACGTTGTTGGCAGGGGTTTTTACGACTAATAAGGTTGAGGATGCATAAGAGATTTCAAGTTTGAAAGGAAGATGGTAAGTGAAGTTGCAAGGACCTATCACGTTTACATTAGTTATGTTTACAGGTACACTTCTAAAATTCTTTATTCCAGAGCAATGGACAGTCTGGCAAGGTGCCTTATTGGCTGGAGGGATAGTTGGAATCATGTTATGGGGCTTTATTAAACTTGGAATAGCCAAGAAAACAATATCCACTTGGTTAGGCATTTCATTAATGATTGCAGCTTTTTTTACCTCTGTATATCTTTCGAATCTTTATGAAAAGGGCCCAAATACTTTAAATCAGAACAGGACTTTTAATGAACTAAATTAATAGGTTGTGGTAGGGAGTGGTGGGATAGTATGGAGTTATCATTACCAGAGAATGTTAAGAGGTACTATTGGTATCTGTTTCCAATAGTGATGCTCTTATTGACATTACATGCAGCTCTTTATGGAAAGGATCTCCATTACATCGGTCTTAATGAACTCGAGGACCTTGGTCGCTTAATTTTTGTTTTTTTAGTTAAAGCTTGCGAAAGTGCTCTAATTACAGTTTTGTTAATATGGTTATATACTAAAATGAAATCTAAATATAAAAATCTCTAAGAAAGTTCGAGTTTATAATGAGTGAAATCAAAGAAATCTGGAAACCACTCTCGGTTTACGAGATCCAGGGTATATTAAGCCCAATTCCTATACAATGGTGGATTGCTGGTGGCTGGGCACTAGATTTATATATAGATAGAATGACCCGAGAACATGATGATATTGATGTGGTCATTTTGAGATCTGAACACTTACTATTACAAAAGTATTTGTACGCTAAATGGGAAGGATACAAAGCATTCAAAGGAAAATTAACACCTTGGAACAAGAACGAAAAACTTGAAATTCATTTTGATAATCTCTGGTTTAAGAAAAAGGGAGAGTCTACTTGGGCTTTTCAAGTGATGATCATAGATTCAGAGAATGATTATTGGATTTATAAACGAAATGGTACAATAAGAAAGAAGCTGTCGGATATTGAAATGACAACTTCTGCTGAAGTCCCTTATTTAAGACCAGAAATTCAGCTTTTATATAAGGGTGGCAGTTCAGTGATTAGGGAAAAAGATAAGCTAGATTTAGAGAATGTCTTGCCAGCGCTGGATAATGTAAGTAGAGAATGGTTAAGAGATTCATTGACCATTCAGTATCCTAATGGTCATCCATGGATTGAACGTAAATAGTTCACATAATAGGAAACGAGAGTAAGGGTGGTGTATCGCTTCCCTTATTTTCTTTTTCTGTAAGTAAAATTTTTCAGTAAAAAGGTGAAGTCCTATGAGTAAAATCGTTATTTTAGCAGAAAAACCATCACAAGCGAAGGCTTATGCAGACGCCTTTACGGTAAAGAAAAAAGATAAAACATTTATCGAATTAAACCCATGCAGCATCTTTTCGAATGGCGCGACCATTACATGGGGAATCGGCCATTTAGTTGAGCTGAAGCAACCTAAAGAATATAAGTCTGAATGGGGAACGTGGCGTTTGTCTTCTCTACCCATCTTGCCTGAACGCTATGAATTCAAGGTAGCAACGGGAAAGTATGAACAGTTTAACGCGGTAAAACGGTTATTTAAAGAAGCGGACATCATCATTAACGGATGTGATGTGGATCGTGAAGGTTCGAATATCTTTTATTCCATCTACCATATGACAGGTGTGAGAGGCAAAACGATTAAACGCCTATGGATTAATTCTCTAGAAGTCGATGAGGTTCGTAAAGGATTTTCGAATCTTCATGATAACGAGAAAGATCTATTGCTTTATGCTGAAGCCAAAACACGTCAGATCTCTGATTGGCTCGTTGGCATGAACGGAAGTCGCCTTTATACGTTACTGTTGCAGCAAAAGGGACTTACGGATAGCTTGAGCATTGGTAGGGTGCAGTCGCCAACAACGTACTTGATCTACCAAAGGCACCTTGAGATTGAGAATTTCGTGGCTAAACCTTTTTATGAGATTGAAGGGAACTTTACGGCCGCAAACGGAAAGTATCGGGGCAAAGCCAAAATTAAAAGTGAGAAACAAGAAGAAGTTCAAAGGCTGCTAGATAAGCACAACATTACAGGAAAAGATACGGGTATCATTAAAGCCGTTTCGAAAAAGGAAATGAGAATCAAATCACCTAAGTTGCACTCGCTCTCGACGTTACAGGCAACAGCGAACAGAAGATGGAAATACAGTCCAAAGAAGGTATTGGATACGGTTCAGAAATTGTACGATAAGAAAATCCTATCGTATCCAAGAACAGACACACAATACATTACAGAGAATGAGTTTGCGTACCTATCAGCGAACTTTGAGTCTTATCAGAATCTTATAGAGAACCGTTTTGTAGCCGCCTCTAAACGACCTAGTAAAAGATATGTAGACGGATCAAAGGTTCAAGAGCACTATGCCATTATCCCAACAAAACAGATTCCAACTTCTGCAAAGATTCAAGGATTATCGATAGAAGAAAAGAACATTTACTTTGAAGTGTTAAACACGACACTTGCCATGTTTCATCATGACTATGTTTACGAAGAGACAAAAGTTACAACGAGCGTGAACGGTTTAGACTTTGAAACTGTTGGGAAAACGGAGATCAGCAAAGGGTGGAAAGAATTGTTCACCTATGGAACAAAAGATAAAGAAAACATCGCTTCTAAGAAAGATGAAAACGCACCACAAGCTCTTCCTATACTTGAAAAAGGCGAGCAAGTGGAGAGTATCGTCAAAATGAAAGAAGGGATGACAACCCCTCCGAAACCTTATACAGAAGGGCAACTCATCTCGATGATGAAAACATGTGGTAAGTCAGTGGAGAATGAAGAAGAAATGGAAATCCTAAAAGAAGTAGAAGGCTTAGGTACAGAAGCAACACGAAGTGGAATCATTGAAACCATAAAAAAGCACCAATACATTGAAGTGAAAAAGAACATTGTTCACATAACCGAAAAAGGAAAAATTCTGTGTCAGTCCATAGAAGGAAATCTACTGTCCAGTCCGTCCATGACCGCTAAATGGGAAACCTATTTGAAGAAAATCGGTAACGGAGATGGGACACCTCAAGCTTTTTTGGGAAGCATTACAAAGTTTCTCAATAAATTGATTGAAGAAGTACCTGAACAATTGAATGCGGCTCCTATCCAGCAGAGTATTGATGGAGTTAAGAAGGAGAGTCAAAAACCGATTGCTACATGTCCACGGTGTAAAAAAGGAAAGATCAGCGTAAGTCGTTCTTATTATAAATGCTCAGAACATGCTAATGGTTGCAAACAAACTTTTCCAGGGAAATTACTTGGTAAGGCGATAACGGAAAAACAGGTGAAGGACCTGTGTACGAAAGGGAAAACAAGTCTCATCAAAGGCTTTAAGCCAAAAGCGAAAGAAAAGAAAAAGTTCAGTGCGATGCTCATTTTAAAGGATGATTTAACGATTGGATTTGAGTTTGCTAATACCCCATTCGTAAAGAAATAAAAGGTATGATTTGGATAGAATTCTTATAATTTAGTAAGAGTGGATTAAAGGGGGTATGAGTAAATCATGGAAACATGGGTGACAATTTTAACTTTTGTTATACTCGTTCTTTCTTTTGTGGTTATGTATCTTTCTGTAAAACACAAAAGTAAAAAGAATATTCTTCTAATTCTACTCAGTATGCTTATTGCTGCTTTTCCACTGACTTATGCGCTTTATGATGATTACATGAATGAATATATAGGAGCTAATATTGGACTTGGTCTTGCCTTTCTTCTTACATGGATTATTACAGGTATAATACTCTTGGTAGCATTGATAAAGCTAATTCGTGCCCGTCGTTCTTGAATATAATTTAATGAGCAAACACGAAAAGACTCGACCTATCTAGGCGAGTCTTTTCACTATTTAATGGTGATTCTCAATAAACTAACTATTTTTTGGAAAACAGTTGACATTTATAGTACTCAGTCATACAATGTAGAGGTAATAAGTAACACTTAATAGTAATGGTGAACTTAACTCTATTTTTTTAAAGCGGTACTAAGTCATACTTATTATAGGTCAGATGAAATAAAGGAGGCTTTTGACATCGAACATTTAACAGAAATGCTAAAAGGTTCACTTGAAGGCTGCGTGTTGGAAATTATCAGCCGTCATGAGACCTATGGCTATGAGATTACACGCCGCTTAAACGATCTAGGGTTTACAGAAGTGGTGGAGGGTACGGTATACACGATCCTCGTCCGATTGGAAAAGAAGAAATTAGTAGACATCGTCAAGAAGCCGTCAGATATGGGACCACCTAGAAAGTTTTATACGCTGAATGAAGCTGGCAGACAAGAACTAGAATCATTCTGGCGAAAATGGGATTTTGTATCTTCAAAGATTAATGTATTGAAATCACGCTAAGTTCATAAAGTGTTTCGGAAGCATGATGAATGGAAAGGATCAAAAGGAGGAAAGAAATATGTTGGAATGGATTAAAAAGATGATCGGTGATAAGAAAGAATACAAAATGATGATGGCTCGTGTTGAAGCTCTTCCGGAGGATTATCAGTTTGTATTTAAAAAGATTCAAACGTATATGTGGAACTTTTCATCTGGAAATGGGATGGATATGCTACACATTCAGTATGAGTTGATTGATCTGTTTGAAGCAGGAGCAGCACAAGGGAGACCAGTGCTAGACATTACAGGGCAAGACGTGGCATCTTTCGCAGATGAACTCGTAGCAAACGCCAAAACTTATTTTGCTAAATATCGTGAAGATCTGAACCAAAGTATTCAGAAGGAATTAGGAAAAGAGTAACATTTATGGCTGAATAGAATGTACTGTGAACTATTCAGTTATTTTTTACTCGGTATTAAGTAACACTTATTATCAGTGATACTGAATAGTGAAATCATAATCTAATAGGAGGAAAAACATGAATGTAAAAGCGATTTCTATAAAAGGCTTAAAAAAGTCTTTCAAAGATAAGGAAGTTTTAATAGGAGTAGATATAGAGGTGAATAGGGGAGAAATCTACGCTTTGTTAGGATCAAACGGAGCGGGGAAGACGACGATCGTCAACATTCTTTCCACATTGATGAAAGCGGATGAAGGGGAAGCGATAATTTGTGGATATGATGTCGATCGTCAAACCGATGGAGTTCGTCAGAGCATTAGTTTAACAGGACAGTTTGCAGCCTTAGACGGAATGCTTACTGGGCGTGAAAACCTTATGATGATTGCTAAATTAAGAGGTGTTAACAATCCAGGTGAAGTCGCAGATCATTTACTTGCAAGATTCAGCTTAACGGAAGCTGCGAACAAACGCAGTGACCAATATTCTGGGGGTATGAAACGAAGGCTGGATATTGCCATGAGTCTGATTGGAACACCGGACGTTATTTTTCTCGATGAACCAACAACAGGACTTGATCCTGAAGCACGTATTGAAGTTTGGAACACTGTAAAAGAACTTGCCAATGGCGGAACGACGATATTACTGACCACACAATACTTGGAAGAAGCCGAGCAGCTCGCGGACCGTATTGCGATATTACATGGTGGAAAAATCATCAAGACCGGTACGCTGCAAGAACTAAAAAAGATGTTCCCGAAAGCGAAAGTGGAGTACGTTGAAAAGCAGCCATCACTAGAGGATATTTTCCTCAACATGATCGGTAAAAAGGAGAGTGTGTAAATGAATAGTATAACAGGAACTTTATTAGGTCGATTAATGCGTAATATCATGCGAAGTCCGGATACGATTATCACGGTGGCTATTACCCCGATTATGATGATGCTATTGTTTGTTTATGTATTCGGAGGGGCGATTGAGGCAGGGACAGACAACTATGTGAATTACTTATTACCAGGCATTTTGCTGATGGCGATCGCATCAGGTGTGGCTTATACTTCTGTTCGGCTGTTTACAGATGTGAAGAGCGGGTTAATGGCACGTTTCATTACCATGCCAATCAAAAGATCGTCCGTATTGTGGGCACATGTTTTAACCTCACTGGTTTCTAATGCCCTTACGATTGTAATTGTAATCTTAGTCGCCTTGCTGATGGGTTTTCGTTCTAACGCAGGACTTTTAGATTGGCTTTCTGTAGCCGGAATACTTGGACTATTTACATTAGCGCTAACTTGGCTCGCCGTTATTCCGGGTTTAACAGCAAGCTCAATGGAAGGAGCAACAGCTTATTCGTACCCGCTCGTTTTCTTACCCTTTATCAGTTCAGCATTCGTACCAACAGAAACGATGCCTAAGGTCGTGCGGATCTTTGCTGAAAACCAACCCGTAACATCTATTGTGAACGCGATTCGTGCTCTATTATATGAGGGACCAGTGGGAAATGATATCTGGATTGCGCTTACTTGGTGTATCGGAATTATGGTGGTTGCTTACTTCTTTGCTAGTAAAAAGGTCAAACGACAGTTGGGATAAATGAAGTGAACGATAAAAAGAGACAAAGCGAGAGTTGCTTTGTCTCTTTTGCTATTAGTTTTTAAAAGGAAGGTCATCTTCAGAGGAAGATTGATAGCCATCTCCAATGATGTAAATGCTTTGGTTATCTGGACTAGAAACTTTGGTATATAGAACATTTCTAGGAGATAACACCGTGCTAGCTGTACCTGCTTTTATAATATTAGAACTTGATCCTAACGTTGGAGAATATTGATAATAAGTCGTATCTGTATCAATTTCAAAGTGAAGGTGTGGCCCAGTTGAATACAATCCTGTATTACCATAGTTCCCTAATCGTGTATCTTTTGTAACACTCTGCCCTTTAGATACAGCAATTGAAGCTAAGTGATTATAACGGAACACAAGATCTTTCGTTGCTTTCGTTGAATGGATGTAGGCTGCAGGATATTTCACAATGACGGTGTTTCCTAAAACGTTATCGTAGCCTGTTGCTAAGACTTTACCCGTTCCACTCGCCCAAACCGCTCTGCTGCTGTTAGAGGATGTTAAGTCCCATCCATAATGTTTGAAACCAAACTTCTTCTGATAGTTAGCATTCAAGTACCCGGCCGTGATATAAGCGTTGTTGATCGGTTGAATCAACTTTTGGGCTGCCGACGCAAATGATGGAACAACGAGCACGAGTGAAAAAACAAGCACAGTAAATAGACTGATAAACTTTTTCATAATAACTCTCCTCCTCTTAATGTGTTCCAATATAATGCAGAAAAGGAAATATGTATACGAGTTTCGGGAACATCGAGAAAAGATGATAAGGTCTTACTACAGAAGTCTATTTACATGACCTGTTTTTAGTAGTTTTTGTGTGTATCTATTTAACTAGATAAGTATTTTAGAATAGGATGGAAACTTTGAGCGTAGGAAGCTTCCAAATAGGTACTTTCAATTCAGAAAAGGTTTAAGAGTAGTGCAATCGAATATATCTTATGAGTAAAAATGAACATCGGAGGAATTGATTATGAAGGTTAATAGAATGGATCATGTGAGTATAAACGTAAACAATCTTTCAGAAGCGAAAGCATTTTTCCAAGATATAGGGCTTGAAGTGAAAGCGGAATGGGAAATGCAAGGAGATCAGTTGGACAGGATTGTTGGACTAAAAAAAGTTAGAACGAGCTGTGTAGCTTTAGGAATGCCTGAAGGTCAGACCTGGATAGAACTAGTCAAATTTTATACGCCGTCAGATGATTCAGATACGCAACAACCCTCACCAAATACACTAGGCATTCGACATATCTGCTTTGCTGTTGAGGAGCTTGAAGCGATCGTTGCTATTTTGAAAAAGAAGGGTATGGAGACCTTTAGTGAGATCGAGCAATATGAAGACAGTTATAAACTATGCTACGTTCGTGGACCAGAGGGAATTATTTTAGAGTTAGCAGAGAAAATCGGATAATTATAAAGACCAGACTATAATCTGGTCTATTGCAGTTGGATAGATTAGGGCTTATTCCAAGTTACGATCAAGAAAAAAACAGTAATGATCACGATTAATCCAGATAGAGTTAGTGTCAAGATACTTGCCGTTTTCCATTTCCCTTTACCAGAGAAAAGTGTTAAGATCCAGGCTACAATATAGCCCCATAGAGCAAACCATGCATAAGAAGCTGCAAAGAATCCAATGTACTTTCCAAGCCAAGTTGGAATCAAACCCACGATAAAAATGATTATTGCAAATAACCCCAAGTACTTTTTCATAAATGGCTGCACCTCAGTTTATGATATATGTATTAAATTACCATATTATGTATGCTAGTGGTGAGAAACTTACTGCCTCTCAAGAATTAATTTGCCTTAGAGTAAAAGTTAGTCAAAAAGTAGTAAGCGACGAAAGGAATTGCATGGTAAAATAAGGTACATAATCAAGCGAGAGGAAATCAACTTATGTCATATGTGATTCAATTTGTTTTAGCAGTTATTGTGTTTCTTTTTTCAACGTTTTCAGCATGGTATGAAGGAAGTGAATTAAGAGATACGTGGTGGGAATGGAAGTACTCGGCTATGTTTTCAAACTGGAAGCATGGAACCGTAACCAATGTCTCTGAGATATCTGGATTCGATCATTTCATTTACGCCGCAAAATTTAAACCACTGTTTCCAATACTCATGATAATCAGTTTGCTGTATATTCTTGTGTTACTTGCTACTTGGCTTTTCAGAAATCACACAAACAAACTGAGCGTATTGTTTAGCTTACTCGGTCTTACATTATTTCTAGCCAGTTCGTTAACATTTAGATCTCCGACTATGGGTCTGGAATGGTTTACTTGGCTGTTTCTGTTAGCTGGAATGTCGAGTAGTATCGCTGCAGTAATGTTGAGGATAAAATTCACATCGAATAATCAAGAGGTATATTAAAGTTTGCATATCTTCGAGAAGAAGAAGTTTATTAAAAACCATTTAATAAACAGTGTATCTACATGAAGAAAGTGAATGAATAATGGAGAAATCATTCCTCTATCCAGTTACGTCTTTCATCTCATTAATTTCTACAACATTTTTAATCATCATGTATTTGAATTGTATCGATATAGTTAGTGAACGATACTTCTTTCCAACTATATGATAGGGTATATACTAGCCATTATTCTAGGGTTTAGCATTTAGAATACAAATGTTAAAAAAGTGGCTTTATGGTCAGTAGGAATTGTATTAATGCTTCTTTTTCTAGCCATAATGATCACTGTTCTTCTTTGTACTGGTGGTGAACCATAATAAGTTAATTCTATTAAAAATGACCAGACGATAAATCTGGTCATTTTTAATGCTATCATTTTTACATAAATGACAAAGTCAATTTGGCAAAAAAAATTTTTGCGGTTTGGAATTGATATTGGTAATTATAGCGATTAGAAGATGCTATTCCTTTGAACATCGAAAACAGCAGGTGTGATGGAGGCAGGAGATGGAGGGATTGATGTATAACCGATTGGCATGAATGTAGGCGGTGGCGGGATAACCTGTGTTACGGTTATATCCGTACCGTTGCCATACGGAGGACCAACATAGCTGAAGAAGTTATCATAAACTTGTATTTGCCCATTAGTTGGTACAGATGTTCCTCCACCACTGTAATCCAAATACACCGCGAGCCGTGTAGGGTTAGGGTTAATAAACGTATTATCTTGAATTAAGATTTGCGCATACCCTGCAAAGGTATTAGCTCCTCCGACAAAGAAGATAACGGTGCTCCCGCTTCTCGCTCCATGGTTTATATAATTTTCTGTAATGAATAAGGAGAGAGCAATGGCATTTTGGTTAATGAGAAACGGCTGGGACCAACTGAAGATACTATTGTTTGAAAGTTGTAACGTACCTGTAGCAAAGGCGCTCGCACTTGAGACTTCAATTGAGAATGTTCGTCTACTAGTTGCACCACCATTGAAAATGTTTCCGTAAAACAAAGAGTTCGTACTGGATTGAAGCACGACAGCATCGCGGTCTCCCGTATGAATGATTGTATTTCCGATGTACTGAAAATTAGCAACATCAAGGAAAGACCCACGTCTACCTCCATCTAAAATATTATAGCGAATAATATCGTTTGTATACTGAAGGAACGGTAAAAATGACCTCAACGCCACGCTAAATAACGCATTTGAACCAAGTCCTGCCCCGGTAGGGCCAATAAAATGAATATTTTCCACGGTTACGTTATCCTCAGCGATGATCAAATACGAAAAGTCCAGAGATCCAGTGATGCTGAAATTCACTTCGGTTAAAGAAGCTGAAATGCCTCGTAAAGTTAGTGGTTTGTTGATGGTTAGAGGGGTGGCTGAGGTAATGGAGGCTGTATAGGTACCTGGAGACAATTCGATCGTGTCACCTGGAGCAGCTGCCGTAATAGCCGCTTGGATACTTGGATAATTAATTCCTTGCGTGATATTTCGAATGCGAAGCGCTTGAGGATCAATGTTTTCTCCGATTGTAATGAAATCAAATTCCTGATCGGTATTAAAGATCACCGTCGTAAGGGCCGTTGAAACGAGCCTTACAGCCGACGTCCGAACAACCGCAGCACTGGTGCTGATGTCATAAGTACCAGGTGTTAAGATGATTCGGCTGATCGTATTATTGTTAAGCGCTGCTAGTAGGCCAGCGCTGGTACTTACCGTTACGGTCGTCTGAAGTCCTAGTTTTTGAATAAATACAGACGCGGTATCATTCGCCTGTGTTCCACCTGCTGGCGTTTGAAGTGTCACCGTTAACGGAACGACATTTGTATGATATCGGACGGTTAACGTCGCAGGTACTGTATCCACTGTAAGAATGGTTTGTCCCATGTTTTGCTGGTTAATATCATCTGAACCATAGATAGTGCCAGGAACAAGGATTCCGCCGTTAAATAGAGCAAACTGGTTCTTGATATCACCACTTACGGAAAAAGAGATGTAATAATCACCAGGAACATTAATTACGATCTCAGCGGTTCCAGCTGTATGGGTAACGATGCCAGAGTTTGGGCCGTTGCTATCAAACAGAATGTCTGTTTCCGGCAATAGAGCTTGTTCACTTAAATTATAGATGAACGCAAAATCCGAGGATGCTCCCGGCGGACCTGCGGGACCTTGTGGACCTTGAATGAGTGTGGGGTTGAATAGACATGGATAACATTCTGATTGTCTATCTTTCAAGTTCATAACCTCCTTTCTACAACCTCTGAATGAGTATAGAGGCTGTGACGTTGTTGGCTGTTCCGCCGGCAAGTGTTTCTAGCAAAACGGATGTTGCTGAAGTAAAGTTCCGTAATGTAAGGGTAGAAGAGCTAGTAACTGTAATTATGGCTACTCCTGTATTCTGCTGATCCGTATCATTTGATCCGTATATGCTGCCGGCTACAAGTCCTCCATTTAGGAATAGGGCAAATTGATTTGCTTGCTGGGCCGTAACAGAAAAGAGAATTTTATAGTTACCAGGTGTATTGATTGTAATAATGGAATCACCCACGGTATGAGCAATTGAACCAAAAATGCTTCCGTTCGTATCAAACGTCACATCTGCTTGGGGATCAACCGATTGAGCGGTTGATTGATAAATAAATGCATAATCTGTGGAAGCTGCCGTGCCTGCTGCGCCCGCTGGTCCTTGTGGCCCTTGTGGCCCAGGTACTGGAACAATCGTACAACAACAATTGCAACTATGACAATTTCTACAAGACATAAAATCACCTCAAAGAATAAAAATATTACCAAAAAAAGAGCTAGTAACAGTAATAGGATATGCTGAAAGACAAGTTATGTGATTTTAGTTAATTAAAGAAGCTAGATTTTCTGCTGACAAACAAATGGTCATTATGAAACGTGGATAATTTGTATTTCAATAGTTAGGAGGACTATGAATGCAACAGATAGACTTGTTTTAAATTTAGTTCCTCCCGCTCATTAAGATGAATTCTAGTTTACTTGTAAATTCTAAGGAGTATCGTCAGAATTGTTAAAATGAATCTTAACATGTACATCATTCTCGAATTCCATAACGCAAGGTTCTGTCGCTTCTATGAGAAATTTCTTTACGACGACCAGATATATTTGCTGGTCTTTATATCCTTTTAAATAGAAATGGTTATCGTAAAGATTTGGCAGATATTTTTCGAATAAATTTCGTCAGCTGTAGCAACATGCGGATTTTCCAGAAATTGAGATATAAGATCAATATGTCTCAAAACCGTGAAGTAACAGAACGGAAATGTGGATACCTAACGAGAAAAAATGAGAACAAATGCATGGTTTAATTCTTCAGTAAATATTCACCTTAGTAAAGATCCTTTCATATGATAATCCGCAACCATCTATGGAAAGGAAAATATTATGGACAAACAACATGATTGCGTATGTGATTTTATAAAGTGTCTTCAAGTTGGTCAAAATATCACAATTGTTACTAATAGAGGCGGGCAAATTTTATTAACTTTCTTGGAAGTTAAAAATAATTGTGTATATGGAACAGATCCAGTTGGAAGACCCATCGTTCTTGATTGTGATTGTATTGTCGGTATAGAACTTTCTCCGACAATAGGATGTCGTGTAGATATCTTATCAGCCGCCATTATTGTATGTAATGACACGATTAATGGTAAAGTAACTTGCAATGGTGTTCCCGTATCAGGAGCAGTTGTAACGTTTCAATCAGCACCATCCATCCTCACCTTTTCACCAAATCCAATTGTTACCGACTCGTTTGGTAACTTCAGTGTTGAAGTAGATGTTCCTGTGGGTACGCCTGAAACAGACGTTGTAATCACAGCTTCTACTATAGTAAACGGTAGAACGATTTCCACAACGGATACGTCGATGGTAATGTGTCCTTCAGCTTTGTGTACACTGGAACTTATCCCTTCTGAACTGCCTTTTAACTGTACAGGTAATGTCTTTGGAATTGTTACATGTGGAGGTCAGCCGATTGAAGGGGTAACAGTAAACTTTAGTAGTAGCAACCCAAACTTTACATTAAATCCTCCATCAGATATCACTGATTCACAGGGCGATGTAGCTACAGGTGTTAATATAGCATCAGGTACTCCTTCACAGACAGCGGTCATAACAGGAACAGCTACAATTGGAGCACAAGTTTTGAGCACTTCAATTACAGTGACAGGTTCTTGTGCGAGTACCTGTACCCTCACACTTACTGCTGCTCCAGATATTAATTGTACAGGAACCATATCTGGTACGCTTACGTGTGGAGGAGTTCCACAACCAGGAGTAACGATTAACTTTACTCAATTCCCTGAAGCTGTAGCAACCATTCCATCTACAACTACTTCAGCAACTGGAACGTTTACAACGAATGTGACCGTTCCTCTAGGTACGGCACCAACATCAACAATCGTGACAGCTTCTGCAACAGTTGGCGGTCAAACCGTTGCTAGTTCCATAGATATTGACTTTAGTTGTCCAGAAGAAGAACTATGTCCTTGTAAGTTCCAATTAGGAGTTGCAGGAACAGGAGCGCCAGCAACAGCCAATATTATTAATGGAGGAGTACCATCTACTGTAGCAGGAACGATAAATGTATCTGCAGTTCAATGTTATATTGCAGGGCCAGGATGTAACCCTGCAGTAGATAACTTTAGTATTACATTCTCAGGTGGCAGCTTCACATTTAACCTCATTCAAGGAAGGAGAATCCGTATTTCTTGTATTGATGGTACAGGTGCTACTCTTGAAGGTACAGCAACAGCATCCGGGACTTCAACGCTTCAAGGACTGTTTGATGTGTTTATCGGTTTCACATTATCGGGGAACACTGCGACTTGGAACATATTGGCCACAAATTCTGCTGGCGATTCATTCAGTACTACCTTTACTTCCGCGGTTACTCCACAAACAGCGATTGGAGATTGTGGAACGCAGTTCTAAAGGATTATCATCTAAATAATTATGGTGCTAATTTAAAAAATCAAAGTAGAAAAAATACTCAGAGTACTTAATACTCTGAGTATTGTTCATAAAATGACGTTATATAGGATTTAAGGTGTAAATGAATTGCTATTGATTCTTAATGATAAAGATTATAATTTTGCATCTTTGATTAAATAAAAATAAAAAGTATGTACTTCAAGCCTAACTTCAACTGAAGTTAGGCTATTAATTATTAACCAATTCTTTTTTTGTCTTGTGGAGTCTTACGGATTTTTTTATCAGCAAATCTAATAGACTTAAGAAATTACGCATAAAAGACACCCCATATCCTTGTAATGCATGATATAGAGAAGTATTACTCTCTATGTAATAGATTATGAGGGAAGAAATCTATTTGATTGGACACGATCAAACAAAAGGCGTTTGTACGTTACCTTTTTATAAGCATTATTTTAAAAGACTCTAGTAAAGTACAAACCTTTTTCATAGATTCCACATATGATGAATAATAGGGGTGATGAAAATGGTGAAAATTTTTATTGATCCGGGTCATGGTGGTTCTGATCCTGGAGGTGTGGGGAACAACCTCACAGAAAAAACACTTACTCTTCAAATAGGCATTCGAATCAGAGATATTTTACTTGCTGAATATAGCAATATTTCAATTTTAATGAGCCGTACTTCGGATGTAACGAAGTCTTTAACAGACCGAACCAATGCTGCAAACGCTTGGGGAGCAGATTTTTTTCTATCGATTCATACGAATGCGGGTGGGGGAACAGGGTACGAAGATTATATCTATCCGGGTTCAACAGCACCAACGACGACGTATCAAGATAATGTGCATGCCGAAATTTTGAAAATCGTAAATTTCAGCGATCGTGGTCAGAAGACAGCAAACTTTCATGTATTACGTGAATCGAACATGCCTGCTCTATTAACGGAGAATGGGTTTATTGATAACGTAAATGACGCCAATAAACTAAAAACGGCGTCCTTTATTGAAAATATTGCGCGTGGACATGTAAATGGAATTGTGAAGAGCTTCAACCTTCCTAAAAAAGCAATTTATCACACAGTGGTAAGTGGAGATACGGTCTATGCTCTTAGTCAGCAATATGGCAGCACAATTCAGCAGATTAAAAGTTGGAACAATCTAGATAATAACTACAGCATCTATCCAGGTCAGATTTTGAGAGTGAAGTAATACCAAATACACTGCAATTAAAGTGTATTTGGTATTTTTTTTAACAACTACGCCAACTTTATTCCTTTTCGATAAGCTTCAAAAAATGCGAATGCTAAAAACGTAAAAGCTCCCCATAAGATCCATGCTGCACCAAAGCTAATCTGATCTGAATTTGTACCGTAAACCCAAGTTCCCCAAGTCAAAACGATTCCATCAAAGAAAGTAGCTGTTGCAAGACCTAGTCCAATGCCAGGAACAATCTGGAGCGGCTTAAGATCTGCACCTTTAATGATGAGTAAAACGGAAAGCCAAGATACTGGTATAGCGAGTGCGAAGGAAATCAGACTTCCTTCTCTGCCAAATAAACCAACGGAATATCCGAATTTAACAGCCATTGCTCCACTAAACCAAAAGACAATTCCAAATGCAATTAGAATTCCTGTTTGTTTCATACTAAATAAACGTGGTTTCTCTGACTCAATAACTTCTGCAACTTCAGTGTTCTTCATCATATGACTCCCTCCCATTTTTAAAATGTAGCACTTGCTACATAAATAAAATGTAGCATATACTACATAAAAAATGCAACGAGGGAAATGTGATGAAAAAAGGCGAATTACGTAAACAAGAACTACAAGATAAAATGGCAAAGCAAATTCTTGAAAATGGTTTACAAGCGGGAAGTTTGAGAAATTTAGCACAAGCGGCAGGGACGAGTGACAGAATGTTGCTTCATTATTATCATGACAAAGAAGAGCTTATGAAAGAAGTGTTAACTCAAATATCCGATAACCTGATTACTATTCTTGAACAGGCGCGAACAGTTTCTATTCCTTTTAATCAATTAGTACCCCACCTGTACAAATTGATTAAAAACCCTGTCGTGAAACCCTACATTCAACTTTGGCTCGAGTTAATTGCAAGAGCTTCTAAAAAAGAAGAGCCTTACCATTCGATTGCAAAACAGATTGGGGACAGTTTTATTCATTACTGCTCTGAGCTCATTCAAGCTGACGATAAAGAAAAAGAGAAATTAGCGCCTTTAACATTCATCATTATAGAGGGAATAGCTATGCTAGATGCAATTGATTTTGAGTCTAATATTGAAAAAGCATTGAATGCCTTATCTGACTTTAAAAAATAGTTTTAGAAAAGTTAGTGTGGCCATAACATGTTATTAGAAAAAACTTGCTTGAAGCTTACAGTTATCTGACTGTAGGTTTTTTATTTTGGGAAAATGTTATAGGTTTTTTGACTCATGACAAATTAGTAATATCATTTTCTCGCATCTTACACACATAAATTAGTCCTTTCTGCCCATTAAATTAACCCAACTCATATCCTCTTCCTATTTATTGAAGTTTTTGAGATGATTAATTCAACGAAAAAACATTATTTACCAAGTGTTGGAGTAAGGTGACATGTATTACAGAATTTACTACTTCGTTTGGAAGAAAGAAAAGGAAGGTAAAGCATATGAAAAGCACGGGGATTGTAAGAAAAGTAGATGAGTTAGGAAGAATTGTTATTCCGATTGAACTGCGACGTATGATGAATCTAGACATTAAAGATGGGATCGAGATTTTTGTAGAGAATGACCGCATTATTTTAAAGAAATACATACCGAATAACTCGTGCGTGATTACAGGAGAAGTGACAGATCAAAATGCCATGTGTGCAGGCGGGAAGTTCGTACTCAGTCCGAATGGTGCAAAAGCGCTTTTAGAAGAATTAGAATTAAAGTTCTAAGTATGGAGGAACACCAGTGACAACAGAACATGCAAGAACCGTTTATCTCCTATCAGGACCAGCAGGAGTCGGGAAATCAACAACTGCGATCGAGCTTGTAAAAAGTCTATCCAATAGCGCGTATCTCTCTGGTGATGATATAAGTCATATGCATATTAACGGCAGAAAGAAACCTTGGCAAAGTGAACAGGAGCATGATTTGATCTGGAATAACATTCTTCACCTTACTAGGAACTTCATTGATCATGGCTGTGACGTTGTGATCGATTACATAACCTTTCCAAAGGATGCAGAGTGGCTAAAACTTCTATTCGATAAATCCAACGTAATCATCAAGTATGTTGTCCTTTGGGCAGATGAAAAGACGTTAGTAAAAAGAGATGCTTTGCGGGATGCAGAAGAGCAAATGGGTGAAAGGTGTTTAATCCTTTTTCATGAGTTCTTGAACTCAAGACTAGACTCTAAGCATCTGCTTCATACAAGTTTACTTACTCCAAAGGACTTGCAACAAGTCGTTCAAGAAATAATGCTTGAAAACAGATTCATTCAATAATAAAAAACATGCGGCTTTAAGCGCTGCATGCTTTTTTAGTGGAAAGTCGTGCGGAAGATCCTTATTTTTTAAATAGTTGTACCCAAGCTCCCTCAAAATAGCCAACCCCAATGGAGTCATAGTTAGAGCTTAAAATATTTTGGCGGTGCCCAGGACTGTTCATCCAATCTGTCATAACAGCTTGAGGTGAAGTTTGTCCTTTTGCAATGTTCTCACCCGCAGCTGTGTAATCGATTCCAAAGCTGCGCATCATGTCAAACGGAGAACCGTAAGTAGGTGAGTTGTGATCAAAATAGTTATTCTGAATCATGTCTTTAGCTTTTGCCAAAGCAACATTGCTGAGTTCAGCATCAAGTGTTAATGGGGCAAGGCCGGCTTTTTGACGCTCTGCATTCACAAGCTGTGAAACTTGAGTAGCAGTTGAGCCGACAGAAGGTTGTGCAGGAGCTGCGGATTTTGGTGCTGGCTGTTGTTTGGCAACAGATGCTGGCAGCTCGATCACTTGTCCAGGATAAACCCAATTGATCTCTTTGATCTGAGGGTTTGCCTGTTGAATTGCCCATAAACTAACATTTGACGCCGAAGCGATTTTGTTAAGAGTCTCTCCATTTACTACTTTGTGTAGATTTGAAGACGATGGAATGTATAACGTTTGACCAGGATAGATGTTATGGCTTGTCAAACGATTCATTCCGATTACATGTGATACGCTTACATTTTGATGCTGTGCGATCTTCCACAGTGTGTCATTTTGCTGAACCGTATATGGTGTTGAAGCATGTGCTGCAGTTGTCATTACAAGAAAAGCAGCCAATGATAAAGATAATATTTTTAAACGCATAATATCCCCCGAATATCCAGTTCCCCCAACGACTTTCACAATTTAAATGTTCACATAATTTCGACCGCGAAACAACTGGGAATGAGAGAAAAATTTTGTAAATAAATGTATGTAAAAGGGTTTTCGTGTCGGGAAGTCGAAGTAGTCTTACAACAACAATTAGAAAGGGTGGATACTATGAATCTGCACCAAGCAGCAATGGATGGGAATTTAACAATAGTTGAGGAACTTTTGAAAAACGAAGATACAAACATAAACAGGCTCAGTGAAGGGTGGTCACCTCTTCATCTAGCCGCACACTTTGGACATATGGAAATCGTGAAGTTACTACTTGAACATGGAGCTGATGTTCATGTGAAGTCAGGAAACAACATGGCGAACACGCCGCTTCATGCCGCTGCAGCGAATATGAAGAATCGCCAAGAGATGATCAGTCTCCTATTATCACACGGAGCCGACATTAACGAAAAGCAGAGTGGAGGCTGGACGATTCTACATCAAGCCGCTCAGCACAACGATCCTGAAATGATCGCTTACTTTGTTGAAAAAGGAGCAGATCCATACCTTGCTAAAGAGGACGGAAAAACAGCCCTTGAACTGGCGGAAGATGAAGAAGCACATGAAGCAGCGGATATTTTGAGAAACTGCACATTAAATAAAATCTAAAATACAGGATGCGTCCTGTATTTTTCTTTTTCTCATAATTTGTTATTATAGGAAAGGTAGTTTTTTAAGAAGCATAAGTAGGTGGTAATGATGGACTTTCAAATTTTATTGTATTATAAATACGTAACGATCGAAGACCCTGAAGCGTTTAAAGAAGAACATCTCGCTCTTTGTAAAGAGATCGGACTCAAAGGCAGAATTCTTGTTGCGAACGAAGGGATCAACGGAACCGTATCTGGAACGGTGGAACAAACAGAAGCATATATGAAGATGATGAAGAATGATCCTCGGTTTGCAGATACCGTTTTTAAAATAGAGGGATCGAACGAACACGCCTTCAAAAAGATGAAGGTTCGTGTTCGTCCAGAGCTCGTTCATTTAAGCCTTGAAGATGATGTGAATCCGAACGAACTTACGGGTAAGCACCTTTCTCCAAAAGAATGGCTTGAAGCGATGGAATCAGAAGATGTCGTGATCTTAGATGCGCGTAACACATATGAATACGACCTAGGCCATTTCAAGAATGCGATCAGACCAGATGTGGAAACGTTCCGTGAACTGCCACAATGGGTACGTGAGAACTTCAGTCAGTTCAAGGATAAAAAAGTTCTTACGTATTGCACGGGCGGCATTCGTTGTGAGAAGTTCTCAGGATTCTTAGTAAAAGAGGGCTTCAAAGACGTTTCACAGCTCGAAGGTGGAATCATCTCCTACGGATATGATGAAGAAGCCAAAGGAAAGCTTTGGGACGGAAAGTGTTATGTGTTCGATGAGCGGATCTCCGTACCTGTAAACCGAACAGGGGAAGAGGTTGTCGTCGGCAAATGTTATCACTGCGGAAACCCTGAAGAACGCTATGTAAAATGCGGAAATCCAGAATGCAACGCGCATCTGTTGATGTGTGAAGAGTGTGAGCATGAACATAAACGTTCGTGCAGCACAGAATGCAGAGAACATCCGTGGAACCGTTATATAAAAGAATGTGAAGCAGAAAGCGAAAGTTCTCCTTTTTAGGAGGACTTTTTCTTTTTTGTGAGAGAGTTGATGAATACAGCGTCCACTCATGGTGGAAAATGTGAGCGTTGTCTGTTTGAAAGAGACATCGGTAAATAAATACGTAGTAATCTCAATTAATTACGTAGTAATCGGATTTTTATACGAGGTAATTTCAATTAATTACGTAGTAAATCAATTTTTATCCGTAACCCCCCCAAATGCTATTCCTAATATTGGATGCCCTGAAGTAATATAATAAGTAGGGGGAATTACAATGAAATTTATGTTGAGTTTGTTTATTTTAATCTTTGTCAGTCTTTCGTTTTATAGCTCAAGTTTCATAACCACTTTTGATTCGAGTTTAAGAGAACAGGTTTTGGCTCTCAGAACAGAATGGTTAAATGAAATGGTGCTAGCTATCACGCATTTAGGGGACGCAAAAGTGCTGGCTGGACTCTGCTTAATCGGTGCAATCGTACTTATCATAATGAAACAAATAAGAAACAGTTTATTGCTGATTGGAAGTATTCTGGTTTCTTATGGTCTGAACTTACTAGTGAAGTCCATGTTTCAGCGGGAACGACCACAAGACTACCGCTTGTTAGAAGAGGACGGATACAGTTTTCCGAGTGGTAACGCCATGGTGGGCACATCGTTTTATTTGTTTGCAGCTGTTCTTTTGTATCAACGGTATCAAAAAAGGTGGATCTTAGTGACAGGTGCCATCCTTCCGTTCATACTCGGTTTAAAACGTGTCTATGTTGGTGTTCACTATCCATCTGATATTTTGGCAGGATTTGCACTAGGCATCGTTCTTGTCATCATTCTTACCAAACTCACAGATAAACGTCGCTAGAAGAGGACGGATACAGTTTTCCGAGTGGTAACGCCATGGTGGGCACATCGTTTTATTTGTTTGCAGCTGTTCTTTTGTATCAACGGTATCAAAAAAGGTGGATCTTAGTGACAGGTGCCATCCTTCCGTTCATACTCGGTTTAAAACGTGTCTATGTTGGTGTTCACTATCCATCTGATATTTTGGCAGGATTTGCACTAGGCATCGTTCTTGTCATCATTCTTACCAAACTCACAGATAAACGTCGCAAACAAGTAGAAAGCGTTAACAGAAACAACACAAATAGAGCTGTGTAACATATCAATTATTGTTCGTTTTTGGTATAATAAAGCGTAATTGTTTACCGAAAGGGTGCAAAGATATGTTGCCAATCGTATTTCCAGAGAACAAACTTGAGTACATACCGGCTTTAATTACGCTTGCCCTCTTTACGATTTTTGCGTGGAGAACGGTAGTCTTTTTTAAGAAACATTCTGCGAAAGAGTTAAAGAGAGCACAATTAATAGAAGAAGATTTGTTAAGCAAAGAGCTGAAAAACAAGGACTTGTGACGAGTTCTTGTTTTTTTTTGAAAAAAAATTTATATTTCTATGAATAGGTTTTCAGAATTAACCCATACTACATTTAACGGAAAACAAAAAAGTTTTTCGTACATATTATCCCAAAGGAGGGAAATCGCATGGCACGTAATAACAGCAACCAAATCGTGGTTCCTGGAGCACAAGGAGCTCTTGACGCAATGAAACAAGAGATCGCTGCTGAGTTCGGAGTACATCTTGGACCAGACACAACTTCTCGTGCAAACGGATCTGTAGGTGGCGAAATCACTAAGCGTCTTGTAGCACAAGCGCTAGGCGGACTTCGTTAATCAGTAACCTCCTTGTAAGAAAAACCCGGAATTCGTTCCGGGTTTTATTTTTTGTGTTTGAACAAGAAACGTGACCCTCTATTCATTAACTATAAATGAAAGAAACTTCGAAAAAAGGTGTGTTCAATTCCGAGGAAATAACATATGATAGAAATGAATGAATCGTTCATTTACTTTTCAAGAAGGAGTTGAATTATCGTATATGGAAATCAAGAATAACGTTTGGAATATAAAGGATAAATACGTAATGATAACAGGAGCAACAAGTGGGATTGGTTTAGCGGCAATCAAAGAACTGGCTCATAAAGTAAAAGGGCTAGGTTTGATCGCACGAAATGAGATAAAGGCGAGAATAGTTGCTGATGACATTAGAGAAGCAACCAATGGTAAGATGCATGTAGATGTATTTATTGGCAACATGTCATCTCAAGAAACGATTCGTGAGTTAGCACATCAAATATTGTTAAAGTGCACGAAAATAGACGTTTTAATTAATAATGCAGGTGCACTCTTTGAAAATCATCAAATTACAGATGAAGGGATAGAAATGACTTGGGCACTTAATCATTTAGGTCCCTATCTACTAACCATGCTGCTTCTTGAGCGATTGAACGAGTGTGATTCTGCACGAATCATTACGACGTCTTCTCATGGTCATAAGATGGCGAAAAGAGGAATTGATTTTAATGATCTAAACGCTGAGCGCAAGTATCGACCATTTAGAAAAATGATGGGAGAAGCCACACTTCGATATGCTGAGACTAAGCTTGCTAATATTTTGTTCACTGCTGAATTGGGTCGCAAGCTTAAAGACACAGGTGTAAGGACTTATTGTTATGACCCAGGATTGGTTGCGACTAACTTTAACCGTAACAATGGAAGACTTGCTCATATGACGATGGATGTTATGAAAATTTTTTCCCTATCACCAGAAAAGGGAGCTGAAACACTATTGTGGTTAATTGAGTCATCTCAAATTACGAATCAAACAGGTTGCTATTACGCAAATAAAAGGATTCAGGTACCTTCCGTTCAAGCTCAAGATAAGATCGCTGCGGAACAACTATGGCGTATTAGTGAAGAACAGACGAAAGTTACTTTTCCACTGTGATATAAATAGTTAATTAAAAGAGAGAATGAAAGGGGAGTGGAATCAATTGTTGTCTACAAATGAGAAAAAAGGAGATATTCGTAAAGATCAAATAAAAAAAGCTGCATTAAAAGTATTCGCTGCTAAAGGAATTAGTGGAACGAGAATGAGTATGATTGCGGAAGAAGCAGGGATCAGTCAAGGATTGACATATCGCTATTTTAAATCTAAAGAAGTACTTTTTACGACCTTAATTCAAGAAGCACTTGAAGAATCTAGAGTGGCTATGTTAAACGCATCCCTTATACCCGGTTCTCCAAAAGAACAAATCAAAATAATGACAAAAACCATTCTAGATGAAAGTAACAAACTACCTTTTATGTTGATTCAACAGGCTAATACAACATCAGAAGGTGTTCCTGAGAACGTTAAAGAAATGCTTAAGGAGTATTCTTTATCAAACCCAATAGATTCGTTAGTTCCGATTGTTATAAAAGGTCAGGAAATGGGAGAGTTTTGTGAGGGAGATCCCAAGCAATTACTTTTATTCTACTTCTCAATCATAACGGGTCTGATGTTGCAAGATCTATCAGTGATTGACAACAGTCAAGAATATCACGTTGAATTATTAGGTAAGATACTAACAAAATAAAATTAATTCCCGGAACGAATTCCGGGTTTTATTTTTTTTTGTAGACATTATTTTTATTAAATGTTACCTTTAAGTCACATGTTAAACATGTTACCTTTTTGTCACTTATTTAGAGATGGAAAGCAGGTGAGGTATCAACCCCATGATAAATGAAGAGTTAGTTGACGTATTTAAAGCATTATCTCATCCCATCCGGATCGATATACTAGATCATCTAAAAAGTCAGCCACTCACGACGGGTGAACTGAGTGAGAAATATGATGTTTCTCGGTACGCCATTATGAAGCATCTCGGCGTACTGGTTGACGCAAAGCTTGTCACGATCCGTCGCAAAGGCAGACTACGAGTAAATTATTTGAACGTTATTCCACTTCAAGAGCTTTATAACAGATGGGTTAGTAAATATGAAGCACCGCATGCGAATTCATTGCTTGCGATAAAAAATTTAGTAGAAGAAAGGGAAGATAATAAAATGGAACAAACAAAAGAAATCAAGATCGACTCTTTTCATATCGAGCAAGAAATTGTGATTCAAGCGAAAAAAGAAACAGTATTCAAAGCATTAACAGAAGACATTAGTAGCTGGTGGCACTTTAGAGTGGGAGAAAAAGATTCGAAGTTGATCTTGGAGCCTAAACTCGCAGGCCGTTTTTATGAAGATTGGGGAAATGGTGAGGGAGCTCTATGGGGAAATATTACGTATTACAAAAGAAACGAAGAGATTCGATTGAATGGTTTACTAGGGATGAGTGGCTCCGTAAATAGTTCTTATTCTTACAAGCTGATCGAAGACGGTGATCGGACAGTTCTACAGCTTTCTCATCAGGCCGTTGGAATTCTTGAACCACATTGGGAAGAAGCACATCGCCACGGTTGGAACGAGCTGCTTGCAGAAAATTTGAAAAAATTCGTTGAACAAAAGTAGGAGATTCTTATGGTTGATGTAAGAACAGAGATATCCATTAATCGTCCGATCGACGTAGTCGCTCACTATGCTGCCGATCCAGATCATGCACCACAATGGTACGACAACATTAAAGCCATTGAATGGGTTACGATGAAACCTCTGCAATTAGGTTCGAAAATGGCGTTTATCGCTTATTTCTTAGGACGAAAACTTGAATACGTATATGAAGTCACAGATTATGTTCCTGGTAAAAAGTTAGTGATGACAACAGCAAATGGTCCTTTCCCGATGGAGACCACTTATACGTGGAACACGGAAAATGTTGGAGTAACCAAAATGACGCTCCAGAACAAAGGGGTTCCAACTGGATTTTCAAAAATGGTCACTCCTTTTATGTCATTTATGATGAAAAAAGCAAACAAAAAAGATTTACTAAAGATAAAGCAGATACTCGAACAGAACAAATAAGATGAAAGGCTGTGTAGGTGCACAGTCTTTTTTTCTGCAGAATTATAAAAAGTCCTACGTAAAATCATGTATAATGAAAGCGATAACAATCAAGTTACTTGTCCGGGGGAGTGGATTAGAATGACAGAACAGAACAAATTGGACAGCAAAGAAACAGAAAAAGGAATTCACACGGATTTTATTAACCAGATGACATATGGAGAATATCTGAACCTTGATAAAATTTTATCCGGTCAGAACAGGCTTTCCGGTCATCACGATGAAATGTTGTTTATCGTTATCCACCAAGTGTCAGAACTGTGGATGAAACTCATTCTGCACGAAACGCGTTCTGCGATTTCTTCTATTGAGAGCGGAAACCTTCATTCGGCGTTCAAGATGTTAGCACGTGTGTCTAAGATTCAATCTCAGATCATTGAATCATGGGATGTACTCTCAACCTTGACGCCAGCAGAATACATGGAGTTTCGCGATAAGCTTGGACAAGCATCAGGGTTTCAATCGTATCAATATCGCATGATCGAATTTGCGCTCGGCTACAAGACACCGCATATTTTAGAAATCTACAAAAAAGACGCAGACCTTCACGAACAATTAACGACTGCTCTTCATACACCTAGTTTGTACGACGTTTCCATTCAGGCGCTCGCAAAAGCTGGACTTCACATCGACGAGGAAGTTTTGAATCGTGATGTGACGAAACGCTATGAATACAACGCATCAGTAGAGGCAGCTTGGCTAGAAGTGTACCGAAACGTTGAAAAGTACTGGGATCTGTATGAATTAGCAGAAAAGCTAGTAGATATTGAAGACTGGCTGCAGCAGTGGCGTTTCCGCCATATGAAGACCGTAGAACGCATCATCGGTTTTAAAGTCGGAACAGGCGGTTCATCAGGCGTGAACTATCTGAAGAAAGTGTTAGATCAACGCTTCTTCCCAGAGCTTTGGGATCTGCGTACGAGTATTTAAATATTTTTGTTGAAAGAAGCGTGCTGTTTACACAGTACGCTTCTTTTCTTTACTAGTATTTTTCCTTTTAAACATCTTTTCAATAACATAAAAAATCCCACCACAAACCACGCCTATAACAAGAGGTTTCAAGATGAAACTTTGCTCAGTCCAGAACCAATTTATTAGGAATACAATTACAAAAGTGAGTAATGAATGCATCACTAAATGAATAACAATTCCTCCCTGATCCTTTTTGTTAAAATTCTAACATAAATTGTAAAATAGATGAGGGCAATTAAATAAAATAAAATTACATAAAAAGACACATAAATGGATTAAACTTACAAATTACAATGATAAAATAAAGACATAGAAGGGCTACTTTCTCTTATTTTCTAACTTCTAAAATAGCTCATGATAAGGGAGATTCTCTATGAATGAAAACATCATGGTTTTATCTGACGGAAGGCAATTAGGTTATTCCCTATATGGAGACCTAGAAGGAATTCCATTATTCTTATTTCACGGAACACCAGGGTCAAGGGTGTGGTTTACAGAAGATGATCCGATCGCAAAAGAATTAGGAATTTGTTTGATTGCTACTGATCGTCCCGGTTACGGTCTTTCTGATAAGAAACCTAAATCAAAACTACTTGATTATGCTCAAGATATGAAAGAACTAGCAAAGCATTTAGAGTTAGGGAAGTTCTCTGTATTAGGTGTTTCAGGAGGTGGAGCCTTTGCTGCAGCTGTAACGTATGCTCTTCCCAACCAAATTGACTTATGTATGTTGGTTGGTACGGCAACACCATTTGAAAATGGAAAACCTCCAACAACGATGTCAAAAGAGAATCGAATCGGTTTTTATATGACGAAGTACTTTCCGTGGTTACTTAAGCAATTAGAAAAATCGAAGAAAAAATTGATCGATCAAAAGCCAGAATTGTACATCGAAAACTTGAAGAAAGGTGGTTCTTATCTCTCAGATTGGGACAACAAAATGCTTCAAAGGGAAGATGTTCTTGAAATTGGAGTTTTGCACTCTAAAGAAGCGTACCGACAAGGAGTAGATGGAGTACTTGATGAGAGCAAATTATTAATGAAAGATTGGGGTTTTAAAGTAGAGAAATTAACCGCTCCAGTAATCATTTGGCATGGAGAGAAAGATACATTTTCATCTTTCATTGAGGTGAGAAACATGGCTAACAAGATTCCTCATGTAGAAACTCATTATCTAGAAGACGCTGGACATTTTTTAACTGAAAGTGAAGAGGTGTGGAGATCCATTTTAACTAACTTTAAAGAATCCGTCCTAAGTGGCTTTATCGATAGACATGAGTAGATTGGGAGAAACATCTTGAAAAAGCAGATAGTAGCGGGTATTTTTGGTGGATGTATGGGTCCATTCTAGGAGTCATTGCTTACAATAATAAGTGGTTAGGTTAACGTAGATACCGATATTGAAGTTATCTTTAAAATCGTCCATGTAAGTTATATTGAATGTTAATCGTTCACAATGAATGTTAACTATGTTACGCTCTTATTATAAATTTTTCCATTTATGTAGTCTGCTTCAAAAGATAGTTTGTACATAAAGGGTGTAAGGGATAGGAGATCAAAGATTTGAATTCAAACAAGAGTATAAGTCTTGTGGCATTGATCGTTATGACGATTGTTTCATTTTCTAATCTTGTTGGGGTTAATATTGCAGGGTTATCTGTGATTGTGGGAATTACGTTTTTCTTTATCCATAGAAAATTTGATAAGAGAGATTCTGATGGTTTAGACATAAAAGTTATACGTACATATGTAAAACAGAAAACAATATGGCTTTGGATTGCTTTACCTTTAGTGATGAACATTATTTGCTTTACTTTAGCAGCTCTTTTTCTCCCAGAATTCATTGACCATATTCATAGTAGAACAGAGTTTGTAATATCATTTGATAAACTAGTGGTACTCGTCTTACAGCTTGCTATTTTAGCATTAGGGGAAGAAATTGCATGGCGTGCTTTCTTCCAAAAGCAATTAAGTAAGTATATACCTATCATTCCCACGATCATTTTGACTTCAATCATATTCTCGCTCGGCCATTTCGCCGTTGGTAGTGCTGTTATCGTCAGTTACGATATTGTCTTTATTTTCATTAACAGTGTGATTTATGGTGTTATTTTTTATAAAACGAACAATGCTTGGATAAGTACGATCTCACATTTTATTGCTAATGTGTTTAGTATTATTCTCATATCTGTTTTTATTTTTTGAAGAAATCATTACTTGATGGACCTGGTTATATTATGTGATATATAGATGCTTATTAAAAGGGATTTCCAATCACGGAAATCCCTTTAAGTTTGGAATTATCGGAAAGTACAAACTTATAAAGCTAAACTTTATTATGCTTTTTTACAGTTTGGAGAACAAATCTTTTCAAAAAATCTGGGTTCAGCATTCGTTGTTCTGCCAACGAGCCCGATACCGCCGATTGCTTTATCGGTCTCTCTTAATACAATTACATACGAATCGTTACTTTCAATAAACGTTTACTCTTCTTTAGATAAATAACAAATTATTTAAACACATGAACCAAAACGCTACCAAAGGTATATGATGGATAATCTCTCTAGAACCTGAAGAAAGAGGTGCATATTTGAAGATATACTTTTGGTTTTTCTTGTTGATTTCCACGTACAACGTTCTGTGGATTGATATGAGCAATTTCCGTGAGTTGATGGATCTTATCATAATAGTGATAGGTCTTTTAGGTATCTACGGATATGTTTACAGAAAAGTAATCTTTCGAAAGAGCTTTTGGAAAGTTTTCTTTGTATTTGACCTTCTCTACACGATTGGTTTTATGTTTATGGTTTCACGAGAGAAATATTTACGGATTCATTCAAATGATGAATTCATATTTTCCTCATTGATCGTTTTTATTTTTCTTTTTGTTTACTTCAGAACCCTTTATAAGTACGCATTTAAGGAAACTGGTAGATAATGAATAGAAGAGTACCGCAAGTCGGGTACTCTTTATATTTGTTTATATTTAGACTTCTGTTTTAGAGTTTGAGGCAAGAACCTTTCCTTTTAAAACAAATTTATAAAATCCAACCGTTAAGAACCATACCTATGTTTATGACAAAATGAAACACGATGGCAGGATATATACTATTTGTCTTTAAGACAATAAAAGCATAAAAAAGTCCTCCAAACGAAAACAGCAGACTCATGACAAGTGGAATTCCAATAGATAGATGTAACAGACCGAATCCGATACTAGTAATGAGGACAGCATAAAAGGTAGAGACGTATTCTTTTAGAGAAGACAACAATATTCCTCTCCAAAGTATTTCCTCTAGAACAGCATTGATCAGTGAAAAGAACAGTGCAAATATAAGAAGTGATCGCGTTAAGCTTGTGTTCTCTACAAATAAAAGAGGTAAAAAGATTGTCGTTGATCCAAGCATTCCAAACACAAAAAAGGTTAGAGTTTTAATCGTATGATGAGGAAATACGATTCGACCATTCCAGTTCGGCATCACTGTAAAAAGATTCACTTTTTGTTTAGTGAGTTTTAAAGAGATGCCTGCTCCTATGACTATAAATAATAGTAAACTTCTATTTAAGATAATCTTTGTTTCTATGGAAAGTCCCAACTGGGCAATTAAATCCATTCCTAAAATATACAAAGTCAACCCTAACGAAAAGAAGATGAATAGGGATAAGGTGGAACGATATTTAGAGTTTGTTGTATAAAGTAGGAACAACGATAACACAGAAAACGCTCCCCAGGTGTACCACCTGTTTGAAAATAAGATAATACTAAGAAAAAACAAACTTGAGTAAACGAATACTATGCCATAATTTCTAACGAGTTGAATTACTGATCTCTCCTTTATAGTCGACCTTCAAACTTTTTGAAAAGTAGAGCGGTGTTGTGTCCACCAAAGCCAAGTGCGTTACTAATTGCTGCTTTTATCGTGGTTTCCCGGGCTTCGTTTGGTACATAATCCAAATCGCATGCTTCATCAGGAGTATGTAGATTAACAGTCGGCGGAATTATTCCCGTTTCAATAGCAAGAAGAGTAAAGATGGCTTCAACTGCACCTGCAGCACCCATCATGTGACCTGTCATAGATTTAGTGGAACTAATCGGAACATCGTAAGCCCTTTTCCTTAAGAAGCTTTTAATGGCTTCTGTTTCAAATCTATCATTATAAGTTGTACTCGTTCCATGTGCGTTAATGTACTCAATTTCTTCAAGCGCCAAGCAGGATTCTGATAATGCACCATTCATAGCTCGAACTGCACCTTCACCGCCTGGAGCGGGGCTCGTAATATGATAAGCATCTGAAACAGTTGAGTAACCTACGATTTCACCATAAATCTTTGCTTGCCGACTCAATGCTGTATCAAGGGATTCCAACACGATTGCTCCTGCACCTTCTCCCATCACTAAGCCATCTCTGTTCTTATCAAAAGGTCTGCAAGCATGTTCAGGGTCAGGATTAGTGGATATAGCTCCCATTGCACAGAACGCTCCGATTCCAAGGGGAGTGAGTGAGGCTTCAGAACCTCCAGCCACTATCACTTCTGCATCGCCTCGCTGAATCGCTCGAAAGGCATCTCCTATCGCATTTGAACCAGAAGCACAAGATAGTACGACACACGTGTTAATCCCTTTAGCTCCAATTGCAATGGCGACTTGGCTTGCTGCCATATTTGAAATAACCGTTGTTGTAGAAAAGGGATAAAGATTTTGATACCCTCCGTTCTGCAGGTCTTTATAGGTATTTTCAAAACTTTCGATACCCCCAATTGCTGTACCGAATGATACGCCAACACGTTCTTCATGAACCGTCTTACCCGGTTTCACGTTTGCATCCTGAATGGCCATTATAGAAGACGCGACGGCGTATTCAGTGAACCGATCCATACGATGTCTTTCGTTAACCTGAATATAGTTTGAAAGGCTAAAATCTTTAACTTCTGCTGCCGTTTTTGCGGAAAATGTGGTTGAGTCAAAACGAGTAAGTTTTCCGATTCCGGACTCTCCGTGAATTAGTTTATTCCAAGTCTCCTCGACCGAATTACCAAGGGGAGTGATAGCTCCCATACCTGTCACTACAACTCTTCGCATATTATTATCACCTACTAAATTTTCCATTTATCTATATATTTCTACATATTTTTACAATTCACCTTCCTATATTTAACAACAAATAGGATAAACTGATAAATATTAGTTGAACTAAAATGGTAATAATATTGTTATTACAGTTAATATTCATTTTTTAGAAGAAATGAATATGTGCATCGTACCTATCCCCCATTAACGGGGGTTTTCAAAATGCTGTAAAAAGCACTGCTTAAACTGAATCCCTATTTAGGGGTGAGTTCATTTGCAGTGCTTTTTAGATTACTATTTAATTTGAGATTCTCTTGTTTAATAACGTTTTTGCTTTAAGTAAACTCGTTAACTTACAGAGTTTAGTCCTTAATTATATAGAGATAATGCAGATTCTCCAATTTTCTTAACAGATTCAATCATTGAGTGAGGAGAAACGATTTTCATTTGATCACCAAATCCGATAATGTATGACGCAGCTTCTTGCTCTGTATCAAACGTAAGTTTTACAGGAATCCATCCGTTGCCATTCGGTGAGCCTTTGCTCACTACTTGTGCAAAGCGTCCGCTATAAGATATCCGTTGAATAATCGCTGGAGAAGCTTCCACCTCTACTTCAAAAATAGGTAGATTCTTAACAAAATTTTGTTTTGATTCGTTCCAATAATCAGCTAGTTGAAAGTTACCTGGCCGGACAAAGGATTCGTACGTTAATTCTACAGACTTGATTCGGGACACTCTAAAATTCTTAATATCTTTATCAGATACCGCAACCAAGTACCATGTGCGCCCTTTTGCGACGAGCCCTAATGGTTCTACGATTCTGTCTGATGATTCCTTGTTTGCTTTTTCATAGGCAATACGTATTTTTCGATCTTCCCATAGAGCTTGCTGTAGCAGATTAAGGGCAATCGTTTCGTGTTGGGATTGTTTCCACGGATCTATATCGATATGGATTCTGTTCCATAAGTTATCCGCTTGTGATTGAAGGGAGTTTGGGAGAGCGGCTAACAACTTTTGTCGTGCTTCTTTCCAGTCCTTTGAAAACCCGAGATCACTTAGTAGCTGATAAGAAGGAGAAAGAAATAACGTTTTTAGCTCGCTGTCTTTTAGTCCTGTCAATTTCGTCCTGTACTGATCAACAAGCCGCCATCCACCATGTTTGCCGCGTTCAGCTAGTACAGGTATCCCAGCAACACTTAACGCTTCCATGTCACGGTGAATCGTTCGCTCTGTTACTTCTAATTCGCTGGCTAATGCCTTTGTTGTCATCTTTCCATGATTCTGAAGCAGCAATAAGATGCTGATCAAACGGTCTGCTCTCATCTATTTACTCCTGTTTTTTTTAATATGACATTGGATGTCAACTTTAAAGGTTAAACTAAAGATAGATCAAAAAGGGAGTGAATGCAAATGAAACCTTTAGAAGGAAAAATTGCACTAGTAGCTGGAGGAACACGAGGAGCAGGACGCGGGATTGCGATGGAATTGGGAGCAGCAGGAGCTACAGTGTATATCACGGGCAGAACGACACGTAAGGAAGTTTCAGAATACAACCGTCCAGAAACCATTGAAGAAACGGCAGAATTAGTAAATGAATTAGGTGGCATTGGAATCCCGGTTCAAGTGGATCATCTTGTTGCAGAACAGGTTGAAGCGTTAGTAAAATGTATTGAAAAGGAACAAGGTAGATTAGATATTTTAGTGAACGATATCTGGGGTGGAGAAAATTTAATTGAATGGAGTACACCTGTGTGGCAGCATTCCCTTGAAAAGGGGTTGCGCATGCTACGACTCGCTGTAGATACTCATCTCGTAACTAGTCATTACGCGCTTCCCTTGTTGATTAAGAACGAAGGGGGACTTGTGATCGAAATGACAGATGGGACTAAAGAATACAATGAGAACAATTACAGAGTGTCCATGTTTTACGATTTAGCTAAAACGTCAGTTAACCGAATGGCAAAAGCGCTGTCACACGAACTGTCACCGTATAAATGTACAGCGGTTTCCGTGTCACCTGGCTGGATGCGTTCAGAAATCATGCTTGAAGTATTTGGGGTGACAGAAGAAAATTGGCAAGATGGAATTGAAAAAGATGCGCATTTTGCCATATCTGAAACACCTCGTTTTGTTGGACGAGCCGTAGCTGCATTAGCGATGGATGAGAACCGCCATGAACTAAATGGACAATCATTCTCTAGCGGAGACCTCGCTAAGAAATATGACTTTTATGATTTAGATGGCTCACAGCCTGATTGTTTTCGATATTTGGTAGAAGTCGTCGAGGCAGGAAAGCCAGCTAATGTGGAGGGGTACAAGTAAAAGACAGTGAGCTTTTCTTACTGAAGGTGAACTGAGCATTATTTAGCAAACTGCATAGATACATGTGCGTTAATTCGAGAAGGATTAACGCTTTTTTATATGGAACTTATTATAAAAAGAAGCACTATTGTAAAGGCATATAAGAGGTGGTTTGAATATGGGTAACGATAATGAAAACATTCCAGTGTGGGCTTATGAAAAAATTGAGGTAAAAAAACCAGATTCTAACTGGAAGGAAAAAGGTATTCGGGAAAGAGAAGACCTTGCCAATCTACTTTCAGCATTTGGTGTTAACCAGGTGAAACATATTGGAAGTACATCTATACCTAACTTGCCAGCAAAACCAATTATCGATTTAATGGCTACGATTCCTTCATTGGAGTTTATCAATAGAATAGCGGAAAAGCTAAACGCACACGATTGGCATTATGTACCTCCGGAACTAGACAAACAGCCTTGGCGAAGATTCTTTGTGAAAGTGGAACACGACAAACGAGTAGCACATTTACATCTAATGTTAGAAGGAGAAGAACGATGGGATCAATTACTTACATTCAGAGATAAGTTAAGAACTAACCCACACCTTGTGAATGAATACGCTATTTTAAAAAGTCATTTAGCACAAGAATATAATAATGACCGTGAAAGATATACAGAAGGAAAGACAGAATTTATTAACAAGGTAATAAACAACTAATTATCCTAACTGTTATATAGGGAGCGTTAATCCGAAGTGGGTTAACGCCTTTTTTTCTTTTATATAGCAAGATCGAATAGGCACTGTGATAGGTGTACAAGCACTTTCAGTTGAATTTCATAGAATATCATAATCGAAGGTATACCTTCGGGAACTAAGGGGGGATTAGTTATGGGTTGGATTGGAAATAATTCAGGTCATCATTCTTGCGGATGTCACCACCGTGTTGAACGTCAACATCATGAATGTGGCTGTCACAAAAAAGTAAAACTTCGTCAGACTGAAGGTCAGTCAAGAGGAGAAATGTGCAGCAGATGCAATTGGGCTAAATATCATAATGATAGCGCTTGGAGAAAACTCTGTAGAAACAGGGTAGAAAGTGTTCGAATGGTTTCAGAGCCTCAAAGCTGTGCTTTACGCAATCGATTAGACAATGGAACTGCTCAGGAGTAGCGAAGATTTTAAAAAAAACGAACAAACACTGAAGAATCAAAAAAGGACCTTTTCACTAAGGGTCCTTTTTTTGTTGCAGAAGATATTAGCTATTTTCGCTCAGATCACGAATTTCTCTGTCAATGAGGAACACAGACAGTTCGAACGCTTCTATACGTCTTTGCGCTAAGGTGATCTGAGATTTATACCGATTTGGATTTTCTTTCCCTTCTAGCGTTTTAACGGTTTCTTTTAGTTTGTGAATCGTTGAGTCTAGTTGACGCTTGGCTTCGACTAAGTTGTCCAATATAATCTCCATATAAATACTTCTCCTTATACAGTTTAATGAGTGGGAATTTTAATAGTAAATTAATCAATTATAGTCAATCAAGTCAGAAAGTTTTAACTGAAAAGTAAAGAGTTGCCTAATGATTCATCCTATACTGTAACGGCGTGCAGCCTATGACATTCACAAAATTTCGGTGAAACTGACTAGGGTTGTTAAATCCAACTTCATAGCTGATATCTAAAAGTGATCGAGTAGTTGTTGTGAGTAATTCTTTACTTCGCTCGATCCTCGTTCGTATAAGATATTGATGAGGAGAGAGATGCGTATAGTTTTTAAAGCTTCGCATAAAGTGATATTTACTTTGGTTCGCGATCATTGCGAGCGTATCTACAGAAATGGTTTCATAATAGTTTGTATGAATATAGTCGAGTACATGAGTCATGTAATGGCCATTGCTCTGGTGTTTCATAGCTGTTGAATGACTTCCTCTAAAAAAGGACGTAAAAAAATGAAATGCCTCGTTCTCTATATCTTTCTTACACGTATCTTCATGACTTTGAAAGAGATATTGATCAAACCACTGTTTCACTTGTTTTTTGATAACATTTGGAGAGATTGTTTGCTTCTCTATAAAAGTGATCTCTTCTGTTAAATTGACATTGTTCCAAGCGTTTAGTGATTGACGATCTAATCCGATCAAAAACATTGAAGATGGAACATTATCAAACTGATGAGCGTGAAGGGATAGAGGATTCGTGACGATTGCCTCTCCTTCTTTCAGTGCTAATGTTGTTTGGTTCAGGTCTGTAATCATCTCTCCTGTAAGCGGCACAGAGATTTGATAAACATCTTCATGAGAATGAGGTTGGTCTCCCCAATTCGAGCCTTCGATGTATAGAATCTTGATATGATCGAGCTTAAGATGAAA
The DNA here is from genome assembly GCF_015903895.1 of Fictibacillus sp. 5RED26. NCBI lineage: Bacteria > Bacillati > Bacillota > Bacilli > Caryophanales > Fictibacillaceae > Fictibacillus > Fictibacillus sp. 5RED26. The sequence continues at coordinate 98,662 of NZ_JACZDU010000003.1, read as the reverse complement.
TCCCAACGACTCCACATCCTTCCATCTTCTATACTATCAAAAATTGCGGTATGATTGAGCACGATATGCAATGAATTCCTTTCTTCGCTTATCCATAATGAAGGATAGAGGAGGGATTCACATGAGTTTTAAGTCAAGGTGTTATCTTGTATATGGCTTTGCACCAGCAGGGGCAAGAGCGATTGAGGCGAATCGTTCATTAAACAATTGGATAAGTAATCAAGAGTTCGGTAAGATCATCTACCATGAGCATTTTGCGACTAAGCCACTTGGTGGGTTTGCGGTATTTGAAGTGAATGAACAGAAAGAACTGGATGCACTTCGTAGTGAGCCGCTATCTGAAACGTCGCATCTATACGGATGGACGTTAAGTTATCATCCTCTCACGCACAGTACGAATACAGACAAGTTTATCTACCAAACGCAATACACGTTATCATCTTACCGTGATGTAAAGATGGAATATCAGTTAGATAGCGAATAGAAAGAATCGAGCTTGTTGTGGCTAACAGCAAGTTCGATTTTTTTCGTTATGTGCGAAATATAATCCTTGTCGAACCCAAACGATTATCATCTATAATAAGGGTACAACTGTAATAGGAGGCTACTCCATGTTTACGGAAGATAGAGTTGTATTAAAAGCAGAGCAACTTAATGATAATGATGTTTCAAGTCTAATCGAACTTTCTTCATCTGTTGGATGGGACTATGATGATCACGAAATAAAAACGATTCTGTCATCAGGAAAGATCCATGGGCATAAAACTCCTGAAGGTAAAATCGTTACAAGTGCTGCAATCATTCCATACGATACCAATCTAGCCTCAATCGGTATGGTCATCGTACATTCAGATTATAGGGGGCTCGGATTAGGAAAGGCAGTTACTCAACAATGTATGGCTAGCGTCTCTAAAAAGACATCCATCATGCTAATATCAACGGATGAAGGGAAAACTTTATATGAAAGCTTAGGCTTTAGAACGGTAGATGTTGTACATAAGTTTTTGTGTGAAAATTTTGTCTCCGAATCGTTTGAAGTTAGTAATGAATTTACATTAGAGACTTACAAAGTAGAGGATTTTCATCAAATGATGGAAGTAGACGCAGCTGCCTTTGGTGATCAGAGAAGCAAATTTCTGCTCAATCGAATTGAACAATGTAAACAATGTATCGTTGTGAAAAATCAAAACAGCCATATTATTGGTTTTGGTCTATCTGTACAAGGCCCTATAAATCTAATTGTAGGACCGATTGTAGCACCAGACTTTAAAACAGCCGCTTCTATCATGAAAGAGTTAGCGAGCAACCATCATGGAAAGCTTAGGATTGATGTGCCATCAGGTCAACATGATTTTATGACTTTCTTACATACATGTGGTTTTAATAAAGTTAATGATCCTCCCATAATGATGAAGAATTCAAGCACAATGCCAAATAGGAACCAAGAGTTATATGCAATTGCTGCTCAAGTATTTGGATAAAGAGAAATGGGAAAATATGTTATAATTTTAGATGAATAAAATAATAAGAGTGAGGTTTGAAAATGCCTGCACAAAACCACTTAAATGAATTTACCAAAATGCACGATGAATTTATCCTTGAATGGAATTCTGCCATGATCTCAGGTAACACAACGTCAGTAGTAAGAATGACGGAAGATTATTATGTAGCTTTTTTTAATAATAATAACGAGAAACCAATTTTTTTCACCAAACAAGAAGCTATAAATGGTATGGAACAATCAGTTCGACATTTTTTAGGTGCAAATAAGAGGTTTGAAAATAGAGTCATTCGACTAAAAGATAACCAAAATGCTGTTGTGTTCTATGAACAAATAATTGTTAAAAATGAAGAAGTATTAGCACGATTATTTACCATAGAAAATTGGAGATTAATTAACAAGAAATGGTGGATTATCAGGGAGACAGAAGAATCAATTAACTAGTTTTTGCTCACACAGGATAAAGGTGCTTTAATGCAATATTATGAAGACAATATATTTGACGATGAACTTTTGATATACACACAAACAAACGGAGCATTTCTTCAAGGAGGAGAAGTGCTGTTTTTATTGAAGTTAAGGATAAGGCTATTCAAGTACCCTATGAAATTATGGTTATGAAACGGAGGTTATAAACATGAGTGATCTGAAGTTAATTGAAACCTATAAAAGCTTTTTACAAAACTATTCACAAGAGCAATTAAGGCATATACCTGAGCATAGGGTTTGGTCGATCGGTCAAATGTATGACCATTTGATTGTTGTTGCTCATGAGTATTTGGATAGTGTAGAAGATTGTGAGAAAGCTGTTGAAGAGCAACATCAGGGTAAATCTGAATTCGGAGAATATCTATTTAACATTGGTGGATTTCCTCCTATTAAAATCAAATTACCTGAAGAACTAGATGCCCCGCCAGACAATACTAAAAGTAAAGAAGTGATTATGTTAGAGCTCGATCAATTAATGAATAGAATGAAAGACTTGGAATTGAAAGTAGAAGAGATAAACCCCAACTGCAAAATGAAGCATGGTGGATTTGGGTGGCTGAATGCACAAGAGTGGTTATCTCTTGTCGGCATGCATTTTCGCCATCATCTGCGTCAGAAGTATGAACTCGATCAAAAACTTGCATTATGCTCAAACATTGGGTAAAGAGTAGTCCATTGAGCATTTATGAGTTTTGACGACATAGTAATTCTAAAACAGAAAGAAGGTTTGTAAAGGTGAGTACGAATAAGATATTTTGGTTTATGATAATAATCGCTTTCATTTTCATTATAGTCTTATATTTACCGAAATTACTCTTCCAAAACAATGGCTTTTAATATATCCCAAGCGAAAAATCACGTGTATTTTCTTATAACGTCAAATCTCAAAGAGGACTGTATTTGAAATTATTACATCTAATAATAGCAATAATAATATTCTCATTCTGCATAACTGGTTGCTCGATTTCGACAGATGGAAATGATCAGCAAGCAGCAAATCATATGAATGATGACTTCCCTCCAGATATGAAGGGATTCGTTAATGTTAACGGAAATAAATATGAAATGAAATCAGGAAATTATAAATGGGAAAGAAAAAAAGGGTCAGAAACCGAAGCTGTAACAACGGATGCGGCATCGCCATCCCAGATTGCTGAAGCTTTTAATGCCATCAGTGTGAAACCGAGCGCTAACATTCATATCGAGATTCAAGATCATCCTAAGATTTCCGTTTATCATTGGTATGAAAACGATAGAGATAAAGAAGTCTTATTAAAAAACAATAATTTATCTGTTCCGTCAAGTAAAGGTCGGTACATCTATGAGGTATTAGCCAAATGGTCTAATGGTGAAGTATCGTATACATTTGTAATTGATGTTAAGTAGTTCTGAGATGGCAAAAGTAAACAAGTACGCGGTGGATCATTCATAGATTAAAACTATCAGTTTAGGAGGTTGCACCTAAGATGACAGCTACATTTAAACCTATGATGTTTGAGATGGAAACTGATCGACTGATCCTGAGTCTTTGGAAGGATTCGGATGCCCCTTGGTATAGAGAACTCGTTGCCGAACGGGGCAAAGGGATGCCGACTATGGAAACTGCTCATGAAAATATCACCACTTTACGAAACCGAGCATCAGAAAGCGGGATTGCCTTACTCACTATTCGACGTCGAGATGAAGGTGATTATATCGGATACTGTGGGTTAATTATTGGCCGTTCGTCGCTTGAAGAACCGGAAATTGCATACGAGTTGTTCCGAAGAGTTCACGGTAATGGATATGCGACTGAAGCGGCATCCGTAATCGTAGATGCTGCCGTTGCAACAGGCCGTAGCAAGCTTTGGTCGACAGTACGCGCTTGGAATGCTGCATCCTTCCGGGTGCTAGAAAAGCTTAGTTTTGAACGACACCACAGTACGTGGGACGAGGACGGAGAGATTGTTTGGAGCGTACGAGAACTTCAGAAGAATTCCAAAGATGGCCAAGTGTACGGAGGATAGAGAAAATGCCAGAAATCAACCATAAAACCTATATGAAAGTACCATTAGAAGACGTTTATCATACTATTTCAACAGCCCAAGGTTGGAATGCTTGGTTTACGGACGACACATCTTTAGAGATCAATCCAGATGGGACTGGAGAAATTCGCATGAGGTGGACAAACTTCGGTAGTGAACAAGTAACGATAGAAGATGGAGGTAGAATACTCGAAGCTGTTCCAAACCAGAAATTTGTGTTCCAATGGTCACCAGGAGAACAAAGTTCAACGGTAACCATTAATCTTGAGCCCTATAAAGACGGTACAATGGTAACCCTTAATGAATCTGGATATACGAATTCTGAGAAAGACTTAAATGCTTGCATTGGATGTGCGGCAGGTTGGGGAGAAGCGTTAACCTTATTAAAAGTTTATTTAGAGTACGGAATCGTTTATAAGCAGGACTTGTAGTTCTTTCATAAAAATGCACTTTTCTATACAATGGGGGCTTCGTAAATGTCTAACTTTGAAAAAGAAGAATTACTAACTGGAGGAAATATTTCAAATGTAATTCGTCTAGGGAATACGGTCCGACGAGATCTGAAACCCAATAGCGCCAAAATTCATAAGCTATTGAAGCATCTAGAAAATAAAGAATATAAGTATGCACCACAGTTACTAGGTATTGATGAACAAGGGAGAGAAAAGCTTTCCTTTATAGAAGGAGAAGCGGGGAATTATCCCTTAAAGGAATATATGTGGTCAAATGAAGTGATAAAAGATATAGCTAACATGCTTCGACTATATCATGATGCGGTAAGTGATTTCCCTATAGAAGAAGGTTGGCACCCGATCGATCACACACCTCAGCCTTATGAAGTGCTTTGTCATAATGATTTTGCCATTTATAACATTATTTTTGATCAAGAACGACCTGCTGGCATTATTGATTTTGATGTAGCAGGACCTGGTCCAAGGCTTTGGGACATCGCGTATACGCTTTACACGTGTGTGCCTTTAAGCAGATTTTATTTAGATGAAACAGGTACAACCGTAAATTACAATCGTAGCCAGCATGCAGAACGAATGAAAGCGAGAGTTCAATTATTTTTTGAGGGGTATGGTGAGGAAGTGGACCCCAATTATTTGGAGATGGTGCTGCTCAGGTTAAAAGGGTTGTGCAAAACCATTGATAGAAAAGCGAGTGAAGGTGACTTAGCTTTTCAAAAAATGATAGACGAAGGGCATCTGGCCCATTACCTAGAGGACATTGATTTTATTCGTAAACACAGAAACGATTGGATATAATCTATTGCATTAAACAAAGCTGGTCATGTTGACCAAGCTTTTTTTATTTACATAATTTATCCAACCCACTTAATACTAACAAGAGAGACTAGAATTAAAGGAGTTGGAACCATTGCCTGAGTTACCAGAGATGGAAACGTATCGCGAGTTTTTAAATCATAATATCTTACATAAGCCGATAACGAATGTAGAAATCAACAGAAAAAAGTCAATCAACACCGAGGTTCAATCATTTATTGATGCTGTAAAAGGATCCAATATCACTTTCGTAAAAAGAAGAGCAAAACATCTGATCTTTGAGCTAAGTTCAGGACAGTTTCTGCTGCTTCATTTGATGCTTGGAGGACTGATGTTTCTTGGAACGTCAAAAAACAGTCCAGATTGAACGAAACAAATTATTCTGTCCTTTGGAGAGCTAGAACTGAATTTTATTGGTCTTCGACTCGGATATTTACACTTACTGAATCAGAATGAACTAGACGAAAAACTGAGTGATCTTGGTCCAGAACCATTTGAAATGCAGCAGGATGAGTTTTTACAGAGGTTAGAACCGAAAAAAGGGGCACTCAAACCATTGTTAGTCGACCAATCCTTTATCGCTGGAATCGGAAACTGTTATTCTGATGAAATTTGCTTTCAAGCGAGGTTACATCCGTTACGAAAAGCAAGTGACCTTTCTGATGAGGAGAAAATCCGTTTGTATGATAGCATCAAACCTGTTCTTTCAAGAGCTGTTCAATTTGGCGGTTACATGGATTTTTCGATGTATGAAGGAGATACAAAGACTGGGAGCTACAGCGAGAATACCTATGTGTATGAGCGAGAAGGAGAGGAATGTCCGAGATGTGGAGGGTCGATTGAGAGAGTGGATCATTCTTCACACAAATCATTTTATTGTACAAACTGTCAAAAATAGAATTAATGATTCTAGAGGTTAACAAAAGAAGACTTTACTCCTTAGAAAGTCTTCTTTTTTATTATAGATTGGTTATTCATTTTGTGAAATAAGTAATTAGCATCTGGTCCTACTCCAGCGACTAATCCAGAACCTCTACTGTATTGCCACGGAAGACCTAAGAAGTAGAGTCCGTTAATAGGGGAAATGCCTCTTTCATGTAAAGGCATTCCTTTGGGATTAAATGCTTCTGAAATTTTTATCCAACTATAATCCATTTTAAACCCAGTAGACCAAACAATATTATTGACTCTTAACGAGCTATTATCTTCGAACGTAATAGTATCGTTTACTCCTGAAACAGTTCTTGGTTTTAATTTTATTTGACCGGTATTTATTCGTTTTTTTAATTCCATTCCGAAAATTGGATCAGGTTGATTTTTTACAAAAGCACCTCTTATACTTTTATAACTTGCAGAATATATTCCGAATTTATTGAAGTACCAAAATATACTCTTCTTACCAATGTCTTGTGGCAAAAACTTGAGCTTATGCCCTATCGATAAAGTTACTTCTCTTTCTTTAGACAATTCTACAGCTATTTGTGCACCCGAATTGCCTCCGCCTACTACTAAAACTGAACCCTCTTGTAATTGCTTAGGATTTTTATATGTTGAGGAATGTAATTGTAATGCAACATCTGATAAGGAACGCGATATGTTTGGAACAAGTGGACTTTGAAAAGGACCTGTAGCCACAACCACTTTACCAGCAGTGAGTTCCCCTTTAGTAGTGGTCACTTTAAATCCTTCCTCGTATGTAGTTAAGCTCTTAACACTACAGTTTGTTTGAATAGGTAACGAGAATGTTTTCGCATACAAAGACAAATAATCAGCAATTTCATCCTTAGTGGGGTAATCATTAGGATTACCGCTAAGATTTAACCCTGGTAAAGAACTAAAATATCGAGGGGTAAACAATTTTAAAGAATCGTATCTATTTCTCCAAGCCGAACCAACTTCCACAGCTGCTTCCAATATGATAAAAGAGAGATTAGAACCTTGTAGATAATACCCCATACAAAGGCCTGCTTGCCCACCACCAATTATGATTACATCGTAATACAAACAGTTCACATCCTATAACACTGTAATTGAATTGATAAATTCACCAAAATAAGAAAATAATGATAATTCCATTTTATCACAATTGAATTTGGCTATTAAAAGGGAATTAGTAATTATAAGCAAAAAGCAAGCAAGGAAAATGTGCGGCTTGCTCACTAGCTAAAACCTGAAAAGAAGTCATCATAATAGAAAAGGACAGGTTAGAAGTTACGATGACTTCCGACCTGTCCCTTTTCTTTACAGTTGTCCCTTCGCTTTTGCTTCTTGAATCATTTTATACACATATAGCGCACCATAACCACCCGCTAAACCAAGCGGCAGGATGATGAAAGGTGCAAAATTCTTCGTGTGCCATCCTAATAAAAAGAATATCCCATAAATGATGACCATCGACATGATGCTAAACGCTAACCGGATAAAATAAGCTTTCAAACAAAACGCTCCTTCAATTCTTCATCTTTCACTTGCTTACATTCAATGTTTTTTAGACGCCCAATTACGATACACATACCACCCAAACCATCCACCACATATTATAGAAAGTACTATGATTAGGTTTGAACTCTCACCTTCATATAAATCAAACATTACTAGAATTCCATACGTAACGAAGCCAGTCAATATCCCAAATAACAATCGAATCAAATAGTTCTTCAGAGATAGCCCTCCCCGTTTATTTTCTTTTTCCATTTTAACACAACACCTATATGATATTCGTTTATATCCCAAATAGAAGGAATTTCTTCAATAACATAGAACCCCCTTTAGAGAAGGAGTGTTGAAATATGTCGTATTGCCAAGTACAGAAAGCCAACATCTATTATGAAGAATTCGGAAATGGAACACCGATCGTAATGATTCACGGGTTCTACCCGGATCACCGCCTGATGAAAGGCTGCATGGAACCGATCTTTCAGGAGAGGGATGGATACAGACGCATCTATATCGACCTGCCAGGAATGGGGCAGACGAAAGACTATGATTCGATTCAAAACTCGGATGAGATGCTAGAAGCAGTCATTCAGTTCATTGATACGTTATTACCAGACCAATACTTCCTACTAGCCGGTCAATCGTACGGTGGTTATATCATAAGAGGCATCATTGCGAAGATCCCCGAGCGGGTTTTAGGTGCAGCATTTATCTGTCCGATGATTCTACCGGATCACAGTGACCGAACATTGCCAGAACAAACGAACATCGAAGTTGATCAGGATTTCCTAGCCACATTAACAGAAGAAGAAAGAGAAGATTTCAAAGGCATTCATGTGAAGTTAAATGAATACACGTGGAAACGGTATAGGGATGAAGTGGTAGTTGGATTGAAGATCGCGGATTCAGCGTTCTTGGAGAAAATCTCAGGAGCTTATGGATATACGTTTAAAATCGACCAAGAAGTGTTTGAGAAACCTTGTGTGTTTATAACAGGTAGGCAGGACCATGTTACAGGTTATAAGGATGTTTATAACTTACTTGATAAGTATCCGAGGGCTTCTTTTTCGGTTTTGGATGTTGCGGGGCATAATTTGCAGATTGAGCAGGGTGAGCTGTTAAATGTACATATAAGTGAGTGGTTGAATGCGTAAACAAGAAAGGCTTCCAAATTAGTCATCTTTTGAAAATTATGTAGTTACTTTTTCTTTTAAAATACCTTCTTTAACTAAATTAACAAGTATTCCTTTATTTTTAAACTTAAAATACATTACTAGGCGATCAAGGTCTTTTTTAGTAAGTTCAGCATCATGGATAACAAGCTCATATTTATCTAGTTTGCTTACCATTGATTTGGCGTAGTCAATTTGTTTAGGTGTTAAGTAAATTTCATCTGAATTAGAATATCTTGTTAACACATTTAATGGCTTTGAATGAATAGAATTATATATTTCATTCGTGTAATTTTGTTCCTTTACCCAAGTGATATTATCTTGGTTTAACTGAAACCATTCGCCTTCTAGCCGTTTATGAGAAAAATGTTTGTGAAAAGCCACTTCTGTTTGATGATGATTACCGGTCTTAATTAGATAAATGAGTTCATTCTTAAATGGTAACTTTACACCAAAGACATTCATACGTTTTTCTATATGTTTTGACTTTCGAATTTTAAAAGTTCCGTTCAAATGCTCTTGCACACAAAATAAACATAAACAGGAGCTTTCCCATCCGGAAATGGTGAATCTATTATTCTTTGAAGTTCATGCTGATTTGGTTGGTATAAGGATATTTTCTGAGGAGAAAGTAAAACACTTTGTATTGGTGTATTGTATTGTTCTTTTTGTTAAAAAAGAAAGAAATCCTTTTAGAAATGTTCCTGCAACCCTTTCCTATAAACAGTTAACTATTATGTATATTAATAGAATAATAAAATATGGAAAATATTACAAATTATTTATTATATAATAAGAGTAGTATCGAGGTAACAGTATCAGTTAAATGCTTACCAGATAAGGATAAATGATGAATAGAATTAGTTTATTTTATAGAGAAAGGAACTGGAATAATGGTGAATGACACGTCTACAACTACATTCGATCTTTCAAACTATCAAGCTATCTTTAATGAAGAGGATACTTCAAAAAGATGCCGTAATGTATTAGATAATATTCACGTAGAGATAAAACCGTTTTTTGATAAATTTTGTGAAGAAAATAACCTTTTAACTGATGATCGTTATATAAAAGATTATTCAGTTACTTTAAATACAACTTATCATGACGCCAAAAATCCTAAGAATGAAGAAGCAAAAAAAAATTCATCAATAGGTAAAAAATATTATATAGCTTTAAATCAAAAGATTGGTAACCAAGAAGTAAACTTGATTACTCTTGAGTTTAATGGAGTTAGTAAAAAGTTACATATTTCTATTGATACTGACTTTTACCCGGTTTGGTATGAAATGAAGACAGGTAGAATGATACCTACTGTAGAGAGTTTAGATGATGACGTCCTTGTTCAAACACAGGGAACTTGGTATATAAAGGAGTCATTTCCTAAGGACGATTTTTACTCTGTATTTACAGAAATTAAAAAACAAAAAAAAACCACATTCTTTCATTTTGGAATTGAAATGCCTTTGGAAGGAACAATCAATAAAGTAGATTTAAATACTAAAATAATATCATGCTGGGAAAAAACTACTCCAATACGTAAGTTATTAAAAGAAGAAAAAGAATTAAGCAACAAAGCTGAATATATTTTAGATTTGTTTTCTAACGAATGGACAAAAGAGGGATCTATACAAGTATTAAACCAATCATATTCCATCGTTTTCGGTAAAACAGAAAGGTACAAGCCTAGAGTTAGAAGGCAATCCATAGCAATAAACGATAATAATCAATTAATTACAAAGGGTCATTTTTATTATTTAGATAGAGATCAAAATTATGCTCCTAATCAAGTTATAGCTGTTAATCTAGAGGGACATTTTCATATTTACACGGATGCACGAGAATTATTAGGTTCCTCGGTTAATGAATGGTGGATAAGGAAAATGTTTTCTGCCCACAAGAAAGATAATTCTGCGATATTGATAAAAGCTATGAGTCTCTTAGAAGAACACGGTATTCCTACGAAAGACTCAAAGTATTACATGGGGTCATATAATAACGAGACAAACGTATTTAACAATGAAATTTTATATCTTAAACAAGATTTAATAAAGGCTAGTATTATTTTTGCTGTTGCAAGTGAACGGCTCAAGCTTGGTCAAGAAGTCAAGAGTGATATTACTCCAAATGAAGAAGAGGAATTTGTTAGTAACTTTTCCTTTAAGGATATTTACGAAACATTTGCTGAAAGTCAGTTTACTTTTTCAATTGATATTATTCGTGACTTCCACCTGAATCTTACAGCACTGGATGACAAGCACTTTGTCATCTTAAATGGGATTTCTGGAACGGGGAAAACGCAACTTTGCCGATTGTATGCAAATGCCGTTTATGGATTAGATTATGAATCTGAGAATCCATACTTGACCATCATACCTGTTCGTCCAGATTGGATGGACGCTACAGCGTTATTTGGTTACTACAGTTCGTTTGAAAAAAAATATATAAAAACGGAATTTTTACAAGTTCTTCTCTCTGCGCAAAAAGAACGGGACAAGCCTCATTTTATTGTGTTGGATGAAATGAACCTAGCGCGAGTTGAGTATTATTTAAGCGATTATTTGAGTGCTGTTGAATCCCGGAAAGAAATTCTACTTCATAACAGAGAAGATGTAATGGAAATTCCGCAGAAAATCAGTATCCCACCAAACGTATATGTTTTGGGAACGATTAATGTGGATGAGACGACTCACAGTTTGTCTGATAAGGTATTGGATCGTGCGTTTGTAATGACATTATCAGATGTGGATTTCAATAAATTTTGGTCAACACTAGATTACTCTGTAAAATCGATGGTCAGCCACGAATTTGACGTTCTTCGTGACATACACGACGATTTGAAATCATATGAACTTCACTTTGGATATAGAACAATGAACGAAATGATTCAAAAGTTAATAAGAAACAAAGAACTTGAAGAGCATAGTTTGGATTCATCGCAAGCATTAGACCGTGTGATAAGTGAAAAAGTGCTGCCAAAGCTAAGAGGTGATGAACGGATTTCTGACCTCCTTTCGGAGTTAAGGAACAAATGTCTAAATCATTTTGGAGAAGAATCTCTATCACATACTCATCTCGTTAGAATGGAAAAGGAGCTGGAACGTTATGGAGCAACCCAGTTCTGGCGTTAAGTTTTTCATCAAGTCAAATGAAGAAGGCTGGCTTACGATTGAAGAAGCTTATTTAAGAGAGGCAACGACTTATGAATGGAAGCTAGAGAGAGATAACAATCCCGTAGTCCTATTTAACGGGATGCCACTTCCTTTTGTTCCAACTGAGACTGGAGTTAAAGGGAGCATTCAGACACCTTTTCAGTCAGGTGAAGTGGTTATAGAAATTAATGGTTCTCCTTTTAATACTTATATCTATACAGATGAAAGAAAAATGACGAACGAGCAGTATGAAATCATGCTGAGAGATATTTTAGAGGAAGCGGCAGTTTGCTTTGATTTCAGCGGCTTAGATAAAGGGTTCAATACAAGTGGAAGAGATCGTGCCTTGTCCTGGACACAATGGTCATATATAAAAAGAGGCTTTCGTGAGCTGACCCTGTTATTTCAGAAGATTAACAGTCATCCCTTGTCTGTCCTTAAACAAGAAAGTAAAATGATTAACCGTGAAAAAATCCAACAGGTTAATGCATCAACATCACTTTGGTTGGAGAGGAATCAAGGAAGAGCAAATCAACTTATTCCTAAACAGATTTGGACTTCGAAGCGTCAAGAAACGAATGACATCTATGAAAATCGTTTAGTAAAAAAACATCTTCTTGAACTAAGACATCTTCTTTCCTTATATCGCGATTATGCTAATGGTACATTAAAAAAAGAAGCAGATAAGCTAAGAAATAAAGTGATGTTTTGGCTTAACCATCCCTGTTTAGAAGGAGTCAAACCTCATAATGGCCAGGTAACCATCACACAAAAACTGAGGAAACATCCGATTTACCGGAAATGGAACACATGGTTTGAAAAACTGTATAAGCACCAGAAATATGAAATCGGTTTTGATTATGACCTTCCTTTAAAAGATACATTTTCATTATATGAAATGTGGTGCTACATGCAGCTGATCAAACAAGCCAGAAATAGCGGGACCCTTACAGATACCTCACAACTTTACAAAACAACTTCTGACGGTATCTTTTTAACATTGGCAGAAAACAAAGAAAGCACAGTGAAACTTAAGAATGGTGATACCATCACTTTTCAACGTGTGTTTCAATATAGAAATCCAGATACTGCAGCTCCAAACACAAAAGCACTCTATTATACGTTCACACAGCGTATGATACCTGATATTGTCATCCAACACGGAGAAAAACTATTTATCTATGATCCAAAATATCGAGTGCCTGGTAACATCGGAAACGCACTAGGTGAAATGCACAAATACAGGGATGGCATAAGGAACATCTTCAATGATGAAACAGTAGTAGAAACAGTGTATATCATGACTCCGTTTCAGGAGAATGGCGAAGAACTGAGATACTATGACAATAGATTTCATCAAAAGTATAAGATGGGTGCAGTAAAGATGATGCCTGGAGTCCCTTTAGGAGGTTGTTAGTTTGGAAATTCTAAAAGGTGGTATTGTACTACCTGACAACATTCGTGGGAGAGATATCTACACTAATGTTATACCAACAGTATGTAGCCTTAAGGTAATGCTTGAAAAACTAGAAGTTGCAAAAGGTGATTATTCACAATTAAAGCAGTGGGAAAAGAGGAGTATCAGGCTTATCATATAGATAACATTCAAGATGAACTATTAAGTCACTACAAAGCAGAACAAATCGAATTAATAAAATCTCATATTTTAAGTATCCAACCTAAAGAAATAGGTGCCAACTGTATCGATATTTATTTAGTTGCATATGTAGCTGAAAATTACGGAACTGGCAAAATTACATTTTTCAATTTTATTTAACATCATACGATTTCTGATAAAGATAATTCTGCTAATGATTTAGCAGTTAGGGAAAATTGATGGGACTTATCTTGGTTTATTAAATGAAGATGGATCTATACGTGATTGGAACTACTTTGCTTGTTGTTTAAAATCCGATAATAATAAAACAATATCTGTTCCACTAAAGATCGGGTTTAATGAAAATACTAATCATATTCATATGAATGTAGCCGGTCAGTTAACAACTGTTAATCCGAAATTATTCAGGTTATTAGAAGAGCAACTGCGTTTAGCTGGTAAAATAAATTAATAAATAAAAGCACTTGTCTTAGTTGGCAAGTGCTTTTCTATGTATTACTTTTTTTGGTAGAGATTTATTGCTATGATCTATTTATAAAATAGTTTGAAGAAAAAGACTTAGTCATTGATTCTATCACACAGCTTGATCATTCATAGCAATTTGAGATCATTCATCAAAAGTTTAAAGGTATAAAGAGTTTATTAATTTGAGAGCCGTCACCATTGTATTAGCTTGGTTACTTGATTCTAGTGAAAATAACAATGCGCAAACCCTAGCCTTTTTATAGTAGGAAGACAAAATGATGTAGTAGGTTATAAGGATGCATAGACAAATATTCAAGAGCTATATTCTCCATATTTGATAAAGCAGCTCATAATTTGCAGTTTGAGGAGGATAAACAATTTAATGTACATATTGGTGAGTGGATAGAATGAATAATTATCAATTAAAAGTTTTCTCTAACAAGGAAAAATATAGAATAATAAATCATTAAAGGAGCAGAAGTTATGACAACTTTAGATACCATATTGATTAAATTAGGACTAACTTTCAAGGAGGGGATATCCGCTTCAGAATTATATAAGGCAACAAGTGTTAGTTGGAGGTTAAGTGAAAGTAAGCTTAAGTCAGGAGATTTTAAATATTATTGTGCGGTTTTTCGTAATCAAATAAAAGAAGTATATGAAATTACTGGTTATGAAAAAGATTTGAATCCTGAAAATATTGGGAGGATAATACTAAAAGGAAGAGTAGCTGAAGATGTAATTCGTTCTAAGTTACTTAATATATATGTTGGTGATATTCATACTAGCTCTGGTAATCCGATTAAGTATACTAATATTGAAAAATTATTAGAGCTTACATCTGATAATGAAATAGGAAAGAACATATCAAATCAATCATTTTTCCATGATGATTTATTTTTAAGTGAAGCCTTACAAGAAAAAATTGTTCGTTTACTAAAATATAAAAAAAATATAATTTTTCAAGGACCCCCAGGGGTTGGCAAAACTTATTTAGCTAAAAAATTACTGCAAAAATGGTTTTCAGCAACACCTGAGCAATTATTATTTTTACAATTTCATCAATCTTATTCATATGAAGATTTTATTGAAGGTTATAGACCAGATGAAAATGGACATTTCAAGTTAACAAACGGATTGTTTAAGGATTTCATAATGAAAGTAGTGGGAAATCCAGAGTATGTTTTTTTTGTATTAATCGATGAAATAAATAGAGGGAATTTGTCTAAAATTTTTGGAGAGTTACTGATGTTAATTGAGCATAATAAAAGAGGAGAAAAACTACAATTGGCATATTCGAAAAATGAATTTACAATACCGGATAACGTTTATTTCATTGGAACAATGAACACAGCAGATCGTTCTCTTACAGCTTTAGATTTTGCATTTCGGAGACGGTTTTCATTTATCAACATTGAACCAGCTTTTAAAGGTGAAAGTTTAATAAAATTTAAAAATTACATGGATTTAAATGGAATTAGTGAAGGGACTACAACCCGAATTGTACAGAATATAACTGAAGCGAACGAAATTATAGCATATGATTATAAATTGGGGAAAGGTTTTGAAATAGGACACTCATATTTTACTAATTTCACTAATCTAGGAGATGAATTAGAATGGTATCAAAATATAATAGAGTTTGAATTAATACCATTGATCGAAGAATACTTTTATGATGACGAAGCTAAAATGGCGAAAATAATTGAGGTTCTAATGAATGAGTGAGACAAAATATAAAGTACCAATATATAACTTATTTTGTATTTTATCTTATACTTATGATATTCCAGACTTAATTAAATCACTAGGAAATGAAGATGATGATTTACCGCAATTTCATTTGTTAGTACATTTATTTTTAAAGGAATCAAATAACTTAATATCGAAGGGATTATCAAAAGATTATCATCTTTACGGCGAAGAAACTAATCAATTAAGCGGAAAAATTCTTTTTGAGGATTCTATTAATAATATTATTCAAAGAAAGCCATTGTTAAGCTGTGAAAAAGATAAGTTTGATGAGGATACTCTAGTTAATCAGATTCTTAAAGCTACTTTATATAGTCTAATAAAATTAGAAAATATAACAAAAGTCCATAAAACAAAAATTTATTCATATTTACATAATCTACAACAAATCTCTAATAAAAAACTTGAAAGACAAGATTTCTATCGATTATCACCCAGTAGAACTAAACACCACTATAAGCACATGCTATTATTAGCACGATTAATCTTTGAGTTGAAAAATCTTTCAGATGAAGATAGATTAATAGATTTCATAAATATATTGAATGACGAAAGGAAAATGCAAGTTATATTTGAAAAATTTGTATTGAATTTTTATCACTATGAGCAAAAACATTTTATCCCAAAAGCAGAAAGAATAAAATGGAAAATGATTGGTGGAAATTTAACGATAATACCAGAAATGAAGACTGATGTATCATTAATTAACAGATTCCATAAACAAAAAATCATTATTGAAGTGAAATATTATTCTGAAATTTTCACGAAATCTTTTAATATAAATAAAATCCGAAGCACTCATTTATATCAATTATTTGCTTATTTAAATCATTCTCCAGAGAATTATGTTGTCCAAGGAATTATACTTTATCCAACTAATGGAGATCAACTTGACGAATTATATATTGTTCCAACGCAGGTTGGACATGAAATAAAAGACACGAATATAAGGATATATACGATTGATCTAAATCAAAGATGGAGTAAAATTCACGAACAATTGTTAGTTCTATTGAAACTGGATTGAATAAATGGGGAATTAAATCAAAAGTCAGTATTAGAAAAACACTGGTTGCAATGACTAGTGTTTTTTTAAATATGGCTTTTTTTGGTATAGTATTATTGGTACTATTAAATAATACTGAAGTTATTTGCAGCTTAACTTCAAATATTGATAATAATTGTGTATTTAATTATAGAGAGTTTGCTCAGCATTTAATTAAAGTATATCTTCTTGACTGACATGTTAAGAAGTCTACTATACACTGAAGATTTGTTTTATTGACTAAAAAGTAAGTTCCCTAATAAGTTCTTGGGAGTTGTAGACCAACCTAAAAAATCTCTTTTAAATAGAACTTATGTTTATATTTTATAGGTTCATAGATTAAAAAAAGATAAAAAATGTAAAGTGGTGATTAAATTTGATAACTGAAGTAGTACAACCAATTGTTTCCAATTTCATTAAATCCTTAAGAGATATTGGATACGTATTCGAAGTTGCTGTAGCTGATGTGCTTGATAACAGTATTACTGCAAAAGCAAATAACGTACAAATATCATGTATTCCGAATCCTGAAACAGTGTTTACAATTTTAGATAATGGTCTCGGAATGACCAATAAAGAACTTATTGATGCTATGCGTTTAGCTACAAATGATCCTGATTCACAAAGAGGGGCTGATGATTTAGGCAGATTTGGATTGGGATTAAAAACAGCCTCCTTCTCACAATGTACCGACTTAACAGTTATTTCTAAAAAAGACGCAGAGATTTCTATTAAACAATGGGACTTGGAGTATATATCTGAAAAGAACGAATGGTTACTAATAACGCCTGACATAATTGAGTACGAAGATATACCTTTATTCAAAGAGTTTAAGGAGCAAGAATCAGGAACATTAGTAGTATGGCGTGGAATCGACGCTTTTTCAGAGTCTGATATTCCTAATAAGATAGATATTTTAAGCAGTCATTTATCTCTAGTTTTTCATTGCTATTTGGAAGGAATAGTACCTGGGAAGAAAGCTTTAAAAATTTTTGTTAATGGTCAACAATTAGACCCTTTTAATCCGTTTAATCCTAAACATATAGCAACGCAACAATTGATACAGGAAAAGATTAAATTTTTGGATTCGGAAATAATGGTGCAGCCATATATTTTACCTCATCATTCCAAATTGTCTCAACAAGAGTTTGAAAAATACGCTACGAAAGATGGTTATACAAAATCACAGGGATTTTATTTATACCGTGCCCACCGGTTACTTATTTACGGCACATGGTGGGGTATGCATAGAACAAACGATGCTCATAAGCTCGTCCGTATAAAAATAGATATACCAAATAATCAAGATTTTGCATGGGGTATTGATATAAAAAAATCGTATGCAAACCCTTTAAGTGTAATAAAAAAAGATTTAAAAAGGATCATTCAACAAGTAACAATAAAGGGATCAAGACCTTTTACCGGTAGAGGAAAAAAAATAGAAGACTTGACAACTACTCGTTTCTGGGAACTAGTTGCTGAAAAAGATGAAATACACTTTGCAATTAACCGGAGTCACCCAATATTAAAAGAGTTTGAGAACAAGCTTCATGATGAACAACAAAAATTGTTAAATGTCATATTAATGGGGTTGGAGGGTTACTTGCCTTTAGATGCGATTGTAGCTCAGTTAAATATGAATCCCCTGAAAGTAAAACAAGAAACATTATTAAATGAAAACGAAATAATAGCACTTGTTGATAGTTGGCGGTCAAGTGGAATTAGTGAAGCTTTTATTAAGGAGTTATTAAAGACGGAAGTATATAAAAATAAGGAGGCTTATTTTGAAGATGCCACTCATTGATGAAAATAAAAAAAATATTATGTATAACCATGTAAAAGATAAGATTGTGGAAAACCTAACAAAACTAAGTGTATTGCAAGAAGAAACAATAGTGCAAGAAATTGGAGAATGGAAAAAAGTCATTGAAATTACTCCTCCTTCTATTCTAAAGACTATTCTAGGAATTGAAAATGAGCAACTAATACGTAAATTATCAGAAGAGGAATGGACTTACATAATAAAGGAATTAGAACAGGCTTTTATTGTCCGTATTTCATCTGGAATTCTTGTTGTAGGGGAAGAACAGAGAACTAGGGATCTCTCTTGGTGGACGAGTAAAAAACAGTTGGAAAGCGATAATTATTATTCAACAAACTACATGAATTACATGAAACGTATTTTACCAACAGAAATACTTAATACCATTAGCGAAGATACGAATGCAGTCATGAACAATTTAGCTGATCCTAATCTAGATGCATTTTCAATATACGGCATGGTTGTAGGTCACGTTCAATCAGGTAAAACATCAAACTATGCTTCTTTGATTTGTAAAGCTGCGGATGCAGGTTATCGCTTTATTGTCGTAATTGCGGGTGGGCAAAATAACCTTCGAGATCAGACGCAGAAGAGATTAGACGAAGTTTTTATAGGTGCAAACTACAAAGGTGTTGGACAATTAGCTGGATTTAAAAGGGAAAAAATGCCTGATAGTCTTACAAATGCTGATAATGATTTTAAAATTGAAACAGCAAAAGCTAGAGGGACTACAAACTTTGAAAATATGCAGTTGCCTATTTTAGTTGTTATAAAAAAACATACCAAGCCGTTATCTAATCTTTTAGATTGGTTAGATAAACATTATAAAAATCAAGTGGATAAAGCAATGTTGGTTATTGATGATGAATCAGATTATGCATCAATAAATACGAAAAATGAAGAAGACCCCACTGTAATAAATGAGAAAATACGTCTACTATTACAAAAATTCAAGAAAAGTGCATATGTTGCATATACAGCCACACCATATGCCAATATTTTTATTGATCATAAGGCACAAAATAATGAAATTGGAAAAGATTTATTCCCGCGTGATTTTATTTACGCTTTAGATGCACCATCAAATTATTTTGGAGCTGAGAAGATTTTTGGAAATGAGGACAAGAAATATATAGTTGAAATTCCAAATAATGAAGTAATGTTTGAATTAGATAAAGATATTAAATCCATACCAAAAGATATGCCATTTCTGATAAAGCACAAAAAAGATTATAACAAAGAATTAAATAGTTTACCCGAAAGCTTACATGATGCGATTCGCTTATTTTTAATTAATATTGCTATTCGAAATTTGCGTAACCAAAAGAAACACAATAGTATGTTAATTCATATTTCTAGATTCACAGATGTTCATATTCAAATAAAAAAACTAGTAGCAGATTATTTTGATTTATTAAAGAAACATATAAAAGCTTACGGACTGGTATCAAATCCTTTTAAGCATTCGTCTCATTTACAAAACATGAAAGAAACTTTCTATTCTAAATTAGAGAATATTGAGTTTGATTTTGAAACGATATTAAAAGAATTATGTCTAACAGTTGATACTGTACTAATTGTAGACGTACATCAACGTGCAAAAACACCATTAGCATATAGAGATGATATTCAGTCAAATGTGATTGTCATTGGTGGATTGAGTTTGTCTCGTGGCTTTACATTAGAAGGATTAAGCGTAAGTTATTTCTTAAGAACAACGATTTATTACGATACATTAATGCAAATGGGACGATGGTTTGGATATCGTATTGGTTATGAAGATCTCTGTAGGGTGTATTTAACAGATGATTTATATAATAAATTTGCTTTTATTATCGAAGCTACGAATGACTTAATAAATCGGTTAAATGATATGCGAGAGGAGAATTTAACTCCTGAAGACTTTGGATTAGCTGTCCAATTACATCCAGACAGCCTCTTGCAAGTTACAGCTCGTAATAAGTCGAAAAATACAGAAGAAATGTATTTGGAAATGAATTTAGATGGGTTAATTAAAGAAACTAGATGGATTAGTAATTTAAAAGAAGATCTTGAAGCAAATGAGGTTCTGTTAAAGGAAACTACTAAAGAGCTAATAGCTAGTAATGCGGAGCATATAGAAAATAATAGTCATATCTGGAAGAATGTTGATAAGACCATTATTCAAAACTTTGTTAATAATTATTGTTTATACAAAAATGATCCACTTGGTATAAAATCCAGAATGCCGATTGATTTTATAAAAGAATATATTCGAAAGAGTAATCTGGAATGGGATGTAGTTTTGTTTAATGGAAATGGAAATGGAATTTTCCAAGAGGGTAATATTATATTAAATCGTCAATTACGTAATGGAAAGCAGAAACAGGGATACTTTGAAGTAGCTAAAAGGCAACTTTCACGAGCAAGACCGGAAAGTATAGTTATGCATAAAGAACATAAAAATTTAAGCTCACGTGAAATGCGGAAGAAATTAGAGAAACCTTTACTCATGTTGCATGCTTTAGAATTAAGTTATGAAGAATGCAATAACAATTATAATGCTGTTGGTTTTGGTATTAGTTTTCCTGACTTGAAAAATAAACAGACAAATAGTATTAAAGTTCGAATTAATAATGTATACAGAACGCAGCTTGAAGAAGCATATAAGGATGAAGTTGACTATGATGAATAATCCATGGTTCGAACTTAGTACTCTCAGTAAAATTAGAATCAAAGAATCGATTAATTACAATGCCTTCTGGATCCTTGATGCGTTAAATCAGTATGGGCTAATGATCCAGTGTGATGATGATTTTATTGATCCAAAAGAATTTAAGCTTAAAGGTATACAAATTAAGGTTGACAATACTACATCACCAAACCAACTTATTTTGTTATTAAAGGAAAAGAAAGATTGGGAACTGTTCTATGTACTTTGCAATGATTTAATTAATGTAATGAAGGGACATGATGAAGAAGTAATAGAAAAGGTGATAAAACGTTTAGAAAGGTGGCAGAAATTATTACAAAAAACTTCACTGAAAATAATGTCTAAAGAGGAACAAATGGGATTATACGGAGAACTGAAAATTTTAAATGATTACATAATCCCTACCTATGGATATATACAAGCTATACACAGTTGGGTTGGAGCACTTGGGGATAAACAAGATTTTCTATTGGGAAACTTATCAATAGAAGTGAAATCCTTTAGGTTGTCGTCCGGTAACTATGTTTGGATTTCTTCTAAGGAACAATTAAATTCAGAAAAAACACCTTTGTATCTTTTTGCCTGTGGTTTAAACGAAGTTAGTAATGGTAAGACAATTGCAGATTTAATTGAAACTATTTCTGCACAAATAGATACGGAAACTGTGTTAAATGAGTTCATAGAAAAGATTGAACAATATGGTTATGTATCAGAACTGCAGAAAGATGATTTATCAAAATTCAAATTAGAAAAAATTAATGGATTTGAAGTAAAAGAAGGTTTTCCGAAAATTTCTTTAAATCAAGTTTCCTCGCTAATAAAAGACATGAAATATAGCGTTGATTTATCAGGTTGTTCACAGTTTAAAGTGAATATTCCCGGAATATTAATATAATTGGAGATGTAAGCCGTGATAACTTTAGAAGAGTTTCATCAAGACTTTTTACAATCAATTCTTTCTGATTCAGAAAGTCGTGGATTACTCAAAGCGCAATCATTTTTCGAATTAGTTTGTGAAGATCTTATGCAAGTAGGGGATTTAACAAATGAATATGCCATGGCAGAATTTATAAAAACAGGTTCAGAAGTTTATGGCTATGATTATGATGAAAATAGAAAAATATTTACATTAATTAATTTTCAATTTTTCCAAAATGACGAAATTGAGACATTAACAAAACAACATGTAAATATAAAATTTAATAGATTAAAAAAGTTTGCAGAGTTATGTATGGAAGGGTTATATAGTGATTTAGAAGAAACCTCCGATGCCTATTCACTAGCATTTAATATACATCGTTTTATGCAAAATAACTTAGTAGATAAATTTCGTTTACTAGTATTAACAGATGGTAAACTAACTAAAAGTATATCCCAGATACCTAATGATTTAATATCAGACACTGTGTGTGAACATCAAATTATTGATATTAATTATTTATATAGTATCTTTATGTCTGAAAATAGTTCAGGTTCTTATGATATTGAATTAAATATTCCATACATAAAAGTTATTAGCTCATCCAGTGAATATCAATCTTATTTAGGAATAATGGATGGTGAACAATTATTTGAAATCTATGATGAATTTGGTCAGAAACTCCTTGAACAGAATGTTCGAACCTTTTTGCAATTTAGAGGGGGAGTTAATAAAGGAATAAGAAATACCATACAGTATAAACCAGATATGTTTTTTGCCTATAATAATGGGATAACTGCAACTGCAACACAAGTTGAAACAAGAGACGGTTTTATTACCAAAATTACTGATTTCCAAATTGTAAATGGCGGCCAAACCACTTCTGCAATATATGCAGCAAAAAAAAATTCGAAATTGGATATTTCAAAAGTATCAATACAAATGAAATTATCCGTTGTTAATAACATTGATAAAAAAAGTGAATTTGTATCAAGTGTATCCCAATATGCAAATACTCAAAACAAAGTTAATAAATCAGATTTCTTTTCTAATAGTCCATTTCACAAAGAAATGAAGGATTATTCCAAGCGTATATGGGTTGCCACTCGCGGTGGATCACAAAAACGTACACATTGGTTTTATGAAAGAGTACGTGGAGAATATCTAAATGAACAGGCTTATTTAACTCCAGCAAAGAAAAAGCAATTTCAAATTGAAAATCCAAAAAACCAACTAATTGAAAAGACTTTCCTAGCAAAAAGTGAAAATTCTTGGGATAGAAAACCGCATATTGTTTCAAAAGGTGCACAATATAATTTTGAAGAGTTTGCAAATTCTGTAACAGATATGTTAGAGAAAAATCATTTGGCAATTACAGAAAATTATTTTAGAGATGCAGTAGCAAAGGTCATTCTATTTAGAGAAACTGAAAAAATTGTATCAAAAGCTACATGGTATGAAAATGCTTTTAGAGCACAAACTGTTGCATATTCAATAGCATTACTCTCCCATATAATTTATAAAAAGAATCTCTTTTTTAATTTTAATAGAGTCTGGGATGATCAACGATTACCAATTGAACTACTAGATATAATGAAAATAATTACAAAGGAAGTATATGAAAGGATAACGAATCCTCCACCTGGAGCTGCGAATATAGCACAGTGGTGTAAAAAAGAGTCATGTTGGAATGATGTTAATCGTATTGATATTGATCTAGAACCTATCAAAAAAATGTTTAAAAATAAAGAGGAAGTAAAATATGAACAAAAATCAGAAAAGCAACTAAAAGAATTAGACAATGGTATAGAAATTCAAGCATTTGTAATTCAAACAAACATTGAAGAATGGATACAGTTATATGGTTATTATATGACGAATAATAATTATAAATCTCTTACAATTACTCAAAGGGATATTTTAAAAAAATATTCAGAAGGAAGAATCTCTTTTCCATCTGAAAAACAGTCAAAGGTTCTATATAATTTATTTCAAAAAGCGGTTAAAGAAGGATGGGAAGTTGTTTATAGTTAATGTTAAAAATTTTTCTGGAAATCAGTAAGGAATTTATTTAAAGTAGCTTGTTAAACTTCTTTGAAACCGTGTTAAGAAATTATATAATATTGCTAGCATACTTTTAACTCACTCCATTAATCTTATCCACTACAATTGAGGTGAATTTTAAGAGCTAGCAATTTTTAATTTAAATTACTAAGGGCAAAAAGATTCAAATGTCATTACTGCACAATAAATGATTAAACAGCTATCATTGAGTTTTTAACTTATTAATAAATGATTCGAGCTCATTGATAACTTTATAAAAATCTTTCTTTAAATCATGTTCCCAAACCCTCTTGTAATGCCAGTCATTATTTAAATAATATTTTTCAACTTCTAAATCTCTAGTTTTGTTTCTGTTCAATTTTTTAATCCAATACTCTTGATTTGTTTTAGGAATATTTCCATGAAGATCACAAGCATGCCAAAAGCAAGAATCAATAAATATAACTACTTTATATTTTTGTATTGCTATGTCAGGCTTACCATATAAGGTTTTAACATTTTTTCTGAAACGTAGTCCTCTTTTCCAAAGTTCACGTGTAACCATGTTTTCTAACTTGGATTGCGACCTTATAGCTTGCATATTTTTTCGTCTTTGTTCTTTAGTGATTTTTTCTCTCATTAGCATCACCTATTGAGCATTTTTTATATGGTATACCCTTTATTTCAATTGTTAGTTCATTAGGTTTAAGAAAGCATCCTATAAAATTTATTATTACAATTAAATGTATAGACAATTTAAACAATCTTATCCTTAAAAAGGAAAGTGCAATTGTAAAGAATACTGTAAAATAAGTAAAGAGAAAAGTCTAATATAATATATGTTTCTATTGTATAATAAACGTTGCTTATTTTAGGTGTTAGTTGTAAAACATTAATGTACATTCGTATGTGCAGTTTTAGGAGTTTGATATGAAAAAGTTAAAAGTAATTGATTTATTTGCTGGAGCTGGGGGACTAAGCAACGGGTTCGAACAAACCAAAAGTTTTAAAGTTGTATGTGCTGTAGAATTGAATAAAGAAGCATTAGATACATATAAAGAGAATCATAAAGAGAATGATAATATTATATATCGTCAGGATATTACTACTTTTTTTCCAAGTAAAGAAAAAGAATTAAAAAATATCCCTCCAAGTGAAATAGTTGTAATTGGAGGACCGCCATGTCAGGGATTTTCTAATGCAAATAGACAAAAAAATTATTTGTTATCAGGTAATAATAAGTTGGTTAGAGAGTATGTAAGAGTTATTAGGGAAATAAAACCTGCCGGATTTTTAATGGAAAATGTTAAAGCTATGAAGTCGGATAAGCATAAATTTTTTGTAACTAAAAGTGGAATTGACACCAACAGTGAATTTCTGGAAAAGTATGGTGTTAGAACTGTTAAAGAACATATTATTTTAGCTAATTTTGGTGATCTTGAAACAATTGGTTTACAATTCATTAATGATTTCCCAAAAGTAAGTTATTGGCCAGAGCCTATCTTTAAATTAGATGAAATGTTATCAAAAATCAGAATGATAGAACGAGCTATAAGGTATAAGAGAAATATTTCATTTACTAAACAATCAGATTCAGTATTATTAAATAAAATGGCAATTGCATTAGGAGAATTCGAGGATAAATATAAAATAACTTTTAAGAAAACTATAAATTTATTATTAACACTTGCAGATAAAAAAAATGTATTTTTAGACGATGTTAATGAAATAAATGCATTAATTAAACTAAATCGATTATTGTTGCATTGTAAAGAATTAAAAACTGAAGACATTAATTATAAAATTATTGTACAAAAAAATATGGGCTCTGGAATGGAAATAAAAGCAGAAGTTTTTTCCTTTGATGTCGTTGATTATTTGTTAAATATATTTAAGAAAGAGCTTGGTTATACAGTAGATGATCGTGTGCTAACAGCTTCAGATTATGGAGTACCTCAAGAAAGAAAAAGGTACATGATAATAGGTGTTAACAATGAGGTTAGTAATATATTAAAGATTGATTTTCCGAAAAGACTTGAACGTATTAAAAACTCTCTAACAGTTTATGATGCAATATATAGTTTGAAAAATTATACTCCATCAAAAAATGTATTTAGAGATGAATCTTTTACTATTCCATTAAAAGAGCGCCTAAAAAGTGAAAGTAAATTAGAAAAATACTATACAGTTGGTTTTACTAAATTTAATGTTTCGAATCATGTAACTACTGAAAGTCGTGAAATTAGTAAAAACAGGTTTGCTCATTTACAAGAAGGACAAAACTTCCATAATTTAACTGAAGATTTAAAATCAAACTATACCGATATTTCAAGAACTCAAAACACAGTATACTTAAGGTTAAAGTATAGTGAACCATCAAGAACAGTTGTTAATGTAAGAAAATCAATGTGGATTCATCCTGAAATAGATAGAGCATTGAGCATCAGAGAAGCAGCCCGTCTTCAGTCATTTCCAGATTACTTTATCTTTAAAGGGAGAAAAGACTCGCAATATCAACAGATCGGAAACGCAGTACCACCGTTAATGGCAAGAGCTGTTGCAGAGTCAATGTTAAAAATGTTAAACAGAGAACCAGAAAGAAAAATTGCAGAGGATTTATTCGATAGGTAGGGGAAAACAAAGTTATTCATTTTCTAAATGATATTATGTAAAGGAACATATTTCTTAATAAGGTGGGTAATTATCTTGCTCCTAGTAGAATTAAAGGATCGATTTAACAATATAGCAATCTGGAAAAAAGGAAATCAAAGAGCTCCTCATAAACCCTTATTATTGTTATATGCACTATCACAAGTAGATATAAAGAAAGATAGATATATTCCATATAATGCAGTACGTGAAAAATTAGGTTACCTACTTAAACAGTTTGGACCTGATCGAAAATCATACCATCCTGAACAACCTTTTGTATGTTTAAAAAATGACGGAATATGGGAACTGAATCAATCAATCCAAAATAATGAGTTTTCAAACAGGTTATTACTTGCACAACATATATCGGGAGGGTTTACACAAGAAGTATACCAACAATTAGTCGGGAATCCTGAGCTTATACATGAATTAGCGCAAATGATTCTAAATCAACACTTTCCTGAAACGTTTCATGAAGATATATTAAATGCTTTAGAGCTAGATTTCCACGTTGACAAAAAAGAAATAAAAGAAAGAGAGACAGTGCTTTTAGAGATAAAGTACTTAAAGCATATGAATATAGTTGTGCGGTTTGTCGATTCAATGTCAGATTATCAGAGCAATTAGTTGGTATAGAAGCAGCTCATATAAAGTGGCATCATGCGGGTGGGCCAGATAGCGAAGATAATGGAATTGCATTATGTTCGCTCCATCATAAGCTTTTTGATAGAGGTGTTTTCACTGTTTCAGATTCAAGGCGTCTAATAGTTTCTGAATTTGCTCATGGTAATAAAGGTTTTGAAGAATGGTTATTAAAATATCATGATCAGGAGATAAAAAAACCGATTCATCCTTCCTATGAAGCAAATATGAATTTTCTGAACTGGCATTATCAAGAGGTATTTAGAAGTCCTGGCAGATTTATTGTGAGACAGTAAGATTATTCATAGTATTATTGTCAAGATTTTTACTTATTTTGAAAACTATATTACTATGGAATAATGCAATCATTGAGTTAGAAGATAAGTAACTTTTCTTTACACAAGTGAACGTATGTTCTATTATAAACTTATGCTTATGTTTATGACTTAGGATAAAGGAGCATTGAAAAATGGATTGCATGAGATTTGCTATTCAAGAAGTCGAAAATTTAATTCATGGGGAATCATTTTTAGTCAAAGATTTATTTAAAGGTTATGAATGGAATAGATTAAGTATTGGCGATAGGCGCTCATTAGGTTCATTATTTTTACATGAAGCAAAATATGGTGGACTTAAAGAAAGTATAATAGTTGGTCTGAAAAGTAGCGCTAATCAGCAACAATATATAAAAAGATAATAGTTTAAATACAATATAATGAATGAATTATTGTTTGGAGTTGGATACATTGAGAAAGAAAAAAAGGCCTACAGTCATTGACATGTTTTGTGGTTGCGGTGGCTTATCTAGAGGGTTTTTAGATGCTGGATATGATGTTTTACTTGGTATTGATAATAATAAATCTGCCTTAAAAACTTTTAAAGAAAACCATGATGGTGCAATTGCAATGGATGGAGATCTTTTTCAAGGATCTACAATATTAGAAATGGCACATCTTACTGATAATAAAAGTATTGATTTAATTATTGGTGGACCACCCTGCCAAGGTTTCTCTTTAACAGGAAAACGCGATGAAAATGATGAACGCAATACTCTTTTTCAATCGATGGTTAATGCAGTTGGTTTTTTTCAACCAAAAGCTTTTGTGTTGGAAAATGTTCCTGGCTTAGCTACATTATATAACGGAAAAGCAAAAGAAAATATCATTAAAGAATTTTCAAATTTAGGATATACTATCAATTCCAAAGTCTTATATGCTCCAGATTACGGAATTCCTCAAATTAGAAAACGCTTATTTATTGTAGGATTAAATAATGGCATGAATTTCGATTTTCCAGAACCTGTTTGCATTCCGGGAAATTATATATCTTGTGAAGAAGCAATTGGAGATTTACATGATTTTAATGATGATTTGGGTGTAGATGTTTGTAAGTATCTTAATGATCCCAAAACACCCTATCAAAAAAAAATGAGGAAAAACTCCATTCACTTATTTAATCACGTAGGCACAAAACATACACCTGAGGTTATTGATGTCATTTCACAAGTTCCAGAAGGAGGGAATCATAAAGACTTACCACCTGGAGTTGGGGAAAGCAGAAAATTTAATGAAGCCTGGACTCGTTATCATAGTAAGAGTCCATCCAAAACTATTGATACGGGCCATAGAAATCACTTCCATTATAAGTTTAATAGAGTTCCTACAGTGAGAGAAAATGCTCGACTTCAATCTTTTGCTGATGACTTCAGGTTTTTTGGTAACAAAACGGAACAATATAAACAAGTTGGTAATGCTGTTCCTCCACTATTAGGCTATCATTTGGGCATTCAACTTAAAAAATATTTAAGTATAGATGGTGAATGATATGGGTCAATTTAATTTAATCGATATATTTGCAGGTTGCGGAGGACTCTCGGAAGGTTTTGAAAAAAAAAATAATTTTAATGTTTTAGCTGCTGTCGAGTGGGAAAAACCTCAAGTCCAAAATCTTATTAACAGAATGGTAACCAAATGGAACATAAATGATGCTGCCAGGAGAGTGCTGAGATTTGATATCCAAAGGACAAAGGAATTAGTTAGTGGGTGGAATAACGACCCTGAATATGGTAGTCATGAAGGTTTAGATAAATTATTAAATCAAAAACAATTGGATTTAATTATTGGTGGCCCGCCATGTCAGGCTTTTTCGGTAGCAGGAAGAATACGTGATGAAAATGGCATGCGTAATGACTATAGAAATTATTTATTTGAAAGTTATATGAAGATAGTAAGGCGATATCAACCAAAGTTATTTGTATTTGAGAATGTCCCTGGAATGTTAAGTGCAAAACCCGGAGGTACTCCTGTAACTGAATTGATAAAAACGGAAATTGAACTTTCTGGATATCATATAATTGACGACTTAAAAACGCATGCACAAATAGATTTATCTGAATATGGCGTCCCACAAAAAAGAAAACGGGTGATCATTATCGGATTAAGAAAAGATTTATATCCAAATGCACAGGAACAATTAAAGCACTTTTATACAGAACACCTTCCTAAATACAAAGAATCTATTAAAACAGTCCGTAATGCAATTGAAAATTTACCAAAATTACTTCCACTAGATGAGGAAACAAAAATTAATGGTAAAAGATATTCACATTCGTTTAGTAATGAAGTAGCAAATCATATACCAAGATTTCACAGCAGGCGAGATATTAAGACTTTCCAATTATTAGCTGAAGATCTTGAAAGTGGTTATGGGAAATATATATCCAGTGAATCTTTAAAACAGCTTTATACACAAATCACAGGAAAAACATCAAATATTCATAAATATCATGTATTGAGATGGGATAAACCAAGTAACACTATCCCAGCTCATCTTTATAAAGATGGATTAAGACATATTCATCCAGATTCTGTTCAATCACGTACAATTACAGTACGAGAAGCTGCTAGATTGCAAACTTTTGAGGATGATTTTGAATTTATTTCAAGTGCTGGAGACAACTATAAAATGATTGGAAATGCAGTACCTCCAAAATTTTCAGAGAAATTAGCCGAAGCTTTGGAAATATTATTATGAACAATTTAGAGAAGCTAATTTAGCTTCTCCTTTTTTGTTAAAACATGTAAAATGAGAATATGAATATGTTGGACAATTAATGAGACAATTTTATATTTGGAGGAAAAAAAATCTATGACATATTATTTAAAAAAATTAGGACATCAAGAGTTAGGAAGTATTAAAAAACCAGGAGGCAAACCATCCCGTGGGCGATATATATATATTTCTAAAGACGATAGAGTCCTTGCTTTTTTTCCACCTTTGTCTAAACATATAAAAAATGACTCTTCGTTATTACCAATCATTCCTCTATATTCATCAAACTTGGAAAAAGTATATTGTAATTATATTTATCATAACGATAAATATAACGGGAGTACTTCTAATAGTCCTAGAGACGAGTTTAGAATATATTCAAATAATGCTTTAGAGAAGAATCAATATTTATTTGAACCTAATGATATAATTGTGATGAAAAAAGATGAAATTATTGGAGAAGATGAAAAACAAACTGTTTACTTTTTAGACAGAGTTACTCCTGCACAATCTGAATTTTATCATAAATGTGAAATAATTATTGACACATGCGACATAAAGAAAAACCATGCAATTTATGAGGGTGTACTTGAGGAAGTTGAAAGTAAAATTAATATGTTACCTGCATCTCCATTAAAAGCGGTTATAGATTCAAGTGTAACTAATAAAATACAAAATTCAGATACACAAATATCGGATCTGTTTACTCCTACTAGCTTTAGAGATTTCACAATGGTGGCTTATAAGGGAAAATGCGCAGTGACTGGGAACGTTATTAAATATGGGAAATTTTTAAATTTAGAAGCCGCACATATAAGACCAAAAAGTCATGGAGGGTTCTTTTTACCTAATAACGGATTAGCCTTAAGTAGGGATATTCATTGGGCTTTTGACAAAGGTTTTTTTACATTAAATGATAACTACACGTTAATTGTACATCCCAATCTTGAAAGTGATTTCTTAAAAAATTACAACGGTAAAAATATTTTTATCCCTAATGATAACTTTCTAAAGCCGTCCGTTGAAAGCATTCAGTATCATAGAAAGAATGTATATGGTCTTTTTTTAACGTCAGGAAGATTATAAGATAGAGATTACCAGGTATTTGAAAGTCAACTTTTTAGAAATACATTAAAGCAACTCATATTAAGAATGAGTTGCTCTTTTATTTAGTGGGAAATAGCAAAAAATATAATTCCTATTTTACTTTTTATTTATTAAAGTCCAATCAGGTGTTTTTTTATTTATAAAAACAAATTTGTTATCACAGTCATCGCATATTGGCAATTTATTGTGATACTTTAGAATCTCCCAATCAGTTTTGTGTAGTCTTGTTCTGCATCTTATACAATATACTTGTTTTTTCAAATTAATTTCCCCCAAAGTCTTTTTAAATAATTTTAACAGTTTTATACATTTGGGGCGATGATTTCTAAGCTATGGAATTTGAATAATTGTGAATTTGATAAGATTTCGATTGTAAGTGGTATAATTATCTGGCTAAAGATAATGCTTAAGAAGAACACCTCCTGAGCTTCACTTTTAACTATGCATCCCAACCTTCATCAACATCCCATCCAACGACCGTTCCATACTTCTCTCCAGCCACTTCGCTGTTTCTACTAAGCTCTCAAGATCTGTTCTTGTTTCGACGTTCATCCCTCTAAACATATTCACCATATCTTCTGTACAAACATTTCCTACTGCTTTTGGGGCAAATGGGCAGCCGCCTAATCCGCCTATGGAGGAATCGAAGCGGGTTACTCCTGCTTGGTAGCCTGCTAGGATGTTCGCGATTCCGAGTCCTCGTGTGTTATGGAAGTGTAGTCCGAGTGTTAGTTCTTTACCGAATTCTTGCTGAAAAGCTGAAACAACGTTCTGGACCTGCAAGGGATTGGCCATTCCGGTTGTGTCTGCGAGTGTGATTTCGGTGCAGCCCGCTTTTAAGAAGGATTCTGCGACATTTATTACTTTTGAGAGGGGAACTTCACCTTCAAACGGGCAGCCGAATGCTGTTCCAAGCACGCCTGCTACTCCTTTTGTTTGTGCACCTTCTTCAATTACCTTCGTTAGTTCCTCAACAGCTTGATCCACCGTTCGTTTAGCGTTTCGTAGATTGAAAGAGTCACTTGTTGTGGTGACGACATGAAGGAAGTCGACGTCTGTATGTAGCGCGCGTTCAAGTCCTGATTGGCTTAATACAAGTCCTGCATAACGTACATCATCTCGTTTTGAAACAAGACGCATCACTTCTTCAGCGTCTGCCATCTGTGGAACGACTTTTTTGTTCACGAACGATACGGCTTCTATGATCCGTATACCTGAGTCGATGAGCTTATTGATGAGTTCAACTTTCGTTTCAGTGGAGACGAGCTTTGGTTCGTTCTGCAGCCCGTCGCGTGGTCCGACTTCACAGATTTTAATCATGAGTACCCTCCTTCAACACATGGATTTTCTTGATTTCTTCTAGATGGACAAGTACTTGATCACGGCCTTGATAGATGTGCTCGGTCATCGCAACACGTGCGCGTACTGAGTCCTGATTCTGGATCGCGAAAAGTATCGTTTTATGAACTTCGAGTGAACGTTTCAGCTCAAACTCGTCGTACCAATAGAATGAACGGAAGACGAGCGGCACCACGACTACTTTTGATAGATGAAAATAGATGTGCGGGTTCTTACATGCTGATATGATAGCTTCATGAAACTGCTGGTTAAAGTTCACGATTTCTTTAATAGAATTCAGGTCTGCTTCCTTATAGCGCTCAATCGCTTCTTCGTATCGTGAATTTGCTTCTTTCATGTTTTCGATATCTTCCTTTGTTCGGTGAAGAGCAGCCTGGCTTGCCGCGTATCCTTCTAATAGTGTACGAAGGTCATAGATTTGCTGAATGTCTTCACGTGTAAAGTTGCGCACACTCACGCCGCGCTTTAAAGGAATCACAAGACCTTCTGATTCTAGCTGTTTTATCGCTTCTCTAATCGGCGTCCGGCTAAGCTTTAGTTCCTTCGCAAGAGACTCCTCGCCGAGCCTCATCCCAGGCTCGTATTTTCCGTGTATGATGGCTTCTTTTATATATTTATAGGCATCCATAAATAACCACTCCTTAATCCTATTGTATACAAACGGAAAGTGAGTTGCAATAATTTTCTGAAAACTAAAATAGAAAAAGTGGTTAAATCAAGGATTTGTTTAGCATTGAATAACAAATTTGATATTACCCATTGACCTTTTGTATACAAAGGGTTAATTTGGTATAAAGATTAAGAAAATTATGATTCTTCAAAAAAACAAACGGAGGGATAACATGTCCGATCAACTTCCTTTAGGTGATATTCGTGTCATTGAACTGGGGACCCTTTTGGCCGGTCCTTTTTCCGGAAGACTGTTAGCGGACTTTGGGGCTGAAGTAATCAAGGTGGAACCACCGGGTAAATCAGATCCGATGAGAAACTGGGGACAGTCAAAAGATGGTGTTGGATTATGGTGGCCGATTCAGTCTCGTAATAAAAAGTCCATTACGCTGAACTTGAGAGTAGAAGAAGGTCAGAACATTTTAAAAGAGATGGTGAAAGATGCGGATGTGATCATTGAGAACTTCCGTCCGGGTACGATGGAGAAATGGAACCTTTCATATGAAAAGTTGTCTGCCATCAATCCGAAGCTCATCATGGTTCGGACATCCGGATACGGCCAGACAGGACCTTATAAACATC
Source organism: Fictibacillus sp. 5RED26 (assembly GCF_015903895.1). Classification (NCBI taxonomy): domain Bacteria; kingdom Bacillati; phylum Bacillota; class Bacilli; order Caryophanales; family Fictibacillaceae; genus Fictibacillus; species Fictibacillus sp. 5RED26. The sequence continues at coordinate 64,184 of NZ_JACZDU010000003.1, read as the reverse complement.
GCGCAGGGTTCGGAAGTGTTGGGGAAGCGATGGGCGGCCTTCGGAATGTCACTGGTTTTCCAGACCGTCCGCCGTCACGAATCGGTGTTTCCATTGGTGATACACTCGCAGCACTTTTTTCAACGGTAGGCTGTTTAGTGGCACTACATGAAAGAGAACGTTCAGGAGTGGGACAGGTAGTTGACACAGCTCTTTATGAATCAGTCTTCTCTGTCATGGAAAGCCTTATTCCGGATTATCTATTTGCCGGCTATATCAGAGAACGTATGGGGAACATCCTTCCGGGTGTTGCACCATCGAACATCTATTTTACGAAGGACAAGACATATATCGTGATAGGAGCCAACGCGGACGGTGTATTCCGCCGGTTATGTGAAGCAATGGGGCAGCCGTATCTTGCAGATGACCCAAGATTCTCTACACATCACGCTAGAGGCGAGAACATGAAAGTGCTTGATATGCTGATCGAGGATTGGACGAAATCGCTAGATGCGAAAGATGCCTTAGAGATTTTAGATGAAAAAGGTGTACCGTCTGGACTGATCTATACGGCAAAAGAAATCCTGGAAGATCCTCATTATCAAGAACGCGAGATGATCGTGAACGTGGAGCATCCGGAACTTGGTGAGTTTCCAATGCCGGGAATCGTACCGAAGCTGAGCCGTACACCAGGGAAAGTAAACCATGTGGGTCCTGAAGTGATGGGCAAGCATAACGATGAAGTGTATAGAAATTGGCTTGGATACAGTGAAGAGGAAGTCGAGAGGTTAAAAGAAACGAGCGTTATCTAAATCGGAGGTGAGAAGAACGTGGGGAAGACACTTTACGATAAAGTTTACGACAAGCATGTGGTCTACCAAGGAGAAGATCAGCCTTCCATTCTGTATATCGATCTTCACCTCATTCATGAAGTAACGTCACCTCAGGCATTTGAAGGGTTGCGGATGAACAACCGTGTGGTCAGTCGTCCAGATCGAACACTAGCGACGATGGATCATAGTATTCCGACAACAGACCGTTCACTTCCGTTTCGGGATGAAGTGGCGAAAAAACAGGTGAAGACATTAGAAGAAAACTGCACAGAATTTGGTATCCAACTGTTTGACCTACAGAGCGAAAATCAAGGAATTGTCCATGTCATCGCACCTGAACTGGGAATCACGCAGCCCGGTCAGACGATCGTATGCGGAGACAGCCATACGTCAACACATGGCGCGTTCGGTGCACTCGCTTTTGGAATCGGAACGAGTGAAGTGGAGCATGTTTTAGCGACACAGACACTAAAGCAGGATAAGGCGAAGACACTCGCGATCAACATTACGGGTGAGCTGCCAAAGGGAACATCTGCAAAAGATTTGATTCTTTCTATTATCGGTAAATATGGTCACGATTTTGCGACCGGTCACGTGATCGAGTACAGAGGAAAAGCCATACAAAACTTAACAATGGAAGAGAGAATGACGGTCTGCAACATGTCGATCGAGATGGGTGGACGTGCCGGATTGATTCAGCCGGATGATGTTACGTTTCACTATTTGAAAGATAAACAGTACGCGCCAAAAGGAGAACAATGGGAAGAGGCATTAACAGAATGGCGGTTATTGTACACAGATGATGATGCCGTATTTGACCAAACCGTTGATTTTGATGCGAATGAAGTGGTGCCGCAAGTAACATGGGGAACGAATCCTGGTCAAGGTGCCGGAATTACAGATGTAGTGCCATCGCCAGAAAATTTGCCAATCAGCCAAAGAAGAGCCGCAGAAAAAGCTCTTCAATATATGGGGCTTCAATCAGGAACGCCGTTTGACTCGATTAAACTCGATAAAGTATTCATTGGCTCGTGTACGAACAGCCGGATTGAAGACCTCAGAAAAGCGGCAAAAATCGTAAGCGGTTACAGAGTGGCGAATTCCATACATGCACTAGTCGTGCCAGGTTCTCAGACTGTAAAACGTCAAGCTGAAGAAGAAGGTCTGGATCAAATTTTTATTAAAGCTGGTTTTGATTGGCGAGAATCGGGCTGCTCTATGTGTCTTGGGATGAACGAGGATATCGTGCTCGAAGGGGAGCGTTGTGCTTCAACTTCGAACCGGAATTTTGAAGGCAGACAAGGAAAAGGTGCTCGAACACACTTGGTAAGTCCGGAGATGGCAGCCGCTGCAGCGATCAAAGGACATTTTGTAGATGTGAGAAATTGGGTGACAAAAGAACGTGAGGAGGTGGGGTCTTAATGGAACCTTTTACTTCATTTACCGGAACCGCTGTACCGCTCGATGTGGATAACGTCGATACGGATGCCATCATTCCGAAGCAGTTTCTGAAACGAACAGAACGAACAGGCTATGGACAGTTTCTGTTCTATGACTGGCGGTTTAAAGACGGAGAGGACCGACAAGATTTCATCCTGAACGAGGACCGTTACCAAGGAGCGTCTGTTCTGCTCGCTAGAAAGAACTTCGGGTGCGGCTCTTCCCGTGAACATGCACCATGGGCTCTAGCTGACTATGGTTTTCGGGTGATCATCGCCTCATCATTTGCAGACATATTTTATAACAACTGCTTTAAGAATGGAATCCTGCCTATCGTTTTACCTGAAGATGATGTGGATGTGCTGTTTCAGCGAACGAATGAAAAGCGAGGTTACCAGTTATCTGTTGATCTAGAGAGTGAAAGAGTGATAGATTCACATGGTTTTGAAGCGTATTTCGAGGTTACCCCATATCGGAAGCGGCTCCTTCAAAAGGGTCTTGATGAGATTGGTTCAACACTGGAATTTAAAGATAAGATTACGAGTTTTGAAGAAAAGCATCGTATTTACTACACAATAGACAAAAATGAAAAGGCTTCCATCTAAGGCTGTACTGCATCATAGATTATCAGCTCCATAGAACTTATTTTCTTTTAAGGAGGATATGATATGAAAACCAAGTCAGTGAAAGAACCGATCCGTAAAAAGTGGATCTGGATTGTGTTGTTTATCAACGTTGTGTTGATCGTCCCCTGGTATTTTCCGAAGGGAGCAGTTGAGCCATTTATCTTTGGATTCCCGCTTTGGGCATTTATCTCTACCTTTTTCACCCTTATCATGGGAGCTTACCTAAGCTGGCTCTGTATCTCTCAGTGGAACATCGTTGAAGATGAAGAAGAAAACGCCAAGAGAAAGGAGGATGTGAAGCATGGATAATTTAACCTTCGCTGGTATGGATGGCATTATCATCTTAAGTGTATTCGCGATTATTATGCTTGCCATCGGGTATTTCTCTGGTAAGGGGGATACGAATCTTCATCATAGTCTAGCAGGTTACTATCTGGCTGGAAGAAATCTTGGTTTCATCGCGTTGTTCTTCACACTCTACGCGACACAGTATAGTGGAAACACTATTGTAGGATATGCGCCGACAGGTTACCGGACAGGGTTCTCGTGGCTGCAGTCGATCTCCTTCATGACAATCATCATCGGGATCTATCTGTTGTTCGCTCCAAGACTATACGTGGTGTCGAAACGCCGAAACTTTGTAACGCCTACAGATTGGCTGGAATTCCGTTTTAAATCGAAGGCGGTTACGTTGCTAAGCATCTTCTTGATGCTTTGGGGTCTAGGAAACTATCTGTTGGAACAGCTCGTCGCAATCGGACAAGCTGTAGCTGGAATGACAGGAGGGACCATTCCTTATGAGATCGCGGTTGTCGTTTTCGTTCTCGTCATGCTTACCTATGAGTGGATGGGGGGCATGAAGGCTGTAGCGTTTACGGATGTTATGCAAGGAATCGTGCTCATGGTCGGTATCTTCGTATTCTTGGCAGGTGCTCTTTACTTAGTGGGAGGGAACTTTGCTGAAGTAACACGTTTCATCGCAGACAATGAACCTGCAAAACTTGGCGTTCCAGAGATGGAAGTTTCGGTGAACTGGTTCAGTATGCTCGTACTAGTAGGACTTGGGGCTTCCATTTACCCTCATGCCGTTCAACGTATCTATTCTGCTGAAAGTGAAAGAACGTTGAAGAAGTCTTTCGCTCGCATGGCGTGGATGCCGCCGATCACGACAGGTCTTGTGTTTGTAGTTGGTATCGTCGGGATCATGCTATTCCCTGGTCTAGATACAGCCGGATCTGAACAATTAGTAGGATTGATGGCGAATAAAATCGCTGCGATCAACGGGTTTTATTATTGGATGATGATCATCTTCTTCGGCGGAATAGTAGCGGCGATTATCTCAACAGCAGACTCTGTGTTACTGAGTTTTTCATCCATGTTATCAAACGATGTATACGGTAAGTTTGTAAATCCAGGAGCTACTGAGCACAAGAAAGTTATGGTCGGAAAAATCGGCGGAATCATCGCGATCTTCTTCCTGTTGATGATCGCGTGGAATCCACCAGGAACTCTTTATCAGATTTTCGTCTTAAAGTTTGAGCTCTTAGTGCAAGTATTCCCGGCGTTTGTTCTCGGACTTTACTGGAAACGTCTCGCTGCTAAACCGGTGTTCTGGGGAATGCTGATCGGTGCTCTTGTAGCCGGGTTGTTAACGTTAACTGGGTATAAGACGGTGTTCGGAATCCATGGCGGCGTGATCGGGCTTACGATAAACTTTGTTGTTTGTATCGTTGGTTCGATGCTCGTTACGGTCACTGCTGAGAAATCATTAAAAAAGGAAGAACTTGCAGTGTTGGAGCTTGAAGCATAATACAATTGATAAAAAAGAGTTGAAGCTGACATGGCAAATTTGAGTTTGAGCGTTAAGCGTAGTCGTCTTGAGCCGCATTGGCAGATGCTGATCTGGCTCTTGATTGTTCAAATATTGGTTGCCTTTGTAGGACGCGGACTTGTCCCGCTCGGGGTTTTGATAGGAGCTGATCTGTCACTCTCAAAAGCTCAGATCGGCATGCTTCCAGCGGGTCTCTTTTTAGGACAGGCACTGGCTTCCATCCCTGCAGGATTCTTAGTGGACCGGCTTGGATCCAGAAGGCTGTTGCTCGCATTGTCCATGTGTTTAGGGGTCGGGTTCATGTTCTCGACCTTTTTTACACATTTCTGGTCGATGCTCGTATTCGTGGTCATCGGCGGTGTCGGATACGGAGCGATGCATCCGGTCTCGAACAGAGGGATCATCTATTGGTTCGCACAAACACAGCGCGGTACTGCCATGGGCATTAAACAGATGGGCGTTACGCTCGGTTCTGCACTATCAGCAGTGATCTTGCTGCCGATTGCAGCATCATATGGCTGGCGGACAGCCGTAATCGGTGCAGCATTCCTTTTGTTACTGATTGGGATTCTGTCTTTTTTCCAATACCGCGATTCACCGTTCGCACCAGAAACGAAAAGTGATCAGCGACTGTCTGTTTTTTATAAAGCGATGTGGAAAATGATTCAAAACAAGCCTCTTCTGCTTGTCAGTCTAAGTGCTCTTGGACTGAACGGCGCGCAGATGTGCCTGAACACGTATCTCGTGCTTTTTGCGTACGAGAAGATGGGAATATCACTGTTTCTGTCGGGGCTGTTGCTAGTCATTTCAGAAGCATGCGGATCGTTTGGAAGGATCGCGTGGGGTGTGATCAGTGACCGAGTTTTTAAAGGGGAACGTGTGATTATTATCATCGTGATCGTTATCATTTCAGCACTATCTAGTAGCACATTGGCATTATTGCCCGAAAACACACCTTTTGGATTGCTTATTCCGATCATCGCAGTCTTTGGTTTTGCGGTATCAGGGTTCAATGGCATCTGGATGAATCTGGCGAGTGAACTCGTTCCGCCTGAACAGGCCGGGATTTCAAGTGGGTTAAGTATCACGATCGGCTCGCTTGGGGTCATTGCAGCGCCGCCTATCTTCGGCTTTATAGTGGATTTGAACGGCAGCTACACATCAGGCTGGTTTTTTATTACAGGGTTGTTATGTATCGTTTTTGCGATTTTGCTAGTTTTGTTGAGTGTTAATAAAAAGAGAAAAGCGAGGGTGAGTGAACGTGCAATTTGATCCGAAAGAGCTGACAGAAAAGGATGTTTACAAACTATTGGTTGGTTCAGTCGTGCCAAGACCGATCGCCTGGGTATCGACCATTTCAAAAGAGGGAGTAGTCAACCTGGCACCTTACAGTTTCTTTAACGTAGCCTCCCGAAACCCTCCTATGCTTTGTATATCGATAGGACCTGGAGTGGGTGAAAGAGAAGGAACGGAGAAAGATACACTCGTAAACATACGGAATCAAAAAGAGTTTGTGATCAATGTGGTCACCTCAACCTTGGGGAATGAAATGCAGAAAACGTCAGAGAACCTTCCGAGTGAGGTAGATGAAGTTGAAGCAGCAGGACTGACAACATTAGACAGCACGATTGTAAAACCAAAACGCGTTAAAGAAGCGCCGATCCACATGGAATGTCAGCTGGAACAAATCATTCAGCTCGGAAGCGATCATTTGGTGATCGGCAGGATGGTCCGTTATCATATTAATGACGATTATTACCTTGGTAATTATAAAGTGGATCTTGAGAAATTGCAGCCGCTTGGTAGGTTTGCAGGGAACTATAGTGAGAGCAGAGAATTCTTTTCGCTGCCGCGCTAAAGAGAGAAAGCTTAAGGAAAAATATCCTTAAGCTTTTTTTACTTCTTATCATCCTCAACAAAATGCCTCAACATAGCCAACTTATTACCCCAAAACTTCTCGTAATAAGCCAACCAATGCTTCACTTCAGTTAAAGGCTCAGGGTGCAGCTGAAAAATCTTTTCACGGCCTTCTTTACGCCCTGAAATGAGTTCAGCCTCCGTCAGAATCTGCAGATGCTTTGTCACAGCGGTTCGGCTCATATCGAAGTGATCGGCAATCTCTGAGATTGGCCGTTCATTTTCTGCTAGTAGCCTTAATACTTCACGTCTAGTTGGATCAGCAATTGCTTTAAAAACATCGTGTTTTTCTGCTGATGCTGCCACTTAGCCCTCAACGACCTTTTTCAGTCTTTCATTCACAATACCAACCCACCCGCCGTTCATGCGGTCACGCACATCTTGCGCTTTTTGATTCGCTTTTCCAACGATCGCGTCTACTTCTTTCCAGCCGCTATGAATCAGGGTGAACTCTGTCTGATCTCCTTTTTCCTCTAACAGAAACGTGACGACCCAGCCGTCCGTGTCCCATGCAAACGATAGCTTGTGCGGTTCATCGATCAGGATCACTTTACACGGTGATGGACCAAAAGGGGACTGGATGTGAAACTCATGACCTTCTTCTGCTTTAAAGTCATTTGGCATGAACCACGCTGACATGCCTTCTGATGTCGATACAGCATCCCACACTTTTTGAATGGGTGCGTTAAAGGTTGCGGTTTGTTTAATATCTGGTAGTGTTGTCACAAACATTCATCTCCTAGTCTGAATATGTAACCATTTGGTTGTACGTTTAGAATATAACACCGTTTGGTTGCATGTCAATTCATTCTGAGGCGAATGGATAAATATGCTAAAATATAGGAATACAACGTGTTCATGAAAAGAGGCTAACGGTATGACCCAAACGCAAACAAGAAATGAACCAAAACGTATACCTGAAGAAGTAAAGGAAGTATTAAATTCTTACTTTGAAAAAATAGAGAAGAAGCTGCCTAATAAGTTGGAGTCATTTTATCTATTCGGCTCTATTTCCATTGGAGCTTACCAAGAAGGATTAAGTGACATCGACTTTTACGCTGTAACAAAAGAAAAGCTAACAGAATCAGAAGTAGATGTATTGAAAGAGATTCACCATGAGATGAGAAAAGAGTATCCGAAGCCGAGCTTAGATGGCATGTATCTGATGCGTGAAGATTTAGAGAGTGAGAATAACGGTAATTCTTCTTGTCCGTATTTTAATGAAGGAAAGCTTCAAAGTTATCGACCTTTTTACCGTAATTGGATCGATACTTACCAACTTCAGACATATGGCATCGTCGTTAAAGGACTGCCGATTGAAACATATAATCTATCTGTAGATTGGACAGAATTGAAAACAAACTTGGTCGAGAACATTAACGGTTATTGGCTAAACTGGATGAAGAATTGTGAGCGTTTTCCGTCTACTCAATATATAGGATTATATATGAGTGCTAACATGATTGAGTGGGGAGTGCTCGGCGTGACGCGTCTTTATTATTCGATAAGAGAAGAAGATATCACGTCAAAAGAGGGAGCTGGTGAATATGCATTACAAACGGTTCCTGAAGCGTATCATCAAATCATCCGAGAAGCATTGCGCATCCGAAATGAAAATAAGTTCTCGCATTACGGCTCGATGAGGAAGAGAAGAAATGATGCACTCAGCTATATGAAGTATATAATTAAAGAATGTAATAACTTGTAAGAATCATAGAAAAGGATGGGACGAAAATGGCGAAATTAGTGTTTAAGAGAGACAGTCAGTTCATGAACAAGATGAGAAAGTTTGATATTTACTTGAACGAGAGCAAGACAGAACAGATCAAGGACGGAGAAACGAAACAACTGGATGTAGCTCCTGGCGAGTATATCGTGAAGATGCAGATCGATTGGGTAGAGAGCGCTACACACAAGATTCAGATCGGTGCAGATGACACGGTTCATTTTCAGTGCGGCAGTCGATTGAAGGGGATAAAGATCTTGAAAGCCTCTTCTGCTATGAACACGGTGGATGAGTACATCTATTTAGAAAAGAAGTAAGGGGAATAAGGAGGGGATTCCGATGAACAGAATGCAGCATCTGCTTTATGGATTTCTAGTCGGACTTGGGTTTATGTCACTAAGTCTAGTGGATCTGGAACGTTTTGGTCCATTTGGCGCCTTAATCTGGTTTATAAACACAGTTTTGTACTATGTAGGTTACGGAGTTGTTGTTGTTCTCGGAGTCTGGATTTTATTCATCGTCATGGTAGAACTTGGCGAACAGTCACAAAAGGAGCGAGAGTAGTGGATAGCAGAATACAAGCATTCGTAGATCAAGCCAAAACAACGTTCGGACTCGGAAACTACTATTTACATCATCATAGTCTCTGGAGAAACGTGAACCACTTCAACGAAACGAGTTACACACTTTGTTTGGAGTGGTTTCCGAATGGAACGGAGTCCGATGAAGATGGTTCGAATCCAGATGGTACAGCAAGTATTGAATACGACGTGAACACCGGAAAATTAAAGAATGCAATCTTTGTTATGGGTGAGACTTATGCACAAGATGGAATCACGTTTAATGGTGGAACGGAGGAAGTCATTAAGTGGGTCGAACAAGAAACTGGAATCCGCTATAAAGAGCAGTTACAAATACATAATGTGACTGAAAATGAAATAGAATTTCGTTCATTCATAGACAATATTCCTATTTCACCGTCTGGGATGATTGAAGTGAAATGGAATGAGAAGCGACAGCTGACCTTCTTTTCGGTTCATGGAGAGTATCCGACAGGTGATCAAGTATTACGTGAAACCTATAATCTTTCATTAGAGAAAGCGGAACACATCGCTAAGGAACAAGTGAAAAGACTAGAATTTCCGTCGTTTGAACAAAAGAAGCTATTTGCCGTGTATGCGGTAGAAGAGATCTACATAAGAAACAATGATTTGACGAACAAGTCGTTTGAAATGCTTCAAGATGGAGGGACTTCAAAAAAAGTGAATCACATTTTGCTATGGGACGAGCCGATCTCAGGTGCTTTTGAACGTAAAGAGATCGATTTGCAAGAAGAGATTACGGTGAATGAAGCTTTTTCGTGCACGCCTTCTCCAACCACCCGACCTATTACGGAGGAAGATGAGAAGAAGTGTGTGGAAGCAGTAGAACGATTGTTGCGTCAGGAATATTCGGAAGAGTCTGGGATATGGCGTGTGACAACTTTACATCGAGACAAAAAGTTTCTAGTTGCGACACTCGGAACGGATCAACATGAAACACGGGTTTTTAAAAGAAAACTGTCGGTATTCCTAGATCCACATTCGATGGACGTTGTGAACTATATTGACAACCAGTTCATGTTAGAGATGTATAATTCCTTTGAAGCACCTGGTGAAGTAGCGGTTACACAAGACGAAGCGTATGAAAAATTGAAAGGCTTATTTGAGCTCCAACCATTTTATGTGTATGACGATGAACAGAAGCAGTATATTCTATGCGGAAAGTTAGACTGTCATCATGGCGTGAATGCTGAAACGGGTGAAGTGGTTTTGCTGGATGATTTAGGATAGATAATGGAGGTTTTAAATATGTACATAACCATTGCGGATTTTATTCGAGAATGGAATCGCGAAGCAACGCTAACGGAAAAGGTGTTAGATGGTTTAACCGATGAATCGTTGCAACAAAAAGTTTATCAAGAAGGACGAACGTTAGGAAGAATCGCATGGCATCTTACCACTAATATTCCAGAGTATTTAGCTCATTTTGGTTTGAAAGTTGATGAAGTAAAACATAAAGAAGAGGTTCCAACATCAGCTAAAGAGATTGCTGACACTTTTAAAGATTTAAGTTCTGCTGCAACGAAAGCCATTGAAGAGCAATGGACAGACGAAAGCTTGAGAGAAGTGCAAACGGCCTTCGGTAGAGAAGAATCAAACGCTCAGATTCTGATGGGACTCATCAAGCACATTGTTCACCATCGTGGACAAGTAACAATCTTAATGCGTCAAGCAGGAATTAAGCCTTTTGGAGTATATGGGCCACCGAAAGAAGACTGGATTCATCTAGGTGTAGAAAATCCACCTCTTTAAATGGAAAAAACAAGTAACGGATTGATGGGAGATGCAATGAACAAAACTCAATTGAAAGTGTACTTCTCCCTTTTTGGCGATGACTTTCCGATGAATGAAGTGACGAGAAGACTAGAGATCACACCAACAAATAGCTATAAAAAGGGAGATCTCACTTCAGCCAATTCTTCGATACGCAGAAAAGAAACAAGCTGGGATTATGGGACGGACTACCAAAACTCGCTCGATGTAAATGAGCAGCTACAGCAAGTTATGAATCAGTTGAGAGATAAATGCTATGTCATTAATGAATTACAAGCAGAGTTTGGCTTAGCGAGTAAAATCTATATTGTAATCCGAATGGTAAACGGGCAAGCTCCTGCTTTGTATTTAGAAAAAGACATCCTCACATTCGCGTCAAACATCGGAGCAGAGATCGAGGTGGACCTTGTATGAACTGGAATTGGAATGAGACCATAATTAATCTCCAGTATTCGTATGAAAATTTGAAACAGCTATTAAATGATTTCTGAGAGAAGAAGAGTGAGTATTCTCAATACGAACTTGCGAAATGGTGCGATAACTTAACGATGGCGTGGGAAGAAGAAGATCTAGACGAAAAAGGAGATCTTACCTTCTTCATAGCCGGAGATATTGAGTGTCAGTGGGATTTATACTTAGCCAATACGAATATATTTAAAAAATTGGCTATGTTAAAGTTTAATGTTGTTATTTACTATGATAAAAGAATTTTCATATATATGGAAGTTCTTTTCGTTGTTTTTTAAGGCTTATTCAGCTGTTAATTTAACTAAGATGTCTTGATTATCGATATTAAATAATTTCTTTCTTGCACATCGTTCTTTAGTTTTTCTACTATCTTATCCTGGAGTAAGTATTCTCGTACTACTTCATTTTGAAATATCCGTTCATAATACCAACCATTATCACTAAGTTCCTTAAACCAACTCTCTTTTTTTAACTTTCGTAGATTTCTTTGAAATCTTATATCGTCTAAATCTAATCCTCCCATAAATATTAAGCCTAAGATTACACTTCCAATAGTCCCAAATATTACTTTAATAATTCTCAACTCATTCACCTCTTGAAGAAATCTAATAACTGTAATTAACTTGCATTCAGCTAAACTGCATCGTTAGTTGAATAAGACATATGATTATTTCTTGAACGTAGACAACCTAAGTTTATCATAGGTTTCGACAATTGGAATTAAATTCCCTAATTATCATATCATTGACTGTCACTTCGTTCAGTTGATGATGAATACTCTCAAGTACCTGGAACAACACAAGGTAACTATCGAGATACTTGGTTGCCACGCTGTTAAAGCGCTGTATTAACCCTTTAAGTCTGTTGTGATAATTGTTGACGTTTTGGATATGATAGAGACCCTTTGTGGGGACTTTGCCATCTGATTTGAACTGATAAATGGTCATTCCTTTGTCATTAGCGTAGGTTCTGAAAGCTCTCCAAGAGTCTGTACATAATACATTTTGGGATGACAGTTTTTGACCAATGGCTTTATCCAATTGCTCTATTTTTATTCTGCCTATACCCAGTGTTGTTGAAACTGTATTTTTGTCAGGGTTCCTTGCTACTAAAACACAGACCTATTTCTTGCTGATGCCACGTTTCTTTGCTGTTCCGCCACGTTTACGAGGTTTTCTTCCTGCAATTTTCTTTTGCCCTTTTTAAGAGTACAGGAAATAGGTCTCGTCCATTTCAACGATACCTTGAAAATCCGCTATTTCAATTTGCTTTAGTGCTGATAATAACTTATGTCTCCAGTAAAACAACGTGATGTGGGTTACACCTTTAACCATCTCGGCTGATACGTAAAGAGTAACCATCTATCATACATTCAATGAACTTTATCCACTTGTTTAGGCGACGGGTTCTATAAAGTGCATTGTTGGTTAAATCGGTGAAAGTGGTAGCGCAGGATTTACAGCGATAACGTTGTTTCTTTACTTCACTCCATCTACAATGGTAGTGTATATGCAAAATCTGACAACGTGCTTGGAATTGGCAGTGAGGGCAGGTATATCCTTGTTTGTTTTTCGTTCATAAATCTCTTGCAAAGCGTTCCCTGTTGAAGACGAGGCAGTCCAAAAAATAAAAAAAATTAGATTTGAACACAGTATTCATGCCTGAAGATTAGATGCAGGATTGGTTTCAGAAGATGAAAGCTGGAGTATTGATTGAATAGAGGTGTATAAATGATTAACTACTCAGGAACTCCCCTAATAGATACAGACCGATTACTTCTACGTCCTTTAAAACAATCCGACACTCAAAGCGTATTTGATCATTGGCTTTCAGACGAACGGGTGGCAGACAATCGAGTGAACGCAGCTCACACGAGTATTGCTCAAACAGAAGAGCGTGTGAAAAAGATTGTAATTCAGTATGAAAATAAGGAATTTTGTTATTGGGGCATCGTGTTGAAAGAAACAGGTGAACTGATTGGCGAAATCGATCTGTACGATTTTGATAGCTCGATAGATAATTGTGAGGTAAGCTATTCGCTTGGTTTCAAGTGGTGGAACCAAGGGTACGGGACCGAAGCACTGCAAGCTGTAGTAGAGTTCGGCTTCCGACAGATGAACATCCATAAGATCTCTGCTGGACATAACACTGATAATCCTGCTTCAGGTAGGATTATGGCCAAAGTTGGAATGAAACAAGAAGGCGTGATCCGCCACATGATTCGCAATGCGAAGAATCAGTATAAGGATTGTGCGGTGTATGGAATTCTTCGTGAAGATTACTTAAGCTGATTATTCATGTATAATCAGCTTTTTTGTTGGTCACTCTGAACCATCTGTTGCTTCTCCAGCTTATTAACTCTGTGCAGTACTTGAAAAAGAATCGTAGTAATAAAACTGAGTTGAACAAATAGAAAAATTCCTATGAAGAAGGCGCTATCCATTGATCCTCTTCCCAAACTTAACAGATACATGAGAGCATAATATACGATAATCCCTCCGAAAATATTTGCCATAAACACAAACACCCAGTTGTCCATTTCTTCTCCTCCTCTAACCGAAATTCCTAATCTTTTATATGTTGATTTTAAAGAACAATTTTTTCTAAATGATGTACTTTTTTCCTAAATATCTTGATATAATTTAGTTCTTAGAGAAATGCAAAGCCTCCGTTTAAAATCTTTAAACAGTGTTGCTGATCGGCTTTCTCATTCTTTGGCAACTGGTATACCGCTGTGGAACCGGTTTTGGGTTCGAAGCCCTAAATGAAGCCATTCACAGGCTTAGGATTGAACAATTTTGCAGGTAAGACCTCCATTGTTCTCTCCATGTCTGCTGGGTGGTTTCATACGTATTTAAAATAAGGGGAATTGGGATGGAATCAATTTTAGAATATCTTGTAGTCATTGGGTTTGTGTTTATTGTTGTTTTTGCCATTCTATCGATCATTAAGAAATTTTTTGCTTCGGTAACGGTGTACGAGTATGAACGTGGTGTGAAGTTTAAATATGGGGCTTTTCAGGAAATTGTAGGCCCAGGCAAGCATAAGTATTCTCCAGCATCCACAGAGATCATGGTTTTTGACATGAGACCGACGATCCTGCAGCTGAATGGGCAAGAGTTATTAACGGCTGATCAACTTAGTGTAAAGATTAGTGTTGCCGTAAAATATCAAATTACAGATCCACAAATTCTGATCACTGAATATGAAGATTATGAAGAACACGTTTATATGAACGTGCAGCTCAAACTGCGTGATGTGGTATCTTCATTAGAATTAGGTGATCTGTTGAGCAAGCGGAATGAAGTGAATGATTCGCTTCAACAACTTCTTGTTGATAATACGTTTGCTGGATTATCCATCCTCTCAGTAGACATAAAAGATATTATGTTATCTGCTGAACTAAAAAAAGCATTTCTTGAAGTAATCAAAGCGAAAAAAGAAGCGCAATCCTCACTGGAGAGAGCTAGAGGAGAAGCAGCAACGTTAAGAAGTCTAGCGAACACGGCTAAAATGCTGGAAAACAACCCAGAATTAGCGAAGCTTCGCTTAATGAACACGATTGAAAACTCGAAAGGCAATACGTTTGTAGTCGATCTGGCAAATAGTTCACATAGCATTAAAGAGCAATCCAACGCGTAATAAAGAACGTGCATTTCTTCTAGAAGGAGAAGTGCACTTTTTTATGGAAAGAGTTAGTAGATTACGTGAGGAGTGGTTAGGATGAATCATCTGTTAGAAGCAGGTTTGAAAAGAATGTTACAAGAAGCATTTGAAGGACCACCAAAGCCAGTGACTGTAAGCTATTTTACAAATACAAAACCAGACTCAGGTATTTTCGGAGTTTTATCTCATCTATCTGCTGCTGATGTATCCAAACAAATCTATGGAACAACACTCGCAGCTCATACCGATCATATCCGATATCATATGTGGGGAACCAATGAATGGTTGTATGAAGGAACATTTCCTACAATGGATTGGAATAAAAGTTGGGAAATTCATAGGGTTAGCGAAGAGGAGTGGCTTTACATTCAAGCAGGGTTGCAGCATGAATATCATCGCCTTTTAGAAAAGATTGATCACATGGAGTGGAATGAGGACTTAGCAAATGAAGTAGTAGGTTCGTTGGCTCATTCTGCTTATCACCTTGGCGCAATGCAACAGATGTTAAAATGCATGAAAGATACCGTGAACAAAAAATGTATATGACCGGAATTGCAATCATAGTTATCGTGGTGTTTACTTTGCTGGGCATTGATGTGCAACTTAGAAAGAACAATAAACAAAATGAAGAGATTATAAAGTTGTTGAAAGAGATCAATGAAAAATATTAAGTGATATAGGAGTTTTTATGGAAATTAAAGTACAATCAGAAATCTATCGCTTAGGTCTTTTTATCGGCTTCTTAGAAGTGAAAAATGTTATCGAGTGGGCTGATCAATTAATAGAGAAGTTGGATCAGCCTCCTTACGAAATTCTTGAAATCTCGTTATCTAATAATGCAACAATAGCTTCGGTATGTTCAAAGTTAACCGATGTAAAAGGAGAGTGTGATGAGGCGCTTCCAATTCAAGGAATTCTAAGTCTACTTAATGATGAACTAATTCAAACAAGTGATGTGACGCAAATATGTACATATATGTATCGTCTTGTTGGTCACATTCCAGAGAGCTGTGAGGATATTGAAAGATTGATTATTAATCTTACAGATAGGTGGGAAATGGCAGTTGATGGCTACTATGGGAATGAAGAGGAAGCTCGTAATGAGATTTATGAATTCCTTAAAGAATTTGGATCATTAGAAGATTTACTCTTATAAACTTGTAAATCATTTGAGCGAAAAAGGGATGTTTTATTAGAAATGAAAAATGTAATCAAATACACTACGATCTTCATTTGGGCTGTATTGTTTCTTTACTATTATGATAAATTTATGCCAGAAGGAATACTCTACTTGGTTATCGGAATTCCTGCGCTTTATCTAAGTGTTAGGGCAATTCTTTACCTTTTTAACAAGGAGGATAGGAAAGAGAGTAAAGGAAAAAGCGAAAAAAGCAGTTAGCCTTCTTCGCTTCAATACTTATTTCATCTCTGCTAATAATTCTTCCAACTGGTTCCAAGTCATCGTTACACCTTCGAGCATACCCATTTCTAGAACTGTCTTCACATCATCAGCAGAAGCATATTCTGCACGGTTGATCAGTTTTGTTTGGTTGCCTTCTGAAATAAAGGTTAATGTAACTTTTGTTTGAGGCAATTCTTCAGAAACATTACCTTCAGCATCAGAAAACGCGTCTACGCTCTTGATTTTCTCTGGTGCGACGATCTCATGAAATACCGCTCTGCCCCAAGATTCGTGTCCGAAGTATTCTTGACTCTCATCTGTACATTTCATGCAATAGTGCCAAACTCCTTCAGGACGGAACTCGAATTGTTTGATCGACATCGTCCAGCCACCTGGAGCCCACCAGCGCTTCAAATGTTCTTCTTCAGAAAAAGCTTTAAACACAAGTTCGCGAGGTGCATTAAAGGTACGTTCTAACACCAGTACATTTCCTTCTACTTTAGAAGTTAATTGATTCGTTTTATTTTCAACAGTCATTATTAATTCCTCCTTCATTTATGTAGTGCCAATTATCGTTTATTTCATGTCTTTTAAATATTCATCTAAGCGGTCGAACCGATCTTCCCAAATGTTTCGAAAGGTATCAAGCCATTCTTCTAGTTCTAAGAAAGGTTGTGACTGCAGCTTATAGATTCGACGATTCGCAATAGGTTGAACCTCAACAAGCCCAGAATCACTAAGTACACGTAGATGCTTCGATACCTGTGGTTGGCGCAGCTTAAGGCTGTCGGCAATTTCTCCTACAGTAAGAGGACCAACTCTCAAAAGCTCAACAATGTGAAAGCGATTGGGCTCGGCAAGTGCATGCAAAGTTGTTAGTTTCTCGCCCATAAACTGTTCCTCCTTTCACATACAATATAACTCATAAGGAATATTCTTGTAAAGGAATATTCGAAAGAACTTTTCGACATGATCTGCAAGTTGAGGTGGTTTAATATGATGAAAAAGTTAAACAAAGTGTCTTTTTATTTATCGGTGACCTGTTTGATTCTGTTATTTGTACTTCCTCAAAATAACTTGATTACAAGCGCAACAGGCATACAAAAACTGAGTATTATTTTATTCTTCACTTTTATGTCTTTAATGTTAGGTGTCATTGGACTTTCTGGTGTCAAAGGTTGGAAATCGATGTTAAGAAGTTTCATTACGATTGTGGCGACACTTTTTATCATGACATTTATTACTGTTGTAATGTTTTTCGGCAAATTATTAAGTTAATTAATCTAAATTTCAGAAGGGGGGATAGTGTTCATGCTTTGTACAGTTAAAAGGGGATGTATTCATTATGAATTGATTGGTGAAGGGATGCCATTAATCATATTACACTCAATGGGCACAGACCATCGTTCTATGAAGGCGTGGCTGGAACCCATATTCAACAACAAGCGTGGTTATCAAAGAGTGTATGTGGATCTACCTGCTCACGGGCACAGCAAGATTGATTCAACCGTTAAATCAACCGATCATATACTATCAAACTTAATAGAGTTTATAGATATTATGTTTTCGAATAAGGACTTTGCGTTGCTTGGTTCTTCTTACGGGGGATACCTTGCACAAGGGATCGTTCACATAAAAAGGAAGGATGTAAAAAAGCTGCTATTATTGGCTCCAGCCATTTATCGAAAAGAACGAAACGTACCGGAAAAAGTAATACTGGAGAAGAACCATACAATACTTTACGCGCTAGATGCGGATACGAGAGCAGCATTTGAAACCTTAATGATTTGTCAGAATGAAGGGAACCTAAAATGCTTTTTAGAAGAAGTTCAACCAGGAAGACAACTTGCAAATCGTAATTTTCTAACCTCCGACTGGAGAGAGGAAGGGTATTTTCTTTCACAGGAACCGTTTTCTGATGTATCATGCTTACCGCAAGAAGTACTCCTTATACTCGGAAAACAAGATCATATTTGTGGCTATCAAGATTATGAGTTTTTGTTGGACAAGTTCCCTCATTTAAACCGAGTGATTGTGAATCATGCGGGTCATATGCTGCATATTGAGCAGCGAAACATGGTTCAACAACTTGTTGAAGAATGGCTCTGAATAATTAACTATTATTCCGAAGTTGTTTTGTAACGCCACTAATCAAATAAAATAGCCCCATAATAAGAGGAACATGAATTGGAACATCAATAGAGGATTTACTATTAATGAAATAAACGTACAAAGTGACTAGCATTGCGGTAATAGGGAAAGAGATCCACCAGTTACGTATCTTATAGGTTAAATAGCCAACAGTGAATGATAAAAGCAGTAAAGTTGATGTGAGTAGCGACCAATTCGTTATGGAGAGGAAGGGAAAAAGAAATAAACAGATAATGAAATACACACACGTTACATAAAATGCTTGTTTCAAACTAAACTCTCCGATCTCTTAGAATTTCTCTTTGAAGTTGAGTGAAACCAAATACATGTGGTAAACGACAAAACGTTAATGAATGATTTATTTAGGAGGAGTAAAGATGGCTAAAAAAAAGGTTTTACCTCTTGTTCTTACATTTTTATTGATTTCAGGTTTCTTTACGTACTACATCATGAACGCGAAACCACCAACCGCAAGTGCGAAAACAGAAGCAAACGTAACGATTCCCGTTAAACAAGGCAGTTATTGTTGGGATGGATTTTTAAATGGTGAGTGCAGAGATATGGTTGAACCTTTTATGATGAACGACATTGAACCTATTACCGTTGCACCAAGTGAGAAGATCACGATCTCTTATAATCGCAAGCCTATTAAAGTATCTAAAGAAGTAATGGTGTGGTCTAAGAGTCAGTCAGATTCTAAACGTGTGAAATTGTTGGAGGATGGAACCTTTGTAGCTCCTCAAGACAGTGGAACATATGCGGTGAGTACAGACGGAAATTGGAAACGGGGATCAGCAAGTCATGTTTTTTTTATTACAGTCAAATAAATGATGTAATGATTTGAGCTGTGGCAAAAAAGTAACCCATTTCTTTTTACATGGGATGGGTTACTTGTATGACTCTAATCCATTTTATTTTTTCTTCCGTTTTTCCATTTCCTTTTTAACTAAAGGAACAACTTTATCTTTAATCCCTTGTTGTACTTTTGGATTGCTGAGTACTTTCTTGATTTGTTCTTTCATATAGCAAACCCCCTATAATAATGATAATCCTATATTTCCCCTTTAGATCCTCATGTTAAACGTGTATGTATGTATCGTAAACTTGAAAAGCTACCCCGAAAGGCAGCTCTTTTATTAACCGATTCTCTTTTTGTTTTTCTTGCTCTTACGTGCTTTCTTGCAAGCCAATAATCCATCTAATACTTTAATGAAACTACTCAAAGAAGACACCCCCATCTATCTCATATTGAGAAAAGAATAAGGATCTCAACAATCCCTATTCTCTATATCTTATGCCAAGCTTGTCTTATTGGATTGGACAATTGGTGAATCTAGTAAAATGTATGGAGAAGGAATAGATTATTGTTTATAGAAATTATTGTTAGATGCTTGTTTTGATAAGTGGGGTGGCAA
Organism: Fictibacillus sp. 5RED26; assembly: GCF_015903895.1. Taxonomy (NCBI): domain Bacteria; kingdom Bacillati; phylum Bacillota; class Bacilli; order Caryophanales; family Fictibacillaceae; genus Fictibacillus; species Fictibacillus sp. 5RED26. The sequence goes on along the minus strand of NZ_JACZDU010000003.1, from coordinate 44,355 downwards.
CAATGGAAGAAGATCTTCAAAAAGTGAAACAACGTATAGATAAACGGTTAGAACAATTGAATGATCAAAACAAAACTGACGCACCATTTAACGATGCCATAGATCATTACGGAAAGATTGAAGGCTATCCCACTAAGAACCTGTCCAAAGTTAACATGCAAGGCTTTCCATTGCCCATCCGTATTCTAGGGTACTTCTTCATGGGAACGATGGGTGTGGGGATGATTATGGTTCTACTTTTAACCCTGTTTAAATAAATCATAATTAAAAACTATGGTGAGGTGTTCTCATTTTGGATAAACGTGTTCAATTTGACTTTGAGATCGATTTTTCGAATGGTGGGGGATTGCAGGGGCAAGAATTCCGTCTGGATCTGCACGGTGATGATATTTCTGATGAAGAGCTAGCAAAGTATATCGTTGAGGATATGAGGCTGCTGATGGTTGGGGAAGTAAGGATTCTTAATAAGAAAATCATTCTGGAGAAGCATAAACGGAAGTCTTGATGTTGAGTAAATGAAATCATGAAATTAACGTACTTACTACTGGGGGTTTCATTTTGAGTACTATCTATGTAAATTGGGGAGAATCAATAGTCAAATTAACTTGGAAAAGGTATGCTTCTCTCCCTCCATATCATTTAATTACAAGTGTTCACGGTTTTTGTTTTAAAGAAGGTCAGTTATTATTAGTTGATTTGAAACATAGGGGTTGGGACTTTCCAGGGGGTCACATTGAAACCGGTGAAACACCATTAGATTGTTTTAAAAGAGAAGCACTTGAAGAAGGGTACGTTGAAGGTGATTGTAAGATGCTAGGTCATATAACGGTTGACCACAGTGAGAACCCGCAATGGAAAGAGGAGAGCAGCTATCCTAAGATAGGGTATCAAGTTTTTTACAAAATGAATATCACTAAAGCGCTCCCTTTTACCGGGGATTTTGAAGCTTCCCAACGTACATTCATTGATCCTAGCGAGGTTTCTACTTACTATCATAAATGGAACGCACTGTACCAAGAGATATTGGACTGTGCGAGTCAACATGAAAAGACCTTCTAAATAGAAGGTCAAATTTACTTATTAAGAAAATGCCTCTGAATAATGAACAAAACCACTAACATCAGCTAAGGAATCCTCAGTTAACTCAATTGCCATAAAGACTTCATCAGGAACCTCAAAAGGAGCTTTAATCCCCCAGTTGCTTGCCGGTTGAAAACCAAATTTCGGATAATAATCTTGATGTCCTAAAACGATGATAGATTGATAGCCCAACTCCTTGGCAGCTGATAGCGCAGCTTTTATGAGTAGACTCCCAATCCCTTTATTCTGATACTCTGAAATAATCGATACAGGAGCGAGTGCTAGTGAATCAACAGCTTTCTTCTCATTAATAATTTTAACTTTTGAAAGCAGAATGTGCCCAATGATCTCTTGTTTGTTGTTTTCAGCGACTAAAGAAAGTTCAGGTACGAATGCTTCTGTCTTCCTAATCCGGTTTACTAGTAGATGTTCTTTCTCATCACTAAATTCCTCTGGTTCAAATGCACTTTTAACGACTTCTTCCGTCTTTCTATAATCTTCCGTGCGTTCAATGCGAATTTTTATATCCATTTATAGTCTCCTCATCTTTTCTAATACACGCTTATTTTCTATAAATGGCACCTTCTTCATAGGGAAGAAGGTTTACTTACTCAGCTCTAAACATAAGTTGATCAAACAAAAACCTCCATCTGAAATATGTTCTATCGTATTAAGTTATTGATCTTGCGTCAACTCTGAGAGATTGTTAATGAAGTTAGCTTTTTCAAAAGGAATTATTGTGTTTTCATAGAAATGATAGAAGTTGATCAAATAAAAAATGATTAGGGGGCTGCTCTATGCCAAAAAGTATGTTGAATCCTAAAGTTGATGAATTTTTGATGGAAGCAAAATCGTGGAAAGAAGAGTTTGAACAGTTACGAAGAATCGTATTAGACTGCGGCCTCACTGAAGACTTTAAGTGGATGCACCCGTGTTATACGTTAAATAACAAGAATGTTGTTTTAATTCATGGATTTAAAGAATATTGTGCTCTATTGTTTCATAAAGGCGTTTTGTTGAAAGACGAAAAGAAGATTCTGATTCAACAAACAGAAAATGTACAATCAGCGCGTCAAATTCGATTTACGAATGTTAAAGAGATCCTTGATTTAGAAAGTACGCTCAAAGCTTATATTCATGAAGCGATTGAAGTAGAAAAATCGGGGTTAGAAGTGCAATTGAAGAAAACAGCGGATTATTCTATACCCGTTGAATTCCAAAATAAAATGGATGAGATCTCAGATTTAAAAGAAGCTTTCGATGCTTTAACACCAGGTAGGCAAAAAGCTTATATTCGGTATTTTGCTGAAGCAAAACAGTCTAAAACGCGAGAAGCTCGCATCGAAAAATATATGGACCAGATCCTTGATGGAAAAGGGTTAAATGATTGCACGTGCGGGCTATCTAAACGAATGCCTAATTGCGACGGCTCACATAAAAGTATTCGATAAGAAAGCTAAGAAATCTGTAAAAGTGAAGGAGCTATGGAATGTCTAAGTGGCAGACGAAATTAGTACCTACATCAAGAGGAACATTTGAATTATTTATAAAAGGTGAGGGCAAACCAGTATGCGTGACTCACCATTATTCGGAGTTTAACGATTCTGGTGATTATTTTGCGGACTCTTTTACAGACCGTTATCAAGTGTATTTAGTTAACCTAAAAGAAGCGGGGAATACTTCAAAAGCTATTCATCCTCACGAGTTGAGCATGTTTGACGCTGTATATGATTTAGAAGCTATTAGAGAAGCGTTAGGTATCTCTGTCTGGACATTTGCTGGCCACTCAACTGGTGGCATGATTGGATTGTTATACGGTATCCACTTTTCTTCATCCTTATCTTCTCTGATCATTGTCGGGTCAGCAGCTAGAAAGTATGCGAATTCTTCTCCAACATGTATATATCATGAGAAACACCCAAAATTCGGGCTGATGCAGGAACTTATAGAAGCACTTAAGGATCCTGATTTGTCACCTGGCGAGAGGGCAAGAATTTCAAAAGAAAGAACAAAGCTTTCTCTATATAATCCAGAGAAGTATGACAATTATTTCTCCTTACCAATTACGAAAAAAATGTCGGCATCTCGCATGAATTTTTTTATAAGAGAAGAAATGATATTCGATGTGACGAGGCAACTACATAACATAACAATTCCTACCTTGATTATGGGCGGAGTGCATGACGTTCAGTGTCCGATTTCGTTTTCAGAAGAAATGAATGAAGAGATTACACATTCTACTTTTGTTCGTTTCAACGAAAGTAATCACTATCCTTTTCTAGAAGAAGCACATTTGTTCCAAGAAGAAGTTGTGAAGTTCATGAATAATATTTAGGAGAGAGTAGTTATGTACACACATATGCCACCGAACTATATCTGTCCCTTTTGTTTAGTCGTTCAAGGGGTTGAGGACCCCAACAATAAACTGGTTCAGAGCAAGCAACAAGATATTGTTTATCAGGATGAGTATGTGACGGCGCTCATCGCAACGTTATGGTGGCCGAATAACAAAGGTCATGTGATCATCATTCCTAACCGTCATTATGAAAATATCTTTGATCTACCACTCGACATCGCCGCTCACATTCATAAAGTGGCTCAGCAAGTATCTTATGCTCTGAAAGATTGCTACGCGTGTGATGGTATATCTACCAGGCAGCATAACGAACCAGGTGGAAGCCAGGATGTTTGGCATTATCATCTGCATGTGTACCCTCGGTATTTTAACGATCATCTTTATCTGACGCACGGCAGTCTTAGCGATCCAGAGGAACGTGCGGGTTATGCGGCAAAACTTAGAGCATGGTTTCAAACACAAAACACATACAACAAACAAAGAATATAAAGGATGACATTCATGAATACACATAGCGATTTAATAGAAATTGAAGCTTATTTATTGAAGAAGTATGATTGCCACACCATCATTTTGTACGGATCGTATAGTCGTGGAGATTATACAGAAGAAAGCGATGTGGATCTTATCTGCTTTTCAGATTCCGTTACCGAGGATACGAATGATGTAGAATTTATTGAAGGAAAGCAGTTAGATGCTTGGATTTATCCTACTGAAAAAATGAAGCAGTCTGAACCGTTTCTACGTGTACATAAAGGCGAAATTTGGATTAACAAGAAAGGTTTAGCGGAAGAGTTTTTAGCTAACATTCAACGTACTTTTGAAAAAGGGACGAAACGATTATCTCAAGATGAAAAGAACTTCTTGAAAAGTTGGCTGAAAAAGATGCATGTGAGATCTGCTAAGAACGATTTAGAAGGAAACTATCGATTTCATTGGATGCTAAAAGACAGTTTGGAAATCTATTTTGAATTAAAAGGTGAATGGTTTCTCGGACCAAAGGTTTCTTTTCAATGGTTGAAAGAGAACGATTCTAGAGCATTTGATCTTTTTAGTAAAGCACTATCAACGAATGCAGACGATAAAAGTTCTAAAGAATTAATAGATTACCTTTGTGAGTTGTAAAAGTGAAAGTAGTTTACGAGTCTAGAGATCCTAACGGATATGAGTTTGTGGATTTTATTTACGTGAAGGAAGAAAAGCTTGAGGATTTTGGTCCACTTTCTGGCTCCTTTTCTGTAATAAAATGTGAGGGCAAATTCCTTATGGGCTTTAACTCTTTGCGGCGACAGTGGGAGCTGCCAGCAGGAAAAAGAGAAACGGGTGAAACACCAAAAGAATGTGCCATTAGAGAGCTATATGAAGAAACAGGACAAAGTGTGACAGAACTGAGTTTAGTAGGTTTAGTTATTTCAAAACATGTAGGGAATGTATCTTTCAAACGTAATCCTGTGTATTATTCTGAAGTCACACAATTGAAGCCGTTTGTAGAGAATGCTGAAACTACAAGGATCATGCTTTGGGATATGGAAGTACACATTGGTAGAGTGGATGCACTAGACCTCAAAATATTAGAGTGTATGGCTGGAAGACGATGATTTGAATCATTGTCATCAGCTCAAGGCTAGATCACTAAAAATCACCCATCCATTTTTAATGAAAAATTTGGATGGGTGATTTTAGTTTTATCTATACAGAAGGTTTCTCTATGTCTGACTTTATTTCTTGAAACCATTTTAAGTTTACTAAATGGTGAGAACGAGAATTTTCGTTCATACGGCGAAAATAATCAATCTTTCCAGGTAGTTCCTTATGGTTTGCTAAGTATTCATCAAGTAGGGCAATTCTGGCTTCAGTTTGTTCAATCTGAGATTGAATATTTCCTAATAACTTATTTGTATCGAATACATCTGCAAATAGTAACGTCCCATAGATTGGTAATTTTACATATTCGGATTTCGTTCCATATTTGATCATTAATTGATCAAATTCTTCTAAGCCCAAAGACGTGATTTTAAAGGTGTGAATGTCACGACCGTTGTTCGGACGTATGTGTTGTGTTTGTTCAATCCAACCTTTTTCTTCAAGTTGTTGCAAATTGTAATAAAATGATCCTTTCGTAAAATTAACGATATATTGATAATGTCGTTTTTCCATTAAACTTAATAGTTCGTATCCATGAGCGCCAGGGTTTTGTATAAGTAAGCCAAGGATTAGTAAGGGAATCAAGATTGCATCACCACCGCCATATTTGCTTCAAATTCAGCGTATGTGATTTTACCTAGAGCTAAATCCATACTATGAATATAAATTTGTTCCGTTTTCGAATAGTTATTGTTTATTTTTAAGGATTGATCCTCATCCGAAAGAGGCTCTAAGATATGAGACTTTCTCGAAAATGCAGCGTAATAGCGAAAACCGAATTTTCGTTGGGAAACTGCGTTTAAATGAATACCATCCGGATTGGGAGTTAGGCCTTCTGCCGATACAAAATAACAATTTTGCTGCTCATGAGCGAATCGCCGTAATTGTTTGTTGATCTCTTGAAACTCTGATGAGTACTTTCCAAAACCTGTTTTTCCTAAAAAATCGCCAAGCTCCCCAATCATTACTGGGACATGATGAAGGCTTAATTCTTTACGTAAAGTTTCAATAATCAGAGATAGCTTTTCGTAATACGTTTCATGTAGAGAATTATGGCTATCACTTTCACCTTGATGCCAAAGTATGCCACAAATTTGACTGGTTTCCAGAGCAAATCGTGCTTCAGACAAGGCATGTTGAAAAAGAGTACCTTGTGGATGCCAATCGTCCAAGGAACTGCCACCTTCCGCACAAGGAATCAAACCAATTTCATCATGTGGGTTGGCTTTTGCAAACGCCTCTGCAAAGGATGCAGCTAGACTTACACCAGCAACAGGACGATCATAATTAATAGGTTCAGTCATCATTTGCCACTGTCCGTTGCGCAGCATTTTTATTTTTTCATTATAGATAGGTTCTACCTCATGCAAGAAGCCTCGACCTGCCATATTTGATTGCCCTAACATTAAAAAAGATTTAATCATATCATCTTCATTCCTTTACATAATAGTCTAATTAGACTTGAATATTATAATAAGGTCTAATTAGACTATCGTCAACTTACAACTGCTAGTTATTTTTAATATTGAAACTGCCAGCAAGTATATCCGCGTCTAACACTATGTACTTTTTGCTATTAAGCGTATAAGGGAGTATTAAATAATTTACATGGGTATAATTTTTTGAGAAAGTAGAGTTACTATGTAGATGATTATAAAAATAATGAGGTAGGATAAAAATGATTGCAAAAACAGAAGAAGATTTTAATGGATTGAAGGAAATTGGCAGAATTATTGCCTCAGTTAGAGATGATTTAGTACAAAGAACAATTCCAGGCATAACGACGAAAGAACTTGATGATATTGCCGGAGAACTATTAGAAAAAGCAGGTGCAGTTTCAGCTCCTAAAGGTGAATATGACTTTCCAGGGTTTACGTGCATCAGTATTAATGATGAAGTGGCTCATGGTATTCCCGGTCCTAGGGTTATTCAAGAAGGCGATCTTGTTAATATTGATGTTTCTGCTTCAAAGAATGGTTATTTCGCTGATACTGGAATCTCATTTGTAGTTGGACAAGGAGAAGAAATATTAACGAGATTATGCGACGTTGCGAAAATGGCATTTGAAGCAGGTCTTAAGAAAGCTAAACCGGGCTCCAAAAAAAGCAGAATCGGAAAAGCAGTATATGAAACAGCGAAACAGCATGGATTCACGGTTATCAAAAACCTTACAGGACACGGTGTGGGACGAAGAATACATGAAGAACCAGACCATATTTTAAATTATAACGATCCATGGGATCACGAATTATTAAAGGATGGGATGGTTATCGCATTCGAACCATTTATATCAACGTTGGAAGAAGAAGTTTACCAAAAAGAAGACGGTTGGACCTATGCTACTGACGAAAGCTATGTAGCACAAGTAGAACATACAATTATCCTTACTAAAGATGGTCCGATTATTATTACACTTTAATTCAAGCAATGAAGTTCTAAATTCAAATGATTTTAAGATTTTCTAAAATGTTAGCTTACAACTAGAATTGCACTCTCAACACACTGTTATTCTCAAATAAACAGTGTGTTTTTCTATGGAAAAGGTTAAACTTTCTCGTTTTTGAGAGTCAGATCGTTGAATAGGAAAGGATTTGAATATGAGCATCTTGAACTTATTACGTTATTCAGCAATCGTATTATAAAATAGATAAGATTAGGTAAGGTGAGCAAGTGATAAAATTTTTAGGAACACCAACATTAGAAACGGATCGATTAATTTTAAGAAGAATTATACTTGAAGATGCGGAAAGTATTTTTGACCATTGGCTTTCAGACGAACGCGTAATGGATAATTTAATTAAAGGAGCACACAAGTCTCTATCTGAAACAATTGATAGAGTAAAAGAAGTCGTAAGTAACTATGATTCTCAAGAATTTTGTTATTGGGGTATGGAACTGAAAGAAAACGGTAAGTTGATCGGAGCCATTGATCTATTCAATTTTGATCAGTCAACTGAAAATTGTGAAGTGGGTTATTTAATGGGCTATCAATGGTGGAACAAGGGGTATGGAACTGAAGCGTTGAAAGCTGTTATTGAATTTGGATTTAGGGATATGAATATCCACAAAATTTCTGCAGCTCATAATACTGACAATCCTGCCTCAGGAAGAATTATGGAAAAGGTTGGAATGGAACACGAAGGTACAATTAAACATATGATCCGCAATGCTAAGAATCATTATAAGGATTGTGCTGTCTATGGGCTTCTTCAAGAAGATTACTCAAAAATGTAATGATAAGAGGGACGGTTCAGTGATATCTATGCATGTTACATTTTTTAAGAGTCCATTTGCTTTACATGAAACACTGCATCGTTTAATAAATAACGATAATGCTGTATTTGAAAACGGGATAAAAGGATATCGATAGTACAAAACCTTGAAAAATCAAGATATGTTAAAGTGTCAATTAGGATGTAAAATAATGTTTGGAAGAAGACAGGGGATATAATGTTGTTAGTTTTCATACTTCATATTTTGATAAGTTTCATGGTGTTAGGAATAGCATTGATTCCAGCTCAAATAGTAGAATTTAAAAGAAGTACTCTAAATAATATGGTTGGGATAATTGGATTATCAGGCATTTTTTTAGTGGGTACAGGGATTTTTATTGGGATTGGAGAGTCTTTACATACTTATATTTATATAACATTGATTTTACAATTTATTATTCTATGTTCATTCTATTTACTCTACCGTATTTTTAAAAATATGGGGTATTCAAGTTTAATAAATCTCAGCTCCATTTCCTTAGTCATAATTAGTTATTTAACTTATGTTTACTATATTATAGGGAGCTTTTTGTATTAATGGGTGCATTTGTAATAAATTCAAGAGAACAAAAGGATTTCTGATTAGGTTATAAAATGTACATATCGTCAATGGGAGAGATTATGTTGACTGAAACAATTGTACCAATGACATTTGATAGAATAGAACAATGTGTTGAATTATATATTAATGTTTTTAACAAAGAACCATGGAATGAGACCTGGACAGATCGAGATGCTAAAGAAAGACTAACGGATTTAATGCATACACCTAAATGTCTTGGCTATTTGTTATATGAAAACGATGCTTTAATAGGATTCATTGCCGGAAATAGTAAACAATCGTATGCAGGGTTCACTTTTTATTTGGCTGAATTTTGTATTAGTAATCAGATCCAAGGCAAAGGTTACGGTTCGAAACTTCTTTTGTATTTAGAAGATGAATTAAAGAAAAGAGACATTTCAAGCCTTTATTTATTAACAGCTAATGGAGGTCTTGCAGAAGCGTTTTATCTCAAAAATAACTACACCATAAATGAGAATAGAATCGTTATAAAGAAGGATTTATAATTTGTTTACGATGTCTGTTTACTTCACAAACGGGTAAGGTTTTGTGGTTTTTTAATTCATTGAACAGGTGTTAAATTTACATGAGCATACCCTACTATGTGCTGAATAACCCTATTTTGGTAAGATCAAATTTCATATAAATTTGAATAAAGAGGAGTAAGAAAAGTGAAGAAAGCTAACCTTTGTTTTATAGGTGCGGGGTTCCATGCATCTACAAATATTTATCCATCTACTATTGAAGCTGGAGCGGAAATTCAAGCTATTTCTACAAGAAATCTTAATCGTTCGAAAGATGCACTTCGACGCTTCGGAAGCAATGGAACACCGTATGATGATTATAAAGTTATGCTCAATTCTGAAGAGTGTGATGGCGTTGTAGTAGTTGCTCAACCTGAAGATCATTTCTCTTTAGTCATGGACTGTATTAGAGCGGGAAAAAATGTTTATGTAGATAAACCTCTTGGCATGAATGCTGATGAAGCTGAGGAAATCGCGAATGCTGCTGAAGAAGCAGGGGTCATATTAATGGTAGGATTTATGAAACGTTATGCGCCCTGTTATCAGAAGTTAAAAGAATTAATCAATAGTGGTAACCTTGGACAAGCTCGCTCTTTTCAAGCAAGATTTGCTGTAGACAGCACCCCGTTTTGTAAAGACGATGAGCAGTTTTTGAAGCTCGCTGCTATACATATAGTTGATCTAGTCCGCTTTTTGTTTGGTGAAGTTGTTCAAATATCCGGTTTTAAAAACAGTCACAGTGAATTTATCTCTCAGAGTATTTCATTAAAATTTGAAAATGGAGTCGTGGGTAGCCTTTATTTTACAGGAATGACAGCTTGGTCTAGGGAAAGCGAAAATGTGACAGTAACATTCGATAACGGATTTGCGATTGCAGATGAAGTTCATACACTTACTGTACATAAATCTCAGACCTTTGACCAACTACCTTGGAAATCACTTGCAGAGAATGATACCGTATTTGCGCCTTCTGCATCTCCCATGTCTGGAGGTTACAGGGATCTTTATTTGCGTGGTTTTGTTGGAGAAATGGCTCATTTTATAGAGAGTTGTATAAATGATAGAGAAGCATGTTCGAGTGGACGTGATAATGTTCGTACGATGCTACTCTGTGATCATATCCTAGCTGAATTGGTTTAGGTTGAAAGAAAGTCAATGAGTCAGAAGAAAGGCTTGAAGGCTTTAAAGGTCCAACATTTATCATTTAAGATTTTATGAATTTACTATTTGTTGAAAAGGTTAATAACAAAAACTCTAATGGGTGTGGTGTTTTTATGGAGCCTATACTACGGAAGTTATCATACATAATACTAACACTACTTATTCGACGTAATCAGCAAGTAAAATGTCGTTCTTTACTAGTTACAGAGTGACATTGGATAGGTAATGTATAAACTGTACTGCTAGTCATATCCAATAATAGTGATTGTGTAAATAGTAATAGGGAGGACATATATGTATGACGTCTCATTCTCGAATAAAAATCCCGGCAGGATTTTGGACAGGATTAAATCAATTGGGGATTGCCTCCCACGATGTGGTTAGAAAAGCACGACTTCCGCTCACCATTATTACTGAACCAGATGTCACCACCGCCCAATATTTGGCGATCTGGCAAGCTTATTCCGATCTCATTGATGACAATGCAAAAGGAATTATCGAGCTTACAAGCGGTTTTGAAACAGCTCATTACCCACCTAGCGTATTAGCTACTTACCACGCTCGTGACTACCGTGACGCTCTAAAGCGAATGGCCCGGTACAAACAACTTTGCCCCCCTGAAAGTTTACGTATCATCGAGGAAGGTGAGAACTGTACAATCGAACTGGATTGGTTGGATATCGATCAACCTGGTCCGCCCCTGCTGGTTGGTATTACGCTAGCATTTCTTCTGGAGCTAGGACGCCGCGGCACTGGTAAACCATTAACGCCGAGGTTCGTCGAATTTTCACACGCTATGGGCGATGTACAGGTGCTTGAAGATTACTTTGGCTGCCGTATTCAGATCGGTGCAAATTGTAACAGGTTGACATTATATAGAAGAGATCTGGATCGTCCGTTTGTTTCGTACAACGCGGAGTTACTGGAGATTCTCACTCCCGTACTAGACCAATCGTTAAATGAGCAGCAACGCAGTCGCTCAATCACCGAGATGGTTAAGTGGATTACGAAACGGAGCTTAACAGGGGGGCGCCCTGACATTCAGACTGTCGCTAGCGAATTAGGGATGAGCGATCGTACCTTGCAGCGCAGACTGACTGATGAAGGGACAAACTTCAAGCATTTACTGAAACAGGTCCGACATGAGCAGGCACGAGAGTACTTGGCAGACCCCTTCCTCGATATTAAAGAAGTGGCATTCCTGATTGGGTATGAAGACCAGAACTCGTTCTACCGTGCCTTTCGCCTTTGGGAAGGTGATACTCCTTCAAATTGGCGTAATGAACATCTAGGTAAACACTCGTTAAATAGGCACTATCTTTAAGAATATAATTTTTCACACGAAGTAAATACAGGGGAGAAATGAATTGTGGATATGAAATTACACAATAAAACAGCATTAGTTACCGGGTCGACGAAAGGGATAGGTAAAGCAATTGCCATTGAACTTGCTAGAGAAGGTGTTCATGTACTAATTAATGGACGAAACTATGAAGAAGTAGAACGAGTTGTAAATGAAATTAAATCAGATTTCCCAGCTACCTCTCCTCAAAATGCTACAGCTGATTTAGTGGATATTCAACAGAGAGAAGTATTGTTTGAAAAATATCCCCATATTGATATTTTAGTTAACAATATGGGGATATATGAAATCATGCAATATGAGGACGTAGATGATGAAGTATGGGAAAAATATTTCCGCACTAATTTTCTTGCTGCAAATGGATTATCTAAATTTTATTTACCTAAAATGCTGAACAATGATTATGGCCGCATTATCTTCATTGCGAGTGAAGAAGCAATGATGCCTTCAGGACAAATGCCTCAGTATTGTACAACAAAATCAATGCTATTATCATTGTCAAAAAGCTTATCTAAATTAACTAAAGGAACAGAAGTAACAGTTAATACAATCCTGCCAGGACCAACGCTCTCTGAAAATGTATATCAAATCATTGAAGGGATCTACCCAAATGAAGACATGAATTTTTCAGAGAAAGAGAGAGAATTTATGACTACAAACCTACCTCAATCTGAAATTCAGCGATTTATCAGACCTTCTGAAATAGGTAGATTAACTACATTTGTATGCAGTCCTTATGCATCCGCGTTTAAAGGAGCTCCCATACGTATGGATGGGGGAATGGTACCGACTATTTTTTAATTTCTATAACTAAAAGTAATTCTGTGAGTTTGCAGACACCTATATGTCTGCAAACTCTTCTTTATTGAGCTCTGTTAAAGGTATATTGGTAATCTTAAAAATGTAGAAATCACATTAAAAATGAACTCTAAATACAGAAAATATTCTTTTGTGATGAGCTATACTAGAGATTGGATCTATAGAATATGATTTATGAAGAAGTGGAGTTTTCTTATGCCTAAAATCGACAATATGCTAGCCGTTTTATGGATGCTTCGGTCAGGTGAAAAAGTCACTGCCAAACAAATCTCAGAGAAGTTAGAGCTCAATATTAGGACGGTGTATCGATACGTTGATACCCTTTCAACAAGTGGTGTACCTATCATTTCAGATTCGGGACATAACGGTGGATACTCTCTATTGAACCAATTTATAGAGGCTCCTCTTTTCTTTGATATTGAAGAGCAGACGTCACTGTTTCACGCAGCTGTTTTTGCAGGTGAAGCGGGCTATTATGGAGGTGAAGCACTAAATAGAGCCGTATCTAAACTAGGTAGACACTCAAATCAAGAACAGGAAACAAAAAGAAACCAACATTTATCGAGTCTAGAAGTAATCAGCCACTTACCTTCGTTCTTTGCAGAATCTACGTTAAAGGAGTTGGAGACTTCAGTAGCTGATGAGTACTCTGTAAAGATTACCTACCAAAACAGTAAAGAGAACCAATCAAGTGATAGATTGATCCATACAGAATCATCTATTGGAATAGGAAATGGTATGTGATTGGCTTTTGTCATCGTAGGAAGGAAGTCCGTAGTTTTAGAATAGATCGAATCGAAAGGCTCATTCAAACCGAAGACAAGTTTATTCGGCCAGAAGATTTTTCAGCTTCTGACTTTTTTATGAAAAACCTACTGCCAACTCTTAAAGATAAAGACAAGAGCACCACTTTAGTTATTAATGGGAGTACAAATGCCTTGGGAGATATTGTCCAACATTGGTTTTTGGGACATTATTTACAGAGTCAATCATCAAATCAAGCAACATTTCTTCTGGAAAAAGATATTTTACATACATATGTTCCTCACATGCTTTTACCATACGGTACTTCGATTCAAGTGATTGAGCCTATAAGTCTTAAGAAAAGGATTATTGAGGTTCTGTCTGATCTAATAAACTTTCATCAAGTATGATAACTTCCCTGACGTTAACTGTCAGGGAAGTTATTTTATAATTGTCTATATTACATGTGATGAGGAAGTGTTATGGGATGGAAACAAGAAGAGTGTATCTATATGTATTTAATACAATGTCAGACTGGGAGTATGGTTATTTGATTGCTGAGCTACATACAGGGAGGTACTTTAAAAAAGATACAGCACCTTTAAACGTAGTAACTGTAGGCGCTGATAAAGAAATGGTTACTACGATGGGTGGACTAAGTATACAACCAGATATATCTATAGAGGAGTGTATCCTAAAGAGTAAAGATCTTTTAATTTTACCTGGGGGTAATACATGGGGAGAAGTTATTCATCAACCCATCATGGAAAAAACAGGCGACGCTTTAAAGCAGGGTACGATTGTTGCGGCAATTTGTGGTGCAACAGTGGCACTTGCGAATAGGGGTTACCTCGATACAAGAAAGCATACGAGTAATAACTTAGACTACTTGAAAATGGTCTGTCCAAATTATGAAGGAGAAAAATTATATGAGGAGGGACCAGCAGTTGCTGATGAGAATTTGGTTACGGCTTCAGGAATAGCTCCTCTCGAATTTGCGAGGGAAGTGTTGAAAAGATTAGATGTTCTTGCACCGGATACCTTACATTCATGGCATAAGCTCAATAAGACTCAAAAGCCCGAATACTTTTTTCAGTTAATGAACTCTATGGAATAGTTAAGTTTGAAATATTACCGTAGGATAGGACTGCTTGAAAACGTAAAAGTGTATAACTTTTATAAAGGAATACGGTAAGACCTAGAGATACGTCTTATTTAGGAGTCATTGATAAGTCTTCAAAAAGAGAATTTAAACAGATAATTTCCAATAAAGGATATCTTACCATTCCTTACGCATTAAGGCAGAGGTTGATCTGTAATACCTTTCAGATCATTATTGAACAGAAAGATGAAAGAATTATATTGGCTCCAAAATAAAAAGAAAACCTCCATAAAAAAATCTCTGCAATCAAGTGCATTTCTTTAACTAAAGGAATGCGCTCTTTTTTATTGAAATAAGAGATTAAAGGTTTTCTTTAAAAAATTTTAACATCTTGTCGATTATACAGATTGTTGATCGTCGTATGAGTGTATACAAAATTTTGAGTAATCGAGGAGAGAGGATCATGATATTTTTATGTATGGGCTATTACAACCCTGAAAAGATGGATGCACGTCCAAGGACAGAGATTGAAGCTATTATGAGTGAATGTCAACCACACATTGAGAATTTTTATAATAGCGGTGAGGTTTTGCTTGATGCCGGTCTTGACACAGAGTCTAAAAGCTTGCGCCGTGTAGACGGCAAGATAATCGTAACAGATGGGCCATATACAGAAACTAAAGAAATGATAGGAAGTATTTTCATTTTTGAAGCAGAAAACATGGATGAAGCAACTCAACTTGCTTCTTTACATCCAACAACTCAAGTGAGCAAGGGGGAAGAATTCGGCTGGCGCATAGAAATTCGTCCTGTGCATTATTTTAAAAACAATAAATGAATTGGATAGAATTTTATATTCAATGATGACACAATAATCTTTCCTAGTTGATTTGTTTCCAAATAATTATAAGGTTTCTTTTAGCAAACTAAGGTATAGTATATAAGATGAATTGAAGATAAAAAAGTAGGTGAACAATGTGGGGAAATATCAATTGGATGACAAAGCTCAGGTAGCTGTAACAAAGTTTCATGAAAAACAGACGCCTGCCAGGTTTGATAAAAAGAAGCATCTTGAAAAACTACGCATGGAGTTTTTGAAAAAGAAGCAAAAACAAACAGATAAGTAATAGGATGAAAACATAGGAAGATGATATACTTCCTATGTTTTTTTATGTACTTTTTGGTAACATCTGTAAAATTGTCAATTCTCTAAGAAGGGTAAACTTAATAACGCTATATCACTCTTTCTACTTTAATTATACTCCGAATGCTAAAAAAATTATAGACTACTCTTTCTTGAATTTTACTTATATACTGTTTTAAACAAATTAAAAAAGTTAGAGGTGTCTATGGATGAATGATAAAAAAGAAGTCTTAGATAAAGGTCCTTTCTTTCATGGTACTAAAGCAGAGCTGAAAATTGGAGACTTATTAGAACCGCTATACCAATCAAATTACCAAGACAAAAAATCTAACTATATTTATTTTACCGCTACATTAGATGCTGCTAAATGGGGAGCTGAATTAGCAAAATCTCAATCGAAAGAGAGAATCTATATCGTAGAACCACTAGGTGAATTTGAAAATGACCCGAACGTGACCGATAAAAGATTCCCCGGTAACCCAACAAGATCCTACAGATCTAAATCACCATTGAGAATCATCGCTGAATTAAAATCATGGGAAAGACATTCAGAGCAACAAATCAATCACATGCTTACTCACTTGAAGACTTTAACTGAACAAGGTAAGAATGTTATATATGATTAACCACTTTTCAAACTTATTAACTAAATTCAATATGTAGACAAATCCCATTATAACTAAAATTGTAAAGCGGTTTGTTCTACGTTCTGGCATCCTCACTGATAAGGTGAGGATGTTTGTGTTCAAGGGTTTAATATTCATCAAATCCGTAGGAAAGAAATATTTTTTAAGAATTTAATGTTATAGAAGACGTTCGCAGTATAGCTGGTTTCAAGGATACGTTTTTTTAAATTAATTTGTTAAATTTATGAAAAATTTGACTTTTTCTTATATCGTATGTAATATATAAATTGCATATGTAAACTATATTTAACATCCAACTGGGGTGAGAAATGAAGAATAACGTTAAAATAACTAGAATGAATGCTGCCATCACTCAGGAACAATTAGCGAAAAAAGTTGGTGTCACTAGACAAACGATCGGTCTTATAGAAAAG
Organism: Fictibacillus sp. 5RED26; assembly: GCF_015903895.1. Lineage (NCBI taxonomy): Bacteria > Bacillati > Bacillota > Bacilli > Caryophanales > Fictibacillaceae > Fictibacillus > Fictibacillus sp. 5RED26. Next base: position 27,524 of record NZ_JACZDU010000003.1, on the reverse strand, counting down.
GGCGAGTTTAATCCCAGTCTTCAGTTGTGTATTGCAATAGCTAAAGAACTGCAGAAAACGTTGGATGAATTATTTTGGGAGGTTGATGCGAAATGAAATCTTGGATGTCTTTTTTACTACCGGATGATGAATACAAAGAAAGAAAGATGTTATATTTTTTCTCTGAGGGTGCAATCCTTCTTTTTCTTTCCCTATTTGTTATGCTTATCGGCAACAAGTCTTTCCATTTAGATGCACAAACAATCTTACTGGTAGCTATGGGTATCTTTCTTTTTTATGTGTCGGGGAGATATATCTTATCTGGCATTGAATACACAGATATTTCAACAGAGAGAGCCTACAAAAAAGAGTTAAAAGCTACAATCATGAAAACGGTTGGTTTTATTGCTATCTTTTTAACAATCTATCTATTATTTATTGGTGTACCTACGAGTCTGAACAAATGGCTAGAAATATCGGGGTTGTTAGTAAGTGTTAGTGTAGTAAAGTTTTTATCCACATACATTTCATTAAAGCGATCCTATCTGAAGAATAAGGAACTACTATAAATTACTTTTGAATGATTACGGTTTTTTAACCTTACGAGATCATGTTTTCGTAAGGTTTTTTTCTTGTTGTGATCCTATTTACAAGCATAAAATTTCTAATTATTTCCTTCAGCTATTATAATTTGAGTTAGAGAGATAGAAGGGGGAAATATCGTGCATAACTATATTTGTAAGACGTGTGGGGTTCAATATGAAGCAACATTACATGAACCATCGTCATGTTCCATCTGTAAGGAAGAAAGACAGTATGTGAGCTCAAAAGGGCAATTCTGGACAACATTAGAAGCGATGGTAGAAAGCGGCAACTATAAAACAGAAGTTAGTGTTGAAGAAGAGAATCTGTATCGTGTTCAGACGAGCCCGAGCTTTGGAATCGGCCAGACGGCATACCTCGTAAAGGGCAAGGGATATAACGTGTTATGGGATTGTGTGACTTACATAGATGAAGGTACGATTGAAGCGATTCAGCAGCTCGGCGGAATTGATGCGATAGCTTTATCACATCCTCATTATTATTCCACTCAAGTGGAATGGGCTGAAACATTTGATGCTGCACTTTATATTCACGAAGATGATAAGAAGTGGGTAACGAGGTCGAGTGAAAAAATCGTGTACTGGTCAGGTGACACACTCGAACTAAGTGAAGGAATCGTTCTTCAGAGAATTGGTGGTCATTTTAAGGGGGGCACCATCCTTGAATGGAAAGAAGGGAACCAAAAACAAGGTGTTCTTCTTTGTGGTGATATTGTACGTATTGTAGCGGACCGGGATTGGGTCAGTTTTATGTATAGTTATCCAAACTTTATTCCTTTACCAGGTGCTACGGTTGAGAGGATCGCTCAGCGTATGGAAGAACTAAACTTTAATCGTATCTATGATGCTTTTAACCGAGTGATCAAAGAAGATGCTGCAGAGTCCGTTCAACGATCAGCGAAAAGGTACGTTGATGCGCTGAATGGGGTGTTGTTCCAAACTTAATTTTTTACAATACCGTGTTGATCGATGCCTGGCTAACAAAAAGATAGGTTCCAAATTTGTTATAAATTGAATCAAATAATTCTACTAGGCAAGTCATCCGCTAGGAAAAAAGGTGGAAAATGTTAAAATGAATAGACTTTGGAAGCTCAGGCTGATGAAAATTTTACTTTAAATCTAATTTTTTTCATTAATTTATTCTTTATTTCTTATAATTTATTAATAAATTGGTTCAAAAACGTCTAACAGGTCGTTGTACAATTTGTTAGACGTTTAAGCTTACAATATTAGTGTTTGCGATAGGTAGCGTAACATTTTATGGTTAGGGGACATTTTATGCCGGGTTTTGCCCAGGTCTCTGTGATTTCACGGTGAAAACATTAATTGGAATCCTTTTCTATAACCACATCACCATTTTCGTCTAATAATGGTGTAAGGGAAGTTCCCTGTGTAGACCAGGTATGCAGGTAATGGACATTTGTTGCTGTATCGACGAGTACTAAGATCATTCCGTACTGATAATGTTGCACGGATTTTTCAACAAACCTTTTATCATTGTCATTTTTTTTTCCGAACATGATTATCACTCCCTGAATTAATTATCCGATACTCACCTGTCACGTGCGTTCAGTAAACTAGCAAAAGCATCAAATTCGTTTAGACCGATAATACTTCATATACCCGCTGTTACCTTTTACAACTCCTAATTGTTCATAAATACTTTTTTCAGAACACCTCCATTAAATTGAGTTGTACCAACCTTACAATGGATTAATCATTAATTCAGTCATAACAAGCTCTAATGTACATATTTGGAGCTGAATTGTACTGATATGAACTTAAATGTATGAGTAACGATAACCAGCCAAACTTACCCGATTAGTCATCAGTCATGACTTTTCGAAAACAAACATACGTAAACAATGCTGCTCCGATTATCCATATAGCAATTATACATAATGGTAGCCAAAAGCTTTTTTGGTACAATTCGATTGCTTGCATGATGGGAAACGTATTAGTGACTCTAACTATCATACTGTCTTCCGCAAACTGAAATGTAGCAATCATTGGCGTGAAACCAAACAGGAACATGACTGGCATCAGATAACCGGATGTGGCAGCAAGCGATTTTGAAAATAGTCCAATACCGATACCTAACAAAAGAAAGAATAGGAACAACGAGATTAGTCCAATGATCGCCCTGAAGTTCAAAAACGGTTCAATGCCCACGATCATTAGTGAAGCCATTAGGGAAATAACTGTAATGATCCCTGTAACAAGACTTTTCCCAATAATGATATCTAATAGCGAAGCAGGAGATTGTATCAAACCTCTCATTGTGTTCTTCTCATTTTCTTCGGCTATCATGCTCATCATGATGCCTGAAGTAACCATTGATAAAGTTGCCCCAATAATTACATATAGAAGTTTAATCGGAAGTTCTCCGTCAAAAGTTAGGGAGTAAATTAATGCGAGTAACGCATTACTTACTGGCAACATCAACAGCGCCATATTTTTTGGGAAATCTTTTATGTCTTTTTCAAAAATTGCAAGTATTCGTTGAACACTCATTATTCTAACTCCTTTCCAGTAACTTTTAGAAAGATCTGACCAAGTGTCGGATTATCCGTATGCATGGTTTTAACTTCTCCATTTGCGATCAGTTCCCTGATTTGCTCTGCCTTATCCGGTTGATTACTGATGACCAACCGATTGCCTTTAAAGGTTTCCACATGAAATGCGTGCGTGGAATATTTATAGCGGAGTGAATTCGGGCTGTCTAATTCCTGCAGTTCTCCATTATGCAAAAACGCAACCCGGTCACATAACTCAGTCGCTTCCTCCATATTATGAGTAGTCAAGAAAATGGTTGTACCTGCTTCATTCAGCTTTTGAAGTCCACGGTGAATATGTGCCATATTTCCAGGATCCAGAGCAGATGTTGGTTCATCTAGAAATAACAGTTTAGGATTGTGAATAAGCGCTTTGGCCAGCAGAACACGCTGCTTCATTCCTTTTGACAACATCGAAACTGTTTTGGATCGTTCATCATGCAAATTAACTTCTCGCAGTACCACATCGATTTGCTTCAGTGGTGCACGATATAATTTACAAAATAATTTCAGATTATCATAGATCGTCAGTCGCTCATATAACGAGCTGTTATCTGATAATATTCCAATCTGGGATTTGAACTCTGACGTTCCGAAATTTGCTGAATCAATACCAAGTACTTTAACATCACCAACAGTTTGTTTCAGCTCTCCGGTCAATACTTTAACAGTCGTTGTTTTACCGGATCCACTTGGACCAAGAAATCCGAAAATTTCCCCCTGCTTCACATTAAAACTCACTTTTTTAATGGCGGTATGTGCGCCAAAAATTTTCTGCATTCCTTTTACTTCAATGACATGTTCCAACTAAAACACTCCTTTCGACGATTTCCTTTATCGTAAAGGAGTGAATTACTGAATGCAGTCATATCAGGCTGAAATGTACGAAAAGGAGATTGAACTGTACTTATATCAAGTTAAAGTATCTTTAAAAAGATCTTCTAGTTATGGTGAACTGTGTCTATTTGAGGATTAATTTTTCCTGGATATCTTGAATTTTAGAACGAGACAGGGGAATAGTTGACTGAACCTTATTGCTAATTCTGAGTGAATACGTGTTTTTTGACCATGTAATAATCTCACGTACCTTTTGCAGGTTTACTATGTAGGACCGGTGACAACGATAAAATCCAAAAACCTCTAACTTCTTGTCTACTTCAGCCAGTGTGTATTCCATCGCAAAAGATTCCTCATTAATAATAATCATTGTCTTTCCATCCTGACTTTCGATATAATCGATCTCTGTCGGATCAAATAGAATTATTTTATCTCCTACACGTGCAGAAATTTTGAATAGATTTGCAACAAATGGTTCTGTGGAACTTTCCATTTCAGGCTGTACTGTGGCCATTTCATCAACTTCAACTTCTTGCAACCCATTTTGTTGAAGCTTGTACACACTATCTCCAAGTAAAACTGCATGTTCCATGCTGGATACTAAAATAAGCACAGGTATCTGTAGATGCTTTATTTTTTGAAGCATATTAATAAACGTATTAACTGTTATAACATCAACACCGTGTATCGGCTCCAGGAATGCCATTTTCTTGTATCCGCTTATAAAATATTTAGCAAAGTATACTCGTCGAATTTCAGATTCGGAGCATTTGTCCAAAGCTTTCTTTGCACATGTATGCAGTTCAAACTCCACCAGAATTTGAGGTAATGGCATTTTACATTCGAACCATTTTTTAAAAAAAGCGATATTGTCTTCTACTGACAGGCGCATGTATAACCCCTCCTGTAGATCAAGAACGGGGATGCTAGTATTGCTGCGTAGGATTTTCACCAACTTAGCCTGCACATCAGCATCACTGTAAACTGATGTTGCCTGCGAATCGTTGACGGTAAGGGAAAATAAGGGAAGCGACTCGCCATTAATCACTTGTTCATCGATAGTAAAACATGCCATTTTTCTCATCCTTTCTTTTCCTTTTAATTACATTTTCGTAAGCTGGTTTAAACATTATGATTCCCTCATAACATTATCATTTAGAAGTTTGATAATATAGAAGGAATTAGCACATAGATTACATTTTTTAGCTTCATAGCAGTCATGATTGCCGCATCTCTTAATTCTACTCACTGAAAATTAAATACTCAATCTATTTCATAAGGAAAGCCTTTTCTTCATATTCACTTACCGACCTTTCTGAAAAAGACACAACTCCTTGTAATCCGAAACCTAGACGAATATATTTCTGCGTTTCAATTGGGTCAAATAAGACTGTTCTTCATCGTAAGGTATTGTTCAGTGAGGTGAATGACCTTTTTGGTCTCCACCTGAGTGATGAAGATGTAGATACGATTGGTGGATGAATTCTATCAGAAAGCTTGGACATTGCAATGGGAGACGAGGCAGTCGTAGAAAATTACTGCTTTAAGGTCCTCGAACTTGAAGGCTATCACGTTAAATCACTAGAGGTCATTAAAATGCTCCTTGGACAAGATAGATAAACAAGATAGTGTTAGTTAAAAGGTTGTGGTTAAATAAACCACGGCCTTTTTTTGTTGTTGTGGGTAATTAATCAACATCTATTTCAACATACGGCAAATGAAGTTAGGCGTGCTTTATATGGATACATGGAAAATCACATAAAAATATATAACTTAATGTACTAATGTTTCTTTCAGCTTTTTTTATAATAGAAATTTTCATTAAAATCAAAGTAACTTGATTAAAAATAAAAGTAATTTAAAACAAAGTATAAGTTTACTTTACTTTTTGTAAGAAATTAGTTTATAATTAAATAGAAGAGGTGATGTCATGAAGAAAGATTTTGGTGATTCCATTTCAAATAAGGTTTATGAATACCGTGTACTTGCCAGATTGTCGCAGCAAGAATTAGCAGAAAAAGTCGGGGTCTCCAAACAAACCATCTTTGTAATGGAAAAGGGAAATTATGTACCCACTCTGTTGTTAGCTTTTCGAATTGCCGAATTCTTTAAGGTGGATGTAAACGATATTTTTACTTATAAGAAAGGAATTGATGAAAATGGAAATTAAGTCGATCTCAGATATCCCTGGTGCAGCTTTTTATCCTTTGAAGTCATGGGCTGAACAGTCTACTGGCAATTGGAACATTCTCTTAGGAATTGGTTTTTTATTGTTAATGGTTAGTATGGTTTTAGCCTATGTGTTCTATAAGAAGATGGGGAATGAAGATGAACGGACAAAAAACATTTATCTGAAGAGCAGCTACTTTATGCTGTTGACAATCATTCTTTGTGACATCGTTTTTCCTACTGAGTATATGGCGAACATCTTCTTCTTATACAAATACGCACTAGCCATTCTAGCATGTGGCATTTATTTGGCCGTTCAATATAAAAGGGATTTTTAGTAAAATATGGTTGAAGCTCGCAACGAAATTCGTTGCGTTTTTTTATGTGGCTGAATTGTTTCTAGCATAACTTGAATAGATTGTTGGAAAGGAAACTATCATTAAACGTCGTATTATAAAAATTACAGAGGCATGGGAATATGGAAGGCGCTTGTGAAGAAGTGGGATTCTATGCGGGAGGAGTAAATGCTGGTGAGAAAGACAGAGATACTTCCATGGACTGAAGAATGGAAGAACGCTTATTTAAAAGAAGAAAGTAAACTTAAAAGAATTTTTAAAGATGAGCTGATTAAAATTTATCATATAGGTGGTACATCATTACCTTCTGTTGGTTATGCAAAACCAATCATTGATATTTTAATCGTTGTAAAAGATATCGAGAAAGTTCATTTATACAATGAGGAAATGCTTTCTTTAGGATATGAACCAAGGAATGAACATGGAATAACAGGAAGAAGATATTTTACAAAAGGGAAACGTAAAAGATCTCATCACATTCATATTTTTCAACTTGGAAATGAAAACATTGAAACACATTTAACATTCAAAGATTACCTAAACAACAATCCAGAAGATGCAAAAAAATACGGAGATCTTAAAAAGGTGTTGGCAAAACAGTTCCCTGATGATACGCATAAATATCAAGAAGTTAAAGAAGTATTTGTTGAAGAGTTAATTAAGAAAGCGGTTATCTGGAAAGAAAACTAAGAACCTTGTTCTTCCGCTTTTGGGTGCATTTTTTAATAAGTAGAAATGCTCTTACTGCTTTTCATAATTAATCTAAAATAATAAAGGCGAGGAAGATACGATGAACCCCTTGTTATTAGATATTCCTTTACAATTAGAAACGGAAAGACTAATTCTTCGAGCACCACTTCAAACTGGAGATGGAGAGACTGTGCACCAAGCCATAAAAGATTCGTTTGATGAATTAAAAGCGTGGCTTTCACTCTTTCAAGAAATCCCTAGTGTTGAAGAAACCGAAATACTATTAAGAAATGCTCATATACAATTTTTAAAAAGAGAAGATTTTCGTTTTCTTATGTTTGATAAAGATGGAGGGAAGGACTTTATTGGAACAGCTAGCCTACACAGGATTGACTGGGATATTCCAAAATGTGAGATGGGCTACTGGATTCATACAAAACATAGCGGACATGGATATATGACCGAAGCTGTAAAGGAGTTAGTTAACTTTGGGTTAAATCACCTCGCATTTAAGAGGATTGAAATAAGATGTGAATCAAGAAACGTTAAAAGTCGCTCTATACCAGAAAAACTTGGTTTTACATTTGAAGGTACTTTAAGGAATGATGACCTATCGGCAGATGGCAGCATGCTGACAGACACTTGTATTTACTCTAAAACAAATGAACCCAGCTTGAGTTAAAGGTAATTAATTCAAGTCTTCAAGAAAAGGGTGCTTAAATGAAGCACTAAATAATAAATGTTAGGTTGAAAAACAAGGAGTATACTAATGAATGATTATATTGAACGTATTCAAGCAGTCTATCCTGAACTTTTAATTGAGGATGTTTATCCTAATGATATTGGTCAAAATAACGATGTTTTAATAATTAACAATTCTCTTGTATTCAGATTTCCCAAGTACGATAAAGGAATTGTAAGTTTAATAGAAGAAACGAAAATCTTAGAACTTATTAGGGGCACAATATCCATCCCAATTCCATGTCCAAAATATCAGTCATTTGACCTATTAGAACCTGGTAAAGTATTTACTGGTTATGAACGTATTGAAGGTGATCCTTTTTGGAATGAACATTTAGTTAGAGTTGATAATGTGGATTCAATAAAATTTGCAAAACAACTCGTAACATTTTTAATTGAAATTCATTCCATATCAAAACAGAAGTTGAATAGGGATCTAGAATTAAAAGATCGTAACCCTTATGAAGAAATGAAAGAACTCTTTAAAAATATACAGGACAAGCTCTTTCCGTTTATCAATGAAAAAGCTCAAAAGGATATCTTTTATTCATTTGAGAGTTTCCTTAATAATGAAGAACATTTAAAAACGACTCTTATACATGGAGATTTTGGAGCTTCGAATATCTTATGGAACTCCAAAAATTGTGAAATTTCAGGGGTCATAGACTTTGGTGGTACCCGTATTGGTGATCCTGCCTTTGATTTTGCAGGAATACTATCAAGTTATGGTGAGGATTTCTTTAACAAGTGTATAGACCTTTATCCAAATGGTTCAGAAATAGCTCAGCGTGTTACATTTTATAAGAGCACGTTTGCTTTACAAGAAGCGTTGCATGGTTTGATAAATAACGATAATCGTGCCTTCGAAAACGGAATAAAAGAATATCTCTAAGAATACGGTGGCTTAATGAACATAGTTTTTTAGCTTAGTCATTTTTTATTTAACATTAGGGTGCGATTCTAGAGAAGTAAAATGCACCATTATAATGCTGTAGTTAATAATTAATTTGAAAGGTGGGATTATGATAAATAATAGTTTCTGGTACCCTTTTAAACGATTGATAGAAAAAAAGTTTATCATAAGAGCCTCCTTCGTTTCGAAACAGAAAATATCTTATGAACTCTTCTATTCGTACAACACAGTTTAAAAGAGCAAAGAAAAATGCAAGATAAAAGTTATCCTGCATTTTTTAAAACGCTTATTTACTTCATCCTTTGGACGTAACCTTTGTTATTTTTTTACTTTAAGAATCTTTATTACTTCTTTAGTTGCTTCAGCAATAAGCTTGTCGTTATAATCAGCATCTTTTTGATCACGACTGGAAAGTACAGCAAGAACGATAGGGTCACTTTTTGGCGGCCAAATGATCGCAATGTCATTTCGCGTACCATATGATCCTGCCCCAGTCTTATCAGCTACTTCCCACCTTTTTGGCACTCCTGCTCGAATTAAGGCATCTCCAGTAGTATTTCTCTTCATCCAATCTATTAATAGTTCGCGTTTTTCTGTTGGGAGTATATCTCCCAGAGCATATGCTTGAAGACTAGTAGCAAGTGCTCTTGGTGTACTTGTATCGTGAATCTCACCGGGATTAACTTCATTTAAATCAGGTTCATAGCGTTTAGGGTAGGTAACATAATCACCAATTTCCTCCAGTGATCTTTTAAATCCAGTTGGTCCTCCCAGTTGTTTAAGAATAAGGTTTCCAGCAGTATTGTCACTGTATCGAAGAGAAGCATCCGAAAGCTCTTTAAGAGTCATCCCGGTATCAACATGCTTTTCGGTAATCGGACTATAAGTAACAAGATCCTCGCGTGTATAGGTAATTGTATGATTAAGGTCTTCTATTGATTTCTGTTGCAATAGTGCTCCTACAGCTAGAGCCTTATGAGTAGATGTATAAGCAAAACGTTCATCTGGATGATAGTTTACGGTTTGGTTGGTACCAGTATCCAAAGCATAGATTCCAAGTTTCGCATCAAATTTTTCCTCAAGCTTGGAAAAAACATGATGATTTGCAGTTCCTTGTTCATCGGGTCTTGTTACTTTGGCATCAACATGGCTGATTGAACCTACAAGAGTTGCACTAGAAAGAAATAGAACAGGGACAATTTTTCTAAAAGTGGATGAACGAAATATGTTGCTCAACGATTTCATAAAAATTCAACCTCTTTCTATTAATTATTTTCTTTCAAATAATAAATCTATGATAACTAATATATCAACAATGAACATAAATTGTAATCAAACTTAAGTATTGAAAACTAGAACAATAAGAATGTTCGAGTTTTATATGGTTACTCTACCAGGCGGTGCTGTAGAAACAGGAGAAACTTTAGAAAAAGCAGTTATCCGTAAAGAAAGGGGGAATCTTGTCTGAGAAAAGTCATTTTTATAATTATATGTATCTTAGTCCTTGTGGCATGTAATCAAGATAGTTGGAAAGAAAGTACCTTATTTGAGTCTGGTAGTTATACGATGATTGGTGAAAAAGATAAGATAGGTTTTATTTACGATGACTCAGAAGTCACTAGATTTTTCCCTAACAAAGAGCAGAAGTATATGTGGCATTTGTGGGAATCTGAAGACTTACCTGGTAAGCCGTTTAAAGTTATTGCCACATCACAAAAAACAGATGAAGAAGTGTCTCTTGTAGATTCAGTTGTAGGCGGATCAAACAATGGAGCTGATGCACATATCCCTTCGATGATGTCACTGCCTCATTCAGGGATGTGGAAGTTGAATGCGTACGTTGATGATAAATTGTTTGGTTCAGTTTATGTTAAAGTGCATAGTAATTAACGAATTATATTCCACTGCGGGTGCATTTCTTCAAGAAGGAGAAGTGCATTTTTTATTGAATGTTGTTAAACATATGTACAGAATCATTAAAGGAACTTGACAAACTTTTTAATCGTTTTAAACGGTTTAGGTAAAGAAAATACTTTCTAATAATTCATTTTTGTTCAAGGTTAGTAAGGAAAGGAAATATTAAATATGAATAAATCCAAAAGCGTAACCTTTCTAGCAACACTGCTTCTTACTCCTTTTTTGTTAACAGGCTGTATTGGTGAAGATTACTATGAAAGTCCTCCAGAAGCATTTCTTCAGGTGGGCGATGAGCTATATAAACTTAAAGAAGGAAATCGAAAGTGGAACTTTACTGAAGGTGAATATGATAAAGAATACATAAGTTTAAAAGAAGTTGCTGCAAAAGAAAAGCAAATTTCCGTTAACCCTGGAAGTAGCGGGTTTTTAATCATTGAACAAAATGAGATCGAAGGAATGAATCCATATTCGGGAGTAAGTATTGGTGTAGTAGCTCGAAAAGGTGAGGATCTCACAATGTTAAATGATGCTGACAAGACTTTCTTTTTCCCTAAAGAAAAGGGTAATTATGTTCTAGAGATAGACTTTGATTCTGATCAAGGTGATACGGAGTTCGTTGCTAATATTAAAGTAGAATAACTAGTGCACTCAGTGAAATTTGAGAGGTGAGAAAAATGGTGAAAGCAGATAAGTAAGCCTCCTGAAACTTAAAAAAATATTCCAGGAGGCGAAATACATGACATTTCATGCAATCAATAAAAAGAATTGGGATAGAACTCCATATTTTGAACACTATTTACGTCAAAAATGCACCTTTAGCTTGACCGCAAATATTAACATTACAAGGTTACTAAAACAGGTTCAGAAAAAAGGCATTACGTTTTATCCGACTTTCATTCACATGGTTAGTAAAGTTGTTAATTCTCATAAAGAATTCCGCACCTGTTTTAAGGATGAAACACTAGGTTATTGGGAAGAGATGCTGCCGAGCTATACAATCTTTCATAGTGATAACAAATCGTTCTCGAGCATTTGGACAGAATATTCCAATCATTTTGATCGTTTTTACAAAAACTATAATGATGATATAGAGCGATATTCTAGCATAAAGGGGTTATTCACGAAACAGAATGAACCACCAAATTCATTTCCGATATCCATGATTCCTTGGGTTAGCTTTACAGGATTCAACTTGAACATAAATGAGGGAAACAGTTATTTGTTACCGATTATAACAAGTGGAAAATATTTTAAACAGGATTCGACAATATTGCTTCCATTATCTATACAAGTGCATCATGCGGTATGTGACGGATATCACGCTAGTATTTTCATAGAAGAGTTACAGCATTTAGCTGACGATTGCTATGAATGGCTTTAAATAGAACCAGGGTAAGAGCGTTACAGAGCTACAATGTATGATACGGAGTATTTGTATTGTAAATAGAAAATCTAACAGATATCCATTTATTAAATAATTTCCAAGTGGATTAAATTATAGGGTTTGTTATAATGGTCTGCATATTCTACTAAAAGCGAGTGATTGATTTGGATTCTACAGAACGTGAATTATTGCAACTCATTGAAAAAAATGGACGTCTTGAAACAGCAACAATCGCAAGGTTAATGGGAATTACAGAGGATGAAACAAAACAAATACTAGACAAGCTTGAAAAAGAAAAAGTGATTCTAGGCTATTCGGCCATTATCGACTGGACGAAAGGTACCGAAGACGGTGCTGTAACAGCTATGATCGATGTAAAGGTCACACCAAAACGAGGTGTTGGCTTTGATAAAGTGGCGGAGCGAATTTACCGTTTTCCTGAAGTTAAAGCGGTATATCTCATGTCCGGCGTTTACGATTTGTCAGTATCGATCGAAGGGAAAACGATGGCGGAAGTTGGACGATTTGTTTCGGAAAAACTCTCGACTATCGATTCAGTCATTTCAACAACCACTCATTTCATTTTAAAAAAATACAAACATGACGGCCTTGTATTTAGTGATAATGATGAGGATAAACGAATTGTGGTGTCACCATGATTACTGAACCCACTTCTAAATATCTATCAAATACCGTGCAATCCATCCAGCCATCTGGTATCCGTCGTTTCTTTGACCTTGCTTCTTCTATGGAAAACGTTATTTCCCTTGGTGTCGGTGAGCCGGATTTCGTTACACCATGGAATGTGATTGAAGCAAGTTATCACTCGTTAGAACAAGGCTATACGGCTTATACAGCTAATGCAGGATTGTTTGAGCTCCGAAAAGAGATTTCTCGCTATATGAAAAGACGGTTTGGTGTTATGTATAGTACTGAAGATGAAATAATCGTTACTGTCGGTGCTTCACAGGCTATTGATATAGCATTGCGAGCGGTCCTTAATCCAGGAGAGGAAGTTATTGTTGTAGAACCAAGTTTTGTCTCCTACGCACCAACAGTTACTCTCGCCGGTGGTGTTCCTGTGCCCGTAAATACCTACAGTGAAGATGATTTCAAGCTTCAGCCTGAACAAATCGAAGCGGCTATCACTGACAAAACGAAAGTGCTTATGTTGTGCAGTCCGAATAATCCAACAGGCACTGTTTTATCTAAAAGTGATTTGGAGAGGATTGCGGAGGTAGTGGAGAAGCATGATTTGCTCGTTATTTCAGATGAAATATATGCTGAACTTACGTACGATGAACCGTATACGAGTTTTCCTGCAGTGAAAAATATGCGTGACCGCACGATCTTAATTTCTGGATTCTCAAAAGCATTTGCCATGACGGGTTGGCGCTTGGGCTTTGCCTGCGGACCTAAGGTTATTCTGCAAGCTATGCTAAAAATTCACCAGTATACGATGATGTGCGCTCCTACGATGGCTCAGCATGCTGCCCTTGAAGCACTCGTTAACGGGCAGAGAGATGTAGTGAAAATGAAAGAAAGTTACCGGCAGCGCCGTAGTTTGGTCATTCATGCTCTAGAGGAGATGGGTTTATCATGCCATGTTCCAGGTGGTGCATTTTATGTATTTCCTTCCATTGAAAAGACAGGACTGTCATCGGAAGAGTTCGCCGAACAGCTTCTGATGAAAGAACAGGTTGCCGTTGTACCAGGCAGTGTTTTTGGAGAGAGTGGAGAGGGGCATGTTCGCTGTTCCTATGCGACCTCTGTGCAAAAGCTTGAAGAGGCAATGCGCCGAATTGACCGGTTTTTACAAACGTTATAAGCATTTCTTTATCGAAGATGCATTCCTAGCACAAGGAATGCATCTTTTTTAACGAGGTTAACGTCATATTCTTAAACCCTTTAAGAAGGAAATCTACTTAACGATAGGGAAGTATTCGTAAGTTCAAAAAGGAGAGTGAGAGTATGAATTTGTTCAGAACTCAGTATGATTGGGTACGTTCAACGAGAGAGACTCTTTTTCAATATTGCGAGACATTAGATCCAGCTGATTATGAAAAGAAACTTGAAGGGTTTAGTGGTGAATCTGTTCTCAGCCTACATGCCCACGTAGCAGGTTGTTATCAAGGATGGCTCGGTGATCGTGCTCTTGGAAAGTCACTTCCAGAAATTACTCCTGAGTCCATACATAACGTTCAAGAGATGCGTGAGCTTTTCAGAAAAACAGATGAGTTGGTTTATGAATTTCTCGACAAATTTGAAGACAATTGGGATCACACAATAGAAGTGACATTTAGAAATGGCAGTCAAGCAGACTTTACAGCATTGTGGTTATTTACGCACACGATGACTCATGAATTCCATCACAAAGGACAGATTGTGAAGATTGGCAGACAACTTGGATACGCCCCGCCAGATACAGATCTCGTTGAGCCTATGATAAAAAATCCGACAAATCATTAGGAGGGTTAGTAACTTGAGCCGAGCAGAATTCTTACTGGATGTACTAGATTCGACATTTGATAAAGAGAGCTGGTATGCCCCGCTCAAACCAGCTATAGAGGGATTAACGGCTAAGCAAGCGAGCTTTAGACCGCCGGGCGTAGCAACGAAATCTATCTGGGAGAACGTCAATCATCTCATTTATTACAAAGAACGACTTGTTGCCACGTTGGAAGGACAAGAATGGACGCGAATTGATGGAAACGATACCTTTTTTATCACCAAACAAACGGAAGACGATGATGACTGGTATCTTACCACTAATCGCGCAGAAAGCGTACACAACAAGCTCAAAGGCTTACTAAGTGAGATGAGTTTAGAAGAATTAAAAGAGAATGGATTAGAAAGTGATCTCATTGATATCTTTCTTCATGATGCCTATCATACTGGTCAAATTATGCTGTTGAGAAAAATGCAGGGATCTTGGCCATCGCATCGTTAAATCAGAAGAATATTCCTTGAAGTAAGCACATTTATTTAACTAATAAATGTGCTTATTTTTATTGAACACATTTTACTGAAATGATTGACACAAAGGCAGAATAAACATATTATGTAATTAGATATTTAGACATTTATCTAAATATCTAATAATGGGGAATCATCCTGAGGTGACAAGATGTCTCTTAATGAAGCATTTAAAGCATTATCCGACCCAACCCGAAGACAGATCTTAACGCTGTTAAAAGAAGATGAACTAACCGCAGGAGAGATCGCTTCACATTTTGACATGCAAAAGCCAAGTGTATCTCATCACTTGAAAATCTTAAAGCATGCTTCGTTAATCGATGATGAGAGAAGAGGACAGCATATCTATTATTCTTTAAACACAACAGTGTTTCATGAATTAATGAGCTGGTATTTTACATTTACAACGAAGGAGGAAAAATGATGAAAAAGTATGGATGGAGTTACCTTCTTATTGCACTTAGTATACTGATCGGTGTATTCGCTTATCCTTACCTGCCTGATCAAATGCCGATGCATTGGAACATCCATGGTGAGGTGGATGGATATTGGGATAAGCAATATGCTGCATTCTTTCCACCACTGTTAATGATTGTTTTGATGGCGTTGTTTATCTTCATGCCAAGAATTGATCCGAAGAAAGAAAACTACAAGAAATTTTCTAGCAGTTATACGATTTTTATTACGATTATGAACGTATTCTTCTTACTTCTTCAATCCATGACCATAAGCTATGGTTTAGGTGTTAATATAGACATCTCATTGGTTGTGAACTTAGGTATCGGGTTACTTTTTATCGTACTCGGAAATTATTTGCCACGAATCAAACACAACTACTTTATCGGAGTACGCACACCGTGGACGCTTGCGAACGAAAAGACATGGAGAAAGACGCACCAATTGAGCGGGAAGCTCTTTGTAGTTGCAGGAATTTTGCTTGTTGCAATATCTTTCTTGCCAGGCATTTATAAATTTACGGGCATGCTCGTTGTGGTTCTATCAACTGTTCTCATCGCAACCATTGCATCTTATGTTTTTTTCAATCGGTATAAGAATTTAGATAGCAACTAGAGTTAGATATTGAAGACATCTTCAAGTGAAGGTGTCTTTTTACATGCTCTTAACGCATTTAGGGGTACATGCATAGAATAAACACATATATGTTTGTTCTAAATTGAACGGTAAAGAGGAGAAGAACATGAACGAACCGAATCATAGCATGCATTGTACGTGCGCGTTATTGAAAACACTGAAAACGGGCACTTCTATTTCCATACTATTAAAAAACACATCCCTTCCCATCGTGATAAACTTTCAAAATTATGATGATCGAACAGGATGTGTTTCAGGAATTTTAAGAGATGGCAGAGTATTTGTCACTAACTGTGATTGTATCGCAGGCATATTTCTTAGCCCGGTTCCGCCACTAGCATGCCAAGTGTTAGCCTATGTTACAAATACAGGTGATAACACAGTATCTGTTATTGATACGGAAACAAATACAACGATTGATACGATATCAGTTGGAGAGTTACCATTACTTGTGGCGCTATCACCTAATGGAAGAAGAGCTTATGTAACTAACTTTACTAGCAATACCGTTTCAGTTATTGATACGTTAACTAATACAGTAATTAACACCATAGATGTACCTGGAGGTCCCACCGGAGTTGCTGTGACTCCAGATGGAACGACTGTTTATGTCACAAATGCAAATGATGGAACACTTACTGCAATCAGTACAGTCACAAACTCTATAATTAACGTATTTCCCGTAGGAAATGCACCTAGTAATCCAGTTAATATAGCAATTTCTCCTGATAGTCTAACAGCATATGTGACTGATCAAACACAAGGAACACTATCTATTGTTGATCTTGTTACGACCACACAGACAGTTATTACAGTTGGTGCAATTCCTCCTGCTGGTGCTTTTGGGGTTGCAGTAACTCCTAATGGTGCAGAAGTTTATGTTACGAATAGTTTTGAGGGCTCTGTGTCCGCAGTTGATACAACGACACTAGCTGAAACCCTCATACCGGTAGGAATTGTACCAGGAACAAGTGCTCCTTTAGGAATAGCCATTACTTCAGATGGTAGCACTGCTTATGTCGTGAATTTAAGTGATCCATCAATTTCTATCATAGATACAATAACGAAAAGTGAAACGACGTTACTTACGAGTCCTGATTTAGATCTTCCAGCAAATATCGCGATTACTCCAGACGATAAATTTGCCTATATAACTAACAATAATTTTGGTAGTACTACAGTAGTTGTTCTTGATCTTACAACAAATACATTCGTTGGAGAGATCACTGTAGGTCTTGAGCCTTTTGGTATCGCGATCGGTACGGTTTGTCCAAATCAGCTATAATCTGTCACTATAGAACGCTAAAGCCTGCAGCACAATCGCCACAGGCTTTTACATATTTAACGGACTTTGTAGTCGTGCTGGGGGCAGGTGGTAACCCACTGGAATCTGAAGCAAACTCGTTCTTTCATATTCTCCTAGTTGGAACAACTCATCATACCAAGGAACATCGAACCCTAGAACAGGATGACCATTCATGTTTCGTGCAGAGGCAGCGAGAAGTAATTTATGAGATAGGATACCCACTTCCATGTGCTGAATCCGATGCCCTCGATAACCGTACAGTTCCTGGTAGTGGTTGTTGCTGCCGCTAAAATTAAAAGAAAGAGGGATCTGCGCCATGTTCACAAAATCGGAAAGCAGTCCATTTTGTTGAGACATCCGATAATCTCCGTGTGAGATTTGCTTTATCTCATGAGTAGAATTACAGAATTCATACATACCGTTAGAAAGTCCAACTACACCATATGAAGTAAAGCGTAAGGAAACACGGGACGTTAAGAGTGAAAGATCTTGATCAATATCGTTTCGATAGTTACTCATTAAAGTAAGTTCATTTAAAAGGTGTGTTAGAGTTTCGAATTGTAGTGGTTTTAATACAAAATCTTGTCCTGGGGAATATCGATCTTTGCATGTTTTTGAGAACGAATAAGTTAAATCGTTGGTTTGCGGTACCTTTACAAGAGAAGAATCATTATTGATTGAACGCTTTTTATCATTAGTTAAAGCATGCAACATACATGCTTGATTCATTTTGAGCAGCATGGGATAAGGGCGAACAACCTTTGACTTCATGTAATGTTGATGATGTATGGGTTCAAGCTTTTCACATAGTTTTGCTGAGGTAATCTGAACGTCTTTTATATCCTCAAACCATTTCATTTCATTGTCTATGGAGAGAGGCAGAACAGCATACACACTTTCTTCATCCTCATGAACCCCAAGTAGATGGTTGATAGCTCCATCTAAAAACTGATAATAAACTCCAGTCGCAAAGTTCTTACGTTTTCCGACTTCTAACATCTGGCCAAGCAAAAAGCCTGCATCGAGTCCTTGAAGACGGTATGAAAAGTTATGATATTTAAAGAAGTTCTTCCAAAAAAAAGTCGATACAAATACAGCTGCAAAACATTTGGACATATCGCAGCGATTTCCTAAAGCATGATTCAAATACTCATCAAAGTTGCCTTCACGCAAACAAATTAACGAATGATGTGCAGCATCGTAATGATAGATGCCAGTGGGTATTTCTTGGAGTTTCAGATACAGATAAACTTCACTCGGATAGAGTGCACCCCCAGAAGGAACGTAGCGTCGATAAGTCATCCACGTTTCCACTGAATCCATGGAAAGATACGACTCACTCAATTGCGTAATTCCATAGGAATACCAAAGAAATTGACTTAGATCAGCTAGCGTTGGATGAGTACTAGGTGAGTGCGTGTCAGAAAAATTTCTGGTTAATTCAACTTCAGGCAGATCTGTTGTGTACAGTTTATAGGGAAGCGGGGCATCTTCCCAGTTCACTTCCCAATCGGGAGGCGTGATCTTAGCGGTCTCGTAATGAAGGTTGTATAAAAACTTATCGAGGTTCATGTACAATGCCCCTTTCTTTCTATCGTACAGTTTTAAGGAAACGGGTGAGGGTGTGGATTCAATTCGTTCGGTGATAACGGTTGTTTCACATATCCGAGCTTCATCGGAACCGTGAGGACACGATCCAACCCTTGTAATCGAATAAGATGATGTCCGAACGTCATCGGCAGCATGCCAGGTATGATGACTTTTACACAATGTAGGCCGTTTCGTTTTAATTCTGGTCCAGTTTGATCCACAACGATTATTTCAAGATTTAGTTTCTTAAAGATTTTCAGCACACTATTTAGGTCCTCTAAAAGATCGTCAGTTTGACGAACCGGTTTGAACTCTTCTTCAAAGTCTCGCACCTTCCGCTTATCTAGTAAAAAATATAATCGTTTCTCTGCTTCCTTTAAGCCGTACACCATCGAGTGATCTTCCATATGACGAACTAGACTAGAGTCTTTATACATCTTTTCGTATTTCTTACGGTCTTTCAGAAAGCTTTCTTCCATATTAAGAAGCATGCCAGAAAGCTCTTGAACAGCACCTTTGGCTGCTTTAAGTGGATCAAGATGGGCACCAGCTGCACAGAGCAAATTTAAGCCATCGTTCTTCGTATTCTTTGCCATCGCCCAAATGCTTGGAATTCTGTTTTCAGTAGTAGCATTAAATAATTGAACCTCAAACCCTGTCACATGGAGGATGCGTTGAACCATGAGCTGAAGCTCCCAGTCATCAATTGATTTCATGTCAAGACGCGGAATAGGCAGTTCACCGTACCACGTCATAAGAAACGCATCGCGTTCCACGATCTCGAAGATGCCATAAAGAATGGCTTCTTCTAAACTACCACCAACTGCACAGCCATTTGAAGTCTCATAAACGAAGCCTTCTCCTCCACCCATGCTGTAATAGGCGAACGTTTCAGGCACTAATGCAGGGCGATCTTCAGATAAGGAATATCCCCACACCCAGTGGATCGGTCGATCTGGATCAAACGGTTGAAATGGAAAATGGTGCTGACTGTATTGTTCCTGTGCATGAGTTCCGATTGATAGGGGATTCATTGCTACATTTTTCACTTTGTTGTATGGTTCGTAAACGATTGTTCGTTTTCCTCGTGGCGCATAACCACAATACCGCTCAAGTCCTTCTAAAATACCCGCTTGTTCACTATGCACATACGAATGTGTCCTGCCGGCATTCAGTTCATTACCAGAGAGCAAAGGCAGGTTTACAACAGTGTCGGCGAAAGGTGAGATCAAGTCATATCTTTTAAAGTTGAGAAGACCCGTACGATTATCTAAATAATCTCGACTTAATACGTTTTGAAGGTCATCTATCGAACGGCAACGATAAACGTCTCGAGAGATTTTCGGACTAGATTGAAGAGAAACCATAGCATGATCATCGGTATCAAGTAGTATGTCACCACATGTTTCACAATACGGATCTGGTAAAAAGAAATGCTTCGAAAGTTTGAACGTTTGTAGGTTCATCAAGTATACGTGTTCATGGGTGAGAGGAGTACCAACATGCATGAGACGCTCGACCTCATCACAAATGAGGGCAGCTGTCTGGTTGATTGCGAGATTAGTAGCCCAAACATCTCGCGGTAATTCTTCTTTTGAACATTGATAGTCTTTCATGTGAAAATGTTCTCTACGATCTTGACCGGTCATGAAAAAACGTAGATCCGCGCATTGTGAGCAGCCTGGTTGATCTGGCTGAACGAGTGGACCAACATGTGCTTCACCAAAGAATACAAATCCTCGCAACCATGGAATATTGCTGTTTCGGAACAATTCTTCTGCTTTAACATGCTGAGCCGGATTCCAGCTATCATGAAGGACTAATGCTAGTTTTTCATTATTGATTTCAGCATCTTCCACCGTTTTAAAACGAGAGATGTGACAGGCTTCATATAGTTGTTGGTAGACTTCGTTTGCTAAACTACCATTTCCTATCAAAATGATTTTTTGAGTCATGATTGAACCTCCGAAGAGAGTGTGATTCCAAACATGCCAGAAGTATTTTCGTTCAAAATGGGTTCTGCATGTAGTGTGTAAAACGTTGCGTTGCAGTTGTTGTTCTTTAACGTTTGTAGAGCTGATGCTAATATTTCTGTTAGTGGTACTTCTTTTGTTTCTGAGAGGGTAATCGTTTGAAGTCCAGTGGTTGAAATGGTAGCTGAT
This sequence comes from Fictibacillus sp. 5RED26, assembly GCF_015903895.1. Lineage (NCBI taxonomy): Bacteria > Bacillati > Bacillota > Bacilli > Caryophanales > Fictibacillaceae > Fictibacillus > Fictibacillus sp. 5RED26. The sequence continues at coordinate 6,255 of NZ_JACZDU010000003.1, read as the reverse complement.
GACTTTATGCATTTCTTACTTGAAATTTCTTCGTTATTTTGCCGATCCATAAGTGCTCCTTGAAGTGCGTTTTGTAACGCACGGTTCTCATCTAGACCGATAGAGCCGAAACATTTACCATGCTGCTGAACCCATACCACTGGAAAACCATGAACTTTCTTTCCTAAAAAGAGCTTGATTTCATCACTAAGAGTTGATAGTGCTCCAATCAAAAACGTGGAGTATGAATCTTGAATGGATCTCGAATCAATTTCTGCAGAGACTTGCATTTTGTTATGAGACTCCATGAAAATTTCTTGTAGCTTGTTTTGCAGTGCTCTACACATTCCTTCTGCTGCAGACCGGCCGGTACCAACACTCATTTTATCGGGAGAATGATGAAATAACTTCTTCACATACGTTTCAAGTCCAGTTAGACCTGCTTCTAGTCGGGCATCTTCGTGTGTTCTGCCTGAGGCTGTGATAAGTTCTGGCTCACTTTCACCGTAACGGTCTGCCACTTTTACTCTGCACTGTGATAGTGGAAGCTGGTTTAGATCTTCTTCTTCAAACAAACGGAATAATCCGGTTTCCCTTGATGTAATTTGATAAAACAACGAGTGCAGATCAAGTTCTCGGTTGGGTGAATCTTTTAAAAACAAGTGAGGGTCATCGACCTGATCAACCTTCATTTTTTTGTTTATGAGAGGGTGAGGAGAAACCGGATGCCAGCTTCCTTCTAATGTTTCCACGTTCAGTTGATAGATGGAGTTTTCAGAATTTTCCTGTACGCCGGTTATCTTTTTAAACAACATAAAAACAGCGACGTTCGCAAGCAGGCTTGAAGCTGTTCGCGATGATATGGATTTGTTTCCCTCGCTGCGTTTTTTGTTTAAGCGTAAAGAAGCTGTTTTCCAGCATGCTGAAGAATCTGATAAGACAAAAGGACCTACAAAAGCTTGATTGTTTTGTAATGTAATAGGTAGAAATGATATCGATTGTTCCCTGCATATATTTTGAATCATAGAGAGTATGTCTGTGTTCACATCTCCGTTTGCATAAAGAACATAATCAACGTTTGATAGATCTTCTTTACAGCTGTTTTCATTAAACGGTAAGAGTGTAATGGTTGATTCGGGCTCTTGCTTTGTTGCAACCTTTATTTGTTCTTGCAGTATTTTAGTTTCATTTTGGTTTACCGTACTGTGAAAAATTGTGAAAGCAGGAAGTCCTGATTGTAAAAGTGAAGCTGTGAGAGAAGTGAGAAGTGGACCACAGCCTATTAGAGCGACTTTCGATTCACGATAGTTTTGAAAACGATGCGCGCCAGAGTGGCTAAGGTGATCAATAAATTCAATCTGTGAAGCATATTTTTCTAAAAGAGCAGGAGGTAGCTGATGTGGAAGGTCCTGACTTGTATCGCGAACAAAACCATTTTTATATAACACTTCAGCGATCTTAAAGACTTGCTCTTTATATGGATCAGGCAGCCCGTCCGTAATTTCCTCCATGGACCGGTTACCATCTAACATAGGAATTAATTTTTGCAGCCATTGCTCGATCGTATTTCCGTCCATTTGTATAGAAGTCACGTTATTACGGAGATAAACGCCGCCGTTATTTTGTGGATAGACGAACGTGTCTCGGTTGATTTTCAAACACATCGAGAGAGTGACGCTTGGCATAATACCCCTCCTAACCTAATGCTCATCATCTATACCTATGGATTCTGCTTGTCCGTTATGTCATATGATTAATAAGTAATTGAGTAACGTGAATATAAAACCAATTACCGTGAATAAATTGCTATTTACCGTGAATATATTGCGGATTACCGTGAAATTATTTTGAATTACCGTGAATATATGTATGTGTGTCATTTTGAAAAATACATTTGTAGGAATTGTCCACTTGAGGTAGACGAAACCATGTTTGTAGGGGCGAGAAAAATTAAATAGAGGACTGATGCTCAAAAACTTGAGCAAAGCCCCCTGAAATTTCTTCGAACAATGCATTTATCTGATTATCTGCCTCCGCAACGTCCGCCGCATCCGCCACAGCGTCCACCGCAACCACCACAACGTCCTGCGCAGCCTCCGCAACCGCCACAGCCTCCACAACGACCAGCACAACCGCCGCATCCTGCGCATCCAGCACAACCTGCGCAACCACCACAAAAGTTAAAACAGATTCCTATTACACAGCCTGGAACGATAAGACGAGGGTCTTGTGCTTGCTGTTCTTGGGGATGATGTGGCTGACCGCCACTAACTTGAAAGTCTCCAGTACTTAATCCATCCAAATTCCATTGGTGTTTATTGTCCAATACAAACACCTCCTTGTTTTTTGTCAGATCTAGAACGAGTAGAGAATCTCTGCTCAAATTCCTCATAATAAAATATGGATACAGTCTGTCCACCGTTACAGGATTGGGTGCTGGAAATAGAAACAGCCTGTGTTTTTGGGAAAACACAGGACGAGAGCGAAGATATATGATTATAATGTGATGGTGAACGACTATTTTTGAGAAAAAGAGTTGGAGAAAGTCACTTTTTGCGTTTGAAAGAGAACAGTGAGTTGTAACTAGAAGAAAATGTGTAATTATGCTCCATTTTAGTGGCTTGTTCTTATCAACAATACATACCATGTAGGGTATTCAACCACTTTATTCAAGAAATTTATAGCGTTAATCCATAAATTTCGTCAATAATTCCACGAGTTTGAATAATAATTCCACAAGTTTCAATCGTTTATCGACGAGTTGCTAAATCTCGACAAATTTCGCGTAAATTATACCCCTTAGCTAAAGCACTTAGTCACGCTATTTCCAACCCTTGCGATTGGAGAATGTTTCATAATCACAACCCGTTTCATATTCGAAGTCTTTACCTGTGCGAAGCTCGTATGCTTCAGAAGCTAGATCTAGTAGGGGCTCACACGTATCGTTTTCAGGCATATGTATAGGGTTCTGTAATACCAATTCATAAAAGTCTCTTCCTTTGGTAATGACAGCGCATCGAAAGTATAAAAATAAATCAACCGAAAAATGCTTATTTTCGTCCTTATAGGAATAAACTCCAATGTTTCGTGCGTGTTCTTCCGTATCTAATTGAAAGAGTTTATAAGACAAGGTTTCTTCAAACTGCTTAATATTCCGTACACCTAGTACTGCTAACTTCTGAATGGCAGCTTCTATATCTTCATCATCTACTAAAGAGATGATAGACCAAAACATTTCTTCACTCATCATTTTCTTGGGTACTTGAACTTTAGCGAGTGATTCTCTCGCCATTCGTTCTTCATCTTCCTGCATCTCTTTTTCAAAGTTTTCTCGATCATGTTCCCAGCGCCATTCATAATAAGATTCTATTCCCGTTTCTATATCCCAATCGCCACTATAACTGGGAAAGCGGCGTTCTTCTTTCATCTGAATATGACCAATAAAAATTAACTCTTTAGGTGGTTTACCATCAACAATCGATCCCGCATTTTGCCCATCAAAGAAAAACCGATTTTGGACTAGCGTTTGTTTTAATTTTTCATCATCAATGTTAGGAAGTCTATCACTAATATAAGGAGTGGTTACGAGAGTTGTAGATTGTTTTTGTCTATCAATAATTCTGATTGCTCCATAGCGGCCATCTGGTAACTTGACGGCATACACGTTGCCAACAGAGGTGGGAACATTTTTATTAGATTTATACATACAAACCTCCAAATGAAACACATTTTATCGTTAAGGGTATTATATATCCATTTCTTCAACTTTGTGGGGGCCTAAAATTGTAAAATCTCTCAACAACCACCCTCACACAACATTTACACCAATCAAACACTACCTAAAAATAGCCTTGCTACTCTTAATCTTGTAACAAACAATCCAACATAAATAAATACGGAGGGGTAGCAAAATGAGTTCTAAACAAGTGAATCGTCGTGATTTTATTAAGATAGGTGGAGCGAGCACGTTGGCATTAACACTAGGTTCGCTCGGTGATACATCCAACTTATTCACTGAAAAAGCCCATGCAGATCGAAAGGAAGAGAAAGTGCTAAAGTTTCATTCGGATGGAAAATTCAAGGTCGTTCAGTTTAACGATACACAAGATGATGAGCGGATCGACCGTCGTACGATTGAGCTGATGGAAAAAGTGCTAGATGCTGAGAAGCCTGACTTTGTGGTATTGAACGGAGACGTAATTACGGGTGGATGTGACACAGAACTAGAAATGAAACAGGCGATGAACAATGTTGCTGGACCGATGGAGAAGAGAGGCATTAAGTGGGCCATTACATTCGGAAATCATGATGAGGATTCTACCCCAAAAAGCGGTGTGGATGAGAGTAAGATGCTAGTATTCTACCAATCTTATAAACACAATGTGAACGAGAAGGGAGCGAAGCACATCACAGGAACTGGGAACATGAACCTTCTTGTTTGGGACACGAAAGGAAAGAAGCCTGCTTTTAATTTCTGGTTGATGGATAGTGGAAGATACGCACCAAAAGAGATTGCGGGTCAAAATTTTGAAGGTTATCCAACATGGGACTGGGTTCGTTTTGATCAAGTCAATTGGTACAATGAAACATCTCAAAAAATCGAAAACCGTTTTGGATTTAAGGTGCCTTCTCTCATGTTCATACACATTCCGCTTTGGGAGCACCGTTATATGTGGTATTCGAGTGTAGATGGCCGAACTGAAGCTGATCATTCACGAGCAGTGAACAAACATCAGATTACAGGTGAGAGAAATGAAGATGAGTGTCCCGGTCCGATCAACTCTGGATTATTCTCAGCGATGCAGCATCGTGGTGATGTAAAAGGAGTCTTTTGTGGACATGACCACATCAACACGTATGCCGGAAACTATTATGGCATTATGTTAGGTTATGGCGGAAGCGCTGGATTTGGAGCGTACGGACTTCCTGGGGAAGAGAAGAATCGCCTCCGTGGAGCGCGTGTCTTTAACTTGGATCTGAATCACGAAAACGTTCTTAAAGAGACACACATGGTGTTTGCAAAAGATTATGGAATTGACTTATCGCCAAACGACCAAAGCATGGAACCGGCTCCTTTACCAGGAGAAAAACAGCCTGCGATGCAATAGTGGAATAACACAAAGAGATAATTATATTTTACTATAATGCTTTTCGTGAGTGGAATTGTCGTAGAAAATCCAGACTATCCACCTATATCTAAGGTCTAGATTATGTTTAATTGATTTAAAGGTAATGCCTTTTTCTTAAGAGATGTTATAAAATTATAACGATTCAAAAAACTACATATTGGAGGATTTAAGCATGTTGAAGAAATCGATGTTGTGTTCGTTTATTTTTACTCTGGTGATGTCTTTTGTCGTCGTATCATCTGATGATAATCAAAAGGCATGGGCGCTACCGCCAGGAACGCCTACTAAATCTGCTGCACAATCTCAGTTGAACGCATTAGTGGTTAAGACAGAAGGTTCAATGACTGGCTATTCTCGCGATCTATTTCCACACTGGTCGAGTCAAGGTGGAGGATGTGATACACGTCAAGTTGTTCTTAAGCGTGATGCTGACTCTTTTAGCGGAGATTGTCCAGTAACATCCGGTAGCTGGTACAGCTATTATGATGGTGTAACGATTACGAATCCATCTGACCTTGATATTGATCATGTTGTACCCCTCGCTGAGGCTTGGCGTTCTGGTGCAAGTAGCTGGACAACAGACAAACGTGAGGATTTCGCGAACGATCTTACTGGTCCGCAACTTATTGCCGTGACGGCAAGTTCTAACCGATCAAAAGGTGACCAAGATCCATCAACATGGAAGCCAACTCGGACTGCAGCTGGTTGTGGATACGCAAAATGGTGGATTCAAACAAAGTACAACTGGGGCTTAAATCTTCAATCAGCAGAAAAAACACAACTACAAAGCATGCTTAACACTTGCACGTATTAATCAATTTAGAGTATAAACAATGTACTAACTTGTTTAATAGAAAGGAGCTGCTCCAATGGAAGAGAAATCAACAGTCTTTACGGCAACTCATGGCGTAATGACTACAGAGGTGGGTGTGATCAGCGGAGAGCTCGAGCTTAAGACAAGCTGCAATGAACAAGGTATTCTGAACCTCGCTATCACATACGCGGGGGCAGCAGAGTGGTATACACTACCTGGTGAAGAGTATCAATTGCATGATCCACGAGATCACGAGGTTATTCACCGTATGCTGGCTAAAGTGCTGGAACGTGCTTAGTAAGCTTAATCAATTGATTCGTAGAACCGTCTTTA
>NZ_JACZDU010000026.1:0-222 GCF_015903895.1 Fictibacillus sp. 5RED26 | reverse complement strand
TAATTTAAAAATGCATCATCGTAAGATGTGCAATGGTGGAGCTTAGCGGGATCGAACCGCTGACCTCCTGCGTGCAAGGCAGGCGCTCTCCCAGCTGAGCTAAAGCCCCATAACAGGAATGGAATTTTATGAAAATGGTGGGCCTAAATGGACTCGAACCATCGACCTCACGCTTATCAGGCGTGCGCTCTAACCAGCTGAGCTATAGGCCCCTAAAGGAAA
>NZ_JACZDU010000025.1:0-313 GCF_015903895.1 Fictibacillus sp. 5RED26 | reverse complement strand
GCACATCAAAGATTCTTGCTTGGCGCAGATTAGATAAATCTATCTGCCTTGCATATTGTTTGGATGTCGATATCTAGTTTTCAAAGAACACAATTTAAAAATGCATCATCGTAAGATGTGCAATGGTGGAGCTTAGCGGGATCGAACCGCTGACCTCCTGCGTGCAAGGCAGGCGCTCTCCCAGCTGAGCTAAAGCCCCATAATGGGAATAAAGTTTTTATAAAAATGGTGGGCCTAAATGGACTCGAACCATCGACCTCACGCTTATCAGGCGTGCGCTCTAACCAGCTGAGCTATAGGCCCCTAAAGGAAG
>NZ_JACZDU010000024.1:0-1129 GCF_015903895.1 Fictibacillus sp. 5RED26 | reverse complement strand
TAACGTTTGGAAACGTCGTATCTAGTTTTGAGAGAACATAAAAAAATGATGAAAATCATTTAAAAAATCTCTTGCTTTTAAGAATTACATAGAGTATAATTTTATCTTGTCGAGATAAAAAATAACTCGCTAATCTGGTCTAGTGATGATGGCAAAGAGGTCACACCCGTTCCCATACCGAACACGGAAGTTAAGCTCTTTAGCGCCGATGGTAGTTGGGGGTTTCCCCCTGTTAGAGTAGGACGTCGCTAGGCTAGATATAAAATGGAGGATTAGCTCAGCTGGGAGAGCACCTGCCTTACAAGCAGGGGGTCGGCGGTTCGAACCCGTCATCCTCCACCATTTATTCTTACTTGCCGGTTTAGCTCAATTGGTAGAGCAACTGACTTGTAATCAGTAGGTTGGGGGTTCAAGTCCTCTAGCCGGCACCATTTTGCACGAGCCATTAGCTCAGTTGGTAGAGCATCTGACTTTTAATCAGAGGGTCGAAGGTTCGAATCCTTCATGGCTCACCATTTATACACGCGGGTGTGGCGGAATTGGCAGACGCGCTAGACTTAGGATCTAGTGTCTTTGACGTGGGGGTTCGAGTCCCTTCACCCGCACCAATTTCCATTTGATAATTAAATAAGTTTGCGGAAGTAGTTCAGTGGTAGAATACAACCTTGCCAAGGTTGGGGTCGCGGGTTCGAATCCCGTCTTCCGCTCCAAAGTTATTGTTATTGTATGTGCCGGGGTGGCGGAACTGGCAGACGCACAGGACTTAAAATCCTGCGGTAGGTGACTACCGTACCGGTTCGATTCCGGTCCTCGGCACCACATACATGCGCCCTTAGCTCAGCTGGATAGAGTGTTTGACTACGAATCAAAAGGTCGGGAGTTCGAATCTCTCAGGGCGCGCCATGTTTTTTACGGGAAGTGGCTCAGCTTGGTAGAGCACCTGGTTTGGGACCAGGGGGTCGCAGGTTCAAATCCTGTCTTCCCGACCATTATAACGAATATGTTATTTGGGGCTTTAGCTCAGCTGGGAGAGCGCCTGCCTTGCACGCAGGAGGTCAGCGGTTCGATCCCGCTAAGCTCCACCATTTTTCAGAAAATGTTTCTGACATTTTCTTTTTTATTGCAAAAA
>NZ_JACZDU010000023.1:0-1385 GCF_015903895.1 Fictibacillus sp. 5RED26 | reverse complement strand
AAGGCTGAGCTGTGATGGCGAGGGAAATTTTAGTACCGAAGTCCCTGATCCTACACTGCCAAGAAAAGCCTCTAGTGAGGAAAGAGGTGCCCGTACCGCAAACCGACACAGGTAGGCGAGGAGAGAATCCTAAGATGATCGGGAGAACTCTCGTTAAGGAACTCGGCAAAATGACCCCGTAACTTCGGGAGAAGGGGTGCTCTGATAGGGTTTATCGCCCGAGAGAGCCGCAGTGAATAGATCCAAGCGACTGTTTAGCAAAAACACAGGTCTCTGCGAAACCGCAAGGTGAAGTATAGGGGCTGACACCTGCCCGGTGCTGGAAGGTTAAGAGGAGGGGTTATCCCTTTTGGGAGAAGCTCTGAATTGAAGCCCCAGTAAACGGCGGCCGTAACTATAACGGTCCTAAGGTAGCGAAATTCCTTGTCGGGTAAGTTCCGACCCGCACGAAAGGTGTAACGACTTGGATACTGTCTCAACGAGAGACCCGGTGAAATTATAGTACCTGTGAAGATGCAGGTTACCCGCGACAGGACGGAAAGACCCCATGGAGCTTTACTGCAACTTGATATTGGATTTTGGTACAGCTTGTACAGGATAGGTAGGAGCCTGAGAAGCCGGAGCGCCAGCTTCGGTGGAGGCGTCGGTGGGATACTACCCTGGCTGTATTGAAATTCTAACCTTGGACCGTAATCCGGTTCGGAGACAGTGTCAGGTGGGCAGTTTGACTGGGGCGGTCGCCTCCTAAACAGTAACGGAGGCGCCCAAAGGTTCCCTCAGAATGGTTGGAAATCATTCGCAGAGTGTAAAGGCACAAGGGAGCTTGACTGCGAGACCTACAAGTCGAGCAGGGACGAAAGTCGGGCTTAGTGATCCGGTGGTTCCGCATGGAAGGGCCATCGCTCAACGGATAAAAGCTACCCTGGGGATAACAGGCTTATCTCCCCCAAGAGTCCACATCGACGGGGAGGTTTGGCACCTCGATGTCGGCTCATCGCATCCTGGGGCTGAAGTAGGTCCCAAGGGTTGGGCTGTTCGCCCATTAAAGCGGTACGCGAGCTGGGTTCAGAACGTCGTGAGACAGTTCGGTCCCTATCCGTCGCGGGCGCAGGAAATTTGAGAGGAGCTGTCCTTAGTACGAGAGGACCGGGATGGACACACCGCTGGTGTACCAGTTGTTCCGCCAGGGGCATAGCTGGGTAGCTACGTGTGGACGGGATAAGTGCTGAAAGCATCTAAGCATGAAGCCCCCCTCAAGATGAGATTTCCCATCACGCAAGTGAGTAAGACCCCTTAGAGATGATGAGGTTGATAGGTCTGGTGTGGAAGCGTGGTGACACGTGGAGCTGACAGATACTAATCGGTCGAGGGCTTATCCTTAAAAA
>NZ_JACZDU010000022.1:0-1452 GCF_015903895.1 Fictibacillus sp. 5RED26 | reverse complement strand
TGAAGTGACCCCTAAAAGTTAGACACGGTTATTTCATTAGGCAGCAGTTAGGGCATGAGTACGGTATTTAACCGGGCTCATGCCTTTTAATTTTGCCTTGATTCGTTTGTGATTATAGTAATCCATATATTTAGCCAGCTCTAGTTTAAAGTGTTCCACACTTTCAAATTCTTTTAGATAAAGAAGTTCAGATTTTAGGATTCCAAAGAAGTTTTCCATCACAGCGTTATCGTAACAGTTCCCTTTACGAGACATACTCTGGGTGATGCCACTTTTACTGAGGACCTTACGGTATTGTTTCATTTGATAGTGCCAGCCTTGATCTGAATGTATAAGAAGCTTATCTTTATCTGTTACATGCGCTAGAGCTTGATCTAACATCGTTGAGACAAGAGAGTATGTCGGTCTAGCCCCTATTGTATAGGTAATAATTTCTCCATTAAATAAGTCCAATACGGGTGATAAATAAAGCTTCTTTCCGAATAATTTAAACTCTGTAATATCCGTGACCCACTTTTCGTTTGGTTTCTCAGCTTTAAAATTACGATTTAAAATATTTGGTGCAATCTTCCCAATCGTTCCTTTATAAGAACGATATTTTTTTATACGTACGAGACATTTTAATCCTAGTTCCTTCATGATACGCTGTACCTTTTTGTGGTTAACTTGGTGTCCACGGTTTCTAAGTTCATCGCGAATTCTACGGTAGCCAAAACGGCCTTCATGTTCCTTATAAATAACTTGAATCAAGCCTTTTAACTCCGCGTCAGGTTCAGGACGATTGAAATTTTTCACCCAATAATAATAGGTACTACGTGGGATTCCTGCTAGCTTTATAAGTGCTTGTACCGAAAACTCATGCCTTAATTCATAGACTACTTGCGCTTTGACTTGTTTGGTGATTTTTCCTTGCTTTGAACTAAGGCATTCAACTTTTTTAAATAAGCATTTTCCATACGTAACGCTTCTAATTCCTGTTGAAGCGCTTCGATTGATCCTTTAGCTGGTGATGTCTTATTGGAAGACTTTTGATCTTTCTTATTCATGTTTGGCCGCCCCTTTTTCTTTGGTTTCAGGGCATCCAAACCTTGAGTCTCTAATAAATCTCGCCATTTCCACAAGGTAGAATCGGATGGCAGATTAAAAATCGCGGCTGTATCAAAGATAGACGTCCCATTGTCGTTCATATATTTTAGTACGTCTAGTTTAAAGTTTAAGGGGTAATTTGTATAGCTTTTGAAAAAAGCATTCTCACCGTGGTATTCATATTTTCTAATCCAAAATAGAACTTTACTATTATTCGCACCAATCTCTTTTGCGATTGTTTTATACCCTACATCCCCTTCTAAATATCGTTTAACAGCAGCTATTTTTTCTTCGATCGTAAATTTAGCCATAAGAAAAGCACCTCCAAATTTAAGACTGTGTCTAAAATTTGGGGTGCAGTTCATT
>NZ_JACZDU010000021.1:0-1535 GCF_015903895.1 Fictibacillus sp. 5RED26 | reverse complement strand
GGCGTGCCTAATACATGCAAGTCGAGCGAATGATGAGGAGCTTGCTCCTCTGATTTAGCGGCGGACGGGTGAGTAACACGTGGGTAATCTGCCTGTAAGACGGGGATAACTCCGGGAAACCGGGGCTAATACCGGATAATAAGAGAAGAAGCATTTCTTCTTTTTGAAAGTCGGTTTCGGCTGACACTTACAGATGAGCCCGCGGCGCATTAGCTAGTTGGTGAGGTAACGGCTCACCAAGGCGACGATGCGTAGCCGACCTGAGAGGGTGATCGGCCACACTGGGACTGAGACACGGCCCAGACTCCTACGGGAGGCAGCAGTAGGGAATCTTCGGCAATGGGCGAAAGCCTGACCGAGCAACGCCGCGTGAGCGATGAAGGCCTTCGGGTCGTAAAGCTCTGTTGTTAGAGAAGAACAAGTACGAGAGTAACTGCTCGTACCTTGACGGTACCTAACCAGAAAGCCACGGCTAACTACGTGCCAGCAGCCGCGGTAATACGTAGGTGGCAAGCGTTATCCGGAATTATTGGGCGTAAAGCGCGCGCAGGCGGTCTCTTAAGTCTGATGTGAAAGCCCACGGCTCAACCGTGGAGGGTCATTGGAAACTGGGAGACTTGAGTGCAGGAGAGAAAAGTGGAATTCCACGTGTAGCGGTGAAATGCGTAGAGATGTGGAGGAACACCAGTGGCGAAGGCGGCTTTTTGGCCTGTAACTGACGCTGAGGCGCGAAAGCGTGGGGAGCAAACAGGATTAGATACCCTGGTAGTCCACGCCGTAAACGATGAGTGCTAGGTGTTGGGGGGTTCCACCCTCAGTGCTGAAGTTAACACATTAAGCACTCCGCCTGGGGAGTACGACCGCAAGGTTGAAACTCAAAGGAATTGACGGGGGCCCGCACAAGCAGTGGAGCATGTGGTTTAATTCGAAGCAACGCGAAGAACCTTACCAGGTCTTGACATCCTTTGACCACTCTAGAGATAGAGCTTTCCCCTTCGGGGGACAAAGTGACAGGTGGTGCATGGTTGTCGTCAGCTCGTGTCGTGAGATGTTGGGTTAAGTCCCGCAACGAGCGCAACCCTTGACCTTAGTTGCCAGCATTCAGTTGGGCACTCTAAGGTGACTGCCGGTGACAAACCGGAGGAAGGTGGGGATGACGTCAAATCATCATGCCCCTTATGACCTGGGCTACACACGTGCTACAATGGATGATACAAAGGGTTGCGAAGCCGCGAGGCCAAGCCAATCCCAAAAAGTCATTCTCAGTTCGGATTGTAGGCTGCAACTCGCCTACATGAAGCCGGAATTGCTAGTAATCGCGGATCAGCATGCCGCGGTGAATACGTTCCCGGGCCTTGTACACACCGCCCGTCACACCACGAGAGTTTGTAACACCCGAAGTCGGTGGGGTAACCCTTTTGGGAGCCAGCCGCCGAAGGTGGGACAGATGATTGGGGTGAAGTCGTAACAAGGTAGCCGTATCGGAAGGTGCGGCTGGATCACCTCCTTTCTATGGAGATTATGAAACACCTTCG
>NZ_JACZDU010000020.1:0-1568 GCF_015903895.1 Fictibacillus sp. 5RED26 | reverse complement strand
AAACATCATATAAGGTTAAGCTAGAAAGGGCGCACGGTGGATGCCTTGGCACTAGGAGCCGAAGAAGGACGGGACGAACACCGATATGCCTCGGGGAGCTGTAAGTAAGCATTGATCCGGGGATTTCCGAATGGGGGAACCCACCATCCGTAATGGGATGGTATCCATATCTGAATACATAGGGTATGAGAAGGCAGACCCGGGGAACTGAAACATCTAAGTACCCGGAGGAAGAGAAAGCAAATGCGATTTCCTGAGTAGCGGCGAGCGAAACGGAATCAGCCCAAACCAGAGAGCTTGCTCTCTGGGGTTGTAGGACACTCTATACGGAGTTACAAAGGAACGAAGTAGGTGAAGTGGTCTGGAAAGGCCAGCCGAAGAAGGTAACAGCCCTGTAGCTGAAACTTCGTTCCCTCCTGAGTGGATCCTGAGTACGGCGGGACACGTGAAACCCCGTCGGAATCCGGGAGGACCATCTCCCAAGGCTAAATACTCCCTAGTGACCGATAGTGAACCAGTACCGTGAGGGAAAGGTGAAAAGCACCCCGGAAGGGGAGTGAAACAGATCCTGAAACCGTGTGCCTACAAGTAGTCGGAGCCCATTAACGGGTGACGGCGTGCCTTTTGTAGAATGAACCGGCGAGTTACGATCCCGTGCAAGGTTAAGTTGATAAGACGGAGCCGCAGCGAAAGCGAGTCTGAATAGGGCGACATAGTACGTGGTCGTAGACCCGAAACCGTGTGATCTACCCATGTCCAGGGTGAAGTTCAGGTAACACTGAATGGAGGCCCGAACCCACGCACGTTGAAAAGTGCGGGGATGAGGTGTGGGTAGGGGTGAAATGCCAATCGAACACGGAGATAGCTGGTTCTCCCCGAAATAGCTTTAGGGCTAGCCTCGCGGCAAGATTCCTGGAGGTAGAGCACTGATTGGACTAGGGGCCCCCACAGGGTTACCGAATTCAGTCAAACTCCGAATGCCAGAGAATTATCCGCGGGAGTCAGACTGCGAGTGATAAGATCCGTAGTCAAAAGGGAAACAGCCCAGACCATCAGCTAAGGTCCCAAAGTATACGTTAAGTGGCAAAGGATGTGGAGTTGCCCAGACAACCAGGATGTTGGCTTAGAAGCAGCCACCATTTAAAGAGTGCGTAATAGCTCACTGGTCGAGTGACTCTGCGCCGAAAATGTAACGGGGCTAAACGTATCACCGAAGCTATGGCTTGTACCGTATGGTACAGGGGTAGGGGAGCGTTCGAAGTGCAGCGAAGTCAGACCGGAAGGACTGGTGGAGCGCTTTGAAGTGAGAATGCCGGTATGAGTAGCGAAAGACAAGTGAGAATCTTGTCCATCGAAAGCCTAAGGTTTCCTGAGGAAGGCTCGTCCGCTCAGGGTTAGTCGGGGCCTAAGCCGAGGCTGAAAAGCGTAGGCGATGGATAACAGGTTGATATTCCTGTACCACCTCCTTTCCGTTTGAACAATGGGGGGACGCAGTAAGGTAGGGTGAGCGCACTGATGGAATAGTGCGTCTAAGCAGTTAGGCTGTTGGGTAGGCAAATCCGCCCAAC
>NZ_JACZDU010000002.1:0-890350 GCF_015903895.1 Fictibacillus sp. 5RED26 | reverse complement strand
AAATGAGAGTGCTTTTAAATCTTTAATTTTAATGGTACTTGCGATGTACCGTCTTCCCGTCATACGTGAACAACACAGGCTTTTGCTCAATCTTTGTCTCCATGTGAACAGGTCTTCCCCAGAGATGATGAAGATGCGGCAGTACTTTTTCAAGATACTTCACATCAAGTTCCATATCCTCATAGCTATGATTGAGGTATAGCTCCCCATTCTTCATGTAATCTGCGTCATTTACTGTAATGTATGGAAACCCTCCGTTCACACGCATACTCACGAGCTGGTCACGTACTTCCTCCCACTGCTTGTCGACAATCTTGTATTCCTTCCCTTGCTTTTGGAACAGATACATGTCTTCTCTTTGTGCTAAATCTTTAGTTAAATAGTTTCGGATAAACGACATGTCGGATTCCAGTTCACGGACCTCGAACATTTTCTCTCGTCCTGATCCTGGTTTAACCCCTTGTCTGATCAGCTCTTCATCTGGGTTGTTGTAGCGTTCTTCGATGTTCTTGAAGATCTGTAACCCTAAGTAATATGGATTGATCGATGTTTTCGATGGTTGGACAACACCCGCGTTTAATTTAGCGAATTCAATCGTTTCATGAGAGGTCAAGTCCATTTCTTGTAGAATTTTGGCGTGCCAGTAGCTAGCCCAGCCTTCGTTCATGATTTTACACTATTCGATTCAAATGCCACCAATTATGAGAAATTATTGTTTTTTTACATTAGACATGAGGTTAATTTTCCTCTGCCTTTCTATTGATATGTCTAAATGGTTACAGATTCTTTGTTTATCTTTATAACTTGTCTCAAACATATATAGGTGGTTAATTACTAAACCCCTAAGTAAACTATAACCAATTAAATTATTTTTATCTGTTAAATCTTTTTTTAAAGTTGCAATATCATTAAATGGTATTGTCTGAATATGGTCTAACTTTATAGATAAGTCTATTAATCTAATAGCATTGGTATAATTCTCATCTAAAATATGCTTAAATATTTCCGATAGTTTATCTGTACCCACGGAGGTTGATATTTTTTTAATAAAATGAAAGGACATAGCAGTACAGATATTGAATACAAAACTCCTTGCTTCATTTTCAATTTCTACCTTACCAGAAATCCCCTTCTCACTTATTACCTTTTCTATTTCCTTAACGATGGAGTCCATATGAGTATTTATCATATTTAGAAAGGAACTTAAGGATCTCAATCCAAGGAAATATGCCTCACTGCCTAAAATGATTTTTTGGGTTCGTTTAATTGACCCATAATAATTTTTTAAGACCAAACCAACAATTTCCAAAGTTTTAAATGACCAATTCAATTTCCCTAAAATGTCTAATTCTTTTGCCTCATCATCCCTTATATCATAACCAGTAGCAGCTATTTCATTTTGACTTCTTTCTATTTGGTCTTTCATTTCTAACCTTTGCGTTCTATGCTCTTTAACTTCTTTGTTATCAATTACTAACTTAGGTACATCACTAATAAGTTGATTCAAATTATTAATTTCATCATTTAATTCTGTAGGTTTGAATTCATTAAATATAGACTGAGCATTAATTAAAATTTCATTTAAAATAAAAGGATCTTTTGATATATGTGTTAAAAACATTATTATATTTGCGTATTCTTCATAATATAGGTTTTTACACATTTCAGATACTTTTTCTCTTATACCTGGTTCTGAAATATTAATGGCTAAGTATCTTGCTACAAAATAGTAGTACGTATAATTATATTTAAATTTATAAGTTTCTTGTATAGATTCTAAAATAGAAGCTTCAACTAGTTTAGAGAAATACTTATCAAATTTATAATCAAGAGCATACTCATCACAATACCAACTATTAAAATTTTCTAATTCGATTTTAGATTTTTCAATAGTTTTATCTTCAAAATAGACGTAGGCCAACTCAGTAATATAATTATAAAAAGCATCAATATCTTCATTTTTCATATTAAGATTAATAAGAGATTGTTTAATTAAATGTTCATAATAATAACCATAAGTACTTTCAGCAAGGTTATGTGATTCACCTGACTCTAAAGTCTGTAACATTACTAGAATAAAAAAAGGATATGATGGAACGTAATTATTTCCAATAATCGTGTTAATAGTGTTTTCAAAATAATCGTTTTTTGAGATTAGTTCCTTTTCATCCAAAGTTTCTAAATCACCTATACTATTCCATTGATTAATTAATTGAGCTCTAAGTCTATGACCAAAGTGCATAATCTCAAGTTTTTGAAATCTCTCAAGTAATTCTTCATGTGTATCATCATTAAATAGTAGTTCTAAAAACTTAAAAAGTTCGTTTCCAGTAATAATAATATTGTCAAAGTATCTATCTAAATTAGCTAGTAGGTTTAAAGAAAATTTGTTATTCAATTTATTTTGATCGTAATCATCTATAATAATAATCTTCTTATTATCTGGTAATTGTTTAAATTCATCTAGAGATTCTTCAGAATATTGGTTGTTGTAAGCTTTATATAGCACCTTATTAAAATCATCAATGGAAGATTTTTTTATATCTCTTCCATTTACTAAAACTGGAACATAGCCATTTAACTTATAATGCTTATAAATAGTTTTACATAGTGTACTTTTACCAGATTTCTCTTCCCCTGTAATAAAAAATTTATTTTCACTTCCAATTTCTTTTATAACTTCTAAATTAACATATTCACTTATGTCTTCTTTTAATTTCACTTCATATTTTATGACTTTTGCATCAGGAAAGATATAAATATCATCTAGTGAAATTTCTGATTTTTTTGGATGTTTCAAAGTTAACCCAGGATCATTTAAATAATTATTAAAATCTTCGTTGTTTTCATTAACAGATGAGTTTGTACTTCCTATCCTTAAATCCGTCCAATTAATCTGCTTATTTACATGATATTTATTAACTTCCCAACTAAATTTTAATATCTTTTGTTGTTGAAGATCCATATCAATAAGAATTAGATTGAAATCACTTTCAACTGGATTTCCTGTTTGTAGTGCACCACCTTCGATGTAACCAGTATAATTACCATCAAAGTCTAAGGACTGCTTATAAGTTGGAAAATGCTCGTGGCCAGTTAGAACAAGGTCTGAAAAATCTTCAATAATCTCTTTATTTGCTCTATTGTTAATAGGATCTAACCAATGTAAAGGATGATGAAGAAGAGTTATATTAATATCACCACTTGTTCTAATTTCATCTTTAAACAGATGCAAAGGATAGTACATTTTGCTAGGTTGCTCATGTCGTTCAGAAATCCAAGAGGTATTTAAACAGTTAAAGATTATCTTAATATCATTATCCAATTCAAAAAGATGTTTTTTAAATAATAGATGATCATAAATAATATGTTCTTTTTCTGTATATAAACTTGCGAAATCAATATAATTTAACTGCGGCGAACATATTTCCTTAATAATTTTGTCAGAAGGAATGTCAGTTGAATGGGTTCTTATATTTTCAAGTAACACCTGTCTTAATGATTGATCAGTAGAAAAATCACAATCATGGTTACCAGGAATAGTAATAATATAAATATTTATTTCCCTTTCCTTTATTAAAGAGTTTTTTAATCCTTCTAGAAACTCTACTCCAATTTCATATTCAACTTGAGACCCTGAAAATGCCATATCACCAGTCATTACTATAAAAAGAGTCTCTATATCATATAATTCACTTTTTATTGCAAGACTAATTTTTTCAACTTTTTCTAAAAGACTATTGTTTTCATTTTTAAAATGTATATCACTGATATGTAACATAGAAAATTTCATTTCACTTTACCCCTTCCTAAGAAAATAGACAACTAATACCAAATATTCGACAAATTGTATTATTTTTCCTTTAAAATAACAAAATTGAACACTTAATAATTAAATCCAACAATATAAAAAAGCCCCTGTAGGGAGATTTCTAAAGGGACTTTTGAACATTTATAGCATTCTTTAATAGCCCATATGAAACCTATTGAATTACCAGACCTTATTTTGCGTTATGTAGAAAATATGTAAAAAAAAGTTAGGATTAATCCCTAGCCTTTTAATGGACATTTTCGCAAGTTTGTTTCCGAGTAAATAAAAATTTGATAAAACAAATTTAACGGACAATCCTTCTAATGAATACAATCCTATTTGATCTCCGCTTATTTTTTCTGATCTTGCACGCTGAACTGCGATATCCAATGTTCTTAGAACTTACCTTTTTGGAACATGAAAGTGAGACGTACCAAAGCCTTTTAGACTGTTTCTCGTAAATTGTCCCCATAGAGTCTACTTAATTGAGACACTTTCTCTATTTCACGAGACTCGATGCAGTTCTTAATTGCATCAATTTAAAAATGCCAAAACCACCAAAAAGGTGGTTTTGGCTTGTAGCTATGGAATAATAAAAAGTTACCAAACAGATGAAATTTACTTTCTTTAATTACAACTCATTAACAAAATGGGCTGTCTACTATCGGATAGAATCGTAATTATCTTTTCTTAATATATGATAAAAGTATCTTTATACTTTCATCAATTCAACCTTATTTATTTCTAAATATGCATGGAATGCAGGATTTATTTCATATCGTTGATTTTTTTTATTTTTTAAAACTAATTTACGAGCCAAGTTTTCAGTAATTTTCTTGGGTCTTTTTTCACTAAAATACTCAAACTTATTTTCTGCAACTTCCAATCCCAAAAAAGTCAATTCGCACAAGACTTCAATAATATGCTTTGTATCTTTATCAGCTGTACACCACTCTACTAAACAATTTTCTAATTCATTTTTATCGATAATAGAATTATGTCCTGCAAATTCATAAAATACTGACTCTAATTCCGGAATTCTATTCCCGTTTTCAGGAAGTAAAGACTGCAAAGCATATTCTGAATATTTAAATTCAGCTGCCTTAAAATCTTCCTCTTCTACTTTAGCATGCTCTTTGTTTATCGCTTCTTGAAAAGCCATTTTAAACAAAATTATAATATCACGTGGTCTAGGAAGAATAAAACTAGTTATATAGTCTTTTAAAGCTTGTCCATTAACAGTCTCACAGAAATAATCTCTCCAAAGAACTTCAGGACTTGGAATTTCATCAATATTATATTCAATCCTCTGCTCTATAACCTTAAATAACAGATTAGGCTCAGTCCATGATAGATTTTTATATGGTATTTTATCTCTTTCGTTTGCATATTTCATAACTCTAGTAAAGATATCACTTCTTAAAAAAGCAATAAGTGATAATTCTACATCAACCTGCTTATAATTTTTCATTCTAAACTCATCAGTAATTCTTTGGCCTACATTTAACAATCCAAACAATAATTGACTTAATCTTTCGAGATTAACATTGTCACTCCAATTCTTGTCTAGATTATCAATTAAAATACATACCCTCTCTTTTGAATGAAAAACTTTACCTAGTTTTTGTCTTAAATGAGAAATTATCTTGCTATGTAAAATTTCACTTACTTTAACTCTTTGCTGATCAATTTCATTATTGTAGTCTAATAACTTTAATTTAGTGACTGCATTTTCAAGTCTAAGTGTGAAATCAGCATTGATAAGTTTTTCATTTTTTTTAATAAAGTCCTCTAGTTCTAATTCATCATTGGTTTTAGGTATCTGAGGGGGTTGGTTACATAAATATTCATAATATGATTTTGCTAGTTCTGTATAAATCAAAAATTTCCAAATGCTTTCGATTAAATGTCCTTGTTCAGAACTGGTTAATGTTTTTTCTAATATATTTAATACACCTTCGAATTCATGACCTTGGGGTTGTATGGAACAAACAAAGTTTCTTTTATCTGAAGATAGCTCATCTTTAATTTTTATTAAATTTGCTGTTTTACCAGTACCTTTTCTACCTACAAAAAGTACCTGCTGTGATTTGAGTGCTTCCTTGTATTCTGCTGTTTCAACAAAGTATTCTATTAAATCAACTGGCTCGTTTTCCGCTACATGGTCACCAATGATTAAACTCTTTATACTATTAAGAGCTTTTTGTCCTGCTTTGTGCTGTCTGTTTTCTTCCTTCATATTATTCCGTTTATTTATCAAGGGTTCAAGCCAAGTCTCCGAAATTTCAACACACTTTTTACTTGTTTTATGTGTATGCAAATGGTCATGATAATCTAAAGGTGTTTCATAAGGTTCATGAGCTAAAATGAGCAAATTTAGATCCAGGCCTTGTGCAATTCCCGCTACCATTGCTTTTTCTGATGACCAAAAAATATCTTCACCAACTTCTCCATCTTGATTTAAAGTGTGAAAATGTACTAAAACTCCTAAAGAATTTTGCAATGCTTTAACATACCAACTTAGTGGGTTACGACCTTCATATGGATCTGCTGTTAATAATGGTAGCTTTGAACTTTGTACTAGTGAAGTTAACTCTGTTGAAGCTGTTGTTCCTGTTCCACACTTCAAATAAACCAAACTTTTGGTGTTACCCAAATTTTCATCTTGAATATTTATTGTTTCTGCTAATTGATGTGGATTTTCTTTGAAAAATTTAATTTTAAGTTCATCTGCGTTATTATATCCTGCATATCCAATGGTTGTTAATGATTTTAACTGACGGTAATTGCTAGTAGATTTATTATGGGTTTCATTGAGAGTTATCCAAATTTTCTTTTTCTTACCAACTGCATATCCAAGTTCAAACAGTACATTGAAATTTAAGAAAGTTAAGTCGCAAATAAATAAATCACTATCATCAATAGTTTTTAATATTACATCTATCATATGTTTACCTGTTACATTTAGATCTTCCCATCTTGTTATTTTAACTGCTTTAGTAGCATTAATATTTTTTACTGCTTTAGCAATGTCTTCTTTTAAACTCTCGTTTCCTGATGGATAAGCATAAAATGCTTTAACAGTAGCCATAACAAGAACCTCACTTTATTTTAAATTTCACAGAAAATTAATACTGTTAAATCAATTATACCAAAATCCAAAATATGTTAAAGAAGGAAGTTTTGAATACTTTCGTTAAAAGTACGTAAAAAAGTCTTAGAAATTTTCGGCATTCTTGTAATCAGACTGTTTAATATTTGGTAATTCTTAGCTATGATTGAATCAATTGTACTTCAAGCTTCGAAGGCTGCAGATTCCAATTAAGAATGAGAAGTAACTAGATCCTCAAACACATCATTATAAAAAAAAATATACTTTTCCCAAGAACTGAATTTTTTATCAAACTGTATTAATTGATTATTCTTCCGAAATTGTTATAAAAAGAGGTAAACGTTCATTAAGTCTATTTACACATATTTGAACAGCTGAATGGGCTTAACTCTCTGCAAGATTAACAGTTCGTAAATGTGTACATTTTCGAATTTTATAATCTTAGAGATAAAATGAAAAACCCCTTGCAATTTAGAAAATTATTCAATTTATTCCGATAATCCCCACAATTATTACTCTTTCACCTTAAATATGTAATCATTTTTAAAATCATTTACGGTCCTGTAACCATTTTTGCATTATTTCTCGACATTTAATATTTACTCTTGTTTTATAACGATTCTGGAGGTGTATTAAATCCCTTTAAAAGTTGGTGCTGAATATGAAATTTTTAAACACTATTAAAAACATTTTCCCATCTTATTTAAAACTACCTGTCATCGTCATTCTTTTGTTGCAGTTTATATCGTTTTTTACTTTTTTTATGTTTGTTCCTTTTATATCCACTTACTTTAATCAAAATGTCGGCTTTTCTTTAGGTTTTGTTGGTTTCATTCTCGCAATAAGAATTTTGAGTCAACAAGGTCTAATGATTGTAGGAGGTGCCCTGGCTGATCGATTAGGATATAAAAAAATAGTGGTAATCGGATTTTTCTTTCGCGGAATTGGATTTGCATCGATGGGATTAACCACAAATGGTTTTTTGGTCATAATTGCAGCTATTTTGAGTGGACTAGGCGGAGCATTATTCAGTCCTGCTCTTAAAGCAAATTTAACTTCGCTAACACCAGAAGGAAAGCATAAGGAAATATTTTCTCTAATGAATATCATAGAGAACGCTGGAACTGTATTGGGACCATTAGCCGGACTTTATTTTTCAATAGATGACTTTAAACATCTTAGTGTTCTTTCAGGATTATTATTTCTGATTCTTTGTATAGTTGCTATATTTCTCCCAAAAGTATCTAAGCCACTTAATACTAAGACTTGGATCCAAGAATTTGCTGAAATTATTAAAGATAAGTCATTTGTAGGTTTGACTGTTAGTTTGATTCCTTTTCATTTTTTATATCAACAGCTGTATCTAACATTACCAATCATTTCAACGAATGTGACAGGGTCTTCTGGTTGGATTTTTACTTTTGTAACTTTAATAATTATTATTTTCCAGTGGCCTGTATTCTTAATGATTAAGGATAGAACGATTCATTCATTATTCTTTTTCAGTTATGTTACTATTCTAATTTTTATTGTCCCCATTACGTTTGGAAACAATATAGCTACTCTATTATTAGTGCTAACTGGAATTGCTATTGGATCGATTACATTACTGCCATTGTTCCAAAGCTATATTGCCCACAATTCCCCTAAAGAATCACTGGCAGCCTATTTTGGTTTTTCAAACTTAGCAATGGCAATCGGGGGATCATTAGGTAATTTGGTAGGTGGAGTTATATATGATTATTTTTTAAAAAACGGTCAACCAGAAAAATATTGGATCGTAGTCAGCTTCTTAAGCCTTTTGCCTTTATTCATTCTTTATAAAAAAAACAAAACAAAAAAGACATTAAAACCTAAGGAGGAATGGTAATGAATTTAAAATCATCCTTACAATTAATTGATATTAATAGAATTATGCTTCATGAACCATATGAACCAGCACGTCTTTCTAAAATTAAGAATGCCATAAAACTAGATGGTGTAATAAGAAATCCGATCATAGCTCTACATTTAGAAAACGAAAAATATTTAGTTTTAGATGGTGCACATCGATTAAACGCACTAAAAGAAATGGGGTGTTTGAGAGTTCCCATACAAATTGTGGATCCCAATCATGTAAGAATAAACGCATGGCATCACATAGTTCCAGCTGGAAAATGGTTTGAAGAATTAACAAAACATCCATCAATAGAAGTAACAAAAAAAGTTCGAGCAGATGAAATCCCTCTTGCAACTCTGTCGTTTCATGACCATTCCGAACTTTATATTTATGCGAAGTACTCAACAAAAGAGCTATCTAAAAAGTTGGATGTTTGGCACGCCATTGTGAATGCTTACAGTGAATACCAAGAGGTACGACGTATACCTGCCCATTCTAAGGAAAGTCCAAACCTTGGTTTTATTCGATTTAACTATCCTGCAACATGTTTGGATACCATAAAAAAAGTTGTGAAACTTGGAAAACTCTATCCAGCTGGAGTTACTCGAATTCAAGTTAATGGGCGATTGTTAAATTTAAGGATTCCCTTTGAATTTTTAACATCTAAAAGTTTCGATGAGTTTGAATGGGAATCACTCTGTAAGCACCGAGAAGATAATTTACGTTTATATTCTGAAAATGTTTATCTTTATGAGGCATAATTCTGCAAAAATTATTGAATCTCATTTAACTGGAGGTATTTAATGTTACACACTATACAAAAAGCACCTGTGTATAACTCACTCAACCAATGTATCGGCAACACACCTATGGTTAGATTAGAGAGTTTATTTCCCCAACAAAATGTTTATGCAAAACTTGAATTTATGAATCCAGGTGGTAGCATGAAGGATCGCCCTGCGAAGTATTTCATAGAACAAGGACTGCAAAATGGACAAATAACTTCTGCAACTCACTTAATAGAAAGCAGTTCTGGAAACCTTGGCATTGCACTAGCAATGATTGCCCGTTATCACGGTTTATCTTTTACTTGTGTAGTCGATCCGAAAATTTCAAAGACAAATCTAAAAATCTTGAGAGCGTTTGGAGCAAATATCGTTATGGTCGAGGATAAAGACGATCAGGGTGGTTATTTAAAGACTAGAATAAACAAAGTTAAAGAAATTCTTGAAGAGTTACCCAATGGATATTGGATAAACCAATATGCCAATGAAAACAATTGGAAGGCACATTATTTAGGGACAGGTACTGAGATTATCGAACAGATTGATGCGAACATTGATTATTTAGTAGTACCCGTAAGTACTACAGGTTGTATTATGGGTACTAGCCGTAAACTTCGGGAAAAACATCCGAATTTAACGGTAATAGCCGTTGATGCTGTCGGATCAATAATCTTTAATACTCCTCCGGGAAAAAGAGAACTGCCTGGGTTCGGCGCTAGTAGAGTGCCGGAGATTTTAAATAATAACGAAATTGATAGGGTCATTCATGTTAATGATTTAGAATCCGTTAATGGATGTCATGAATTGTTACAAAGTGAAGGAATCTTTACTGGGGGTTCTTCCGGTGCTTCAGTTGCAGCTCTTAAAAAGTTAGTGAATTCTTTAGATAACCGTGAGAACATTGTAACTGTATTCCCTGATAGAGGAGATCGATATATTGATACAGTGTATGATGAACACTGGGTCTCACGGTTATGTTTATAATCATAAAAACTCTATTTATATGAAGAAAATGAGCTTTTCCTAGGATAAGCTCATTTTGTTGTTCATAAATTTGATTGTCTAAGAATATTCTTAACCCTTAAGACTAATTCTCTTGGGCTGAAAGGTTTTTTCATATAATCACTTGCTCCAATCGACAAACCATGTATTCTATCATCTTCTCCATATTTAGCTGATAAAATGAGGATTGGGATCGAGTGATTGTCTCTAATCATTTGGCAAAGTTCTTCTCCACTAATATCTGGAAGCATTAAATCAAGTATGACAAAATCAAATGAGGAAACTTTCAGATGATATAACGCATCTTTTCCATTAAATACACTTACTGTTTGAAATCCTTCCTTTTCAAAGTATGAAGAGATAACATCTACTAATTTTGGCTCGTCATCTATGATAAGAATTCTTACCATAATTCCCCTCCATTTTTAGTAAGATAGTTTAATTATTGATTATACTTACGTGATATTGAAGTTTTCAAAAAACGAGAAAATTTTGATTCTAAGATTTTTAATTTTTCATCTAATAACAGAATATCATCTAAATTGTTTTGTTTCTGATTTTTTATGTTATCTAAGATACTTCTCATTTCTGGAAGTAATTTAGAAAACGCTTCGAGAATTTCCTTTTCCTATTCCAATTTACACTCACCTCTTATTTGAAAAGCATTCCTTTAAATTGAGAATAAATAGTTATACTGGATCTATCTAATGGTGATATTTGAATGAAGAATATTTTTGACTTTTAAATTTAATGCTTCTCAGTCGAATTAAATAAATCAAGAAGAGTAGAAAAACAATATAAAGTGCTACTAGAAGATAAGTAATTATTACTAAAGGACTACGTTTAACCTCTTTACCATCTTCATTTTTTTTCGTTTTTTTTAACTCTTTAGTTAAAGAATACTCTAATAATACCTTCTCATTTTGGTCTTTAATAACTAATAAGCCATCCATGTTAACTTCTGAAATGATCGGAATGTTAACTCCTGCTGTAAAAAACAGATCTTTATCAATATTATATCCTTCTGCACCTTGAATTGTTGTAAGATCTACTTCAGAAAATTTCTGCGTTAGAAAATGAGTAAAACCAAAATCTAATAAACTAGTGGTGTCCGCATATGCAACTTCAGAAGAGTTCGCTTTTAAAGTGACCGCTATTAATTCAGTTTCTCCACGTTTCGCCGTTGTGACCAATGTAGTCCCAGATTGATCAACATAACCATTTTTGCCGCCATTAACACCCTCATATCTCCATAACATTTTATGATGATTATAAAGCGTTGTATCCCAGCCTTCTCCAACCCAACGTAGTTCTTTTGTTCGGAAGATTTCTCTAAACTCCTTATTTTTCATTGCATACTTAGTAATCATTGCCATATCATAAGCAGTTGTTTGGTGATTAATATCAAACAAACCATGAGGATTTTTAAAAGTACTGTTAGTAATTCCGATTTTTTCTTTTGTGAACCGATTCATTTCATTACTGAACGATTCCACACTACCTGCCATATGTTCGGCAATCGCCACTCCCGCATCGTTTCCTGAATTGATTAATAACCCCTGCACGAGTTTTTTTAAAGATACTTGTTCCCCTGGTTCAAGGTATACTCTCGTTCCTTCTGTATCTCGAGCGTTTTGACTAATTAGAACTTTATCTGACAGGTTACCTTCTTCAATAGCAATTATTGCTGTTAAAATTTTTGTGATACTGGCAGGATACATACTTTGATAACTATTCTTCTCATAAAGAATTTCTCCTGTAGTTCCTTCAATTAAAATCACAGATTCACTGGATATATTACCTGGAGAGTTACTTGAAGCTGCAGTAGAAAATGGGCTTAAGAACATGAGTAAGATTATGAAAAATAAAATACTAATGACTAAGACGATTCTTTTGCTGAATTTCATTTTTCGTTCCTCTTTTGATTAATTTCTCAGGAGTATAACATTTAAATATGAATTTTTTATGCAGTGACGGTTTGTCCATTTAGATAAATAATGAAAGAATTATGCAGTTTTTATGGATTTTCGCAAAATACGTTTATATGACCACTCAATGGGTACACTTTTTATGTAATTAAATCCCTAATAACGAAAGGATGATGATGTATGCATGACACGTACCAACAATGTATTGATGAATGTCTGGCCTGTATGAAAGAATGTAATCATTGTTTTGACGCATGTTTAAATGAAGAAGACGTAAAAATGATGGCGGAATGTATCAGGTTGGATAGAGCCTGTGCAGATATTTGTTCCTTTGCTGCTACAGCGATGAGCAGTAACAGTCCGTTCATAAATGAAATCTGTTCCCTTTGTGCTCAAATTTGCGAAGCATGTGGAAATGAGTGTAAAAAACATGATCATGAACACTGTCAGCGATGTGCAGAAGCTTGTTTTAAATGTGCGGAAGCTTGCCGTAGGATGGTAAGTTAATAAAAAGAATCACTAACGAATCGGAGTGGAAAATTCTTTTTACGTGCAATCTCAACTGAAGAAAAGCAAAATATTTAAAGATAGAAAAAGAAGCTGACATTTGTCGGCTTCTAATTTTTTAAGGGAATATGCATTTGTTATTATTTGTCCTGTTTTTTAGATACGTTATAGTTTCCTTATCGGATGAACATGGCAATTCGAAAACTTGCTCATACCTCTCAGAACCTTTTCCTGTAATAAACACCCAATCTTTTGATCCATTAACTTTTCTCCAAGCAAAACTAATCGCTTGGGTTCGGTCTGGAATTACAACAATAGGAAGATCAAGGAACCGTTCTTTTAATTCATTTAAGGAACTAATCATGGACTCTTCTTTTTCTCCGTTTAAATCATCTAGTGTTAGTATGATTAAATGACTAAATTCTTTAGAAGAATCTATCATAACCTCTCTCTTTGTTACGTCTCTTTTACCTCTAAAACCAAGAACATGTATGATTTGTTCTGCTTGTTCGCGCTCTGCAATTTCTAAACAGTAGTGAATTGCATCAGCAGTATGTGCATAATCAATGACAAATGAAGCCCCATTATGATGCGTATATGTTTCAAATCTACCCGGGACACCAGAGAATGACTGTAATGAATGATGAATGGATTCGATGTTATGACCCATTATATTACTTGTCAATATCGCAGTCATCATGTTCCATCCGTTATGGATACCTGGAATGGTACACTTTATTAGATAAGGATTGCCATCCATATAATATTTGAACTCAGAAAAGTACGAGGGTATTATCTCTTTGACTGTTAAACTATTCTCACCTACCCCCATTGTGAAATGAGGAATTTTAGATGTAGTCAACATATCTGCTAGCTTGTTTCCCCAATCGGTGTAAGTAGCTATAATGGCTTGTCCTGTTGGTTTTAACTGAGCAAAAAGCCTCGCTTTAACCTGAAAATACTCCCACATATTTTTATGATAATCCATATGATCATGACTTAAATTGGTGAATATAGCAAAATCAAAGTATATGCCTTCTATACGATTCTGTTCGATGCCGTGTGAAGAAACCTCCATGATTACAACATCATCATTACTTTTCGCAATCAGTTGGTTTAATTCAATCGAATCAGGGGTCGTATTTTTAGATTGAATTACCTCGTTGTTAATAATCGTATTTACAGTGCCAATTAGTGAGCAGGTTTTTCCTTGCATTTCTAAAATATGCTTAAGCATATAAGCAGTGGTAGTCTTGCCATTCGTTCCTGTAATACCTATCATTATATGTTTTTTATAAGGGTAGCCATAAAAGCAGCTTACTAGTTTTGCTAGTGCCTTTCTGCTGTCTGTTACTCTAATATAAGGAATTTCAGTTGATTGATAATCTGATTCTCCTATGATAGCAACTGCTCCGGAATCGACTGCATGTTTAATAAAATCATGACCATCTACTTCATATCCATTTATAGCGACAAACAAATCTCCTTGTTCAACAAACTTTGAATTTGACTTGATCCCTTTTATGCCTATCCTGCACGCTTGTGGATAATCCTCTATTGATATATTTAATTCTTGAAGTAATGTTATTAATTCCATGGATTCTGCTCCTTATTTGTTTAACCAAAAATGAAGTATACCTGATAAAAGATAATTTATTAATTAACTGCTTTTCCTTGATTAACAAGTTTGATCCATCTTTCACCATTGTAAAAATACACATCTTTTTTAAAGGTAGTAAAAACGATGTTTTTATCCACTGGATTCTTAGCTAAATAAGATATGGCATCTTCCTGGAGTGTCGGAATACTTATCTCCTTTTCCGAACTATCATTTATATTGATTTCTGTAAGGAACGCTTTATTCTCAAACCCACCTACTAAGAGTGAATTTTTATTAGTAAACGTAAGTGATGTAACTTGTTTCATGTTCGTCAGTTCTTCAAATGTTTTACCCTTATTTCTTGATAGATGAACCTTATTTTGAGAACTTATTGCAACGACATTCGTATCAGTAGGATGGACCGCAATACCTGTGATCTCCCCCTCTACATTTGTTAAGTCACTTTCATTCCATGATTTAGCATCGTCATTGGAATAATAAAGACCATCTGATGGCATTCTTGAATTAGCCATAGAAGTATAGGCATACAAGACATGGTTTTCGTAGCCTGCAGCGAGAAAATGGAAATCCGTTTCGCCTTCTAAGCCAAGCAGTTCGATTTCCCCACCTATCTCTTTACTTCTTACGATTCCTAACGGGTCTGGTTTGTCTGAATCATTTCCTGGATGGCCGCTGCTATAAAAACCATCATCCACCATTGAAAAACCCATATAATCATTTTTCTCACCAGGTGTTGCTTGCCATTGTTTGTTCATCGTATCGTACTGCTTGATTCCATCATGTGCAGGTATAAAGATCTTTTTTCCGTCATTTGAATATCCTACCCCATGGATATCCGTGAACGTTACACTTGATTGTTTATCATTGAATGTAAATAAAAGTATTAAAACCAAAACTAAGCTAATCGCTGCAAGAATTAAAATACCCTTAAGTTTAAATGGCTTTTTTGTTGTTTTTTTCTTTTTAGCCATAATTTACCTCTCCTTCATAAACAAAGAGAAAAACCTCTTGAGCGAGGTTTTTCATTCTGAAATATTATTTACTTTACCTTCATCCTTGTAAAAAGGTTTGAAGTTATTATATTTCACCATGGTCATCATACCAGCTGAGGCATGATGTAAATCATGGCAGTGGAACATCCAGTTACCTGGGTTATCAGCTACGAATGCAACCTCATATGTTTCTCCAGGCTTTACATTTAGTGTATCTTTCATTAATGGTGCTCCTTCTACAGGTTTTCCATTCTTACTTAATACTTGAAAGAAATGGCCATGTAGATGCATTGGGTGATCAGATTTATCCATACTTTTGTTTGTTAAAGTGACTTTGACTTTATCACCCTTATCCACCTTTATATTTTCAGTCTTAGGATAAGTATTCCCGTTTATGGTGTACTTCATCTCACCGGAATCCATATCAGTAGCAAGGTCCATTTTGTATTCTAAATCGAAAGAATCGTTTAATGAGAAATTCCCTTTAATCTCTTTACCAAACTCATCTGGTTTCACCATGCCCGCATCTTTTTTGTGAGCAACAGGCTGCACCGCCTCTTCTTCGGCTTGGATATTTATCCTCATGTCTTTAGATGCATCCATCTCACCATGGCAATCGATTGTTACGGTTTCACCTGTTGCAATGAACTCTATATCATACCTTTCACCAGGTGCAACTTCAAGTACCTTATTTTCCTGTTCGATTGGTTGATTCACGGGCTGACCATCAACGTTGGTTACTTTAAAATTCAATGGAATATGAATTTTATGAGACATATATCCGGCATTTACAAATCGGAGTTTTACTTTTTCTCCTTTTTTCGCTATAAGGGGTTTACTTTTATCATATGACTTACCGTTTATTGTATATATATCATAAGAAGACATATCATGGTCCATACCATTCATTGAACCGTTATCGGAAGATTTGCTGTCTTTATTTTTCTTATCCCCCATGTCCATATTGGAATGATCCATACCTTCCATATCTTCTGTATCTGACTCATTCATATCCATGTTTGAGTGATCCATTCCATCCATTTCTTCGGATTCTTGCTTTGGATTGGACTCCCATTCATCTAAAACAAGTGAATAATCTCGATCATACTGTTCATCATCTTTAGATTCAACGATAAAGACTCCATAAAGCCCCTTATCAACCTGATTTACGCTGTCTTGATGGCTATGATACCAATACGTTCCAGGGGTATCTGCGACAAACTGATACGTATACTCCTTGCCTGTTTCAATAGCATCTTGTGTGACTCCGGGAATACCATCTTGTGTATTCGATAAAGGGACACCGTGCCAATGTATACTTACAGGCTTCGGAAGTTCATTCTTGATTGTAACCTTTACCCCTTCACCTTCTTTTACTCTAATCTCTTGCCCAGGGACGCTTCCATTATAAGTCCAAGCTTCAATGGTCTTACCGGACTTCAATTCCCAATTCTCTTTTTTTGCAGTAATGGAGAACTCTTTAATTGTTTTACCTTCTAAAATTTCTTCTTTTGCTTGTACCTTATTTTCATTAGATTGATCTTTTGAACCCTCTTGGCTACAACCTGTTATAACCAAAATGAGTACCAGTAACATTAAAGAAATCAACCATTGCTTTTTCATTGGTTTTCCCTCCTCAAATTAACCGTACTAAAAAAATATGCAATTTTTATGGAGCAACCTAATAAGTTCATAACTCTTCAAATCACGAAATAAATAAAAAAAGTACCGAACAATAAATCGGTACTTTTCATAAAGAGTAACCTACTCTTTAATAGAAATCCTTCATCCACCTTTGATGCAGGTCATCTTAGAACTATTTACTCTTCTATTTAACTCATCTAATAAAATAGTTAGAGTTCTTTCATTCACTACTGAACATAGTTTTTCGCCATTATTAATGGATATATTAAACCTTTCAAAAACTTCACTAGTATCTTGCCATACCTTAACGATATCCACTACAGACATGTTCGGCTGGATAACCATCAACTGCTCCTCCTATGAATAAAGTATTTTATTTATTATCCTGAAATCTCGCAAATGACTTAACGTCATACGTATAAGCTAGAGCTTCATCTAACTTTTCGTCAGACTTAATCTTATCGATCAGTTGTTTTCCCTTTTCAGGAGTCATCTCTTTATACCAGTCTCCATCCGGGTAGACTACGACTGTCGGTCCCTCTTTACATCTTCCGTTGCAAAAGGTTTTAGTAGTATGAATTTTGTTTAATAACCCTTGATCTTTAATTTCTTGTCGAACGGTATTCGTAACTTCCTCAGCCCCTTTTTTGATGCAGCTAGCTCCGTTACACAATAACACGTGTTTTGAAACGCCAGAAAGTTCCATAAAGTGCTTCACCTCGTTCCCGAGAGATAGAACGTAAAATTTACTTAACTTCTACTACAAATGGATAAACATTCACTTTTCCATTTATCTTAAATTCACCCCAAATTTTATATATACCTGGCTGGTCAAATTTTGTGGCAAACTTTGTATCTGTTTCCGATGCTGGGTGGACGTGAACATACTCATCTCCACCTTCGTCTAATATGACTACATGACCAAGCGCTCCTAGATAGGGCTCGGGTTTGTTTTCTTTTAGATCAAAATCCAACACAATTTCTTCACCTGATGTAAAGGTTTCAGGACTCATGGTTAACTTGTAGCCATTGACTGTTTTAGTGAACTCAGTTTCTGGCTTTAACGAATCATGTTCACCGTGGGCATCACCAGCGCCAACCTCGATTGGAAGTGGCTGCACCTCATAGTTTTTATCTTTTGGTTTAATGTCTATGAACGCTTTATAGCTTCCTTCTTCCAGTTTGTGCTGTATGGTAAACACACCATTCCCTTTTTTCTCGGGATGAATGTGGTAATACTGCTGCAGTTCATCATTTACGATGATCAAATGCATCAGTTTCTCATGATCGATCTCTAATTCCTCTACTGGGTTTCCCTCTTTATCTTTCAACTCAATATGGATTAAATTGTTTTCGTAATGCAGAGTTGGTGTAATATCACTATTTTTTGATACATTGCCTTGGCTCTCCCCATGATCACCATGTCCAGCCTCCTGCTTTTCCTTATCTTTTGTATCAGATGAATCAGATGTATTCTGTTCTCCAACATGACCAGCATGTTCACTAGTCGATGGTTCTGCGTACTTTGCAAATACGGAATAGCTCCCGATCACTATAACGAGTATCAATACAGCCGACAATGTCCACCTTAAAACGATATTGTCCTTCATAGAATTCCCTCCTTACAGTTTTACTTTTTGTAAACGAAGTGCATTAAGAACAACTGACACCGAGCTGAATGCCATCGCAGCTCCTGCAAGCCATGGGGCAAGAAAACCTAGTGCAGCAACAGGGATGCCTAACACGTTATAAGCAAAAGCCCAGAAAAGATTTTGTTTGATGTTTCGTATTGTCTTTTTACTCATGTAGATGGCATCTGCAATGCTGTTCAGATCGCCACGAATCAGCGTTACATCAGCTGCCTCCATCGCAACGTCTGTACCTGTGCCAATCGCCATCCCAATATCCGCTACAGCTAGTGCTGGAGCGTCATTGATTCCGTCTCCGACCATGGCCACTTTATTACCTTGCTCCTGTAGCTTTTTCACCTCATCTGCTTTTCCTTCAGGAAGAACTTCAGATATGACATGATCAATCCCCACTTGTTTAGCAATGTATTTAGCTGTTTGCTGATTATCTCCTGTGATCATGATAACTTTAAGACCCATTTCTTTTAATCGAGAAATCGCATCTTTTGATGTTTCTTTGATCGTATCGGCTACAGCGATAATTCCTGCATATACTCCGTCTATCGCCACGAGCATCGCGGTTTTACCGGCTTTTTCAAGTTCCTCCATCTGATTATTAGAATCATAGATGGTAACGTTGTTTTCTTTCATTAATTTTCGTGTACCGATGAAAAGTGTTTTACCTGCAACTACAGCTTTGATACCAAACCCAGGAATAGCATCAAAATCCTCCGAACTCGATAACTGGATTCCCTTATTGGTGATTCCTTCTACAATAGCTTGCGCCAATGGGTGTTCAGAATTTTTCTCTGCTGAACCTACTAGTCTTAACACTTCTTCTTCACTGAATGATGGTTCCACAATAATATCTGTAAGTTCTGGAGTACCGTTTGTAACCGTACCCGTTTTATCTAAGATCACAGTATCGATTCGATGAGTGGTTTCTAAGTGTTCTCCACCCTTAAATAAAATACCAAATTCAGCTGAGCGGCCAGAGCCTGCCATGATTGAAGTAGGAGTCGCTAATCCTAATGCACAAGGACACGCGATAACAAGGACAGCAATCAATTTTTCAAGCGCAACAGCAAATTCTCCGGGACTTACCCAAACAAACCAGATAATGAAGGTAAGAACAGCGATGCCTACAACTATAGGCACGAATACACCAGAGATTTGGTCAGCTAGACGCTGGATCGGTGCTTTTGAACCTTGTGCTTCCTCAACGACTTTTATGATTTGAGCCAGGGCCGTATCTTTCCCTACTTTTGTTGCCTTTATTTTTAGGAACCCGTTTTTATTAATGGTTGCACCGATTACCGTATCCCCTATTGTCTTATCGACAGGTACACTCTCACCTGTCAGCATCGATTCATCTAATGCTGAACGCCCTTCGATGATTTCACCATCGACCGGTACTTTATCACCTGGTTTTACATATACGATATCACCGGCTTCCACTTCTTCTATCGCTATTTCGATTTCTTTACCATCACGAACCACGATAGCTGTCTTAGCTTGCAGTCCCATCAGTTTCTTAATCGCTTCAGAGGAACGCCCCTTTGCTTTTGCTTCGAAAAGTTTTCCCAACACAATAAGTGTAATTAATATTGCCGATGTTTCAAAGTACATTTCCACCATCCCTTGATTGGTACCGATGGAAAGGATAGATAGGTACAGGCTATAGAAATAAGCTGCAGAAGTTCCTAATGCTACGAGTACATCCATGTTCGCACTTTTATTCCGGAGCGCTTTATAAGCTCCTACATAAAACTGTTTCCCTACAACAAACTGTACAGGTGTCGCGAGCGCCAATTGAACCCAAGGATTCATGAACATCTCAGGCAAATAGATAAAAGATGTAAACTCAAAATGACTAACCATTGCCCACAATAAAGGGAATGAGAGGATGACAGAAAAGATGAATTTTCCTTTCTGTTTCTCAATCTCCATTGCTCTATGATCAACCGATTCTTTGTAGTCTTCCTTTAGGGTTGCACCATATCCCAATTGGTCAACTTTTTTAATCATATCTCCAATAGAAACTTCAGATGGATTATATTGTACTGACCCGGTTTCTAATGCTAGATTAACGTTAGCTTTAATCACTCCGGGAAGTTTGTTTAACCCCTTTTCAATCCTTGTTGCACATGCTGCACACGTCATGCCAGTCAAATTGAATTCAGCTTTTTCAGTGACGACTCCATATCCGAGATCTTCTATTTTTTTCTCGAGATCGGCCACCTTTAAAATTTGAGGGTCATAAGAAACGGTTGATTTTTCAAGAGCAAGGTTTACGTTCGCTTTCTCGACTCCCTCTAACTTGTTCAAACCTTTTTCAATTCGGATCGCACAGGCTGCACAGGTCATACCTGATATTTGTAATGTCGTTTCTTTTGTACTCATGGTTTTCATCATCCCTTCGATATACCTATATGGGGTATATTTCAACTGAAAAGAAAGCGTGCTATGATAAGCACGCGATTTATTTTACATCGTAACCCTGATCATCGATCGTCTCTTTGATCTCATCCAGGTTTACTTTTGAAGAATCATATTCTACCTCAACGATACCTTCTTTAAGGTTTACTTTAGTGTGTGAGACACCGTCTAACTTTCCAACGCTTCCTTCAATAGCAATTATACAGTGGTTACAAGACATACCTTCTACTTTTAATGTGGTTTTTTCCATTGATATCTCTCCCTTTTATTTCATCAGTTTTTTAACAGTAACTAGAAGTTCATCCAATACTTCTTGATCGCCTTCTTGAATTCTCTCTACAACACAACTTTTCAAGTGGCCCTCAAGAAGAATTTTTCCAACACTATTTAATGCTGATTGAATCGCTGAAATTTGAGTGATAACGTCGTCACAGTAAGTGTCACGGTCAATCAACCCTTTAACACCTCTAATTTGCCCTTCGATCCGATTTAATCGTGTGATCAGATTGTTCTTTATTTTATCGGAATGATGACTCTTCCGTTCGTTCGTATCACAACATTGATCATTATTTAGATCATCTGGTTTTACTATTTCCATCAGATAACCTCCTTTATTTACTTTAATTTTACTATACCCCCCTACCCTATGTAAAGCCCGATTTTAATTTTTTTTTTACTCATATAAAATGTGCATTTTTTTTCGAGTTTATAATGAACTTGCATAAATCGATATCTTCCTCTCATAACTTAGAATGAAGGAATGGACAAGGAGGGCTTAAATGTCAATTTACATTTTAGGGGTTTTAGTGATTTGTACAGCTTTAGTTTTTCTATCATCTTTTTTTTATAAGTCTAAAGATTCCTTAATGAACAATATGGTTTACGTAATGGCTTACACTATGAGTATGGGTCTGACCGCTGGATTTTATTTAGGCGTGTACTTTAAAGATAATTTGCTGTATGCCACACTTTTCTCAATATTATTAAGTGGTCTAGCAGGTTTATTAATTGGGTCTAAACTTCATTTCCATCTAATGATTGAAGGACTTTTTTCAGGTATAATGGCCGGGATGATGGGTGCCATGTTAACAGTAATGTTAAGTTTTAAACAAGCACAGATATTGGTAATGATAGGAATCTTACTTACTGTAGGAATAACAATTTTATGTATTCTACAATTCTTATCAGAAACACTTAAACATCAAATTGAAAGATACTTTAATGTCATCATGCTTTTTGGCTGCGGACTGCTGCTTATGGTTTTTTTAAAATTTCCTGATGATATTATTAAACCACATGAAAAAGCTCAAACGCAGCACGAACAACATTCTTCTACATCAGCTAATAAGAATGAGGATAAAAAACTTGAACAGGAAGAAGTTTTCAATTGGGAGGTAGGAATAAAAGATTATAGATACCTTTCATCAAATGCTAGTTTAAAAAAAGATCAAAAAGTACTCTTAACATTATTAAATGATGATTCAGTTGAACATGATATTGAAATTTCTTCTTTTTCGTATGAGAATGTAGAAACATCAAACACTCAATCGGAACATGATCATGCTATGTCAAATGAAGATGATTCTGTCTTTCATCTACACGTTGAACCAAATCGATCCAATCAGGTATCGTTCATTCCTAAAGAAGCGGGTGTCTATACGTACTATTGTACAATCCCGGGACACAAAGAATCTGGCATGATAGGAAAAATAAAAATTTCGTGAAAAAACCCTCCGGAATGGGGGGGTTAAATCTGTTTATGATTTTGTAAATTGATGGATTACTTTCATTAACTCACTTACAGCTTCAGTTCCTTGGTTTGAAGAAATAGCATCCTTAACACAATGGTGTGTGTGGGTTTCTAATAAGTTAAAGCCCACTTTTTTTACCGCTGCGTTGATTGCACTCAATTGTACGATAATGTCAATACAATAGCGTTCATCGTGAATCATGTTCTGAATGCCGCGTACCTGACCTTCAATTCGTTTCAATCTATTCAACATTTCTTCTTTTTCTTTTTGTGATCTAGTTGTGTGTTTTTCTTCTGCAGCAGTTGAATCACAGCAACCGTGTTGTTCTTCCATAATGTTTTCTAGTGCCATCTTCTCACCTCTGAGTGTTTTTACATAATCTTTTTCTCTTTATTTTTAATAGTTAAAGGACTTTCCACCATGGGAGCTCTTTCGTCATTCAGCCAGCATGAGGCATGATGACCTTTATCGATCATAAAAGAAGTCGGTTTTTCTTCTTCACAAACATCTAGTACATATGGACATCTAGCTGCAAAGGAACACCCCTTTGAAATTTGTGACAGATCTGGGGGGGAGCCATCAATTCCTTTTAACGGCTTTTTACTGTCAACATCCGGGATTGATTGTAAAAGTCCCCATGTATAGGGGTGTCTTGCTTTATAGAAGATCTCATTTACTGTTCCGCTCTCTACTATTTCACCAGCATACATGACTAAGATTCTATCTGCCATGTTTGCCACGATGCCTAAATCATGAGTGATCAGTATGATGGACATATTTAACTTCGGTTTTAACTCTTTTAACAGTTCTATTATTTGAGCTTGGATGGATACATCTAATGCTGTTGTAGGCTCATCTGCTATGAGGATGGAAGGTTCACAGATGAGGGCCATGGCAATGCCTACCCTTTGGCGCATACCTCCGCTTAGTTCGTGAGGATACTTTCTACTATTGTATTCTGGTTCTGGAATTCCAACAAGTTTGAGCATCCTGTGAACTTTTTCCCACACTTCTTTTTTCGGTAACTTATCGTGAACGATTAATCCTTCTGCGATCTGCTCACCAATTCTCATGGTCGGGTTTAATGAAGTCATTGGGTCCTGGAATACCATTGCAATTTTTCTGCCGCGGTATTTGACCATTTCTTTCTTTGAAAGCTGGGTTAGTTCTGTTTCTTTATAAAGAATGGATCCATCAACTATTTTAGCGTTTTGTGGCGGTAATAGTTTAAGTATACTTTTGGCAGTCACGGACTTCCCGCTGCCAGACTCGCCGACGATCGCTAGCACTTCTTCTGTTCCTAGACTAAAAGATACTCCTCTCAAGGCATTTATCGTTTTCTTTTTTGCGTAAAACTCGACATAAAGGTTGCTCACCTCTAAAAGATTCGTCATCTACTCACCTACGTTCTCATTTTAGGATCTAACGCATCTCTTAATCCATCTCCGACCACATTGAAGGCAAACATCGTTAACGAAATGAAGAATGCAGGAAAAAATAATATCCATAGGTGACCCGTCAATAGTGTCACAAGTGCCTCGGATGTCATCGTTCCCCAACTGGCCAAGGGTACTGGTACTCCTAAGCCTAAAAAGCTTAAAGTCGCCTCAGCAAAGATAGCTCCGGGAACAGATAGAGTCATAGCAACAATGATAGGACCTAAAGTATTGGGAAGAAGATGTTTAAACAAAATCTTATAAAAACCAGCTCCCAGTACTCGAGACGCCATAACGTATTCACATTCTTTGAGCTGGAGAATCTGTCCCCTTACAAGCCTGGCGATTCCAATCCACCCTGTTGCTGCCATCGCTAGTATGATGGTCGTAAGTCCGGGCTTGAGAACAACCATCAATAGAATGGTTACCAGTAGATGAGGCAACCCGTATAGGATATCTACTAGTCGCATAAGAATCTCATCCGTTTTACCACCTTTTAACCCTGCTATTCCACCGATGATTATTCCTACAATAAGATCGATTAAAACAGCCATTATTCCTATGAATAAACTAATCCTTGCTCCCGTCCATGTTCGGGCAAAAATATCTCTTCCTAATTGGTCTGTTCCAAACCAATGCTCTTTTGATGGTGGTTGATTGGATTCTAGTAAGGATTGATCAGAATATGAATAAGTCACTAACTTAGGACCGATAACAGCCATAATGATTAACAATAAGATGATGATTAGCCCAACGACAGCGAGTTTGTTCTTGGTTAGATAATATAACGTTTCTTTAAACTGTGAAAAAGGTTGGACGTTGATTTCTTCAACTATTCGAATGTTTTTTTCTTTGAAATGAAATTTTCTCTTCTCGTTTAGCGCTTCCATATTATCTCCTCCTCGCTAGTTTGATTCGAGGATCTAAGAATCCGTAAGTCAGATCGATTATTAAGATGAAGAGTATCAATATTGCACTGTAAAATATGGTTGTGCCTAAGATGACCGGATAGTCCCGATCAGAAATTGATTGAACAAAGTATTTTCCGATCCCAGGAATACCAAATATTTGTTCGATCACAAAACTCCCTGTTAATATTCCAGCTGATATAGGACCTAGTACAGTAACAACCGGTATCAATGCATTTCTTAATATATGACGAAAGATTAACCGTGAACCCGTTACACCCTTCGCAATAGCCGTTTGAACATAATCTGAGGTAAGAACTTCTAATATGCTCGACCTTGTTAATCTAGCTATGTAAGCTAACGGACCAACTGCCAACGCTAAGCTTGGAAGAACAGTATGTCTCCACGTACCCCAAGTAGCGACTGGGAGCCATTCAAGCTTTATCGCGAAGTAATTAATAAGAACAGTTGATAGTACAAAGCTCGGTACTGATAAGCCTAAGATGGCTATAACCATTGATAGATAATCTAACCAGCCGTTATGTTTGATCGCGGCTATGATACCTAGAGTCATCCCGAAGACGACTGCAATAACCAGTGCCTGTATGCCGAGTACCGCCGAAACAGGAAACCCACTTAATATTAATTCATTGACTGTACGTGTATCCGATGTAATCGAAGGTCCAAAATCTAAAGTAATAATTCCTGCCATGTATTTGAAATACTGGATGATAAGCGGCTGATCAAGGCCATAGTGAGCCCTCAGATTTTTCAGTACTTGTTCAGGTATGCTCTTTTCATTCGTGAATGGGTCACCTGGTATCAGATTCATTAACACAAAAGTTAGAGTGGCGATGACAAACAACGCAAGGAGTGCAGTCATCATTCGTTTAATGATATAGAAAATCATAGCTTACCTCCTTGAAAGAAAGAGGAAAACCAAAACGATTTCCCTCTATCAAATCATATTTCTTTACTCCACAAAAGCTTCCCTATAATCAACCGCTTGTATAATGTAACGGTGAACATTTTTTACATTATCTTGTTGCAGGTAGACTTTGTTGTTAAAGTAAAGTGGAGCGATCGCCATGTCTTCTAGTAATACTTTCTCGGCTTCTTGCATGTATTCAGCCCGCTTGTTTAGATCGAGTTCGGTATCTACTTTCTTAACCAAGTCATCATATGCCGGAATTGAGATTTTACTATAGTTATAGACATCTCCCGTTGTAAACTGACCGAGCAGGTTCTGAGCATCATTGTAGTCTGCCCCTGTGCTATAGATGGCTATCTCGTAATCTCCTTTTTGAACATTTTGAACAAACACTTTTCTCTCCATCGTTTTAAGCTCGACTTCTAAACCTAGATTCTTCTTCCACATTTCTTGCATCGCTTGAGTTAATTGGTTGTATAAATCGCTTGTATAGAACAATAGGCTCACCTTTGGCAGACTACTTAACCCTAACTCAGCCTTTCCTTCTTCTAATAGCTGTTTTGCCTCTTCAACCGATTTGTCCTTATAGAGTGAATCT
Source organism: Fictibacillus sp. 5RED26 (assembly GCF_015903895.1). NCBI lineage: Bacteria > Bacillati > Bacillota > Bacilli > Caryophanales > Fictibacillaceae > Fictibacillus > Fictibacillus sp. 5RED26. The sequence goes on along the minus strand of NZ_JACZDU010000002.1, from coordinate 863,378 downwards.
CCTGCCTGCTCCCTGAACTCTCCCACACCATTTCCTAAACCGTTTGGTATGAATGAGAACGCAGGTGTTTCTCCTCCTTGAGTTACTTTATCTACAATCAATTGTCTATCCAGTGCCATACTCAGTGCTTTTCTTATCTTAGGATTACTGAACACCTTGTTCTCATGATTAAATCGCAAGTAGGCTACGCTTGCACTTGGTAGTTTTTCCGCGTCTCCGCTCTGAATGAGCTGGCTCTTGATAGAGTTTGGTATCTGTTCAGCAACAGCGATCTCCCCTGATTTGTACATACCATATTCGGTGTTTTGATCGTTTACCATCACCCATTTCAGTTCGTCTAGCTTTACGACCTCTTTTGCCCAGTAATTCTCATTCGGGACCATCACTAGCTCTTGATCGTGTTTCCATTCTTTAAGTTGAAATGGGCCGTTTGAAACAAATGTTTTTGCATCTGTCGCCCATTTAGCATTTGCTTCTGCTACCTTTTTGTTCACAGGCAATAATGTAAAAAACGATGTCAGTTCTAAAAAGAAGGATGTCGGTCTTTCGAGTGTGATTTCTAAAGTTTGTTGATCGGGGGCTTTTATACCAACTTCATTAAAATCTTTTACTGTCCCTTCATTATATGCAGCGCCGTTTTTGATGAAGAACAGATTACTTCCAAGAGGAGCAGCTACTTCTGGATTCAATACTCGTTCCCACGAAAAGATGAAGTCTTCCGCTGTTACTGGATCTCCGTTCGACCATTTAGCGTTCTTATTTAGATGAAAAGTATAAACTGTTTTATCATCAGAGATATCCCATGATTCGGCAACTCCGGCTACGACATTTCCTTTTTCATCCAACCTGACTAATCCTTCGAATAATTGGTTACTGATGTCTCCCGCGATCTGATTATCAATTAACGCCGGGTCTAGACTAGGAGGTTCTGATATGGCATTGATGGTTAGTTTTTGTTCCTTTTTTGTTTCACTATCGCTTGCAGCCGGTTCTTCTTCAATCCCCTTACTGCTGCAACCACTTAAAATAAGACTTACAAGTAAAATAAATGAAAAGAAAACACTTAACCTTTTTTTCATCCCCATGCCTCCCATAATCATATTTAACAACTAATCAATAACGTTGTACCCCTCCTCTTCTATTATTTCTTTGATTAGTGCTGTGTTAGTCTTATTAGACAAATAGGTTACTTGAACGCTGTTATTTGAGGCACTTGCTTTTACAGATTCAACTCCTGGTGATTCCATAAGTGCATCTTGAATGGCTTTCTCACAATGGCCGCAGCTCATTCCGTTTACTTTAAATTCGAATTTTTCCATGTTAGCCTCCTACAATGCCCCTCAAAATTTTTAAGTTTTTTTTTATATATTAAGTTGTTGTTTTATTTGATCGATACCAAACCGATTAAGAAACTTTGAAAATTTTTCTCTCCTTTTACCGTTTTTAGCATAAATATCAATAATTTGTTCGACTAGTTTAAATAATTCGTTTGGTTGTAGATTATTTTTGAAAAGTTGACCTGTTCGTGCATCAAGACCATTTGCTTTGCCACCTAAATAGAGATCAAAGGTGTCTCTTTGTTTTATAACTCCAATATCGTTTACTAATGGTTCACCACATGCGGTAGGACAACCAGTATATGCGGGCCGTAGTGTAAAAGGCACTTCCTTACCTGCGATACGATTGTTCAACTCGATGGCAACTGGCATACCCTCTTCTTCTGCCCCTTTACAAAAACCGCAAGTTCTTAAGCTCTTTACATAGTTTCCTACTGAATAACATGAAAGACCTATAAGCTCCAACTCATTCCTTATTTGTTCCAGGTTATCTTCTGGTACTTGAATAATAAGCTGTTGGAATGTTGTTAATTCAATTTCTGAATCCTCAGGTAAGTACTTGCTCAATAGAAGTAATTGTTTAGGTGATAGTTGTGCACCAAAACCAATTCCTCCGTTGACAGCTAGCCTAACTAACTTTCCCTCCAATGAAAAACCCCCTCTTATACCATACCCTCCCAACGTATAATATGTAGTATAAAAAAAACCTAGTACCAGCTAGGAAGAAATAGTATATAAATTTTCTAAAAATTCAAAATAATTGTAATTGATTCCATTTTAGTATTCCAATTTTTATAAGTCAATGGTTTTTTTATTTTAGTTTTAAAAATAATTATCTCTTATTTTGGTATATTTTTTTCAGTAGATATTTTAAAATAAGTTATCCATCTAACATATAAGTATATAGCTCTTATAAGTAAATCTAGAGCAATTGAAATCCATATCCCTGCTATTCCATAGCCGAGTACGATTCCAAAAAGGTAAACACCTAGGACTCGTATCACCCACATACCGACTGCTGTGCTATACATGGGACTTTTTGTATCGCCAGCTCCCTGAAGAGCCCCTGCCAAGATCAATCCTACAGCAAGTGCGGGTTGGGCAAATGCATCGATTCTTAGAGCAGTTACCACCATTTCAATGGCATTTTTATCTGTCGTGAACCAGGATGCAAAATATGGAGAAAAAACAAATAAGATGATCCCTATTATTGACATGAAGAAGATTCCGACCCCGGTTGTTAAAATGCCATATTGGTAGGCATCTTTTAATTTTCCCGCTCCTATACTTTGGCCTACTAGAGTAGTAGCGGCGATAGCTAATCCATATCCAGGCATGTAAGAAAAGGTTTCGATGTTTCCTGCAATGGTATGAGCTGCGAATGTTTCTGTTCCTATATGCACAATCAATCCGAAGTATAGAACTTGGCCAACTCTCATTATTAACCTTTCGATCGCAGCAGGTATGGATAATTTTATGACGGATAGCATGACGCCCCTTATCATGTTCAGTGTACCTTTACGCAGGGAAAAAGAAACGATTGATTTCTTAATATAATGATAGAGCATCCATGTTCCCATTATTCTTACTAATACTGTAGCCCAAGCGGCCCCAGCAACTCCTAATCCTTCCCAATCGCCTACTCCAAAAATCAGAACATAATCAAGACCAAGATGGATTATATTTATCCACCAGCTTACCTTCAATGGTGTTTTCGTATCACCAGAAGCTCGCAGGATGCTTCCGAAGATGAACATGAGAGAAATGAATATGGAGGGTATAGCGACGATTCGGAAATAGACAACTCCATCCACTAAAACTTTTTCATCAGCACCCATTAATAAAAGGAAAGGTTCCGCCAAAAATATACTTACGGCTCCAAAGAATAGACCTATAAACGCTGTTAAGAGAGTCGATTGTTTAGCGATTGATTTCGCCTGATCAATATCTCCGGCTCCTAAACTCCGTGCGATCAGTGATGAAGTCCCGACGCCAACCGCCATAAAGACGGCTATATAAACGGCTATTACCGTATTAGCTACACCTACTGCAGTTACCTCCTCTAGTCCTATCTTTGCTACGAAGAGAGTATCTACGAATCCTACAATCGTTTGTAAGATGTTCTCTAACATGGCTGGAATTGCTAAAGAGAGAATAATAGAGATTTTTCCCCATTTTGTCTGTTCCTTTAATGAACCATCCGATTTCAGTGACATTTATTCACTTCCTTGGTTTTTATGTTTTCAGCAATGCATTAAACCTCCTTTTTCACATGATTGTTCTAAAATTTCCACATATACTAGTTTTCACCTTCTTTCTTTTATCTAAATTTTATTTTATGTTCATTCAAGAAATATAAAAACCAAGTACTCGAGCATGAGAACTTGGCACTTGGAAATCCTTTACACTTTTAATAACTTAGCATCATTATCGTTCAAAATTTTATCTTTCGAGAAATTATATTTCTTCTCAATATAAATTTTATGCCAAATCATAAACGTTAAAATCGTCCACAACTTTCTGCTATAATCTTTCTTTCCTTTTTGATGGTCATCTAAAAGATTCAGCAAATACACTTTATTAAACAAACAATCCGTTTCACTTTCGACAATCAAAGAATATGCCCAATCAGACAGTTCATTTTGAAGCCAATGGCGTATGGGGACCGGAAATCCTAACTTCTTTCTAGTTAGAACAGAGTCTGGTACGATTCCTTCCATTGCTTTTCTTAGTATATATTTTGTCGTTTGATTTGTTATGGTCTTAGACGAAGAAAGCTGTGAAGCAACTTTAAAGACTTCCTTGTCCAAAAATGGGACACGCAACTCTAATGAGTTCGCCATCGTCATCTTATCGGCTTTCACTAGAATATCTCCCCGCAGCCATGTGTGCATATCGATATACTGCATCTTATGAACATCGTCTAGGTGTTGAATGTTACGATATAGCTCTTTTGTAACGTTTTTATAATCCCATTTCGTTTGATAGTTCTTAAGGAGCTCCTTTTTTTCAGCTTCTAAAAATATCTTTGCATTTCCGATATAGCGGTCCTCGATGCTGGTTGTACCTCTCTCAAGAAAGCTTTTTCCACGTGTACCATCAGGTAGCATTTTTGAAAATGAGTTTAGTCCCTCTTTTACTCCTGTTGGAAGTTTTTTGAAATGTCTTAATGAATATGGTTCACGATAGATATTGTATCCACCGAACAGTTCGTCTGCCCCTTCACCGGAAAGGACTACGGTAACGTGCTTTTTGGCTTCTCTTGCGACAAAAAACAGTGGGACTAATGCAGGATCCGCGACGGGCTCGTCCAAATGCCAAATGATTTTAGGCAGTTGTTCAATAAACTCTTCTGGTTTTACAATATAATGAATATTCTCTACCCCAAGATCTGAAGCCGTTTCTTTGGCTAAATCTATTTCACTGTAACCTTCTCGTTCAAATCCTACAGTAAAAGTTTTAATTTTAGGATTAAACTCTTTAGCTAACGCTACAATACTTGAAGAATCTATACCTCCAGACAAGAATGAACCAACAGGAACATCACTTCTCATGTGCACCTTTACAGATTCTCTCATTACATCCCTAATCGTATTGATTTCCTCATCAAAAGGTTTGAAAATAGGAGTAAAGCGAGGTTTAAAGTAATTCTTAATATTCATCTTTTGACCGATTTTTTTTACAAAGTAATGACCTGGCTCTAACTTTTTTATTGAACTGGAAAAAGTGTATGGTTCTGGAACGAATTGATATGTGAGATAATAATGTAGAGCTTCCTCATTAAAGCTCCCTCCATTCGTTGCAAGCAGGATGCTTTTTTTCTCAGATGCACATAATAATTCATCCTCAGATTCATAATAAAAAAATGGCTTAATACCAAAATGATCTCTAGCACCAAACAATTCTTTTTTTTCTTTATCCCATATTAAAAAACTAAACATACCTCGCAACTCATTAAGAGCCTTTTCACGCTTGATACTATATAAAGCCAGGATAACCTCCGTATCAGAATCAGTCTTAAAAGATAGCCCTCTCTTTTCTAAGCCCTCTCTTAATTCAAGATAGTTATAAATCTCACCATTAAAGGTTATCCAATACCGATCATCTTCATATCCTAATGGCTGTTTCCCGCTATCTAAATCAATAATACTCAATCTACGGAATCCTAGACGAATATGTTCATCAAAATAATATCCAACATCATCTGGTCCCCGATGAGAGATAATATTAGTCATGTTCATAAAATCATTAACTTCTGTATTCGTTCCTTGTATCTCGTTATTACTCAAATAACCGATAAAACCACACATTACTAAATCCCCCATTAAATATAATGAAAGTTACCCATTTACTAAATTTGATGTTATTTATTATTTCAAAATATCAATTCTCGAATAATGGAAACTTAATCAATAAATATTAATAACTTAAGTAAATTTGTTATAACAAAAAAATATGCATAAATTATGAAGTAGTACCACATTCTAGTTCAAATCAAAAAAGAACTACCTTTTGATATGATAGTTCCTTCAATAAAATATAGATTAAATTTTTAACAATTGTGCATTGATGGCTACGATAATTGTACTTAATGACATTAATACTGCTCCCACTGCTGGATCTAATAAAATTCCATAGGGATAAAGAATTCCGGCTGCGAGAGGTAAGGCAAAAATATTATAACCAGCGGCCCACCATAAATTTTGTAACATCTTTTTATATGTAGCTCTTGAAAGATCAATTATTGAAACGACATCTTCTGGATTACTTCTTGCTAAAATAATATCAGCTGTCTCCATAGCAACATCTGTCCCAGCCCCTATCGCTATGCCTAAGTCTGCACTAGCAAGGGCTGGGGCATCATTTACACCATCACCGGTCATTGCAACTTTTTGACCGCTCGATTTAATCTTCTTAATTTGATCGGCCTTTTGATGAGGAAGTACTTCTGAAAATATCTCGTCTAATTTCAACTTTTTTCCGACCCAATTCGCAACTTGTTGATTGTCTCCAGTTAACATTATAGTTCGAATATTTTTTTCTTTAAGTTTCTCAATCGCCCTATAGGCAGTATCTTTAACTTGATCAGCTAGCGCAATCATTCCGTATAATTCGTCATTAATCAAAATAAAAGAAACTGTTTTGCCCTCGTTCGATAGTTTTTTATAAGTTGTTGAGTCAAAAGCTATGCTCTCTTCGATTACATACCTCGGACTCATAACTTTCACGGCCTTGCTTTTTATTATTCCTTGTAAGCCTTTTCCTGTTATTGATTTAAATTCTTCTACTTCCAACAGTTTGATATTCCTTTTATTCGCCTCTTCTACAATACCCTTCGCAATAGGATGTTCTGATTGAGATTCTATTGATGCTGCTAGTTGCAATAAATCATTTTCATCTTTATTAGCCTCAGTTATTATATCTGTAACTCCAAATTCCCCTTTTGTTAAAGTTCCTGTTTTATCAAACACAATAGAATCTAAGTTTCGAGCGTCTTCAAAACTTGTACGGTTTCTAATTAGAAGACCATTTTTAGCAGATAAGGTTGTAGACCTTGCAATTACTAATGGAACCGCTAACCCTAAAGCATGCGGACATGAAATAACTAAAACAGTAACCATACGTTCAAGTGCTATGTAGAAATCATAACCTAAGAGCAACCATATTATTAAAGTCGTTAAGCTTGCACACAGAGCTATATAAAACAACCATTTTGCTGCCCGATCAGATAATGCTTGAGTTTTCGATTTTGTTGCTTGGGCATCTTGAACCAGTTTAATGACTTGGGATAAATAGGTTTCTTCACCAATATTCTTTATTAATATCGTTAAAGACCCTTCACCATTAATGGAACCAGCAATTATGTTGTGATCCTTCTCTTTTTCCACAGGTACTGATTCGCCGGTTAACATGGATTCATTAACATTTGAAACGCCTTTAATGACTACACCATCGGCAGGCACCTTTTCTCCAGGTTTAATAAGGATTTTGTCATGTTTCTTTAATTCTGAAACAGATACATCCATTACATCACCGTTTTCTTGTATTAGATGGGCTTCTTGAGGCATTAACTTAATTAGTGCTTCCAGTGAGTTGGATGCCTTCATAATTGATTTCATTTCTATCCAGTGACCTAGAAGCATAATATCCACTAATGTCGCTAATTCCCAAAAAAAGTTTTCCCCTTCATATCCAAAAACGGTAAGAGTGCTGTAGATATAGGCTGATATGATAGCAAGCCCAATCAATGTCATCATACCTGGATTCTTTTGTTTTATTTCATCAATCAATCCTGATATAAATGGCCATCCACCATAAAAAAATACTACTGTTGACAATGTAAACAGGACTAACATCGAACTTGGAAAAGTTATGTTAAAACCAAAAAACATCTGAATCATCGGTGAAAGAATTAAAATGGGTATAGTTAATAATAATGAAATATAGAACCTTTTCTTAAAATCATCAATCATATGGTCATGGTGTCCGTTATGATCCTCTTGATTAGTATGATTTCCTAACGAATGATTATGTTGTTGCTTATTTTCTTCAGTATGATGTTCATTCATGTGATGGTGATTCATTTTTTACATCCCTTCATTTATAAATTTAAACCCAATGCAATAAACACATTGGGCTTAAAACTATAATTTAGCTTTTACAATTACTATTTTTCCGATTTTTATATTAATTATTATCTTTATTGTCATTTTTGTTCTACACATCATGAATCATATCATCCATCACATTCACTACATTTTCAGATTGTTGTTCTAATTATTTTCCCATTTGTATCCTAAACCCCATACTGTTTTAAAATAGTTGTCAATTGGAAATCCTGCTTTTCTGAACTTTTCTCTAATATTTCTAACATGAGAGTCTATAGTTCTACCTTCAGTTTCAGATTCCATACCCCATATAATCTCTATCAACTGCTCCCTATTAAAGACACGCCGAGGAAATTTGATTAATAAGTAAATCATTTCGAACTCCTTTGGAGTAAGAATTATCGATTGATTATTATAAGAAATATAGTGCCTTTTCTTTTCAATAATCAATCCTTCAATTCCATAATCCTCTTCATTTTCTTGCTGCGACCTTCTTAAGACTGCTTCAATCCTAGCTAATAATACCTCTTCATCAAATGGTTTCGTAATATAATCATCCGCTCCAAGTCTTAACCCCTTTACAATGTCCATCTTTTCGTTCCTTGCAGTCAACATGATAATAGGTACTTGCAGCCATTCTCGAATCAGCTTAATTGTTTCCCAGCCATCTATATCTGGCATCATAACATCTAATAGAACTAAATGAATTTTCTCTTTTTTTATAATTTCAATCGCTTGATTTCCTGAATAAGATTTTACTATTTCAAAATTATATGGTTTTAAATATAATGAGATCAAATCTACCATTCTTTGTTCATCGTCTACTATTAATATTTTTTTCATTTTTAACTCCTTTTTAAAAATACTGAGATGGTTGTTCCTTTCCCGATTTGACTCGTGGCAGTAATCTTTCCATCATGCTGTTCTATAATCTCTTTCACAATAGCTAATCCTAAACCGGAACCTCCTTTTTCTCTAGACCGGGACTTTTCGACTCTGTATAAACGATCCCAAATCAATGGCAATTCATTTTCCGGAATCCCTTCACCCTCATCTTTAATCTGAATTTCGATAAACTCCTTGTGTCCTGTGACACTGATATTGACCGTCGTATTTTCTGATGAGTATTTCATTGCATTATCCAAGAGGTTGATTAGAACCTGATATATCCTTTTCTCATCAATCTCTAAAATATAATCCCCGTCCGAGAAATAAACCAATTCGATCTTTTTTGAAGAAAAAACTGGTTTTATATTATTAAGAACTTTTTGAACCAGTTGGGAGACCGACACTTTTTCCTTATGAATCACAAACCTAGTTTGGTCCATCTTTGCAAGTTCGAACAAATCCTCAATAAGTTTGGTCAGATTATTTGATTCTTCATTTATGATGGTTAAATATTTTGCCTTCTCTTCTACTTGGATATTTGGACGCTGCAGGATTTTAGTATAACCAGTGATGTAGGTAAGGGGTGTACGTAGTTCATGTGATATATTAGCTAAGAATTCAATTCGATCTCTTTGTAATCGATTCAAGTCCTCCGATAAAGTAGTAATCTGCAGGGCAAGTTCACCGAGTTCATCTTTTCTGTTTATATCTAAGGTGACTTTGTGATAACCATCACTTAATTTTTTTGTTGCTTCTTTCATTTTAAGTAAGGGTTTAGTAATCGTTTTAGATAAAAAGCTTACTGCAATAATCAGTATTATTAGTGAAATGATACTGATTTTAACAAACTCATCTATAAGATGGTTATTCATCTGTTGAATAAATTTTGTATCTAAAAACATATATACGAATGCCACGTGCTTGCCATCAATTACAATAGGTGAAACCGATGCAAAATAAGCTTTCTTCTTCCAGTCATTCTGTACTAAAAACCCATGATGGCTTGGTGTGATATTTTTATTCAGTATCTCTTTCATCTTAGTGTCGATATCACTTGACCTAACTAAAATGTTATCATCCGAATCCATTACTACAACTTTTGTTTTCGCTTTGGACTCCATTAGACCAACATGATGGAGTGTAACATCATCAAACTTTCTTTCTAAAACATCTCTATGATTATTTCCACGCGCGACAAGATCTCGTGTTTCCTCTTGAATACGACTTGTCAAAATGCCTTGATATAAGATTAAAAAAAGTAAAAACTCTATGATTAACATGATAACCAATAGAATTAACCCAAGTTTTATTGAAATCTTCATAGTCCCTCCTATTAGAGCCAGTAGACAAAGATATCTAGAATACCTAGAACAGTAAACAAACATCCAAAAGTCACCTGGATTACATTGCCTATTTTCTTGCTTTTCTTCAAAAGTACTCCATATAAATTAAAGTATAAGATTAAAAAGATTAATAGCAGAAATGGAAAGACTGTTCCTAAAGCGAAAATCCCCGGCAGTATGATTCCATAGGAAGTAGAAAGTACTAATGGCATTAAAAGTCCAAAAAAGAGTAGAAACATTGTTGGACAAAAACCGAGTGTCAGTACAACTCCTAATAAAAATGAATTAATAATGCCTCTTTTTGAAAAAAAGGAGTGGAAATTGAATATAATACTCAAGTTCAATTTTATGATACCAATCAGGTAAAATCCGATGATTATGAGTAACGGGCCAATCAATTTTCTGACAATAGGGAATATTGTAGTTAAGCTATTTTCTAAAGTACGACCAAATATCCATATCAGTAGTCCTAACATAATATAAACAAAAATTTTTCCGAATATGTAAGCGGAGATCTCTGGCCAAATTTTTGAATCCCTTAGAGACTTATTGCCATAATACATCATGGTACTTATATTTCCAGTTAATTGACAAGGAGCTACTGCCCCCAAAATCCCTAAAAAGAAAGCACTCAAAAGTGGTATGCCTTGGTTATTATAAAAGAGAGTAGTTAAGGGTTCATTTAAAAAACTACTTAACAAATTAAAAATATCATACATAATTCTCCCCCTCTCCCTATTAACATTACCTTAAAATTATCAAGAATTTATGCATTAAATTCAGAGCTCAATATCATCCATCTACCTAATCATACTCCCTATTTATTAATAGAAGATAAGCAATACTAAAGTTAGGCATAATTTTCTAAGTTAAGAGCTTTCGTTTAATGTGAAAAGAAGCTTCCATTGTTCACCTCTAAATAGAGGTAAAAAAAGAGTACCTACTATCGTAGATACTCCTCCCACTATTAAAATCTTACTCAGGTGATAACTCGCTTTCAGTTAACCATTGATGGTTTGTTACTTTGTCCCCACCGGTCGTAGGGGTAAAATCGACCATATAAATTGTGGTTTTCACTACAGAGTCTATAGTAGCTTCAGCATCTTTCATGCCCTCCATGTGGTCTGCATTAAGCACGACTTTTGCACCTGGTTTTAAAGGTTTCTCATTTGCATCCTGAAGCTCTTCTTGAATAACCCATTTATGATCTGTTACTTTTTCCCCACCTGTAGTTGGCGTGTATGTTACTTTATAAACATATGTATCATAAGCACCTACAATTGTTGCCTCTGCCCCTTTCATCCCTTCCATATGATTTGCATTTATAATCGCTTTACTTCCTACTTCATATTTAGGATTTTTTGCTTCTTTTAAACCTTTTGGTACTTCTCCCGATCCGGAATGGTCCATATTCCCATGGTCCTTTCCTTCTTCCATTTTCTCATCATTTTGATTTGTATCTTGGTCATTATTACCACACGCAGCGAGAGTAAGTGTGAAAACCAGTAGTAAACTTCCAAGAAAGTAATTTTTAAATTTCATTAAAAACTCTCCTTCCTTTTTTATTTAAACACTATATTACCCTTTAAATTGCAACAGTATGCATGACGATTTTTTCATTCAAACTTCATTCACACTTTTAAGTATAAGGTATCTATTTTGATAAGAAGTGTACTAATAAAATAAGAACTTTTTGTGTATTCTCTTTGCAACAAACATTAAATATTAAGTTTTTAATAGATTGTGAGATTAGAGTATCCTTTGAGGAGTATTTAAAGAAATAATCAAAGAAACAAAGCGAAGAGATAATTTAGTCTCGCATGCTGGTTTTGGTTATCTTTTAATAACTATGATCTAAACCAAGTTCATTTCAGGACTTTCCGCTAAATAATGCAGCTGAAGATGATTCCGATATATGGACTTATCTTTTATATATAAAGATAATTATTGATTAAATGAGTATAAGTCAATTAAGTCATAATTACGGTTCATCTTCAAAAAAACTCCTTATTTTTCTCTTATAATCTAATCAAAGTGGTTTTAATAGAAAATTAGAGGAGTGTTTAACTTGATTGAATCTTCAATGCAACCCATAGATCGGGTGGCTCTTGATTTTGGAGTAATTCAGATTTATTGGTATGGGTTAATCATAGCTTCAGGAGCATTTTTAGGATTTCTCCTTGCAAATAGAGAAAGCAAGAAACGTGGCCTCCCAAAAGACACGTTTGTTGATTTGGTCATGATAGCCGTACCAGTCTCAATACTTACAGCCCGATTATACTACGTTATTTTTGAATGGCAGAAGTATAAAGATAGTATTGCCGATGTATTTGCTATCTGGAATGGGGGAATCGCAATCCATGGAGCACTCATAGGTGCCTTTTTAACAGCATACATTTTTACAAAAAGAAGAGAACTATCCTTTTGGACTATTGCAGACATCGCAGCTCCAAGTATCATCTTAGGACAAGCGATTGGACGATGGGGGAACTTTATTAACCAAGAAGCCCATGGAGGACCGGTATCAAGGTCGTTCCTGGAAAATCTATGGCTTCCGGATTTTATCATTAATCAGATGTATATTGACGGTGTTTATTACCAGCCCACTTTTCTTTATGAGTCGGTATGGAACATGATTGGTTTTTTTGTCTTAATAACCCTTAAAAAGTTCAATCTTAAGAATGGCGAAGTGTTTCTAAGCTATATAATCTGGTATTCCATAGGAAGGTTTGCCATTGAAGGGATGAGGACTGACAGCCTTATGTTAACTTCCTCATTAAAGATGGCACAGATCATATCGATCGTTTTGATCGTTCTTTCCTTCTTCTTAATTGTTTATAGAAGAACGAAGAAAAATTCTCCAGTATCTTAAAAATTAGCAGGCCTCAAATATATGGCCTGCTTTTTTATATTCACGAATCCCCAGTAATAATCGGATTCCCAATGGTGATAATTGTACGTTTCCTTTCTGTATGATAATAACTTGAGATTTGAAAATTAATCTTGTTCTTATTTATTTTAATGGTCCGGTTAAGTTTTGGAGAGAACCCGTTGGAACTGATGAAGTACTTGTCTATGTACTTATCGGTTATTTTTCCTTTCAGTCTCTTTGTCATCTTATTAATGAGACTGATTTGTTCATCCTGGACTAATTTTCGCTCGATGGCTCCTTGAACTGTAGTATTGATGTTAGGATTTAACTTTAACGTGATTAACTTGTTGCGTAAGTTATCGTAAAGTTTTTTCATGTTCTTTGTTCCTAAGTCCTGACTCGTAATATTAACCAATAAATAGGTTTTGTACAAATTCGGACTTGTTTGAACTTTCTGTCCCAGCCATTTTATTGACAGTGTTGTCTTTTTACTTTTTTTATGAGTTCCTATAAATTCTATGATTCCATGATCATCGTGATCTGTGTAAACTTTTAATTGGACTGAGAATATCTGGTTTAGTTTATTTACCATTCTTTGAAAATCATTCAACGTTTGCTTTTCAGAAATGGTTGTTCCATATGTGAGAAATAATTTTTCTTGTTGTATAGATTCATTGTCCATTAAATTTTTTACGACTATTGAGTCCGTTGGCTGTTTATCACTAAAACCAATCGGACTATCTATAAGTATGAGAAAGATTGTAAGTATAATAACAAATGCCTTTTTCATTAATGTATCCCTCCCTACTAAACTAGCATCCCCATTTATGCTAGTTTTATACCGTCCATACTTATTTAGAGCATTAGAATTTCCCCATAAATAAATCCGTTTCCCAAATGGAAAACGGATTGTGTGTATATTTTATTTCAAATAAACCTCTACTCTTTTTGCAAAGGTAAGATTAAAAATTCGACCCTTCTGTTCTTAGCTCTCCCTTCAGAGGTTGAGTTAGATTCCAAAGGTTTATGTTCCCCATAAGCTTTTATACTAAAACGAGCAGGATCTAGATCTTTGTTAGAGAGCACAACATCTAGAACATGAAGAGACCGCTGCATGCTTAATTCCCAATTGGAACGAAAATCGTTATTATGTATCGGTACATTATCGGTATGACCGCCGATGATTATATCTCTTGCCGGGTGGGTTATTAATAAAGGGGTTAATTGGTAGATTATTTTTTTTGCCTCCATTTTGAGTTGACCTCTCCCAGAATCAAAAAGGATATCATTAACAATAACAATATAAAGGCCATCATCACTTAACTTCGTTTGAACAATCTTCTGAAATCCGTTTTCGTTTATATAATTCTCTATTTTTATATGTAATTTTTCAAGTTCATTTTTCTCGTATTCTATTATCGATTTTTGCTCTTCGGTTAGCATACTTGTAGTCTGGTAACTTTTAGTCTCATTTAGTACCCCTTTATTACCAAAACTTGTACTTAAGGATATCATCATGGCATTAAATTTTTTTGCATCAATACTACTAGAGGCAAAAAGTACAATAAATAATGCCAATAACAAAGTTAACATGTCCGCATACGGTATGAGCCAAGACTCATCTACTTTTTCTTCATTCTCTTGTTTTCTTTGTCTCATAACCCTCCCCCTCTTTAAGTACATTTTACATATTAGATATGGATTTTTTTTGCATAAAAAAAAGCCGTGAAAACGACTTATGACTTATTTTGAATTGGTGTTTTTGAACAATAAGTATCCCAAATAGATAGCAGTTAAAACCAACAGGATCTTTCCTATCCAGGTAAATTGCGTGATTTGATAGACGGAGAATGCTTCGAGTAATAGGGCTGGGACTTTCCCAACAATGGTAGCTGCAGAAAATACTAGAAAAGAAGAGTTAGTAAATGCTGCAGCTAATGTTACAATACCTGACGGAATAAAGGGCATCAATCGTAAAGAAAAGATTAAATAAAAGGCGTCTAACCCTTTCGCTTTTCTTAATGTATTTACCCATGAATACATGGAAATTTTGGTGAGCTTAAATTTATTTAATCCCTTTTTATATAACCAAAAAGAAATCAGGGCACCAAGTATCTCGCCTAAAAACGAGATAAACGTTCCTCCCCAAAAACCAAAGAAGATGATGTTCGCTCCGGTTAAAAACACGCTAGGAACGATCCCTAAAACAGCAATAATAATATTTAATGAAAGACTGATAGCTACTGTCAGTATTGGATTACTGCTATATAAGTCGAGAATAAAACCTTGGATATCCATATATTTTCACCCGAATTAAAATTCTTACTATCTGCTAAGAAGCGGCATAGGATTAATAGCGTTTGTCTTGCCTGAGTTCCAAGGACCTTTGTGAAGCTCAAAATGTAGATGCTGACCAAATGAATTACCAGTATTTCCTTGATACCCGACCAATTGACCTCTGCTTACTGTTTGACCATCCTGTACACTTCTACTATTCATATGAGCATATACGGTTGTATATAACTGCCCATTTATATAATGCGATATAAAAACAACATTACCGTAACTGCTTGAATAATACGACCGAAGAACTGTACCAGATTCAGCAGCTACAATAGGTACTGTACCGGCTTTTGCAATATCAATGCCTGCGTGCTCTTTCCCCCATCTTGGACCCATCGTAGATGTTAGAGTCCCTTCTGTAGGAAAAAGAAACATGCCTGTCTTGCCCTCTCTTTCATCTGATGTTTCTGCTTGAACTGGTGATGATGATGCACTTTGAACTCTTTTGCTTTTCTCCATTTCTTTTTTCTTACGTTCTAATTCTGCTTTTCTAGCGCGTTCCATTTCAGCTTTAATTGCTGATTCTTGGTTTGCTAAAAGTTTATTCTTTTCATCAAGCTCTATTAGATAATTATTAATTTTCCCCTCCTCAATTTTCAATTCCGCTAGGATTCTATTTTTTTCATCTCGCTGGGCACTTAATTGCTCTTCTAACGTTTTCATTTCAGTTAGCGTTACTTCGAGTTGTGAAAGTTTTGAATCAACTTTTTGTTTTTCCAACTTAAGGTTCCTTTGATCAAGTTTATGTTCTTCAATAATTTCACGATCTTGTTCTGCAATTAAATTTAAAGCTATTATCCGATCTAGAAAATCACCGAAATCCTTAGAACCTAACAGTACATCAAGATATTGGATGACTCCACCATCCTCATACATTGCACTTACTCTATTTTTTAAAAGCTTGTCTCTAGTCTCGATACGTTTTTCAATGATAGCTATTGATTTTTTCAGACTATCAATAGAAAGAATAATATCTTCTTTTTCAGTGCTTTTTTCCTTAATATTTTGTTCTAGTTCATATATTTTGTTGTCTATCTCTTGAATTCCATCTTGGACCTTATTTTGTTCATTTTTGACTGAATTCAGCTCTGATTTTTTTTTCTTTTCTTTTTCACCATTCTGTTCTCTCTTCTTTTTTATTTCTTCCAGTGATTCTCCATGTACAGTACTTACATTACTTGAAATACTGACAAAAGTTATATTTACAGCTAGAACTGCAGCTAACGAAACAAATTTCCTTTTCAAATTATATTCTCCTTACCCTCAGATGCAATATTTCGATTTACTTTGACAAGAAATACTATAAAAAAGAAAATTGCAGGAAATATGCATTTTAAGCTTTGTTTACATTTCAGTTCTATTACAAAATCTATAATCAAATAAGATTTCTTCTATAAATTAATGAAACAAGTATATTTATAGGATTATTATCCAAGAGGCTTTGTTTATCCATTTCATAAGAAAAAGCCCAGGGAGCACCTGAACTTTTTATTATAAACCATTATTATTTTCCAAAAATCGTAAGAGATCTCCATAAATGATTTTATCAGATAGATTAGTTCTTGTTTTGCAGTATCTGAATAATTTCAAGCGCTTAATGAACTCACAACAGTTATTCCTTGTCCATATTTCCGTGGTCCATCCCATCCATATTTTCTTTATCCATCTTCTCTTCATTTTCTTTATCATTAGAACATGCAGATATAATTCCGACACTGCTCATTAATAGAACAACAATTGATAAAGACTTAAGCCATTTTTTCATACATTCGCCTCCCTAATAACGAGTTAGACCTTTTTAAATATGATTGAAAAAGGTTAGTGGTTATTTCGATAATTAACCCTTTCTAAAAAAACTTACAACAAATATATGAAGAATTTATGCATAGTCAACTACTTGAACAAGAATTTCTTTAACAAACTTTTCTCCCAAAAATCTCCATATATGTTTTTATAATTAAAAGAAGTTGCAATATCATAAGTAACGGAGGAATGTAAAAATGAAGAAAACTATTTTTGTCACTATTCTCCTTGCTGGAATGATCGCTTGGACATTGTTTAACAATGGTATTCTTAACGCCAAGGAGGAAGTTCAAAACAATAATAATACAAGTGAAGTAAAAAAAAGAATGGAACGTAACAAAGGTGAAGAAGAGCTTAAAACCCGAATTTCAAAAGGAAATATCGCTCCTGAATTTGAATTGATGTCTTTAAATGGCTCGAAAACAAAATTGTCAGATTTCCGCGGGAAGAAGGTTCTCCTAAATTTTTAGGCGACTCGGTGTCCCCTGTCGAGAGGAAATCCCTGAAATGGAACGATTTCACAAAGACAGTAAAAATAAGGAAATTGTTATCATTGGAATTAATCTTATAACAAGTGAAAGTAGTGTATCTAATGTACAAAACTATATTAATAATGAAGGGATAACATTTAACATACTGTTAGACCAAGAAGGACAAGTAGGAAGTATCTATCGACCTATCAGTATACCAACCACTTACTTTATTGACTCTAATGGTGTGATTACGAATACGTTTATAGGACCCCTGTCATACAAAATGATGCAAGATTTTATGAATGACATGGATTAAAGCCTTCATAAACCGTAGATTTTAAAACGTTCATAGAATCCTTAAAATGTACAGAAATACTAGGTGCAAAGAATAGTGGATTTTAAATTAAATTCTTAAATAGATCGTTTGCCTTTTCTATATATGCATATATAATAGGTGAGCAAAATAGATCCAATGCTTAGCCAAAAAGTAAAATAACCTATTTGAGGCGTATATTGATTAAGTAAACTGTATCTTGGCATCATAAAAAACACATAATCGATTACATCGTTGTGCAACGTCCAAATTGCTACAATTGTTAAATGAAGTGGTTTAATCTTATAGAATGGGGCATACAACAATCCTTGTATTGCCATACCCAGATGAGAAAGGATTAACATCATACCAACAATATTAAGAGATTCATTAACAATAAACACAAGTATGTTCATAAAAACAGCCCAAATTCCGTACTTAAACAAAGTAACGATTGCTAGTCCTTCAAAGATTGGCAGATTTTTATTTACTAGAAATGCAAATAATACGATAACAAAGAATAAACTAGCAGTGGGACTGTCAGGTACAAAAAGTAAAAACTTGGATGGTGTTTCAGTTAACTGGACCCCGTACCAAATATAACCATAAATTGTACCTAAAATATTAATTGTTAGCAATAAACTAAGAAACGTTTTACTTTTTAAAATATAAAACACTTGATTCAAAATAGTCCCTCACTTCATATAGAGTCATGTTGATGTACCGGTAAACCTCTTAGTCTATAATAAGCTACAAATGTGAAGAAGCTATGCACTCTAAAATCATCTGAAATAAAACACTTTTTTGTAAGAGTGATTTTGATGCTCATACTCGCTATCAGCGTAAGCTATTACTTTGATTAGATTTTTTCCATATCAAACAAAGTTAAAGAGGGCTGTAACTCCTCGGTTTCAGCCCTCTTTAACTTTGTTTATATAATTTATATGTTGATTAACATTTCAGTTTTCCAATAAAACTCACTAAAAACTTCCCCAAAAGCTTCAGGAGTTTTATCAATACACCCCCATTAATATTGATTTCGCATTGTTTGTCAAATCTAAATTATTAATCCCATTACCTTCCTTTTTTCTTTTAATACCTATCCACTCTATTTAAAATTTAGAGGTTTAAATATTTCTCTTACCCTGGATGATCCTCCCCGCCCACAAAAACAGATGTTTTATTCAATAAGTAATTATTCACCAGTAGCTCGTAAACTAAAATTGGAAATAATGTCGAATATCCTCAAATTCTGCACAAATTTGTAATTATTAATTAACCTAACCATAATACCTTTGATATAAAAGATTGCTAGAATAATGAGAGCAAAAGAGACAACAGGAGGAATTAAGAAGTGAAAAGATTAGTTATAGGAGCAACAATTGCAGGATTCTTAACATTAAACCCATCAATCGGTAAAGCAGCTTTAGGTGATCAGACACTTAAACCAGGAATGACACATTCTGAGGTCAAGGATTTGCAAACTCATCTAAAGAGTAAAGGTTATTTTACATATTCAGGACAAACTACCAATTATTTTGGTTCATATACTAAAAGTGCAGTCATCAGTTTTCAAAAAGCTAAGGGACTGAAAGCGGATGGTATTGTGGGGTCCGATACATTTAAAGCATTAGGTATTAAATCGCCGGTATATGCCCCAACTTATAGTAAAGCAAAGTTGGTTAATACAGCTAAGAAATATATGGGAGTTCCTTATGTATGGGGAGGTACCTCCTCAAAGGGTTTTGACTGTAGCGGATATCTGAATTATGTATATCAGGAAGCTACCGGAATTAACCTTCCACGCACCGTATCGGAAATTTTCTTAAAAGGGACAAAAGTGAACACGCCACAGGTAGGGGATATGGTATTTTTTGAAACTTATAAACCAGGCGCATCTCATGCGGGAATTTATATTGGAAATAATGAATTCATCCATAGTTCTTCATCAAAGGGTGTGAGTATAAGTTCCATGAAAAACTCATATTGGTCAACAAGGTATCTTGGAGCCAAAAAATATTAACAAATTCAAAATTAATTAAAAATGGCGCAGACTCAAAGTGTAAAAACTTTTGAGTCTGCCTCTTTTTTCTATATTATTCATAACAAATTGTCTCTAAATGTTCTTGACCTCAAACTGCCACAGATAGCTACGGTCATCGTATTAAATGACAGAAGCACCCACCTATCGTTTGAACTAATATTTCTACCAATCAATCATATTAATTATCTTTCTTACTCCACTGTAATATATTTACATGCAATAAATATATTCTAGACTCTAAATCCTCTATTATTATAAGAATACTTTTCGGTTTCTAGTATATAATCTACTAACTAGACGCTGAGGTGAATGTTATGAAAAAATTACATCGATGGTTAGTTTTTATCTTTTTTTCTTCTATTATTAGTTTTTTTTTATTCCCATGGGTATTTACAATAGGAGTATTCATAGCTGGAATTACATTGTTCTGCTTTCACATTGTTCAATGTTCACTAGAGGAAAGTGAAAACTCTTATGAAAAAAAATAGATATCTACAAGCCACTGTTTTGTTGGTAAGCCTAACTTTTCTATTTGTAATTATGTTTTCAACGGTAAAAAGTAAATGGTTTGATTCTACGCTTCTTACTAATGGCTTAGAGACTTTAGTAGTGAAGCACTCGTATATGCGATAGGTTCACAAAACGGTTACTTTACAAAAGCTTTACCAGCAGAAAGTGAACCTCCTAAGTTATCCTCTATCTTCGTTCAACTCGCTACCAATATTCGGCCTGGGGATATACGTAGTTTATTTGGAAATGAGTTACCTGGCTTAGCAATATATGATTCAGAAATCTATTTAGCGAGTAAAGGAACCAATTTTTCAACATTACCTATTGAATCAACACCTCCTATCGAAGAAATCATGAAAATGACTGAGCCGACAGATGAAAATAAACAAATTTTAAAAGAGAATGAAGAAAAACATAAAGCGCCAAACACTAATGGCAAACCCGTGGTTCATATTTATCACTCGCATAGTTATGAAGCGTTTAAGTCTTTGTCAAAAGATGGAACATATAATAGTTCCAACCCTGAAACTAACATCATAGCAATTGGTGACCTTTTAAAAAGAGATCTTGAAGAACGAGGAATTGGTGTATCCCATGATACGTCTAACATTGGTGAAAAACTTAAATCTAAGAACTGGGGTACTGGAAAAGCATATATTGCAGCGAGAGAAAATGTTATTGACGCAATTTCTAATAATAAAAGCATTCAATACTTGATTGATATGCATAGAGATTCACAACCTAAAAAAGTAACAACAATCGAAATTAACGGTAAGCAATATGGCCGGTTGTTCTTAGTGGTTGGAAAGGAACATCCAGGTTACGAAAAAAACCTTGTTCTAGCTGAATCAATGCACAATAAGATTAACGAAAAATACCCTGATCTTTGTCGTGGAGTAATTATTAAAGATAAAAATGAAGGAAACGGTGTATACAATCAAGACCTTTCAAACAAATCATTGTTGATTGAAATGGGTGGAATTGATAACAATCTTCAGGAACTCATTAATACTTCGGAGGCATTTGCTGAGGTATTCAGTGAAATGTATTGGGAGAATGAAAAAGTAAATACTGTTAATTAAATTTATGAGGCATTTTACGAATTACTCCTGTTTTAGATAAAGGCCAACAAGATTGTAGAGGAGGTGTATATTGGGGCTTTAAACATTCACTCAAAAAAATTACTGTTTCTAAAAGGTCACATTCCCCCTAGCTTTCTCTAACATATCTATGTCCAGATAAGCTAGCTCAATTATTGATCTCCACTAGATTTATATTTTAATAGTGACAAAAAGCCAGCAAAATTGTTAAATGAGAGAGGGAACTTATCTCCTCTTTAATAATGGAACTGAACCATTACTGCAGGAGGGATACTAATCTCCCTCCCATAATTCATCCACCTTTACCTATTCTTGATTCTTTTCATTTACATAAACAGATGCGAACAACATATTTTTCAAGCCAAAAATATGAGGTATACTAAGTGGAATTGTTATGTAATAGGGGACCGTGAATAGAAGGTAGAAAAACAGGCAGCTAGTATCCCTTAGAAAATGATTTTTGGTATACAGCTTACTGCTAAAACGGCCCTATTTAAAACCGATAATAAAATGAATTTTGTTTTTTAGAGATTGGTTGAATTATTACTATCATTTTTATCATTATCAACTGTAACCGTGTAACTTGGTCCATTGAAGATCATTTTATTATTTCCAACATTCAAACTTCCAGAGCCTCCGTGGAATTTAGAACTATGGTTTGGTGAAATTGAGAATGCATCTCCAAACGAAGCTACTGAATTAGGTGCTATACGATTAATACTAATTCCTTTTGTAATGAGTGAAGACATATTTTTTCCCCTTTCTTACTGATGAATAACAGTATTGTTTAAAAACATGAACATCCATCTAAGTACCTAAAATAATATTTATTATTTTTACTAATGAGCCTATCAAAATTTTTTAAGCTTTATTCATTTTTTCTCTTAAAAAATTCTTTCGGCTTATTGATTTTCTATATAATCTCTCTTGATTGATTTCAAAAAAATAAAGGGAGTTTTGATATCTTCTCAACCCTTTTACATTGTAACCCATAATTAAAATTAAACATAAAGTAAAACTAAAACAAAAAGTAAAGAACTACACGCGCCAAAACAGACAGAAACCACTGCGTCAACCTTCAGTAATGAAATAAAAACAACTGTCATCGATGACCAATTAAACGATTAATTGATTTTATTTAATGATCTCTGATGGCGTCACGAATCTGTAATCTAAAGAAATGTTCAAAAGAACAATGCTCGAACAGAACCATGCGGTATGGTTTCTATATATGATGACATCAAGTATAGGGGGACATATATGGAATACAAAGAATATGGCCAACTGTTAAAGGAAATCGGAAAATATATAACTGATGATTGCGAAGAGATTACATTAACAAGTGATATTCATACAATCGAACGATTTTTATTCTTAATTTTAAAAAAGTTCAACAAAATCATCTCCTTGCTTCAAAGTATAACTCCCCCTGAAATCGTAAAACGAGAAAACGAAGAGCTCTTGCTGTTATTTGAACATCTAGCCGATGTTACGAAAAAGGGATTTAGTCAAAAGAGGCGAGAGGAGGTATCAATAGAGACGGGACGGATAACCGAGGAAATCCAACTCGTGTGTCTCTCAATCATGACCAAGGTGCTTGAGTTATGCGACACCCCCAAAAATGAGATATAAGAGTAACATATTTATCTGCTCAGGTGTCAGCAATTTCTTTCCCTCTCGTACAACACTTTCTTGTTGGCAACCTTCTACATGCTCTTACATACCTAGATTCCCACATAATCACCGCTATTATTGTGCAACATCTACGGTATTGAAAATTCATTTATACGTATATAAATGGATTAGCGTAAGAAATGTGATAATGATTTAGAGGTACCATGAAAAAGGCTGATGTTCATTTGAGATTAAACTCTTGCATAAGATAATTAATAGCCTATTCAGATTGATAAATTCATGATTTTCTTATGACTGGGGGTATTTCAATGTCTATAAGGCATTATGTTTTATTTGCAACGGACGGATTTGTTTATCTGCCTATTGATAAAACTCTGTGTCCCTCTCCAAAATCAAGAAAAAAGGTTTATATTCTTGGATTTATTGGAGGTCTTTTTAAAGTAAATGACAAAATTATTAATCCTAAACTTGATTGGTCCAATCGTAAAAATTGGAAAAATATCCTTGATATGAAGGGTAATGCAACAATTCCTTCTCCTCTAATTTTTGGAGAAGTTGGTGATCGCATCTACATTACACTCATAAATTTAGGAATGAAAGAACGTCCTAATTTAATGGACTATCATACTATTCATATGCACGGGGCTCACGTCCCTACTCAGTTGGATGGGTTTCCTGAAACATCTTTTGGTGTGCCTGTCTGGACTAATTATAAAAATCCTCCACCAAATATGACTTATTTTTTTCAACCAGAAATTCCAGGAACATTAATGTATCACTGCCATGTAGAGGCATCTGAACACATTCAGATGGGTATGTATGGAGGCTTAATCGTTTATCCATCAAAAGAAAGCTTATTTAAAGCAGGTATTAAACAAAATAGTAATGGAGTATGGTTTTTTAAAGGGATACCACAACCTCAAATTCCCAAGTCAGCTTCAAATAGAAATTTTGCTTATAACAACATTCATACATACTTTGATAAAGAGTATGTTATGTTATTATCTGATGTAGATTCGGTATGGCACGATAATGTAAATAAGGGTATATTCTTTGATGCTGCCAATTACAAACCGGACTTTTGGCTAATTAATGGACGTTCATTCCCCGATACTTTACTACCTCATCCTTTATCTCTATTATATAATGAATCAGAATCTGATTTTGTACAAATCAATTATGAATCATTTGTCCGCGTGGAAACTGATCAAAAATTTTTGCTCAGGATGATTAATATGGGATACCAGGTTGTACCCTGGCATATTCACGGATGGCATTTCACAATTATAGGAAAGGATAGCCATCTTGATCCATTTATAAAGCTTTCATCACTCTTCCAACTCGATGAATCATTCCATAATGAAATCAAAAATAAAGGTTTCACTGTAAGCATAGGTTCGGGAGAAACTTATGATTTACTACTAAATGCAGATGATAAACGATTTGAATATTTAAATTATATTACTAGAGGGCAAGATGGCTTTCCCTCATTTTGTTCTCAATTAAAAAAATTGTATAAAGCCGATTCTAAGTCAGTTTTTAATATTCCTACAGAACCTGTTAAATGCAAGTCACCAGAGTTAATTAATTATCTTCAAATTTGTCAGCAACCAATTATTGATTTAAATGATAAATTTTTTCCGCAATTTTATCCTATGCATAACCATGATGATTATAAAATCACAAATAAAGGGATTTATCCTGGCGGTCAGTTAACATATATACAAACTGATACACCTGACTATTATGTCGATGATGACATAAATTAAGACAATAAAGGTTATTTTTGTTAAAAATAATTCGATGGACTTAGAATAGTTTTTGCACGTTACATTATTACCCGATATTTGTATTACAGGATTTAGTTATTGGAAATGGAGAATTATGCTGATTAGTTCTGATATTATTCTTGAAGAAATAGTCCCGTAAGTATACCTGAAGTTTCTTTATGGTTGGTATTACGAACTAAAAATCCAAATGAAACCCCGTATCGAAACGCAGCATCAATACCTCCACGCTGCCGTTTCCAAATTCTTTCCGGTTCTTCTTGTGCCACCCGGGATAGTATTTGTAAAATTAAATCAGCAATAAAAAACTCCAAGACTATCTTTATATTTAGTCGTATCTAACATGGGTATATCGAGAACCACTATTTCGGCTTATATGTTTATTGTGATGTCATTCCTTCCATTCATTTGAGATTTCACTTTATTCCTTCCGAAACGATTCAAATAATAAATGTACATAACTCTCAGTATTCGTTTTTGAAGGTGATATTGTTCACGAGGAAAATCCCAACCACTTTGTTTATCGATAAATATATCACGTTCGTTAATGTCAATAGCTTAAAGAAAGCAATTTCAAATTTTCATTTTGGTCTTTACTACTCACTCAAATATATCCAAACATTCAAATTTTAACAGAACCACCGTCCTGTTACATTTTTCCTTAATTAAATGAAAGTCCATATTTTATTAACGTAGTTTTATGAATACTTTAATTTACTAAAACACTACAGTTCTACAGTTCATAAATGTGTGTATATTTGAATCGTATTATTCCGTTTCCACTCTACAAATTTCTTTAAAATATAATGGAACATGTTTAATCAAAATAGATTAGGGAAAATTATTTTTGATAAAGTAAAAAAAGAAAGGAAGTAAATAAAAAATGCAACAGACACAAGACTTGCACAAAACTAATGAAGAAGTTTTAGAAACAGGGAAATATATCTGTGCAGAAGGCGAAACAAAAGAATTGCAAAAAGGAGATCATTTTCCTCCTTGCCCTAAAACAAATGAATCGACTTCTTGGAGACATGCCGATCACACCCATAAAACTGGTGATGAGGTCACAGAATCCGGACATTACATTGATAAGGACGGAGAACATGTTGATTTAACGCATGGAGACACTTTTCCTAGTTGTCCTAACACAGGAGAACCTACTTCGTGGAAACATACTGGTAACAACCACTAAATTAAATTAGTTATAAGAAAATTTTTTAGTAACTCTTAAAATAAAAGAAAATAAAAAGAGGAGCCGTTACACTAAAACGGCTCCTCTTTTTGCATGTGAAAATAATGAAAGTTACTGTAACCCGTAAATCAAATAGGTTTATTAATCATGGTTCATTGATCCAGAATCCATTTTCATCTCGTGTTCTCCATTAGTCGGTTTCTTTTCTGCATGACCAGAGGATAGAACCCATACCGATCCTACTACAATAACAATCGCAACAAAAAATCCAAATAATATATTCCCGATTTGAATTCGTCCCGAAAAACCTTGTGTTCTAGAATTCTCCGTTAAGTGCATGAACATTAAGAGTTGTAATGCTGCTTGTATAATTGCAAGCCCAAAAATAACAAGCAATTTTATATTCGTTGATAAATCGGTTTCTAGGGCGAACCATATAGCAAACAGTGTTAACACAATAGACAATACAAAACCAACCACATGCTTCCAAGGAATACCTTTATGTTGAGCAGCTGCATGATTAGCCATGTTGCATCACCATCCCCATGAGATAAACGGCTGTGAAGAGAAAGATCCAAACAACATCAAGAAAGTGCCAATATAGACTTGAAATAAATACTTTAGCGGTTGTTTGAGGTGTTAAGCCCCTTTTTGCAACCTGTATCAGAATCAATATAATCCAGCCAATACCAAGGGTTACATGCAGTCCGTGTGTACCGACCAATACGAAGAATGCTGACCATGCTGCACTTGTGCCTATATTCGCTCCTTCATGAATGTAGACAAAGAATTCATAAATCTCGAAACCAAGGAATCCAAGACCAAGCAAGATGGTTGTAATCATCCAAAAGAATAAGCCTTTTACATTGTAGCGACGCATTTCATGGATTGCTAGTCCACATGTGAAACTACTGGTTAATAACAAGAAAGTCTGTATCAACAATCCTTTTACTTCAAACAATTCTCCTAATGCAGGACCATCTGCTGTCCTGTCCATCAAAACCATATATGTCGCAAACAGTGTTGAGAACAAGGCTATTTCGGCCCCAAGGAACAACCAAAACCCTAAAATATTCAATCTTCCAGTCTCTGATTGATATTCCATCGGCGTGTTGAGGTCTCTTACTTTTGATTGTGCCATGTCCACGCCTCCCTTTATTTAGTTATGTTTTCGGTTTCTTTTATTTCTTCAACCGAAACATAGTAACCATTATTGTAATCGAAAGAACGAATAACTAGCGTTGCCAATACACCGATCAACCCTATGATCGCCATCCAATACCATTCAAAGACAAGTCCAAAACCTGAGACAAAGAAGAAGCTGGCCATAACGAATGGTACACCGGAATTATTAGGCATATGGATCTTTTGAAGATCTTGTGTCGTCAATGGTTTGATCTCTTTGTTCTGTTTTTCATTCCAGAAATGATCTAATCCTTTGACCACTGGAATTTTAGCGAAATTATAGAATGGCGGCATCGCTGAAGGTGTCGACCACTCCAATGTACGCCCGTTCCATGCATCTCCTGTTTTTTCACGTGGTTCATAGCGGAAACTATAGTAAATGTTATAAACAAGAACTAAGAACGCAATCCCCATCATGAACCCGCCTACTGTTGAAATCATGTTTAGTGGCCCCCAACCTGATTCTTCGCTGTACGTATATATACGTCTAGGCATTCCGTCTAATCCAAGGAAGTATTGCGGGAAGAAACAAATATTGAATCCTATGGTAAATAACCAAAATACCCATTTACCGATACGTTCGTTTAGTTTATGACCGAACATTTTTGGATACCAATATACAAGTCCTGCAAAACAAGCGAAGACCGTACCTGCTATTAGTACATAATGGAAGTGAGCGACTAAGAAATACGTATTATGGTATTGGTAGTTTGCTGCTGCCATGGCGAGCATGACCCCAGTTACCCCACCGATTACAAAATTAACGATGAACCCGAGTGACCAGAGCATTGGCGTTGAAAATTCTATCTGACCTTTACGCATCGTAAAGAGCCAGTTGAATATCTTCACACCAGTCGGTACCCCAATAAGCATCGTGGTAACTGAAAAGAAAGAATTAACCAACGCACCAGAACCCATCGTAAAGAAGTGATGGACCCAAACTAAGAAGCTATATGCCGCGATTAGAACCATCGACCAGACCATTGCTTTATAGCCAAAGAGTGTTTTTTTAGAGAACGTAGCTATTATTTCTGAAAATATACCGAAAGCTGGTAGTATAACGATATAAACCTCAGGATGACCCCAGAGCCAGAAAAGATTAGCCCAAAGCATATCCATTCCTTCTCCTTGAAGTGTAAAGAAATGACTTCCGAATAGGCGGTCAAAAGTCATTAAAGCTAAAGCAACCGTTAAGATCGGAAAAGCAAAAATGATGATAGCCATCGTAACGAGTGCTGACCAAGTGAACATTGGCATACGGAACAATGTCATTCCTGGTGCACGCATCTTAAATATAGTGACCATAAAATTGATACCTGTTAACAAAGTACCGATTCCAGAAATTTGTAACCCCAAGAGGTAATAATTCTGACCAGGCCCAGGACTTAGTTCATTACTCGCAAGCGGCATATAGCTCGTCCACCCAGCAGATGGAGATCCGCCTATAACAAACGAGATATTAAACAGCATCGCTCCAATAAAGAATGTCCAGAAACTAACAGCATTCAGATAAGGATATGCTACATCCCGTGCACCTATTTGTAATGGAACAACCACGTTGATTAGTCCAATTAAAAACGGCATCGCCATAAATATAATCATAATCGTGCCATGTGTTGTAAATATCTCGTTGTATTTCTGTGAATCGAGAAACTCCATTTCAGGGACTGCGAGTTGCGTTCTCATTAAAAGAGCATCAACTCCCCCTCTGAATAGCATCAGGATAGCAGAGATGATATACATGATACCTATCTTTTTATGATCGACGGTAGTTAGCCATTCGGTCCATAACCACTTCCATTTTTTAAAGTATGTCAGAAAAAAAACAATTCCTAACATCGTGATAGCAATCGAGACATCCGCCCCATAAATGAGCGGATCACCTGTTACAAAAAATTCATCCCATTTCATTGATAGTGCCTCCTCTTCTAATGGGGCAGTTTCACCCCATTAGACTTTGCCTTACTATATTACTTGCTTAAGCGTTCACGCACTTTAATAGCGTAATCTGCATCATTTTCATGTTTAACCCACTTTAGATGGGTAGATGAGAAAGTCATTTCTTTCGTATGACCTTGAAGCATAAGTTGATCGTACTGCTTCTTAGTCAATTTTGGTGCTTCTTGCTGGGTTTCTTTCGCCCATTTATCAAAAGACTCTGATGTTAAAGCAGCTACTTTAAATGTTTGGTCTGTGAAACCTTCACCATTAAAGTTTGAATTTCGGCCATCAAAAACCCCTGGATCATCGGCTTGAAGATAGAGCTCAGTCTGCATACCAGCCATAGCATACTTTTGTCCACCTAATGAAGGCACCCAGAACGAGTTCATTGAATCAGCTGATGTAAGTTTGAATAGTATAGGACGGTCTTCTGGAATATTGATATAGTTTACTGTCTCTATATTTTGCTCTGGATACGTGAAAATCCACTTCCAATCCACCGAGGTTGCTTGAATAACCAACGGCTTTTTATTCTCACTTCCCTTTGGAGCTTCCTCTAAAGAATAAATAGTTTTTACCGTTGGAATAGATAACGCAACAACGATAATCAACGGGATAATCAAACAAATGGCTTCAATTAAGTGACTTCCTTTATTTTCAGGATCGTACCCCTTATGACCCTTATGATCACGATACTTATATACGATAAATCCAAACAACACATAAACGACCATTATAATTCCTATCATAAATATGATTGAATACATGATCAGGTCTTTCTGCTGTTGAGCTACCGGTCCTTTAGGATCAAGTACGAGCAAATCACTGCATCCACTCAATAAGAAAACAGTCAATAACATACCCAAGAAAACAAACGGTTTATACCGCTTATACACTAAGGCCACCTTCTTTCTGCTGTAATTCGAAATATGTTTTATAACACTATCAATTTAGCAGAACAAATACCTTTTGTATTAAAATTTACGTATGTGTCATAGGAATTTCACCACATTCACTAAAACCACATACTCTGTGCAAACATTGTTCACAAACTTGGGTTTTTCTTCCGATTTCCCAACAAGTACTTGACCTTCAAAAAGAAAAAAACCTATCCGTTTTTTTGGATAGGTTTTATTTTAATACACCATTATTTATTTTTCGTTAACAGTAAAAGCAAAGTTATTAAACTAAACGCGGTTAATGCCAAGAATGGAATAGTTACAAAGCCGAACCAATTAATATATTCCGTACTACAAGGAACTCCGTTTTTGCATGGTTTGATCGCAGCAAAACCCGGCACTTTCTGTTCTAAATAATGGAAAAGAGAAATGCATCCCCCTAAAATCGATAACGGCAGAACGTAGTGCTTTATAGATTTATTATTTTGATATGCTGCAATTCCTAAAATAATGGTCAAAGGATACATCATGATCCTTTGATACCAACACAAATCGCATGGAACGAATTCCCTAACTTCACTAAAATAGAGACTTCCAAACGTGGCGAATATGGATATTACCCATGATAGATACAGCGTTGATTCACGTAGCTTCATATTATTTTCCTTCTAATTCTTGTTCGATTAATTTGGTTAGCTCTTCATAGTTAAAAGGATCAGTAAGCATTGTTCCATTAACCATAATACTTGGAGTTTGTTCTACTTTGTATTCTTTTACCAGTTCAATATCTTTACTTACTTCTTCTAAAGTGGCTTTACTCTCCATATCTTGTTTAACTTTCTCTCTATCTATTTCAGGCGTGTTTTTACTTAAAACCTCTAAGATCTTGTCTGTTGTAATCCATGCCCCATCATGGTTTTCTGCTGGTTGTTCTTCAAACATCTTTTTGTTAAAAATCCAGAAGGCTTCTTCATCTTGTGCAAATACCGATTCGCCAGCGATGGAAGCTAATTCGGACTCTTCTCCATGAAATAATACATTGATAAACGAGAATTTAACTTTACCAGTATCAATAAAATCTTTTTGTAATTTAGGGAAGATCTGAGCACTCCATGCTTTACAAGCCGGACATTTGTAATCTCCAAACTCAACAACTTGCACGTCCGCTTTAGCATCACCTATAGTCGGCTGTCCTTTAATGGATGGAGAGGATTTGTAGCTGGATTGTGTGTTCAAATCACTATCTTGATTAGCATTGGAAATTAGAAAGAGACCTAATATTATGCCGAATAGAACAAGCGTACCTAATACAATCTTCTTAAAGGGGTTACTTTTTTGTTTCATATAAACACCTCTATGATTTTTTAATTATGTCTATTGTATCAAATTCCTTATGCATATGAATGTAATCCTGCGATTACTAAATTTACTGCTATTAAATTGAACATGATGATTAAAAAGCCAACAACACTTAGCCATGCAGATTTTTCCCCATGCCAGCCTCTTGATAGACGCAAGTGTAAATAGGCTGCATAAAATAAAAATGTGATTAAAGCCCATACTTCCTTAGGGTCCCATCCCCAAAACCTGCTCCATGCTTCTTGTGCCCATATCATAGCAAATA
This sequence comes from Fictibacillus sp. 5RED26, assembly GCF_015903895.1. Classification (NCBI taxonomy): domain Bacteria; kingdom Bacillati; phylum Bacillota; class Bacilli; order Caryophanales; family Fictibacillaceae; genus Fictibacillus; species Fictibacillus sp. 5RED26. The sequence goes on along the minus strand of NZ_JACZDU010000002.1, from coordinate 831,481 downwards.
CAAGTGCACCTAATGTAAAGACAGGAAATCCAATTGCAACGCCTCTGTACGATATTTCATCCAATAACTCAGGGTCTATATGCTTTAACTTTGGTTGAATATATGCAGCTATTCGTTTACGGCAGAGCATCGTTATCAAAATGTACAATAAAGAGCCGGCAACAAACGACCACAATAAACTATTTAAATTTTTTGCTGCGTTTTTCCCATCCATCCAAGAAGGGGTTTCAAAAAGTGAGCTCGGATTATTACTGTTGACTTCTGAATCATCTGGACTTACAATAGCTGGAAGTTCGTATGTGACAGTAATCATACGTTCATTTTTATCATTCCAAATAAATGTAGTACTATAATCCATAAGATTAAACGAAAAACTGATTAAAATAAATCCAACAACAGATAGCAATGAATAAAGGATAAACTCTAACCAAAATGTCATTTTATTGAATTTTGATTGATCCACATTACGTATTAAATATATAAGTCCAGCAACAAAACTAATAGACAAAAGTCCCTCACCAAGAGCTGCTGTAGTGACATGGATTTTTAACCAGTCACTTTGAAGCGCTGGTATTAATGGTGAAATTTCTTTAGGAAACATACTTGCATATGCGATGATCAATAGTGCAATCGGCATTGTGAATATGGCTAAAATATTTGTTTTATATATTCGATAGATGATTAAAAATGCAAAAACGAGCATCATACCAAAGAAAGTGATGAATTCAAAAAGGTTGCTGACAGGTGCATGACCACTCGCAAACCATCGAGTTACAAAATATCCAGCTTGGAATAAAAATCCTAAAATAGAAACAAAATATCCGATTTGCCCCCATTTATTAGATTGTTGTTTCTTTTTTTCACTTGGCATAGCCATCGAAAAAGGAATTATTGCAATTAAATAGACAAAAAATGCACAATATAATAAGATACCGCTTACTTCTGCCAAAATTTTCTCCCCCATCTTTGCAAATTCATAGGAATTAAAATTCCAATTTTAAAAGCCAGTAAATCCCCCGAATATATTATTTGTAAGAAACGAAATGATTTTAGTCATCCAATCAAAATACAAAAAGATTCCCATTATAATCATTAGATAACCGCCAATATTCATAAAAATACCGCTGTGCACTTTGAACCATTGAATTTTTTCAACAAAGAAAGTGAGTGCAAAAAAAGGAATAGCAAATCCTAAGATATAAAAAGACATGTAAATTAACCCCGACCCAGGATTCGTAATTCCTAGAGCCATGACAGCAGCGAGTATCGGCCCTGTACATGGCGTCCACCCAGCCGCAAAACCTAATCCAATCAGGACAGACCCAAAATATCCTGAAGGACGTTTAGTAAAACGAACTCTTTTATCCTTCATTAAAAACTTAATACTTAAGTTCCCGGTTACAAGTAGCCCGAAAAATACGATGACCACGGCTCCAACTTGACGAAAAAGATCTTTATATTGCATAAACAGTTGGCTGAATAACGAAGAGGATAATCCTAATACAAGGAAGATAATTGAGAATCCAGCAAGAAAGAACAAGGTATGAAGAACCGCATGCTTTGATATCCTGTTTGATTCTTTCAAGTCCTGTAAAGATACACCAGTTATATAAGACACAAAGGCTGGGTAAAGCGGCAAGGAACAAGGCGAAAGAAACGATAAGAGTCCAGCAGTAAACGAAAAAATCAGATTTATATCATTCATAAAAGTCACCCTATACTTATCCTATATTAACAGGTAAAAACACCCGTTGAGATTCGGGTGTTTATTACCTGCAGGTTCAAATTTTATATAAACAATACCAAAGAGGGAGGTATTGGGAATGGAAATGGATTATTCTTTTTGTTATCTGCTTAGTAATGGTAAAGCATCAATTGCATTTGATTTACTTGAATTCCATTCCCCTTGATGAAGCTCAAAATGGAGATGTTGACCTGTTGATCTGCCCGTATTGCCTTGATAACCAAGCTGTTGCCCTTTTGTTACCGTTTCTCCTGAATCTACAAGGCGGCTTTTCATGTGAGCATAGACAGTAGTATACAACTGACCATTGATATAATGTGTTAGATATACTACATTACCATAGCTCGATGAATAATAAGAACGCAGCACTGTCCCATTAGCTGCAGCAACAACTGGTACGGTTCCTGCTTTAGCAATATCAAGACCCGCATGCTCTTTTCCCCATCTAGGACCAGTCTTTGAAGTAATTATACCTTCAGTTGGAAATAAAAATGAACCGCTCCCACTATTTGATTTTGGCTGAGAATTGTTGTTTTGGCTCATTGCAGATTCTCGTTTTGCACGAGCGATTTCTGCTTTCTTCGCTTTTTCTTGGTCGTCTAGAAGTTTATTTTTCTCCTCAAGATCTAAGATATAGGAGTTAATCTCACCTTCTTTATTCTTCAAATCTGATAATATTATATTTTTTTTATTCCGCTGATCGTCAAGAACTTTCATTAGCTTTTCAAGTTCAACTTTGGTTTCTTCCAGTGTTAATAGCTGATTTTCGATTTTAGCCTTTTTAATGTCCAATACATTTAGATCTGCTTTATGTTCTTCGATGATAGATCGGTCTTGGTCAGCAATCGTATTTAAAGCTATGACTCGATCTAAGAAATCGCCAAAGCTTTTTGAACCCAATACAACTTCTAAATAGCTGGTTGCACCTCCATCCTCATACATGGCAGACACTCTTTCTTTTAGAAGTTTGTCTCTCTTTTCAATTCGTTTTTCTATAATAGCAATCTCTTTCTTTAAAGTTTCTATATTTTTGGTTATCTCTTCGATTTCTTCCTTCTTCGATTCTAATTCTCGCGTTTTATCCATGATCGATAAATCGAGTCGTTTAATCTCAGAAGAAATGGTTTCTTTTTTAGTGACTATTTCATTCTTTTCTGCTAATTTCCCTTGCCGTTTTTTATCATTCTCCTCTTTTTTTTCCTTTATCTCATCCAAGGTTGTTGCGTTTACAGTTGTTAATTCATTTGCAATACCTAACTGCAAGGTAAAGAATGCAGTCATTAAAACTAGTTCTTTCTTCAAATTCCGAGCCTCCTGACACCAAAATCTGACACTATAATTGTTTATTCGAGTTTCTAGGACACACTCACTATAATTGAAAAATGTGTGGAAACTGTGAAGAAATGCACCCTTTTATTTTTCATTTTTATTACAAAAAAAAGAGAGGATACATATACCTCTCTCCAATTCTAATTTTTTTGTGTTTAGTGTACTTTTTGATTAATAGGGATACTTACTATAAATTCTGATCCCTTACCTGGATCACTTTTAACTTCTATTGTTCCATCGTGAAGTTCAACTAACTTTTTTACGATAGATAAGCCTAATCCAGAGCCACCGTGTTGCCTTGATCTTGATCGCTCCACTCGATAAAAACGGTCAAAAATAAAAGGAAGTTCTTTTTCTGGAATTCCTTTTCCAGTATCTTTGACACGAATTCCAATAAATTTTTTTGATTTGTTTATTTCCAATATAACACTTCCGTGATCTGTATAACGAATGGCATTTTCTAAGAGATTTAATAATATTTGCTCGATTCGCAAGGCATCTGCGTAAAGATAAGCTTCTTCTGTATTTTTAATAAACTCAATTCCTATATCTTTATCTCCTGCCCGCAGTTTTACTTTAACAAGGATAGATTCGGCAAGTTCAATAATATCAATTTGTTGTTTTGTTAGCTGAAATTGGTCGATATCCATTTTTGATAAATCAAAGAGGTCGTTAATCAAGCCTTTTAATTGCAAAGAAGCCCGATTAATGGTATCTAAGTATAAAACTTTTTCATTATCATCTTTATAAAGTTTATTTTTAAGTGCCTTTGAATACCCTTCAATATAGGTGATAGGTGTACGTAATTCATGCGAAATGGAAGCTAAAAAATCTTGCCTCGAATCACGGTACTGTTTTAGTTCCACTTTCAATAAATTTATTGCCTTCCCGAGTTGACCCACTTCATCATTGGAAGAATATTCAACCGGTACACCGAGATTACCTTTCGCGATTTCTTTCGTTGCTTTTTCCATTTGTAATAATGGAGCAGCCAGTTTTCGTGAAAGAAAATAAGTGAAGCCAAGCATAAGAAAGAAAGCACCGATTCCTACAAGTGTAAGTAATAGGCGAACCTTTTTTATCGATTCATGAATCTCTTCAATCGATGAAAGTACAAAAACACTGCCTTTAAAAGTGTGGTTATTCTTTATTGGTTTTCCTGCCATTAGATGATGAGCCTTCGAAATAGGTTCTTCATATTCTTTATTTATTGTCTGCCCTCTAGATAACAAATTGTTGTTTTTTGTTGAAATCTTTTTGCCTTCTTCCAAGCCCTCCACGCCAGTACTAGCAATTATATTCCCCTTAGAATCTGTGATGAATATATCAGTCCTTGTTAGTCTGGACAGAGATTCAAACATACTAATAAACTCTTTATCATTTGTGTTGTTGATTGAATGGGCATACTGCTCAGATAGTTTATTTATATTTTGTCTTACTTCATTATAATAAAAACCCGAAAATCCTTGGTAGATTACAATACCTGTAGGGAATAGCACAACTAAGAAAAGTAAAATAAAACTTCCACTTATCTTAAAGATGATACTATTCTTCATTACACTTGTTCTCCTGGTTGAGAGAATTTGTAACCTACGCCCCAAACCGTTTTTATTGGATCAAAAGAAAGTCCCTTTTCTCTTAGCTTTACTCTAATATTTTTAACATGTGTGTCTACGACCCTGCCATCATATGAGTAATATTCACCCCAAATTTTGTTTAAGAGAACTTCTCTCGTCATAACCTGTCTAGGATTATTAGCTAAAAATATGAGCAACTCTGTCTCTTTTGGCGTAAAGTTGACACTCTTCTCGTTTGCGAATACTTCTCGAGCTCTAATATTAATCGTTAAATCCTCAATTATTATTTCATTTTCTTTCTTTTCCATTGTATTTAAGTAAGACACTCTTCGCAGCAATGCCTGAACTCTAGCCAACAACTCATCAGGTTCAAATGGCTTTGTTATATAATCATCCGCCCCAATATTCAAGCCCATAATCTTATCCTGTACATCGGATAAAGCAGTAAGCATTAGGACAGGTGTTGTACTTTTCTCACGTATTCTCATACAGATTTCCCATCCGTCTATTTCTGGCATCATAATATCCAATATAACAAGATCTACTTTATTTCTTGTCAATACATCTAGAGCGCGCTGCCCATTATCTAATTCAAGAAGGTGATAATAATCACGAAGATAGATACGCAATAAGTTTCTCATGTCCCAATCGTCATCAATGATCAATATGGTTTTCTTGTACATTCTTTTTCACCTCAATTAATATGATTTCAAAATCGCTAAGATCCAATACGCACTTGCAGTAACAAATCCAAAGGCCGTCAGGAAAAGAAAAAGTTGTAAATTAGTAAGTTTCATATCGCCCACCTCCAGTACATTAAACTCAATTTTTCAATATACATGTGCATATATTCATATATTCATTCTATATGAATTCTAGTAAATTTAAATATTTGCATTGGAACAATAACGTGACAGTTCAATTTAGAATATTGTGATTAAATACATTGTCTTTAATAGAATGTGGGTTTTCATTTTATCCAGCCCTAAATTAATGATCAACATAATAAGATATACTATGGCTACTTAAAAATAACTTACCTCGATAGTATAATAATATTTTTAATGCTATTATATGAACATATGCACATAAATACCATGAAGGGAGTGATCATATTGTTTAATATTTCAAAAGAGACGATGGAGTTTGTAGGACCTACACTTTTGATAGTTATAGGAATTGTATTCTCATTTATCTTTGTCGTTTTCATAAAGAAAGTGTCCAAGAAGCAAGAGGAGCATGCAAATCGATTTGAGCAAGAAGTCTTAGCCTCTAAGTGGCTCATGGAGGAAAAGAAAAAATCAAGTTAGATTATAAAAAAACAGTGCGCTGTATGCACTGTTTTTATTGTAAGCTGTTCATATGATTCATTAGATACTCTGCATCATTTCCGACTCCATAGAGCAGCCCTGATCCTCTTCGATACTGCCAGGGCAAACCTAAAAAGTATAGCCCTTTAACTTTAGTAACGCCTCTTTGATGAATAGGTTTTCTATCGTAATCGAATAAACCCTCAATTTGTATCCAGCTAAAATCGGATTTAAAACCTGTCGCCCAAACAACATTATCAACCATTACCCTGCTCACATCTTCAAACATGATCTTGTCATTTTCTACACTAACAGATCGTGATTTTAAAATTACCTTCTTTTCTATTATCGCTTTTTTCAGTTCAAGACCAAAAATTGGATCAGGCTGACGGCTCAAAAATCGCCCTATTGTGGTATTTACGTGTGATTGTAGAAGTCCTAACTTTTGAAACCACCAAAAGATGCTCTTATTTCCGATTACTTGCGGAAAGAACTTCATTTTATGTCCTACAGACAAGTACACTTCTTTGGTCTTGGACAACTCAACGGCGATCTGAGCACCAGAATTCCCACCACCAACGATCAACACTGATCCACTTTTGAGCTGTTCTGGAGATCGATAACCTGAAGAATGTACTTGAAAAACCTCATTGGAGAACTGATGTGAAAACTCAGGTATAAATGGGACCTGAAACGGCCCCGTAGCCACAACTACATTATCTGAAAGAAAATCGCCTTGGTTCGTTTTAACTACAAATCGGTTATCCTCTTTATGCAAACTATAAACGTTAGTGTTTAATTGAAGGGGTAATGAAAATTTTTCAGCATATGACGCAAGGTAGTCTGCTACTTCATATTTTGTCGGATAAACGTCTTGATCCCCTTCAAAATAGCATCCTGGAAGTGTACTATATGACCGCGGCGTGAACAGAACGAGAGAATCATAACGCTTTCTCCAAACATCCCCAACATTCTCTTCTTTACCGATTATTAAAAATGAATGTTTTGCCTTCTTTAAGTAATAGCCCATCGCTAATCCTGCTTGACCAGCGCCAATCACAATCACATCATAATTCATGCTTATTCCCCCCAATTAGAACAGAAATGGCTATCCCTTTGGGACCCGATAATCCTCAGCTGGTAATTCATCAATGCTATATAACTTATCTTTTTTGAACCAACCGATAAAGATCCTCAACAATACCGTTCCATATATAATCTCTTGTCCGATTTTCATGATTACTCCTCCAAGTTGCTGATCATACAGAGGTGTATAGGAGAGGTAAGTGATCGACGATCTGTGTTGATACATCTGATACAATATGTCTTTTGCAAAAATGATTAACGCACATGCTGGTGTGAGCAGTACGCCCATGGCAAAGATGTATCCTGTCTTTTGAAGGCTTGATAATTCTTTTCCGGTTTGAACATTTGATATTATAGGAAACCACATCATAATTGATGTAATAAATAAAACAATATGATAAAAATCCATCGCCCAAGGGTTAGCCATCAGCGTGTCAAAAACATTTGGAAAATGATAAATCGAAAACAAGGAATTGAATACTAGTATCGCTAACAAGGGTCTTGTTGCAAAGTGGACCATTTTCTTGATGGATGATACCTGAAAGAGATAGGTAAACACCCATTCCGGGAGCCCTGCAATTAATAATGGTGGTACCATCAGATAGGTAATTGTCATCTGTACCATATGTACACTGAAGAGATAATGATGTCCGATCAGACTTAACGGACTGCCCTCTGCAATAGCCCAAAGAATCAACCCACTACAAAAAAGTGCCCTCTTCTTAATGCTTACACCATCCAAATGTGGATTTAAAATTAAAACTCTCTTAGTTACTAAAGAAAATATAAAGCCTAGAAAAACAATTAAAAGTAAAATGTCAATCTTCCAAAGCTCAAAGAATGGATAAGTTGTTAAAACGTTATTCACAAGTACCTCCTTGGTCTAAATCGTTGTTCATTAGGAAAGATTCTCTTATAATAGATTCATGTATTAATAAAGAAGGGGTTGCACATGGGAGAACAGGAACAACATAATAAAAAGCTGTTTATTGATTTAGATGAAGAAACACTTTTTATGGTCGGTCAATGTTTTAAAGCATTATCCGATCCAACAAGGTTACGCATCTTAAATTTGTTACTACATGGTGAGCAGTCTGTAAATGAGATTGCCGACAAACTCTCTCTTTTACAATCTACAGTTTCCCACCAATTACGATTTTTGAAAAATGTTAGATTAGTGAAATCAAGAAGAGAAGGCACAACAATTTATTATACTACAGATGATGAACATGTCATTGACTTGTTAAAACAAAGCATTGACCATGCAAAACATACGTAAAAACGAGCCCTGAAAAGGGTTCGTTTTTTAATTGCAATGCCCTTGGTGCTGATGCCCTTCTCTTTCTTCATCCACTTCAATCGTCGTATGATGAATATGGAATTCATCGTGCAACACTTTTTTCACTTGATTCAAAACTTCCTTGTAATCAGCTGATGTTTCTTTTACTACATGGCAGCTGAGTGCAGGAAAATCAGATGTGATCGACCATACGTGGAGGTCGTTAACTCCCTTCACCTCGGGAAGTGATAGTATAACTTCTTTTACTTTTTCTACGTCTAAATTTAATGGTGTTCCTTCCATTAAGATATGGAAGGAATCTTTTGTTACTCTCCAGCCACTTATGATGATTAATACCGCAACAATGATACTCGCAATCGGGTCAGCGATACTCCATCCCAAGAACATGATGAGTAATGCTGCAACGATTGCTCCGACTGATCCTAACATGTCGCCAAGCACATGTAAAAATGCACTACGCACATTTAAGTTCTCGTCTTTATCGCCTTTCATCAAAATATAGGCAGCTGCTATGTTTACAAGCAATCCAATGAAAGAGATGATTAACATTCCTGAGCTCACCACTTCTGGAGGATCTACTATACGGTGATAAGCTTCCCAGAAGATATAAAGTGAGATTAAGATTAAGGTAATACCGTTTAAAAACGCCGCTAGAATCTCAAAACGTTTGTATCCAAACGTCTTTGAATGGGTGGCTTTTCGTTGCCCCATCGTAAGAGCTAAAAAGCTAAGTCCAAGTGCCGCAGCATCACTCAACATATGCCCTGCATCGGAAAGGAGAGCCAAACTGTTAGTCCAAAGGCCACCAATGACCTCAACAATCATAAAGCTCGCAATTAGAAAAAATGACCATTTTAATGCGTTTTTGTTATTACTTCCATGATGGTGATGTCCATGATCGTGAGAGTGTCCCATAATTTCCACCTTCTTAAATATGAATATGTGCTCATGTATATTATGCACAATATCCGCTCAGCGTGCAATCATACAAAGAGAAAAAGTTAATACATAATTAGAATAAACAATTGTAAATAAACTTAATCCTTTGTGTCTATCGATCATTTTTTCACATTAAAAAAAGCCCAATAAAGGGCTTTTGAATTAACGAAGAAAATAAACTGTTTGAGCAATGGTGAATGTAACCGTAATTGCAATAACAGTTGGTATCAGAAAAGCTAAAAACGTCCATTTTTTACTCTTGGTTTCTTTGTATATGTTCACGAGTGTTGTCCCGCATGGAAAATGCAACAATGAAAATAGCATCATATTCAATGCAGTAAGCCACGTCCATCCGTGCTCTACAAAGATTTGCTTCAAATCTACCAGGTTATCGACTTCTGTTAATGACCCGGTGGAAAGATAGCCCATTAATAAGATTGGCAAAACGATCTCGTTGGCGGGCAATCCAATCAGAAAAGCCATGAGTATGAAGCCGTCTAACCCTAGCATCTTACCGAAAGGATCTAAGAAGTTTACGATATACATCAAGATACTTGTATCCCCAACATAAATGTTAGCAATGACCCATGTTAAAATTGCAGCTGGCGCAGCAACTTTAATTGCACGGCTAAGAACTGATAAAGATTTTGTCAATGATGATCTTATGACTGTGTCAAAGAATTTCGGTCTTCTATATGGCGGCAATTCTAGAGTATAATGCGTAGGCACTCCTTTTAGAGCTGTTTTGGAAAGAACCCAAGAAACAATAAAGGTTACAATTACACCAACCATTACAATTCCAACGATAACAGAAGTCGTCACGAGTGATTTAAGACCACCTGTATATCCTGCTGCCATAAAAAGTGATGCAAGAACAATCAGGGTACCCCAACGACCGTTGCAAGGAACGAAGTTGTTCGTAAGGATGGCAAGCATCCTTTCTCTTGGAGATTCAATGATTCGAGACGATAACATCGCTGCAGCATTACAACCGAACCCCATCGCCATTGTTAAAGACTGTTTTCCATGTGCCCCTACACTCTTGAAAATTCGATCCATATTGAAGGCAACACGTGGTAGATAACCATAGTTTTCAAGCAAGGCAAAAGTAGGAAAGAAAATAGCCATAGGAGGAAGCATTACACTTATCACCCATGTAGTCCCCCGGTATAACCCAAGTACCAATATACCATGAAGCCAATCAGGAGAATTCATATACATAAAAAAGGCAGTTAGATGATTTTCTAGCCAGCCAAAGAAAGTAGCAAGCATCGATGACGGTATGTTAGCCCCTGCGATAGTTAGATAAAACACGATTCCAAGCATTATAATCATAATCGGGAATCCAAATATCGGGGAAGTAAAGATGGCATCTAGTTTTTCTGTTCTTTTATCATTCTTCTTATTTTTATGAATGACACTAGATTCGCATAATTGTTGACTCTTTTTATACAGATTTTGAACGATCTTATCCCGCATATGATCATCAGAGATTTCTTGAGCATACGCATATAAGTTTCCCAAACTTACTGAAGTTTTCTGTTGGAATCCATTTTGCATGATTATCCCCCCTTGACCAATAAGCGTTTTTCCATCTGCTGAAATAATGAATCATCTCCGTCAAGCAAGCGTAAAGCTACCCATCTTGACGAAATACTATCTTCAAGATACTCCCGTACGAGCGGTTCGATCTGGCGAATCTTTCTTTCGATCTCTTCATCATAAAAAATAATTTCAGGAGTACACACGATCTTTCCCGTATGGATTCTATCAATCGTATCTAATAAAAGGGTAAAACCTGTTTTATTTCTCGCAGATATTTTTATAACAGGTACACCGAGTTTCCTTGTTAACGCTTTTTCATTTATAGATATGCCTTGTTTATCTGCTTCATCAATTAAATTGATACAAATGATCACATTCGTTGTCATCTCTAAAACTTGTAAGGCTAAATTAAAGTTGCGCTCTAATGATGTAGCATCTAAAACGACCAGTGTTACATCTGGCTTTTCAAAAACGATATAATTCCTTGCGACTTCTTCATCGGTTGAATTTGAGAATAAGGAATACGTACCTGGCAGATCAATTATTCTTACCGTTTTGCCTTTATGTTCAACTTTACCTTCTGCGAGTGAAACAGTCTTACCAGCCCAATTACCGGTATGTTGTTTTAAACCTGTTAACGCATTGAACAGCGTGCTTTTTCCTGTGTTTGGGTTGCCTGCTAACGCAACAGTATAAGAGTTTTTCATGTTAGACCAACTCCCCTTCTATCCTCTGGCTTTCTTCTTTTCGTAAAGCAATGGTAGTTTGGCTTACACGGAATGCCATCGGATCCCCTAAAGGACTTCTTCTTATCACTTCAACAACTGCCCCTCGAACAAAACCTAGATCCAGTAAACGTCTTCTCATCACACCTTCTAAATCAATTGAAGTGATCCGGATGAAGCTTCCGATCTTGGCATCGTATAATTTTATTACTTTAGCTTCGTCCATCCGTGTTTCCCCCTGTCCCAATTGTTTCCCATAGGCAACTTTTAGTATCATAATAAGAATGTATTCATACTTTGTCAATTGATTGCTATTAAATCACCAAATCCAAAATTATCCATAAAAAGGACTGCCTTTTATGGCAGCCGGAGAGTTCAGCATTTGTGGTTTTAGTGAATAAAAAGCAACGAGTATGGAATTAAAAAACCAAAGCTAGTGTATAAAAGCCATTCAAAAATCGTAACATCTTTACTTTTCCTTAAAAACTCATGGAGGGTTACAAAACTAAGTGTTCCTATCGATGTACCCATTAAAAGCGTATTTACTTTTATATTTTGAAGATATAAAAACGCATTGCCAATTAATGCGCTAATACCGAAGAAAAACGCAAGAATCAAACAAGTTAATGTAAAGAGATAGAAAGAAACATTTCCATATAAAGCAGATGACATAAGTGCTAGTCCTTCCGGTATGTGATGAAAAAACATGGCAAGTAAAAATGGTGAAGAAAATATGGAGTTTGAACTCTCGTTTATTAACAACCCTACACCTACGCCAGTGGGAAGGTTATGGAGGATTAAAGCAACTACTAAGAACATAAAGGATTTTTTGTTCCCCTTATGGAAAAATTGATCAGTAATTTTCATTAAAAGTGCACCAGCTATAAATCCAAGAATAATTCCCTTTGTCTCAAATAATTCAATGGCTTCTGGGATGATTTCATTTAGTAATAAACTTAGGATGATTCCTCCTGAAAACAATAAGACTAATTTCCTCCTTTTGAATACCACATCTTTTAGAAGTTGGAGACTACCACCACCAAGGAACGTGCCTAAAAACACAAAAACAAAAACCCCTAACCCAATAATGATTGAATTCATCTCGTTGTCTCCTCTTTTTTTGTCCCACCCACTTTCACCATATTCTATTGGCTTTTTGTTCATTCCAAATAAGAATTTTATAAATAGGATGTACAATAAATAACCTTACAAAAAAAAAACAATTGACAGGATACTTGTATTAGGCATAAAGTGTAGTTATTAATCATAAAAGTTGCATAAGGGAAACTTTTTAAGAGGAGGTCAAGTATGGATAAGGAACTGGAAGAAAAGGAACAAGTCTCTCGTCGTGATATTTTGAAAATGGGATCTGTCGGAGCCATTGGACTTGCAGGAAGTTATTTTTTGAACAAGGTTGCTCCATTTACAGGAACGGTTAACGCCTCATCTCACAACAATCACAAGAAAAAGAATAGTCATGCTAATCACGCGAACATGTCGGATAAATCCAAAACAAACGGCTATAAGATGGCTGAGAGATTGCTTACTGAATTTGATTATGGAAAAGTCAGCACCCTGCCGAATGGGCAAACACTAAGAACGTACGAAGTCGTTGCGGTTGATAAAGAGATCGAGATCGCTAAGGGAATCAAGTTTCCAGGCTGGACGTACAACGGAACCATCCCTGGACCAACATTCCGTTGTACAGAAGGTGACATGCTGCGTTTCAACTTTGTTAACAAAGGCAGTCACCCGCACTCGATTCATTTCCATGGCATCCATCCTCCCGAGATGGATGGGTTAGATCCGATCTATCCAGGTCAATCTTTCACGTATGAATTTGAAGCGAAGCCTTATGGATTACAGATCTATCATTGCCATGTACTCCCTTTGGCACGACATATTCATAAAGGACTTTATGGAAACTTTATCATCGATCCTAAGAAACCGAGAAAACCTGCAATAGAACTGAACATGGTGATGAACGGTTTTGACTTGGATTTAGACGGAGAGAACGAATTTTACACCGTGAACGGTTATGCGTTCGCGTTTATGAATCATCCGATAAAGATAAAAAAGGATGAGCTTGTCCGTATTTATTTGAGCAATCTAACGGAATTTGATTTGTTGAACTCGTTTCATCTTCATGCCAATTACTTTACGTATTATCCGACTGGAAGAGACGACAACCCTTCCCAGTTCACTGATACGATCATGCAATGTCAAGGTGAACGCGGGATTGTTGAAGTCCGTTTCCCATACAAAGGAAAATATATGTTCCATGCTCATGTCAGTGAATTCGCTGAACTAGGTTGGATGGGATTCTTTGAGGTCGAGTAAAAGGAGGGGTGAAGATGAAAGCAAAATGGTGGATTGCAGGACTTATTCCGTTGATTTTATTAGTTGGCGTATTAGCTTGGGTGTTAAAAAACGGGGCTGGTGTTGAACAAGATCCAGCCGCACCGATTGAAGTCTTAAACATCGAAAGAATACAAGTAACGGTTTCTGGATTCGAAGTGGATGTGAGCAACACAGGACCAGAAACCCTAAAGATTTCACAGGTAATGGTGGATGATTCGGTATGGGATTTTACGGTCTCTCCTAGTCAGACACTAAAGCGATTTGACGAAGGTACCGTCATGATCAATTATCCTTGGGTCGAAGGTGATCCTCATGCTATAAAACTGATTACGGAGAACGGCATCATCACGGAAGGTGAGATTCCAGCTGCAACGTTAACACCCAAGCCGACTTTGGAAAACTTTTTGAAATATGGCTTTATCGGATTTTATGTCGGGATCGTCCCCATCACACTAGGCTTGTTGTGGTATCCGTTCATGAAGCGTTTTAAACGTAAATGGATCAATGCAATATTAGCATTAACGGTTGGTTTATTGCTGTTCCTTTTCGTCGGAACATTAGCAGATGGATTCGAGATTGGAGCTGAAGCACCATCTGTCTTCCAAGGAAACATGGTGGTCATCATCGGAGCTGCTCTTACCTTCCTCCTTCTGATCGGCTTTGACCAGTATCAGCATAAGAAACAGGAATCTAAAGGGTATTCTCCTTATGCTTTAGCTTTACTCATGGCAACAGGGATAGGACTTCATAACTTCGGTGAAGGTCTTGCCATCGGCTCTTCTTTCGCCTTAGGTGAAGCCGCACTCGGAACCTTTTTAATCATCGGGTTCACATTGCATAACATCACAGAAGGCATCGGGATCGCTGCACCATTGTTAAAGACCAAACCACGGTTTAGGGACTTCGTACTCCTAGGATTGATCGCAGGGGCACCCGCCATCTTGGGCACTTGGTTCGGAGGCTTTGTCTTCTCTCCGATCTGGGGAGCATTATTCTTAGGAATTGGAGCAGGTGCGATCCTGCAAGTTATCTTTGTTATCACTAAGTTGCTCATCGAAGACCATAAAAAGTTCAGAGAACCATCTGTCTCTTGGTTAAACCTAGCTGCATTCTCAGTTGGGATGCTCATCATGTACTTTACGGCGTTTTTCGTAAAATATTAAGGAGGGATAGCGATGTTAGGACCAGGAAGTTTGGTATTAGTAGGAGCTGCTGCTCTCATCGTCTTCGGGCCGAAAAAACTACCCGAACTAGGTAAAGCAGTAGGAGCGACACTGAGAGAGTTTAAAAAATCTACCAATGAACTTATGGATGAGGATGAAAGAAAAACGCAAAACAATAAAGATTAATACCACTAAAAAAATAATCAAAACATTAGAGGCTGCTAAGAATTTAGCAGTCTTTTATTACAAATATAGTATAATTTTACAATCACCTAAAAGGCTAAACTTATAAAGGATTAAATAAATTCCCTAAAGAAACGGAGGATCTAATAATGTTTCGGGATTTTGGCCAGAGAATGAGGGTTTATAGAAATCAAAGTAATGTGACTTTAATGGAACTTGCATATAAGTTAGGGGTTTCTAAATCGTATTTAAGTAAACTTGAAAATGGTAAGACGACTACTATTAAACTTACTAATCTTCAATTATTACATGATGAACTTAATCTGTTTCCAAATATTCCAAACGAATGGAGGCACGATAACATTTCTTTACGATTGTTACGGGCAAACCAACAATTACATTCCATTTACAAACAGCAACCCCATCTAGTTGAATCCATTTTAACCAATCTAGAGCAAAACATTCAATTGCAGCTGGACAACGAATAATGGCTCAATATAAATAGTAAAAAAACGCTTGGAAAACCTACTCCAAGCGTTTTGTAATTTAATTCTTGTCTTTTATACTTAAAAGTCTCAAACTATTTAATGTCACGATTAGGGTCGCACCCATATCTGCAAAAATCGCAATCCAGAGAGTAAGCCAGCCTGGAACGACTAAAAGCAACGCTAACAGCTTGATGCCAAGTGAAAATGTGATGTTTTGTTTAATAATCGTTAATGTTTTTTGGGAGAGTTTCATGGCGAATGGAAGTTTTCTTAAATCGTCTGCCATAAGAGCAATATCCGCAGTTTCTAATGCCGTGTCGGTCCCTGCTCCACCCATTGCTATCCCCACATTTGCTGCTGCAAGGGCGGGAGCATCGTTCACACCATCTCCTACCATCGCTACTTTTTCATAGGATTTACGAAGTTCTTTAATAGTTCCAAGTTTCTCATGTGGTAGTAGTTCAGACTGAATATCTGTAACACCTACTAGTTTCCCGATAGCTTCTGCAGTACCTTTATTATCCCCGGTCAACATGATTGTTTTTTGGATTCCTTGAGAATGCAACTGTTTTATGACTCCAAGACTGGATTCTCTTATTTCATCTGCAACGGCGATTAGTGCTAAGATTTCATTTTCGTTTCCAAATAATATTACAGTTTTCCCTTGGTTTTGCAATTCACTGATTTGAGCAGTGAATGATTCTATTCCTGATAAGATGCGCTCTTTGCTCCAAGTTGGACTTCCAGCGAAGTATGTTATACCGTTAATGGTTCCTTGGATACCCTTACCCGTTATAGATTGAAAGTTTTCAATATCAATCTGTTGGTAAGAGCAATCTAAATCATCCGCTTTCTTTACAATTGCCGATGCTAGGGGATGTTGAGACGCTCTTTCTAGGGCGGCTACTAGAGAGAATATCTCTTTAGTGTCACTTTCAATTTTAAGATCTGTTACAACAGGTATCCCCTTCGTTAACGTACCCGTTTTATCAAATGCTATTGCTTTAATCGCCCCAAGTTCCTCTAAATGGATACCGCCTTTTATTAATACACCGTTCCGAGCAGCGTTTCCGATTGCCGTTACGATAGAAACTGGTGTCGATATGACTAACGCACAAGGGCAACCAACTACGAGAACAGCTAATCCCTGGTAGATCCACTTCTGCCAGTCACCATCAAATAGGGGAGGGAGAACAGCGACAAGAAAGGCAACAAGGATGATTGCTGGTGTATAGTATTTTGCAAACCGATCCACGAAAGCCTGAGAAGGTGCTCTTTCTGCTTGAGCTTCTTCAACCAGATGAATAATTTTTGAGATTGTCGTGTCATCGACATGTTTGGTGACCTCAACCTCTAACAACCCTTCCTCGTTTAGTGTGCCTGCAAAGACTTCATCATCCTTTTCTTTTGTAACTGGAATGGATTCTCCTGTAATTGCCGCTTGATTGACAGAAGAGATTCCCTTTATTACACGTCCATCCATGGCAATTTTTTGTCCTGGTTTTACGATCATGACATCCCCTACCTCAATGTCATCAACCTTTACCATTTGTTCTTGGTTACCACGCTTGATCAGCGCTTCTTTAGGTGCTATATCCATCAAGGATCGGATCGATTGTCTTGCTTTATCCATCGAATAGGATTCTAAGGCTTCTGAGATAGCGAATAGGATGACAACCATCGCCCCTTCTCCCCATTCACCAATAAATGAAGCACCGATAATCGCGATTGTCATCAGAGTCCTCATATCAAAGTCAAGATGGAGAAGATTCTTAAATCCTGTGATAAACAGTCGATAGCCACCGATTACAATTGATAGGACATAGGGAATTATGGAAGTGATCGATTTCTCCCCATACATCTCAGCTGCAAGCCAACCCATGATCAGAAAAATGCTAGAAGCGATTAGGGAAGCATGCCGTTTATAAATTGCTTCATTATTTTTTTCAAACTCCTCGTTCTCTGGAACAACTTTGATATTCTCAAATGCTCCTGCTTTTTCGATTGATTTAATAGTGGTTTCTCCATATACAGTCAGTTTTAATGCTCCAAAATTAACACTTGCATCTGAAACACCATCCAGGTGTTTTACGTTCGTTTCGAACTTTTTCGCACAGCCCGCTCAAGTGAATCCAGACACACGGTATACAGTTTTGTTACCTTGCTTCGTTAAAGCTTCTTCCACGATGTTCCACCTCCTCCTGGTGTGTAAAAGTAATTTTAATCAGTTGTACTACATGCTCATCATCTAAAGAATAAAAAACCAGTTTTCCTTCTTTTCGGTATTTCATTAAGCCCATACTCCTAAGATGTCTTAGATGATGGGATGCTGTTGCAGTTGTACTTCCTACGATGTTAGCAACATCACAAACACATAGCTCCTTTTCAAGTGTAAGTGCATAAGCTATTTTAAGTCTTGTTTCATCTGAGAGAGCTTTGAAAATACTTGCTACGTTTAGCGAATTTCTTTTATTGATTTCATCTTTAACTCGAACAACTTTTTTCTCGTCAAAACAAGTTACTTCGCATACGTCTTGACTTTTCAACTTTTATCCACCTCATCCCAAACATTCAAACATCCATTTGAATGTATTATATGTAAATTGAAGAGGACGTGTCAACATTCAAGAGTAACTCCAGCATTTTGAAACCCTTTAATCTCAATTTGATGTAGTTTGTCGTGGTTGCACCATCTTTTGTTTGAGTAGTTCAGATATAATTCACCATAAACATTTTCATTTTGTTGTTTGTAATAAGTATGGTTAAGGTTTTTTTTATTAATTGGACACACATAAATGGTTTAGAACGGATTGATTCCCACATAAGAAAGCCCGTTTTTAACTTATTAGCAAAAACAGGCATTATCCAATAAATTAATTAGGTTACATTAAAACCCCATTCAAGAGTCAGTAGTCAGCTTTGGTTTAACATTTTTTATTACTACTTTGCTTTTTGGAATACTCGGCATGCTCACCAAGCTGTAACTTAAATCCTGATCTGGAACTTCATATTTCATTTGATTAACCAGATAATCAAGACTTACTTTCATAACTTCAATTGTGACCCATTCTCCAGCACAGCGATGACCCATAAATTGATCACCACCACCTTGTGGAATGAAGCTAAAAGGGCTTCCTTCCCATCTGGCAAAGCGCATCGGATTGAATAAATCAGGGCTTTCCCATACTTCTGGATCATGATTGGTACCATAAAGATCAAGTAATGTTAAGGTATCTTTTTTAAACTCATAGCCCTTCCAGACAAAATCTGTTTTCACCAGTGCCGCAACACAAGGAAAAAATGGAAAGAATCGGCGCACTTCCTGTATAAACATATGAAAATATTTTTTATAGCAGGATTGAAGTTTTTTCCTTTCTTCCGGATAATGATGCAATGCGAGCGCTATGAAATTGATAAATATAGCGTTCGCGACAATTGGTCTCAAGATATTGATTACTTCAACAGCAGCGGTGTTGATATCCAGAAGCTTTCCTTCTAGATCTTTATGCCAGGTAAATACATGTAAAGCAGTATCTTCTGGAGGATTTATTTTCCCATTACGCACCTTATTAATTAACTCGACAATCCACTTCTCCACGTTATTACGTGCATGTCTACCAAGCCAATGATTAAGGCCAATTGCGGCTGGAGTCTCGAACATCGCTGCTAAGTCTTTTGTCATTTTTTTAACATCAGCATCTTCTATAGGAACTCCCGCCCATTGACACGCCGTTCTGCACATAATTTCCTTCACTTCTTCATAGAGGGTAATTTTGTCTTTCCGTTCCCATTTATTTAGAGCTGTCATCCATTGAATTTTTGTAATGTTTGTTAGTTTTCGGATTCCTTGGGTAGTCATAATGGACATAAACATTTCTTTCCGATGTTTGTGATCTTGTCCATCCAATGCCTGAACACCATTTTTCCCAAACAATGTTTGAACTGCTCGATTTGGTGCTGCACTTTTCCTTTTGAATTTCTCAGGGTCATAAAAAATTTCAGTAGCTTCCATCCCGACCATGCATATTGCTTTTTTTCCAAGTAATCGTGTCTCAAAAACATTAGAATTAAAGCCTTGACGTCTATTTAAAATGTATCTATAACCCTCTCTAATGAAACTTAATGAATGATCTATTCCTTCCTCTCGAGGCATTTTACGTATTTCTGACATATCATTTACCTCCACTTCAATTAGTAATGGTTTATTTATTAACTATTCCTTATTAACTTTTAATAAACTTACACATTCTATACGGTGCTCAAATTGATATAATTTAACCTTATTAATGATAAGGATAAGGTCTTCAAACATGAAACTTTTGCATCCAAACTTGCAGCAACGGAAAGTCTTCACAAAATAAACATTGAACCGCCACACTTTATTAACGTTTTTAAAAAGAATTACATCTTTCTATTAAAGATGGAAGATGAATGTTATCTTATAGCCATCCCTAGAACAACTTATGCAAAAGAAGCCTCCCACGAAAATTTAGTGGGAGGCTTTTTTTAATTTCTTCTCTTATTCATTTAGCTAGTAAAATGCACTTATTTCTTCTCTTTAGGTACGATTTGATTCATAAAGGAAATGATGTCTTTTTCACTTAAGCTAGCGGTAGTCTTTTTTACAATTTTTCCGTTCTTATCAATCAAAACCGTTGTGGGTATCGGTCCAATCCCAAAAGCTTTAGTTACTTCTCTATCTTTATCCATAGGAATTGGGAAAGACAAGTGGTATCTATCTACGAAGTTCTTGACTGACACGTTAGACTCAGCTATGTTAACGGCTAGAATCTCAACCCCCTGATCTTTATATTTTTGATATTGTCGTTCCATATAAGGCATCTCCCGCTCACAAGGTTTACACCAAGTACCCCAAAAATTCAAGAAAACTCCTTTGCCACGATAATCAGATAATTTCACAGATTTTCCGTTCAAGTCTTTCAATACAAAATTAGGCGCTTGATCTCCAACCTGAACGAGAGAATTTTTTTCCTTAAAAAGGTTTATATAGAGCGTGTATCCAATTACTAGTACAAAAACACCTAGAATCAGACTCCTGTAAATAAATCGATTTTTTTTCATTTTTAACCCTTCGTTATCATATTTTTTTTCTTTAAAACTAATGTGGCCAAACTTCGATCACTCCTAAATAAAATATTACCTTATACATATTGCTCATTTATTTCAAACCCTTATTGAAAATATAGCAGTTAAATTTGTATAAAGTGTGAAGAAATAAAAATTAATACACATAAATAAAAACATCCTCCGGCTTTTCAGCCGAAGGAAAACACTACAAAGTTATATTAAACATAAAACCAAAATATAAAGTCACGATAAAAGCTAGACCAAAGGACAAGGCTAAAACTGGTTTCGCATTTTTTCTAAAGCTGATTAATATCAATAGCAAGAACAATACAGAAAGTAAACCTAAAATAACACCTAACATGGTTGGTTCTAATTGAATTTGGAAAGAAGACGGTATTTTACTTCCAAGGAAGTGCAGCATCCATGGAGCGGTCTCCACCGATTCATGAGGCGGTGACAAGGTTCCTAGTCTACTTGTAAAGAAAAATACGATCAATAATATAAGGCTTTCGATCCTCATCCAAGAAAGGGGTTGAAAGGACCAATCAGCCTTTGTTTTTTTAGCCAGTATCCCGTTGATGACAGCAAACACGAGAACGGGGATTATGCTGATATGTTTAAGCAGTAACATCTGACCATATGGAATAGCCCAGGAGTTAAGATATTCGCTTGGTTCCACGACTTTAAACATGATAAAGATGCCACTCATAAAAAGGATAACCACACATCCTATGGCTACCGGATTAAACCATCTTAAGAACTTCGCCCAGTTTTTTGCTTCCTTTGAAAACCAAGCTACTTGAAGTAGAATCCCTACCCAAACGCATACACTTAAGAAATGTACCGTATGAAGGAAAAAGCCTGACCAAAAAGATAGTGAGGCAACATGGCTCGCATATCCTACAGAACCTATCAATAGGAGCAGCCAAAATGCTTGCAAGTGTTTGGAACCTTTTAAGAATAAGGTCACCCATAGCATTACAGAAACAATCGCTGTGATAATCCAGCCTTTTCCAACGTTGAATTGTGTGAGAACCAAGTAAGTGGTATGTCTAAAACCAAAATCCTCTGCAAAATAATTGATGACATAAAGTACCGGGCCGAAGGAAAAGAGTAAAACCCCTAGTGGCATGATTAGCAATAGTGTTCTAGAAGTTATGATCTTCGGCTGTTTGGATTCTGGAACGTACTGTAAAATCACATGTCCAACGAGTAACGAAAAGAAAACATAGTTTAAGAATTCAGCGAACGGAATGAAACCGGTCATGACTTCATCTTCTTGATTCTGAAGAAAAAGACGATAGTGCCAATCACAAAGCCGATGATGATAAAGAATATCGGACTAAGACCCTCATCCTTTTTTGTATTCTCTTTGGTTAACCCTTTTTCTTCATCTTTTTGTTTATCAGAATCCGTTTCTGTTTCGTTTTCCACTGGTGAATCTACTTTTTCTTTTTGTTCGACTTGAACGTTGAACGGGATTTCTCCGTCAATAGGATGACCGTCCGTTCCGATTATCTTCCACTGGATCTTGTATGAGCCATTTTCTAATGAACGAGGCAACATGCCACTCATTGACTTTTCTTTGATCTTAACGGAATCAAGTTCAATCTCTTCCCCATCATCCTTAACGACCTTCATCGTACTTAAGTTCTCAACCTTTGTTTCGAATTGAAGGGTTATCTCTTTTAGTTCCTCTTTCACTATATCGCCATCTGCAGGACTTGATGATTTTAGTCCTGTATGAGCACTTGTGAGAGTTGGTACCATAAACGTAAGTAAGCAAAGCATTAACACAAATTTTTTCATATAAAATCACCTGTTTCTTTAAATTTCTGGAGTGGGTGTTGGTTTTGCATATCCCTTTTCATACGTTGAGTCAATTTTTTCTCGAATTTCTTTTATGGATTTGCCTTTGCTGTAATCAAGTACGGATTTTGCGGCAATTTCTAAACATACTCCGCACTTTGTCCCATGATCATCCCATACCAGAGAACCATCTGATTTATTTTCATTTATAAAACAATCGTAGTTATTCTTATGACCCGCTTCTTCACCACAGCCACAATAACAGGGCATCTTCTCTAATAACTCTTTATGCATAGCAGCAGCTTTATAGATAATCTGCATGTTTTCTGGTTTTTCAGATAAAAAAGAGGGAAGCGTCTCCATGTTCTTTGTTTCTTCTCTAATATCTGAGACCCCATGATCTGACTTTTGACTGCTTGATTCAGATTTATGATTGCTATGTTCAGCATTGCTCTTCTTAGGCTCATCTTTTGAACATGCCGTAGCTAATAAAAGGCATAAAACGAGCAGATAAGGTACTATTCTATTTATGTTCACAGTTTCTCACTCCTAAACAGTTAGCGGTTTAGCTTCAACGTTATTGTAATAAAAGAAAAGCCCCTCGTATAGACGGTTCACAATATATACATATATAAACAAATAAAAAAAGCAGTGAGTTGTCTCGCCACTTTTCACAAAGTAGTAAATAAAATTCACTTATTATTTTGTTTATAATTTCAGCAATCTATAAGATCATTCCTGCACACTTTTAAATAAACATATATAATCATTGTTTTTTACTTCGATTTTCTTCTTCTCGTTTATGACCTTCTAATAACAAATGGAAGAAGAAGTCGATCCCTTTGTTAAATCCTAAATATTTCGCACAAAAATATGGAATGATTTTAATGTTAGTGAATCTAGTAAACTTGTATAATTTCATCTCTAGCTGGTAATCCTTTAATTATGGGGTGAATACGATGTTAAACAAGAAGAGAAGGAATTTATTTTTAATTGTATTTTTATTTGGTATTTTTTTATTGAATGAGAAAAATGCTTTTAGTTTCTTTAAGGAAAATCAATTGTTGGATATAATAGAAGGGGTAAAAAAACAGGAAATAGAAATAAAAAATTGGTCTATGTTAATAAAGAAACCTATTGTTCAAACGAAAAGCAAAATTGAAATTAATAAAAAAATAGAGCAAATTAAAACTGAACAAAAAGGATTTACATGGTCGATCGAACCTTCACAAGGAAAGCACTATAAAATGATAGGGATGAGGAAAAATTTTACAGGGAATGTCAGTGAGAGAATATTGATTATCTTTTATCCTGTAGAAAATAATAGATATAATTTGAGTGTCACATACGCTGTACTTGGTAAAGGCTGGAACAGAAATGAATGGAATCGCATTTCAAAGGAATACGAGTCGGAAATGAATCGCTTTTCTGTATTTTACGCCGTTGAAGGTGTTAAAAAGCTTAAGGAACCACTAAAAACGGAAGCAACAAAGTTATTAAATCGGTTCTCTGCAAATACAGTAGAGGGTTTGTATGAAAAAAACTTCATATCAGTATCTGCTTATAATAAGATTTGGAAATCAAAAATTCCATTAGGAAATCAAAAATTTATGAATCTACACATTTCTTATCGAACTTCAAACGGTAATAATAATGATACAACCGTAACGATCGGCACCCCTATTATTACATCGGAGTATTAAAGCTGTTTTTCGGTTTGCTTCATAAATTTTTAACGTGTTAAAAAACTTTTACATGTTTGATATCATTATTATAAGAACATATGATAAATAGAACTTATCCCAACCCCATTTTTGTGTAGATATAGAAAGGTCATGCCTACTTAGAGGCATGACCTTGTTGTTTACGCCGTATATAAAAAGTTTAAGATTTGAACACTATTTTAATAACATCTTCATCATCACTCTTTAATCCTTCGTTAAAAATTAATTTTGTTTTAAAGTAATAAGACTCTTCTTGTCGAGACGCTACAAGTGATGAAGGCAGTTCGAAGGTAAATGGAATCCTAGTTTCTTCGTCTGCGTTTATGATTGTAGAAGTATGAATAGTGAAAGACTTAATTACTTGCTCCGTCTGCTTATTTATATTTTGATAAATAAGATCGCAATCTACTCTTCTAATTCCTTGTTCGATAATCCCTCCGTTTATATTGAAGTGCCCGACTACAATCTCACCAGGATAATAAGTGTCCTTCTCTAACAATAAGTCAATTTTCGCTGAACCAATTCCAATTAATGCTGTGTACTTTCTAATTAACATATAGGTCCCTCCATATTAAAAGATAAATTTCCAGTTTCAATAGTGACAAAACATTAGCAACAGCCTAGTGAAAGAAAAAAGACCTATGCTATTTTGCGGCATAGGTCTTAGAATTCAAAAAAGACCTCTACCAACAGGTAAAGGTCTTGCTAACAACAGCGTGTTGCCAATACAGCCGAGAGTAAACTCCGAATTGACGACTATACTGTAAAAGCTACTCCCCTTTAGGAGAAATATATTTTTTTCTGAAATCTCTTTAGATAGATATCGGTCATTAAGCTGTTTTACTGACCGTGTTAGAATAAATTTTTTCCAGAATGAAAGTGCATAAAGCACTGCAAACATTAACTGAATACACTACATCTCTCATGTAATCGCTCTCCAATTCATACTCTGCTAACAATTCTTTCAGAAAAAAAGATACGCTTTCTTTAGAGTAATCCTTTACCGCAGGCAAGGTCAGTCGATTTACCAAATTCAAAGTCTTTACCTTATTATCTAATGTTGCTTCATACTTCACGTGAGGTATCATGTAATCTTTAAATTCCCACCTTTGATTATGTGGAACGCAAAAAAAGTCAGTAACAAAATGGCAAATGACACCCATTTCAATTTCAATTCTTTTTTGTTTTTGTTTATCTAATAAATGGATTGCTGGTGTATTAATAAGAGCAACAACTTTATCTACGACAAAATCAAAACTCTCTTCTATATAATGTTTTCGTTTGGCAAGTTCAGGAACAAAATCTGGTTTCATATTAGCCCAATAGAATGTTGATTTGTTTAAGTCATACTGAACATTTTCTTTAACATGTGTCTTTATATGAAAAGCCATCACTTTATGTGAATATGCAAACAGAATAAACAGTCCTTTCTAATAGAAACATTATTTTCATAAACATAGTACATTCGTGAAATTTAGTCAACTTGTGTAATGTTTTTATATGTTATTAATTAATCGATTACCGATAAATGTCCCGGTCTAATAAGCTATGTTAAGGAAACATGAAATGGATAACCTAAATTCGAATAAATGATAAAGTACTGTATACACCGTATTTTGGTTAATACTCATTGTAAGCTCTGGCTTCTCTATGTGTGCGTATATTGCCTTTTTGATTGAATAAGATAATTTAAAACCCTCTTTAAAAACTTTGTAATTTCTCTCATATTCCCAGTTTAGAATCCCAAAATGATTATGGTATATCTACAAACACTAAGAAAAAATGACCTTGGAGGGTTTATAATTGAAAAGATGGATGCTTTCGTTAGGATTAATGACAGGACTCCTTGCATTGTCAGCTTGTAGTTCTGGAGAAGCTTCAGATTCAGAAGCTATTGTAGAGTCGAACGTGGGAGAAATCACGAATGAAGATCTTTACGCTAAATTAAAAGCTCGATACGGAGAACAAGTTCTTAGCCAAATGGTTGACCAGATGGTACTTGAAAAAAAGTATAAGGTAACTGACAAAGAAATAAAAAAAGAAATAGAAAAGATCAAGAAAGAATCTGGCGGGGAAGATGCGTTCAAAAAGCTTCTTGAACAGAACGGAATTACTGATGAAAAAGCACTTGAAGATCGTATAAAAACTATGCTCGTCAGCCAAAAAGCCACAACAGATGGCGTGAAAGTTTCAGCAGAAGAAATGAAGAAAGCATTTGAAGAAAAATTCAAAACTGAGGTTAAGGCTAGTCACATCCTTGTTGACGATGAAAAAACAGCACAAGAAGTAAAAGAAAAACTCAATAATGGTGGAGATTTCGCAAAGCTAGCAGAAGAGTATTCAAAAGATCCTGGATCAAAAATGAAAGGTGGGGATCTTGGCTTTTTTGGTAAAGGAGCCATGGTACCTGAATTTGATAAAGTTGCTTTTACAATAGAAAAAAATAAAGTAAGCGATCCGATTAAATCTAATTATGGCTATCACATCATTAAAGTGACTGATAAACGAGAGAATACTTTTAATGATAAAGAAAAAGAAATAGAAGAACAAATAAAACAAGAAAAAGCAAAACCAATTACTGAAATCGTAGAGAAGCTTCGCAAAGATGCAAATGTAAAGGTTAATGACAAAGAGCTAAAAGGGATCTTAGAGAAGAAGCAAGAACAAACTCCTCAAATGCCTCAATAATTTTTTTTTCAAAACTCGTTTTCGTAAATAAATAGCAAAGAATTCAAAAGAGCATCTAATACGATGCTCTTTTTTGATGGGATCGTAAAGGTAAAGACCACCATTTAGTAAACATCATACGTATAAAATAAAACTTAAATTGTGCTGGTATTGCTTTTATTGTGTCAGCACATTATTGTGCGCTTCAAAGCATTTCCGATTGTGAATCACAGTAAAGATAAGGGGAGCGTTTTCTCTCCTTTAAGGTACTTGGACATTCCATTTCTGAGAAAATAAGAAATAAAGGAAGAGATTTTCATCTCCTCCTTCTATGCTTTACATGCAGCCTTTTTCTTTTAAGCTTGTATAGTCTGCATCGGCATTTACTATCAGATGATCTAATACATCAATGCCAAGCATCTTGCCGGCTTCTGCTAATCGCTTCGATACTGCAATGTCTTCTCCGGATGGTGTGATATCTCCACTTGGATGCTGGTGCGAGACGATAATCGAAGCTGAGTTGTTTAAGATCGCCGCCTTGAATACCTCTCTTGGGTGAACAATACTTGAATTAAGAGCTCCTACATGACATCGGTGGACGGCTACAACTCTATTTTTCGTATTGAGACACATCACGAGAAATACTTCCCTGTCTTCATCTCCTATGAATGCAGCTGCAATCTTTGCTCCATCGATTGGTGAACGAATCATGTGACTCTCTCCTTCTCTCACCTCTGCGATAACTTGCTTGATTTGAAGAATTTCATACAGTTTTTCCATGCTTCAACAGCTCCCTTCTTTGTTTGAAGGCCAACTAATCTTTGCGATAAGAGCTGTCAAGGGACTTGAAGTTTGTGCAAGTTTTTTGGAGTGTTATCAAAAAAGTTCACAAAGTTTGCGGAGAGATAGCGAAGCATCCCTTTACTGATCTCATGAGCGAACGATTACACTTAAGAGAACAAAGAGGAAAGAGAAAATACTTTTTATTTTTCGGTTAAAAAGTACATCTAATAATTTAATTCTTGCTATTGACCTTCAACAATCGCACCAGTTAGTTGAAAAGAAGATCTTTGATAAGGAGTAACCTACCCCATTTTAATTGGTATTTGTCAGCCACCCTCTATACAAGTTGCAGTAGAGCTCCCAACAGCAGTATTTAATTTTTCAAGAAGTATAGATAGATGTTGTTCTTCCACTAATGTTTCTAAGGATTGATTTATAATTGGGATACGATATTTATTGAAAATTTCTGCCGTCATTTCCCAAACTTCAACTATTGCTCGGGGGGACATATTTGATTGTATAACCACTCTATTCTCCTTTTGCTTAATTTTATTTTAGATCTGATTCAATAAACCTCGCCTTTTGTTCAATAAAATAGTATACTTCTCCTTTTTGAAGAATTCACAAAGTTAGTGCAATCTAATTTAAAACGTTGTTTTTTACTAAAGCTTTATAGTAAAAATACAATAAAAAATAAGGTGCAAGATATGAAAGAAAAGTCCAACCTATATTCCAATTGTTACTGTATTCAACCCTTCCAATTATTAGATAAATGAACTCTAGTCCTGTTGTTACTAAAGAAAAAACTAATATAGTGAATAAAGCTTTTTTGTATTTTCGTATTAATAATATAAGTAAGAATGCCAAGATACTGTATAAACCTAAA
Organism: Fictibacillus sp. 5RED26; assembly: GCF_015903895.1. Taxonomy (NCBI): domain Bacteria; kingdom Bacillati; phylum Bacillota; class Bacilli; order Caryophanales; family Fictibacillaceae; genus Fictibacillus; species Fictibacillus sp. 5RED26. The sequence goes on along the minus strand of NZ_JACZDU010000002.1, from coordinate 802,774 downwards.
TTGAATGGCAGCTCAGCAATGGTATCATCATCAAATGGTTTTACGTTCCAAAAACCAAAATAAAAACCGAGTTCATCAACAAAAAAGGCTAATACACTTCCGAATGGAGCTATCGTTAATAGAAGTGCTTTATTCATTTTTTTGTGAAACATTAATATTATAGACCAGGGAACTAGGAAGGCAACAAAAATGTTAAAGAACATAATTAAATAATCACCCCTATCATTTTTCCTCTTATCCTTTCTAAATTTGACTGTTTCTATTGGTAATTAACACAAACTATCCCATAAAAGAGTTATTCTTGAGTGGAGGACTAAAAAATGTAAAAATATTATTTACTCCCTGCCATAAAAGGAACTTTATTCATCCCTTATGCTTTAGGTGAACATTCTACATTATTCATTTAACATCCTGCTTTTCAACTAACCCTTATTCTAATATCTGGCCCATTGAATAAATATAAGAAAAAAGATGTCCTTTTTAGCAAGACATCTTTCATTTTTATAATGGTTCAGCATCTAATTGTTCAAATCCATTGACTAACCACTTCTCTCCTTCCTTTTGTAAAAAGACTTCCAAAGTAATACGAGAGTTTTCTTTTTGATTATTAGCTAAAGATGTTATAGTCTCCTCAAATGTAACGACAGCACTACTGTTCTCACCTTCATTTTTGATGTAAACCCTTGAATCATTGACTTCATGTTCATAGAGAAGCTTTTCCCCTTCTTCAGTAGAAAAGTACTTGTTGAACAGTTCTTGTGTTAATACTGTTTTTGCTTTTTCACATCTTTGTTCAAGTTGATCATCTTTCACATGAAACATGGACTGTATAAAAACATTAATGCTCTCTTCAATCTTTGCATTTTCAGTTTCGTTGACTTCTTTTTCGTTCATTCTAGTATTGGTTTTTAAAAATTGTATTTGATCTTCTTTTCGTTCAACTTCTTTTGTAAGTCTATTAATTTGGACAGCTTGCTGATCGATTGTTCGAAAGCCGAACCAGATAAGTAGAATTAATATAATCGTGAAACCTAATAAACCTGTCTTTACTATGAATTCCTGTTTCAAATTTTCCTCCTCCCTATAAACCCAGTAGAGTATGTGGATTTAGGTGATTACTCCATTTGGATTCTTTAATTTCAAAATGGAGATGGGGACCTGTTGAATTTCCTGTGCTACCGCAAACTCCAATATTCTGACCGCTTTTGATCGATTCACCTTTTCTAACATTCGCCTCCGATAAGTGAGCATAACCGGAATATAAGTTATCTCCATGTTTCAATATAACTAAATTCCCATAACCTGCAGCTCCGTTTTTATTTTTATGAAAACCAGAATAAACGACTTTTCCTTCACTTGCTGCATGAATAGGTGTTACATGATTGATACAACCAAAGTCGATACCTTTATGATTCTCTTTGCTACCATCAGACCAAGTTCTCCATCCGAATCCACTGGTTACGTTCTTCAAACCTTTTATAGGAGACGACCAATCCCCCTTTCCTGAAGCAGGAAGAGTGTAATCATAGTACTGCAAAACGGCATCCACATAGCCAATATCTCCATAGCAAGCTTGCTCCGCTAAAGATTCAGGGCGTACGCAGCTATAAAGTCCAGTGTGTGCTAACTTTTGATATTGTTGTTGTGAAAATGCAATCGCTAGCTCTTTTGTATACTGCCCTCCATTTTGGTTCACATAGTCGATGAAGCCACTACCAAAATTATAGCTTTGAATGGTCGTTTTCAAATCACCCTCTGCTTCCTTAAGCATTGCAGAAAAGTACTTTACACCTTGCTCAATAGATTTTTCAGTATCTTTAATACACCCAACACTTCCACATAAGCTTTCACTCGCTTGCATTGGATCGTCACCTTTTCCTCCCGACTCTTGCATCATAATAGCAAGTAGAACACTGACATATTCGCTCACTTCGTATTCTTTTGCGTATTTCTCTACCGTTGCTTTATGTTTAAGGACATTTTGACTGACATTAGCCGTTCCTTCTTCTAACGTATTGTTTTTACCACCAAATAATTGATCAGCCATCATTAATACCATAAAGGCACTTCCGAAAAGCAGTCCAATAAATAGAATGATAGGTAGCAGATATTTCAGTACCAATACCCATATGGCTGTCTTCACTTTTACTTCTACAGCTTGTCTTATCAACTGGCATCCCTCCTAATCCTTGCTAGACGAACGAAGTCGGGGTGTTCGATTTAACTTTCCATGGGTCTGCTCCAATTGATTTTCGAAAGTCTTATCTTTTATTTGGTACGGGTTTCTTGCTGAAGATTGAGTCCGTTTAGGAGAGGTCATCGATTCTATTTTTTGTTTACGTGCATTTAATTGCTCGTTCTTGTCAGGGTTAGTGATTTGATTGGATGGTGAAGTTTTCTTATTTTTCATTAAGAAATTCTGTTCATCCTTATTGAATGATTGATGTTTTAATTTCTTCGGTTTCCGGTATTGGGATGGTAAGAATGAAGAATGGGAAGATGATTGTTCCATGGCAACAGCGGTGTCTTGTTTGGGTTGGTTGGGATATTTAAAGCTTCTTGAATGGGAACTACTAGTCTTTCCATTGGGACGAATAGGATGAACGTTTCCTGAATGTCTGCTTGAAGAGCTGTCTTGATCATTGGTATTTGTATTTTTTATTGCTGAGAATCTTCTTATAGGTTGACGAAGTTGTGAAACAGCACCTTGCATACCTCGTTTTGCTTTACTAATAGATTTACGATTTAAAGTAGATGCCCCCATTTGATGAAGATTTGGTGTAGCACCCTCTAACATACTAAGAGCAAACTGACGCTTGGAGTACATGAAGACGATTGCCACACAAAACATGATTTGAATAAAGATTCTGTAATAAATGTCATCCGACATGTTTGTCATCTCATACCCCAATGAAATAAAACTAGTCGCCACTAGTACAAAGAACATCGTCACTGACTTAAAAAGAATGAGAATGGTTGTCCCTTTCAGGTATCTGCCAACCAGTGCTTCAAAACTTGGAAACAGACTGATAAAAATCATGATGGGTGCTAAAAGCAGCATCATGATAAAAGCGAACTGCAGCATCACACGAATTAATGCGATAAAGAAAAACACGACACCTTGTATAACCGTTGAAAGTATCATAACGAGAATGTAACCGGCTTGCTTCCATCCATTACCCGCAAAGATATTTTTGTTATCGTATTGATCATATTCTTTCTGAGCAATTTCTTCTCGTTGTTTTACCCCTTCCTCAATTCTTGGGTCTGCTTTTAAGTAGTCACTGATTCGATTAGTATCTTCGGCCAGTATCTTCTTTTCCTGTGTAGTCCCATACTGTAGTAGTAGGTAAGGTTTATAGATTAACGCATCAAATACTTTATTCTCAATGCCAATAGAAACATTTTTTGCTGTGTTCTTATCAAAGCTATTAAACTGAAAAGCATCATCATCATTAAGAGTTGGATTGACACTCATTACAGCATTTTCTAGTGATGTAGAAAGACCATGTGCAAGGTCGATATAATTGAACTTCTTAGATTGAATGGAAAATAGGAGAGTAAGGCTTAGTAGAATTAGAGTTAATAGTTTAAAGAACGCCTGCCAGTTTTGTTGAATATAGGATCTTACAACGATTCCAATGGAAGCTACAGACAGTGCAAACAAGCCAAAATTAAATGTAAGGGTGCCGGCAGTTCCAGCTGTTATTTCATGGACGGCATCCTTTGTCATGTCCACTACATCGAGCGAAAAGAGTTGATAAACGACCATCATCGTGATTTGTGAAAGTACAATATTGATCATCCAAAAAAAGTTTTTCACCGCAGTTGCAGTCGCCGAACCTGTTTTCGCTGCGACATCCCACCAGCCATCATCCGCGTATGACATTAACTCATACGCAGATTCATCTCGTTCTTTCGCCTTTCTTTCCGTTTCTTCTGCAAAAACCACACTCGATTGAAATATGAGCAGAAGTAAGAAAAAGAAGGAAAGGAAAAATGGATGTTTCACATCCTTCACCTCCTCTAGTAATTAACACATTGATCGGAGTTAGATTTATAATTATTTGTTCCATAGGAGATTTTATAATCTTTCATAATAAAATCTCTATTATATTTATCATCCTTCGTTTTCCAGGAAACAATATAATCGCCCTTAAATTCTGATTTTCCATTTTCGATAGCTTCACAAGCTTTTACTAGCTGAATATCTTCTGCAGAATAATTCCCATCCTTAATTACTTTTTGTTCCAGTGCTTTCTTTGAAACGGCTTCATGAGTCTTTTTTCCATCAAGTCCAAGTTCGTTTGTCCCACATCCTCCTAAAAGGAAAACCCCTAATCCTATTAAAATCATTTTTTTCATAAGACTCTCTCCTCTCATGTTCAGCGAAAAGCTTCTTCCATTTGTACGGCTTGTGATTCTTTTTCAGTCGTTTTGAATGCTTCAAACCATTCGTCAAACAGGATATCAATTGCGATGGCTTGATTGCGGCCAAGATGGTCTTGGAATAGACACATACCCGACTTCAGAGAACTGACTACTTCGATATTTGCTTGGTTTTCCTCCATATCATAAAAACGTAAGATAGGTCTGATCGAATCATCTGACTTAGGACGGAACGAAAACTTGATTCCGATCTGTTCTTTAGTGGTGTCTACATTGAAGTCATCGAATGCTTGTGTAACAAGAACAATGTCTGTTCTCAGTGATCTGCCTGTTCGTAACATTTCATCGATAAGGTTCTGTCCATCTGCTGATCGTTTGAGTGTCCATGCTTCATCAAAAATGATCATGGCTTCTTCCTCTTGATTGGTAGAAAAAGTATGAACATATTTAGAGATTGACATCATCAGGCAAAGACCGATACGTTCTTCCTCGTTCATGTTTTCAGATGCAGGCAAACGCAGCCCCTGTAGTCCTAGTACATTAATCTGCTTTTGAAAATCAAGTCCTTTAGAATCTTCCTTTCCAAATAACATTCTCCCTAGTCCGTGCCGATATTTTTCAATGAATTTCCCAAGCGTATGATCTTTCTTCTGAATTCTTTGAAGTACTCCTGTTAGAGTAGGATTACTTTCTTGGTTAACTTCGTCAATGATGGCGTCATAGATTGTTACACTTTCATCACGAGATCCTCTAACTTCTGCTAACGTATTTAAAATCATCATTGCTGTTTGAATCGCTTGGTCGCCTTTTAAAAAGACGAGTGGATCTAGAGCACCGTGATACACACTATCTTCAGAAAGATGAATAAAGTTGATACGTTCGTATAGCGAGCGAAATTCTGGAATTTCACCAAATTTCTTGAGTGCCCTTTGATAATACCGTTGAAATTCATTCTTCGGATCAATATAGAGCACTTTTGAACCAAAAAAGGTACTCCAAGTAAAGAAATTCTTAACAAGCATCGACTTTCCGCTGCCTGGGGGACCAGTTATCAGGATGTTCCCATTCGTATGATCAGCTCCTGAGATTGCCTTTTTGGTCAAAAGGGGATTAAAGATGACTACGTTATTATTGATCTCTCTCGCTTGTTCCACATGAGATAATTTCTTTCCAGTTACCACTTTCCCTAGAACCATGCCAAACCGATTTCCTACACGATTGTTCAAGTTCATCCCAGTTTGTGCCAGATAAGATTCATCGACAACTTGTTCGAAGTACTGATAATCCACATATGAAGCTGGTAGGCTTTGTGAAAAAAGAGTAAGTTGGTCTACCAGAGGTTTTGTGACTTGAAACCCCGTATTTTTAAATAATGTTTGAAGAGCTCCTATCTTTTCATCCAATCCATTTTTACTAACGTCTGAGACAACAAGCGTAAATGTCATGAACAATAGCTGCCGTTTATTGGACTTTACATCATCAAGTAAGGTTGTTAGTCTGTCAGATGCCATCTCGACAATTCGGTCATCGTCTGCGGTATGAGTGGATTGAATTTCACGATCAAAGTTTGTGAATCGACGTTTTAATTTTCTCACTTGCCGAGCATTAGATCCGTTTTCCTTAAAATGATATCGAATCTGTATTTCAACAGGAAACGAAACACTCTCTAATATATCTTGAATGAAACGATAACCTTCAATAAAAGCCGGCATTTCAATGAAAGGCAGAAACGTTAAAAATTCTTTATGATTTTCGTGTGTAACGGTTAAGTAGCCGTACTCGTTCTTAATGACACCCTCTGTTAGATTATAAGAACCTTCAGGTATCGAAAAAAGATCACTGGTCCGATGAAACATATAATAGATCAGTTTATCCATCTCATCTTCACTTAGCTTTTGGAGGTGTTTAAGATTGGAAGCTTTAGAACTAAAGGTACGTTCCAACTCTTCGTAATAGCTAAAATCATCTTCTGCCTGCGTCTGAAAAAACATCATTTTAGAAACATCTTCTCTTACTCTCTTAAAAAAGAGGGAGATTAGTTCACCTGCGTTTGCGGATACTGCATCATCTGTTTTGTTCAAATGAACGCCTACATATACATCGTATTCATGTAAGAACACTTCTTCCTGTAATACCCTTGAAGCACGGTTGAAGTACTTATGTCCGATATCTGAAAACTCACCTTGAACAATATGCTCATTTACCACTTTCGTAAATGTGTCAAAGTCAAATCTCTTTGGAAGAATCATAATGTGATAATCATATTCTTCTTGTGTTAAGAATGCAGCCGTGTTTTCCATATAGCGTTTAAAGTCGTTATCGCTGTTTAATCTGACATACTCTTCATCGAGCCGATAAAAAGCCCAAACCTGCTTGCGTTTGTTAAACGCCATATTCATATGACGGTGTGCGATTGGAAATTCCAATACGTCTTTCAATGGCTCTCACCTTCTTTTTTTAGAAGAAATGGTTCAAACGTTATTTCTTTCTCCAATTGGTCACTTGCTACTTCGATAAAATGTTCATAAGACATGTTCTTTGTTCTGTAAAAAGTAATACGGTCTCTAACAAAAGGAATAACCCCTTTATGGTCATACTTCAGATTGAAAACAATGAATGTAATCACACCTGGGATAACGGTCAAAAGTATCAGCCAGTTCTTTACGAAAAAACGAAACAGATTGGTGTCATTTTTAATCCCAACAAGTACAAAAGATAATAAAAGAACGGCTGCAAGAACGATAGCAAAGATCATCTTTCTGACTTCAAGTCCGTTGGCGAATTCAATCGACCAGATTCGGTAGATTTTGATGGGGTACTTGTATTCCTGCGTATAATTTTCTCCCTTCATCCCACTCTCCTCCATCCATTTTACGAACCAAAATGTTTATTGAAACAACGCATTTCCGAGACCTTTTGCTAGCTCTTGTAGTTGCGGACCGAAAAAGACAACGACCAAGCAGCATAAACCAAGCGTTAGACCTGACCAGAACTGACCCCAATCTTCTCTTGTATAAGCGACTAATGCCCGAATGACCATGATTAAAAGGACTAAGAAGCCAATCTGCGAGATCAGGTTTTGAGTCACTTCCTGAAGACTAAAATTTATCATCGTTTTTCCCTCCCTATTCGATTCGAGTAATAAAGAACTTATTGTTTTCTTTTTCAAGCTTTAACTCATAAGAATAAAGATCACTCATTGATGTCTCACTGTTCTGGTAATGAACATCAGCATTTACCGTGTATCCAGAATCCATTTTCACGGCTTCACGCACATTCACGTCTTGAAGTGTCTGGTCTTCTAACCCCCCAGTAACGTCAGCCATGAATGGCAACTTCTCATCGCTCACTCCATATGAAGTGAAAAAATCGTTTAAGAAAGACTCCAGGAGTTTTGTTTCAGTAGAAGTGACCGGTTCTCCTTCCGGCATTTTCCCTTCATAAGACATGGTAGTCTTTAAATCTTCTTGAATCATATTGGGGTTCTGATAGACCGCAAAACCCTCTCCGTTACTTGTTACTGGAACTATGATATCTGTTTCGTATTTAGTAGTATTCGGAATTGATCTACCGTCTTTTTCTTGAACCTCAGTAATTTCATAGACAGTCTGAAATTTGACCTTCGCTTCACGGTTACTGAGGTGTTTTGTATCAATGTATTGCAGATCAGTGACTCGTCGCTCTCCTTTAAAATCTTTCAAATCTGCGACACGTTTTAAATCAAATCCTGATACAAAGTACTCTGAGAGCTCACCTTTACGGTCTTGGCGTTCTTTTTCGTCTTTAGGTACAGTTAGATAACTTTTTAGAAAATCTTCGGTAAACACTTCGATAGAATCAGAATACAAAAGATTAGTTTTCTCTACTTCTTTTAGCTGGTCATGAACATTTTCTTCAGAGGCTTTGACGGAATTTCGGATGGCTTGATATTTCGTAAAGAAAACCACATTGAATAACAGTGATAGAAACATAACAGAAAAAAAGAGGATAGACGCTGTTTTTGCAGCGTTTTTTCTTGAATAGGATAAACGGCGTTTGTTTTTTGAAGTGGATTGTTTTTGTTTAGAAAAAAGCATAGACTGATTCACTCCCTTCAACCTTCTGCCAACGGATGGCGGACATAAATGATTTCTGGGTGAACTGATTCTCTTGATGCCTTTCTAGCAAAAATAAATTGTCCTTGACGTAAATCTCTTATTTCGTCGGGGGATATCTTAAATTTTTGAACATGCCGCAGTGTACCTTTGTCGGCTTTTAAATCAACTCGTTTTAAACGACCTTCTTGTTTTTCAGTTGTGATCGTCAGATCGATATCTTTGAATGTGCCAAGTGTGTTTGCCCAGGAATCAACTTCATCTGGATTGTTGGTCTGGCCGATGGCATACGTATTCGTATTCCCTACAACTTGCTTGGCAAGGTACGGATCATTCTTTTCAAGATCGGCTAGCGTTTGAGTCGCGATGATGCAATGAAAACCGGCAGAACGTGATTTGTTTACGGTATCTACAATTTTATCATTTGCATAGACTGAAAACTCATCATAGATTGCGAGGATGGGTTGATCTTTTAATTGATTACGGTTCCGATATGAAACCAGATAGTTAATATCTAGTATTAAAAAACGTGCGATGACTTTGATAAACTTGTCATAGATCAATCCATCAAAACTGACAAATAATGCTTCCTTCTCTTCACTGATTCGGATTAGATCCAGACTATTATCGGTCTCTTCAAAAAGATGCCCTAACTCGCTGTCTAACAAGAGATAGATCTGCGTACGAACGGATGAAGCATTTTTGAATAAATGATTCTCTCCTGCCTCTTCATGACGGTACCGTTTAAACAAACGTTCATAATTTTTTTCAGCCCGTTTGCTTCTTACTGGTTTTACTTTTTGTTTTGGAGCTTTCCCCTCTGGCTTCTTCGTATCTTTAGTTGGCAAAAATGAAGAATAGGAAGTGCTTACCACTGCCATTTCTGCTTGTTCTTCTTCTTCCACTTCGATAACATCTTGATTTAATACTTCAAGAATTTCATTTGGATCTAAATATTTTGCAAACGTCCATAAGTCCCGGGTAAATTCATAATCATCGATAAACTGAATAAGAGCCTGAACGAGAGACGTTGAAATGGAAGAATAATAATCACTCTCTGTTTCAATTAACTGCTCCAGTTTATCTTTAATAACGGTTGGTCCTCCATACTTCAAAGGATTGTATGTTAATTTCCCTTTATCAGAAAACACTTTCAAATTTCTGTCGTATCGTTTACATAAAGTTTCCACTTCTTCAATACTTTCAGATGATCCCTTCCCATCGATAAAGATAAAGGGCAGGTTCTTTATCAGTGCGTACTCTACAAAATTTAAAAGTAAAATTGTCTTCCCACCTCCTGTTGTGGCAGGAATAAACATATGTTGATTGATCTCTTTAAAATCCATGTAGTATGGCTTCCCATTTTCGGTTATTCCAAGAAGCAGCTGATCTTGTTCCTTCTGGTTCCTCCATTTCTTTTGCGCTTTTAGTGTCAGTTGGAACCGGTTCTTTTTCACTTTTTGATAGTGTGAAGACGATTTAAATGTATCCCGTTTTTCCTCTGTTGATTTTACTCGTTTTGAACGGTGGTAATCCGTCATCAGTGACCAGCCATATGAAACGAATAATCCCCCTGACATATACAAAAACAAAGAAGTATTTGTAAACTCCATCTTCTGTTTTACGATTCGCTCTAACCATGTAACATCAAAAGGCAGAACGCCATACAAACCTAAATAACTATAAGGATTAGTGTAGACGATAAAACAAAAACTGATCAATCCTAACACAGCGCATGAAAGGTGAATCCTGTTTTGTTTTACGATACGAAATAAGATAAAGAAAGGTAGAGAAAAAACTAATAAAGGAAAAAAAGCAAAAACACCTATCAACATCGCAATGCCTAATCCGAATTCTTTTCCTAAGTCTTCATTGCTTTTCGGCAAAGTGCAATAACCTCCTTATCAACTCCAGCTGCAACATATCGCTGACTATTCCTGTCTGTTGCGCATAAGAGATGACGGTATCACGGATACACTCATTCTCACACAGATACCTGACTTGGTTATACTGACCGTTAAGAATCTCATTTCGGTAACGATTCATTTTTTCGATGTAGCGCTTTGAAGATTTTCGGGTGAGTTCTACTTCACATGCGATCCTTTCACCATTCTCCAGAAGTACAAAATCCGGAATGCGATCCGCGATTCTCTTTAACAATGTTGTGTTTCTTCGGTCTGCTTTAGTAAAGTTCTGCTCGATATACTCACTCCTAAGTTCACGCTCTGTGATGAACTCAAATGGCTGGCCTGTTTTCTCAGCAATATTTTTAAGTGCTAGGATACAATCGATCATGACGAGTTGATGATTAAGGGTAGAGTAGTTAAATTTTGTAAACCGCGTTAATGAACTTCCGAGATATTCGACACCGCTTGGGCGCATGGCTAAGATCAATTGATAACCGATCTTCTCTTCAGTCAAAAAACCTAATGATAGCAATTTGCGCTTCGTTTGATAGACCGTGACATGTGAAATATTACCCTTTAGAAAAGCTGAGAGCTGAGTTGTCGTAATGACTCCAAAGCGATTGATAACTTGCAGTACTTCTTCTTGTTTTTCGGCTAACAGATTCATAGGCATCATTTCCTCTCCAAAGAAATCCTCCCTTCAATCTTTAACCAAATCGACAATTGATCAACAACTAAAAATCATTAGCTTCTTTTAAATCTCTTGACCTTGAACTTACCCACCTCCTCTACTCAAAAATCACTTCTCTTTAAAATCTATTAAATCCCTAAATTATACTGGAATAATATCACAGTCAAATATATACAACAATAGGACGTCCGCTCTATTTATACATCTGTCTTTCCACCTTGTGCTCCCGTGACCTCACAACACATGATGTTGGTGGTGTGAGGTCACGGGATTTCCACGGCGATAGCCTGGAAAAACAAGGTGGATTTTCCTTACTAGTCAATGGATACGGACGTCCTTCACCTTTAAAATGAAAATCAGGCTGATTTCGCACATTTTAAACACATTTTTAATGACCTTTGGAGAGGAATTTTAGCACAAACCTGTAATGTATTAAAAAACAAGTAAACATTTTTATAAATTATTTAATTATAAAAATAAATGAAATACACACATTTGTTTCCTAGCTTAGTCTCCGGTTCAAAATCTTCTTATCCCCTTTGATGATGACCATATAGTTCCTGCACATCTCATAGAGTCGCGATCCTAACGCTTCGTCCACTGCTTCTATTTCATCCACTGTTAATTCGGATGAAATTAATACTGGCAGATGGTTTAAGTAGCGGTAGTTGATAAGAGCATACATTTTTTCAATCTGCCATTCCGTTGCTCTTGGTCGTCTTAGTTGCCCTACTGGTTTGAATAGATCATCAATGAAGAGTACGTCTACCTTTTTCATCCGAACCATCTTTTCTTCTAGCTTTTCAAAATCGTCTTTTAGATCATCAAAGCCTTCAACATATGGAAAATATAGAACAGATATTTGCATCTTCTTGATTAAATGATTAGCTATAGCAGTCAGAAGATGCGTTTTACCCGCACCTGGTTGTCCGAGCAAGGCAATACTGTTTGTTCTCATTCTCCGGATATCACTAAAGTCTAAGATATATTCCTGGGTACATTGATAAGCATCTTTTATCAATTGATCCTTTCCTTCTGTGATAAAGTTGCTAAAGCTGTTATTACTGAATTCATCTGTGATTTCTGATGACCGAAGAAGTTTTTCAACATTTTTTTGTTTGATGCAGCTGCACCTTTCAGAATAGCTATCATGCCATTCCCATGCATTATCAGGACCACAGACTTTACCAAGATAATAATCAGACTCAGGTACTTTACTGGCAGGAACACAAGATTGTGTACCTGAGTTCCAATGCCATTCTGTATCTTTGTGTACACGATAAAAGATGATCTCTTTGTCTTTACATTTTGTACAATGATAATCATCTAGCCTTTCGGATGCGACCAACCTTTCCGCCGGTAATTGAAAATGCTTTTGACATAGAGATTCGATTATATGGTTCAGACGACTTTCCATTATTAATCTCCTTTCGATGACTTGCAAATTGAATATCCAGGGATTTCACATCATCTAAACTTTGAACATAGCTTTTAACCCATTTTGAAAGTATGCCTCTTGTATATGTCCACGAAGCTTTATCACAAGCAACAGACCTTTTTATTGCCTCTATCACTAGCTCTTCATTCAATACTTTTGTCCAAACATTTATCTCATTTATAATTTTTTGAGATGCCTTTCCTATATGCTTTTGGAAGTATTCATGCACTTTTGTAGTTTTGTTCTCATTCTTTTCTTCTTTCGTGTTCTTAAATGCATTTTCTATATTTATATCTTTATCTATTTCTATATCTAATTCTTTATCTATATCTGTTGCGTTACTATGCGTTACTGTAACGTTACATGTATCGTTACCTGCTTCAAGCTGCTTTTTTTCTCTATGTTTAGCCACACGATTTCGTGTCTGCTGCCTAATCTTATCAAGCCCTTCGACATTTTGATGCTTCTCCCAGTTACTGATAGCGATAAAGTTTTCATGACTGATTTCAATCATCCCAAAGTCTTCAAATGTCTTTAGTGCAAGTCTGACAATATTCAGCGGACGATTAAAAATGGTAGCCAGCATTTCATCTGTATAGGGAATGTTTTCGTTCAAGTAGATGTAACCATTGGCGTTTGTTTTTCCGGCTTGAGACAAAAGCTTTATCCAGATGATCAGAAGCATATCAGATTCAGGCATGTTCTCAATCAACCGGATCTTTTCATCCTCAAACATGTTCGTACTAAGTTTGATCCACTTCACTTCAGCCATTTTGAATCACTCCTTATTCAAATGATTTATCTTAATTGTAATAACCACTTGTTCAGGAATTTTTTCGTTTCCGCTGCTGGAAAATACCACTTCCCACCAACTTTGATTTTTGGAAATTCATTCTCATAAAAGAAATTATTAAGAATGGTATTCCAGCTCATACATGTTCGCCTTTTTAGTTCTTTTGTATCCCAATACACCAACTCAGTATCAAGCTTCTCCATTCTTTTTTCGATTGCATCGTAATACATTTCTTTGATTGCTTCCTCATCAACTTGTACTTCTAACAACTTAGGGGATCTTTCTAACTGCATAATACGATTTGACATTTAGAATCCTCCTCTTTTCAAAAGTCAGCTCCTGTTGAGGTAATCAAATGGAACGTTTATAATAATGACAATACGATTCTTTAACAAACCTTTTAACATTAACGTCAGCTAAATCCGGAAATAAATACTCAGGAGTTGTATTTAAGTAATTCGATAACTTAAATAATAGTTTTGCGTCAGGATTACCTCTGCCACTTTCAATATTTCTAATATGGCTTTCGCTAACATTAAGATCTATAGATAATTGGCGTTGGGAAATATTAAGCTTTTGGCGTAGTGATCGAAAACGTAATCGGCGCACATTAGCGTTCTCCAAAATATCACCTCATTTCATTTTGTGTTTTTAAATGACACTTAAAGCTTAACACGTCATTTAAAAGCGTGTCAATATATAAAACGTCATTTAAATAAACTTTTTTTAGTTGGGGGTATACTTATGAATGAAGAAAGAAAAAAAGTGATTGGATTACGAATTAAAAAGTGTAGGCAGGATAATAAGTTGTCACAGGAAGAGCTTGCACAGAAATTGGATATGAAGAGATCAAACGTAGCAAATTATGAAGCCGGAAGAGTAGTACCTCCTGGTAGTGCGTTGCTGGAGATGTCCGAAATCTTTAATGTAACAACGGACTATTTGCTGGGAAGTACAAATGATCCTTATTCAAAATTCTCATTAGAAGACAATGATTTAAAACAGATTCAAAGACAACGAAACAAACTTACCGGTAAGGACAGAGAAAGATTTGAAAATATGATAAAAATGTTAAAGCTTTCATTTCTAGACACTGAAAATGAAGAAGGTGATGAATTTGACGAAGAAGACGACCTATAAAGCCGACTTCGTTAAAGCACAGAAATCTGCAGATAATGTCTTAAAGAATAGTACTATAAAAGAGTTGCCTGTTCGGGTGAAACAAATCGTGAACAGTTTCCCAAATCTCAAAATAAGAACTTATTCTTGGTTTGCAAAAAAGAGAGGATTTTCACATAAAGAAGTTTGTAATCTCGTAAACAGTCATGAAGGATGCTGTTTATATTATGAATCCTTAGATGAGTATTTGATTTTATACAACGATAAGATACCTAGTAAGGGCAGAAAAAGATGGACTCTTGCCCATGAACTTGGACATTATGTCATGAATCATAACAAAATCAGCAATAATTCTTCCTTGGCTAGAAGTTCACTTACAGAAGATGAATACAACGAATTTGAAAGTGAAGCAAACTGCTTCGCAAGAGAACTATTAGCCCCTCCTCCAGTCTTAAACGAACTAAAGATCAATGACCCAAATGACATTTCTAATTTATGCGACATATCAAGTGAGGCTTCTATAAATGTATATAAGTTTATAAAGCAAGGTGCTCAATTTGGTATCAAGTATTCTCCAAGCCATCCTGTTATCCAATTATTTCAAGAATTCATTTTTAAGATTAAGAATACTCAACGATGCATGAGCTGTAATTATCTCTTTTCAAATGCTCAAGCAGTCTTTTGTCCAAGCTGCAACAGCAATAATCTAAGAAAGGAAGAAAATATTTACCGTAGTGATTTGAAGAATACGGCAATTATAACAAGTCAAAATTTGAACAAGACTCATAATGTGTGCCCTAATTGCGAAAATGGAGATTTACCTTCAGGTTCAAATTACTGCAATAAATGCGGTGTTTATTTAGTAAACAAGTGTTCTGGGTATGCTTATGAAGATTCACACATGAATATTAAATGGCATGATTTCCATGGAGGTTGTGGTGAATTACTTCATAAGACATCTCGTTATTGTCACAGATGCGGTTCATCCTCTACATACTTTGCAGATGGGTTATTAAAAATAGAGAATTAATCATAAAAATTAATTGCTTATTAAAAGCAAATTTTATTATTAATCAGGTCTTGTTCAGAGCAAAAATAGAATAAAGGAGATACATGAATGGCTAATTTCCGAAAATTAAGCAGCGGCATGTGGCAAGCACGTGTTTTTAAAGATGGAAAAGTAATGAGTATTGGGACTTTTCGTACCAAAAAAGAAGCCCAAATAGAGGCAAATGCTGTAGAAGAAAAAATTTATTATGGTCACACACTAAATGACAGGGATTTAATGTTTGATGACGTTGTACATGAATGGTTATATAATCATAAAAAATCCTCTGTTAAAGATTCTACTTTTCGACAATTAGAAATCATCGTAAGAATACACATACTCCCTTACTTCGGGAATAAAAAGTTAATTCGAATTAAAAGACCTGAGATTAAGAGATGGATGAATCATTATGCTGAGCTCAAAGATGAAAGCGGACATGAGGTTTACTCCTATGGATCTCGATTAAAATATTTATCAGTACTCAAAAGCATATTCCATTATTCGGTTCACGATATGGAGATATTAGATAAAAATCCAACGAACAAATTGAAAATACCAGTTAAAGATAAAATACAAATTCATAAAGATATTAAATATTATTCTTTAGGTGAGTTACATCGATTACTTGACTTTATGGAAACTTATCAGCATCAAAGGTATCAGGAGTATCGTCTGTACTTTATGCTAATTTATTTACTAAGCCAAACCGGATTAAGAATAAGCGAAGCACTCGCCTTACAATGGACTGACCTTAAGGGTGATAAATTAACGATTGAAAGACAAACTAGCCGTGATGATAACAATAACGCAATGATAACTTCTCTTAAGAATTCATCCTCATATAGAACAATTAAACTTGATGAAAGTTTAGTAGCTGAACTTAAAAAGTTCAAGCTGTTACAAAACCAGATGATTTTACAACACACTCAATTCAAACGCAATAACGACGGAATTATATTCCAAAATTTTCTTGGAAGGTATCTTACACCCTCTATAATACGTGAGACATTTCAGGGGTATTGCACAAAAGCAAATGTCAGTTACAAAGGTACACATGTTTTCAGGCATACACATGCTGTTTTATTACTTGAAGCTGGAGCAAGTATTAAATATGTTTCGCAGCGCCTCGGACATCAAACGATAAAGACGACAGCTGATATTTATTTAGATGTTACGGACAAAATTGAAGCAGATGAACTAAATAAATTCTCAGTTTATACAAAGAGAAATAAAACCACACAAAAAAGAAACGATCCATTCTCTACGTAAAAGACCTTGGTATAAATAAAATAATCCAGGTCTTTTTTAAAACTTAAAAAGCAAAAAAAATTTCGAGTTGGCACAAAGTTGGCACGACATTAATTTACACATAAAAAAGCCTTGGTATATTGCTTATATACCAAGGCTTTTCATCATTTATCCGATTGAACCTTCCATCTCGAACTTGATCAGACGGTTCATCTCTACTGCATATTCCATTGGAAGTTCTTTCGTAAATGGCTCGATGAAGCCCATTACGATCATTTCCGTTGCTTCCTGTTCAGAAACACCACGGCTCATGAGGTAGAACAACTGATCTTCAGAAACTTTAGATACAGTCGCTTCATGCTCTAATGTGATGTTATTGTTCAGAATTTCATTGTACGGAATCGTATCTGAAGTGGATTGGTTATCCATAATCAGCGTATCACACTTGATATTGGATTTAGATCCGTCAGATTTACGTCCGAAGTGAGCAATACCACGGTATGTTACTTTACCGCCATGCTTTGAGATCGACTTCGAAACGATTGTAGAAGAACAGTCTGGTGCTAAGTGCAATACTTTAGCTCCAGCATCTTGGTGCTGTCCTTTACCAGCGATCGCGATAGAAAGGATCGTACCTTTCGCCCCGCGGCCTTTCATGATAACAGCCGGATATTTCATCGTTAGACGAGATCCGATGTTTCCATCTACCCATTCCATCGTTGCGTTCTCTTCAGCAACTGCACGCTTTGTAACCAAGTTATAAATGTTGTTTGCCCAGTTTTGAATCGTTGTATAACGGCAGTAAGCGTTCTTCTTAACGATGATCTCTACAACCGCACTATGAAGTGAGTTTGTAGAATAAACCGGTGCTGTACATCCTTCTACATAGTGTACAGAGCTATCTTCATCTGCAATGATAAGCGTACGCTCGAACTGACCCATGTTTTCAGAGTTAATTCGGAAGTATGCTTGAAGTGGCGTATCACATTTAACGCCTTTTGGTACGTAAATGAAAGATCCACCAGACCATACTGCAGAGTTAAGTGCCGAGAACTTATTATCAGTTGGCGGAATGATCGTTCCAAAATGCTCACGGAAGATCTCTTCGTGCTCTTTTAAAGCTGTATCCGTATCTGTGAAAAGAATTCCTAAGTCAGAAAGGTCTTCTTTCATGTTGTGGTATACAACCTCTGATTCGTATTGTGCAGATACTCCTGCAAGGTACTTCTGCTCAGCTTCTGGAATTCCTAGCTTGTCAAAAGTCGCTTTAATTTCAGCAGGCACTTCGTCCCAAGACTTCTCAGATTTCTCAGATGGCTTAACATAGTACGTAATATCATCAAAGTTTAAGTCCTTCATGTCTCCGCCCCATTGTGGCATTGGCATTTTATAGAACTGCTCTAATGACTTCAAACGGAATTCAAGCATCCATTCAGGCTCGTTCTTCATGCGGGAGATCTCTTCTACGATCTCTTTTGTTAACCCACGCTTCGATCTGAAAATGGAAACGTCTTTATCTCTAAAACCATATTTATATTCGCCGATATCAGGCATTTTCTTAGCCATTACAGAATCCCTCCTTACTGGATTGGCACTCTTTAACTCATTATCAAAAGGAACTTATTCTTCCTCTTCCTCATCTTTTCCTACCCCTTGCTCCATCGCCTTCCACGCAAGTGTGGCACATTTGATGCGAGCTGGAAACTTGGAAACGCCAGAAAGAGCTTCGATGTCACCTAGATCATAGGATTCATCATCATAGTCGTTCCCTAACATCATATCATAAAAAATGTTTGCAAGCTTTACAGCATCTTCGACAGGAAGACCTTTAACAGCCTGTGTCATCATAGAAGCTGATGCTAAACTGATCGAACACCCTTCACCGTCGAACTTAGCCGATTCGATCTTTCCATCTTCTACTTTTAAAGTGAGCTGGATGCGATCGCCGCATGTTGGGTTATTCATATTAATTGTCAGGGCATTATCTTCAATAACCCCTTTATTGCGTGGGTTTTTGTAATGATCCATGATGACCTGACGATATAGCTGATCTAAATTAGAAGACATGACCGAAATACTCCTTTGCTGTTGTTAAGCCTTTAAGAAAAGCATCGATGTCATCTTCAGTGTTATACAGGTAAAAGCTAGCACGTGCTGTTGCTGTAACATCTAACCATTTCATAAGAGGCTGTGCACAGTGATGGCCTGCACGAACAGCAATTCCCTCAGAATCTAAAACGGTTGCTACATCATGCGGATGAACATCATCTAAGTTGAACGTTACAAGTCCTGCTCGTTCTTTTGGACCAAATATCGTAACACCCTCTAACTCTGAAAGTCGCTCCATCGCATAGTCAGCAAGTACATGTTCATGTTTTAACACATTATCAAGACCTACTTCTTCTAAGAAATCAATCGCAGCACCTAGACCGATCGCACCTGCGATGATTGGTGTCCCACCCTCAAATTTCCAAGGCAGCTCTTTCCACGTAGATTCTTGAAGTCCTACAAAATCAATCATCTCTCCACCGAACTCAACAGGATCCATCTTGTTTAGGAGTGCTTTTTTTCCATAAAGCACGCCAATGCCTGTAGGTCCACACATTTTATGTGCTGAAAAGGCAAAGAAATCACAATCGAGATCTTGAACGTCTACTTTCATGTGAGGGGCGCTCTGAGCGCCGTCCACTACCATTACAGCTCCGTTCTTATGTGCGATCGCTGCGATCTCTTTGATCGGGTTGATCGTTCCTAATACGTTCGATACCTGCATAACTGAGACGATCTTAGTATGCTCTGTAACTGTATTTTCAACATCCACAAGATCAATCGTGCCATCCGGCTGTAAAGGAATGTACTTAAGCGTTGCACCAGTGGTTTTCGCAACTTGCTGCCATGGAATGATGTTGCTGTGATGCTCCATTGGAGTGATCACAATCTCATCACCTTCTGTCAGGTTTGCCATACCATAGCTTCTTGCTACCGTATTGATCGCTGTTGTTGTACCACGTGTAAAGATAATCTCCTGAGTGGATTTAGCACCGATAAAACGGCGTACCTTTTCACGCGCTCCTTCATAACCATCTGTAGCACGAGTTCCAAGTGTATGAACACCACGGTGAACATTCGAGTTGTACTCTTTGTAATATTTATCTAAAGCTTCAATAACTTGTATCGGTTTTTGTGAAGTAGCTGCACTGTCAAGGTAAACGAGAGGTTTGCCGTTAACTTCCTGATCCAGGATAGGAAACAGCTTTCTCCATTCGTTTGCACTCATTAGCGCACTTTCCTTTCAATAACCTCGACTAAACGATTTTTAACAGATTCTAAAGGCATCTGACTAACGACTGGTGCTAAGAATCCGTGAATGATCAAACGTTCAGCTTCAGCTTTTGAAATACCACGGCTCATCAGATAGAACATTTGAAGAGGGTCGATTCTTCCTACGGAAGCAGCATGACCTGCTGTAACATCATCTTCGTCGATTAAAAGGATCGGGTTCGCATCCCCACGCGCTTTTTCACTTAACATAAGTACGCGTTCAGTTTGCTCACCATGAGACTTTGTAGCACCGTGCTCGATTTTTGTAATACCGTTAAAAATTGAGCTAGCACTATCTTTCATTACCCCATGAGTAAGGATATAACCTTCAGAATGTTTTCCGTGGTTAAAGATTTGCGCTACGAAGTTTTGCTTTTGATCACCGCGTCCGATTGTTACAGTCTTCGTATCTGTAAAAGATCCATCACCGATCAAATGAGTAGTGTTGTCAGAAACCGTATTTCCGTCGTTAAACTGACCAAGCGCCCACTCGATGCGAGCATCTTTCTCAGCACGGCCTCTACGGTTCACGTATGTTGTCATTCCTTTTGCAAGGTTATCTACAGCACCATAAACGACTTTTGCACCGCTGCCTGCATATACTTCAGACACAATGTTTGCTACTGAATCTGTAGCATCGTTCGTTGATAAGTAGTTTTCTACATACGTTACTGAGCTGTTATCCTCTGCTGCAACGATAACGTGGTTGAAGATCGCTGCTTCATCGTCTTGATAATAAACGGCTTGAATAGGAGCAGAAAGTTCCACGTTCTTCGGAACATAAAGAAATGCTCCATTAACGAATAGTGCTGCATGAAGGGCTGGCAAACGGTTCTCATCAACCGCAACAGCTTTCATAAAGTACTTTTTCACTAGATCTTCATGCTCTTTTGCAGCTGTTAGAAGATCTGTGTAAATAACACCTTGTTCTTTTACCGACTCTTCAAGTGCAAAATAAACTGGTGTTCCATTATGGATAACAAGAACATTCTTCGCTTCTTCTTCAGAACCGATCAATGCCTTAACATCTTCAGGAAGTTCATTGAACGCAACAGGAGTGCCAGTTGCTTCATGTTTGAATTCTGTAAAGTTCCATTTATCGATTTTAGTTTTGTCCGGTTTAGGCATTGGAAGCTCTTGAGCTAATTCCAATGCTTGCAAACGAAGTTCCTGCAGCCAAGCGGGTTCCTGTCTGCTGCTTGAAAAACCGGTTACGTAGTCCTTATCAAATCTTAGGCTCGTATCAACTGACATGTATAGTCCCCCTTAATGCTTACGCTTCTTGACCTACAGTTTCGTCTTTAATTCCTAGCTCTTCTTTAATCCAGTCGTACCCTTCAGCTTCAAGACGTTGAGCTAATTCAGGTCCACCAGATTTTACAATACGCCCTTGCATCATCACGTGTACTTTATCAGGAGTGATGTAGTTCAATAGACGTTGGTAGTGAGTGATGATCAAGCAACCGAAATCCGGGTTACGCATTTCGTTAACACCTTTAGCTACAACTTTAAGAGCATCGATATCAAGTCCTGAATCGATCTCATCAAGGATTGCTAATTTTGGCTCAAGCATCATCATTTGAAGAATCTCATTACGCTTCTTTTCTCCACCAGAGAATCCTTCGTTTAAGTAACGGTGAGCGAACGCATTGTCCATCTCAAGATGATCCATCTTTTTATCTAACTCACGGATAAATTTCATTAGAGAAATTTCGTCGCCTTCTTCACGCTTTGCATTGATTGCAGAGCGAAGGAAATCAGCGTTTGTAATACCGCTTACTTCTGAAGGATATTGCATAGCTAAGAACAGACCAGCTTGTGCACGCTCATCAACTTCCATCTCTAACAGATCTTCACCGTTGAACGTAACTTTACCAGAAGTTACTTCATATTTAGGGTGTCCCATTAACGCTGCAGAAAGAGTAGACTTTCCTGTTCCGTTTGGTCCCATGATCGCATGGATCTCGCCACCATTTATTTCGAGATCTAAACCTTTAATAATCTCTTTATCTTCAATAGATACACGAAGATCTTCAATCTTTAAATTAGGTGCTGACATAATACAACCTCCATTAAGAAATCATTCTTAAGATTTTGATAAAAGGCACAAAATAGCCATTCTCAATTTATTCTCATTCTAATCTTATAACAAATGAAATGTATGTTCAAGGGAACGAGCTGTTTACTTTTCCATTGTTGTCATTTTAATTGTACATCAGTCACAAAATTTGAAAAAAGGCTGACTCATTAGGCGGTAGACCACCTTATGAATCAGCCTTTTGTAATTTTAAGTTCATATGTTACGGCGTATGATTTCTGTTCGCATTTGCCGCTATTTCTAACCCTTTTTTGTATTCCATATCTCGGACCTTCTCAACATCTAGGCGTTTTTCCAAATCCCTCTCATACTCTGCAAAACCACAGCCATGTGACTGGTGCATTGCTTTTTCCATCTCGGACGTATGTTTTACTTTAATGGGGTGGATAATGAATCAATCCTTTCAAAGTTAAAGTTAGTTAACAATAATAGCGTATCAGCATCACTCATTTTGCTCAATCCGTTATCCAAGTGAAATCACCTTGCATACCAGTGCATGATGATTCCTATTGAAAACAGATGTGACTTCCTATGTTATCCTGCTAAATGCGCTACATTACTTCCATTACCTTCTTAGGATGATTTCAAAACATGTAAGTGTGGAATTTTAGACTTTCTTTTAATGACGCGGGTTATTTAATTCTTTAATGCATTCTTGAACGAGGGTCACACCTTGGCTCATAGCCGCTCCTCCGCCAAATGCAGCAGAAACACCCACAGCTTCAAGAATTTCATTTTCCGAGCACCCTTGATCTAAACAACCTTTTGTATGATAGATGATGCAATATTCATCTTGAGAATAGATGCTGATTCCTAAAGCGATCAACTGCTTATACTTCTCAGAGATCTCACCTTCTTTAAAGCAATGGCGTGTAAATTCATTATAAGCATGTGTAAGTTCAGGCATATTCTCATTGTATTTCCCTAAGCCTTCTTTATAGCGGATCAGGTGATATTGCGTTGAATTCGATCCGGGTAGCGGCTGTTCTTCTTGTTTCATTTCATTCACTCCTGTCAAAATAGTAAACAGGTTTAGTATGGGTCATTCGCAAGCTGGTTATGTAATAAATGTTCATAAGTTTTTGTCGAAAAGCCTATAAATGACTTTGAAGGACTATAAAAAATTTTGTGGCCTATAAATTAAGTTCAAGGGCCTATAAATGGAATCGCAGGGTCTAAAAGTTAGTTTGAAGGACTATAAAGTGTTGTAGATCGATCTTTACTCAAAAAAAGAACTGACTTTAATCTCAAAGTCAGTTCTTTATAGAAAATTATTCTGTTACTGGCACTACTGCACCTTCATATTTCTTCTTAATGAAATCTTGAATCTCTTTAGAACGTAAAACTTCTACTAAAGCTTTAACTGATTTCTTATCTTTATCTCCTTCACGAACCGCGATGATGTTTACGAATGGAGAATCAGATCCTTCTAATGCGATCGCATCCTTTTGAGGATTTAGTCCAGCATCGATCGCGTAGTTTGTGTTGATTAGTACGGCATCGCCTTCACCGTTCTTGTAGGCTTTTGGAAGCATACCCGCATCAACATCTGCTTTAAATTTAAGCTTCTTAGGATTTTCTACAACATCCTTAATTTGTGCTTCTGCTCCAGCACCTTCTTTAACTTTGATCAATCCTTCTTTTTCAAGTAACCCAAGCATACGGCCATGATCTGCTACTGAGTTAGACATGATAATTGTTGCGCCCTCAGGCAGCTCATCTAATGACTTATACTTTTTAGAATAGATTCCGATCGGCTCAAGGTGAATGCCACCTGCGTTTTCGAATTTGTATCCGTGATCTTTCATTTGAGACTCTAGATAAGGAACGTGCTGAAAGTAGTTCGCACCGATTTCTTTTTCATCTAAAGACTTGTTTGGCAGTACATAATCTTGGAACGTTTTGATCTCAAGTTCTACACCTTTTTCTTTCAAAAGTGGTTTTGCTTCTTCCAAGATTTCAGCATGTGGTACGTTTGAAGCACCTACAATGATCTTCTCGTCGCTGATTCCGCCTTCTGTTTTGTTCCCGCAAGCAGCAAGTGCTGCAACAAGAACGGTTAATATAAGAACAGATAATACTTTTTTCATATGAACTTCCTCCTTGTTGTCTTAAAACGTTATCTCTTATCTAATGCTGTTGTAATGCGGTCACCGATCCATTGGATGACGAAAACGATGACTAAGATAAGTGCAGTTGAAATTAATGTTACATCCGCGTTGTCTCTTTGGTAACCTTCCATATAAGCCAAGTTTCCTAAACCACCAGCACCAACAACTCCAGCCATCGCTGTATAACTTACGAGTGCAATCGCGGTTACAGTGATACCAGAAACAAGAGCCGGCGTACTTTCGGGAATAAGAACTTTAAAGATAATCTGAGCGTTTGTAGCACCCATTGATTTCGCTGCTTCGATTACCCCTTTATTAATCTCTCTCAAAGCGATCTCTACCATACGTGCATAAAATGGCGCAGCTCCTACGATTAATGCAGGGAGTGCAGCTTCAGCTCCAAGCATCGTTCCTACTATTAAACGTGTAAAAGGAATCAATAAGATGATTAAGATAATAAACGGAATCGATCGAAACACGTTAACGATTATGGCAATTACGCTGTTTAAAAACTTATTTCCCCACAAGTTTCCAGGAGAAGTTAGAAATAACGCCAATCCTAGAGCCAGTCCTAGGAAAAATGTAATCACTACAGAGATGGCTGACATATATAAAGTTTCATTTGTCGCTTCTAATAGAACATCCCATTGGACATTCGGGAACCATGTACTAAGCATTATGAATCACCTCTACTTCAACCTGCACACTGTTTAAAAACTCCATTGCACGAGCTAGTGCAGATTCTGTACCTTTAATCTGAATGAACAACGTCCCATAAGGTCCATTCTGAGTTTGAGTAATCTTTCCTTGTAGAATATTTACATCTACCTCATACTTACGAATCAGTTCCGTAATTAATGGCTGTCCTGCTCGTCCACCGATAAAAGTAAGTTGGACAATTCGGCCTTCCGGAAACTCAGAAATAAACTGTTTGATCGTGTCGACTGTTTCTTCAGGTTCTGTTACTTGTTTCACAAAATCCTTCGTGATTGGTTCTGTCGGGTTTTTGAAGACATTTAGGACATCGCCTTCTTCCACTACTCTCCCCTGTTCCATAACGGCTACACGGTGACAGATCTTTCTGATTACATGCATCTCATGTGTGATTAGAACAATGGTCAGATCTAATTTTTGATTGATCTCTACAAGCAAATCAAGAATGCTGTCAGTTGTTTTAGGGTCAAGTGCAGAAGTTGCTTCGTCACATAAGAGAACTTTCGGCTCATTCGCAAGCGCGCGTGCGATACCTACACGTTGCTTCTGCCCTCCACTTAGTTGCGACGGATAAGAACCACCACGACCTTCCAATCCAACTAGGTCGATCAGCTCATCAACACGCTGTTTGATCTTAGCTTTTGGATAACCTGCAATTTCAAGAGGAAAAGCAATGTTTTCTCTTACCGTGCGAGACCACAATAAGTTAAAGTGCTGAAAGATCATTGAAATTTCTTGTCGTGCTTCTCTTAACTTTTTTGATGACAGCTCAGACATGTTCTTGCCGCCAATCGTAACCGTACCGCTAGTCGGTCGCTCTAACATGTTAAGGATGCGGATCAGTGTACTCTTACCCGCACCACTATATCCGATGATTCCGTAAATCTCTCCTTGTTTTATGTTTAAATCTACCGTATCAACAGCCTTTACTTCACCATCTTTGGTTTGAAAGACTTTACGGACTGCCTGTAAATTAATCAAGATTCTTACCTCATTTCTTATCTAAATATTAGCTTATATAGAAAACGTTGCATTGGTTTGCTTAAGTGTTCCCTTCATCGATAAGTTGATTGTAGTGGAAGGTGCGAGACTCCTACGGGATCAGCGGGACAGGTGAGACTCTTAACAGCGCATAGCGCTAAGAGGCTCACCGCACGCCCCGTGGAAAGCGAGCATCCTGTAACGGAAATCAACTACTCCCAAGAGCTTCAATGTAAAACGAAAACATTAAACAAAAAAATGCCTCTCTGCTTCAATATGAGCAGAAAGGCATATTATATTCTATGCACGTTCTCCTCATCTCCCAAGACTACTTAAAGCCTTGCAGGAATTGGCACCTTTCTAGTTCATCATTCATAAGAATGCAATGATCTAGCGGTTGCCGGGTTTCATAGGGCCAGTCCCTCCACCTCTCGTGATAAGTAAAAAAGTGTTACTTTATTAAATTAAAGCGATGCATATTTGAATCACTGTGAAGAATATTATCATCCATGTCGATTCGTGTCAAATATTTTTAGCAGTTCGAACGAGTACTCCAGCGGATATCTCTTCCCAATGAGAGCTTAAGTAAAAAATCGCTTCCCATTTTAAGCGTTGTCTAAGAGTTCCCTGAAACTCAATCATCTCTTGTCTCAATAAAGTACTCAGCTTCATTTTTCCCTCAAGCAGCATACATAGATATTTCGGATTCCCGGTAAACGTAACTGTTCTGTTCCGCTCTCCTTCTCTGTATTCAATTTTCAGCGTCGTTTCGTCCTTACATTTAAAGCTAGGCTTTACCGGAATATTATAAAGAGAAAGATACGGACTTTTTGCTATTTGACTTTCAAAGTAACGGATATCCAACATAAAAAATCCCCCCGAATTGGTTGTTACTTCACCGATTCTAGAGGAATATACATATACCTTTATAAACCCTTCGACAGCAGCAAGGAATCGTAATTGCTATTACGACATGTTATCTCATAATTAGTGTTTATGTTTCTTTTCTTGCTTTCGATGTTCACCTTTGGAACGCTTATAATCATCATTAGAATGCCTGTCTCCATTCCATTGCTGTCTCTGTTCATGTTTATTACGGCCATTTTCTTTTTGTCGCTTGTTATGATTCTTATCCTGATATCTGTTTTCTTTTCTATGCTCTTTATTCTGATCGTAATCCCTATCGTGGTTTTGTGTTCTGACAGGTTCCTTCATCTTTTTAGGTTCTACTCTTTGCTCTTTTTGCTGAAGATGATTTCTATTGTTATTTTGACCATTCCTTTTTCCACGCTCTTTGCTATTACGTTTTTCATTCGTATTCTTTTGAGGCTTCACAAGATTTTTCTCGGTCGGTTTAACTGAGCTTTGGTGATCCGATTTTTTTTCTTTATTATTTACTGGCTTTACCTTGACCTCATGAGGTGCAGCCTTTATTTTACGAGGATGTGGTACAGATTTAATATTTTTAGAAGAAGTAGTATTCACTTTAAGCTCTTGAAACTTCACTTCTTTAATCTTTTCTTCTTTAAGATGCTTATCATTCTTCGTTGCTTCTTGGAATGCTGTATATTTCCCTGAAGATACGCCTAATTGTTTCGCCTTATCGCGAACTTCTTCGTTTGTTTCAGAAACAGTAATCGCTACAGGGTATTGAACGACAGCTTTTTTAACAATTGAATCCAATGCATGATCCAATTCCTGCTTCGTTTTCTTATCACTGGATTTATCGGATACTGTAGTGATAAGCATGGACTGATTCTCTTCCATATAGCCTTCTCGCTGATAAGCTTTGATCAGTTGATCCGCGAATACTTCAAACGGCATACGATCATCTGTAGAAAAATTGTATTTCTTAATGATTTTTTTTGCTTCGTCATTAAAAGCATCCATTTCAACCACTCGCATATTATCATCTACGCCAACCTCAAGGCTTGGATTGATATCAAAGCTAACATAAGCAGCAGCGGCAGAATGGCTGCTGTTGGGTAAAAGACCTGAAATAAAAAGAAATGCAATTAATGCTGCTACTGAAAACGAAATAGATGGCAGCACAAAAAGACTTCTTTTTTTGTGTGAAAAATAAGAAGCCTGATACTCATTACCTATAAGAGGTCTTTTACCTGCTGGTACTCTTACTGTGACAAAGGTTCCGTCCTTCATGAGAAGAGTTGCTTTTTTATTCTGAACTTCAATAACGATGCCGCTGCCGTTCTTCAATGATATCCCTCCCGCATGTAGCAGGATCAGTATAAATTACAGGCAAGAGAACATTACATTCCCTTGCCTAGTAACCTTATTTACCTCACCTTATGGCTGAATGTATGATTTCAGCGCTTGAAAATCGCCTAAATATATAAGTGATACTGCTATTATATACTTTCGATTTCTCTCTATGGTTTTACGACTACAGGATACCATATTTAATAAATCTTTTATTGGTAATTGCTTTTTTTCTTTTAGAAACGCGGCAAGTTCTTCGTTCTCAGCTAAAAGACGAGCAATTTCTTTTGCATTTTCGCGAGCATCCACATGCTTCGGACAATGCTTACTTAATACTTTAAAGTTCAATCCAAACGTTTTTAATAACTTTTGATACTCTTCGATCTCATAAACGCGATTCTCAACTTGAATCTGGTCTTCAAAATGATCCATCGCAGCTTTTTGCTCAGCATAACTTTCTTCTAAGCGACCTTCTTCATCTTCCTCATCTGGCTGTAAGAATATCAGTCTGTTCTGACGTACTTCTTTACGAATGTAATCAATAACTCTTCGTCTGATAACCATATCGGCGAAGGACAAGAAACGGCTACCTTGACCTTCTTGGTATTGATCAATCGCTTCGTTGAAGGCAAAAAGACCTACACTAAACTCGTCCATCGTACGATCTATATATTGACTGCAAACTTTCGATGTTACTTTTTTAATGAATGGTTGGTAATCACCGATCAGTTCGTTTCTTAGTTTCTCATCGTCTCTTTCTTGGATCGTTAGAACTTTATCTTCTATACTTGTTAATTTATTGTTCGATAATTTATTTTTACCAATAGGAAATACTGCATTTAAATTTAAAGATGCCATGTTTATCAATCACCTCTGTTAAAGAATTGCTTTGCATTTTGTTTCGTTTATTAGTGAATCGTATATTTTTATCTCAAAAATAAAATCATTCTTATTTACCACAATAAGCTAGGGAGCAAACATGCAAACAAGCTCTCCTATTCATTTATACCATGACTTTTGACATTTGTAGGATACAGTTCTATAACAATATTACAGCGCCCGTAACATTTGTGACGTTATCGTTAAAGTACTGAATTTGCAAAACAAACTGATAATTGCTCAAATACCTTGATAAACCCCTCTACTAAGGTCATCAGCGTTATTTCAAAATAAAAAAAAACACCCTTTATTGTTACAAAAGGGCGAGTGAACGACATTAAATTCCCATATTTTTCTTGAGATTTAACCCCCGAAAAATAAGTTTTTTTGTAGAATTAGACGATGAAATGAAAAATGTGGGGTATATCCCACATTTTTTTCACCCTTTATATTCCTTTTCCACTAGTTTTAACATGGATTTATATATATTTCCCGCAGATTGAAGTGCATAAATACGATCGATTGCAATTCCTCTAGAAAGAATGAGTAAACATGGCACGCTTGTTACCCCATACTTGGATGCAAGCTCGGGCATCTCATTAATATTACTAACACCTACAGCTATATTTTCGTCTTTTTGAACACGTATCGTTTCAACTGCTACCTCAAACATTCTTTTTCCCATTTTACAAGTTCCACAAAGCGGAGTCTCTAGGTATAGAAAGTACGGATTCTGAAGTGATTGTTCAATAACGGTGTTCCAATTTTTTCGAGTGATTTCTTTCATGGTATTACTCCATTACATTTTTTAGTGAAACTTTTAGCAGCACATCATCATCGCTCGACGGCTGTCCTCTACCATCTTTGTTATTCGTAACAACATACATGTGATTATCTTCAATAAGGATATCACGAATGCGCCCTTTATTGGAAACAATAGTGGTTATCTTCTTAGAAGACGTGTTAACCTTTATGACACTTTCGCCTCTCAATGCTGCAACAAACAGATAACCGTTTTTATAATCGATGCCTGAAGGTGCCCACGTTTCACGACCAGAGTGAACCCACGGTGATTCTAGCCCTTCCTTTTTTTCGTCACCACGAATGATCGGCCATCCGTAATTTTTACCCGGATCAATTTTATTAATCTCATCATAGTTAGATGAGCCATGTTCAGCAGCAAACATCTTACCTTCATCATCCCATGTCATTCCTTGTGGATTCCGATGACCGTATGTATAGACCGGTGAAGGATAGAACGGGTTGTCCTCTGGAACAGAACCATCATTATTCATTCTTAAAATTTTCCCAGCCAGACTTTTTAGATTTTGGGACAGCTCTTCTTCGCCACTATCACCCGTTGTGATATATAGTTTTCGATCTGGTCCCCACTCCATTCTTCCTCCATTGTGAGTGTAGCCTCCTGGAATATCATCTAGCAGGATTCTGCTTTCTTTCCATTCATTATTTTCAAAACGCATCTCGACAATCCGATTAACTAAACGATTCGATTTTTCATATGTATAATATCCATAAGCTTTTTTATTACTGTCGTAATTTGGGTCTAATAGAAAGCCAAGAAAACCTCCTTCCCCGTCATCAGCTATAGCTTCTGAAAATTTTGGGGAATAAGAGGTCTTTTTTTGTTTTGGCCCTAGTAAAACAAGCCCCCCAGTTCGTTCACTGATCCACATTTGTTTTGGGGTGCTGTTTATTTGCCACGGAATATTTAAATTTTTGCTCACGACATCTTTAGAATTCGTTTTTACTTCATCTTTATTTGAAGGACTGCAACCACTCACTAAGCAAAAGGTAGTTAGAAGACTCAACCATTTCTTTTTCATGGCTTATCCTAAACAATTCTTTTGAATATTAAAGTGTGCACCTACCAATACCTTTGCGAGGTACATTAGAGGTGTTTTAGCAACTTCTCTGTACATCTTATTAATATATAAATGCTCTGCATTAGGCAATTCACGTTGCAGTTGTTTTCTTAGTTTATGGCCAGCATCATCAGCATCGACCAAGATATATACATCTCGATCCTCAATGGCTAATGCAAGCTCTTCTAATTTATCCAAACCTAAAGTTCCATTCGTACAAATAATTTCAACCGGTTCATCCAAGATTGCAGCTAACTTATCCTTATCAGATTTACCTTCGACAATGATTACTTTGTTTTTGATTTCATTCATTACTCATCTCTCCTATACTTTGAAGACTATAAAATGAATGCATCGCTTAGATTATATATTTGCTTTATTTTATTAAAATCCTGCAAGAGATGTTCTTTATTACTATACCCCTTTTTCCTATTTTCCTACCTATTTCTGTTCGGTGTATGCGTTTAGTACTAATTCGCCTCAAACGTGTTTGACATCCTGTTATAAAAGGGAATTTAGGAGTCATAAAACGAATATTGGAGGAGTCATCACATGGCAAAAACAGAACCTAAAATGAGCCGAGCTGATGCAGGCAGATTAGGCGGCGAGAAAACATCCAAATCACGAGGAAAAGAATTCTATCAACAGATCGGAAAAAAGGGCGGTACCTCCACATCAAAAAAACATAGCACAACTTTCTTTCAAGAAATCGGGAGAAAAGGTGGGAGCTCTACCTCTAGTACACATAATAAAACGTTTTATCAAGAAATCGGAAAGAAGGGCGGTACGGCCACATCCCAAAACCAGGATAAAAGTTTTTATCAAAAGATCGGCTCAAAAGGTGGGAGTGCCGAACGAAACAAACAGATTTAAAATCAAAAAGAGGATGATTGCCAAGATAGATCACATTGACATCATCCTCTATTGATGCTGAAATCAGCACCAACCCTTATCACATTCATCCACATACTTTGATGGATTTGGTAATTCTACAGGTTTTTCACGTTTATAAATCTTGTCTGCATCAAATTCAAACCCCTCAGCCATCTCGTACATGTTCCCTTGATTCGTAAAGCGGATCTGGCCAATTTCATCCTTATCCAAATAAAGGGACATTGATCCACCCTTCATTTTACCAAAAACTCTTGATGTAACATCTCGTCTATCTTGGTTCATAAAAAAATCCCTCCAAAAAAGAATAGCAATATGTCTATTCTTTCCTGAAGAGATTGATTTCATTAATCTTCTTTGATTAATTCTTCGTACTGTTCAGCAGTCATTAACTTTTCAACCTCAGATGCATCTGAAAGTTCTACTACAACCATCCAAGCTTTTTCATATGGAGATTCGTTAACAAGTTCAGGGCTATCATCAAGGTCTGCATTTACTTCTACAACTTTTCCAGATACAGGCGCATATAACTCAGAAACAGTCTTAACAGATTCTACGCTTCCGAAAGGCTCGTCCGCAGTAAGCTCATCTCCAACTTCAGGAAGTTCAACGAATACGATATCTCCTAGTTCGTCTTGCGCAAATGCTGTAATACCGATACGAACTTTATTGCCTTCTTCTGTTTTAGTCCACTCGTGCTCTTCTGAATAGCGTAATTCTTTTGGAAATTCCATGTGTAATCCCTCCAGCTTTTCTTGGTTTTATAATAACTACAATAAATGATTTATCGCAGTCAGTAACATTTTTATTTTTTCCACGTGTTATCGTAAAGATCTTCTTTAAATCCTACTGTGACTTGCTTGCCATCAGTTGCGATCGGTCTTTTAATAAGCATGCCATCACTTGCTAAGATTTCGAGCAGTTCTTCTTCTGTAGCTGTTTTCATCTTTTCTTTCATACCCAACTCACGATACTTCATTCCGCTCGTATTAAAGAACTTCTTGATCTCTAGACCACTAAGATCGATCAATTTCTTCAGTTCATTAGCAGAAGGCGGGTTCTCCACAATATGTATAGGCTCAAAGGCTACATCATTTTCTTTTAGCCATTTTTTTGCTTTTTGGCAAGTTGAGCATTTTGGATATTCATACACTTTCAGTAGCATTATATCACCCCTTCTCATAGTACCACAAACTAGTGTTACCAATAAAACAAGAAATTCTGCACGTTGGCTAATTTCTTATATCAGGATGTAATGTGACGTGCAATGAAGGATATGAGAGGGAGATTTCCATGATTTTAATGAGGATGGGGGTATATTCATGTGTGGTAATTGTCGAGGATTGTAGACTCGCGGATAAACAGCTGAAACTTTTGGATTGGGAGCTAAAATTCGTGGATAAACTGTCTATATTTGTGGATTAAAGCCGTTTTTTTGTGGATTCAGTTTCAGAATACGACTACATACCCTATTAGGTATCCTCTAAAATCCAGTTCGGCACCTAAAAACTGCAGCTTATCTGGGTATTTTTCGATATCTAAAATCAAAACTTACTTTGTTAAGCTTCTCCTTAAAGATAATCGCTTTCTAAACTCATTTTTATTATCAACTGTAACAGTTGATTGAAGTACAAGGTATGATACTCCTACCGTACACGCTGAACGCGAGCGCTCGGAAACTAAACCATCAGCTTCCACTACAACATAAGCCTGTTAAAACAAAAAAAGCCCTCCTACAAATGCAGGAGGGAAAGATAAGATATTTTGAAGGTTAGCGTAAATAAATACAGATCAATTAAACGATATAGCGTTCTTCTTCAAGAAGCTGAACCGCGAGTTCTCGCTTCTTCTTAATCACATTAATTGGTGTATGGCGCGTTAGTTTCTTTAACGCGGACAGCATCATGCGGAGCATATCGCCTTCTTCTACGGCAATGATGGATTCTTTAGCATGTGCTTCAATGCGGTTGAATGCTTCTTGGCAATACACTTCTGTATATAACAGTTTTTGTTTTGCCTTTTCAGCTCCAGATCTTTCGATTGCTTTTTCAGTACGCAAGAGAACAGATTCCATGTTGTACACTTCACTAATGATATCTGCTAAGTTCGACAATACTTCTTGCTCTTGCTCTAACTTAGGTCCGAACTTCTGAACCGTTAATCCAGCTGTCATCAAGAAAATTTTCTTAGCCATAGAAACAAGGTATTTTTCCTGATCCAAGCTTTCCGTACCTACTTCAACAGGCATTAACATCATAAGCTCTTGTTGAAGCTGAGTTGCTTTTTGAATAAGCGGAAGTTCGTTCTTCATCGCTTTTTTCACAAGCGTTCCTGGTACTAATAAACGGTTGATCTCGTTCGTTCCTTCAAAGATTCGGTTGATACGAGAATCGCGGTATGCACCTTCAATCTCATATTCAGACATAAAGCCGTATCCTCCATGGATCTGAACGCCTTCATCTACTACATAATCCAACACTTCTGAAGCTGATACTTTGTTCAGTGAACATTCGATCGCATACTCTGCGATTGCTTTCGCTAACTCACGTCCGTCTTTTTGCTTTTCTTCAGATAAAGCGCCTAGACGGTTTTCAAATAGACCTACCGTTCGGTACACAGAACTTTCAGCTGCATACGTTTGGACAGCCATGTTCGCAAGCTTTTCTTGAATTAAGCTAAAAGAACTGATTTTACGCTTGAACTGTTGACGCTCGTTCGCGTATTTTACAGATACTTCGAATGCTCGTTTTGCAGCTCCTACACATCCTAATGCAAGCTTGTAGCGGCCGATGTTTAAAATGTTAAAGGCGATCAGATGCCCTTTTCCGGCTTCCCATAACAGATTTTCCTTTGGTACTTCTACATCTTCTAGGATAAGTGTACGCGTTGAAGAACTCTTGATTCCCATCTTCTTTTCCTCTGGTCCTGTGGAAACGCCTTTATAATCTCTTTCAACGATGAATGCTGTGAACTGCTCACCATCAATCTTTGCGTATACGACGAAAACGTCAGCAAACGCAGAGTTTGTGATCCACTGCTTTTCACCGTTCAATACATAATGAGTGCCTTCAGCGTTAAGCTTTGCTGTCGTTCTTGCGCCAAGTGCATCAGATCCAGAACCTGGCTCAGTTAATGCATAAGCTGCAATCTTCTCACCAGTTGCTAGTTCAGGTAAGTATTTTTTCTTTTGTTCTTCGTTACCAAAAAGAACAATTGGTAGTGATCCGATTCCTACGTGTGCTCCATAACTAATTGAAAAGCCGCGTCCGCGTGCGAACTTTTCAGTGATGAGTGAAGAAGAAATCTTATCTAGACCTAAGCCGCCATATTCTTCAGGTACATCTGCTCCTAGTAAACCTAGCTCTCCCGCTTTAGTTAATAATTTTCGAGAAACAGTAAAATCGTGATCTTCCATCTTTTCAAGTTGAGGAACAACCTCTTTCACAACGAAATCTTCAGTTGTTTTCGCGATCATCAAATGTTCTTCTGAAAAATCCTCAGGTGTATAAATATCTGCTGCGGAAACATCTTCGATTAAAAAGCTTCCACCAATGATTTGTTTTTCTGCTGTATTCGACATGTTTTCTCCTCCTTGTTATCCTACTAGTTCAAATACGCCTGCTGCTCCCATGCCACCACCGATACACATCGTAACAACTCCGAATTGTTCGTTGCGACGCTTCATCTCATGTAAAAGAGTTAATGTGAGTTTAGTTCCAGAACAACCTAGCGGATGGCCAAGTGCGATCGCACCACCATTCACGTTTACTTTATCTTCTGGAAGGTTCAGTTCACGAATGACTTGAACGCTCTGAGAAGCAAATGCCTCATTCAACTCGAACAAGCCGATGTCTGAAATTTCTAATCCTGCCATTTTTAAAGCTTTCGGAATGGCCGCAACAGGACCTACTCCCATGATGTCTGGAGCTACCCCAGCTACTGCAAAAGAACGGAATTTCAATAATGGCGTTAAACCTTCTGCTTCTGCTTTTTCTCTGTTCATCACAAGAACTGTTGCAGCGCCATCACTTGTTTGTGAAGAGTTCCCTGCTGTTACAGAACCAGTTGGTGTGAATGCCGGACGAAGCTTACTAAGTACATCAACGGTTGTTCCAGCACGGACACCTTCATCTACTGACACAGCAACCTCTTTTTCAACTAACTTTGATTGCTCATCTAACCAGCGTTTCATAACATGTACAGGAACGATCTCGTCGTTAAACTTCCCGTCTTTAATAGCTGCCGCTGCTTTTTGATGACTTCTTACGGCGAATTCATCTTGATCTTGTCTTGAGATGCCAAAACGTCTAGCTACTTCTTCCGCTGTATGACCCATGCCCATATAATATTGCGGCACCGTCTCAACTAAGTAAGGGTTAGGCTTTACGACATGACCTACTACAGGAACAAGGCTCATGGATTCAGCTCCGCCTGCAAGAATCGCTTCGGCTGCACCTAGCATGATTTTTTCTGCTCCGTACGCAATACTTTGCAGACCCGATGAACAAAAACGATTGATCGTAATCGCTGGTACAGTTTCAGGCAATCCTGCTCTAGCACCGATCAGACGAGCCATGTTCATCCCTTGTTCTGCTTCAGGAACGGCACATCCGATGATTAAATCATCAATCTCTCCGTTATAATCGCCTGCACGCTTCAACGTTTCTTTGATGGTTACCGCTGCTAGTTCATCTGGTCTCATATGTGCAAAAGAACCTTTTTTCGCTTTACCAACCGCTGTCCTAGCACCTGCTACTATTACTGCCTCTTTTAACATTGAGTTCTTCCCCCCTTAGTTTCTTAGCGGCTTGCCTTTAACAAGCATGTGCTGCATTCTTGCCTGGCTTTTTGGTTCTCCAGCTAGACTTAGGAATGCTTCTCTCTCCAAATCTAGTAAGTATTGTTCGTCTACCAATGTTCCTTCTGGCACTCTTCCTCCAGCGAGAACAAAGGCTAGTTTCTTTGCAATTTTTAAATCGTGCTCTGAAATATATTGGCTGAAGTGCATCGTCTGTGCTCCTAGTGCCAACGTTGCATAACCGGCTTCACCAACTACAGGAATCTTCTTTCTAACAGGCGGTGTATAGCCAATCCCTTCTAATGCAAGTACTTGTGTTTTTGCATCATGTAAGAGATGGTCACCGTTTACGGAGATGCTGTCTTCTTTTCGTAAGAACCCTAGCTTGCGTGCTTCTTGAGCTGAAGTTGAAACTTTAGCCATCGCAATCGTTTCAAAGGCTTGGTTCGCAACTTTTTGCAGATCTCCCTTAGCACCTTCAGGCAGTTGCTCTAATAAACGAAGATAAAGCTCTTTGTTTCCGCCTCCGCCTGGAATCAAGCCGACTCCTGTTTCAACAAGCCCCATGTACGTTTCAGATGACATTTGAAGTCTTGCTGCAGGAAGAGATACTTCAACTCCGCCGCCTAGCGTCATTCCGAAGTTAGCCGCAACGACAGGTTTTGCACTGTAGCGAACTCTTGCCATCGCTTGTTGGAATTGACGAACCATCATATCCAGTTCAAAGAAATTGTCATCTTGAGCTTCCATAAGGATAAGCATCAAGTTAGCACCAACACAGAAGTTCTTACCTTGGTTACCAATCACTAACCCTTTGTAATTCTTTTCAACTTCATCGATCGCCTGATGAAGCATCATGATGATTTCAGGTCCGATCGCATTGTTTGGAGAATTGAACTCAAGGCCTGCAACATCATCACCGAGATCGATTAACGTAGCCCCACCATTCTTTGTGATCACATTGCCTTTTTCTTTTAAACGGCTTAAATGAACGACTTTTTTGTTCTCTTCCACAGGAAGATATCTGCCTTGGTGGTAATACGAGCGATCACCGTCTGATTTTGTGTAGAAAGAATTCTTTTCTGATTGAAGAAGCTCTTCTACCCAACCAGGAATTGTCTCTCCTTCAGATTTCATTCGTTCTACAGATTGGGGTACACCGATCGCATCCCAAATCTCAAATGGACCATGCTCCCATCCGAATCCCCATTTCATTGCTTGGTCAATCGCAACAAGATCATCGGCGATTTCATAACACTTTTCCGCAGAATATAATAGAACCGGTTTAATGATGTCCCACAGCAGTTTACCTGCACGATCATCACTGTATAAAAGCGCTTTCACTTTTTGGTTTGTTGTCTTCATTTGTTTAGCTGCTTCGAGTGTAGCTGTTTTCATTTTGGAGCGCGGTTTATATTCCAACGTAGCAGGATCGAGCTCTAAGATTTCACTGCCTGCTTTACTTTTTTGTTTAAGATAGAAGCCTTGACCTGTCTTGCTTCCAGTCCAGCCTTTGTCTACCATTTCGTTTAAGAAATCAGGGATCTCGAACACTTCTTTTTCTTTTCCGTCAACTTGCTCATAAACATTTCTCGCAACATGAAGGAAAGTATCTAGTCCGACAACATCAAGTGTCCTAAACGTTGCAGATTTTGGACGTCCGATTAACGGACCCGTAACAGAGTCGACTTCACCGACACTGTAACCTTGTTTCATCATCTCTTGCATTGTAACCATCAATCCATACGTTCCGATGCGGTTCGCGATAAAGTTAGGCGTATCCTTCGCTTCAACGACTCCTTTTCCTAGTACGTTCTCACCAAAGCTGCGCATGAATTGAACAACTTCTGGTTTTGTATCTTCGGTTGGGATGATCTCAAGAAGCTTTAAGTATCTTGGTGGATTAAAAAAGTGCGTCCCTAAGAAGTTTGCTTTAAAATCTTCAGAACGTCCTTCAGCCATCGCAGAAATCGAGATTCCAGATGTGTTAGACGTTATAATACTTCCTGGTTTTCTATATTGATCGACTTGTTCAAAAAGTTTTTGTTTCACATCAAGGCGTTCAACAACTACCTCAATGATCCAGTCTACATCTTTTAATTTTTCAAGATCATCGGTAAGGTTACCGATCGAGATTAATTCGAGATTCTCTTTAACAGCAAGTGGAGCTGGTTTTTGCTTTAATAGTTTTTGTGTGGCAGATAGAGTAAATTTGTTGCGGAATGCAGGATGATCTTCCGTTATCCCTTTTGCTTTTTCCTCTTCACTTAAAGAAGGCGGTACAATATCCAATAATAATGTTGGTATTCCGACGTTTGCTAGATGAGCGGCTATGCCTGATCCCATTACACCAGAACCCAGTACGGCAGCTTTACGGATTTCACGAGACAAGATGGTCTTCCTCCTTTATTGAATGAATACTCATTCATTTTTTCTCCATAAAAAAATTTGTTACCCTATATCCAATATAAAATATATTCTGAATTTTAGCAATAGTAGAGGTTTTTTTCTTTTCTAAACTTTCATTTATATCTTATGCAGGAAGGTTGCCTATAGTTTTTCTAGTGGATTTGATGTCTTTTAATAAGGCTGTTTTCGTATTCATTGTTGCTTTTGAAAGAAGTTGATTTTCCGTTCTAGATGCTCCATTTCCGCGGGGGCGAGCAGTAAGTCACTTCTCGCTTCGCGCGGGTAAGTGTCTCACCTGCTCACTCGTTCTAGCCGAGAGTCTCGCATCTTCCACTCCAATCAACAGACAAAGAAGAAAAAGATTAGAAGCAACAATCCTTAGAAAACAGCATGAATAAAATAAGAGGAGCCTGTGTTTAAGACAGACTCCTCTTGATTACTACTATTTATTTTCCAAACACACCTTTTAATACGAACACAACGTTTGCCGGACGTTCAGCAAGACGTCTCATGAAGTAACCGTACCAGTCGTTTCCGTATGGTACATAGATTCGCATCTTGTAGCCTTCTTGCATCAGTTGGTCTTGTCGCTCTACACGAATTCCGTACAACATTTGAAACTCAAATTGATCATATGGGATGTTGTGTTTTTCAACCAAGTCTTTTGTATATTGGATGATCTCATCATCATGTGTTGCAATCGCGGTATAGTTTCCGTTCAATAGATGAGTTTCGATCAGCTTTTTAAAGTTATTATCTACATCGCTCTTTTCCGGGTATGCGACAGTTTGAGGCTCTTTGTAAGCACCTTTTACTAATCGCAGATTCGGATGATATTCATCTAACGTTTGAACATCTTCTAGTGAACGATACAAATAGGCTTGAATAACAGTGGAGATGTTATCATACTCACTCTTTAGCATCTTAAACACTTCAAGCGTTTTTTCACAACGAGAATAGTCTTCCATGTCGATCGTTATAAAAACATTATGTTTTGTAGCTGCATCCATAATCTTTCTCATGTTGCTCAACACGAGTTCATCACTAATGTCTAGTCCCATGGAAGTCATTTTTAGAGAAAGCTGTGAATCAAGCTTTTCTTTACTGATGGCTTTAATTGCATCTATACAATGCTGAGTCATTTCGGCAGCTTCTCGTTCGTTGTCAACAAACTCACCAAGATGATCGATCGTAACAGGCATTCCCTTTTCGTTCAAACGTTTGATAGCAGAAATAGAACTATCAAGTGTTGCACCTGCCACAAAACGACCCGCTCCGAAACGTAGACCGTATCTTTTA
Source organism: Fictibacillus sp. 5RED26 (assembly GCF_015903895.1). Classification (NCBI taxonomy): domain Bacteria; kingdom Bacillati; phylum Bacillota; class Bacilli; order Caryophanales; family Fictibacillaceae; genus Fictibacillus; species Fictibacillus sp. 5RED26. Next base: position 762,443 of record NZ_JACZDU010000002.1, on the reverse strand, counting down.
GCAAGGTTGGTTAACGATTTATTTTTAGCAAGAAATAAGAAAAAATTGCGCATGAGTTGTTCCAATCCAATTACCCCCTAGTACCCTTAAAATATTAAATAAGATTGGTTAAATTCTTTCTATGTTGTAACCGCTTTAAATATATCATTTTTTTTGCGAATATTGTCGATTTTGCAATATTAAAAATATTTTTCATGTAAAAAATGAATTAATCATGTCGTACTGCTATTTTTACGATACATGTTTTATGTTTCTGACATGTTCGCCGGTAAATGGCTGAGTCTCACCGATACAAGACAATGTTTCACCGCCAACACCTTACGCTCCACCCCAAAAACGTCCCTCACTACTTGGAACTACTAACTACCTTCATATCACTGATAGTATCAGAAAAAGAATGGCATACAAAAGAAAAGACAGTCTATATGACTGCCTCTATGTTATATCTTATTTATTTCTGTTCATTTCGGTGCTTTTCGTTCAATTCTTTAATCTCATGAACCACATTCTTCATCGCTTCCTTGGCATCTGGGTATTCTTCATTCCAATGTTTTACTAATGAAGGCATACTTTTTGCGATGAATGAATATAGAGCATAAGATTTCACCATCTCTATATGTTTTGGATCTGAACTTCCTACGAGAAGCTCAGCATATTTCTCCATTAGACCATCCAACTGTAGTTGTAATTTATCATCCATGGCTAACTACCCCCTAGAATCATTCAAAACATTTCTTATAGTGATACAGAAGACATGATGGCTAAATAAATCGCCATCGCTGCCAACACTGAAGCGACTACTGCAAGTATCATACTTTTGTTTCGCTTTATCGTGGCAAGTATAGATAATACAAGTACTATAGCAAATGCTAGCCAAACGAGACTCATCATCGAGAAGCTGAATGACAGCATCGGATTATCTCCTGGAATTAAACCAGTAGAAAAAGTAAACAGCTTAGATGGATCTTCCATTTTTAACGTATCGGCTACATCATGAGGTGGTGTTTGCTGAGTCATTAACGCTGTTGCTACAAATGCAGAAAACAATAAAATTCCTTCTGCTTTAATCCATTTGTTAAGTGATAATCCACTTTTTCCTTGATCTAATTTCTTTTTTAACCATATTCCGTTTATGAGACTATAAATAACGATGATAAACAATAGAATGTGTTTGATCAACAGTGCTTGGCCGTAGTCCAACAAGTAGCTGTTCAAATATTCAGGAACAATATAGTTCATCAACCACAATCCAGCACCGATCACGGTTGCTAAACAGGCAACAGCCAATGGCGTGAACCATTTATAAAAGGACAGGCTGGGTCCTTCTCCTTTGCTGAAATATCCGGTTACGAGTAGAACCCCCGACCATGTGGTCACAGCTATAAAATGTAAAGAGTGAGCCAAGAATCCTAACGATTCTAAACTTGCTGCATGACTCGCATATCCAACGGAAACTCCCATCCCCGCTATCAAAAAGACGGCTAATCCGGCAAAGAATCGATCTTCTTTAATATCATTAAATAAAACCATAAAAAACAATAACACGGAGATACCGGTTAAGAAAAGCCAACCCTTTCCTACTTCAAAACTAAAAACGATGTTCTGAAACGTCAACCAATATCCGAAATCCTCTCCAAGATGCATCGTAAGCCTCATAAGCTCTCCGATGCCAAACAAAGGGATTAAAGCAACTAAAAGTAAGATAAGCTTTTTTGAAATATAGATTTCCGGACGATTTCCTCGTGGAACTGAATATAGAATAAACGCACCCATTAATAAGGCAAAACAAACATATAACATGACTTTAGCGACAATAAACATAAAATTGAACTCCTTCACAACAATCTATGCTTATTGTATCAGGGAATCGGAAAGGAACAAAAATTAAGAATGACAATAAAATGAAATCTCTTATCAAATAAAAAAAAGCTAACAGGTGAGCGCTTTCCGCGCCTCTATTAGCTTTTTAATGAAGTTATCGATTTCCTCGCTGCACGACTTTGGATAAGAATTTGACTCCATCACCATAGCTTAACTTTCTTGCAGCACGTCTAAACTCTTTCAACCCTTTACGCGTGACGTTGAAATATGGATCAATGAGTCCTTCTTCTTTTAATTGATTGGCCGTTTCAATCGTTATGGAGTGTTGAATCTCTCTCATCTTGTGATTGAACTGCTCTAAACTTGCATTTAATACAAACTCTTTTCCTAATAACTGCACAATATCTTTTGCGTTTCCAGTCTGAGCAGCTTCTTCATCTAAGTATTCTTCTTCAACATATCCTTGTTCGAAGTCTTCTTCATCAGCAGGTTCTTCTAGAGGTTCTAATAATGAAGTAATTCGGATAATCTCTTGTTTTGCTAACATGATTTCTTTTTCTTTTTGCAGCAAATAGTCTATGTAATCTTTTTTATCTTCTTCATGAAGGTCTTCTGTTACTAAGCGGTTCTTAACTTCATTCTGAACTTGCTTCATTCGCTTAATCTGCTCTTCTTGAGATAATAATTCGCGCACAAGTTCTTCTTCCTCAGATTCCGTTAATATGACCTGATCTTCTTCTATGTATTCTTCCTCTATGCTCTCTTCTTGCGTTTCTGGCTCAATCTTATTTTTGTTAGCTATCGGTATAACTGACTTCCCGGCAGATACAAAAGCCATGAGTGCTTCATTTACTTTTACATAAAACATACTGCAGATCCCTATCGCAAAAACAGCTACAAGGAATGCAAGCAAGTCAGAAAAATGAAACGTAAATTCAGTGATCACTAACTTGTACATAAACACTAATGATAGTAGGCTGACTAAAATAATTTTAAACCAATGGTTCCTAATTTTAATTTTCTCATCTGTTGTACTCAAATCAATTGCCCCCTTTAACTCGTTATCCTATAAAGGAATAACCATATAAATATTCGCGATTGATTTATTTTTTTGTCCGCAGAAAGAAGAATACAAAGAAACAGCTTTCCATAACGAATGAAAAGCTGCTAAGATACATTATTCGATAACCCCAGACTCTACAATCTCTACTTCAGTTGATACATTGATTTTCATAGAAGGATATTGCTTCTGAAACACTTTATAATCCCAACCTTTTTCACGCCTTCTCACTTGATCACCTAGACCAAGGGGATCTACTTTTAATTTTTGAAACTTTTTAACGACTCCCTGCGCTTCTCGTTGTAATTGTTTCGTCAATGTCTTTTCAACGAGAGCGATGTTCGCTGGCTCCTCAAGGTTCAACCAATGTGGATACTCATGAATCTCACCAAGAATCTTCATCTTTATATTAAATTGAGGGATACCATTCACTTTTTTTAGTTTATAGGTTGTCGTTCCTTTAATGTTACGGATAACAGCATGGCCCTTCCTTTTTTCTTTTTCAATCTCCACCTCATAGTTACCTGACTTCGAACCGTCGAGAAGAACTTTAAAAGCAAAGGATTGACGATGATTTAACTTTCCAACATATTCGTCCCCTTTAAACAGAGCTATACCTTCAAGCTGAATTGATTTTTTGTGCGTTTTTACGATCGGTAAGAAAGGGTCCATACCTTCACCATAATAGCTATAAAGAAACACATGCAAATTCGTTTTGGGTAAATTCTCACTCTTAATATTCTGATCGAGCAAATCTGCTAAATACATGGACGGAAGAGCAGAAGCTGTATACTTCGTTGTTAAAAGTTCATTCGTGTTACCATTTACAACAGTTAAAAACAGCCGATTCCCTACATTAGGATCTCGATATAATGAATTCACGATCTCCAATATTCCTTTTTCGGCAAAGCGATCATTAAAAAGAACAACACGCAATTGTCCTGTTGTGAGTGTTTTAGGTGATTGTGTATTGAGTTTAGATCGTATAAACCGGCTCGTATGAGAGACTGCTGTTAATGTTTCAACTCGAACATTTCCATCCATATTAAACACGGGATAAGTGATCGTTCCTTGAATACTTTCATCTGGTTTCTTATCAAAACCAATAGCATGTATAAGCTGTACTTCATCAATGATCTCTTTAGGCACACATCCTGCCAAAATAAAGATAAGAGAAAGGAGGAACATTCTATAATATTTTTTCATTCGTCGATATCCTTTTTCTTTCTCATTTCTTTAACCTTATCTTTAGATGGTAGCTCAGTACCTAATGAGATGGGGCGTTTCAACAGTCGGTTGTATGGAAGTCTGAAAATCGTATCTGTCATATCCAATAAACGCGGCGGATAGATCGGCTGTAGATAAGGTCTACCTAATGACTCTAGTCGCAGAAGATGGACTAAAATAAATGACATAGCAAGTATAATACCCACTCCGCCCCAAAGTGCTGCAAAAAAGATAAATGGAAAACGAAGAATCCGAATCGTATTTGCCATTTTATAGATCGGTGTTGTAAACGAAGCTAGTGCAGATAATGATACGATGATCAAGAGAATATTACTCGTTAATCCCGCTTCTACAGACGCCTGTCCGATTACGATACCTCCAACGATCCCGAGTGTTTGACCAACTTTCGTAGGAAGACGAGCTCCCGCTTCCCTCAACAGTTCAATCGTCAACTCTAAAAACAATACTTCTAATATAGGCGGAAACGGAATGTTCACTCGTGACGAAATTAATGGTGCTAGTAGATCTTTAGGAATCATCTGATAGTGGTAAGTTAGAACGGCCACATAAAGCGGTGTTGCAAAGGTTGAAAAAATAACAGAAAGAAAACGTATGAAGCGGAAGAGTGAGCCTAGAACCCATGATAAATAATAATCTTCTGGTGAAGCAAAATATTCTGAAATTCCCGTTGGTCCGAGAAGCGCTTGAGGTGATCCTTCAGAGAGAATCGCAATTTGTCCATAATTTAACATGGACACAACCCTATCAGGTCGTTCAGTAGTTATAAGCTGCGGAAACACTGATTTCGTATTATCCGATATGATCTGCTCTAAATAAGAGCTATCCGGAATAACTTCTAGCTCAATATCCTTGATTCGCTGCATCACAGTGTTCAGGTTTTCTTTTTCAGCAACGCCTTCTAAATAAGCGATGATAACACGTGTCTTAGAAAACTTTCCAAGTACGACTTCCTTAAATCGAAGTTCAGGAACAGGCAATCTTCTTCTGATCAAATAAAGATTGCTATCTAAATTCTCTATAAAAGCTTCTTTCGGTCCAATAACAGAGAATTCAATTTCAGAAACAGATACTGGCCGGTTTGTCGCAAAGTTCTCTGCCCGGATGACGGCACATTCTTCGTCATATTCACCGAGTTGAACAACTATAAAGCCACGTAACAGCTTGTTTTGAATCTCTTTTACATCATTTGTGATTGTAACGCTCTCGATCGGCAGGATATCTTTTAAGTCTTTGATGTTCTTAAAATCTTTGCTGTGTATTAAGTAAGGCAGTAGATCTCGATGAAGCAATTCTCCATCAATCATCGCTTTATAATAGGAAATATAAATATTGTGATGAACCGTCTTTTGAGGATAATGGATAAAATCAGCAGACTCCTTGGCATTATCCACTAGTTCTCTAATGTCACTATAAGTATTATCAGAAAGATCAATCGTGTGGCTCTGCTCTTTCGGCTTCTTTTTTAACCATTTCATCATAACGTCTCACACCTCTTTTCTACTTCTTAATATGAGATGAGGTGAGTCGAAATATACAAAAAAGCATTCCAGCAAGTGACAGGAATGCTTTGTGAAAGTCGCATTTTTTAACTAAAGCATCATTTGCTTTTATTATTCACTTCATTCGTAAGTTGGTTGCATTTGAAGATGTGTAACCTATAACATGATAAGCTTCTCGCATGGATACGACGAGAAAGCTCACTGTGACCACCGAACGTTCGTGGAAAGCGAGCATCTGCAACGGAAATCAACTACTTTCAAAAGCAACAGTGAATACTAAAAACAGCATTTAAAAACGTATTTATACGAGAGCTGTTTCTATGTTGTGACTGATGAATGTCCCTACATCTTCACCGTTACAGATTTTAAGAAACGATCCTTCTTGGTTAAAATCAAAGAGGTGGATCGGCAAGCCATGATCACGAGCAAGAATTAGCGCCGATTGATCCATCACTTTTAAATTATTCCTTATGGCTTCGTCATAATGCAAAGTGGCATATTTCCTTGCTTGTTTGAACCGGTTAGGATCGCTGTCATAAACACCATCAACTCCCTGCTTTGCACAGAGTATGGCATCACAGTTCATCTCTAACGCTCTTTGAACAGCAGGATAGTCAGTCGTAACGTATGGTTGACCGTTGCCTCCAGCAAAAATGACGACATATCCTTTGTTCAAGTGATGTACCGCTCTTAAGCGAATGTAAGGTTCTGCTACAGCACTAATCGGAACAGAACTCATGACTCTTACTTCTTGGTCAATCTTACTTTTCAGGACTCCTCGAAGCATCAAGCTATTGATGACTGTACCTAGCGTTCCGATCTGATCAGCTTCTACTCTTTCAATTCCCCAATACTCTGCTAAATTCCCTCTAAAAATATTACCTCCACCTACAACGATAGCTACTTCAATACCTTTTTCAAGAACAGACAACACTTCTTTTGCAATATGGTTTAAAGAAAGATGATCAAAACCTGATCCTTGTTGGCCAGCCAAAGCTCCACCACTTAATTTAATCAGTACTCGTTTATAGCGCATCTGCTTTTTCCTCCTTCTTCATACACATAAAGAAAAATGAGTACAAAAAAAGAACAAATGACAATAAATATGTCATCTGTTCTTTCGATTAATAAGATGGATTGTAAAGAAATGAGTATTGTTGTTTCGTGTCCCGTTCATTACAACCCCTCCTCTTTTCTTCTTTTCACCCATTATATACAAAAAATGGGTCGAGGTGAAATCTTAATTTATTTTTCGCTAAAACATTCATCAAATAAATAAAAACAAAAAAATACGCTCTAATTATCAAAATTATAGACAAGTGTCACATGCACTTTCAAATCTTGTTACATATAATGCATGGACAAGAAATAGTCAATACCATTACCAGGAGGCAATATTTTGAATTGTAAAAACAAACTCTCACCTCGAGAGCTTGCTAATTTATTATGTAAGCATGTTACAGTCAGAGCAGGGGAAGATGTAGAAGAGTCTGGCAAACTAGTCTGTGTTGGAAGAGATTTTATCGCCATCAAAACAGATGACAGAGAGGTTCTTTATTTTCCTTTAAATAATGTAAGATCCGTTTCAGTAGCAACTGACAGAAACTGTTGCAACACGGACCGTAAGAAAGTTTGTAATGATACGTTCCAAAGCATCTTACGAAAATTAATCAACTGCAAAGTAAGAGTAAATGATGGAAGTGACGATGATGGCCAAGTTGAAGGCGTTCTAACTCGTGTCAACCGTACATCCATCCAAGTGGTTGAAGACGACGAACTCGTAATCATCGCGATCGGCTCTATCAACTTTATTACACAAGCAGGCGAAATCGGCGACGACGAAAGCAGCAACTGCAGAATCTTATGCTGTAAAAAGGAAAAGCCTTGTTGCAAGAAGAAAGAAGAATGTAAAGTAGAGTGTAAGAAAGAATCTTCTTCAAGTTCACCTATCATATGGTGTAAGCCTGAATCTTCATCTTCTTCCTCGTCTTCCTCAAGTTCATCTGTACTGTGGTGCAAAAAAGAATCTTCATCTTCATCATCTTCATCATCTTCTAGCTGGTGCAAAGAGTCTTCCTCAACGCATGATCATTGGAAGAAAAAGAAGCGCAAGAAGAGAAACTCAGAGGATCTAGAATCTAGAGGCTGGTTCAAGCTTTAATCATCATAAAGCTGTTCAAAAGTAAGGATACTTACTTTTGGCAGCTTTTTTTTATCGATTCCTAGGCTCATTTTATGATAGATGAGTCAGAAGCAACGAACATAGAAGTCCCAAGGAAGTAATAAAACCAACAGCTACTCCCGCCTCTTCATGAGCTTCAGGTAACATGGTAGACGCTACCATCGCCATGATAGCACCTCCGGCAAATGCGCCGATCAACGAAAGTGAAGCCACAGATGCATTTTCCAATAAGACATATCCAAGAAACGCAGCTAGTGCAGAAATAGCGAAAACAGAAAGCCACATACCAATAATTTTACGGCGTGAAAAACCTTCTCTTAACAACCCAATCGAGCTTGACAGACCTTCAGGAAAGTTACTTAAGAAGATGGCAACGACAAGAAGCCAGCTTACTTTACTATGATCGATTAAGCTCGCACCAATTAAAACAGATTCTGGTATGGCATCTAACAAAGTTCCAAGAAAGATCGCCATGCCTACACCTTTTGTTTTCTTATCGCCTGATTTCTTTCTCTCATGGCCACCCTTTTTAGCTAGAAAGCTATTTATACCAGTAAAGAGAGCTGCGCCAAAAATAAAGCCAGCAGATGTAACCATCAAATCACTCTGCTCTACTGCCTCAATTAAGAGTTCAAAAGAAACCGCACCTATTAATATCCCTGTTCCAAAAGCCATGATCCATGCTGTCCATTTTTTAGGAATTCGAAAAGCGAGGGCTGTAAAACATCCTAATAGTACAGCTGAACCTGCTATTCCTCCCCAAAAGGCGGCAAGTAGCATTCTCTTTACCTCCTTTTCCTCATTTATTATCACTATTAAAAACGACTCATAAAGGGATAGTTTCACCTCTATGAGCCGATTTCATTCTATTGTTTTCTTTAGTCATTTCGTTTTGGATTATTGTTGATGCCAAATTCATCACTAGGTGTGTTTAGATGATCAAACTGACGATCTTTTGCAGTTGTATGTGGTTTATTTATATCTACATCAATAAGATTGCTTTCCGGTTTAGAAGAGTCTGTACGGAAATCTTTTAAACTCGTCTTGTCTTTCCATTCTGCTGGGTCGGGACTTTGAATCGTTGTTTCTCCCATCTTGCGGCTCCATTTATTAAGAGTTCGTCCAGCCGCTTCACGACCACCGAGTCCGAATGCAAGACCAAACGCAATCGTAAATCCACCTAATATGAGGATGAATGCTGCGTTTACGATCGTTTTCGCTACTCCAAGCTGATCAAGAGCCATAAAGAAAGCAAGGGTAATAATCGTATATTTTGCAATGTTGCCTAGCAGCTTTCCTTCTGTTTGCTGTTTGAACATACTCTGAACAACGCGTTTCACAAGGTCTCCGGCGTAAAAGCCGATTCCTAGTATCAACACAGCCGTTAACACCATCGGAATATACGCAAGTACAACGGTTAGTATGTTAACTAAGCTCTCTAGCTTAACAAGCTGAAGTGCTTCAATCGTAAACAACAGCACAACCACCACTTGAGCTGCATATCCAACGATCTCAGAGATCGTGAACGTCTGATTCGTCTTATGAAGTGATCCAAGACCCATCTTATAAAAGATGCCATTGAATCCAATTCGTTCTAATAAAGTGGTAACTGCTTGTTTTACCCATCTACCAAGCCATAATCCAACTGTTGCTAAAAGGATAGCAACAATGATATTTGGAATCATGTCCATGATCTGACCTAACATACCGATGGCAGGACCTGAAATTCCATTAATATCAAGCGTTTCTAGAGCTGAAATCACAACTGGAATTAAAATAAAGACATACACGATTGTTCCAACGATTTGAGAAAGAGAGGTTTTTTCAAGCGCACGTTCAGCACCAAGTTTTGAAGCTAAACGATCTGTACCAATGCTCGCTAAAAAGTTAACTAAGATCTCTTTAACGATCTTAGCAACTAACCACCCTACAAAAAGAATGATTGCTGCTCCGAGCAGTTTCGGTAAGAATGCGAAGAGGCCTGTCAGCATACCTTCCAATGGTTCAGAAATGGCATCAATGCCTAAAGCAGATAACACAGCTGGCAGGAACAATAACAATGTGAGGTAAAATACAGCTTTTGATGCAGAGAAAACCGCCATGTCGGATTGTCGTGGATCACGAGTCAGCTTCCAACGATGTAATACCCTTTCAAATCTCGTGTTCTGACCAAGTTTTTTCACCAGAATGGATAATCCTGCTGCAATCAACCATGCAACTGCTGCGATAAGGGCTGCTTTTAGTAGGTTAGGAATCGCTGCCGCAATCACACCTAATGCATTTGAGACCGGTTGTGCGACATACGGAAGACTGAGCATGTTCAAGAACATGACAACGGCTACTGCCATCAGTATCCAAAATACAACCTTACTAATCACTTCTTCAGAAGAATACTTTCTAGTGCGCGTTTGTTCCACTTGATCTTCATGGATATCAGGTTTCATCCACTTCAAGACTTTGTTGTCAAAATCCGTTTTGTGTAACGCTTTTTTAACTGCTTTTGCAACCAATGAGGCGATCAGCCAACCAAATAATAAAACTAAAATAGCAAGAAGCAAATCTGGCAATCTTCCCAAATAGGCCATCCAAGAATCTGTAACTCCATTGTAATCGTACATGTTCGTCCTCCTTTTTCTCATTTAATAAGGCTGTTTTTCTATTCATGTTGCTCTCTGTAGTAATTGATCTCCGTTTCAGATGCTCGCTTTCCGCGGGGCAGGCGGTGAGCCACATTCGTACGTTTCACTTTTAAGTGTCTCACCTGCCCACCTGTCCCGCAGGAGTCTCGCATCTTACACTTCAATCAATATTCAAAGAAGGAAAAGACAAAAAATAGATACAACAATTTTCTAGAAAACATAGCCTTTCATAAAAACGTCTACATTAGCTCTACTTTCCCAAAGCTTGATTTCGTTAAACTAGCGCTTTATATTCGAAAACAAGGATATATTTTACATTTGTTGTAGTTTTCGGTATACTTAGTGCAACCGTTTTCAAAAAGGAGAAGGATAACATGTGGATTTCTATCATACAATCAAACTAACTTCATATCCCTTCTTAACCTGACGCGTTTTTTGGTGAGCAAAAAATTACATATGCACACATATCCGCAGGTATTTGTCTGTGGTTTTTTTGTGTTCATTTTTAAGGAGATCTAACATGATAGTTGTAAAAAATCTTGAAAAACATTATAAGATTGCCAAACGAGACCCTGGCTTAAGAGGAGCCATAAAATCGTTGTTTCATAGGAAATTCGAAACGAAAAAAGCGGTTAAGAAGATCAACATGCATATTAAAGCTGGGGAGATGGTTGGATATATTGGGGCGAACGGTGCTGGGAAATCTACAACGATTAAGATGTTAACAGGCATACTCACTCCAACATCAGGTGAGGTAAAAGTAAACGGCATCATCCCTTACGAAAACAGACAACAAAACGCAAGTCATATTGGTGCTGTATTCGGTCAGCGTACACAATTATTCTGGGATATTCCGGTCAGAGAAAGCTATGAACTTCTCAAACACATTTACGAGATTCCTCAAGCTCAGTACGAAGAAACTTTAAAAGAGTTCGTTGATGTACTTCATTTAGAGCCGCTGCTCGGCATCCCTGTAAGACAGCTTTCATTAGGACAAAAGATGCGTTGTGAACTTGCTGCCGCTTTTTTGCACCGCCCAAAAGTTGTTTATTTGGATGAACCTACTATCGGATTGGATGTTGCTGTAAAGGTTCGAATTCGCGCTTTCATCAAGCAAATGAACGCTAGATACGGTACAACCGTGCTTCTTACCACCCATGACATGCAAGACATAGAAGAGATCTGTCAGCGAATCATCATTATTGATGATGGTAGTGTGATCTATGATGGTTCTATCCAAGATATCAAATCGCAGTTTGGTGATAAGCGTGTTATTCATTTTGAACTTGTAGATGCTGCTGATTCATTTGTTTTGCCGGAAGCCATTAGTGCGGTAACAGAGGTTCTCCCAATCAGTGGTGAAAACCCGCATCTTGTATCCCTCTCCTTCAGCAACAAACATATCTCTGGTGCAGAAGTCATTAACACGATGATGAACCATTATTCTGTTGCTGATTTAACCATTGCCGATGCAAAGATAGAAACGATCGTTGAAGAAATTTATGGAAGAGGTATGAAAAAGGAGGTTCAGCATGAGGAAATACTTTGAGTTTGCTAGAGTTCAGATGCAAGTACATGCTGCTTATTCAGCATGGTTCTGGGCCAATACCTTCTCAATTCTGCTTCGGATGCTCGTCATCTATTTCTTTTGGAAAGCCGTTTATAGCAGCCGTACGGAAATCGAGGGACTGCCTTTTGATGGAATGATTACGTATATCATCATTGCGATGTTTTTACAGATGTTTGTTTCAGGCGTTGGTCAGGAACTGGCGCATACGATCAAGGACGGAAATGTGGCAATTGAACTGATGAGACCTTACAACTTAATTACCCGCTTGGTCGCTATGGATCTAGGCGATAAAGTTATTCACTTTGTACGTGGTGCTCTGCCCCTTAGCATTCTTGCATTTATTTTTATGGATATTACCTTGCCAACCACTTGGCAAGGCGGTCTCTTGTTCTTATTCAGTGCATTAATGGGTATTTGGATTGGTACTTTTTTTGATCTATTGATTGCGATTCTAGCATTTTGGACAATAAACCTTTGGGGTCTGCAAGTCATGAAAGAAGCGGTTATCTCCTTTTTTTCTGGCGCGCTTGTCCCGCTTATTCTCTTTCCAGAATGGTTTCAAACGATAAGTCTTTTTCTTCCGTTCCAAGCGATGGTGTATGTACCAGTTGCGATCTACACTGGCATCCTATCAGGAACAGAAGCATGGCTGGCGCTCGGATCACAAGTATTTTGGGCGGTTTCCCTTTTTGTTCTATTAAGAGTATTATGGTCAATCGCAATAAAAAAGGTAACTATTTTTGGAGGTTAGGAGGTGACGCTTATGCTATCACGGTACATAAAATTATATTATTTGTTCTGCAAACAAAACTTAAAAGTCATGTTGGAGTACAGGATGGATTTTTTACTTGGCGTCCTTTCTGTTATGCTTCAGCAATTTGCAGGTATCTTCTTCGTCAAAATTGTTTTTGATCATATCCATGCTTTAAACGGTTGGACCTTTTATGAAATTTTATTTATTTACGGAATTGCTGCTACCGGCCGCTCCATTCACCACATTTTCTTTGATAATCTATGGACACTTGGCTGGCAGTATATAAGACCCGGAAAGTTCGATCGACTTTTGATCAGACCGATCAATCCTCTGTTTCATTTTATTGCAGATCGATTGCAGCAAGATGGTTTTGGACAGCTGTTCATTGGCATTATCGTCATTGGTACAGCGATGCCACATTTAAGTATCTCATGGGGTGTTCTAGAGTTTTTCATACTTGTTGTCATGATCATCGCATCAGGTTTTATCTTCGTTGCGATCAACCTCTTTTTTGCAACTCTGTCGTTTTGGATGGTGGATAGTCTGCCGATCGTTTGGACGATCTTTAATTTAAGTGACTTCGCTCGTTATCCCTTAACGATCTATCATAAAGGAATTCGTCACTTTCTAACGTGGATTGTTCCTTATGGATTTACTGCTTTCTATCCTGCAGCATATTTTATCGAAGGTTCAGGATTCGAGAGGTTGGCTCTCTTAACGCCAGTTGTCGCCATCGTCTCTTGCCTCATTGCGTACTGGTTTTGGAATAGAGGGCTCAGGGCATTTACGAGTACAGGTAGTTAAATTGAAAGCTGGCACCTTATCTTTTGTAGAAGATGAGGTGCCAGCTTTGTTTTTAAATATAGATATGTTCTTACTTTTTAATAACCCCACACAACACACGATCTCCTGAATTACCTGAAGGATCTGTTTTATAGTCATCTGCCTTGTCGTGGATAACAAGGGATGTACCACCATTGGCAAAAAGTGAGTTTTTACTGTCTTCAGAAAGCGTCACGAGGTTGGATAGAACTTCGTCTTTCACGACTCCGCTTTTATCAGCCTTCACATTTTGAATATCTCCTACGTGTGGTCCTTTCGGATTCAAAAATCCATGCTTCTTTTCGGTAGGATTAAAGTGTGCTCCTGCAGATTTGAAGTCGGGTGGTGTACACTTTGCTTTTTCATGAAAATGAATGCCGTGTTCACCCGGCTTTACCCCAGTCGCGTTCACTTCCACCTTAACACCATCTCCTGTTTGGGTTAACGTCGCTTCTCCTGCTTTATCTCCTTTTGCATTAACAAGGTTTACGATATATGAACCGCCTTTCACCTTACTAGATGCAGCTTGAGATTGCGCTTTTGACTCTTCCATATCATGATTTTTATGCTCGTTTTCTTTATCTTTGTTACCACATGATGCGAGTAAGAGTAAGAGCATCGTGTACAACAAAACTGATCCTATTTTTTTCAAAACGATTTACCTCCTGATGATTAACGAATAGTACATTTTCCGCCCAATCATCAGAACTTTAAACCACTATTTTAAAAAAAGTGTCTCAACTTCCTGCTCGCGCACGTTCTCTCCATCAAACTCTACTAGATAGGCCCTCGCGTTTTCTCTTGAACTGACAACGGTTTGCAGTTCGCCATTAATAAAGTGCAGTCCCGCTCCATCATCTGCAGCATATCCCGCTTTCAGTCCATTCGCTACGAGTTTATGATAAGCAGGTCTTCGGTTTGCTTCACCATCATAGTGCGGACAATGACTTCCTGCTATGAAGCCTAAACAATCCAGCTTAGCTAATGGCCCGAACGAATCTGTTACGCCTTCTTCAAACCAGCATAGAGATCCAGCGCTTAGTCCTGCTAATATTTTTCCTTCTTCATAAGCTTTCTTTAAAAGAACATCAAGTCCCCACTCTTTCCAAAGTGCAAGGAGATTTTTTGTATTGCCTCCACCTACATAAAAAATATCTTGCTGTTCTACAAAACTCTCCAAATGTTGGGGTGGTGAAAATAGAGAAAGATGTGTAGGTTCACAGTCTTCCGATTGAAAAGCTGTATAAAATCGTTCGATATATCCATCTGCATCGCCACTTGCTGTAGGAATAAAACAAACCCGTGGTCGATCAGCACTACTTTGCTTCAGAATATACCTATCCAATCTTTTGTTTTCAGGTTCCATGGAAAAGCCTCCGCCACCCATGGCAATAATTTGTTTCATGATGTTTTGTTTCATACTCTCCTTCACTCCTCTGTTATACCTCTTTCGATTTTGATCCAGAGTTATCCTTTCAAAGAAAAAATAAAACACCAGCCGATTTCTTAACATCGGCTGATGCTTCTTTATACATCTCTTCTTAATGCTTTTAATACATCAACTGTGGTAGCTTTGGCTGCTGGCCGCCAACCAGAAAGTAATGTTACGCTCATACAGATCGTAACAGCGATTACAGTCAAACTCCAAGGGATATAAGATAAAATAAAATCTTCAGGTGGCTTTTCGTTCATAAACTGTTCAACGATGATAGGAAGAGCGAAATTGACTCCATAGCTGATAACATACGCTAAAATAGTTCCTAAGCCCACTCCCCATAATCCGATGTATCCACTCTCTAAAAGGAAGATGCGCTTGATCGTTTTTGGTGTAGCGCCGATCGCTTTCATGATTCCAATATCTTGGGAGCGTTCCGTAACAGCCATCGTCATCGTATTAAAAATGCCAATAGAAGCAATGAGCACGGCAATACCACCAATGAAAATCAAGCCCGCTTTAAACAATGTAAAATAGATGTTCAGTTCTTTTAGTTCGCTGACAACTGAATAAGTAAGATATCCTTTATCTTTAATCTTTTCGGACACTGCTTTAACATCTTCGGCTGAAGACGTATATACTTTAACAGAACTATAAGAATCATCACTGTTCTTAAGTTCAGGATCTATTTCACTCAATAGAGGCATCACTTCACCATGTAGATCATCCGTAATCATTACCGAACTGTCTATTATCCATTCTTTATTAGGCTTCTTCTTAATACCTACAACTTTGACTTTCACCGTTTTTATCTGTGTTTCTGTTTTGATTTCCGGATTATCTATCTTCATATGATAGGTTAATGTTTTATTTAACAAATCTCCATCATAAGCTAATTTCTTCATCTTCTTTTGTGCCTCTTCTTCACTCATTCCTTCTGTAAAGTTTTCAGGCATCTCTTTTCTTAATTCTTGAGCAAAATGATACCCGATGATGATCTCATTTTTACTCTTAGGCATTCTTCCTTTGTCAAGTTGCAATCCCGCTTTTCTCTCAGAAGGGATGTTTGCGCTGCTTACGTCAGCATAGCCTGTGTATTCTCCAAGTGACAGTTCATTCGCAGGTACATATTTCTTTCGACTAACCGCTTTAACATTCTTAATATCTTGGAGTTTTTTCACGTCTTCCTCAATCAAAGGACCGTTTTCACTCTGTATTTCAATCTCATTCATCAAACGATAACTCATCACATCATCAACTGCAGTCTTATGAATTGCAAATCCTACTGAGGCGAGCATGATCAAAAAGGCACACCCCATCGTAGATGCTAGGATTGTCATCCATACACGGGTCTTGTTTCTTTTCATATTGCTTCTTACAAATCGATGTTTATCTTTGAACTTCATGAAGCTTGCTCCCTTCTCTTAAGTAACCGTCTCTGATCTCTACTTTTCTATGAGCAATAGAAGCTACTTCATGATCATGTGTAATGATTAAAAACGTAATACCATCTTTTTCATTCAATTCTTGAATAAAGTTTAATAGCTCTTTCTCATTCTCAGAATCAAGGCTTCCCGTTGGTTCATCTGCCAAGATAAGAGGCGGATTCAGGATTAGTGCACGGGCTATACTGACGCGCTGTTGCTGACCTCCCGAAAGCTCTCCTGGATAATGGCTTTGATACTGTTCTAGACCGACTCTCTTTAACATCTTTATTGTTTGTTCTCTTCTATCTTTCTCGCTAACTCCCTTGAGTACTAATGGTAGCTCTACATTTTCATAAGCTGTCATACTAGGAATCAGCTGAAAGCTTTGGAATATAAATCCTAGATGCTCTAACCGAAATTCAGCCCACTTCGATTCAGAATATCCGCTAACCTTTTTTCCATCGATAATAATCTCTCCTGTTTGCGGCCGAATAAAACCAGAAATCAAGTTTAATAGCGTCGACTTTCCTGATCCGCTTCTTCCCACGATCGCTACGATTTCACCTTCTGCTACATGTAGATCGACATGATGAAGAACAGGTACAATATTCTCTTTTTCTTTTTTTCCAATTTTAAAAGCATAGGATAAATCACTTACAGTAATCATGCTGACACCCCTTTGTCCTAAGTGTACTACTTGTTATAATACACATATACCATTTTCTTTTATTATCTGTCAATACATTCCAAGAAACTTTTTAAAGAAGGATTTAAAGGGAAAGAAGAGTATAGGTAACAAAGGCATACATCTAGGAGGTACACATATGTTAAAGTGGCAAACAAAAGAGGGATACAAGAAATTGTTGAAAGACCTCGTTTCTATTCCGAGCATTACTCATCATGATGGAGAATTATTTATGGCCGAGCATCTTCACCATACGCTTTCATCATTAGATTATTTTACGAAGCATCCTGATTACGTTCGCCATCATCCTCTTCCAGATGGTCGAAAACTGATCACTGCATTTGTACAGAATGATCCTTCGATCAAAGAAACCATTATTTTGCTCAGTCATTTTGATGTTGTTTCGGTTGAGGATTTTGGTGAATGGAAGCATCTCGCTTTCCGGCCAGAAGAACTGACTGAAAAGATCATTGAAAATAAGGACCTGCTCCATTCTTTTGTTCAGGATGATCTGAATAGTGGAGAATGGCTCTTCGGCCGCGGCATCATGGATATGAAAGCTGGCGTCGCTCTTCATATGTCCATGATCGAAAAAGCGACAACCGGCCATTTTAAAGGAAATGTACTCATGATTTCTGTTCCTGATGAAGAAGTGCACTCACAAGGCATGCTTACGGGTGTCAGTGTCTTACGTCAGCTTCAAGAAGAATATGATATAAAGTACATCACATGTTTGAACGGGGAACCGAGTTTCACAAAATATCCAGGAGACACAACTTCCTATATGTATACAGGATCAACGGGGAAGATTCTACCTGGTTTTCTTTGTTATGGTAAGGAGACTCACGTAGGTGAGCCACTTGCAGGTATGAACGGAAATGTGATGGCTGCTGAAATTACGAGGGAACTGGAATGGAACGTCGATTATGTAGAGAAGTTTCGAGAAGAGGCTACGCCTGTCCCAACGAACTTGATTCAAAAAGATTTAAAAGATCACTACTCTGTCCAGATTCCTCATGCAGCTGTAACCATGTTTAATCTCATGCTCTTTAATCGATCACTCTCGGATATTACGGATATGTTAATAAAAAGCGCACAAAACGCTGCGATTAAATTAGAAGAACGGCTTTTTGAAAGAAGCAAAAATGTCGCTGAGATCGTACCGTTCACTCCCAAAAAAGAGAGTATTAAAGTACTTACCTTCAATGAACTATATGAACACGCCGTAACTAAATATGGACAAGAAGAACTTGATCGCAGAGAAAACATGCTTCAGACGAACAACCCGAACGCGGATGAAAGAGAACTGACGATCCAATATGTATTTGAGCTAGCGAGTCTTTGCAGAGACATCTCTCCGATGATCGTTTTGTTCTACACACCGCCTTTTTATCCCGCTGTATGTTCAAGCGACCACCCGCTCATTAAAGCTACATCAGATGAGGTAGTCAATCATGCGAATAACACATTCAACAGCGAGCTTGTTAATGTCCACTATTTTAGCGGCTTATCGGACTTGAGCTATATTGGGTTTCACGGAGATTCTCGTGATCTTTCATCCTTCACAAGTAACTTTCCATTACTAGGATCTCGTTATCATATTCCGTTTGATGATATGAGAGAGCTTGATATTCCCGTTATTAACATTGGTCCTCTTGGGAAGGATGCACATCAGTGGACAGAACGGCTCGAGATTAACAAAGTAATGGATGAAACTCATCCTTTAATCATTTTTGCGATGGAAACATTATTTAATCAAGCAAAAAACCAGATCTGAGAAAGATCTGGTTTTCTTATGCTTTAAAGTAGTTATCTTTAATGCTTTGGGCAATTCCTTCTATATTATTCGCCACTTGCTGTACACCATATCCCATATAAAGTGGTGACGTTACAAAACGAGGCATGATCTTGCAATATGTCTTTTCATTATGTTTATAAAAGAAAAGGTTGTAACTTGAACAGCTTCTATGAAAATGATTCAGCAAAAAATGAGCACCCGCTTGAATACAGTCCGCGAATAAAGAAAGTTCAGCGTCTTTTTCCCAAATGACATTCAGTTCATAAAAACCAACTCTCGGTTCAGTTGATACGGTAAACCTTACTCCATCTTTTTCTAGGATAGGCAATCCTTTAAACTGGTTTTCGGAAAAATCATGAAGACAATCTACCTCGTTTAATCCTATGATCTGCATATGAGGATGGCGAATTGTTCCACCTGATAATGGACCATGGTTCTTAAAGAACATCACCGACTTGTACTTGCCGCTGTTTAACATGTGATCCCAATGTTCAAGCCCAAAACGAAGGACTTTGTATAGATGATCCTTAGAATAGTTGGAGAGCTCTCCTTCACATTCATCTGTTTCAATCAAGACAGTTTGAAAGGCACCATCGAGAACGGTATATTTATTTTTAACAAGAATGATCGAATCTTGCTTATCCAAAACTTCTTCTAACTCATCAATACGACAAAACGGACAAGGTGTTTCTTTATTTCTAATACTATTAGGCTTTTGAGCTCCTACTTCTGTAAAAAAATTAATGTGTGTTTTTTTCATTCTTTTCACCGCTTTTGCTTGTTTCCTATCTATTTTCTAGTTGTTTTAATGAAAACCTTTTTAAGTGTGGATTAATTATTAGATACAGGTATGCGTTCCCATTTCAATATACCATCATGCTTATTGATGGAACCCTTCCACTCAAAGTTTTGGTCAACGTGCATCAGTTGTCTTAACATGTCGTCTTCTGATTCTGTTGTTGTATAGATCTTTACATTAACATAGTTCCATAGCTCTCCCAAATTCTTTTGCCCTTCGTAAGGTTCATTTAGTGTGAGATGTGATACCTCTTTTAGGTACGATTCGGTAAGAAAAATTTGTTTTTCTTGTGATAGATTTTTCGGGAACGTAATAAAAACGGTAAGGTTATCTTTCTTTTGATTAGCCATCACATCTGAGATCTTGTGATGGTTTCGCATATCATGCCTAGCTTTCGTTAAGATCGCTTGATTGGCATATGGTATTTTCGCTATAGATTGAGCTTCTTTTTTCTCATGAAGCTGAAAAGGAACACTCTCAGCAAATTGAACAAAAATAAAGATGAAAGCTACACCAAGAGCAAGACTTAAACTTTGATGAAACCAGTGATACCACATGCTTTTAGGAGCAGGAGGCTTGTGGAGATCCCTTGTTCTCTGAAGGACTTTCTGTCTATGTTCCTCTTTAAACGTTATTGTTCTCATACGGCCGTTGTTCAATATTTCAGGCAGCTGCTTGAAAGGATCTTCCATGATCTCACCTACTCTTCTCCAGTTTTCGACGCAACAGTTCTCTTCCGCGCTGAAGTAATGTTCTGATTGTCGTTTCTTTTTTATTTAAGATTTGACTAATCTCGCAAACGGTTAGCTCTTTATAATAGAAAAGAAGGATTACTTCTCGATATTTAAGAGGAAGATTTAGGACATGTTCGGCTAACGCCTCATGTTCACTTTTTTGGACGATCGATAGTTCTGGTGTTAAAACTGAAGATGGTCTCGACTTTCCGAACCGGTCCATCACATGAATGTATTTCTTCCAACCGCTTCTTAAATAATCTTTACACAAGTTAACAGTGATGGCATATACCCAAGTTTTAACAGAGGAATCATTTCTAAAGTTGTCTTTATGTATATAACATTTCACAAATACTTCTTGTGCTAAGTCCTCTGCCAATTTCCGATCCTTAACATATGTATAAGCTAGCCTTATCACTTTGTCTTGGTATATATCCATTATCTGTATAATCCACTCTTCTTGGCTGAGTGAATGAGAATCAATGCCTTCGTTATTAAATCTCCGATTGATCGTCAAGAACTTCCCTCCTTTAACAACACCCTAACTATATGACGACTGACCATGATATTTTTATTCGTTTTTTAACTTTTTTTAAATTTAGCCGATTATATAATGAATGAGATTCTATTAAACTTACTTTGTTTTCAACTTTGTAATGAAACTCCATTCTATTTACCTACTCTTTTATTCGATTACCACGCTGTTTTTACCTTTTAATTTCCTAATACAGACAAATCTCTACATCTATACCGTCGAAATATGTTTCAATGTGTAATATTTTGAAATATAAATGTAATATTATTTCGCAATAACTGATGATTAATCAATGGTATAATCACTTCAGTAAAGAAATTGGCAACATTTGCACTTACAAGGAGGAGTACCCATCTTGAAACGTAAGCTAGTTATGGCTACACTGTCTCTCAGTCTAGTATTCAGTACATATACGGTATCGGCAGAAACTCTGTCTTCTATAAAAGAGAAAAAAGAAAAGAATCGCTCTGAGCAAACGGAAAAGCAGGGTGAATTAAAGAAAAATCAAAATCAGCAAGATCATACGTTAGATCAAATTCAAAAATTAGAGGGTTCTATCGACAAAACTCTTAAAGATATTGGAAACAAAAAAGAATCAATCCAAGAAACGAAAGCTTCTATTGAAAAACTAAAAAAAGAAATCGATGTTCTTAAAAAGAGAATCAAAGAACGTGATGCACTTCTAAAAGAACGCGTAACTTCCATGTACGAAAGCGGCGGTGCGGTAAATTATTTAGATGTGGTATTAGGTTCTAAAGATTTCGGCGACTTCCTTGATCGCGTGTTTGCATTAAACGTGATTGCTGAACAAGATAAAGCCATCTTAGAAGAGCACAAACAAGATAAAGAGTCTGTTGAAAAGAAAAAAGGACAGGTTGAGAGTGAACTTTTGTCTCTAAATTCAGATTTAACCGAACTTGAAGGATTGAACCAAAAATTAACGGACCAGAAAAAACAAAAGAATGCGCTTCTCGCTCAATTAGAGACGGAAGAAGACCATCTACATGATCATATTATGCAGCTGGATGAGACGAACGAACTTCTTTCCGCACAAGAAGCAGCGATTAAAGCTGAGATTGAACGTGCGAAACGTGAAGAAGCTGAACGCAAGAAAAGAGAAGCTGAAGCAAGAGCTGCGGCTGCAGCTGCGGCAGAAAAAGCTCGTGAAGAAGCAGCGGCTAGAGAGAAAAACAAATCTAACTCAGGTTCTGGCTCAGGTTCTTCACCTGCACCAACTCCACCTCCAGCACCAACACCTGCTCCAGCACCAGTGAGTCGTGACTTTATCATGCCTTCACAAGGATTCATCACTTCTGGCTTTGGTAACAGAAGCGCGGGCATGCACTACGGAATGGATATCGCTCAAGGCGGAAGTACTGTTCCAATCGTAGCAGCAGCATCTGGAACGGTTACGAGAGCTTACTATTCAAGCTCTTATGGAAACGTTGTGTATATTACGCACTATATTAACGGACAACTGTACACAACGCTATATGCACACATGAGATCTACACCTGCTGTTAGCCAAGGTCAGTCTGTCTCTCAAGGGACATTCTTAGGCTATCAAGGTAACACAGGCGCTTCTAGAGGACAGCATTTGCACTTTGAATTGCACAAAGGCCCATGGAACGGCTCAAAATCAAATGCAGTTGATCCAAGACCATACCTTCAATAATCAATAAATAAAATATAAAAAACGCAGAGATCAAAGTTCTCTGCGTCTTTTTGTCTAGGCATTTTATATGACTCCACCAAGCAATCTTCGGATTGGATGACGTGTGTATTCCGACATGAGTCGATAGTTTGGCCTTATGATCTCCGCTGTTAAAAAAGCCGAAACCGTTGCACCAGGCATTCTTTTTTGATTAAGCACATCAATAACCTCTCCAATTGTTCCCGTTCCTATGCCGTGACCGAAAAATTGTCCGTTTCCAAGGTCGATCAGGTTTTCACCTTGCCACTGAGGCGTATTAGGATGATGTTCTGGATTTTTAACATATCTCACATCACCTGGCAACGAATCCCCAGATGGCACTGCAATAATCTGTAGATCCTCATCATGTTCCGTGCTGTAGAGAAGCAACCCGTTAAACAATTGATCAAACATACCCGCTCCAATTGTTTCAAGAATCGCTTTGTACATCATGATCATGATAGCTGTTGTACATTCGAACCCGTAACGTTTTCCATTGATAAAAATATCTGAGATGGCGTCAGAAGGACGGGCATCGGATCGAAGCAAAAAACCGCCATAAGCTGTTCTTCTCCAATATTGCGGATTGCAGCGTGAATTCACGAACGTCGCAAATCCTGCTCCGCTATCACGCATAGCGTTTGCTGCTGCTACAATATTTGTACGCATGACCACTTCAAATAAAAACTGATGTGGACTTGTGTAATAAAACGATTCTCTAGATTTTTCAAGCTTTTCGCCTACCAGTTTCTGTGTTTGTGTAAGCGAATTAAAACCCGAGATTTGAGCCGTTTTTACCGGATACCCATTAACAAAAATCATTTCTCTCCCCCCTGTCTGCACAGGATATTACATAGTATGGTGAGAAGAGAAAAGTGGTGTATTTTTAAGCGCCTCTCTTGTGAACGAAATCAAAAGATGATTTCGTTTTACTCCCGAGAATTTGTTTTTCAAGCACGCGATTACGGTTCGTCCTTTTATAATGCCTCGTTTGCAGGTGATGCTGAAAGCCTTCACCTATTAGCTGAAAAGCATAGATGGCGATTCCGAACATGATGATCGGACCGAGTGCGATAGAAGGATTTACAGTAATTAGATTATAATAATCTCCTATAAGTCCTGACCATTCATTTGACATAGACACAGGCGGATCAGGTATTAACGGGTTATAATCTACATCAGTTCCCCCAAAGAAGAGTTTAAAATAGCCTAGATGCATGAATATAATTAATAATTGAACACATTGTTGACACCACACGATCACCAACTTTGGCAGCAAATGCGGGATTACATGCTTAATGAAAATCCTCCACTTGCTAGCTCCTAAGATATGAGCCCCCTCAATAAAATCTTCCTTTAGAATAAGTGCGAGAATATTTCCAATGGTTGAACCTAACAAAGGTATCACTAGGATTGTTAAGATGAAAACCTCAAGCCAAATACGCTGATTGAAAGTATAAATAAAATATTCTTCCCAGCCTGGCATCCGTAATTGTTCCCATAATACAGGTGTTAAGAGAAAAACAGCAATTATGGTTAAAGGAATAAAGTAGAATGAACTTAATAATTGGTCAAGTATCCTCCTTATTCGATCTGGTACGAAAAAAGCTAAAGGAATAGCGAGAACAAAACTAAATAAGATCCTGAGAAAGGCGATCACAAGAACACTAAGCAATGTGAACTTCGCACCTTCAAGTATTTTCATACCTGTGTCATAGCCTAATGCATCCGTTCCGAATGGAAACATCAAGGATGGTTCATAAGGAGCTGCATTGATCGGATACCCATTCTCATCATATGTAGCCTGTACTTGACGAATCTTACTATCAAAACTCAGTTCAAAGACAATGCTTGATAGGATAAGTCCAATAATGATAATAAATCCTATCCAAAATTTATAACTTTTTATGATCGGTATATCCTCCTTTAATTAAATTAAGCTCCTCTTTTCTCTATAAAATCAAAAGATGATTTTTGTTCAATTTTCATTTCTCGCTCCTTATTCAAACGAACGTCTTTCTTCTTTTTAACATGCCTTGTTTGAATGTGATCCTGAAAACCTTCACCAATCAGCTGAAAAGCATAGATAGCGATTCCGAACATGATGATCGGGCCGAGTGCGATGTAGGGATTGGCATGAATCTGGGTGTAATAATCGCCAACAAGACCTGACCACTCATTTGACATTGATTTTGGCGGATCCGCCATCATCGGATTAAAATCAATATCCGTCCCTCCAAAAAACAACTTTAAATATCCAAGATGCGTAAAAATTATCAACACTTGCACACACTGCTGACACCAAACAATTACAAGCTTTGGTAACATGTGAGGAATAACATGTTTCATAAAAACACGCCACCTGGATGCACCTAACAGTTGCGCACTTTCAATAAAGTCTTCTTTCAATATTGACGCCATCATATTTCCGATCATTGAGCCTAGAAGGGGTACTACGAGCAACGTCAAAATAATAACCTCAAGGCTTACCCTTGCAAAAAACGAATAAAGGAAAAATTCTTCTCCTTGAGCATTCAGCTGCTCCCTTAAAATTGGCCCTAGTATAAAAACAGCTATGATTGTAAGTGGAATAAAATAAAACGAACTAAGAAGCTGATCTAAACCTTTTCTGATTTTATCTGGTAGATAGAATGCAAAAGGAATAGCCACGATAAAACTGAAAAGAACACGAAATACACCGATTGCTATAACGGCAATTAAGGTGAATTTTGCACCTTGAAGCACTTTATGGCTGATGTCATATCCAAGTGGATCCGTACCAAGAGGAAACATGAGCGAAGGGTAAAAAGGAGCACCACCTATCAGGTTTTTCTGATCATCATAAAGCAACTGAACTTGACGAACTTTGCTATCATAAAACAATTCGAAACCTAAGCTAGAGATGATAAACACGATTAGAATGAAAAACCCTATCCAAAACTTCACGCTCCGAATCATACCCATTCTCCTCTCTTCGTAAAATGAACAATGACCCATTCGAAAAGAGCATACAAAAGAAAAAATGGAATGACGAGAAGTATGAGACAAGCAGCAAGCATTTCTGGTCTAAAATCGCTATACATGTAATGAGTGATTCCATGGATATTAAAGATGATCTCAACAAGAAGCAAGTTAGAGATCATAAACCATAAGACTGATTTTGAAAAATGGAAGATACCTTCACTTGTATTTCTCGTGACATGTACGACAAGTACGTATATCCGTCTCATACCTTTTGCTAAACTCATCTCAACATACTGTTTGCTAAGCTCTTCTTCAGCAAGAAGTATCATCATCTTATAAAAGTAAACAAAGGGCAGAATCATCAAGCAAACAATAGGTACAATATAGATCCTCTCTTCCGCTCCCATCGAAGCCACATTCGATACAAGTACTCCTGTCTTCTTATAAATAAGAACAATCCCCATCTGTACGAGGGCAAAAACAAGCAGATCTGGCAAGGACTCTAAAAAGGTAAGTAGATTTTTAATAGCTCCCCTTATGAACATTGGCAGCATTAACGTAACCCACGTGAGCAGTTGCGCCATACAAAAAGCAATCAACAATGCCCCAAAAAGAATGGAAAGTGAATAAATATATGGCGACCATATATCATCTAAAAATAACCTCGGCTTGCCTTGGTTGAAGTAAGTCATCTGATTCAATTGAAAGATATCTCTACAAACATCCTTGATCTTATTGAAATACATACTTACATTCTTGTTCATGATTAATTCTGGTAGTCCACTGATTAAAATAATGGAAACGATCGTTAAAATCAGTTGCATCAACAGTTTCTTAATAATCTTCATAACGCTCCCCCTTCTTCTACCTTTTAGACGTTTGAAGCCAATATTTTCATTCACTCTTTTACTTTTGGAGGATAAAAAGGACAAAACAATCCATATTAAGGAAGAGAAAATCATACGGAATTGAGGACTGACTATGTGGAATAAGATCATGACTGGAGTTCTACTAACTGCTTGTTTAAGCTTCTTCTTTCCCCTCACCTCAGAAGCAAAAGAACCCCTAACTTATTTCCCAATCGTAAAAAAGGGGGAGGTTGTAGAATGGGAGAAAGTAAACAAACTTCTTCCTAAAGGTGCTACATTTAAAGTCGTAGATCTAGAGACCGGCTTTTATTTTCAAGTACAAAGAAGGGCTGGCAATAAGCATGCCGATGTACAGCCGTTGACCCGCGATGATACAGCTGTTTTAAAGCATCTATATAACGATAAATGGAGCTGGAATCGACGAGCTATACTTATTCCCGTAAAAGGCAGGATGCTCGCAGGCAGCATGCATGGAATGCCTCATGGAGCAGGCGCATTAGAAAACGGATTTCCTGGCCATTTTTGTATACATTTTTTAGGTAGTTCAACACACCGATCACGCAATATTGATCCTTCTCATCAATTTATGATCTTAAAAGCTGGCGGACAACTTTCTAAATACGCAGCTGGAGCAAGTGCGAAACAAGCAGTTTCTATGTTTTTAGTCGGCATGAAACAGCAAGACATCAAATTAGCTATGCCTGTCCTAAACAGGAACCTGCTTGAAGACTCGACCGTTACGGAGCTGTTCAAAGGAATCACAAGTATGCAATATGAGATCAGATCTCCAAGTACTAGGTATCCTCCTGTTGTTCGAACTGAAATAAGAGCTAGAGTAAAAAAGTACGATGATAACGGATTACAAACAGATACATTTACCTTTTTAATGGAACGAAAATCAATGACAGACGGCTGGAAGATCATGAAGATCAGATTCTAAAACCTGAAGAAGCCCCTTCTTTAGGTTTTTTTTGGGCTGTTCTCGTAAACTTTGTTGCTTTTAGGAGTGTTGATTTCCGTTCCAGGCTGCTCGCTTTCGGGCAGGCGGTGAGCCACATTTGGGCGTTTCACTTTTAAGTGTCTCACCTGCCAGCCTGTCCCACAGGAGTCTCGCACCTTCCACTCCAATCAACAGTCAAAGAGGTAGACAAAAGATATTAAATCAACAATCTTTTAGAAAATAGCCTTTTGTTTTGAGAGTGGTGGGGATAAAAAGAAAATCGGTTCTCATACCTGTTTTTACATTGTTATCTTATTTCCTGATTTTCAGTCAATCCTCATATCAATCACCCTCCAGAACTAAAACACGAATAAAAATATATTTTTTTATTAAATTGTTCGTATTTTAGTTGAAATCCACTTTAATAATTGTTATATTTACCAAGGGAAAAAACAATTCTAGAAAAACTACCAAGTATTTCAAGGGGGATTATTATGAATACCCATTATGATGTAATTGTTGTTGGCGCAGGTCCTGCAGGAATTTTTACGAGCTACGAACTAACAAGACAGCTTCCAGATGCAAAGATTTTGTTAATAGATAAGGGACATGACATCTATGCACGTTCGTGCCCGATTTTAGAGAAGAAAATTCAAAAATGTCCGCCTGCAGCAGGCAGAAAAGAATTTGCCGGTTGTTTACCAGCTTGTTCGATCACAAATGGTTTTGGCGGAGCAGGAGCTTATTCGGATGGAAAGTTCAATATTACGAGCGAATTCGGAGGATGGATGACAGATTACCTATCGGAAGAACAAGTGGTTGAACTTATTAAATATGTAGATGAGATCAACTTAGAGCACGGAGCCACTGATTCAATCACAGACCCTCTTACACCAGAAGTCAAGGATATTGAAAAGCGCGGTTATGCAGCTGGTTTGAAGCTTCTAAGAGCTCAAGTTCGTCATCTTGGTACAGAACAAAACCTTGAAATACTGAAAAGCATCTATGAATACTTAAAAACACGCATTGAGATGAAATATAAAGCTGAGGTTGAAGATCTCATTACCGAACGAACTGCTGAAGGATATGTAGCAAAAGGAATCCTTCTAAAAGACGGAACATCTCTTACATCAGAGAAAGTTGTTATTGTTCCCGGTCGCGATGGTTCAACATGGCTAACGAAAATTCTTAAAAAAAGACGTATAAAAATGACAGCTAACCAAGTCGACATTGGCGTTCGTGTTGAAACTTCTAACTTAGTGATGGAAGAGATCAACAAGCATCTTTATGAAGGTAAATTTGTTTTTAATACATCTGTCGGCACAAAAGTAAGAACGTTTTGCTCCAATCCTTCTGGACATGTTGTCGTAGAGAACCATTCTGGTATCATGCTTGCGAACGGACACGCCTATAAAGATCCTAAGCTAGGCAGTGAGAACACAAACTTTGCACTCCTTGTATCACATCAATTCGCTGAACCGTTCGATCAGCCTACAGAATACGCTCATGAGGTTTCAAGACTTGCCAATCAGCTTTCTATGGGTGGCCTTGTCGTTCAGAAGTATGGTGATATCTTAAAAGGACGTCGATCTACGGATAAACGAATAAAAGAAGGCTTCCTTTCTCCAACATTAAAAGAAGCTGTACCTGGCGACCTAGGGCTTGTGCTTCCTTATAACACGATGAAAAGTTTGATTGAAATGACTGAGGCATTAGATAAAGTAACACCTGGTATCGCATCAGAACACACATTGTTTTATGGTGTAGAAGCTAAGTTCTATTCTGCACGTCCAAAGCTTGATGATAAATTCGAGTCAGAGATCAACGGCCTCTATGTTGGTGGAGATGGTGCTGGAATCACGCGTGGTCTCGCCCAAGCAAGTGCATGTGGCGTATGGATTGCTCAAAACGTTGCAGCTAAGATAAAAGAAAAAACACCAGCGTTGGTTTAAATAACATAAAAAAATGCCTTAGGATCTGATCCTAAGGCATTCGCTTTTTCTTAATTTGTAGAGAAGATGACAATTCTACCTCTTATTACGGCAATGATAAAACCTACAACTGATCCTATGATAGCAGGGAGCAGCCACCCGATTCCATCTGCATAAAGAGGGATATGCAAATAAATTTGTTCGATCGCACCCAGTTTAAGTCCAAAAGCTTTTAATCCATCTGCTATTGAGACAAGTGCAGTTGCTACGATTCCACCGATATATACTTCTTTTCTCCCAGAGAATAAATCATGTAGGAAAGAAAGCAGGATCAAAACAATCGCAATTGGATAGATCGCTGTTAAAACAGGTACAGAAACTGAGATTAACTGTGTTAATCCTAGGTTTGCAATACCAGCACTGAAAACACTCATAAGAAGTACAACTGTTTTATAGGAAACATTCGGGAACATTTTTTTTGCAAATTCTCCACAAGCAGTTACAAGACCTACTGAAGTTGTAAGACAAGCTAGTGCTACAGCTAGACCAAGGAGTACGTTTCCAAACGGTCCAAAAAGTTCTGCTACAACATTCGTAAGGATCTGACCGCCATTATCCGTTTTGCCTAGTGCCTGACTTGTAGCTCCTAAATAAGCTAAAATACCGTAAACTGCGGCCAAACAAGTAGCTGCGATCAGTCCTGCCTTAATAACCATCTTGGTTACTTGTTCTTTTTTCATCTCTGGTCGTTTCACTGCTGTGATGACTACGATACCAAACGCAAGTGCTCCTAGTGTATCCATCGTCAAATATCCATCCATAAACCCTTTAACTAAAGGATTACTTGCATAATTAGGAGATGCAGTACCTAGTTTTCCAACCGGTGTAATGATCGCCTTAACTAAAAGAGATACGATAATGAGCAATAATACTGGCGTTAAGATATTACCGATTCGGTCTACAAGTTTTGATGGATTTAACGAAAGCCAATACGTTACGGCAAAGAATACAACTGTAAACAAGAAAAGCGTCAGACCATTGTTCATACTTTCTGGTAAGAAAGGAACGACTGCCATCTCATAAGAAACAGTTCCTGTTCTAGGGATTCCAAAGAAAGGCCCTATGGCTAAATAGAGTATGATCGCGAATACAGAACCGAATAACGGATTAACTCGTTCCGTTAAGGTTTGTAGGCCACCACCCGTACGTGCTAGTGCGATTACACCCAATAAAGGTAATCCAACTCCTGTTATGAAAAAGCCAACCATGGACTGCCAGACCATTTCCCCTGCTGACTGACCCAATGCTGGCGGAAAAATTAAATTTCCTGCTCCAAAAAATAAAGCAAATAACATTAAGCCCACCGAGAGCGTCCGCTTCTGCATATTAAATTCCTCCTCCGTGGTCATCTATATGATTTCGTTTTTATTGTAATTATCGAATTTTGTCGAAATATTTTTTTATCCATATGTATTTGTAACACGATATGAGATTGGAGTCAATATTCAGATATAATGAATTTTCTAACAAATGTTTTCGTAAGGAAAGGACTGAGACATACTCAGCCCTTTTACTCATTTAACGATTGGTTGGGAACACACGCTTAATCGTATCGTTGAACTCTCTTACAAAACCTGAAACAGGATTTCCTTTGTTAATCTCGTCAGCATATCCGTTCATACGATCGATGAAGTCAGGGTTCGTTGAAACAAACACATCATTGATATCAGGATCTGTTTTTCGAACGGTATCGCCGATTTTCTTTTCTGTCTCTCTCGAAAGCTTCATGCTCTCGCCGCCTTTAAGCTTTGCAGCTACATAAGCATTGTTCTCTGTAACGATAACGGTCGCATCGTCTACTTCTTTAAGATCTGTTACTTTATTCGCTGCTTTATCTGCTACATCCATACGCGTGTTTTCGTCGTACTGATTATCCATACCCATATCCATGTTGTTATTCATGTTATCCATATTTCGGTCAGCACGATTGTCGTAGTTCACTTCAGTCATATTGTTACGCGCTTCTTTTCCCATGTCCTTGTCATTGTTGTTCATTCCACAAGCACCTAGAAACGATGATAGCATCACGGCCATTGAAGTAACGAGAATAGTCTTTTTCATTAAATGACACTCCTTTAAAAATTTTTGACTGTCATCTAATAAAATTTGTTTGTTGAAGAGAAAATATACATAGCAATGATTTTTGTTAAGAGACATAAAAAAAAGCCTTCCAGCATTGGAAGACATAATTATTTAAACCAACCATTTGAATAGGAACCTTTGTTTTTCGGTTTAAAGATGAACCAAGCAACAACACTAAGGATTACGATTGTAAATGCGAACAGACCTACTTTATGGATTACCTCCATGACTAGAGCCCATCGACCTGCCAATTGATAGCCGATCACGATAAAGAAGGAACACCAGAACAAAGCACCACTATAAGCGTAAAGTGCGAATTGTCTCCAATTTAAAGAATACATTCCAGCAAAATAAGCGGTCAGGTGTCTTATTCCCGGCATAAAGTAGCCAAAAAACAATGCTGATTTTCCATACTTTAAAAAGAAATTTTGTGTTTTTTCTATCTTTTCTTCAGATACCCCAAATTTTGGGCCTAACTTTTTTAACAGAGGTTTACCACAGATGTTTCCAAAATAATAGCTACCCGTAATACCTGCTATCGCTCCAAAAAAAGCACTCAATACAGCAGGTAAAAAAGGAAGATCTCCTGCAAAAATGAAGTATCCTACAGTGGCCAAAAGGATCTCATCCGGGATAGGTAAGCCGATAATACCTAATGCCAATAGTAGAAAAATACCAAAATAGCTATATTGATGTATGATATTTATTAAGTCAAATTCCATGACGTCACCAACTTCTTTTTTTACACCTTCTACCATTGTAACGATAAATTGGGTAATTTGGAAAGAGGAAAATACATTTCAGTAAAACGCAGTGTTATTTTTTCTATGTATTTAAGTCGTTTGTTCGGTACTAGTAGTTAGTATATACGTTATGTCATCCCATGCAAAGCATTCTTCAAACAAGTGCTGCTTTCCTATTGTTATTTGTTCTTCATCTATCTTTTTCCCACCTGTTGAAATATATGCTTGTTTGGATGGATTTTCTTTCAATACCCACACGATCATACTTTTTTTCCCTATTGATGTTAGTTCTTTACAGAACGCTTTAAGCATTCTTGTTCCATGTCCTTTTTGTTGCACTGTTTTTTCTAAGTAAAAAGCATATATCTCACTCTCATATTGATGTTGTGACCTGATCGAACCTCCAGAAATAAAGCCACATAAATGATGATTCTCATCTTCTAAAACAAGAACAATGTGCGATTTCTGGACCAACCATTCACTCCATCTTTGTTCTCTTTCCGTAACTGACATCTGTGATAGATAATCGTCATCTACTAGACCTTTATACGATTGCTGCCAGCTTTTCACGTGTACTTTCGCAATTTCTGCTGCATCTGTTATTTTCGCTCGCCGAATGTTCATGTCTTTTTCCCACCTCTTTTTTTGTTGTGATCATACCCACCATTTAGTTTGAGGTAATAGCGTTACACGCAATTGAAACTGCTCTTCAAACCAAGATTTCAACTGTGTAGCATGAACTAAATATTCGGAAGCAGCATGCGATACGCCGATTAAGCTCATTGTACTTTGAGCAATATAGCTTTTCATCTGTTCATACTTCTTTTTACCGTACTCATTATCGATGTGGCAATGCACCTCACCTGTCAAATAGGCTTCTGCGCCCATCTTTTCCGCCTCGATCATTGCTTCTACTTTATCACCGCATCCTGCAACAATCGCAATCTTCGTTATGTTTTTATGTATAGGACCATGCACATCAGCATAAGGAATTCCGAACAATTCGGTTGAATGATGAATCAAGTCCTCTGTAGAAGTAGGAGCTATTTCACAAAGAATACCACAAGCTCCATTATCATCCTTCAATAGTTCTCCAATCACTTTTGCGTTTAATGCTTCTCCCCACGCATCACTCGTACTGATTACCCTTGAATAATCGAGTGGTACATGAAGCGTAAATACCGATAAACGTCTTTTCTTCATCTGCTGGATAAAATGAGGATGTATCGGCATAAAACCTCTTCCCCATTTCCCTTTTGGATCTCCGCATTCCATCACAATGGGATGATGCATAAATAACAGATCTCCTGGATGACTTTCAGCAATGAATCTTTCTAAAATTTCTTCTGTAGGGAAAACAGCCAAAAATACTCGATTTACCTTTTCGTCTCCTCTAAGCATGAGTCCGTTGAACAGTTTGGTAAATTCAGGTTGGAACTCATTGCGCCAATCAAAATCGATCGGATCGTAAACCATCGGAATAAACCTACTGAACGCTGGATCAGTTCCAATATTTCTATATGTAAAAAGTTCATCGATCGCCTCATCTATTCTTTTTAGTTCCACCATCTCGTTTCTTCCTTTCTTTTATAGGGATGCTTGTTGAAGGCGGCCCAAACTTTTAGTAACAATTTCTATAATAAACAATCTCTGGATCTCCTTCATCTAAGTTATCGATAAATCCGCTTTTCTTAAAATTGTTCTTGATAAATACCTTTTTCATAGATTCATTTGATTCATTTGTGGATGAGAATAGCTTATTTGTAGGTGAGATCCTACTCATGTGTGTTAACAAACTACTCGCCAATCCTTTTCTTTGATGAGCCGGATCAACCATGATAAGCGATATAAAACAGCAGTCAAAGAAGTGAGTATGATAGATTAAAAAAGCAGCGATTTCATCCTCCTGATAGAGGATGAGACATCTTTCCTCTTTTATCGCATGTTCGAGCTCTTCTTTCCTATGATCACTTCCGATCATTTTTTTATCTAATTCTATTATTTTTTGAAGATGGTGTTCCTTCGCATGCTGAATTTCCATAGTTATCGTCCTTTTGTTTGTCATTATGTTTGGTTTTGCTACAATAAAGTAAAAAGTTGAGGTGTTTTATTTATGGCAATTGTAGATATTACGATCATTCCAATCGGTACTGAAACTCCTAGTGTTAGTGAATATGTAGCTGAAATACAAAAAGTTCTTCAGCAAAACGAAGATAAGGTAAATTACCAGCTTACACCTATGAGTACATTGATTGAAGGCGAGCTTCCAGATCTCTTTCATGTAATTCAGCAGCTTCATGAAGTTCCTTTCTCAAATGGCATTCAGCGAGTAGCCACAAATATTCGCATCGATGACCGCCGCGATAAAAAGTCTACGATGGCAGGAAAGCTTGAGGCTGTCGAGGCTCAGATGAATAAGGAGTAATCGTTGAATCTGGCTGTCACGTGGAATCTCAGCGAACGAGCATAAATTTCGCTCAACGTCTCCTTAGCAAACATATTTACAAAAAGCTTACTCTTACAGGGGCTATTTCGCCCCATCCAGAGTAAGCTTTTTCTTTATTTATTCGCCCTTTGATGCTTTTACTTCTGCTTTTTCCTTTGTTGCCACTGCATTCGGCTCTTTTTTAGCAAATTCGATGCGAAGATCGTCGATGCTATTGCGAACATTCCCTTTGCCAGAGAAGTTTTCTAGCAGTTCTTTAACATCAATGCCAGAAGATGCTTTTAAAGATTCTTGAAGTGATGACATTAAATTCGTCGCGTAACCCGTAATACGGTTCGCTCCACCGTTCTCACCGCCGCCTGTATCCACGACCGTAATTTTATCGATGTTAGAAAGTGGTGCTGCCACTTGCTTAGCGTATTCTGGAAGCATCTTGATCATCATATCCATCATCGCTGCCTGACCATATAACTCAAACGCTTCTGCGATCTTCTGTTTCGCTTCTGCTTCAGCAAGACCTTTCAGACGGATAACATCTGCTTCGGACTCCCCTTTTGCACGTTCCGCTTCTGCTCTTGAAAGTCCGTCTAGGCGTACTTTCTCAGCTTCGGCTTTTGCCATGGCTTCAACACGATACTTATGAGCATCTGCCTCAGCGACCTGTTTGCGTTTGTCAGCTTCTGCGTTTTGTTCAACTGCATAACGGTCTGCATCAGCTTTCTTCTTAACTTCTGAGTCGTATTGCTTTTCACGACGAAGAATCTCTTTTTCTTCAAGCTCGATCTGCTTTTGACGCTCGATGATCTTAATCTGCATCTGTTGTTCTGTTACTTGCTGTTTTGCGATCGCTTCTTCTAGGTGGTAAGCCTGGTCAGCACGGGCTTTAGCCACATCTTGTTCACGACGGAACTCAGCCACTTTCAGCTGATTCATCTTTTCAGCTTCCGCTACTTCTGTCGCGCGGCCTAACTCAGACTGCTTTGCTTCTTTATCTGCTTCAGCACGTTTGATACGCGTTTCTTTTTCAGCTTCTGCCATCGCCATGTCAGCGTCGCGCTTAATCTGTGCGATACGAGGCTTACCAAGAGAATCTAGGTATCCATTCTTATCACGAAGATCTTTGATCGTAAACGATACGATGATCAATCCCATTTTAGCTAGATCTTGAGAAGCTACACGTTGAACTTCCTGCGAGAATTTTTCACGATTCTTATAGATCTCTTCAACCGTCATCGATCCTAAGATAGAACGTAAATGACCTTCAAGGACTTCACGTGCTTCATTTTCACGATCTTCCTTCAACTTTCCTAAGAACTGCTCAGCAGCAGTCGCGATTTCACCGATTGAGCTTCCTACTTTAATGATCGCTGTTCCGTCAGCCATAACGGGAACACCTTGCTCTGTATATACTTCTGGTGTTTGTACATCTAACTTACTCGTTAACAAACTAAGTGGCTTTGCTTGTTGGAAAACAGGAAGTACGAACGTACCGCCTCCACGAACGATTTTGATACGATTGCCTGCTTCATCGATATTCACGTTCTTGCTTCCTAAGAAGCTTCCCGTTACGATCAATGCTTCATCTGGGCTCGCCGTTCTATACTTTGTAATAAAAACACTAATAAGAGCAACGACTAAGAATACGGCAACCCCGATAACGATAAACAACGGTGAAAAACTCATAATAACCCCTCCAGTTTAATGAATATATGTTTGTTCCACTTGCTCATAACGCATGACGGATACGACACCTTTTTGGATATCAATGATCAACACTTTTTCACCTTGAGAGATCGGTTTGTTATCCATGCTTATTGCGGATTTAGAGATCCTCCCGCTTATACCTTCGATTAGAATTTCGCCAAATCCATCTGTCGGAACCGAAGTTAATACGGTGCCCACTCTTCCCTTAAGATCTTCATCTCGATAAGCTAATGATTCTTCTGATGAACGGATCGGCATCAAGACGAAAACGTTTAAAAGAGTCACGAGTAACAGCGAAAGTAATCCACTGAAAACCATAATGAACCAGCTGTTAATTTCCGTCATGATCTCTAATAAATAGCCCGAAGCCGTCCCGATTGTAAAAAAGGATAAGATGAGCGATGGGTGCAAAAAGTCCATTGCTGCATCGAGCATGTCACCAAAAAGAATGTATACAAAAGTGATGCACCCAAAAATGATAAAGCTTCCCAAATAGATCGTAGACAACGGATATCCGAATAGTTCCACGGTCATCTCTCCTGTCTTCATATACTTTTTATTGCAAAGCTATAAATGACCACGCCCTTTTGTCGAATTTGATATAACCTTAACAAAGTGAAACAAAAAAGATTGTAAAATTTTGTCGACAATAATTAATTTCCAATATTGGTTTTATATAGATATTTACGAGAGTTACAGAAAAAAGTTTCAGTTAGTTAACAATATTTTGTATAATTTTGTTAAAAGGAGTGAAATCCCATGTATGAAGAAAAATTGTGGCAGTATTTAAACAGACAAGGGAATAAAGAAGATGCAGAACCCATGAAAAAATATATGCGTGATCAGTTCGAATTTTTCGGAATTCGTTCTCCCATTTTGAAACAAAGTATGAAGGAATTTTTAAAGGAGTATGGATTGCCTTCAAAAGAAAAACTACCATCATTGATTAAAAAAGCTTGGTCTCGGCCAGAACGCGAAATGCAGTATGCCACGTTTACAATAATAGAAAAATTAAAGAAGCAGATGACAAAAGAGGATATAGAATGGATCGAATATACCATCGTGAATAAAAGCTGGTGGGATACGGTTGATCATATCGCTAAACATATCGCAGGCTATTATTTGATGAAGTTTCCAGAAGAGATTGAACACGTTACGGAACGTTGGATCGCATCAAAAAACATCTGGCTTATGCGATCGGCCATTCTATTTCAACTCGGGTACAAAGACAAGACCGATAAAGAGCTCCTAGCACAAATTATTAAGGATACAAAGTACGATCAAGATTTCTTTATCCGGAAAGGCATTGGATGGGCGTTGAGAGAATATGCCTACACTGACGCCGATTGGGTATGGGAGTTCGTTCATACAGAGGAGTTAAGTCCACTTTCCTATAAAGAGGCGATTAAAAATATTAAAAAGACAAAGCAGCCGCACTAAACGGCTGCTTCTTTATTTTTGAAGTTCTGAAACAACATAACGAATAGCATTTCGAAATGATACAAATGAACGTTGATTCGTATGTACACCAAGAGAAACCATATTTTTAACCATTTCTTTTGGAAAACCGCAGTACAATACATCTGCTCCCATCAACTTAATCGCATCTGTAAGCTTTTGAATCTCATGCCCCAGCTCAGGATCTGTGATGGTTGTTACACCTGAAAAGTCTAAGATGACATAATCCGCTTCATTGTTTAAGCATTCTTTTAATAGTTTCGTAGTCAACGTCTCAAGTCTTTCGAGTGTTAGCTCTCCAATCAGCGGCACTAACAGCGTATGGTCTGCGATTGTTTGAAGAATAGGCGTCGCTAGTTCATTAAGAAGTTCTTTTGTTTTTTCCTTTTCTTGTTCACGCTCTGTTATATCTTTCCACGTTAACAGATAGCCCCTTTTCTCATTCTGCAAGATTAGTTCTTTCACGATCAATCTTGCAACAAACTTATTAAAGAGAACAATCTGCATATCGATCGGAAACTCACCTTTTTTCAACAACTCTTCTTGAAAAGAGCTTTTATGAAAACTTCTAATAGGTAAGCCAAGAATGTCTTCGGAAGATTCTATTTTAAGGTAAGTCTTCATCATTTCTATTAAATTCTTGCTGCTATGATTCATCCAAGAAATGTGCAAGTCTTGATCTATATAAAAGATATTCTCTTCTAAACAATTCAGTGTGTCCTTAACCGTTTCTTCTAACTCATAAGCCATAAGAAGCGCTCCCCTTTTTTACAGTCCTGTTCCTATCATATCGGAGATTATCCTATTACTCTATAAAAAAAGACTAAATAGACCTCGTTAATGTAAGCGCTATCTAAATCTTTACAAAAAATCCTGTTGTATGATGTTCCAACACCATGTAAAATGTCCATATCAAACATACATGTGTACTTTCCATAAAAACAAAGGGGCGGATAAAATGGTTACTCACGTTTCAGTAGGACTTTTAGGTTTAGGAACTGTCGGCAGCGGTGTTGTTAGAATGATTGAAGGAAATCGAGAAGAATTGCAGCACCGAGTTGGATGCCCTGTTTTTATTGAGAAGATACTCGTTCAGAATGTAGATAAAGAACGCCTAGTCTCCATTAACAATGAATGGTTAACACAGCATCCTGAGGACGTCATCCAAAATCCAAATATTCAGGTTGTAATAGAAGTGATGGGTGGCATTGAACTAGCGCGAGAATACATCACACTTGCTCTTCAAAACAAAAAGCATGTGATTACGGCAAACAAAGATCTGATGGCCTTATACGGTGCAGAGCTTTTACAAGTAGCTCATGAGAATGAATGCGATCTATTCTATGAAGCAAGTGTTGCAGGAGGCATCCCTATTATTCGTTCACTCGTCGATGGGTTAGCTTCAGACAAAATTACAAAGATGATGGGAATCGTCAACGGAACAACGAACTACATTCTTACAAAAATGGATAAACAACAGCGCAACTATGAAGAAGTATTAAAAGAAGCTCAAGATCTTGGATATGCAGAAGCAGATCCTACATCTGATGTTGAAGGTATCGATGCCGCGAGAAAAATGGCGATTCTCTCAACACTCGGATTCTCCATGCACATCCACTTGGATGATGTAACTGTTTCAGGTATTTCAAAAGTTACACAAGAAGATCTTGAATATGCACGCCAGTTCGGTTATACGCTGAAACTGATCGGAAACGCAAAAAAGGATAACGGAAAAGTGGAGATCAGTGTTGAGCCCACTCTTCTGCCTGACTCACATCCGCTAGCAAGTGTTCAAAATGAATATAACGCGGTCTATGTTTACGGTGAATCTGTAGGAGAAACCATGTTCTTCGGACCAGGTGCCGGGCAGCTTCCAACTGCTACGTCAGTGGTTTCTGATTTAGTTGCCGTGGTGAAAAACATGCGACTTGGTGTTAATGGTAAAAGCGTTGTTGCACCGCAGTTTGATAAACAGTTAAAACAGCCGAGCGAGATCGACGGAAAATTCTTTTACCGGTTGTACGTGAAAGATGAGGCAGGTGCCTTCTCTTCGATCACTTCTCTGTTTGCACTGCATGACATCTCACTTGAAAAATTAATTCAGAGCCCTGTTGATCACAAAGGAGTAGCAGAAGTTGTGATCGTTACACACGGAACGAACAAGCAACAAGATAGTCACGTATACAACCTGCTTCGTGACTCTGAAATGGTACAAGAAATCAAAAGTCACTATCGTGTGGAGGGAGCTTAACATGCATTGGAAAGGACTTTTACATCAATA
Organism: Fictibacillus sp. 5RED26; assembly: GCF_015903895.1. Lineage (NCBI taxonomy): Bacteria > Bacillati > Bacillota > Bacilli > Caryophanales > Fictibacillaceae > Fictibacillus > Fictibacillus sp. 5RED26. Next base: position 722,264 of record NZ_JACZDU010000002.1, on the reverse strand, counting down.
TAAAGAATATTTGCCGGTCAATGAGTCTACTCCCCTTCTATCTTTAAACGAAGGGCATACTCCACTCATTCCCCTGACACATCTATCTAAGGAATGGGGTATCACCCTTTATGCGAAGTACGAAGGAGCGAATCCGACAGGCTCTTTTAAAGACAGAGGCATGGTGATGGCTGTGGCAAAAGCGAAAGAAGAAGGCAGCAGAGCGATCATCTGTGCATCTACAGGAAATACATCTGCTGCAGCTGCGGCTTATGGCGCAAGAGCTGGCCTCAGATGTATCGTTGTCATTCCTGACGGTAAGATCGCTCAAGGAAAATTGGCTCAAGCAAAAATGTATGGAGCAGAGATCTTTGCTATAGAAGGAAATTTTGACGAAGCTCTTCAGATGGTACAAAAAATGAGTGATGAAGAAGATTTCACTCTTGTTAACTCTGTAAATCCATATCGTCTGGAAGGACAGAAAACAGCAGCTTTCGAATTGGTTGATGCGCTAGACGGAGCTCCTGACATCCTAGCAATACCCGTTGGAAACGCTGGTAACATCAGTGCTTATTGGAAAGGATTCAAAGAGTATGATGCAGTGAGATCCTCTGGACTCCCCCGTATTCATGGATTTCAAGCAGCCGGTGCAGCTCCTATCGTAAACGGCTCTGTGGTAAAGAATCCTGAAACGATTGCAACTGCCATCCGAATCGGGAATCCTGCGAGCTGGAAGTTAGCTTCATCTGCATTAGAAGAATCAGGTGGGGTCATTGATGCTGTTACAGATGAAGAAATCTTAGAAGCTTATCAGATGCTTGCATCCAAAGAAGGTGTTTTCGCTGAACCTGCTTCTTGCAGTACGATTGCTGGATTGTATAAACAACACAAACAAGGTTTGCTTCCAAAAGGCGCTTCGGTTGTGGCCATCCTAACCGGCAATGGTCTTAAAGACCCTGACATCGCGCTAAAAACAGTGCAACAAGAACCAATCCTAATTCCGAATGATTTTGATCTACTACGTCAACAGCTAAAAGGATGTGTTGTATAAATGAAAGCAGAACCTTTTTCTATTCATGTTCCAGCAAGTACAGCCAATCTTGGTCCCGGCTTTGATTCTGTCGGGCTTGCGCTAAATAGATACTTAACGGTTCACGTTCAGCCGTTCGCTCCGAGAAAAACAACATTTCACGGCGAAGAACTTCAAGCATTCAATAAAGATGAGAATAACTTAATCATGCATGCTGCACATTTCACAGCAGATTCTTTTAGAAAAAAACTGCCTCCGTGTCAGCTAGATGTGGTTAGTACGTTTCCAACATCAAAAGGAATGGGAAGTTCTGCATCAGCGATCGTGGCAGGCATCGAACTCGCAAACATCCTTTTAAACCTTGAACTTTCTAAAGAATCAAAATCACTACTTGCAAGTTCACTAGAAGAACATCCTGATAATGTGATACCCGCCATCTTTGGAGGACTTACGATCAGCTTTTACAATGGACAAGTGGTAGAAACGGTCCATGTACCAGATGTTGCAGTTGAGATGATCGTTGCCATTCCAGATGGAGTTCTTCATACGAAACAGTCTAGAGGCTCTCTGCCAAACCTTCTTCCCTTCAACAAGGCGGTTGAAGGAAGTGCGATCAGCAATGTTCTTGTTGCAGCATTGATGAAGAACGACTGGAAGAAAGCAGCCGATATGATGAACCGCGATTTGTTTCATGAACCGTTTCGTTCGAAATGGGTTCCCCTGTATGCTGAACTTAAGGAAAAAGCAATCGAGCTCGGTGCTTATGGTGCAGCTATAAGTGGATCGGGACCATCCATCGTCTGTTTTACGCCTCATCAAAAAGCAGCAGGTATCACAGAACAACTGTCAGCACTGTTTCCTCAGTACCACTTTGAAACAGTTTTTCCAGATCGCAGAGGTGTAGTCGTCGAAAAATGTTTGTCCGCTGCTCTATAACTCAAACTTAAACAGGAAAAAGGATTAAGCACTGAAAATGCTTAATCCTTTTTGTCTTATTTATGAGCAATCTCAAATTGATCTCTTAGTAGCGTCCAGTTTTCAGGGAATGGTTCTCCTAATACCCAATAACCAAGCCCTCTTAATTTATATTTCTTCACGAGTTGATTCTTTGCTTCAGCACTTTGTTCGTTCTCAAACCAAACAACGTGCTCTTTGCCGCTATCATCTTTGTAATTAAAAAACGGTGCTTGAGACTCGTTATCGTATTTTACAGTCGCATCTTCTTTTAATGCCAAATCATGTGCTTCAGCAGGCGCGACGCGTTTAGCAAATTTATTTCCTTTTTTATATGGAAGTGTCCAATCATATCCGTATAGCGGTGCGCCCATCACAATTTTTTCTGAAGGAATGACCGATGTTGCATACTTCACTACTTTCTCTACTTGCTTTACAGGCGCAACAGCCATTGGAGGTCCACCAGACCAGCCCCACTCATAGGTCATAAGAACAACAAAGTCAGCTAGCTCTCCATGACGTTTATAGTCATGTGCTCCATGCCACGGTCCTTTTTGTTCATCACTTGTCTTTGGAGCTAATGCAGTTGATACTTTAAATCCTTCTTTTTGAACTTGTGGGATGATCGTTTCTAGAAAACCGTTATATAGCTCTCGATCTTTTTCTTTAATATGTTCAAAATCAATATTCAGTGCTTTATACCCTTTTTGCTTCATCGTGCTGATAACACTCCCAATCAGCGTTTTTGAAGCGGTTTTATCTGTGAAGATGTTATGTGCGATCTCAGGTGAAAAGTTTCCGTCTATAAAGTTTGTTAACACCATCATCGGCATGGCTTTAGATTTCTTCACTTCTTGAAGCGCCGCATAATCCTTAATCGGCTTAAGTGATCCATCTTTATTTACTTGATAACTAAAAAACGCTACGTAAGTTAGATCGTTTACCGATTCTTGTACATCTTTTATTGATTGTTTCGCTTCGATCGGCTCTAAGAATCCTAAAGTCTCAATCTTCGTTTTACCATGATCCGTTTCAGCTTTTGAGATATCGACTTGTTTTTTCTGTGGCGAATTAATCTGTTCTAACCTTGGGCTATTTCGCGTTTCGTTACTCATGTTCTTTGGAGCCGCTTCGCTTTCCTTCATATTATTAGAGTTGCCGCAGCCGCTAAGTACAATCGTAAACGCCGCAAAAAGCGCGACTATCTTCTTCATAAACAAACCTCCTTCATTTTCGTTATTTTTCCATGAAGAGGTTTGTCCTATTCTCTTTTTTAAAAATAGATAGCTCGTACCTTCAACTCCTGTTAGTTTCTTAGCTTCCATTAGGTACAAAAAAAAGGAAAATAACTAATGTATAAAAGAGAGCGGATTTATTCAAGACTGATGCTAATAATTGTTTTCTTTTTACTTCTTATGCAAGTTGATTGGAGTGCAAGGTTGCCGACTCCTACGGGACGAGCGGTCAGGTGGAGACTCCTAACGGCGCAAAGCGGCAGGAGGCTCACCGATCGCCCCGTGGAAAGCGTGCAACCTGGAACGGAAATCAACACCCTTCAAGTCTTCCGGATATTGGAAAGCAACAATAAAAAAAGACCCCAACAGCGTGGAGTCTTTTAATCTTTATATCGCCCAGTTTCCATTCTTAAATAACGGAATACGTTTACCATCCTCATATTCAGCTTCAATTTCAAGATCTGCAGAACCGATCATAAAATCAGTGTGGCCGCGGCTGAAGTTGATCTCTTTTTCTTCCATCTGTTCTGGTGAAAGATTTCCTGCATCCTTCACTGACATCGTGATTGATGTTCCGATCGCTAGATGGCATGAAGCATTTTCATCATACAATGTGTTATTAAATGTGATACCTGAGTTTGAGATCGGTGAATCGTGAGGAACTAATGCAACCTCACCTAAGTACCTCATTCCATCATCGATGCTAAGTAGCTGTTTCAATGTGTCATACCCTTCCTCAGCCGTGAAATCAATCACCTTACCATCTTTAAACGTTAAGCTGAAGTTATCAATGATGTTCCCCATCGCGGAAAGTGGTTTTGAGCTTGATACTTTACCGTTTACACCATATTTTCTCGGTGTCGTGAACACTTCTTCCGTTGGCAAGTTCGGGATATAATACGTTCCGAACGTTGAATGGTGACCTCCACCAATCCACGTGTGATCTGGATGAAGATCGATGCTTAAATCCGTACCTTCTGATTTATAATGAAGCGTTTTGAACTGCTGTTCGTTTAAGTAGTTTACTTTCTCTGTCAACGTTTTCACATGATCGTCCCATGCTGCTACAGGATTATCCTGATCGACTCGAACGGTTTTGAAGATCGCTTCCCATAATGCATCTACCGCTTCTTCATCATTTTTGTCTGGGAATACGCTCTTAGCCCAGCCAACTGTAGGTGCACCAGCAATCGCCCAGTGCATATCTCCTCTTAATTGACCTGCTGAGAAAGCTTGAAGTTTCTCACCGCGATTTTTTTGAACGAACATCATTCGCTCAGAAGGAACGCCTTTATAAGCATTTGGATCATTCCCCGTGATCATCAAAAAACAATCATGATTTTCCACAAGGCTGTTATATTTATCAATTTCCCATGAAGGTAGATCATTTTGAAGAACCTCTTCTGCTGCAAGAGTGAGATGAATGCGGCTTGTTTGTGTATCTGTCCAATCCACCATCACTCGTTTACAACCATTCTCGTATGCATGCTTCGTTACCTTACGCGTAAATTCTGCCGTCTCAATTGGCGAACTAATGAGCAACCTTTGTCCCTCTTTTAAACCTAATCCAACCTTTATCACTAATTCAGCGTATTGATCCAATTTTTCTTCAAATGACTTCATACTTTCCCCTCCGATTGGTGAATACATAAAAACGACTGATAAGTTTATATTATTTTAATTATATAAAAAAATGAATATTATGACTACTGTTTTCTTTAATGACTTCTAAGTGGACTGTAGTGTGAGAAACTTCTTAGCTACCCCCTACTTAGGGTAAGCTCACCTCACCTCCGGAAAAGTAAGGATCTGAAACGGACAATAAAGATAAAGAAACATTTACTTAAAAGAAAAGATCACATAACAGACTGTGATCTTAAATGATTACTTTTAGTTTTATTTAGGCTAAATCCGATCTGCGAGAGTGCACTCTCTAAATTGTTCGTGATCATAATTCCTTTAAAATCTACATCAACATGTAAAGTTGTCATTGCGAGATCAGGTCTGAATCCCGTTAGAATCGGAGTAACACCTATTAACCTCAACAACTTTACAATATTTAACAGATATTCACTAACCGAATTATTGATTCTGCTCACTCCTGAAAGATCAACGATCATATACTCAAGTTCTAAGCTCATGCTGCTTTCTAGTGTGCTTTGAATGATGATTTCTGCTCGATATTCATTGATATGACCAATGATTGGAAGGATTGCAACACCTTTTGTTAAAGGAACGATCGGCACTGAAAGTTCTTTTATCTCTTTATTTGCCTTGTCCAGTTCTAACACGTACGTCAATAAGGATGACATCGTCTGGAAAAGCTCGATGTGCTGATCTGTAAACTCAAAGGTTTCAGTATCTAAACCACAGATGGTTCCGTAATTTTCACCATCTTCATAATAGATCGGTATTGCTATAAAGCTTCCACCACCTAGATCTGCCGTCACATTCAGATGCTTCGTCCGTTCATTTTCCGTAATATCTTCGATTAAAAGAATATCATTGCCTTTATCTACACTCACTTTACAAAACGTTTCTTGAAAGGGCATTGATGTACCTTCTTGAATCAATACTGTGTTTTTATTAATCGCTTTTTTTATTTCATTTACTTCTTTGTCGTTCTTAGCAATAAACAACGTATTAATGTTGATAAGTTTACTCATAAAATGAAGAATATTCTCTGTTGCTTCTTCAAAGTTTTTAACCGATTTATTTTTAAGTGTTGCATTTAGATGAATAGACAAAGTAAATGACCAACCTTTCATTTCCAAAAATCTCTTTGAGTTTATACTTTGATGGTCCACCCATTTATTTACCCTTCGCTAAATGAAATAAACATTTATGTAAAAAAAATATATCTTTCAACCGTCATTCTAGTCTTCTTATACCAAATTATGGTACTTGCGATTTGGATTATGCGATACTTTTTTTGAGGTGATGTTATTTGGAAATTAAGATTGATATTGATCCAAAGTATGAACAAACTGCCATTACGATTCAAACAAATGAAATGACTTCTGAGTTAGAGAGGATTCTCCTTTGCCTTAAGAACACCAAAACAAGCCACATAAAAATTTTTGGGACGAAAGAAGATCAAACGTTTATTTTACAACCATCAGAAATTGATTATTTTTATTCTGAAGACAGAAGAACTTATGCAAGAACGAAACAATCACACTATGAAGTAAGCATGAATCTCACTATGATCCAAAGTCATTTGAGGAATCACTATTTTGCACGCTTCTCTAAATCAGTAGTAGGAAACGTAAATCAGATTAAACGTTTTGAGTTATCGTTTAACGGAAATTTGTGTGTGTACTTTCATTCTGGACACCGAGAATATGTAAGTAAAAAATATGTTAAAGCACTAAAAGAAAAACTATTAAACGGAGGTACTAATGAATGATTGTGAATAATTGTTTTTTAAACAAGCTTTTAATCGGATTGAGTTTTGGTGCGGTGATATTTTTTGTTGCTTTAACTAGTTACATGCTATTCGAAATTGAGATAACTATAAAAGAACTTTGGCTGAATTTCACAGGTTCACTACTGGTCGGAATCTACTTTTCAACTGCATCGGTGATTTTTGATATTGAAAAATGGAGTACCCTTAAACAAACTAGTATTCACTTTATAACTTCAGTCGCATTCTTCTTCCCCATTGTCATACTTGCAAAATGGGTGCCTGTTGAGCCTTCTCCACTCATAATATGCTTCCTGTGCTTTCTTATCATCTACAGCTTCATCTATTTAATCTTTTATTTTCATTTCAAAAGAATGGAACGGCAGTTAAACGATTTACTCTAAACGTTTATAAAAGCTAAAAAAAAAACAGCTCTTTAAACGAGAGTTGTTTTTTATGTCTAAAGAACTATATGAAAACTCCTAAAATAAAACATTCTTCACCATTTTTTCAAATTAAAAGTGTTTGAAAATAGTTCTTTAAATAGTAAATACTCCCTATTCTATATAAAAAAACACGGGAGTTATCTCCTATTCTAGTAGTTGCGTTATCATGGTAACATTTTGAATACACGGAATTATCCGACAATATATGTCGGTTTTCGGTAACTACTACGATTTTAGGGGGAATCTTGGTGAAAAAAGGGAAATGGGTATCTGCTGCACTTGCTACTATGTTAAGCTGCTCTGCTTTTTCAGGTGTTAGTGCTGCACCAGCGAATGTATCATCCGATTTACAAGCAACACATCAACACGAAGATCACAAAGGACATAAGCATGGAGGCGGTCCTTTTGATTTAGGCGTCGCTAACGATGAAAAATTGATCGAAATGCTGAAGAAACAAGGTGAAATCAGTAAAAATGCATCTGAAGCAGATGCACAGAAAAAATTACAGCAATTTTTACACAAAAAACAAGAGAACGCTTCTAAATTCTCTGAAGGTGCTTTAGAAGATGAACATAGTGAAAAACGTAAAGAAATTAGAAGTAAGCATAAAAAAGATGGCCTTAAAAAAGATGGTAGAAAAGAAGATAAGATCAAAAATGTAAAAGAAGAAAAGTGGAAAGGACAAAAGCGTGTAGATAACGTTCTTGTTCTTATGATAGAGTTTCCAGACTACCCTGCTACGAACATTAAAGCAGACGAAACAGATATGTTTTATGAAGAATATCCTAAGAAACACTATGAAGACTTAGTCTTTGGAAATAAAGGATATAAAGGGCCGAATGGGGAAAAATTAATCTCCATGAAGCAATATTATGAACAACAATCTGGTGGAAGTTACTCTGTAACAGGTAGTGTTGGAGGTTGGTATAAAGCGAAACATCCAGCTGCTTATTATGGAGGTAACGTACCTACTCCAGACGGTAACGACAAAGACGCTCGTTCTCTAGTAAAAGAAGCATTAGAAGCGGCGGCAAAAGATCCGAACATTAACCTAGGAGACTATGACCAAGAAGATCGCTACGACCTAGATGGAGATGGCAATACGCGTGAAGCTGATGGTTTAGTAGACCACCTTATGATTGTTCACTCAAGCGTTGGTGAAGAAGCTGGCGGAGGTGCACTTGCAGGTGATGCAATCTGGAGCCACCGTTGGAACCTTGGTTCACCTTTCCCAATCGCAGGCTCAGAGTCTGAAGTTGATTATTGGAACGGTATGATGGGAGCTTACGATTATACGGTTCAACCTGCTGATGGAGCTGCTGGTGTATTCTCTCATGAATATGGTCATGACCTTGAGCTTCCAGATGAGTATGATACACAGTACACTGGCCAAGGTGAGCCTGTTGCTTACTGGTCGATCATGTCTAGCGGAAGCTGGGCTGGTAAAGTTCCAGGTACGGAGCCAACTGGTTTCAGTGCTTGGTCTAAAGAGTTCTTACAAGCGTATATCGGTGGTAACTGGTTAAGTGGAGAAACGTTCGTTTACGAAGAGATCGATCGTAAAGGTATTGAAGTACTTCTCGATCAGGCAAACACGAAAGGTACGAACAATGATGCCGTTCGCGTTGACCTTCCACAAAAAGAAACCGTGGTTAACAAGCCGTATAGCGGGGAAAATCAATATTTCAGTGGCAGCGGAGATGACCTGGATAACTCATTAGTTACCTCTCTTGATCTTACAAAAGCTTCAACAGCTTCACTAAACTTTAAAACTTGGTATGACATTGAAACAGATTGGGATTATGCTTCTATTCAAGTGAAAGAAGAAGGAGCAACGGATTGGGTAACTGTTAAAGGAAACCTGACAACAGATACGAATCCAAATGAACAAAACCCTGGCCACGGTATTACAGGAAGCACGAATGGTGAATGGGTAAACGGAGCGTTCAATCTATCAGCTTATGCTGGCAAGAAGATCGACCTGAAGTTCAACTATTGGACAGATGTAGCTGCAACAATGCCTGGATTCTTTGTAGATGACATTTCTGTAAACGTTGATGGAACTGAAGTATTGTTTGATAATGCTGAAGGAACGTCTACATTTAAGCAAGAAGGCTTCACGAAGAACCAAGGAAAATTCTTTTCTGATCATTACTACTTATTAGAATGGAGAAATCACCAAGGTGTTGATAAAGGGCTTGGGCACATCGCTCGCGGTAAAAGCTTGATGTCTTATGATGGCGGACTTGTTGTTTGGTACGTGGATAACAGCTATTCTGACAACTGGACAGGCATCCACCCTGGAGATGGTTTCTTAGGCGTAGTTGATGCCAACCAAGAAACGCTTAAATGGAGCGATGGTAAAGTAGCTTCAACTCGCTACTTGATCCATGATGCTGCGTTCAACACAGATAAAGGTAAACCGATGTTCTTAGATTACAAAGCAATCAATGGAACATCGCTTACAGATAACGCGATCCATCCAAACTCCGTATTCAATGATAAAGATGACTACTCTAACCCTGGACTTCTAGACGCAGGACGTAACGTTCCACAATACGGACTAAAGTTCTCAGTTGAAGGAAAGAGTAAAGATAATTCTGTAGCGAAGATTAAGATCTCTCGCAAGAAATAAACATTATTCAGAAACCCAACTGTGTACATGCAGTTGGGTTTTATTTTCCTAGGGTAAACTGTTAATAAGGAGGGTATAAAGATGAAAAAGTTCGTACGCGTATTCTTAACGGTTTTTACACTGATCTTGCTTATGAGTTGCAGTTCACAAGAAAACGATAATCTTCCTGGGAAAAACACAAAGGAATCAGAAGAAAAAAAGGCAGAAACTGATCCAAAAGATTCCTCTGATTCTAAATCTGCAGAACAAAACGAGGTGACTGCCATGATCGCGAATGACGAAAGAATCATTCAGATGCTCAAAGATAAGGGAGAGATTCCTGAGAATGCCACAACAGAAGAAATCAACAACGCTCTCCAAAAATATCTGCAACAAAAGAAGCCTGGCAATCTAGAGGATGAAAAAGCTAAAAAGAAATACATCGAGGAATTGAAGCAAAGTATTCAAAAAGAAAGTAAGACTTCTGAATAATTGTCTGATTTGGCGGGCAGGTGAGACACTTATACGGAAACGTACGAATGTGGTTCACCGCCTGCCCCGCGGAAAGCGAGCATCTGTAACGGAAATCAAATACTTTCAAAGCAACCACATTAGATAGAAAACAAAAAAAGATGGTTTAAAGTGTCTAGTCTTAGAGCACTTTAAAACCATCTTTTTTATTGCTTAACTTCGTTTATATGGCCACCAGTTTGCTTCACCAAAGTTCTTAACTAAAACTGGGATGAGTAACGGCAACACGACAAATGCATATAGAAGCAACCCTACTAAGATGATGGACGCGATCTGCAATAATGAAAGCATTCCAGAAGGCATCATCGCAGCAAACGTTCCACCTAATATGATAACGGCGGAAATGATAACCGTCCCCATCTTTTTCATAGCGAGAAGCATCGCATCTGCAACCGTAAGATCTTTATATTCATTAAATCGATCCATTAAGAAGATGCTATAATCAACCCCGAGCGCCACAAGGATTACGAATCCAAAGAACGGAACAGCCCAGCTGATACCTGTATATCCTAAAAGATTCACATAGATGAATTCATTGATCCCCATTGACGTGTAATACGTTAAAATGAGTGAACCGATCAAGTAGACAGGCATTATTAAAGAACGGAACAAGAATACGAGAATGATCGAGATTCCTACTAGCATGAGCAGAACGGTTCTTGAGAAATCATTGCTAGAAACAGTCTGCAAGTCAGCGTTTGAACTCGTGATTCCCCCAACTGCCACTTTTGCGTTTTCTAGCTCCGTTCCTTTTGTCACTCGATTGATCGCTTCTTTTATCTCGCCTACTTCATCAATTGACTCGTTAGAATAAGGGTTGATTCCAAACACTACATCCATCGTCATCGTTTTGCGATCTTCTGATAGATAAGCATCAAGTGCCTGTTCAAAATCCTCGCTTTCAAGGACCTCTTCTGGCATATAAAAAGCACTCTTATCCTTTGTTTCGGCTAGGTTGTTCAAATAATCCTGCGCAGAACCAAGACCATCTGACACTTGATTCAATCCGTCAGCACTCTGATCTAAACCAGTCGTTAACTGACTAAACTGACCACCAAGTTCTTCAAATCCTTTTAGAAGTTCTTGTTGGCCGCTATTGATACCGCTTAAGCCGTTTGTTAACTTAGGCACATTATCAACGATCTGACCTTGACCGTTAGCTAACTGCCCGAGACCGGACTGAAGTTGATCTGTACCATCGATCACTTGCTGAAGTCCACCAATAATGCTTTGCTGGTAACCATTAACCTCTTTAAATTTCCCATTAGCTTGTTGAACACCTGATGAAACTTGACTCAATCCACCGTTTAATTGGTCTAGTTGACCTTTGATAACAGGCAATTGGTTTTGAGTTGCTTTCACTGTGTTCTTTATTTTCTGATACTCTGCATCGTTTTCTGGAATTTCATAACGATCTTCCAAAGCTTGAAAATCTTGTTCTGTAATCGAGGCTAAAGCAGTATTCAAGCTTCCTAAACCTTGCCCTAGTTTTACGTAGTTTGATTGGATCGTTGATAGATTTGATCCCGCTTGTTCATAACCCTGCTGAATCTTTTGATAACCAGCCAACAGCTCTTGTTGTTTAGATTTTATCTGTTGTAATCCCTTTTTTGCGTCAGCTGCTCCTATCGTTCCTTTTCGAATTCCATCTTCTATCTTCACCAGATTCTTTTGAATCTCGTTTAAACCCGATTGAGTAGCACTCGTGCCGTCGATAAGCTGCTGAATGCCGTCAGTCGCACCAGTCAGCTGCGGCTCAGATTTTGATAACTCTCCGCTCGCTTCCATAAGTCCGCTGCTGATTTTATTGATCCCTTCTTTTCCATCACCAAGGCCATCGCCTAAGCTCTCTGCCTGCTTGTAGACGAAGAATTCTTCAACCGGTTCGCCTGTCGGCCTGGAAACAGACCTTACCGCATCAACATGATTAACCTTTTCTAGTTCCTGACTGATCTTTTCAGCAAGCTCCATGTATGAAGTCGAGTCCATACTTTCATCATTTTTAATAACGATGTTTGTTGGCATCGATTCTCCCGCTCCAAAGCTTTCTTCAATTACATTAAATGCTTGAATCGATGAAACATCCCCGGAAATTTCTTCTAATGAGTTAAACGATAGCTTTCCATCGTATGTTACAAGAAAAGGTACGCAAATGACCGCAACGAGTATGAGTGACAATAACGGACGCTTTAACGAAAAGTTCCCTGCAACTGCCCAGAGCTTGCTTTCGCCATGCTCCGCTTTTTTCTTAGATGGCCAAAAGATTTTCTGCCCCAAGACCATCATGAAGAAAGGAACAATAGTGAATAGAGCGACTAAAAGTATACCTACACCAACCGCGACGGCTGCTGCTGATTGATAGAGAATGAACTGTGAAAAACCGATCGCAGCAAATCCAATCATGACCGCCAATCCACTAAAGAAAACAGTACGTCCAGCCTGACGATACGTTGCGATGATCGCTTCTGTTTTACTTTCTGTGAGTGTTAATTCCTCTTTATATCGACTTAGCAAAAGAATGCAATAATCTGTCCCAATTCCAAACAGTACAGCGACTAAAAAGATCTGCGTATAATTGGAAATTGGAAAGTCGAACGAATCGACTAACATCGCCACGATTGATTGTGAAGCAAGATACGTCACACCAACGGTTAGCAATGGAATAAGTGGTGCAACAACCGATCTGAATACTAAAAGCAACACGCCTAGAATGAAAACAACCGTAATTCCCTCTGTTTTCTTAAGACCTTCTTCAGAACTCTTTACAAGATCTTCGTTGATCATCCAGTTACTTGTGTAATAGTGATCAACTTTGTTGTCTTCGATCGTTTTATATAGAGCCTCATTCACTTCACTTGGCTCCCGGTCATTCCAAGCTACTTTTATGGACGTTAAGATGGAGTTTCCATCTTTTGAGACTAACTGCTTCTCCAGACTTTTTTCATTAAAGTGAGTCAGAATCTCTGTGATTCCTAGTTCTTCTTTGTTCTTTTCAAGTTGACGAATCGCACGCTCAACTTCTTTTTGATCTGTGGCACTAAGTCCCTTTTCATCTGTAAAGACAAGGGCTACGGTAGACTCATCTCCACCGCCTTCTTGTTCCTGAACTTCGCTCATAAGGTCTGAAGCCAATGATGACGAATAGCCATCCGGTACATCGACTTGTCCTTTTTCTCGTACCAGCTCTGCCATATTAGGTGCAGATAACATAAGAACGGCAACGACAGCGATCCATGCTACAAGCACAAGCCATTTTTGTTTTAAAATAAACCGCACGATTTCTCCCCCTGCCTATTATTTTTCCTGAAGTGTTGTTAAGATGTTATTGATCTTTTCGTACGTTTCAATAAACTGCTTGATTTCCTGCTCCTCAAACTGAGTAATGATGGATTCTACCAAGTTGTAGATTCGCTCTTCTGTTTTTTTGTAAAGCTCGAGTCCCGTTTCCGTTAATGTGAGATAAACGACGCGGCGATCATTTTGATCTCTGGTTCTCTCGATCAAATCTTGATCCCACAATTTTGTGATCACAGCTGTAATGGCACTTTTTTTCACATCAAAAACTTTAGCTAGCTCGGTTGACGTGCAGTTCTCAGTCTTGTAAATGTACTTCAATGTATAAAATTGATCATTAGAAAGTTCACTCTGCAGCTGTTCTTTTACGAGGGACTCCCCTTTTTTATGAACGGCAAATGTGAGATCGATATAACGATCAACAAGTTCTTTAATGGATAGTTGTGACATGGTAACCTCCTGGTGGTTCATTTTTTTAACTGTTCAATCATTGAACTATCTATTTCCAAACTTAGATTACATGGTGGACAAGCAGCTTGTCAATCACTCTGCTGTAACTTTTACAGAGATCTATTTAAACGTAACAAAAAAGACATATCTCTTTAGATATGCCTTCTTTATCTTTCTTATGAAGTTTGCTTGTTTTCTTGTAGTGAATAAAGATAAAAAATATAATCGATCGATGCTCCTTTATAGCCGAGCTGATTGACGATTGCCGATAGATGACCGCGATGATACGTGCCGTGATTCACGATGTGCTGATTAAGATCTGCATAGGTTGAATGTAGTGTTCCGAAATGTGGATGATGAACGGTAATATCAGCGGATAAATCTCCTATTCCTTTGATGAAATTCTCGTAGTCTTCAGATATGGATTGAAACTTCATGTGCATGTTTTGTAGATCTGCCAAGTTTAATTCTTCGTGTAGCTGTTTTAAGGAGTTAAAAATATCTTCGAAAGTTTCCCCTTTTAGTACCTGTAGCCATACATAATCAACTTGATACATGTGTACGAGAACATCGGCAATCGTAGGAAAAACACTTTCTACCTCTTTTCTATACATTTCGGTTGGAAGTTCTTTAAGTTTCTCAAATACCTTCTCATTAGCCCAAGAGTTGAATTGTTGAAGCTGTAGCGAATTACCCATCTTTAATACCTCCAAGTTTGTTATTCCAGGTACTAATTTCGATATTGAGATGGAAAACTCCTTTGAATATGCAAACAAATGTTCTTTTTCGTTAGACAAGAATTCGTGTGGCTTTTGGAAGAGACTGTTCGCTTTCTGCGGGGCAGGATGTATGCCACATTGTATACCCTCCGAGGCATTTGATGGGTTCAATCCAGAAGTTTTATAATTTTATCCACAAGATCTGCCCTTCAATCCAAAAGTTTTGCGGTTTTATCCACGAGTTTTGCTGCTTAATCCAAAAGTTATCTGCGAGTCTACAAACTTCGACAAGTTTTGAAACTCAAATACCCAAAAAAAGCGCACTCCCCTAAGGAGTACGCTGATCATCACATACCTTATTTTACGATCTCTGATAACAACTCAAAAGAACGCAATCTTGCAGCATGATCGTAGATCTGACCATTTACAATAATTTCATCTGCCTGTGTTTCGTCCAAGAACGCTTGCAGCTTAGCTTTAACCGTTTCAGGACTACCGATAAAGGATGTGCGTAATTGTTGGTCGAGTGCCGCTTTTTCATACGGACTCCAGATCCCATCCATGCTCTCAACAGGGGGCTTCAGCTTCGTTGGATTTCCACGCACTAAGTTGACGAACTGCTGCTGAAGAGAAGTAGCGATTCGTGCTGCTTCCTCGTCTGTATCTGCGATTACTACGTTTGCTCCAACCATCGCATACGGTTTCTCAAGTACTTCTGATGGTGTGAATGTATTACGGTATAACTCTAGAGCAGGAATCGTGTTGTCTGGGGAGAAATGACTCGCAAATGCAAACGGCAGTCCTTCTCTACCTGCCAATCGTGCACTAAATCCGCTTGAACCTAAAAGCCAGATTGGAATATCTTGCCCTTCTCCAGGAACTGCTCTAACTTTCATCGGCGATTCTGCTCGTTCTGGATCGAGATACGTTCGCAGTTCATCTAACTGATACGGAAAATCATCACCCATGTTGCCTAGATCACGGCGAAGCGCTTGTGCGGTTACCTGATCAGTTCCCGGAGCTCGGCCTAGTCCGAGGTCGATTCTTCCGGGATAAAGTGCATCAAGTGTGCCGAATTGTTCAGCAATCACGAGTGGGGCATGGTTAGGAAGCATGATCCCGCCAGAACCGACACGAATTTTTGAAGTACCACCCGCCACATGTCCGATCACGACCGAAGTAGCAGAGCTCGCGATTCCAGGCATGTTATGATGTTCAGCTAGCCAATAACGGTTGTATCCCCATTTCTCAGCATGCTGAGCGAGATCTAACGTATTTTGAAACGATTCCGTTACCGTTCCGCCTTCAACGACCGGTGCAAGGTCAAGAACTGACCATTTCACATCACTTAAACTTTTTTTATTGGACATCGTAACGTCCTCCTTATTTAAAGCAACAAAAAATTAGCTACTATATTTTAATAATTCGCTACTAGTATAACAAGTTTGCTTTCTTAAATAAAAAATCCTGCTTATCCTTTATGTGGATAGCACGTGCTTAGCGAGCAACTCATATGACTTTTTGCGGTCTTCATAAGAGTGAGTAATCGTCACAATCATTATTTCATCTGTATGATAGATTTCTTGAAGTCTCTGTAGTTCTTTCTTTACCTCTTGTGGTGTGCCTATCATTATTTTTCTTTTTGCCTCAAGTATTAATTGTTTCTGTTCTTCTATTGAGAAATAGCTCTGAGCTTCTTCTAGTGTCGGAACGCCACATCCCTCGCCAGCAGCATTCTGTTTTCTCCATAGAATTCCTGGTAATGCGAGTTCCTCAGCACGTTCCGTTGTTTCTGCGCAGATCACAGAAACCGCAACAATGGTTTTTGCTGTTTTCAATAATGATTTTGGCTGAAACGACTTTTGGTAGGATGCTACAATTTCGTGCCCTGGCTTATCACTCATGAAATGACCGAACGCATAAGCTGTTCCAAGTTCTGCAGCTAAATCAGCACTTTTTTGGCTTGTTCCAAGAATCCATGGAACGGGCGATATCTCAGGGACTGGCGCGGCCTGAATCTTAGAGAACATATCGTAGTTTGGAAAATCGTTATGCAGAAAATGCAGCAGTTGTTTAGTGTAGTCAGGAACTTTTCGAACATTCTCCAGATAATTGTCCGAAAGAGCGATCGACGCTTCTGCTGACCCCCCAGGTGCACGGCCGATACCTAGATCGATTCTATCTGGAAAAAGGGTAGCAAGCATGTTATAGGTTTCCGCAACTCTGTAAGGTTTATAATGCGGTAAAAGCACAGCTCCTGCGCCGAGTCGTATCTTTTCTGTGTTTGCCCCTATGTAGCTCAACATCACTTCTGGCGCTGAACAAGATAAGCCGCTAAAGTTATGATGTTCCGCGATCCAATAACGAATATATCCGAGCTTTTCTCCCTCTTTTGCCAGATCCATTGAAGCTTGAAGAGCATCTTGCGCACTTTTACCAGAGGAGATTGGTGATTGATCGAGTATGCTTAATTTCATCAGGTGCATCCTCCCTTGTATCCTTGTATTTTACTCCAATCTGACTCTCTTTACTTTTTTTGAGGATTATATAATAAAAAAAGAACCCCACTTGAGGTTCGATAAAGCTAAACTTTTATTTCAGTATCCGCCTTTACAAACTGATCAGCAGATAATGTACTTGCTCGGTAATGCGTAAAGAGTTCCGCTTCTGTCAAATTTAACGTGCGGCAAATCGACTGAATTTCCAGCCATGAACCTCTCTCCAAACCTTGTACGATTTTTAATGCAAGGTTATAGGAATCCCTATTCCCTAAAAGAGCTTCAGCCAGCTCGTTCGTTATCGGAAGGTCTGCGATCACATCTTTCATGTTCTTACTTAGCAGAGTGTCGATAAGAGAAAACATACCAAACATGTAGAGATGGTTTTTAGATACACCTACAGATTTTGCGATGCGTTCAAAAAAGAAGGCCCGAGTAAGACTCATCTTTACAATTTCTAATCCATTATCGACTCTGTTCAAACTCGACATCATCAAAATCATAACGAGCTTTTTGATCTCATATAGACCGACTAGAACGACAGCCTGTTTAATCGTTGTAATCTTACTTTTAAAAAAGTAGGTACCAGAATTCATCACTTTCAAAAGCTTATAAGAAAGCGAGAGGTCACGTTGGATCAAGCTGCTGATCTCATCAATGTCTGGATCGGAACCATTCAACTTTTCTAATAACAAAAGATAGTTAGTTGGAATAGGAGCGATATCCTTTCCTTGTAATATAACGGGTCTGCTAAAGAAGTAGCCTTGAAAATACTCAAATCCTAGCACTTTGGCTTCTTCAAACTGCTCCCGTGTTTCGATCTTTTCAGCTAGAAATGTAATCTGCTCGCGGTACGTTTCGATCATAATCTTCATCTCTTCGACGTCCATGATTAAATAATCTACTTTAATAATATCGATATAAGGCAGAACTCTATCTAAGTTGCGGTTTACTGAAACATCATCCAGCGCAATAATATATCCTTTATTCTTCAACTCTTTACAGACTTCAAGTACTTCGTCCGTTAGACGAACATCTTCTAAGATCTCAACAACGATATATTGAGGAGAAATATAAGTAGGAATTCGATTTAACAACAGATTTTCCGTAAAGTTTATAAAACATTTCTTGCGTTCTCCAACTTCTTTGATCCCGATTCCAGCAAAGCTGTTCACCATCACATCTATCGTAGCACTGTCATGATCCAAGCCATCATATCTATTGTTCTCACTGTTTCTATATAAAAGTTCATAAGCCACAACGTTCTCATCTTTATCTAAGATCGGTTGTCTGCCGATAAAAATATCCATTTCAATCCCCATTCACAATCAATAATCTTTTTTTCCTTTATATAGACATCAAACCATAAATTGTAAACAAGTACAATACGTGTCTTACTGTTAAATGTTTCCAAATGATGTGTTTTATATTCTATGTATACTTTTGTCGAACCTGCAAGTTCATGTTTCATCTTGATGACCAGTGGGAACACAAACAACGTATTAATCTTCTACAAAAAGGAGGAAATCGATGGATACTCATGGTAAAGTAGTTGGTGTTTTCCGTTCAGAAGATGATGCGATCGATGCAATTAAACAACTGAGAGAAGAAGGTTATAATGACAACGAGATTTCAGTGATCGCAAAAGACAAAAAAGAAGTAAAACATATTCATGAAGAAACCGGATCAAAAGCTCCTGAAGGTGCTGCGACAGGGATGGCTACTGGTGGCATTCTTGGTGGACTTGGCGGGCTATTACTAGGTGCAGGTGCACTGGCTATTCCAGGGATCGGCCCGATTGTAGCGGCAGGACCCATTGCTGCGGCACTCGGTGGAGCAGCGGTAGGCGCTGGCGCCGGAGGAATTGTTGGAGCTCTTGTAGGATTAGGAATTCCTGAAAATGAAGCGAAAGAATACGAACAATCTGTTGAAGCTGGGGACATTCTCGTTCTCGTTGATACGAATGAAGTAAGTCGACATAGACAGGTTAATGATACATTCCGTACGTACCGTTCAACAAATGCACATCGTTATGAAGATTCATATTCCAACAAATATTAAAAGGAGGATGATTCAATATGAAAAACGATACAATGGAAGGCAAATGGAAACAGTTGAAAGGTGAAGCTAAGAAACAATGGGGCAACCTGACAGATGATGATTACGATCAAGCACAAGGTGACCGTGAAAAAATGATCGGAAAGATTCAAGAAAGGCACGGAAGAAAAAGAGAAGAAGCAGAACGTGAATACGACGATTGGTATAGCAGAATGGAACAATATTAAAAAATAGTGAAACCCCACTTGTTTGAACCAAGTGGGGTTTCTTTTTCATTACATGATAACAAAAAAGATAACAGCTACAAGCACAAGACGATAGATCGCAAATGGCGTTAGCTTAACTTTTTCGATAATGTTTAAGAAGAAGCGGATCGATAACATAGCGAATACAAACGCACTGATAAATCCAACAATAAAGAACGGCATAGCATCCATACTAAAATACTCTAAGTTCTTTAATAGGGAAATACCACTCGCACCTGCCATGATCGGAACGGCCATGATAAATGTAAAATCAGCTGCAGCACGGTGACTAAGCCCTAGAAGGACACCACCTGAAATCGTAGCACCAGAGCGTGAAAATCCTGGCCACAGGGACAAACACTGAATCAATCCAATAGAGAAAGCTTGTTTGTACGTAATCTTATCTACTGTGTCAATAACAGGATTTTGATTTTTAGCAGCAAATCGATCAGCAAAAATCATGAGAAACGCACCAATCGCGAGTCCAATGAGTACAGTGTTCGTCGTGAAAAGGTACTCATCAATATAATCTTCAAACAACAAGCCAAGAACACCTGCAGGTAAGAGACCCACGATGACTTGCGTTAATTTTAAACGGCTCCCCGTAATTTCATTTGTTGCTTTGTTTCTGCTAAGTCCAAGCATATCGATGAATCGTTGTCTGAAAACAACGACTACCGCTAAAATCGAACCAAGCTGAATCACAACTTTAAATGTATTCGCTGGGTATTTACCTAAAAAGTCTTGTGATTTTAACCACATGTCATCCACAAGAATCATATGTCCCGTAGATGAAACAGGAGCAAACTCCGTCAAACCTTCAACTAACCCTAGAATAAGGGCTTTTAACAACAATAGGATGTCCATAAAAATTACTGATCTCCTTTAACAACTTATACTCTCATCTCTATATAATAGACGTTTTTTGATGATTAGCAAAGAATGATGTAAAACTTTTTATAACACTGTAACATATTGCGATAAAGTGAGAAACCCCGTCGGAATAAAATCCAACGAGGTTTTTTTGAGTAGTGTTTAGTAATCCAAAAGCGAATGAAGTTTTTCTTTATCCATAACCTTTACTAGCTCTACTAAAAGCTTTGTGCTATTTTCTAAGTCACTTTTACTGATCATGGATGTATGGCTGTGAATGTAGCGAGCCGCAACTCCAACTACAAGACTTGGAATACCCTTTTTGAAGAGATGGAACTTTCCAGCATCAGTTCCCCCGCCGAGCATCACATCTACTTGGTAAGGTATGTTATGTTTCTCTGCAACCTCGATAATTAAATCACGAAAACCGGTGTGCGGAATCATCGACGAATCGAGGAAGGTAATAAGCGGTCCTTTTCCGAGCTTCGCCTTGTTCGCATTCCCACCAGGACCATCTTCTGCAACGCCCACATCAAGAGCGATCGCGACATCTGGCTCCATAATGGCTGGTGCAGTTATTGCTCCTCTAAGCCCCACTTCTTCTTGAACGGTCGCACCACAATAGACGGTGTTTGGATGCTTGACGTTTTGAAGTTGTTCTAAAACCTGAAGCGCTGTATAACAGCCTGCTCGATTGTCGAGTGCTTTAGCAAGAATGGTGTCACCGTCAGGCATCAGTTCAAAGGGGCATATCGGAAGAATCGGATCACCTACTCTAATTCCCCACTCCTTCACCTGGTCTTTATCCTTCGCACCAATATCAATAAACATCTCTTTCATCGGATAAACCCGGTTTCGTTCGTCTGCCGTTAAGATATGAGGTGCCTTTGATCCAACGACGCCTGTGAACGTTTTACTTTTCGTCTGAACATGGACACGCTGCGCGAGGAGAACTTGTGACCACCAGCCTCCTAATGGAACGAAGCGCAGATAACCTTGCTCTGTGACCTCACTGACCATGAAACCGACTTCGTCCATGTGTCCTGCAAGAAGTATTTTAGGACCGTCATTCGTAGATCCGTGTTTTTCACCGAATACACTACCGATATGGTCGTTCATTAATGTGGCACCTGTTTTGCTGATCTCGCGCTTCATGATCTCTCGAATCGCTTTTTCAAAACCAGGAGCACCATTTGTTTCGGTTAACTCTTTTAATAAGTCCATCATTTTTCACCTTCCTATTTTATAGGATGGGAAAAATATACGGTTTGAATACGTTCTTTTTCAGAAGGAGAATGAAATTATTCAAAATTGAAGGTTAGTTCATATTTTCTGCCTTTATTCGTTCCGATTGTTTTAGAACATAGTGAGTTTAAAAGGTGTTTCGTTATATGAGGTGAGTTGATATGGAGGAAATCATTCATTTGGCGGTTATTTATCGTATTTCCAATTAGCAAGTAATAATCATGTAGGGCTTGTATATGAGCGTCTTTAGAAGTGGTCATACATCTAGAACAAGCCCATGTACCAAACGTTCTGTGCATACTATATAATTTACAATTCGTACACTGAATTCCTTTTATTAAATCACTTTCTGAGATTTGGAAATGCTGAAGAATATTGAATTTTAGTGGATGGTGTTGTAATTGAAGTTGTAAGGAAAGATTATGATGAGATTCCTTAGTAAGGAGATGATTGGTGTGTCTGACCTCAAGTTCTTTTATTTTTTCAGGCAAAACATAGAAAGGTAATACGAATTGGGAGAGAGTGTGAGATTTTTCTTTTTCAGTGGATTTGATTACTGATTTATCATTTCCGATAATTACAAGCGGTTCGATTGGAATGGAAGGATATTTATAAAAGGCAAGCCACTTTTGAAGTTGCTCTACATGTCTATTTACTTGAATTATTGGACTGCTGAACGCTCTTTCATCCTTATTATCATTGATCCTGATCAACTGATTAAATGTTGAGTCAAAAATAAGAGTTCCAGTTATGTTTTTTACTTCGATGATAATCATGAAATTTGAGGATAACAGGAGGCAATCAATCTGGAAGTAATGTGCCCCATCATATAGACGAAGGTCATGAAAGATATGGTACTTCTGTTCGGGTAAAAAACTTAGCGGAAAATCTAATGAACGCTCACCTCGATATCCAGCGATATTTTTTGCATATGTTTCAGAAGCAATTTGTCTTTTTGGATGATCAAGATCAAGTCGTCTAAATAGTGCCTCAAACTTAAATAACTTAATCGGCTTTGTTCGTTTTTTGATGATCAAGGTCTAACTCCTTTCTTGATTATCTTAAGTATAATTCTTGAGTTTACATGCAAACTCCTTTGAGGAAATAAGATATCGGCAACTTTTTTGTTATATCGGCGAGAATGAGTATTTTATCTGCAAATTTCGAATTATATCGGCAAGAATTAAAATATATCGGCGAAAATCAAATTATATCGACATTTACCCAAATTTAGCATACAAAAAAGGACTCACCCTAATGGGCAAGTCCTGTTATCCACCTATGTATGGTGGAGACGGTGGGACATGTTATTCCATGCTTTCGTCATGGCACTGACTATATCTTGAACCTGAAGAATCAGGTCCTTCGGCGTATTATACGAAATATAATTTTACTTGAGATTCAAAGCAAATTTCGTATCCTAGTACTACCAGAATGGCAGCCTATAAGTCGATACACGGCTGTTGGATTGCTCCACATACCGCTCGGCATTGCCTTGCAACGATAAACGTTGGTTAGGTTTCACCGATAAAGCCGAATTATCACTTATGTGTTACCACATAAGGCGACTAATTATTAATCGAACCCACGTCCAAAGATATTGGCACTTAAGCTTCTACGAGTGTAGTCGGTTTATTCGCGTTTCGCGGATCCGTCTGCCAGCCGACAGGCGCCTGGACCGCTAGCCTGATTATTCTCTTCCATCGTCCTCAGGCGGAGGACAACCGGCGTAGCCCACTAAGAGTGAGTCCCTTACCCTACCACATGGGCGATGGAGGGAGGAACAGCTAAAGTGCTATTACGCAGCTAAAGCTAAGTTGTTGTTTTGTTTGCCAGTTATTGGCTGTGGCGTTTTAACGAGGCCGACCCCCTCGACTCGCAACTTAAGCTCAAACTACCCCTGTCGAATCCGTAACGTCCCCATTATAAAATGGTAAGCAGAAACTTAATTCTGCCGAACCTCGGAAAGAGATAAAAGCTCAATCGCTTCTATTCACTTGTGTACTCAGTATAACATTTTTGCTTCATCGTCTCAATTGTAACATCCTGTAAAAGGAACCAATTAATCTTTTTGTCGATCTCGGAATGCACGTTCAATTTCTCGCTTCGCATCCTTCTTCTTCAGATCGTCACGCTTATCGTAATGCTTCTTCCCTTTTGCAAGTCCGATCAAAAGCTTCGCAAAACCATTCTTCAGATACATTTTCAAAGGAACAATCGAATATCCTTGTTCTTTAGTAGCACCTAACAGCTTATTGATCTCTTTGCGGTGTAAAAGCAACTTACGCGTACGAAGTGGATCATGGTTGTACCGATTTCCTTGCTCGTATGTGCTAATGTGCATGTTGTGTAGAAACAACTCGCCGTTTTGCACACGTGCGAAAGAATCTTTTAGATTAGCCCTGCCTGCGCGAATGGATTTAATCTCCGTGCCCTGAAGGACAATTCCTGCTTCAAATGTTTCTTCGACGTGGTAATCGTGCCGCGCTTTCTTATTCTGTGCGACTACTTTCCCTTCTCCTTTTGGCATGTAAAACTCAATCCTCCCCACAGCAAGTGAAGTTTAATTATAGCAATATGGTCAAATAACGTCAAGGTTCACCACTATAGATGAACCTTGACTGAACATGCTTATTATTTCTTCTTTTTCTTGCCTTTTTTCTTAGCTACTGGTTTATAGAAAGGCTTTTTCTTCCCCTTCTTTGAATCTTGAGGGCCGCTTGAACGCTCAGATTCACTCGTGCGGTTCTTGCTTCTTCTTCCTCTTCCGCGTTTTGGTGTATCCCCAATATCGATCACTTTCTGGCGATCTTTAAAGCGTTTACGAGGTGTTCCTTTCATTCCGACGATTTCAAAATCAATCGCGCGTTCATCTACATTTACGTTCGCAACTCGGATAGAAATCTCATCACCGATTCGGAACACGTTACCTGTTCGCTCACCGATCATCGCCATAAACTTCTCATCAAATCGGTAGTAGTCGTCTGTTAAGTAGCTAACATGTACGAGTCCTTCAATCGTGTTCGGAAGTTCAACGAACAATCCAAAGTTCGTCACAGAGCTGATCACGCCATCAAACTCTTCCCCGATCTTATCAAGCATGAACTGTGATTTTTTCAGCTCATCTGTTTCGCGTTCCGCATCAACGGCACGGCGTTCCATCGCGGATGAATGTTTAGCGATCCCTGGAAGTTCCGCTTTCCAATGACTGACTGTTTTTGGTCCTGTGTCTTTTTTAAACAGGTACGTACGGATGAGGCGGTGTACGATCAAGTCTGGGTAACGACGAATCGGTGACGTGAAATGTGTATAGAACTCTGTCGCTAATCCGTAGTGACCCAGTGACATATGATCATATTTCGCTTGCTTCATGGAACGAAGCATGATCTTTGAGATCACCATTTCTTCCGGTTCGCCTTTTACGGTTTCTAGTAACTGTTGAAGGCTTCGCGGGTGAATATCGCTCGCGGTGCCTTTTAACGCATAACCAAACATACCGATGAACTCTAAGAAACGCTCTAATTTGCCTTCATCAGGATCTTCATGGATTCGGTACATGAACGGAAGCTCGAGCTCGTGAAAATGCTGAGCTACAGTTTCATTCGCACAAAGCATGAATTCTTCGATCAGTTTTTCTGCGACTGATCTCTCGCGAAGAACAACATCTTGTGGATCGCTGTTTTCGTCTACGAGTACTTTTGCTTCAGAGAAATCAAAGTCAATCGCACCGCGTGCAAAACGTTTTTTACGAAGAACTTCAGCAAGCTCTCCCATCAGCTTAAAGAAAGGAATGAGTGACTCGTATTTCTTGTTAACTGTTTCGTCTTCATCCTGCAAAATTTTACGAACATCTGTATACGTCATTCGTTCTGTTGTTTTGATCACACTCGGGAAGATTTCATGTTTAATGACCTCACCATCGTGGTTAATCTCCATCTCACATGAGATCGTTAAGCGATCTACTTTCGGGTTCAATGAACAGATACCGTTCGATAGACGATGTGGGATCATCGGGATAACACGATCGACTAAGTACACACTTGTACCGCGCTCTTGCGCTTCTTTATCGATCGGAGAATCTTCGGTTACATAGTGCGTAACATCTGCGATATGTACGCCAAGCTTATAATGACCGTTAGGCAGCTTGATCACATGAACCGCATCATCCAAATCTTTCGCGTCTGCTCCATCAATCGTGACGATCGTTTCATTTCGAAGATCGCGACGTCCTTCAATATCTTTTGGATCGATCTCATCTGGTGTGTTATGAGCTTGCTCGAGTGCTTCAACTGGAAACTCTCTTGGCAGTCCATGTTTGAAGATAACAGAGATGATATCTACCCCTGGATCGTTCTTATGTCCGATGATGTGGATGATCTCTCCTTCGGCACTGTTTTTGCCTTCAGGATATTTTGTGATCTTCACAAGCACCTTATGTCCTTCTACAGCTCCGTTAACGCCGTCTGCCGGGATAAAGATGTCATTTGGGATCCGTTTATCATCAGCCACAACAAAACCGAATTTACGGCTCTCTTGGAACGTTCCGACAACCTCTGTAACCCCTCGCTCTAAAATACGAATAATCGTACCTTCAGGACGTGATCCTGAAGAGGTTTGGTTGAGGCGTACGAGCACCGTGTCTCCACTCATCGCACCATTCATATCAGATTGTGAGATATACACATCTTTTTGTTCAGAGTCTTCAGGAATAAGAAACGCAAAACCTTTTGCGTGACCTTGAACGCGGCCTTTAATTAGGCTCATTTTTTCAGGCAATCCATATCGGTTCGTACGTGTTCGAACGACAGAACCTTCATCTTCTAGTTCGTTAAGTGTTAAAACCAGTTTCTTGAAAGCTTCAGCGTCAGGAAGTTGAAGAGCTTCTTCAATCTCTGTTACTGACATCGGTTTTTCCGATTCTTTCATGATCTGGAGTATTTGCAGTTTATCCAAAAACTGACCTCCTTTTTAAGGAAAAGGTTCTATTCTGACCAATCAAGGTCTTCTAAGAAAGCATAAACATCTTCATGCAGCTGTTCTTTTTCCTTGTCTAATGTAATAACGTGTGATGAGTTTTCATACCACTTTAAATCTTTCGTTTCACTTTCTACTTCATCATAGATAATATTTGCAGAATCCGTGTTTATCATTTCATCATTTCTAGCCTGCACAACAAAGGTAGGTGCATATACGAGATCTACCGAATTTCTTACACTTTGAATAAGGTCTTGTAGAGCTTTTAACGTGTTCATTGGTGTTTTTTTGAATTCTTCCATCTCTTCTTGAATCTGTTCTGGTGTTTTCTGTTCACGCTTTTTATATTCTTCAGCGTACGCACAAACCCCTTTATACATCACTTCTTCACTCTTGATGGACATCGGTGCGCACATCGGAATAACGGCTTTTACAGGGTGGTCCGTAGCAAGTTTTAAAGAGAATACTCCACCTAACGAAAGACCGCAAACAGCAATCTCGTCGTAGCCTTTTTCTTTTAGATGATTATAGCCGCCAATCACATCTTCCCACCAGTCTTTGGGCCCTGTGTGTACTAATTCTTCAGGAGGAACGGCGTGTCCTTTATACTGAGGAGCGTGACATGTGTAGCCCTTCTTCTGCAGAAATCTCCCCATCATTCGTACATCGGCTGAACTGCCTGTGAACCCATGTAACATTAAGACTGCCCGCTTTCCACCTTCAAAGAAAAACGGTTTTGGTGCTGCGATTTTCATGTTGTACCTCTCCTATTCATTCATTAAAAATTGATATACTTCTTGAATTAATTCTTCTTTCTCTACATCATGACAAATCATGTGCTTGGATTGTTTAAAATAACAAAGACGCTTGTTAGAGGCTGCTATCGCTCCATACAGATATTCAGCACTTCTTTTAGGAACAAGGCCGTCACATTCCCCTTGAACGATTAAAGTAGGTGCTGAGACTTGTGAGAATTCAGGTTTGATCATTCTTACAAGCTTTTGAAACTCTCTCGTTGCTCTAAAAGGTGTATCAAGGAACTTTTTTCTATACCTCTTATATAATTCATGATCTCTTAGTTGACCGTTCAGACCAGAGACCATCATATTGGCAATATCTTTAATCATCTGTGCAGGATTGAGATAGTATGCACTTGCGTTCAACAGAATCAATTTGTCGCAACCATATTTGGAAGCTAGATAACCCGCGATCATGCCGCCCATCGAAAAGCCGACAATATAGATCTGTTCAACCTTTTCGCGTAGTTCTAAATAAGCACTTTCCGCTTCTTGAAGCCATTCGGTATGTGTTCTACCTCTTAATGAGAGTTCCGTTCCGTGTCCAGGATAAGTGGGCACAGATAATAACCAGTCTGTATGCTTTTCAAGATATTCAGTAATTGGCTCGATCTCATATGGTCCGCCTGTGAACCCGTGTAAACAAAGACACCCGATCATGCTACCACCTTTTTTGTCTATAGGTTACCCTTTTATCCTCGTAACAAATCATATCACAACCACTCTCATAAAGGTTATGCGGCGTTTCTATAGACTAAAAAAACAACAAGCGGCATTCACCGCTTGTTGTTTTTGACTGTTCTTTAGTTCATCGGAATAAAGTATGCTACTGATATTGTTAGAATGAAGAACAACACTGCAAGAATGATCGTTAACTTACTTAGCAATGCGTCGATTCCACGTGCTTT
This sequence comes from Fictibacillus sp. 5RED26, assembly GCF_015903895.1. Taxonomy (NCBI): domain Bacteria; kingdom Bacillati; phylum Bacillota; class Bacilli; order Caryophanales; family Fictibacillaceae; genus Fictibacillus; species Fictibacillus sp. 5RED26. The sequence continues at coordinate 694,007 of NZ_JACZDU010000002.1, read as the reverse complement.
TTGTTTACCAAAAAGCTGTTCAGCTCCACCTGTAATCGCACCTGATAATCCTGCCGAACGACCTGATTGAAGAACAACGACAACGATTAATGCGACTGATACTAAAATAAGAAGGATTTTTGCTGCTGTTAGCATGTATGTTACACCTCCACCGTTCCACGTTACATTACCCTAAATGTACCATAACTTGAAGGGACGAGGCAAAGTTTTTTTCAGAACCTTCATTAATTTGTTCCTGAATAGTTGATATCAAATTCTTTATGAAAAATATAGAGACGAACCGCTCTTATAACATTCAGTCTTTTGTTTAACATCCCAACTACTTGAACGGTAGCTCCTGGCTGCACGGCTTCGTCTGGCGCGATATCTAGCGTCTTGTCTCCATCGAGCAGCTCTGTCTTAGCGTCCAGTTTTACTTTCATCATCGTTTTTTTATGAGAGATGGTAAATACTTGGCCATTGGTTTCTTTCACTTTTCCAATAAAGCTGATCGGATTCAATTTTTCCAGTTTGTTCTCTGCACCATCCGAAGATTCTTGTTTAAGTGGTTGCATCATAAACATCCCCTCTTCGCATTAATGGGGACATCCCCCATTTTCATTTTACTGTTACTTGTTATGTTTTATGTCTGTTTCTAGTGGTGTGTCTTTTTTTGACGAGTAGTAGTTATCATTGAAAATGGATTTTTTGATCACAACATCTTTATAGGTCTCAGATTTCAAACGAGCTCTTTCTCCATTCGTTATCTGCAGTTCATAGGTTCGTATATACAAAATCGTAAATAGTAGAATGATAAATGCTCTGATTAATCGAAACCGAAATGATCTTCCTCTTCGATCCCGTCTAGTTTCCTCTACCCTCATTACTTCCTCACCACACCTATTTAAAAGAAACATCTTTTTTAAAAAGGAGTTTTTTCTTTTTATTTAATTTACTCTCTTTTTGTCTACTCTAAAATGGATTTATCATGACTCTTTCCTCATACGAAAATGATAAGTTTCTGATAATTAGATTGTGTTTTTTTAGGCTGTTTTCTAAAAGATTGTTGCTTTTAAATCTTTTTAGTTACTTCTTTGACTGTTGATTGTAGTGGAAGGTGAGAGACTCCTACGGGACAGGCGGGCAGGTGAGACACTTAAAAGTGAAACGTACGAATGTGGCTCACCGCCTGCCCCGTGGAAAGCGAGCATCCTGGAACGGAAATCAACACTTCCAAAAGCAACAAAGTACGAAAACAGCCTTTTACTATAATAAAAAAGCCTATTAGAACGATTGGGTTCTAACAGACTCTTAGGAGTGTTTCTATTTAATTAATCTGCAACATGTATCCATAACGTGGGACAGTAACGATAGCATCTCCGTACGGACCAAGCTTCTTTCTGAGTCGGTAGACAAGTGCATTGATCTCATCATTTCCAACGTCAGGGATATCGTTGGAACCGGCAACCATTCGCTCCGGCCATATTTGAATCTTTATTTCGTCACTGCTGACTGCCTGATTCTTTTTTCGATACAAAAATACAAGAAGGTCGGTGTGCTTTCCTGACAGAAATAAAGGCTCACCATCAATCGAAATCTGGCGGCGTTCAGGAATGATATGCAACCCACTCGTGATCTGTGATTCTGCTGGTTGAATAGGTGAAGTAAACTCCATCGTAAGATCTGATTGATCTTCTTGAGTGTTCAGATAGGTTAAAAGAATAACTCCCTTTGCCAAGCTGATCACATCTCCAGATTGCAGCTGTTTTGGCATATGTGGCTCGAGCAGCTGATTATTGAGCGCCGTTCCGTGCTTTGAATCAAGATCTCGAATAAAAGATACCCCATCTTGCATGTAAATCTCAGCATGCTTTCGAGATACATAAGGGCTGATAAATGACACATCTGTTTCGTTCGTTTGAGAAGAGCGTCCAAAGACTAATGCTTCTCCTTCAGGTTTTAATGGCATGAGGCTCCCCGTGTCATAAGGATCCCCAGCTTCTATGCGTATGTATAAACTATCATTCATCAAAAATTCCCCCGTACATCAAGCAAGTACTTGTTATATGCATTTTAAATGATTTTCGTTAAAAATAGAAGGATTATGAGGTGTTGTGAGAAATTCGGCAAGAGCAGTGGTAAGTATTTGGTGATTTAAGAAACTTGGAACGCTCGTGAATGATTGCAGTGATATAGAGATTCTGAGAAGGTTTGTGAGGTTTTAGAATCGCTCACAACGTCTTGGAATCGCTCATAAATCTTTCGAATCGCTCACAAAATCTTAGAATCGCTCACAAAATCTTAGAATCGCTCACAAAATCTTAGAATCGCTCATAAAACTCTCGAATCGATCACAACTCCATAAATCACTTTATGTAATTAATTCTGAAATCGTTTAAGCCAGAAAGACAAGCCTTATTACCTATCTTTCTCTTTTGGGGTATAGGACAACCCTGCTTTTACGAATCTTAAGGGTAACACGATTGGAGGGATCAAAGATGACTGTTTTTGAAACGATGTCGCTCATGATCAGTTTCTCAATGCTCATTGTTACTATCCTTCATTCTAACAATCGCTCTCGATAAGCAGCAGAGTATGCTTTACCCGTTTAAAAATGAAGACAGCCCCCGAATCAGCACTTCTAGTGCTTGATCCGGGGGCTTGTCTTTTTCACAAAGACAAAATGGCGAGTTTGTCTTTGTTTGGGGTCAGACCCCAATTATTTTTTAAGGTTGTAGAATGCGTTCATTCCTGGGTATACAGCAAGGTTGCCTAGCTCGTCTTCGATGCGAAGAAGTTGGTTGTACTTCGCAACACGGTCTGTACGTGAAGGAGCACCTGTTTTGATTTGTCCAGCGTTTGTCGCAACAGCGATGTCAGCGATTGTGCTATCTTCTGATTCACCTGAACGGTGAGAGATAACTGCTGTGTAACCAGCACGTTTAGCCATTTCGATCGCGTCGAACGTTTCAGTCAACGTACCGATTTGGTTAACTTTGATAAGGATAGAGTTACCGATTCCTTTTTCGATACCTTCAGCAAGCTTAGTTGTGTTTGTTACGAACAAGTCGTCACCAACAAGCTGTACGCGGTCACCGATACGCTCTGTTAATAGTTTGAAACCATCCCAGTCGTTCTCGTCAAGACCGTCTTCGATTGAAACGATCGGATATTTGTTAGCAAGATCTTCGTAGAATGCAACCATCTCTTCAGAAGTCTTAACAACACCTTCACCAGAAAGGTGGTATTTTCCGTCTTCTTTGTTGAACAATTCAGAAGCAGCAACGTCCATTGCAAGGCGAACTTCTTCACCTGGCTTGTAACCAGCTTTTTCGATCGCTTCCATGATTGTTTGAAGAGCTTCTTCGTTCGAACCAAGGTTTGGAGCGAATCCACCTTCGTCACCTACAGCTGTGTTCAATCCTTTTTCTTTAAGAACTGCTTTTAAGCTGTGGAAGATTTCAGTACCCATGCGAAGTGCTTCAGGGAAGCTTTCAGCACCAACAGGCATTACCATAAATTCTTGAATGTCTACGTTGTTATCCGCATGCTCTCCACCGTTTAAGATGTTCATCATAGGAACTGGAAGAGTTTTAGAGTTGAATCCTCCAAGGTACATGTAAAGAGGTACGTTTAAGAAATCAGCAGCAGCATGTGCAACAGCCATGGAAACACCAAGGATTGCGTTAGCGCCTAGCTTACCTTTGTTTTCAGTACCATCAAGCTCGATCAACGTTTGGTCGATTCCAACTTGGTCAAGTACATCAAAACCGATAAGTTCTGGAGCGATGTTTTCGTTTACGTTGTTTACAGCGTTCATAACACCTTTTCCAAGGTAACGCTCTTTGTCGCCATCACGAAGCTCAACTGCTTCGTATTCACCTGTAGAAGCACCAGATGGAACGATTGCGCGTCCAAAAGCACCTGATTCTGTGTAAACTTCTACTTCAACTGTTGGATTACCGCGAGAGTCTAGAACTTCGCGAGCATAAATTTCAATAATAGCTGACATATTTGTCTCTCCTTTTTAAAAGAAAATGTAATTTGAGAATAAGGTATTTCGAGCACTATGCACAAGAGGCTCTGTACATATTCCGTAAAATAAACTTATTTAATTAATGATTTACCTGTCATTTCTTTTGGTTGTTCTCCACCTAAAAGGTTTAAAACTGTTGGTGCAAGATCGGCCAAGATTCCGTCTTGACGCAGTTTCAATCCTTCTTGTGTCACAATTACAGGAACAGGATTTGTTGTATGAGCTGTCATCGGATTGCCTTCCATCGTAATCACTTCATCAGCATTACCATGGTCAGCTGTAATGATCGCTGCTCCCCCTTTTGCAAGGATCGCATCAACCACTCTTCCTAAACACTCATCCACCGTTTCAACCGCTTTAATCGTAGGCTCAAGCATACCTGAGTGACCTACCATATCAGGGTTGGCAAAGTTTAAGATAATCGCATCGTGCTTATCTGCTTCAATCTCTCCTACAAGCGCATCCGTAACTTCATAAGCACTCATCTCAGGCTTTAAATCGTACGTTGCCACTTTAGGCGAGTCGATCAAGATACGCGTCTCACCAGGAAACTCTGCTTCACGTCCTCCACTAAAGAAGAACGTTACGTGTGGGTACTTTTCAGTTTCGGCAATACGAAGCTGTTTAAAGTTTTGTTGTGATAAAACTTCACCCAATGTGTTATCTAGGTTTGTAGGTTTGAACGCTACATTCCCATCCACTGTTTCACTGAAGTGTGTTAAACAGACGAAGTGAAGGTTTTTCGGGAACGCTTCTCCGCGATCAAATCCACGGAAATCTTCGTTCGTAAACACTTGTGAGATTTGGATCGCACGGTCAGGACGGAAGTTACAGAAGATGACTGCATCTCCATCTTGAACAGTCGCAACAGGCTCACCGTTCTCTTGTTTTAAAACAGAAGGAAGAACGAATTCATCATGAACGCCATTGCTGTATGAATCTTCAACAACTTCAAATGGATCTTTGTAATCTGGTCCTTCACCATAAACCATAGCGCGGTATGATTTTTCAACTCGGTCCCAACGCTTATCACGGTCCATGGAATAGTAGCGGCCAGAAAGTGTTGCAATCTCACCAACACCGAGTTCATTCATCTTGTCCACTGTTCTTTGAATATAACCTTTAGCCGATTGCGGTGGTACATCACGCCCGTCCAAGAATCCGTGCAGATATACCTTTTCCACGTTCTGCTTTTTAGCTAGTTCTAATAGTGAAAGAATGTGTTCGATATGGCTGTGAATACCACCATCAGAAAGCAATCCAAAGATATGAAGTGCTTTACCAGTTTTTTTCACATGGTCCATCGCATCAATAAACGTTTGATTTTCGTAAAAATCTCCTTCTTTGATCGATAGGTTCACGCGAGTCAAACTTTGGTAGACGATACGTCCTGCACCAATGTTTAAGTGACCCACTTCTGAGTTACCCATTTGACCTTCAGGAAGTCCAACGGCTTCCCCACTAGCTGTTAGTTGAGCGTGCGGATACGTTTCCCAGTAGCGGTCAAAGTTGGGCTTTTTCGCTTGTGCAACAGCATTACCTTTGTCTTCATTACGGCAAGCAAAACCGTCTAAGATGATTAAAGCTACTGGTTTTTTACTCATCGGCTAACGCCCTCCAGAAGCTGAAGGTAAGATTTTGGCTCCAGGCTAGCTCCGCCAACCAAAGCGCCATCAATATCAGACATACCCATTAATTCTTTAATGTTGTCAGGCTTCACACTGCCGCCGTATTGAATACGAACTGCATCTGCAACATCTTGAGAGAATTGCTCTGCTACAACACTGCGGATGTAAGCACATACTTCGTTCGCGTCTTCAGAAGAAGCTGTTTTGCCTGTTCCGATCGCCCAAACTGGCTCGTATGCGATAACCGTTTGTTTTATCTGCTCATCTGTTAATCCAGATAAACCTTTTTCAGTCTGTTGTTTAACAACATCCTTCGTCTTGTCTGCTTCACGCTGTTCAAGCGTTTCACCAACACATACGATTGGAGTCAGACCATGTTTGAATGCTGCATGTGTCTTTTGGTTAACAAGCTCATCTGTTTCACTAAAAAGTTCACGACGCTCAGAATGTCCTAAGATCACATATTGAACGTTAAGATCTTTTAGCATAACAGGGCTGATTTCACCTGTGAACGCACCACTCTCTTCAAAGTGCATGTTTTGTGCACCGATCGCAAGTGGTGTACCTTCTGACTCGTCTGCTAAGCTGTCAAGGAACAAAGCAGGAGCACAGATTACAGAGTCTACAGTTTCAGCTGAAGGCACAAGACCTTTCACTTCTTCTACAAAACTGCGTGCCTCTGTTAAAGTTTTATTCATTTTCCAGTTACCTGCAATAATAGGTTTACGCATTCTTTTCACCTCTTAAAAGTGTTTCTTTTAGAGTAGTACTAAAAGTTAAAGCAGTCAGTTTTACAGTAGCTTCATTGATAAGTCGATTGGAGTGTAAGGTGCGAGACTCCTGCGGGACAAGCGGTCAGGTGAGACACTTAGTGGGCAAAGCGGCAAGTGGCTCACCGCCTGCCCCGCGGAAAGCGAAGCACCTGAAGCGGAAATCGACCGCGCACAAAATCTTACTTGTCGTTTAAAGCTACTACGCCTGGAAGCTCTTTACCTTCCATGAACTCAAGGGAAGCGCCGCCGCCTGTTGAGATGTGGCTCATTTTATCAGCAAGACCAAATTTCTCTACCGCTGCAGCTGAGTCTCCACCGCCGATAACGCTGTACGTGTCAGTTGCTTCTGCTAGTGCGTTTGCTACTGAACGAGTACCGTTTGCGAATGCGTCGATCTCAAACACACCCATCGGTCCGTTCCATATTACAAGCTTCGATTCTTTAATAACCTTTACGTACTTTTCGATCGTTTTTGTTCCGATATCAAGCCCTTCCCAATCAGATGGGATAGAATCGATCGCTACTACTTTCGTGTTAGCATCGTTCGAAAAGTCGTCAGCTACTAAAACATCCTCAGCAATCAGGAAGTTCACGCCTTTTTCTTTAGCTTTTTCCATGAAACCGCGAGCCGTTTCAATCTTATCTTCTTCTAAAAGAGACTTCCCTACATCATGGCCAAGCGCCTTAATGAATGTATACCCTAAACCACCGCCGATGATCAGGTTGTCTACTTTGTCTAATAGATTATCGATTACGTCAATCTTATCCTTAACTTTTGCACCACCGATGATGGCAGTGAAAGGACGGTCAGGATTCGATAGAGCTTTTCCTAGCACTTCAAGTTCTTTTTCCATCAACAAACCGGAAACAGCAGGAAGATGTTTCGCGATCCCTTCTGTTGAAGCGTGCGCTCTGTGAGCTGCTCCAAATGCATCGTTTACGTACACATCAGCGTGTGCAGCAAATTTTTGTGCTAATTCAGGATCGTTCTTCTCTTCTCCTGGGTAAAAACGAACGTTCTCAAGTAAGATCACGCCGCCTTCTTCTAGGTTAGCAACTGCCTTTTCAACTTCCTCGCCGTAAGCTTCATCCGTTTTTACAACTTCTTTACCAAGAAGCTCGCTTAAACGTTCTGCTACAGGAGTTAGACGAAGCTCTTCAACAACTTGTCCTTTTGGACGTCCTAAATGACTTGCTAAAAGAACTTTAGCGCCTTGCTCTGTTAAGTATTTGATGGTAGGAAGAGCAGCGTTGATACGCGTTTCATCCGTAATGTTTCCATCTTTCATTGGTACGTTAAAATCAACACGGCAAAATACGACTTTGCCTTTTAGATCGATGTCACGAACACTTTTTTTGTTCATAAGTACATGCAGCCTCCTGACTAGTAAAAAGATTAAAGAAACGACAATCCCCAGGTTTTACATGGGAAAGAGGAGTAGAAGCCTGTTTGAAACGACTTCTCCCCCTCCTTATTGTTCTTCTCTATCTATTAAAGTCCTTTTTTAGCGATATAGTCAATTAAATCTACAACGCGGCTTGAGTATCCAGTTTCGTTATCGTACCAAGATACAACTTTAACCATGTTTCCTTCCATAACCATCGTGGAAAGAGCATCGATTGTAGAAGAGTGAGTGTCGCCATTGTAGTCAGTAGATACAAGCGGCTCTTCAGAGTAGCCAAGGATTCCTTTAAGGTTGCCTTCAGCTTCAGCTTTAAGTGCTGCGTTTACTTCGTCAACAGTAACTTCTTTGTCAAGTTCAACAACTAAGTCAACTAGAGATACGTTTGGAGTTGGAACACGCATTGCCATACCATTTAGCTTACCTTTAAGTTCAGGAAGCACTAGAGAAACTGCTTTAGCAGCACCAGTTGAAGTTGGAATGATGTTCTCAGCTGCCGCACGAGCACGACGAAGATCTTTATGTGGAAGATCTAGAATTTGCTGATCGTTTGTGTATGAGTGAACAGTTGTCATCATACCGCGCTTCACGCCGAATTTCTCGTGAAGAACTTTTGCGAATGGTGCAAGACAGTTCGTTGTACAAGATGCGTTAGAGATAACATCGTGGCTAGCTGCATCGTACTTGTCTTCGTTTACACCAAGAACTACAGTGATATCCTCATCAGAAGCAGGAGCAGAAATGATTACTTTTTTAGCGCCAGCTTCTAAGTGTTTAGCAGCGTCTGCACGCTTAGTGAAACGTCCAGTTGATTCAACAACTACTTCTACACCAAGGTCTCCCCAGCCAAGTTGTGCTGGATCGCGCTCAGCTAAAACTTTGATTTCTTTGCCATCTACAATAAGTGCGTTTTCCTTAACTTCAACAGAACCAGCGAATTTGCCGTGTACTGTGTCATGCTTTAATAGGAAAGCAAGAGTGTCAGCATCTGTTAAGTCGTTTACAGCTACAACTTCTACCTCAGGGTTGTTGAATGCTGCGCGGAATACATTACGGCCAATACGACCGAAACCATTAATACCAATTTTTGTTGCCATGTAAAATGACCTCCTTGATTTAAGAGAGAATTTATTTTTTATATAAAGGGAAATCCCCTTAATAACGAATTGAAAATGAACTTACGAGCGTCCCAATAATTGTCGGGCAGCTCCTTCGTCCGTGATTAAAACCTTTTTCGGACCGTGTTTCATGAATGCTGCGATCGCATCGGATTTAGATGATCCGCCTGCTACAGCCATGATGAAATCACTATTCTGCAGCTCATCTAGCTGCAAGCCAATCGTGCGCACGCGGTGAACCACTTCACCCTGCTGATCAAAGTAATAGCCGAATGCTTCTGCAACAGCTTTTTCTTTCTCCAGCTTTTGTAGAACGGATGGATTTGAGTTTCGACGTACTGCCATTGTTTTAGCATCGCCAATCCCGTGAAGCACTATACCAGCGGAGTGTATGAGCTCCATGACTTCTTTCACACCTGGCTCAGCCATCAAAGATAGATACGTTTCTTTACTCAACTGATCAGGTAGATGAAGAAGCCTGTATTCCCCATTGGCTTTTTGAGCCATCGTGGAACAAATGGTGTTCGCTTGGTTCTCAACCTTTTCACCAAGTCCGCCTCGGGCAGGAACAAACAATAACTGTTGTCCCTTTTGTATAGGTGACATCATCTCTGCTACTGAAGCGAGTGTTGTTCCACCCGTTACAGCGATAACGTTCTTCGCTGATAGCTGACGCTTTAATCGGTCTGCTGCAGCCTTACCCATATCATTTTTTACCCACACATCTTGATCACTATCACCTGGTACTACGATGACTTCTGACAGATTTAACATTTCCTTAAGTTTTGATTCTAAAACATGCAAACCAGACAATTCTTTCATCATCTCAGAAAGCTCTAGTAAAATATCATGTCCCTCTGATGTTAATGACATGCCAGCGGTCTGAATGTTTAGAAGTCCTTGATCTTTTAGAAACGAAACTTCTGAGCGCAGTACGCGTTCTGTCAGGTTCAAGGTTGATGCTAAACTTCTTCTTCCAATAGGTTCATGAATTCTCACCACGTTTAAAACGTTGTATCGCTTTCGCATCGTTTCTAGAAGATCTGGCAGCAACTTCTTTTGTATCTCTATAAGTTTTTTCATTGCACATTTCTCCTGATTCAATGAGATGAACGATTAAGCTCTCTGGAATTTTTTGATGACAAACCCCGTTGGACTTTTTATGTCCCGGCTAGTCATTTTTTGTCCCATTAGCTTAAGAAAATAACTTGGTTTGACCCAAGTCCCAATATTACCTATTGTAGATTACCCTGAAAGTGATCTTTTAAAACGTGCCAGACTTCACTTTTTGTCATAAAAGTGTCGAATTTCTCTCTGGCAAGTTTATATTATCAAATAGTCTCACTACATTTCAACAACTTTTACTTATTAAAAATTAGTAAGCGCTTTCTTTACTTTACTTTCCGAGATCATTCCGTAGTCGATTTCTTTCCCTTCGACTTCAATAACAGGAATCATCAGTCCGTATTTTTCAAGAAGGAGATCATCTTGATAGATGTCGATCGATTCTATGGTGAACGAGATCTCCTGCTGCAGCTTCTGTAATAGTTTATGTGCCTCATCACAAAGTGGACAATGTATTTTCGTATAAAGTATGACTTTTTTTTCACCCATTTTTAGTGCTCCTTCATTTTTTATTAGGCTGTTTTGTATTCATCGTTGATTTTAAAAGCAGTTGATTTCCGTTGCTGATGCCCGCTTTCCACGGGTAATCAGTGAGCCACACCCGTACGTTATGTATCAGTGTCTCACCTTTCTAGTGGCATTGGCTAGCCAAACAAAAAGGACTTCTCCGTGAGGAAAAGACCTTAGTTTAAGAGGTATACCGTTTCCGTTTTGAAGAAGATGGTATGTTTAATTCTTCCCGATATTTCGCAACCGTTCTTCGGGATATCGAGAGACCGCTGTTCTTTTCTAAAAGAGAGGCAAGTATCTGGTCTGATAAAGGTTTGGTTTTATCTTCGTTCTCTACCAATTTCTTAATTTCCCATTTGGCGGAAGTTGCAGAAACGCTGCCGCCATCTTGTGTAAAGATTTTAGCTGTAAAAAAGGATTTAAGCTCCACTGCACCTTTTGATGTTTGAATTACTTTATTTTTGACAGCTCGACTTACCGTGGATTCGTGTACCCCGATTTCGTCTGCCACTTCTTTTAAAGTGAGTGGTACCATATCCGATCGATCGAATGTTAAAAAATACTTCTCTTGTACTCTGACGATCTCATTTGTTATGTTAAGGAGCGTTTCTTTTCTTTGTTCTAGAGCCTTTTTCAACCAATTAAACTTTTGGAAAGAATCATCTAAAAATTTCGATGTTGCGTTTTTTCCGTTTAAGAGTGTGCCATAGCTTTCGTTCAGCTTCAGCATTGGTGAGTATTGCTCGTTAACAGCAATGTGAAATTTTCCGTTCTCTTCTGTTACAGAGACATCTGGATATAAATACGCTTGATCGTTGGCAGGAGCGTATGCAGCGCCTGGTCGAGGATCAAGTGTTTGAAGAAAATCCGCCGCTGCTTCTACTTCTTGTGGTGTTACGTTTAGATGAGTTGATAGCCATTTCATCTTACGCTCTGCTAGCTGGTCTAAATACTGATCTACGATTATGTAGCTTATTGTATGTTCTTGATGTTGTTCTTGAAGTTGAAGCAACAGACACTCTCTTAGATCTCGTGCACCGATTCCAACAGGCTCTAACGTTTGAAGGAGCGAGATAAGCTCCTCACATTTTTCAACTGTTGTTTGAAACCGATGTGCCGTATCCTCAGAGGAGACGGTGAGATACCCGCTCTCGTCTACACTGAGCAGTAAGTATTGAAATATTCTTCGATCCTGTTCTTGGATCGGCAGAAGGATCGATTGTTTATAAAGGTAGTCGTACAAGGTTTCTTTCTCTATGATCAGATGCTCGAGTGGTTGCTGTGCATCTGAGCGGCCATTGATTCCATTTTTCCGCACGCTTTTCTTCAAAGTCGTGAACATGCCCTTTGGTTCTGAAATTTCAATAAGCGGATTCTCTAATGCCTGTTCTTGAAGATATGATGTCAGTTCATAACTGGGAACTTGTAAGATGGCAATGGCCTGGCGCAATTCAGTTGTCATGACAAGGTTCATGCTCTGTTGTTGAAACAAACCCATTTCCATTCTAAATCCCCCCTATTCCTTCATCATACTACAGATGTAAGCGCTATACATCCTACAAAATTTGGGGTCTGACCCCACACAAATACAAATCCTATGAATTTGTATTTGTGAGGAAGACAGCTAGCTCTGCATACATACTAGATTACAAAGACTTCTTAAGATCTTCAGCCAACAAAAAAATGCCAGCACCGCCCGAAGGCAGTCTGGCATTTTAAACTTTACTATTAAAGTTTTGTTACGTTAGCAGCTTGCGGTCCACGCTCGCCATCAACGATTTCGAAAGATACTTCTTGTCCTTCTTCAAGAGACTTGAAGCCTTCTGATTGAATCGCAGAAAAGTGAACGAATACGTCGTTTCCGCCTTCAACTTCGATGAAGCCGAAACCTTTCTCAGCGTTGAACCATTTTACTTTACCATTTTGCATGGGTGTTTCCTCCTTACAAACGCTATGTAAGCGTTTTAACTCTTTTAACCGACTTACTATGTAAATAAAAAGGCAAAAAAAATTCGCACTCATCTGAATAATTCTGAAGTGGATTTTAAGTGTTCCACTTCTTATTCAAAAAGTACGACCGCTTTAAATCCAAAAGATATTCACAACGTAAATGGTTGAATTAACTATAACATGCTAAAACTCAATTGTCAAAACAAGGGATACAAATTTTATTATCCTTTTGCACAGACATTAAGATAGGCTATGATAGATAAAGAACATGGACCTTTTAGAATGGGTTTTACGAATGAAGGAGGAACAACGAGTGAGCGAAGCATTTTCAGTCCCTTATTTTAAAGAGAATTTCCAGCAATACATAGAGCGCAATAAAGATGTTTTCACGAAGACTCATGCGATGAATGCCTACTACCGTTCGATCGTCGGCACTCTTATTAATGATAATCTTAACAAAAACAGTGAGATCGTACGTCGCATCCGCAACTTAGAAACCGCCTATATCGAGATTAAAAACGAAAACTAAAGCTTATTTTTCTCATTTAAGGGTATTGTTTTCACATGTAGAGGTTTAAAATCCTGCATATAGCGGGCATTATGATGATAGCCCATACATAAGGTGTAAGAAGGATATTGAGCATTGCTGGCGAAATGAGTTACATACAGCATATCGTTTGACCTTGTTTGACCTTTTTTGTATGATGACAGTACAGTTTAACTTGAAAAAGGAGAAGGAGGATTTCCATGAACTTAATTCCAACAGTAATTGAACAAACGAACCGTGGGGAGCGCGCTTACGATATCTACTCCCGTCTATTAAAAGACCGTATTATTATGCTTGGCAGTGCGATCGACGATAATGTTTCAAACTCAATCGTAGCACAACTTCTATTCTTAGCTGCTGAAGATCCTGATAAAGACATCTCGTTATACATAAACAGCCCAGGTGGTTCGATCACAGCTGGTATGGCGATCTATGACACGATGAACTTCATCAAGCCGCACGTTTCCACGATCTGTATCGGTATGGCTGCATCTATGGGTGCCTTCTTGCTTGCTGCAGGGGAAAAAGGAAAGCGTTATGTGCTACCTAACTCTGAAGTTATGATTCACCAACCTCTTGGAGGAACACGTGGTCAAGCAAGTGATATCGAAATTCACGCTCGTCGTATCATCCAGATGCGCGAACAGCTGAACAAGATCCTTTCTGAAAAAACAGGTCAGCCGCTTGAAGTCATCGAGCGCGACACAGACCGTGATAACTTCTTGCTTGCAGAAGATGCGGTTAAATACGGATTGGTTGATAAACTAATCACATCTGTAGACAGCACAGATATTAAAAAATAAGTAAGGTAATAAAAAAACTGGACTGCAGATCTGCAGTCCAGTTTTTTTGTGGTTTATAAAACAGCTACGATTTTTCCTTTTACATGTCTTTCTGAAAGTTTGACCAGTCCTGCCGGTACTTCTTCCAACGAGATTTTTTCAGAGATCATCGCGGAAATTTTCCCTTCGACGACAAGTTGTGCTAATTCTTCGTTCATGGTCGCTAAATCTTTTAAAGCTTTTATTGAATTTGAGAAATGAGCAGCTCCTAACGCGATTTCATGAAAAGAAAGAGCCTGACTGAAAGGCTTTACAGCCGAATAATCTGGGTTTCCTGCAATAAAAGCAATGCGTCCGTTAAAGGCGATGCTTTTTAATGATTCCGTGGCATTCTCACGGCTAACCGTGTCAAGGACCGCATCGACTCCAACTTCGCTCGTAAGTTCCATAACACGAGCATGAACGTCTTCTGTTTTATAAAAAATTACGTGATCGGCTCCAAGACTTTTTACATATTCCTCATTTTCAGGCGAACACGTTGTGATGATGGTAGCTCCGATTTGTTTAGCCAACTGGATTGCAAATCCACCGACACCACCAGCTCCACCGTGAATTAAGATGGTCTCCCCTTGTTGAAGGTTCATCTTTCTAAAAAGTGCTTGATACGCTGTCATCCCTGCACAAGGAAGAGCCGCTGCCTCTTCAAATGAAAGCTCATCAGGAATTCTAGCCAAAGAATGAGCCGTTGTCACAGCATACTCAGCAAAACCGCCATGTTTCATGAAATTCCCATGAAAGAATACACGATCTCCCTGTTTGAATTCAGAAACGTCTTCACCTGTTTCCTCAACAATCCCCGCTGCGTCAACACCAAGGATGTGAGGGTAGTTCCATGCTGGGTTTCCGTGAGTTGCCGTTTTATAGTCAACAGGGTTCAAACCAGCTGCCTTAATTTGAATCAAGACTTCACCTGGTCCAGGAGTAGGTTTTTCCGTTTCCTGAACCTTCATCTCACGCCACATGTTTTTGTCTTCAAGCATTAAAGCTTTCATCTATACTCGCCCCTTTGAGTTTGGAAATATGAAAAGAATATAAGGGACAGTATATCCATTTTCAGCTTTTGATAATAGCAATCTGCTCAGATTATGATTGTTTTACAGCTTAATGAATCAATGGTTCAATGAGTTGATTATTAATGTCGTGAGTGTCTTCACCGAATAGACAAAACGGGGGTTTGTATTTGTCTGGGGTCTGTCCCCCCCTCGATTGCTTTCAGCATAGCTTTTGCTTTATTGACCGTTTCTTCGTACTCTCGCTCAGGAACCGAATCGGCAACCACGCCTGCACCTGCTTGGACGTAGGCTTTGCCATCCTGAAATACGATTGTCCGTATGGCAATACAAGAGTCCATCTGGCCGTTAAATCCTAAGTACCCGATGGCTCCTCCGTAAACACCTCGTGACTGTTGCTCTAGTTCAGAAATAATCTGCATGGCCCTGACCTTTGGTGCACCTGAAACGGTTCCCGCCGGCATACAAGAGCGCAGCGCATCGAAAAAGTCCTTATCTTTCTGCAACTTTCCTGTCACGTGTGAAACCATATGCATCACATGTGAATATCGCTCGATCTCCATATATGAATCTAGTTCTACAGTTCCGTATTCGCTCACTCTTCCTACATCGTTTCTTCCTAGATCAACAAGCATAACATGCTCTGCTCGTTCTTTTTCATCAGCAAGCAAGTCTTGCTCAAAAGCCAAATCCTCCTGAAGCGTCTTGCCTCTTGGACGTGTTCCTGCGATCGGTCTGTTCTCCACACATCCATCATCCACTTTTACAAGAAGCTCTGGGGAAGCACCCACGATATACGCGTCCTTCGATTTGTAATAATACATATATGGCGAAGGATTCATCGATCGCAGAAGTCGATACACATCGAACGGGTCCGCTTCGGTTTCCTGTTCGAATCGCTGTGATAATACGACCTGAAAAACATCTCCAGTTTTGATATATTCCTTCGCTTGCTTCACCATGTTACAAAATTCTTCTTTTGTATGTGAAGAACGAACCTCGTTTTTTTTCATTTCCGATAAAGGAAATTCAGTCTGAACAGCTTTCATTTTTGCGGGCTGCTGCAGCTCTTCATACGTTCTACGAATTCTATCGCACACTTGTTCATATTTTTCGTGTAAGTTGTTTTCACTATCATCAGGAGAAACGTGCAGATTGCATACAATCGTTGTTTTTTGTTTCAGATGGTCGAATACGATGACTTCATCTGTGAACAAAAATTCCATTTCATGTTCTTGTTCAGATGGAGATTTTGGCCTTGGGACATTTTCAAACGTATGAATCAGATCATAGCCGAAAAAGCCAACAGCACCTCCAGTGAACGGAGGCAGAGAAGAGTGTTTAGGAGATTTGTATCTTGATACGTAGTCTTTCACGATATCTAACGGAGAACCGTGCTTTTGTATACTTTTATTATCATTTATAAACGTGATATCTACTGTCTTTCCTGATGATGACACCACTAAGAACGGCTTTCGGCCAATATACGAATACCTCGCCCAACGCTCCCCACCTTCAACACTTTCAAGCAGAAAAGCATGTTCTTCATGACGGACTCTCTCAAACTGAGAAATGCACGTTTCATGGTCAGATAGGTAAGTAAAACCGATTGGAATCACATTAAAGTTTTCTTTTGATAGAGAAACGACTTCCTCTATATTTGGTATAAACATGTTATTTTCACCTCTTTCAAAAAATAAAAACCTCTCGCTTGTTACAGCGGAGGCTGATGTTTGCATCATAAATAAACTAAGAAAGAGGTTTAATCGGAGGATTAAAATACTCTCAACTCAGCTCAAACTATGCTCTCTTTTCTCCACTCATCTCAACTCTAACTATTCTCCTGATTAGTGATTAATATATAGGGTTACCCCTTTTCTGTCAACTCTCAAATGAGTAGATCTCTTTTTGAAATGAGATGTATTTGAAATAGAAAATCGAATAATATTGAATGCTTTTTCCTAAGGTTCATTTATCGATAAAAGAATGCCGAATCACCCACACCCAGCAGACACTAAAAAATAAGATAAGACTAAATATAATCGTAATCATAAAAGCGAGGCCGAGAAACAGTCCTGAACTTGCTGGATATTGCAACGAAAATCCTGCCAATGCTAAAGGATAAAGAAAGATAAAAATCAACATTAAAACCCAGAAAATCAAACGTACAGAACTTCTTCGAGGTTTAATCAGATAAAGTGTCAGAAGGATATTTAGAATCGTTAATCCTGCGGCAAACGACCAGTCATGCATAAAACTTGTGTGATGCAAAATAATCGCCTCCCTTTTTCCTCTTTAACAGTATATAGAGTGAACGGTGTGGGCCAACCCTGCAAAATCAAAAAAACTGGTGATTTGTCCTTATGGAAAGGACAAATCACCAGTTTTGTAATTGTATGGGGTCAGACCCCCGTTATTCTGCTTTGGAAACAAAAGCTGCTAGGGCTTCAACAGCTTCGTTCTCATCAGGGCCATCAACAGCGAGTACAAGTTCACTGCCAGATCCTACAGCTAAGCTCATGATTCCCATGATGCTCTTTGCGTTCACTTTCTTGCCTTCCTTCTCAACAAATACATCAGATGTGTAACGGTTTGCTTCTTGAACGAACAATGCCGCTGGGCGTGCTTGCAGTCCACTCTTCAACTGCACGGTTACTTTCTTTTCAACCATTCTACCTTACCTCCTCTAACCTTATCTCTCTATGAAAAACATCAATGGATGGGTTGACCGTTTCTAATCTTCGTAGCGATTTCATCAATCTTACGTAATCGGTGGTTAACACCTGATTTACTAACAGGGCCTGATGATACCATCTCGCCAAGCTCTTTGAGGGTAATTTCTTGATGCGTGACTCTCAGTTGCGCAATCTCGCGCAGCTTATCTGGAAGTGTCTCAAGTCCTACCTGTTCGTCAATAAACTTAATGTTCTCGACCTGTCTCATAGCAGCCCCTACTGTTTTGTTGAGGTTCGCTGTCTCACAGTTTACGAGTCGGTTCACTGAGTTACGCATATCTTTTAAGATTCTAATATCTTCAAAAAATAATACTGCGTGATGAGCGCCGATCAGTGTCAGGAACTCTGAAATCTTTTCGCCATCTTTTAAATAGATAATATAACCTTTTTTGCGTTCTAGAACTTTTGCTTTAAGTTCAAATTTGTTCATCAGTTCAGCTAATGCAACCGTATGCTCTTCATACATAGAGAATATCTCTAGGTGATAGCTTGTCTCTGGGTGGTTTACAGACCCACCTGCTAAGAACGCACCTCTCATGTATGCACGGCGACAACAGCTCTTCTTATTAAATTCCTCTGCAATGTTGCGGGTAAACGTAAATGCTCCGTCAATAATCTTCAAATCTTCCAACAATGCTCTTGATTCTTCTGAAACACGTACAATGTAGACATTATTCTTTTTCAAGCGCATCTTTTTTCGTACTAATAGCTCTACGTGATAAGGATATACACGTTTGATCAACGTATAGATTCTTCTTGCAATAGCAGCATTTTCAGTCGGGATATCCAGAATCAATTTTCTGTTGCTGAAAGAGATGGAACCATTCATTCGAATTAAGGCAGCTAACTCTGCTTTTTTACAGCAATCTTTCAGTTCGAGCTGCGTTAATTCCTTTTTTGTATCTGCAGCAAAAGACACCTGCATCACCACCTCTCTTCCATCCGTTTCAATCCGTATTCTATTTTTCAATAAGTCCTAACAATAAGTCAGAAACACGCTGTGCATCGTGTCTGACAAGCGTTCCGTACTGAATGATGTTGTCACATAACAAACCGATGCCGAACGACTTTAAGCGTTCCTCATCATAAGTAACTTGCGATGCGCCTTCTTCCAAATATAGATCCAGGTATTCTGAAGGAATCTTTTCATTATTCGCAATCACAACATCGATAAAGTTGTGGCCCACATGATCGATCAATGCCTGAATGTGATCACCAGCCGTGTAACCTGTAGTTTCTCCAGGCTGTGTCATGACATTACATACATAAACTCTAGGAGCCGTTGCCTCACGGATGCTCGTGGAAATTCCGTTCACAAGAAGGTTCGGCAAGATGCTCGTGTACAAACTTCCTGGTCCGATCACGATCAAATCAGCTTCTTGAATCGCTTTCACACTTTCACGAAGAGGCTCGATCTTTTCATCAGATAAAAAGACGCGTTTGATTTTCTTATTCGACAGCGGGATCTTAGATTCCCCCTGAACAATCGTCCCATCTTCTAACTCCGCACATAGAATAATACTGTTTTTCGCTGCAGGCAGTACTTGTCCTCTTACGTTTAAAACGCGGCTAAGTTCCCGAATTCCTGTTAAAAAATCTCCTGTAATATCGTGCATGGCAGCAAGAAGCAAGTTTCCAAGCGAATGACCCGTAATTCCGTCTCCCACTTTAAACCTATGCTGAAACATTTTTTCTACAAGCGGTTCCACTTCAGAAAGTGCGGCGATCACGTTTCTCACATCACCGGGAGGAGGCATATCGTAATCTCTCCTCAACCTTCCTGAGCTGCCGCCGTCATCTGCAACCGTAACGATAGCAGTGATATCAACTGGATAGCGCTTTAAACCACGGAGAAGAACAGAAAGACCTGTTCCTCCGCCAAGCACTACCACTTTCGGCTGCTTATTCATTTAAACTTTATCCTTTCCCATATCTCTGTGAGAGCTGAATGTCACATATTCTTTGGAAAGTGCATTTCCGATATATTCAGCTAGAGCTACAGAACGATGTTTTCCGCCTGTACATCCGATCCCGATAATCAGTTGGCTCTTACCTTCTCTTTTATATTGCGGAATCATAAACTGAAGCAGATCAAGCAGCTTTTCTAAAAACATGTTCGTTTCCGGCCACTTCAATACATACTCTGAAATATCTGCTTCAAGCCCTGTTCGCGGTCTCATATGCTCAATATAATGAGGATTTGGTAGGAAACGCACGTCGAACACTAAGTCAGCGTCGATCGGCATCCCGTACTTAAATCCGAATGACATCACGTTGATCGTGAACGGATGAGCGGCATTTGCAGAAAAACGCTGAATGATACGTTCACGTAATTGAAGTGGTTTTAAGTCAGATGTATCTAAGACTTGCTGTGCTCTTCCTTTTAGTTCTTCAAGCATCTCACGCTCTTGAGTAATCCCTTGAAGCGGGTTTCCACTCTTCGCCAAAGGATGAGAACGTCGGGTTTCTTTGTATCTGCGTACAAGTGTTGCATCCTTACAATCCAAATATAAAATCTGCGGTTGAACATCCGATGAGAGGGCAAGTTGATCGAGCGTTGAAAACAACTGATCAAAAAACTCGCGACCACGTAGGTCCATAACAAGTGCCACCTTGTTCAGCTTGCCAGCAGATTCTTGCATTAATTCTACAAATTTAGGGAGTAGTGCAGGTGGTAGATTATCAACACAGAAAAAGCCTAAATCTTCAAAGCTCTGCATGGCTACCGTCTTCCCGGCCCCTGACATTCCTGTAATAATCACCATTTGTACATCATGTCTTTCCATGCCATTTCCCCCCAGTTTACTATGTTCCATTTTTATGCGACCCGTCTTAACTTATGCTGGGTCTAAACGATAAGAAAGCAGTTCAAAATCAGGTGTATACGTAAATGTGCCAAATATCATGTTGCTGCCACTCGTCATATAGTCAAGAATGTGATGATCTCCTGGCGCCATCGGAAGTTCACGTACTTCTTCAACCGGCTTCCATGACAAAATCCCTTCTTCACATTCATCTAATGCAACACCTTCTGAGTCTGTTGCAAAAAAGGTAAACATCATCCACTCAGAGACGATCTTGTCGCCTTCTTTAATAATAAAATTAAACACACCTTTAAGCTGCGGATTCTTCAGATAGATTCCCGTTTCTTCACGGTACTCGCGTATAACAGAATCACGGATAGACTCGGTAGACTCCATCTTTCCGCCTGGTGCTACCCACCAGCCCCGTCTAGGCTTTTGAAGTAAAAGCACTTGATTATCTCTTATTAACACACAGTTTGTTACTCTTTGCACTTGTTTTCACCTCAGGGCTATGTCCTACTTTTTAGTATACTAAATTATGTAACCCCTCACAATACAGAGGCCTCAAGGGTTTGACGTATTTTAGCATTCTAATTTATGGTATTTTGCTTTTCTTATTATGTGAAAAAATCACTTTTAAAATAAGCTTTGTAATTATTGAAATCTAAACGTTTCAAAGATGTTATTGAAAGTAACTGATTTCCATTACAGTTGCTCGCTTTCCACGGGGCATGCGGTGAGCCACATTCGGACGTTTCACTTTTAAGTGTCTCACCTGCCCGCTTGTCCCGTAGGAGTCTCGCAACTTCCATTCCAATCACTTTGTCAATGAAGAGAAAACTCAAAGTAATCTTTTCGCTTTCATAGAAAAAAAACAAAAAAAGGACACGAAGCATAGCTCCGTGTCAAAGTCTTGCCTTTATAAAAAGGGGGTCAATTTCTTATTTTTATAATACCCCATAATTATTTCATCACTGTTACAATCACATTAATTGGAAGTTACGTTTTTTAGTTTCTCCGTTAAACTCTCCACGTAATGCTGAGCAGCTTGTGCCGCAATACTTCCATCACCTGTAGCCGTAACGATTTGACGAAGTGTTTTTTCACGGATATCTCCTGCTGCAAAGATACCAGGAATTCTTGTTTCCATCTGTTCGTTCGTTTCTACATAACCATTTTCGTTCGTGATGCCAAGATCTTTAAAGGCAGCGTTCAATGGAAGCATTCCGATATAGATGAACACGCCATCCGCAGAGAAGTCTTGTTCTTCTCCTGTTTCTGAATGAATTAACGTCACTTTGTTCACTTTGTTATTTTCACCGTGAATCTCTTTAACAGAGTGATTCCAGATAAAATCGATCTTTTCGTTATCAAACGCACGTTGTTGAAGGATCTTTTGTGCACGAAGTTTGTCACGTCTATGAACGATCGTTACTTTAGAAGCGAATCGAGTTAGGTAAACACCTTCTTCAACAGCGGAATCACCACCGCCGATAACAACTAATTCACGGTTCTTAAAGAATGCACCATCACACACAGCACAGTAAGAAACACCACGTCCAGAGAATTCTTTTTCTCCTGGAATGCCTAGTTTCTTATATTCAGCACCTGTCGAGATGATGATCGAACGCGCTTTGTACGTTTTGCTTCCTGCATGAATCGTTTTGTACTCTTCGCCATCGATGATTTCTTTTACATCGCCATAAGCGTATTCAGCACCGAATTTTTTTGCGTGCTCAAACATCTTGTTTGAAAGTTCTGGTCCAAGAATGTGATCAAAACCAGGATAGTTTTCTACATCTTCCGTATTAGCCATCTGTCCGCCAGGGATACCTCTTTCGATCATAATCGTATCCAAGTTCGCGCGTGATGTATAAACCGCTGCAGTCATACCAGCTGGTCCTGCACCAAGAATAGCTACATCATAAATTCTTTCTTCAGTCATTAATGCCCACTCCTTATATAAGGAAATTCTTATTTACTATATCTATATCCTATTCGCACATAGGAGTAAAGTCCATCATTCTGCTCAAACGTTGCGATTTACCCAACCTATCAGTTTTTTTATGCGTAATGACAATACAGAAACTGTGATGCCATACTGCTCTGCAACACTCTTTTGGGTAGAACGCCCTTTTTGCTTACGAGCTAAGTGATCGATTGCCGCAGCAATTGCTTTTTGATTATCAAAGATTCGTTCGCCTGTCGTCTCCGCAAATTTAATCGCTTCTGCCCAATAAAACAGTACATGCTCATCAAGCACTGAACCCATTTCTTTAACAGAAAGAAGTACATCTAATGCCATACTAATAACCTCAGAAGGTGCGTTCACTTCAACACGTGCATCATCATGTTGGAGTTCTACAGCTTTTTCAGGCTGATGTTCCAGCATGATTGTTGCAGCGATCTCTTTTACGAATAACGACTCTTCTTTTCTAAGGCAAAAGTCACGAAGCGTCTCATAAGCCTCTTCATTTTTATTCCCTCTTAAAAGAATTAAATGCGTAATTTTGTTTTTTTCCAGTCCTTTACGCACCTGCTGAATATGCTCCATCGCTTTCACTTGACGATCTTTTTTCGGTTTGTTCTGATTGTTAGTTGGAATGCGATATTGATAGTCGCCGCCTGTTATCGTCAACTCATCACTTTGTGCTTTTTCCAAATAAAAAGGAGCAACGTGACTTTCAGGATCTAGATCGATTACCTTTTTCCACGTTTTTACAGAAAGGTCTTTTTGTCCAAGTGCATAGTACGACACAGCAAGCATATGCGTGGTTACAGGATCATATACAAATGACGACTTTCTAAGTGATTGCAGCCACTTATTCGCGTATAGATGCTCCTCTAATAACCCGAACGTATTCCCCAATTTGTAACGATGCTCAGGGTGCATCGGATGCACCGTTTTTAGCCGCTCAACTAGCTTGCCACCAGGTTCGTCCATCCCTAAATGGAACAGAAAAATAGCAAGGTTGCATAGTGCGTTTAAGTTACCTGGATTCTTATCCAACACATCTTGAAGAACATCCATCGCTTCATCAAACTCGCTCTTATAAAAGTGAGTGAGTGCTAAGTTATTATACGCCGCCCAAAACTTAGGATGATTCGTGATGATCTCTTTTAACTGTTGTTGCGCTAATGGAAGATCTCCTCGTTCAATCGATTGCCTTGCTTCATCATGAAGCTTGATCAGCTCTTCTTCAGTAGAAAGAGGCAGATTAGAAGACTTGCTTCCTGTTTCGAGTGAGATAAGATCTAATAGTTCTTGTGTATCATCAACAAATTCACCATCTGGATCAATCGCGATATATAAACGAGCATGTTCTTCAGCATCACTATACATGCCTAGATGCGCAAAGTTATTCGCAAGGAAAAAATGACATTCTGAAAGATCAGAACCAGACTGCTCTAATGCGTTCAGCAAATACTTATTGGATTCTTCATATTCTCCGATCTCAGCAAGCGTTGAAGCAAGCTGACATAAAAAAGAGGGCTCTTCCGGCTGGAAGGTAACGGCCCGCTCAAACATTTTTTTTGCTGTATATAGATCACGCCTATTATAGGCTTTTATTCCTTTTTCAAAAAAGTAATCCCCATCCTGGATAAAGGGAAGAACACGGCCGCTAGCTGCACTGGCCCGTTTTTGTTTATGCATATTTGGTTCCTCCATCTACTTATGTAAACATATATACTTCTATATCGTTCTGTTTACAAAGTTTTCAACCAAAAAATTATAACACAGGCGATAGTGAGTAACACCCCTTAGACTGTAAATAATGTGCAGGAAACTTTCGACAAAAAATGATGGATGCGTGTCAATCTGTATGAGACAAGGAGTCCGAGGTTTGTAAGTTATTGCGAAAAGTTTAGAACACTTTGGTGGGGCTAATATAAATCCCTGGAATCGATCATAAATCTCTGGAATCGCTCATAAATCCCTGGAATCGATCATAAATCCTTTCAGACACAAAAAAACAACCGAGCTAAAAAGCCTCAGTTGTCCTTTTTCGTATGTCTTTCCTTTAATGTGGCCAAGATCTCGTCTAAAGGTACCTTTTGCTCCTGCAACAGTACCAAAACATGATAAAAAAGATCAGAAACTTCCCATTTCAATTCTTCGGCATCACGATTTTTAGCGGCGATAATCACTTCGCCTGCTTCTTCTCCAACTTTCTTCAGAATCTTATCGACTCCATGTTCAAAAAGATAGGTTGTGTAAGCACCTGCTGGCATCTCATGCTCTCGTTTTGCGATAATCTCTTGCAGTTCTGTCAGAATTCTATATCGATCAGGGTTTGGCGCGTCTTCTCTCTCATCCACCTCATAAAGTGTTTCTGAAAAACAACTATATGAGCCCGTGTGACAAGCAGGCCCTTTAAGTTCTACAAGCACAACCACAGCGTCTTGATCGCAATCATAGCGGATGCTTCTGACTCTTTGTGTATTTCCCGAAGTTTCGCCTTTGTGCCATAATTCTTGTCGTGATCTTGAAAAGAACACCGTTTCGCCAATTTCGATTGTTTTCTGGAGCGATTCTCGGTTCATATACGCGACCGTTAGTACCTCTTTTGATTGAATATCCTGGACTACGGCAGGAATCAATCCTTTTTCATCAAATTTCAGTTTTTCTAAATTCATCGAACAGACACCCCTAACTTTCGCAAATCTGCTTTTACCTCTGTGATCGATGTTTCTTTATAATGAAAAATACTAGCAGCAAGGCCAGCATCAGCTTTTCCAATCGTAAACGCATCGTTAAAATGCTCAGAGGAACCTGCTCCGCCTGAAGCGATAACTGGGACGGTTACCGCTTCACTCACTGCTTTCGTCAGCTCTAGATTAAAACCAGACTTTTCTCCATCTTTATCCATGCTGGTCAGCAGAATTTCTCCAGCACCACGATTTACTGCTTCTCGCGCCCACTCTGTGACTTCCCATTGAGTGGGTTTACGTCCTCCATGCGTATACACGCGCCATGATTTTAACTCTTCGTCATACTTTGCATCGATCGCCACTACGATACATTGGGCACCAAAATAATCCGATCCTTCTGTAATCAGTTCTGGTCGCAAAACCGCTGCTGTATTTACAGAAACTTTGTCAGCTCCGGCACGTAACACACGTTTCATGTCTTGGAGTTTATTGATACCGCCACCGACAGTGAATGGAATCGCAAGTTCTGCTGCAACTCGTTCAACGACTTCGACCATCGTGTCCCGTCCTTCATGACTAGCAGAAATATCAAGAAAAACGAGCTCGTCTGCTCCTTCTTCATCATAAAATCTCGCTAGTTCAACAGGATCACCAGCGTCGACTAAGTTAAGGAACTGAATGCCTTTAACAACTCTTCCTTCCTTAACATCTAGACATGGAATAATTCTTTTCGTAAGCATTATTTCACACTTCCTAACGCTTCTGGCAGGGTAAATCGATTTGTGTAAAGTGCTTTTCCAATAATCGCACCAGCGATGTTACGTTCATCTGCTTTTAAAGAAACGAGATCAGCGATTGAGCTTACACCACCTGAGGCAATCACTTCTTTTCCAGTGATGCTTGCTAATTCTCCGATCGCTTCAACGTTCGGTCCTTGTAGCATACCGTCTTTTGAGATGTCGGTGAAAATAAACGTCTCTGCACCTTCTTCTACTAATCTTTTCGCGAGATCAACAGCTTTGATGTGAGACGTTTCAAGCCATCCTTCTGTAGCTACAAATCCATCACGAGCATCAAGTCCGATCGCTACCTTTGAACCACCGTATTGCTGTAACGCTTCTCTTACAAACTCTGGATTCGAAACCGCAGCACTACCTAAGATCACCCGGTCAACTCCACCGTCTAAGTAATACGAAACGTCATCCATCGAACGAATTCCTCCACCGATCTGAACTTTTGCAGACAGTTCCTTCGCAACACGCAATACATGCTCATGGTTGATTTTCTTTCCGTCTTTCGCGCCGTCAAGATCCACCATATGAATCCACTCTGCACCTTGATCTGCAAACTGTTTTGCCATATCAAAAGGGGAATCTCCGTAGATCGTTTCTTGTTCATAGTCTCCTTGCATCAACCTAACGCACTTCCCATTACGCATGTCGATCGCGGGGTATAATACAAATTCACTCATTCTTGTTTTCCCTCCTCAACGAAATCGCAAAAGTTTTTCAGCATGCTCATGCCTGTCTCAGAACTTTTTTCAGGGTGAAACTGCGTTCCCATGACCCTGCCGCTTCCGACTACAGCTGGAACTTCCACGTCTTCGTATTGAGCGACTGCAGCAAGTACCTCTCTATTTTCCGTCTGTACAACAAAAGAATGGACGAAATAAACATATCCTTCGTCTATACCTTTTACTAACGGCTGATCACTCTGCAAAAAGTGTAGATCGTTCCATCCCATGTGAGGTACTTTATATGAATGTCCTTCGTTCGTTTTGCCTGTAAAACGTTCAACTCTTCCTGGAAGTAATCCCAGTCCTTTCGTTAAACCATTCTCGCTGCTGCCATCAAAAAGGAGCTGCATGCCTAGACAGATGCCCATCAGAGGCTTACCGCTTTCCGCCTCTTTTTTTATAAAATTAGCGAGACCTGTCTTTTCTAACTCCGTCATCGCATCTTTAAAAGAACCAACTCCCGGCAACAACAGTCCATCTGTTTTTTGAAGTTCCTCTGGATTTCCGGAGAGGATGTAAGGTTGATTGATTCTCTTTAGAGCAGAACAGACAGAATGCAAGTTGCCCATTCCATAGTCAATGATTCCGATCATCTATAACATTCCTTTCGTAGAAGGCACTCCTTTTACCCTAGGGTCGATCTGTGTGGCTTCATCTAACGCTTTTGTAAAAGCTTTAAAAATAGCTTCTATAATATGGTGTGTGTTCGAGCCATAGTGAACGATCACATGCAGGTTCATTCTCGCCTCTAACGCGAGCTTCCAAAAGAATTCATGCACGAGCTCGGTATCGAACGTTCCTACTTTTTGACTTGGAAACTCTGCACGAAATTCAAGGTGCGGACGATTGGATAGATCGATCACCACTTGAGCAAGTGTTTCATCCATAGGGACAAACGCATTACCGTATCGCTTGATTCCTCGCTTATCACCTAGTGCTCCCTGAATTGCTTGACCAAGACAGATGCCAACGTCTTCTGTTGTATGATGGTCATCGATCTCCACATCTCCCGCAGCGTTTACCGTAAGATCAAAATGTCCGTGACGTGCGATCGCGTCTAACATGTGGTTTAAAAAAGGAACAGGTGTTTGAATATCGGCTTGTCCTTCTCCATCAATGTTTAAAGATAAGCTGATCTGTGTCTCCTTTGTATTTCTTTCAATCGTATGTTGTCGCGCTTGATTTTCCATCTACTTGTCCTCCAGTCGAACATCTATCGCTCTCGCATGTGCTTCAAGTCCCTCTAGGCGAGCAAAAGCTGATATTTTCTCTCCATTTTCTTTTAGTGCCTGTTCACTATATCGAATCACGCTTGATTTTTTCGTAAAATCATCTACGTTAAGCGGACTTGAAAAACGCGCTGTCCCACTTGTCGGAAGAACATGATTGCTTCCTGCAAAATAATCCCCAACAGGTTCTGAGCTGTATTCTCCAAGAAAAATCGCACCTGCGTGTTTTATTTTTCCGAGAAGACTCATTGGATCATTCGTCATGATCTCAAGGTGTTCGGGTGCAATCTGGTTGATCACATCTGCACCTTCTTCAAGCGAATTCACGATATAGATGCTCCCATGATCTCGAATCGCTTCTGTCGCGATATCTTTTCTTGGGAGCTCAGATAGTTGTGACTCTACTTCCGTTGCAACTTCTTCTGCTAACACTTTTGAAGTTGTAACCAATACCGCTGCTGATCGGGGATCATGTTCGGCTTGTGATAAAAGGTCTGCCGCAATGTAACGAGCGTTTGCTGTCTCATCCGCAAGAACGGCGATTTCGCTCGGACCTGCGATCATATCAATGTCACATACACCAAAAACTTCGCGTTTTGCTAGCGCAACGAATATGTTACCGGGACCAACGATTTTGTCCGTTTTGGGAACCGATTCAGTGCCATATGCCAGCGCGCCGATCGCTTGTGCACCACCTATTTTAAACATTCGTTTAACTCCTGCAATAGAAGCTGCAGCCAGTACAGCAGACGGAAGTTTTCCGTCTTTCCCTGGTGGTGAGACGAGTACGATCTCCTCTACGCCCGCAACAACGGCTGGTATGACGCCCATCAACACAGATGACGGGTAAGCAGCTGTTCCACCTGGAACGTACACACCGACTGAATCAAGCGGCGTTACTTTTTGACCCAAAAGCGTTCCATCTTCACGTGTGAAGAACCATGACTGTCGTCGTTGTTTTTCGTGATATTCACGAATATTGCTTGCTGCTTCTGAAATAATTTCTATCATACTTGGATCAAGTGAAGAGATGGCTTCATCTATTTCGTTCTTTGTTACTTCAAGAGATGAAAGAGATACACCATCAAATGTTTCAGTATATTCAAAAAGGGCTTTATCTCCCTTCGATTTCACGTTTTGTAAAATATCAAGAACCGCTTTTCTTTGCTTCTCCGTGTTTTGTTCAACACTTCTCTCTAAGTTTTTTAGTTCAGTGACAGGTTGTATTCTCATTGAACTTCCTCCTTGTTCTCAACAAGTGTTCGAAGTCGCTCAACCAGATCGTTGATGCGTGCAGCATGCAATCTGTAGCTAGCAGGATTCACGATCAACCTTGATGTAATTTCAGCTATTTTCTCAAGTTCAACCAGACCGTTTTCTTTTAACGTCCGCCCCGTCGAAACGATATCAACGATTCGATCTGCTAACCCTATTAATGGTGCAAGCTCGATCGATCCGTTTAATTTGATCACTTCAACTTGCTGTCCCTGCTCTCTAAAATAATGAGACGCAACATTCGGATACTTCGAAGCGATCTTTGGTGCAACTCTTTGATCATGTCCATTCGGTAGCCCAGCAACCGCCAGATAGCATTCTGAGATTTTCAGGTCGAGCACCTCATAAACATCACGTTCTTCTTCAAGCATCACATCTTTTCCGGCGATTCCGATATCAGCTACACCGTGTTCCACATAGGTAGGGACATCCATCGGTTTTGCCAGAATAAAACGAAGACCTGCTTCAGGTGCATCGATAATTAACTTTCTAGATTCATCAAACTCGGGAGGAAGCGGATATCCAGCTTGTCTGAGAAGATCGACTGCTTCTTCAAATATTCGCCCTTTTGGCATTGCCATCGTTAATACCGTACTCATGAAAAGTCCTCTCCTTGCTGTGTTCCGATTAAATATTGCACATCATCAAAACGTTTGCTGAATTCATCTACATTTTTGACTCCAGAAAGATTCTGCATCACAACATGCGTCCCTTTATTACGCTTTTCTTTTGCTAACTTCAGTGCTTCTTTTCTGCGTTCATCTGTGTAAAGAATGCAATGTCTCTTTGTATCATCACTTTTGTTTCCGAGCGCTTCTACAAAATAGTCCATTCGAATCGCAAAGCCAATAGCGGGTGCTTTTCGGTCAAAACGACTGAGCAGATCATCATAACGTCCTCCGCTAGCGATTGGTGCGCCGATTCCAGCAGCGTATCCTTCAAACACGATTCCCGTGTAATAACTCATGTGACTGAACAACGTAAAATCGAATACAATGTTTTGTGCCGCATCATAATCTTCTAAGAGATTGTACAAGTCCTTTAGTTCTTGTAAGGTCTGCTGTCCTACTCTGTTCGGATTTAATGAAGATGCTTCATCAAGTACTTCGATACTACCTCTTAAATCCAACAGTTTTAATAAGCGCTGTGTATCGATTGAAGATAGAGGAAGCTTTTTCACATGTGAAGTGTAGCCTACATAATTTTTTTCATTTAAATAACGTAACAAATCCGCTGCTCGATCATCATTTCCTAAAATATCGGAAAGAAGCTCTTGCACAAATCCTATATGTCCAACGGCAACAGTAAATGCAGCAATTCCGCTCTTTTTGAACACTTCGGACATGAGAGCGAGTGCTTCTGCTTCTGCACTAGCCGTTCCTTCACCAATCAATTCGATACCAACTTGTTCAAATTCTGCTGGCCTTCCCCCTTCTCGCTGTTGCGCTCTAAAAACGGGAGAACTGTATGCGAGGCGGAGTGGGTAAGCTACATGCTTCATGCTTGATGACACGACCCTCGCGATCGGAGCTGTCATATCTGGTCGGAGCACCAATGTTTTTCCTTCCATATCAAGCAGCTTGAACAATTGTTGATCTAAAATTGCGGAAGCTTCCCCGACTGTATCGTGATATTCCAAAGTAGGAGTCTGAATGAATTGATAGCCCCAAGACTCCATCTCTTGTTTGATTTTATTTTTGATGTCTTCATTTTTTTGATAAAAAGCAGGAAGTGTATCCCGCATACCTGCTGGTTTTTCAAACACAAACGGTTTTGACATGATCCTTCATCCTTTATTTATAAAATGAATAGATTAAGTAATGTTTTACGAAAATATGAGCTGGGTTCTACATGAATTTGATCGAAAACACTTTAGTTCGCTAATATACTACCATGATAAAGATTTAGTTGTTAGTCTACACGTACTTGTCGAAACTGTCAACCAATTCACACAAAAATCATGTTTCCTTATTCAGAGTTAAGAAAACAGATTTCAGGGAATAGTATGTAAAAATAAATACATAGAAGGGATGGAATGCGTCTTGTTTAATCGCATCTTTTTTATTGCCATCATCATTGGCGTACCACTATCTGTTATCGGCAGCCTCATACATTGGCCAGCTGTCTTACTTTTTGTAATCTATTGTGCAACGATTATCGCACTAGCCGGTTATATGGGACGCGCCACGGAAAGCTTAGCGATCATTGCTGGTCCAAGAATCGGTGGTTTGCTCAACGCCACTTTTGGCAATGCGGTCGAGCTCATCATTTCAATCTTTGCATTAAAAGCAGGTTTGATAAGTGTAGTATTAGCGTCTTTAACTGGTTCTGTACTCGGAAATCTTTTACTAGTCGGAGGTTTGTCATTTTTCATCGGTGGATTAAAGTATAAACAACAAAAGTTCAACGTTTATGATGCACGCCATAACGCTGGTCTATTGATTTTCGCTGTGGTAGTCGCTTTTGTTTTCCCTGAGGTCTTTTCTTATAAACTGAACGACGCAGATTCACTCACCTTGAGTGTTTGGGTCTCTGTCATCATGATCGTTCTTTATATTGCCGCACTTCTGTTCAAGCTTGTTACTCACCGCGGTGTCTATCAGTCAGAACACGATGTTGCGGATGGAGATGAAAAAGCAGAATGGAGTAAGTGGAAAGCTCTTATCGTCCTCGCTCTTGCTACTCTTGCCGTTGCTTATGTTTCTGAAAAACTCGTGCATACGTTTGAAGAAGTAGGCAGAACGCTCGGCTGGAGTGAAGTGTTCATCGGAATCATCATCGTTGCGATTGTTGGTAACGCAGCTGAGCATGCTTCAGCAATCATAATGGCTTACAAGAATAAGATGAATGTTGCCGTAGAAATCGCAATTGGTTCAACACTTCAGATCGCCATGTTTGTTGCTCCCTTGCTCGTATTGGTTTCTTTATTTTTTGAAAAGTCGATGGCTCTTGTCTTTACGCTTCCTGAACTCGTAGCGATGGTTCTCGCCGTATTCTTAACGATCTCGTTAACAAGTGATGGCGATACGAATTGGTTTGAAGGGCTTACCCTTCTAGCTGCCTACCTGATAATGGGAGTTGGTTTTTATCTTTTATAAGTGCCTGTTTCGTATTCAGTATTGCTTATGAAAGTAGTTGATTTCAATTCCAGGTTGCTCGCTTTCCGCGGGGCAGGCGGTGAGCCACATTCACTTCTTGGACTGCTCGACACTAGAGGATTTTTGCTCCTGCGTCTAAAAGTTAAGGCTACCGGAGTAAGCTTCCTCGTCGCATGCCTTACGAGATGTATTTCAAGTGGTAGGCACGCACCTTCCATTCAAATCAACAGTCAAATAAGGAAAAAAATTAAATGCCACTGAAACAGCATTAAAAAAAGAGATGTAATATATAGCATAAGACCAGTGCAGGGAGAAACCCTTCACTGGTTTTTTAATGAAACAAGCAAATTAGGAATAAAAATAGCAAAACTTTGATAAAGTTTAGAATAGAGGACAAGTTTAAGGTGGGTGTTAAAATGGCGGATTATTTAACGATCGGATCTTTTCCAATAAAGATGGTTTGGCTTGCGATTGTAGGATCAGCGTTGATCGCGTATGGCATATTGTATGTAAAAGTAAGAGAAGAACCTGATAAAAAACAGCTGTTAGACGTATTGAGTAATGCGGTAGGAATTTTTCTATTGGTTTGGAAATTCAGTTATTCTGTTCTGCATCCCCTACTGATCGTTGAACATCCGTTAAGCATCTTGTACTTTAATGGAGGAGAAACAGGAATCGTACTCGGGATCATCTTTTCAATCCTTTACATGCTAAGGGCTTCAGGAAAACGGGAGCTTGATAGAACTCGGGTGTTTTATATCGGAATATTAGGTCTAACTGTTTTTTTCGCCGCTTATTATGGTGCACATTTTGCGTCAACCACCCTCTTCGCAGACGGATTGATCTCATTGTTCTTTTCCATCCTGTCAATCTACTTATATACGAAGGGTTCATTTGAAATAAGAAAAACCGTTCTATCTATGCTAGTCACCGCACTCTTCTTTTCCGTTCTCACGAATTCTCTGCTCGGTGGACAGAACACGAACGGTGAAGCAGTAGAGGCGGCATCTTATGGAATCAAAACAGGTGACCGTGCACCGAATTTTGAATTAAAAACGATTGAAGGCGAAACCGTAAAGCTATCAGACCTCAAAGGAAAGGTCGTATTCGTAAACCTATGGGCAACATGGTGTCCGCCTTGTCGTGCAGAAATGCCTGAGATGGTCCGTTTCTATAGAGACCACTCCTCTAAGAAAGTAGAAATCTTAGCTGTGAACTTAACAGACAGCGACTCTGAAAAAGAAGTGAAAAAGTTTGCTCAATCATACAAGTTAAATTTTCCGGTTTTATTAGATCCAGACGGTAAAGTCGGAAATACGTACAAAACGGTAACGATTCCGACTACTTTTATTATTAATAAAAAAGGAATCATCGTGCAAAAACATATCGGCCCGATGAGCTACGATATGATGGAAGAATTTTATAAGAATGCTCAATAAATGAAGGTTTTACGAAAGAAAACTGGCTACATTCCCTTTTCGTGTGGGGTATCAGCCAGTTTTCTTTCAATACATAGATGTAAAAGTGCACAATTTCACGGTAATTCCTTTTATATCCACGGTAAATTACACTATATTCACGGATAGCATACATAATTTCACGGATAAAATTATTTATCCGATTTTCGACACACCTCGACAGCCCCACCTAGATCTTTTCAAACAAATAGAGCTTCGCATTTTCGGGTCTGCCTAATCTCGGTCCCTTAAATCCTCTACGGATCAGTTCTTTTCTCATAAACATCATGAGTCCACCATGACTTACGATTAGTGCATTTTCTTCGTTTTCTTCTAGTATGCGGTCAACGATCTTTGAAACACGCATTTCTACATCCGTTCTACGCTCAAGCTGAGATTTGTGGTTAAAGAACCATGCTGTTCGAATGCAAAGTGGATATAAAATCATTGGAATCTTAATATCTCTTTTAAAAAACGGATAGACTGGGATTTCACGAAGGTCATCCGTTCTAATCAGCTCTCCTCTATAAATCTTCCCTGCTGTGTATTCTGCACGACGAACTGTACTCGAATAGCATTTATTCCAGTTGATACCGCCTAAGTCAACGTCTGTTTCTTCTACATCAGACGCTTCGTATTCTTTCAACCACTGATCAAATTCAGAGGGCGTGATCCATTTTTCAGTCGGATAGCCTCTTTTGACTTTGAAATGACGTACCATTCCTATCTTCATCACTGATCACCGCTTTCTACCTTTATGTGTGTTGCGTATTTTCTGCGATCTCTTTTAGCGCTCTTGCCCGTCCTACTAGAAAATTCGTCATGTACTTCTCTAGGAACAACCAATCAGCTAATCTTCCAATCACGCCAAACGGAGACTTGTAATGAAAATGATCCACCATAACGGTCCCGTTCCCCTTCGGTTCAAAGGTGTGAGTATGCACGAATGAATAGAAAGCCCCCTTTACCATCACATCTACGAACATATGAGGTCTTTCCATCTCAATAATTTTTGCAGTCAATCTTTGTCTCACGCCAAGATGAACAGCTTCCCACGTCACATGATCGCCTTTTTCCATATATCCTGACGTTACTCCGGCGACCGCTCTTTCTCCTGTATGAGAAGTCGTTTCAGTATGAATATCTACGTTTCGTGCGAGATCAAAACAGGTTTCTGCAGAAGCATGTACAAATTCTCGATGTATAATTGTAGGCATATAATGATGACTCACTTTCTAAAGAGGTAATAAAAACAACACCTCAAGTAATGAGGTGTCCAACAGAATATGATTCTTTAATTATTCTCTGTATAGAATAAAATTCCTTCCTTAACATGCTCACTGTAGAACGAGATCAACTCAAGTATTGAGTAATAGTTTCTATAGTCTTCCGTGATTCCGAACACATCTTTTATATACAGTGTTCCGAGCTGTTCTTCTTTATCGAATAGAATCAATCCGTAAACATCTCTCAACGTAAAGATTACCGGGCATCCATTATTTAGTTCACGAACAAACTGCTCCGTGCTGTCAATCGGTTGTAATGAATTTTCTGGATAAAGCGATCCTAAGAACCAAAGCTTCACTCTATCTTTTATCCTCATATCCGTCACCCCGCTTAGACCATCATATGCAGGTGCAGCTATCAAGAGTGAATTCTTTTAAACAATTGTTTAATTACATAACTTTTTTTCGAGTACAATTTTATGTAACCCATTTTTATTCGTATACGTTTCCATTACATCAAACCCATTTTTAATATTTAACAGCAGCATGTTTCTCCACTTATTCATCGTTTTGGTTCGAACAACAGAATAGCCTTTCATTTTCAGATACTCATGCTGTTGTTTCATTAAATTTGAAGCTACTCCTTGCCCCCTATAAACGGGGTCGACTCCTCCAAGCCAGCTATAATAAGTGTTATGATCGATTTCATAGCCCATTTTATAGCCAACTACCTTTGAATGATGAATAGCTGTAACGATCGTTAGAGCATTCTTCAATTTCATATTAAAAAGGAGATCGTCATTTGATGCCCCAAAGATTACTTCATGTAACTGAAGGATTTGCTTCAATTGAAATTTCTCTGGCATTCCTTCAAGAATCATGAATTCCATTCTGCGTCCTCCTCTATCAATAACTTTATTCTAAGAAAAAACTGACCAAATCAGCAATTAAATCCGCTATTTGGTCAGTACATATCCTCACTATTAACTTACTAATCTTTTCGTTTCTTCAAACTCTTCCTGAATACTTGCACTTGGTTCTTTTGTCATTAAGCTAACGACTACGATCGTTAGTGTACATGCGATGAATCCTGGAATGATCTCATATACATCAGCCATAGCCGGGATGAGTTCCCAAACGATAACAGTTACAGCCCCTACAACGATACCAGCAAAAGCAGACCATTTCGTCATTCTCTTCCAATATAGACTCAGCAAGACGACCGGACCGAATGCAGCACCAAACCCTGCCCATGCATAACCTACAAGATTCAGAATCGTTTCACTCGGATTAAGAGCCATAACAAATGCAATAACGGCAACAGCTAAAACGGCCAAACGCCCTACTAACACGAGTTCCTTGTCAGAAGCAGAACGTTTTACGAATGCTTTGTAAAAATCTTCCGTCAAAGCACTCGATGTTACGAGCAACTGAGATGAGATCGTACTCATAACTGCCGCTAAGATCGCAGCAAGCAAGAAGCCCGTAATGATCGGATGGAACAATACTTCAGATAATAAGATAAATACCGTTTCAGCTTTTGCTTCTCCAAGAGGTGCTCCCGCTTGGTT
Organism: Fictibacillus sp. 5RED26; assembly: GCF_015903895.1. Lineage (NCBI taxonomy): Bacteria > Bacillati > Bacillota > Bacilli > Caryophanales > Fictibacillaceae > Fictibacillus > Fictibacillus sp. 5RED26. Next base: position 657,522 of record NZ_JACZDU010000002.1, on the reverse strand, counting down.
GAAGTAAGCAATCCCTACTAGACCTGTGAACATCGCTCCAATGATGGAGAAAATCATCCAACCCATTCCTATTCGTCTAGCGCTCTTCATCTCTTTTACAGACGTGATCGCCATAAAACGAACGATAATATGCGGCTGGCCAAAGTAACCCAATCCCCATGCTAATAAGGAGATGATACCGATCAAGCTAGTCCCCGTAAAGGCATCAAGCAAAGTTGGACTGATGCTTTCGATCTCGTTAAATGAAGCATCCCATCCGCCAACTTTTAAAATGGCTACGAATGGTACAAGGATTAACGCTACAAACATGATCGCTCCTTGTACGAAATCTGTATAACTTACCGCTAAAAAACCACCGAATAAAGTATAAATAATAACTACTCCAGCCGTAAGCAAGATTCCCCACATGTAATTCAGACCAAAAGCTGTCTCAAACAATTGTCCGCCCGCAACCATTCCGGATGATGAGTAAAACGTAAAGAAAATCACGATAACTAACGCAGACGTAATACGAAGTATGCGTGAAGTATCTTTGAATCGGTTCTCAAAATAATCTGGAATCGTAATCGAGTTGTTCGCTACTTCCGTATACGTTCTGAGTCGAGGTGCAACGAATAGCCAGTTTAAATAGGCACCTGCACACAAGCCGATCACAATCCATCCAGCACTCAAACCAGATACGTACATTGCACCTGGAAGACCCATTAACAGCCATCCACTCATATCTGATGCACCTGCACTAAGTGCTGTAACAGCTGGTCCAAGATTTCTTCCACCAAGCATGTAATCGGTAAGGTTATCGGTCTTTCGGTACGCATAAAGCCCGATCAGCACCATCCCGATCATGTACACACTAATTGAAAAAATAACTCCATAATCCATATTCAGTTTTCCTCCTGCCTTTTCTTGTTGTAAAAACGCTTTCAATATTTTAAAAATTATAAAAAGGAACATTTTTATTATAAATACATTTTTCGACAAAAGGAATAGATTTTTTTTTGGAAGACATCTAATAATGAGCTTGTTAGCTGCCAAAACAAGGTGGCGTGGCACATAAGGACTCATCAATCCAGTAGTTTTGGTGCTGAATCCAAATGTTTTGGTGCCGAATCCAGAAGTTTCTGCATTCAATCCAGAAGTTTTGGCTCTGAATCCAAGTGTTTTGGTGCCGAATCCAGAAGTTTCTGCATTCAATCCAGAAGTTTTGGCTGTTTATCCACGAGTTTTAGTGCTGAATCCACGAGTTTTGGCTGTTTATCCACGAGTCTGCAATCCTCGACAAATTTCGCTGTGTGTCACTAGCCCCCAAGTCTCATACTCGCTATTCCCCACTCACTCTCTTTACACATCAAAAAAACTGGTACCCATTCATAAGACGTTTGGGCGCCAGTTTTTAATCATTTATAATTTTTTTCGTCTTAATCGTTTGACCTTTACAAATTGATTCGTAAATAGATCCAGCTCTTCGTCTCGGTAGATGTAGAAGAACCTATGGTGATGACCATCTTTCATTTCGGCCAGATCACACTTCATGTAATCATCCAGTTCCTGTCGCGTCAGTTCGACCGTATACATCTTGCCATGACTCGGAATATCCAGTTGGATCTCTTCTAAAAAATGGAGTTCTTTAAATAAATAAATAGAAGTATCTAGGAGAAATTCACAGATTAAATCTTCTGTTCCAAAGTAGTGTTGAAAATGTTCGCGTGTAAACGCAATATGAGGTACGTTACGTTTGTAAGTAGAATAGTCGCCGTAAAAAACCAGCTTTGCACGTTTGCTTTGAAGTTCGTAATGCTTAACAAGACCATGACCTTTCATTTTTGACACAGCAGTCCGGAAACGATAGGTATCGCGGGCAGCAAGTTGTTCGGCCTTATTTTGTGGATGAGATGCTTTCGGTGCATGCTGAGACTGACAGTTGTCTTCAACGAGGTGTCCAATTTTAAACGTGTTCTTCATAAATACGATCGAGAATGATTTCCTTCTCATAGTATGCGCCTCCAGCTTTCGCTTTTTTGCCTGTTTTAAGTATACGACGAAAATCAAGAAAACCCAAGAGGGGAACTTACGACAAATTTCTATCTTTCCATTTCCCTCTTAAGAAGTTCTTCTTTCGTGTAGATGACCTGCATCGGATTACCACCGACGAAAGATCCCTCTGGAACATTTTTGTGGACGAGTGTTCCAGCTGATACGATCGCACCGTCACCGATCGTAACGCCTGGGAGGATCGTAGAGTTCGCACCGATCATCACTTCATCGCCCACGATCACATCACCCAAACGGTATTCTTTTATCAAATATTCGTGAGCTAATATCGTTGTATTATAGCCGATCACACAGTTCTTCCCGACTGAAATTCGTTCAGGATACATGATGTCTGGCATGACCATCAAGGCGAACGCTGTCCCCTCACCGACCTTCATCTTCAAAAAAGTACGGTATAGCCAATTTTTCATAGGTAGAAATGGCGTGTATCGAGCCACTTGTATCGCGATAAAATTCTTTACCACTTTCCAGAACGGGACAGTGTCATACACTTGGTACAACGAGTTTCTTCCTTTTACCGGATAACGCTCAGTATTCCGCAATTATCTCTCTCCTAAAACATCCAGCAAATCCGTCATTTCATTCAGCATGAAGTCTGGATTAAACTGCTGCAAATAATCGTTGCCGCGAATGGTCCATGCTACACCAGCCGTTTGTGTGCCAGCATTCTGACCCGCAAGAATATCGTACTTGCTGTCGCCTACCATGATTGCTTCTTCTGGTGTTGAACCGAGCAAAGTTAACGCTTTTTGAACAGGCTCTGGATCTGGTTTCGCGTTTTTCACGTCATCTAACGTAACAACCGTTTGAAAGAACTTATCAAGACCAACAAGGCGCAAGCCCATCTCGACTGTATTTCTCATTTTTGTAGTTACGATGCCCAGTTTATAGCCCTTTTTATACAATTCTTCTACCGTTTCAAAAACTCCTTCAAACTCTGTAACAAGTTCATCGTGATGCGAGATGTTATGTTCACGGTATGTTTGAACTAAGTCTGATACTTTTTCTTTATCGAACTGCTCCATCGTCTCAACGAGCGGCATCCCCATAAACGGCAAGACACTCTCACGATTGTATTGTTCTGGAAAATGCTTATCTAGTGTGTAAAGGAAAGAAGCGATGATCAGTTCGTTCGTATTGATTAATGTTCCGTCTAGATCAAATAGTATGGTGTTGCGTTTCATGTTGTCGTTCCTTTCTTGTTAAACGATTTTTCCGTTCAAGCTTGTTCCATACGTAAGCTACTATTACAGTAAGAACGATCGCCGTCACTACTCGAATGATCAACAACGGCAGAACGGGAATTCCTAATGGTACAAAAACAAGTGTATCCTCAACAACGGCGTGACAGCTTACGAGAAAGATAAAAGCTAGATACAGATCTTTCTTTGATACGCCGTCCTCTTTCGCCGCCTGCATCATCACACCTGCACCATAGGCAAGACCGATCGTAAGTCCGGCTGCCATCGTCATAGACGTGTTCTCTTTCATACCTAGCAGTTTCATAGCTGGTGCCATCCATTTCGAAAACTTGTTCAGCCAGCCTTTGTCCTTCATATACTGCATGATGATCATGAGGGGTATGACGATAAGTGCTAGTTGCAGAATACCGAGCGAAGCTTTTTCTAGAGCGGCGAGCGTGATCTCTCCCCATCCGTTCGGAGCCGCTTCAGGCTTTGAGATAAAACCGTATTGTGCTTTTTCTGTTCCGCCATCCCATAAAAGGTTGATCATAAAAGCAGAGAAAAGCGCCAAGCCGATTCGCACGAGTAGGATCACCCACAATTTGATACCTACACTCGCTGCAACACCAGACTCAATAAACAGGTTGTGAGAAAAAGAAAGCATAACAGCGAGAATAAATACATCTTGCACCGTTAAAGAATCGAGAGTCAGAATCCCCCCGATCCCTGCATATAGATTCAGAAAATTACCGAGGACGAGCGGAATCGCCGCTTCACCCGGAAGTCCGATCCATTTCATGGCTGGAGCTAAAACAGCGATCAGCCAATCTAACACCGGTGTGTGACTCAACAGCGTGATCAGTAAAGTGACAGGAAAAATAATTTTCCCTAGCGTCCAAGTGGTTTTCAAGCCTGCAAGTGTGCCTTTTTTTAACGTTTCCACTTTTCATTCGCCTCCCTTAGCTTTCTAGATATCGTTGTTTAGCCAATCCTGTTTTTCTTCTATAGATCCAGATGATCACCGCCGCTGCAATCCAGACCAAACTCACCACTTGTGCGATGCGAAGGGAAGTTCCCCAAACGATCAAGCTATCCGTACGAAGTCCTTCTACAAAGAAACGTCCGATCGAATACCAGATGATATACGTTAAGAACAATTCACCTCGATGAAGGTTCACTCTGCGTAAATAAAGCAAGACGATAACACCTATGAAACTCCAAAGCGATTCATAGAGAAAGGTTGGATGATAATAAGTCCCATCAATATACATCTGATTGATGATAAAGTCTGGCAACATGAGTGATTCTAAAAAGTTTCGCGTTACTTCCCCACCATGAGCTTCCTGGTTCATGAAGTTGCCCCAGCGTCCGATCGCCTGACCGAGCAAGATGCTAGGAGCTGCGATATCAACCAGCTTCCAAAAAGAGATTTTCTTTACTCTTGAAAAAACGAGTGCTGTTAAGAAAGAACCGATCAGTGCACCATGAATCGCGATACCGCCTTCCCAAACAGCGAGAATCTTACTTGGATTGTCTTTATAAAAGTCCCATTCAAACGCTACATAATAAAGCCTTGCACATAAAATAGCCACAGGTACTGCAATCATCACTACATCAACGAACGTATCCTTAGCAAGCCCGCGTCTCTCTGATTCTCTTACCGCAAGCCAAAGGCCAAGCATCGCACCAAACCCAATAATAAGTCCGTACCAATAGATCGTGAGTGGTCCTAATTCGAGTGCTACACGATTTAATGGCTGAATCGTTTCTTCCACAGTCTACACTTCCTTCTCATTCTTATAGGTCTTCTTCATCTCCAGCTTCGATCACATCTGTCAAACGGTCTGAGAATTGCTGTGCGGCATTCATGCCCATTCTCTTCAGTCGGAAGTTCATCGCTGCTACTTCAATAATTACGGCTAAGTTTCGTCCAGGACGAACAGGGATCGTTAAGATCGGAATCTCAGTATCAATGATCTTCGTTGTCTCTTCTTCCAATCCTAATCGGTCATATACTTTTTTAGAATCCCAAGCTTCCAGATTCATAACGATTGAGATTTTTTTATAGTTGCGAATCGCTCCAGCACCGAACAACGTCATCACGTTGATGATACCAAGCCCCCGGATCTCAAGAAGATGCTGGATGAGTTCAGGTGCACTCCCGATGAGCGTATCTTCATCTTCCTGTCTGATTTCAACTGAATCATCTGCTACTAACCGATGCCCACGTTTTACGAGTTCTAGTGCGGTCTCACTTTTCCCAACACCTGAGTTACCTGTGATCAAAACGCCTATTCCATATATATCTACTAAAACACCATGTTTAGCAGTCGTTGGCGCTAAGCGGCTTTCTAAATAATTGGTGATACGGCTTGATAAACGCGTTGTCGTAACCGGAGAGCGCATGATCGGCACTCCGCTTTTATGAGAAGCTTTAAGCAGTTCTTTCGGGACTTCTATATCTCTAGAAACGATAATTCCCGGTGTCTCATCCGTACAAAGCGCTGTTAAACGTTCCATACGTGTTTCAGGGTCGAGCTCAGAAATAAACGACAGCTCTGTTTTCCCAAGAAGCTGTAATCGCTCACCAGGATAAAATGTAAAGTAACCAGCCATCTCAAGACCTGGCCGGGAGATGTCGCTCGTTCGAATCGTGCGGTGGATGCCTTCTTCACCACTAACAAGCTCTAGATGAAATTTTTTTATGAGTTCATGAATATGTACCTTAGCCATTGGGTCCTCCTCGACATTTTTCAATGATTCTATTGTATCACTTCAACCACAGATTAACCAAAGAGTACTATAGGGTTATTTCTGACTTTCTGCCCAGCTGTAAACGTCTACAGGTATCGTATTAAACGTTGATTCTTTTTGGAGGGTCATCCCTAATCTCGATGCGACCGAGACAGACTTTTTATTATTTCGCTGAATCAGACAGATCAGTCGTGTGATTCCTAGTTCGTGAATGGCGTAATTTTTGAAGTGAATCGCTGCCTCCGTTGCGTAGCCGTTTCCCCAAAATTCCTTAGCCAGCCAATAGCCAATCTCATACTCTTTTTTTCCATCGATCGTTTGCTGCACAATACCTGCGTGACCGATTGGAACTAGACTTTCCTTAAGCACGATTAGATACAAACCTCTGCCATCACGATATCCCGGAATCAGCCATTCATCAAAGCTTTTTAGAGCTTCTTCTTCTGAACGAGTTACCCCTTTCCCGATGAATTGAACAACATCAGGATCTGCCCATAATGATGCAAAAAAAGCAAAATCCTCAGTCGTGTACGGTCGGAATTTCAGCCTTTCTGATTGCAAGATCACCAGCTCCTTTTGAAAGAGAAATGCCGTTTGATCGAATTCGAAGCAAACGGCTGGAATGAATATTATTATTTTACATCTATAAAAATCTTATCATGAACAAAGAGCTTTTGACTTGGTTTCGTTAAACAATTGTTTAACAGAATCTTACCTGCTTTAATGTTTTGGGCAATTTCTGTTCTGCTCCACCCTTCTAGGTGATCCGCAAGCGTGCGGTCGAGCCGAAAGATTCCGTTGACAGATGTAATCTGTATTTCGAAAGCAGAATCGCCTCTTTTCATAGAAGTAATCTTTTTCCCTGGTTCTATCTCTATAAAAGATGTCGGAATGATCGACAGGGGATCGACATGCTCTGTGAACGATTTATAGATGTTGAGTTTTTTGTTCCAAGAATGATTTTTCGGACATTTGTAAATCGCAAACTGATAGATGTTCTTTCCGTTTGCGTTGTGTCTGCGAATGGTAGTATCCGTGAATGTGGTTACTTTACCGCACATTTTGCACTGTTTTTTTACTGTGTCCGCTTTCATTTGTTGGTGTAGTGCTAAAGCATATTGTTTGAATTGCATTGTTTCTTCACCTCTGTAATTAGTAGGGAAGAAATACAACTTCTATTTGAAATCTTGCAGAACGAAAAAAAAAAGCTCCCCTCATACAAGGAGAGCTTTGAACGCAATATTACCCGTAATAACGGACTGCAGTTCGCTGTATTTCCTCTGTAATGGGTTGTAGACAGACTTCTCCCGTGGTCAGAAACAAAGCGTTTCTTAACGGTTGAGAAGCAATCTAAATTGTTTTCCATTACAGGTTAAATGTTGGCATACAGGTCACTTGAGGTCCTTTCTTCAAACAGAATACCTTAATATTACTATAAAGTATAAAATATGGAAACGAATTAATTCTTTTTTGGGGGGATTTCCACTTCAGGATTCATGCTTTCCGCAGGGCGGGCGGTGTTCATTTTATCAAATGAAGAGATCGAAAAAGAATTAGTTGAGATAAATAATAATAAGCAAAACTTTTAGCTTTATTATCAGTAATCGGGTGTATTTCTGTAATAAGAAATGTGCCCTTTCTTTTTGAATTGGGCTTATGAAAAGGACACTTGTCCAAGCATGAATTTCTGTCCACCATACATTATAAAAAATAAGAGAAAGAGGCAAAAAAAATATATGCGATATAATTACCCTCTGTGGACAAAATTGCCTTATGCAGGACAAGATCACCCGCCAAAAAATCCTGTAAATCCCTATGCTGGTTCATGGCCTTTGAACTACTTAAAACAGGAAAAGCATGGATTTACTACTTTAGATGGCGAGCCGATAAAATTAAAGTTAAAAGATCCCCGGAAGATTGATTGGAAAAAAGAATTAAAACAGGTTCAAAGAATTGTAAGACATTTAACTCAAGAACAGATTAGGATCGCAAAGTTTTGGGCAGAAGGTCCTCCAAGTAAGCAATGGACTCCCATTGCCGATATCTTAATTGACACTTATAATGTGACACCGCCATATGCAGCTCGTATCCTTGCAGCTTTAAGCGCCGGAATGAATGATGCACTTGTTGTCACCTGGTATTTAAAATATCTAGCGCTTGTTCCTCGTCCCAATCAGTTTGACCCTAAGCTCGCGACAATCGTCTGCACCCCTAATTTCCCTGCTTATCCTTCTGGACACTCCGTATTATCCGGTACAGCGGAAGTTATCTTAAGCTATTTCTTCCCTACAGAAAGAGAAGGTCTGCATCAACTAGCTGAAGAAGATGCATTATCACGTCTATACGCAGGGGTTCATTTTAACGTGGATAATGAAGAAGGACTGCGCCTCGGAAGACAGATTGGTAAGATTGTAATTAATCAATTAAGCAAAGAACGGGATGCAAAAGGAAAATATATTGATAATCCTTATACAGAACATCGGAATGCAAAATTGTTCCCCCCTCCATATATACAAGCCATTCCTTTTGATTTTGATACAAAATGTTCATCACTTGTTATTGATGAAATCTCTGAAAAAAAACGCTAAACGTTATAAGAATAAAAAGTTTCATTTTAGGGTGCATTTCTAATATAAGAAATGCGCCATCCTTTTTGAGATGAAAGAGACTTAATTTAAGTAATTTAAATCAGTTTTAGGATTTTTCCTGTGATGAGTGATTCCACGAACGGCGATTACTGAATAAGGGGAAACAGTAAATGACCAGAAAAAGATGAACTGCACCTGTTAGTGGTGTCTAACAATTGGGGTGCAGTTCAAAAAGATCTGGTCGTTTTTTTCTCATTTACATATCCATTTATAGTGCTATTCCCCCTGCTAATTGGCTTGGGAATTACGATTTTCTCATACAAAAGAGAATCCGCTATGAAAATCTACCACTTTTTTCAAGCATTGTATGAATGATCGAACGGCTACTTTAGTTTCTTTTCCGCTTCTTTTTTAAAGGTTCCCAAACAATGTTTGTCAGGAACATATTGAGAAGTGAAATGATGACTGCAGCGAGTAATGCCATTCCGAATCCATCAATGTTAAACGAGCTACCCATCAATTCAGCTGTTAATGATAAAAGCGCTGCGTTAATGACGATTAAAAATAATCCTAAAGAGAAAATGGTCACAGGCAATGTCAACAGGACCAGGATCGGCTTTAGAAAAACGTTAAACAGTGATAATAAAACGCTTGCTAGTAATGCAGCACTGATGTTTTCAATATGAAAACCATCAAAATACCCTGCCACAACCATTAGCGCAACGGTGTTGATCAATAAAGAAGCAAACCAGCTCATCATTTTATACGCCATCCTCTGGCATAACAGCTAGCGCGATGATATAGGCTAAACCAACTGGGATAACAGCTGTAAACAGTGCAAGTGCTACTGTTCCTAATCGTACAACCGTGGGATCCACATTCATATACTCCGCAATTCCACCGCAAACTCCTGATATTTTAGCATCGTTCGATCTTTTTAGTTTTTTCATGATGTATGTCACCTCTATTTCGCTTTTAGCACCACAACAGAGCCTGTTTTTGCTTCCGCCTCCAATTTAAAAGACGGCCAGCTCTTACCTCCATTCGCGATAAACGAAAGAAACTTACGAGTCACTTCTTTCTTTTCTTCTCGCACCTCAACGGACTCAAAATCACAAACAAACCCACCAACGATTGTTTTGAGAACGGCATCAAGCTCAAGTGTTTCTGGAAATTCAGTTTCTATTTTTCCCGTCACCGTCTTAAAAGATGCATACCCTTCTACTGCTGAAGCAAAACGGCAGTAGATCGAACCATTTATCGTTTCTGAGCGTACTTGTGATGCATCTACAGTAAGACGGACAGGTCCGTTCATCGTTTCTGCTTCTACGTCCTTAAACTGACAATCGTTCAGTGTTAATGAGCCGTTAGCAGCCGAAGCTTTCACGTTATTCCCCGTACAATGGTTCATCGCAATTGCTCCTACAGTTGTTTTGACCGTAAGCGTTTTTGCATGCGAATCACTTATTTTCACAGGACCATTAAACGTTGTAATCTTGATCTCGTCATAAGCTTCTCTTGGAATTGAAATAACGGCGTTCACCTTTTGATGCTTGTTTCTTGAATAGAATCGCATCTTAGTCGCATCACAATCATAGAACGTTTCATTTCTGAATTTCGTTTTCGCTGAAGATCCTTCAGGCACTTTATAAACATGAGCATCGCATTCGACTTGGACGTCTTTTCGATCCCATGGTACGACCGTAACTGAACCGTTGTATACTTCGACATCCATTGCCTGAAACATGACATGGCTGTCTTGAAAAACATAATGAACAGGTTCAGAAGGTCCGAAATTCAGATCAAAATCAACCGTCTTGATTCGTTTTACAACACGATCAAAAAACTTTGCCACTTTATAACCGGAAGTGGGAAGTTTGACAGCAGTCGCACCGTTAACGGCTTTATTTTTGAGATTGAGAGGACTGATCGAGCTCAACTGCAGCTTCTTCTTATCGTTAAGGGCATACAAAAGTTTCTCCGCCTCTTCAACAGAGATCTTACCTTCGTTCAGCATGTTTAAAATCATTTTGCGTTCTTCCATACATTGACGCCTCCTTTTTGGGGTTCCGTCACCGGCGTCGGCTGATTCTAAGATGTCTGAGACTTTCCGGTATTACTTGTACAAAAATAGATTATGAGACGATTACCTTTATCCCTTTAACAATATTCCAGATCATCACAATTAATGTCAGTGTTCCAAAAATGAGTGCACTTATAATAATAGCGATAAGATGATATTGCGTTTCAAAAATGATAATAATACCTAATGGAACAGCGATAACGGGAAATAGATGGGACAAAAATGATCTCTTAGCGTGCTCCATCACTTCAGGCTCATCTGCGATTAGATATACAGCGATCGGAAATAAAAATGGTGCGAAAAACAGACTAAAATAACATAGTGCAGAAATAGCTTTTTTTGAGCCTTCCTTCATGAAACAAGACCTCCTGCTTTAATAAATCCATAACGAAACGGGACTACGAGCAAAAGAGGCATGTGCCTTTTTTACTTCGACCCCTTTAAACAATCTTCCTTTATCTCTATAGCCATTCGACATAACTTCTAAAATTCCGTATCATAATGACAAAAACACCCAAGGGAGCTACCACCATTGAAACAGATTCGAACATTAAAAATACTTTTTATAGTATTAGCTATACTGATGATCACTAGCATTATATTCGGCGTTATGACTGAAGATGCTATGGAACTCACAGTTAGTGACCGAATTCTAGCTGGGATGTTCGGCACTTTCATCGTAATGTTGATAAACTATGTAATCTACAAACTTCTTTCTAAGATATGGAAATAAAAACACCTATCTATTTTATACGAAAATTGTCGTTTTGAGGAGGTTTTGTTTAGGAAAACCACGAAAAAGGAATGGATATACAAATACGACAGGAGTGATTTATTATGGCTGAAGAGAAAAAGAAACAAAAAGGCAAAATGGACAATCCTGAACAATACAAAACTGACCAACAAAGCTTGTTTGATAAATTTGAAAGTGAACAAAATGTAGATTCAATTCCGATGGAAGACCTTAAACAAGAAAAACGCGAAGAAAAGGACAAGAAAGGTACGAAAGATTCTTCGTCCTCAGAGGAGAAATATAAATAATTTCTAAGGTTCACATACACTTTCTCATATTTTGAGAAGGTGTATTTTTTTGTAGTTTTATTTAACCAATCGCATAGCAAAAAAGTCCTATTTCAATTAGTTAAATCCTACTTTCCCAATATATTTGTTTCATAAATGTTTTAATAAGACGATATTCTTTCAACCCCTATCTTTTAATAGAAAAAGGACGGTGAAATCATTTCACCGTCCTTTTACTAACTTCTATTTAATCGTTTCTTTTTCTTTGATCTTTCCAGTCATCCGTTTCTTATCACGTTTTAAGATCGGAGCAAGATAACGACCGGTGTGAGAAGCTTCAATTTCAGCTAACTCCTCTGGGGTACCTGCACCAACGATCATACCGCCCTTGTCCCCACCTTCTGGTCCAAGATCAATTAAATGATCACACTGCTTGATAACATCAAGGTTATGCTCGATAACAAGTACAGAGTCTCCGTTATCAACAAGTCTTTGAAGTACGACAAGTAAGCGTGAGATATCATCAACGTGAAGACCCGTTGTCGGCTCGTCTAGAATGTAGATCGTTTTTCCAGTAGAACGCTTATGAAGCTGAGATGCGAGTTTTACACGCTGTGCTTCTCCTCCTGAAAGAGTTGTAGCGGATTGACCGAGCTTAATATAGCCAAGACCGACATCAAGAATGGTCTTTAGCTTACGATTGATCTTAGGGATGTTGGCAAAGAACTCAACAGAATCTTCTACCGTCATGTCTAAGATATCTGCGATGTTTTTCCCTTTATACTTCACTTCTAATGTTTCTCTGTTATAACGTTTACCATGACAAACTTCACATGGTACGTATACATCTGGCAAGAAATGCATTTCAATTTTAATGATTCCATCTCCGCGGCATGCTTCACAACGTCCACCTTTTACATTGAAAGAAAAACGTCCCTTTTTATAACCACGTACCTTTGCTTCATTCGTTGATGCAAACACATCACGAATATCGTCAAATACTCCCGTATATGTCGCTGGATTTGATCGTGGCGTTCGGCCGATTGGGGACTGGTCGATATCAATAACTTTATCAACATGCTCTAGACCCTTGATGGACTTATGTGCACCCGGCTTGTCCTTTGCACGGTGCAGCTTTTGTGCAAGAGCTTTATGCAGGATCTCATTTACAAGCGTACTTTTCCCGGATCCAGAAACACCTGTAACTCCTGTAAATAAACCTAATGGAATTTTTGCAGATACGTTTTTCAGATTGTTTTCTGTTGCACCTTTAACCTCAATATATCTTCCATCTGGCTTACGTCTTTCTTTTGGGAGAGGGATAAACTTTTTACCAGACAAGTACTGTCCTGTAAGCGAAGCTGGATCTTCCATAATCTCTTGTGGAGTACCTTGTGATGTAATCACGCCACCGTGAGCCCCTGCACCAGGACCAATATCAATGACATAGTCTGCCGCAAGCATCGTATCTTCATCATGCTCTACAACAATCAACGTATTCCCAAGAGAACGCATTTCTTCGAGTGTACGAATCAGTCGGTCATTATCTCTCTGATGAAGCCCGATAGATGGCTCATCTAGAATATAAAGAACACCCATCAATCGTGACCCGACTTGAGTCGCAAGGCGAATACGTTGTGCTTCACCACCAGATAGAGTACCAGCTGCTCGGCTTAGCGTCAGATAGTCTAGTCCTACATTGATCAAGAAACCTGAGCGATCCACGATCTCGCGTAGAATGAGCTTCGCGATCGCACGTTCTTTATTCGTCAGATCAAGGTTATCGAAGAATTCTTTTGCTTCAGTAATGGAAAGAGAAGTCGTTTCACCGATATGCCTCCCATTGATCAGAACAGAAAGAGCTTCTTTTTTCAGACGATGCCCTTTGCATGTTGGACATGGCTTTTGCGCCATATATCCTTCCATCTGCTCACGGATATAATCTGAACTCGTTTCACGGTATCTGCGCTGAATGTTGCCTAATACACCTTCAAATTGAATCTCGTTCTTGCGTACCTGACCGAAATCATTTTTGTACGTGAAAGTCAGATACTCTTTACTTCCGTTCAGAATTTTATCCATCTGATCTTTTGGAAGATTTTCAACCGGTACGTCCATATCAATACCAAAATGGTTACAGATGCTCTCTAAAAGCTGCGGGTAATATTGAGAGCTGATGGGCTCCCAAGGTGCGATGGCGTTATCACGTAAAGAACGACTCCAGTCAGGGATAACGAGCTCCGGATCCACTTCAAGCTTTACTCCTAAACCATCACATGACGAGCACGCCCCGAACGGACTGTTAAATGAAAATAGGCGTGGTTCTAGTTCACCAATTGAAAATCCACAATGAGGACAGGCGTGATTTTGAGAGAATAAAAGTTCCTCTTCTTCCATGACATCAACAACAACACTTCCTCCACCAAGGTTGAGTGCTGCTTCAAGAGAATCAGCTAGACGAGTAGCGACTCCTTCTTTTACGACGATACGGTCGATCACGATTTCAATAGTATGCTTTTTATTTTTTTCAAGCTTAATCTCTTCAGATATCTCACGCATCTCACCGTCTATGCGGACACGAACATACCCTTGCTTCTTAATATCTTCAAGCGCTTTAACATGTTCCCCTTTTCGACCGGAAACAACAGGTGCTAAAATTTGAAGCTTCGTACGCTCAGGATATTCTAAAATCCGGTCAACCATTTGTTCAATCGTTTGGGAAGTGATCTCCACGTTATGAACAGGACATACCGGTCGTCCGATACGAGCAAATAGAAGTCGAAGATAATCATAGATTTCCGTAACCGTTCCAACTGTTGAACGAGGATTACGGCTTGTTGTTTTCTGATCGATCGAAATCGCAGGTGACAGTCCTTCAATCGAATCCACATCCGGCTTGTCCATCTGTCCGAGGAACTGACGGGCATAAGCCGAAAGAGATTCAACGTAACGACGCTGTCCTTCTGCATATATCGTATCAAAAGCAAGTGAAGATTTACCCGAACCTGATAAGCCGGTTAGAACAACCAGCTTGTCACGTGGGATCGTAATATCTATATTTTTTAAATTATGGGCTCTAGCACCCTTTACAACTATGTTTTGGTTGGTAGCCAACTGCAATCATCCTTCCGCTTTTAACTCAAGTATGAGGTCACGAAGCTCAGCTGCACGCTCGAACTGAAGGTTCTTTGCAGCATCCTTCATCTCTTTTTCCATACGCTCGATAAACGCTTCGCGATCTTTCTTGCTCATCTTTTGCTTAGGAGCTTTTGAACTTGTATACGTTTCTGTATCTTCGGCAGCTTGTGTTGCACGAATCACATCACGCACTTCTTTTTTAATCGTAGTAGGTGTGATTCCATGCTTTTCATTGTGCTCCATCTGCTTCTGACGTCTGCGCTGCGTTTCATCGATCGCAATCTGCATGGATTTCGTAATTTTGTCTCCATACATGATAACGTGACCGTTTGAGTTACGCGCGGCACGTCCGATCGTTTGGATCAACGAACGCTCTGAACGTAAGAAGCCTTCTTTATCTGCATCTAAAATCGCAACGAGAGACACTTCAGGTATATCCAGTCCTTCTCGCAACAAGTTTATTCCGACGAGTACATCAAACACACCGAGACGAAGGTCACGGATGATTTGAATCCGTTCTAACGTCTTAATTTCTGAATGCAAGTAACGAACTTTTATACCAAGCTCTACAAAATAATCGGTAAGATCCTCAGACATCTTTTTCGTTAGAGTAGTAACAAGAACTCGTTCTTTGTTTGCGATTCTTTCGTTGATCTCTCCGAGCAAGTCATCGATCTGACCTTTGATCGGACGAACTTCTAGTGTAGGATCAAGGAGTCCTGTTGGACGAATGATCTGCTCAACCGGATCAGGTGCGTGTTCGAGTTCATACGGCCCTGGTGTTGCTGATACGTAAATATGCTGAAACTTTGTATACCGCTCAAATTCGTCAAACGTTAACGGTCGGTTATCTTTTGCAGAAGGCAGTCGGAACCCGTGATCGACAAGAACCCCTTTTCTCGCTTGGTCTCCATTAAACATTCCACGAATCTGTGGAAGAGTAACATGGGACTCATCGATAACAATCAGTGAATCATCAGGAAAATAGTCTAGAAGTGTGTATGGCGTCGACCCTAATGGTCTAAGCGTCAGATGAACGGAGTAGTTCTCGATCCCTGAGCAAAAGCCCATTTCCGCCATCATCTCTAGGTCATATCTTGTACGCTGTTCGAGACGCTGTGCTTCTAACAGTTTTCCAGCTTCATTCAATTCTTTTAGGCGATCTTCAAGCTCAGCTTCGATGCGCTTGATAGCTACCTTCATTTTCTCTTCACGTGTTACGAAGTGGGAAGCCGGGAAAATGGCAACGTGTTTACGTTCACCTAGAATTTCGCCTGTTAGTGCGTCCACTTCTGTAATTCGGTCGATCTCATCACCAAAAAACTCCACACGAAGACAATGTTCGTCACGTGAGGCTGGAAAGATTTCCACGACATCTCCTCTAACTCGGAACGTACCTCGAGTAAAGTTAATATCATTTCGGTTGTATTGAACATCTACAAGATCACGTAAAAGCTGATCACGGTCTTTCTCCATTCCTTCTCTTAAAGAGATCACCATGTCTTTATATTCTTCAGGTGAACCTAGACCATAAATACACGATACGCTGGCCACAATAATAACGTCTTTGCGTTCAAAAAGTGATGAAGTAGCCGAGTGGCGAAGTTTATCGATCTCATCATTAATGCTTGCATCTTTTTCGATATACGTATCAGAATGTGCGATGTATGCTTCTGGCTGATAATAATCGTAATACGATACAAAATACTCAACTGCGTTGTTCGGAAAAAATTCTTTCAACTCACTGTAAAGCTGTCCGGCTAATGTTTTGTTATGAGCAATAACAAGAGTCGGTTTGTTTACTTCCTGAATAACGTTGGATACCGTAAACGTCTTCCCTGTTCCGGTCGCACCAAGCAGGGTCATACTCTTCTTTCCTGCGTTTATATTGTTCACAAGATGTTGGATCGCTGCGGGCTGATCCCCTTGTGGCTGATAGTTTGATTTGATTTCGAACAATTGACTTTGACTCACAAAACCGAACCTCCGTTCCTAAATTCTGGTTACTCAAATTATAGCACAGCCCATATCCAAAAACCTAATAATTACGAACAAATATTCGCAGAAGTTTCTGGAAGGAAAGTTAAGTGTTATACTTAAAGGTAGACGCTTGTTGGGAAATAAATTGTGTGGGGTCTGACCCCATTTCCCGCTAGCATTACCAAGGCTTTCGGAAAAATTGTAAAAGGTGTGTCCCTTTTAAAGGAGTTTTAAAATGGAGTTTTTTTATATACTGCTAGGTTTATGCATCGGCATCTTTTCAGGCATTTTCGGAATAGGTGGTGGCTTTATTCTGACACCTGTTCTAATCTTGTTGGGTCTCCCGCCTCTTTCAGCGATCGGGACGAGTCTTATGTACTCAATCGGGACAAGTGTTTCAGGCGTTGCTGCTCATCTTAGATTTAAGAATATTATATGGAAAACTGCTGCTGTTTTAGGAATTGTAGGAATCGTTGCCACACAGGTCGCTCATCCACTTGTAGTATGGTTAGAGAAGATGGGTTACGACGATACGATCATCCCAATATTTTATATTGTTCTTCTTGCCTACTTTGCTCTTTCCCTGCTTTATAAGCAAACAAAACGCAAGAATATAGAGCAAAGCACTACTGAGATCTATTTCTCTTGGCCAAAAGCAGTCTTTATTGGATTTACAGGAGGATTCATTTCTACGACATTAGGAGTCGGCGGAGGATTTGTAATGGTTCCAATGCTCATTTCTTTAATGAAGTTCCCTTCTAGAAAAGCGGTTGGGACGAGCTTAGTCAGTGTGTTTTTCATCGTAAGTGCTGGTTTCTTAACGTACGCATCAAGTGTACAGATTGATTATAAACTTGGCCTCCTGCTTATTTTAGGGGCGTTGGTCGGGACTCAACTAGGTGCAAAGCTCACAACCATCTATTCCAGCGAACAGATTCAAAAATATCTAGGTGCTCTCTACATCACAATCTTAAGCTCAGTAGTACTGAAACTCGTTCATCTTGATAAGGCTGGTCTAGGTATCATCACACTATATGTGCTATCCATGCTCGTACTTTTCTTAAAAGAAACGATCACTCATACAAAAAGAAAGACGTCTACCTCGTAAAGGTGACGTCTTTTTTTATCTTACTTTTCTTTTTTGTTTGTTATAAATTTTAAGTCCCAGTAAGAAGCCTATAATCGTAGAAATTACGGCAACGATTTGGAGAGGCAACGGTTGATTCAAGCCATCAAAACCAAAAATTAAGATAACAACAGTAATCGCCAAAGGTAAGTACTTAGTAAACAACACTCTATTAAATAGCAGCTGTAGACCAAACGGCAATAAAGCTGCGACAATATACTCCAACATGAAACGAAGAACCCCTCTCCTTGAACACCAAAAAACATAACTTTTGTAAACGTTCTATTATACCTCTCTAAATTTAACAAAACTCACTAGACAAAAACAAGGAAATTGTTGCGGGAAATAAATTGTTTGGGGTCAGACCCCTTCTCTTTGAAACTTTTTGTTTAAAAGTACGTACAGTAGGATAATGCTTGAAAAGGACGAATATGATTAACAAGGATCTTCAAAGGAGATGATTTTTCATGTTAAAGAAACTATTAAAATCACTATTAGGTCAAAGCAGCCATAAGAGGTACAGCAGCTCAGGCTACAAATATAAGAAAAGCTACAAGAAATACAGCAGCAGTGATTTTGGCAAGAAGCATTATGGTGGATATGGACACAAGCATTATAAAAAGAAAAAGAGAAGCAGCTTCTTTAGCTCCTGATCTGAGTAGCATTCAAACAACATGATAGCTGAACTATGGAAAGGTATGCAAAGAACGTTTTGGGACAGACCTATTAAAGCTAGAAACCTTGTTCATGATCAATATCTTATTCAAGAAGTTCTAGGAATGGGTAGTTACGGTATTACGTACCTAGCACTTGATACGCATACAGGTGAGATTATCGTACTAAAACAGCTTCGGAACACTAAAGCAAAGACCACAACAGGTCTTCTTTCTTTCCAAAGAGAGTCTCAAATTTTAGAAGCGCTGCAGAAACACCCTGTACCGAAGCTATTGAATACCTTTCAAGATGAACAAGGTCACTTTATCGCTATGGAATGGATCAAGGGAGACACATTCGAAGACCTAATTTTTCGTGAAAATCAAACATTCAACGAAAAAGAAACAATCTCGATATTGCTAGAGCTTTTAACTATTACTGAACGCTTTCACCAGAAAGGGATCATACATCGAGACCTTCGAATTCCAAATATCATTCAAAGAAATAAAAGACTGATCGTGATTGATTTTGGGCTTGCTTGTTATTTATCAGACATAGACCATGAGATTGAAGATCCACATGAGCATCCGGAGAAACTTCGGATGCGGGCTGTTAAAGTGGAAAGCGACCTGTTTGCTCTCGGTCATTTTGCCTTGTTTCTTCTTTACTCATCTTACGTGCCCCAAACGAAGAAAGAGGAGAGTTGGGAAGAAGAGTTAAAAATTTCATCCTCACTTAAATATGTTCTTCGAAAAATGCTTCAACTTGACGAGCCGTTTCATTCGGCATCGGACGTTCAAAAAGCATTGCGCTCCATATAAAAAAGCTCGGTACTGATACCGGGCTTTTTCATATTCTATAGCAGCACCTATGGTTGTTTACTTTTAAATAAGAAATCCTCATACTCTTTTTCATGATTTGTCGTCACGGAAAGATTCTGCAGCGCTCGATGAAATTGTTGATAATCTAAAGCAAATAAGAATTGATTTTCTAACCCGCTTGCGGTTAAAATCCCGAATTCCCAGACTGCATTATAATCACGCTTATTTAGAGATTTTGCCATCAAATCAAGAACCTTCAGTATTTCCGTACATACTATCACATTATCTTTTGCATAGTGACGAATGTATCCAAAAGCATTGTATAAATAATGGCTAAAATCTCGTTCTTGTAAAACGACGCGCAGATTATTTTGTTTATCTACCAAATACTTTGAAAAAATGGATCCACGTGAAATCGTAGTAAGAACTTCACCTAGTTGATAGATGGAGTTAATCGCTGTTTTTGGATCATTATTTCCAAGCGATCTAATCGCAACTTCCACAAGTTTATTAATACTAAATTCAATATCTTGAACTTCTGTTTGCCTTCTTCCAATACTGATGAGCGCTAAATATTTTTGTTCATCCACTTCATTCTCACCTTTTTTCCAATAGGTGATAAATGGCGTTGTAGCATACACATAGCTTCCGATCGCATACTCCAATCGTATGACAATATCATCTCGTTCAGCTTCTTTCATGATAGAAATGAAATCCACCAGTTGGATAAATCCCGATTTGCGCGCTGAGATCGTATTGCCGCTTTCATCACATATCTCACTGTTTACCGTAGTTAAATCATCCACTTTATAAGGATCGACTTCGTCCTCTAATGTACTCTTTACGATGTACAACGCTTCATTCTTCATGTCATAGGTCATCTGATTCACTTGAAGCCAAGCAACAGCATGATTGATAAAAAAGATAAATGTTCCCATTGAAAATGCAGCAATAATAGCCGCCGCCAAAGGAACAGCAAAATAATATTCGGCCATTCTTTTGTTCAGAAATAAAAAACTCAACAACATATAAATAAAACTTGAGGTAAATATACCTAAAACACGCTGAGTTGATTTACTAGCTATAAAGTTTTTCAACATACGAGGAGAAAACTGTCCAGAAAACGTCGTAAACACAACTAGGATCAAGTTAAACGTGAAAGTAGTCAAAGTTAGAGTTGCAGCGGTAAGCGTTCCTACTAGATTTCGTGTAAGATCATAATCGACTGCAAAAAATGGACGCATTTGATCTCCTAAATCGTACTTTAGATCAGTTGTTAATGTGGCCGTCACTAATAGTGCAGAAAATATCATGTAGAGCACGGGAGTAAACCACATATTTGATTGCACCGTATGTGATAGTTCCCTCTCCGACATTTTTGTATATTTCTTTAAATAATTATCTAACAGGTTCAATCTAAACATGTGTACATCCCCTCAGAAGTAAAAACAACAGTTATTTGGGAACACTCCAGATACAAGTAGCTCCTACCCTATTTTGCCCTATTAAAAAAAAGTCAAACTTTCTATCGGTTTATCACAATAAAAAAAGCAATTCTATTGAATAGAATCGCACGTCACTTCTTGATTATTTTATTGCAGAACGATTGGATGACTCGTCTCTCTTCATTACGCTCTTTATACTGTTCACTCGTGTATTCGCCGATCACTTTTCTCCAAAATGTTTGTGCAGGTTTGTTCGCTTCTATTTGAGAAACTTGCCAATCTCCTTTATGTTTTTCAAATACCTGATAAGCAGCAAGTTTGCCCAAACCACTAAGCCTGAATTTTTTCATGATAAAAAATTCTGAGATCGACCAGTGTTGATTGTTCTCCTCTTGTACTTCACTTACTAATACAAATCCTGCTACCTTTCCTTCCCATTCGATCAGATAAGGAAAGCGACGACTTTCTTGCCAATAGTTATCTAAATAAGCATACTGACCAAAAACTCCATTGTCATCGACGTAAATGTCGATAAACTCTGAGAAATCATAAAAATAAAACTGCATAAGATTATGGATCGTTTCTTTATCCCTTAACTCTGCTACTTTTATTACCGTATTCTGTTTGATCTGCATACTCATTTCTCCCTATCAATGCTAATTAAATATAATCCTCGCAATCTGGCGAATACCTGTATGCTTCGATGTTCATTCTATTTTTCCCTTTAAATTGCACGCCTTCACTCTCTAACAGTGACTTTTGCGTAAAAAACAATTCCTCATCTTGAATGCCGATCTCACCTTTTGCATTAATTACCCGGTGCCAAGGCAGATCATGCTTCTTACTCAAAGAGTGAAGGATACGCACGACCTGTCTAGCACTTCGCGGATTTCCAGCTACACCGGCAATCTGTCCGTAAGTCATGACTTGTCCCTTCGGTATACTTTTGATGACTTTAATGACCTTCTCAGTAAATGGTTCCATCATTTCTCCTCACTTTTTTTAAACAAATAGCCAAACAAAAAAAGAGTGCTAAATCTACGATCAGACTTAACACTCCTTCGTTGTTTTATTGATACATCAATTGGCGCTGCTTCTTCAATTCATCATTCGCCAAGTACTCATCATAAGACATTTGCTTATCAAGAATTCCTTTAGGCGTGATTTCAATGATACGGTTCGCGATCGTTTCAACGAACTGATGGTCATGTGATGTGAACATCAATGCACCTTTGTAGCCGATTAATCCGTTGTTCAATGCTGTGATCGATTCTAGATCCAAGTGGTTCGTAGGATCATCCATGATCAATACATTTGATCCGCTTAGCATCATCTTAGAAAGCATACAACGTACTTTCTCTCCCCCAGATAATACAGACGGCTTTTTCATTACTTCTTCACCTGAGAAGAGCATACGTCCTAAGAATCCGCGAAGGAAGCTTTCCGTTTGATCTTCAGGAGAATATTGACGAAGCCAGTCAACAAGAGTCTGCTCGCTGCCAGCAAAGTACTTCGAGTTATCACGCGGGAAGTACGCTTGAGACGTTGTTACACCCCATTTGTATGTTCCGCTGTCCGCTTCCATCTCACCCATTAAAATTTTAAATAGAGTTGTGATGGCGATTTCTTCTTTACCTACAAAAGCAATCTTGTCGTCTTTGTTCATGATAAAGCTCACGTTATCAAGTACTTTTACGCCGTCGATCGTTTTTGTTAGCCCTTCAACACGAAGAAGATCA
This sequence comes from Fictibacillus sp. 5RED26, assembly GCF_015903895.1. Lineage (NCBI taxonomy): Bacteria > Bacillati > Bacillota > Bacilli > Caryophanales > Fictibacillaceae > Fictibacillus > Fictibacillus sp. 5RED26. The sequence continues at coordinate 634,938 of NZ_JACZDU010000002.1, read as the reverse complement.
TTTCCGATCTCACGGTTGATGCCAAAGTTCACATACGGATATTTACGAGAAGAAGGTCGGATATCATCTAAAGAGATTTTATCCAATAACTTCTTACGTGAAGTCGCTTGTTTTGATTTAGATGCGTTCGCACTAAATCGCGCAACGAAAGCTTGAAGTTCTTTGATTTTTTCTTCTTTTTTCTTGTTTTGATCTTGTGCCATACGAAGCGCTAATTGAGAAGACTCATACCAGAAATCATAGTTACCCACATAGATCTGGATCTTTCCAAAATCAAGGTCAGCCATGTGCGTACATACTTTGTTTAAGAAGTGACGGTCATGGGATACAACGATGACTGTGTTCTCAAAATTGATCAAGAAATCTTCTAGCCATTGAATCGCTTGTAGGTCTAAGTTGTTCGTCGGCTCATCAAGAAGTAGAACATCCGGCTTACCGAAAAGAGCTTGTGCAAGCAATACTTTTACTTTTTCAGAACCTGTTAGTTCAGCTAGTTTCTTTGTGTGAAGATCTTCTTTAATACCAAGACCTTTTAGAAGGATCGCTGCTTCTGATTCAGCTTCCCAACCGTTCAGTTCGGCAAACTCACCTTCAAGTTCAGCTGCACGAATTCCATCTTCATCTGAGAAATCAGCTTTCATATAAATCGCGTCTTTCTCTTGCATCACTTCATAAAGACGAGCGTGGCCCATAATAACTGTCTGCATTACCTCTTGATCTTCATACTCAAAGTGGTTCTGCTTCAATACGGCTAAACGTTCGCCTGGCGTCATGTGAACGTCACCTGTTTGTGCTTCGATCTCACCAGAAAGAATTTTTAAGAATGTAGATTTACCCGCACCGTTCGCACCAATCAAGCCGTAGCAGTTTCCTGGTGTGAACTTTATATTAACGTCTTCAAACAGCTTGCGGTCGCCGTAGCGAAGACCAACGTTAGTTACCGTAATCATTTGGATATCTCTCCTTTTTATATATAACTGACCAACTATCTCTATCAGCCTACATACATATATTCAAATCCGTATCCTACAAAAATGCATACTTACTGATTGTATCATAAATACGAGTGGTATAACCTTACAATCTTTTACCCACATTGAATTTTTTAAACTTTGCACACATAAAAAAGCTCAGAAGACAGATAGCCTTTGAGCTTTTCCCTTTTAAACAGCTGGAGATGATGGAGCTTGTGGATTGTCTTTTTTTAATAACCAATACTGACTTCCAAGCATAAGAGCGAACGCTGCAAGACCGATCGCACTGAACATGCCTTCTGGATAGATCAGCAAGAAGCCGATCGCAACGGCTGCGATTCTTTCTAACCAAGAAAGAGCACGCATCCAATAGCCGATCATTCCTGCCCCAATCGCGATCATTCCTACAAATGCCGTTGAGATCACCCAAATCGCTTCAGTCCATGTTGTATCAATCAACATGAGCTGTGGCGAGATAACGAAAATATAGGGAATGATAAACGCTGCAATGGCAAGTTTTGATGATAATATCCCGGTTCGTATCGGTTCACCACCCGAAACCCCAGCAGCGGCAAACGCTGCAAGCGCTACAGGAGGTGTAATATCTGCGATGATTCCAAAATAAAAGACAAACATATGAGCTGACAGATCAGGAACCCCAAATAATAAAATAGCTGGGGCCGCAATCGTTGATGTAATGACATAGTTCGCCGTTGTTGGTGATCCCATACCAAGTACGAGCGATGCGATCATCGTTAAGATCAATGTCGGAATGAGATACCCACCTGATAACTCTAGCAAACCGTTCGCCATCTTAAGACCGACACCTGTTACCGTAACCACTCCAACGATCATACCTGCCGCTGCTGTAGCAGCTGCAACGCCAAGAGCCGTTCTCGCACCATCGGCTAATGCTTCAAAAAAGAGCTTCGGTCCCATGCGAGTTTTCTTGTTTAACATCCCTACCGCAATCGCACTCACGATGGACCATAATGCTGATTTTGTAACACTAACGCCATTCATTAATAAAACAATAACCACAACGATCGGAATCAACAGATACACTTGTTTAATAACTCTTTTCGTTTCAGGCATCTCTTCACGTGATAACCCTCTAAGACCGATACGTTTTGCTTCGAAATGTGTCATGATCCATATTCCTGCAAAGTATAATACGGCAGGAATGGCAGCGGCTTTGGCGATATCCCAATAGGTAATACCGCCTCCGATAAATTCAACCATCAGAAACGCTGCCGCGCCCATGACAGGAGGCATGATCTGACCACCAGTAGAGGAAGCTGCCTCAACTGCTCCTGCAAAGTTTTTATCATAACCTAAACGTTTCATCATCGGAATCGTAAAAGCCCCTGAAGTTACAACGTTAGCAACCGAGCTTCCACTAATCGTTCCTTGTAGTGCACTCGAGAAAATCGCTACCTTAGCAGGTCCGCCGACTCGTCTTCCTGCAATGACGATGGATAGATCATTGAAATATTCGCCCACTCCCGTCTTTACGAGAAAGGCTCCAAATAAGAGAAACAGAAAGATATATGTGGATGAAACTGCAAGCGGTGTTCCTAAAATACCTTCTGTTGTAAAGAACATCGTCCTTACGATCCGTTCAATCGTCAAACCTTTATGCTCTAAGAAGCCCGGCATATAAGGTCCCATATACGCGTAAAGCAGGAATATACCTGCAATAATCGTGATCGGCAGCCCAACGACCCTTCTCGTTGCTTCTAAAACAAGTAAGATTGCGAGTACCCCTATTAGGAAATCTTGAGTCGTTAACCTTCCGACCCTCATCACAAGATCGTCCATAAATATGTACCAATACGATCCTACCGCTATAGACAAGACAGCCAAGATCATGTCATACCAAGCGACTTGAAAAAGTGGCTTACCTTCTTTTTTCTTTTTAGAAGCTGGAAATAGCAAAAAGATTAAAGTTAGTGCAAAGCCTAGATGAATCGTTCTTTGCAGCTGTGCAGGCAACACTCCGAAAATAGCTGTATAGAGTTGAAATAGTGAAAAGGTAATAAGACCGATGAGTGTAATCCAATAAAGAACACCTTTTAATTTCCGAAACCCTGCTTCCGGATCATACTTTTCCATCAGCTCTTGTACAGCTTGATCTGATATTTGTTCACGCTCGTTATGCTTGTTCTTATCCAAGTTTTTTCCCTCCTATCAACCTTTGCCATATATTCAAGTTGTCTACTTTTATTGAAACCCAAGATCCTTTTTCACTTAAACCAGAAAAGGGATATTCATGACCTTTAAGAAGGAGTGTATGATTGGCTATAATTTGTCCGATTCGAATATCTAATGAAGGAAACGTTCTTTTCATATTGGATAAAATATAGTTCTCACCCTTTTGTGCAAACACTTCACCTTCATCTGCACCTGATGGCATGCCAACACCAAATTCCTGAAACCTCATTTCAGTTTGAAGAATTTCTTCGTTATGAACTTGATAGATTTCACGAACCGGTGTTTTATGAATCGAGTGTATGTATTCTATACTGAATTCACTACCTTGCTTTGCATCAAAGAAAGCTAACGATTTACCTGTCTTGCCATCTTCAATTACTACTGATTTAAAAAAAGGCACAATTGAAGCAATCGTTAAAGACAATAAGATCAGTATCGTAATAAAAATTTTCTTCATAAGAATACATGGACTAAAGAATACTCTCTTAGTCCATGCTCAACACCTCTTATTTTAAGATTCCTTTTTCTTCAAAATACTTTTTAGCTCCAGGATGGAAGTCGATTCCCATACCGTTTACTGCATTCTCAGCAGAGATAAGCTCTCCTTTTGCATGACTGATCTTATCTGTGTTCTCAAAGATTGCCTTTGTGATCGCATACACCGCATCATCTTCCATATCTTTGCGAACAGTTAGCATGGAAAGTACGGCTACCGTTTTAACGTCTGCTTCGATCTTGTATGTTCCGCTTTTAACGGTATCTTCAATATAATACGGATGCGCTTCGATCAGCTCTTTAATCTTGTCATCTGAAATCGGTACGATCGTTACAGGTTTTGTTGCAGATAATGCATCCACAGCTCCTGTTGGCGTGCCTGCTGTGATAAAAGCCGCTTGGATGTTCTTATCTTGAATACCTTCCGTAGACTCATCGAACGATAGATGCTGGGCATCAATGTCTTCCATTGTCATACCATGAATCTTTAGAATTTGTTCAGCATTAGCAAAAGTTCCACTACCTGGCGCTCCAACTGAAACCTTTTTGCCTTTTAAGTCTTCAACACTCTTAATCCCGCTATCTTTTAATGTAACGATCTGGATCGTTTCAGGATATAATGTCCCGATTCCCGATACTTGGTCAACTTTTTCTTCAAACATTTCCTTGCCTTCTACTGCATAGCTAGCAATATCTGTTTGTGTGAACGCTACATCAGCATCACCATCTTGAAGCAGCTGCATGTTCTCAACAGATGCACCTGATGCCTGAGAGTTTGCTTCAACATCTAACTCATCCTTCACAATCTTCGCCATCTCTCCACCTAGTGGATAATATGTACCACCTGTACCACCTGTTACAATACTGATCTGATCAAGATTTAATGAAGCGCTTTTTTCACCAGAGTCTTTCTTTTCAGATGGAGTATCAATTTTTTGACCACAAGCCGCTAGTGAAAATGCTAGAATCATTATGAAAAATAATGCGATCCCCTTTTTCATGTCCTTCCTCCTTTTGGAATAATTTGGTCCATTCTTAAAGTTTAGCATACGCTTCGTTAAAATTGCAGAATAATTATAATTTTTAAAAATATAATTAGTGCACAAAAAAAGAGCGACCGAAGTCACTCCATTTTAGATTAGCTTACGAACGCACGAAGCATCCAATTATGTTTTGCTAAGCTTTCACGAACGGATAATAACATGTCGTGCGTTACCTCATCACCTTCACGCTCGGTTACTTCCATTCCTTCTTTAATCTCAGCGATCAGTAGTTCAAAATCGTTAATAACGTTTTGAACCATAACTTCTGCAGATTCGTTTGTATTCGCTTCTTCTACCGTTGCCAACTCTAAATATTCTTTCATCGTTGCAACTGGTGTTCCTTTTAGTACGAGCAGTCGCTCAGCTAATTCGTCAATGTTCGTTGCCGCTTCATTATAGAGCTCTTCAAACTTTTCATGAAGTGTGAAAAAGTGAGGTCCTTTTACATACCAGTGATAGTTGTGTAGTTTTACAAACAACACATTCCAGTTAGCTACTTGACGATTCAATACTTCTTGAATGGTATTCATCGTATCATCTCCTTATTTTGTTTCTTCGTTTAACACACGGTTCAATCTCTTGCGAAGCATGTCCATTCCGCTTCCACCAGCTTGGAAGTGACGAAGCTTACCTTCTTTATCAAACACATAGTACGCAGGTACATATTTGTTTTCAAAAGCATCGGTTAATTTATGCTCGCTATCTACATAGATAGGCTGTGTGATGTCATGTCCGATTGCCATCTGTTCGATAACGCTCATGTCAAGATCATTTTCTGATCGCGGCATGTGAACAGCCACTACGTTTAGATCGTCTTCATATTCATCGCGAAGTTCGTTAACATCAGGCATCGCTTCTTTACACAATCCACAGCTTACGGACCAGAAGTGAATTAGTGTTGCTTTTTCTCCAACCAATTCTTCCTTTGTTACTTCTTCATTTAACCAAGTTGTAGCACCATCAAGTTCAGGCATTTGTTCACGTAATTTCATCTAATATTCCTCCAAAAATTGTTCGTTAGTTTTATTCTTAAGTAATTGCAAGATGTAGTTGATTTCCGTTCCAGGTTGCTCGCTTTCCGCGGGGCAGGCGGTGAGCCACTTGCCGCTTTGCGCCTTTAAGTGTCTCACCTGACCGCTTGTCCCGCAGGAGTCTCGCACCTTCCAGTCCAATCAACGTTCAACGAGGAAATTCATTAAATAACCTCGAAGCAATAATATTTTTAAAGTGTCTTTTGCCCTGGCTTCCAGTTTGCTGGACAGAGTCCGCCTGTTTGTAGTGCTTGAAGAACACGTAGTGTTTCATCAGCATCACGGCCGATGTTGTTGTGGAAAACCACTTGATACATCATCTCGCCCTCTGGATTGATGATGAACATGCCACGAAGTGCAACACCTTCTTCTTCGATCAAAACTCCATAATCACGTGATACACGGTGGTTCGTATCAGCAGCGAGAGGATAGTTCAACTCACCAAGCCCGTTATCTTCACGACTCGTGTTGATCCACGCCAAATGCGTATGAACGGTGTCCGTTGATACCCCAATTACTTCCGCATCTAAGTCTTCGAATTCACTATATCTATCTGATAAAGCTGTAATTTCAGTTGGACATACGAAAGTGAAATCCATTGGATAGAAGAAAAGAACGGTCCATTTTCCATCTTCCATGTTCTTTTCTAAGCTTACTTTTTTCGTTTCTTTATTAGGCATGATCGCTTCCATCTCAAAGCGAGGTGCTTGTTTTCCTACCATACGTTCTGCCATTTTAAATTCCACTCCTTTTATTCAAATGATAATGAATATCATTATCATGCGTTGTTCACAATCTTTATTATACTCACTTCTATTTTGAAGTCAATACTAATTTATAATAATTATTAATAAGGAACAAGTATTATGCTCAAACATCAAGAAAACAAACAAAAAAAGCCTTACTCTAACGGTAAGAGTAAGGCTATGCGTTATCTTCTTTATGCTGATGAATTTGACTGGTAATCATCTGTTTGTTTTTCATTAGAATAGGTATACAAGCTGCAAATAGCGCTAAGCCGATTGCAATTGCGATGATTGTTCCATTTCCTTTAATAAAACTGTCACCAAGCAAGTTATATGCGAGTGTTCCTGGTAAAACGCCAAGCATCGTAGCTAAAATATAGGAGCGGAGTTTAAGTTTAGAGATTCCAGCCACATAGCTAACAACATCAAAATTCAGTACCGGAATGATTCTCAATAAGAAGATGTAAACAAAACCTTTTTCCTTAAGTTGATTCTGCCATTTCTCAATTCTTGAAGGTGAATCTGTTTTTTGTTTGATCCATCTCGCCCCAAGATGTTTGGCGATGTAGAACGATAAAATGGCACCAATTGTAGCTGAGAAAACTGTATAAACAGTTCCCCATACTACCCCGAATGCTAAACCACCTGCAAGTGAAAGAACAGAGATTGGAAATAGAGTAAAAGGCCGGATTACATTTACAATGATATAGACGATGGGAGCGACCATCCCAAAGGACAATACCCAATCACGCAAAGACATGGGGGTTATTTTAAAGACAAAATGGTTAAGAGCAAATAAAAACAGAACAATCAATAAGATTGCGGTGATCTTTACCAAAGTACTTCTTTTCATATAACCCCCCTCTTTGCCGTTTTTTTCTTACTTTTAATATTCCTGTTTCTGAGAGTTTGTAAACGTTAGCGCTGTTCGGCTTTAATCACGATACCGTTGCCTGAAGGGTCTTTTAACAAAATGGTTTCCGACTCTATATGATATGGAAATTGCTCACGTTCTAGAGCACTTAAAACTTTTTCGACTTCCAACTGCGATGGAACGATGATTTCATAATGAAGAAGTCCTGTAACATCATCTCGATTTGACTGGCCATCTATTCCGTTCCAAATATTTACGGCAATATGGTGATGATAACCTCCAGCGGAGATGAATAAAGCATGGTTCCCCATCCTTGTCTGTTCTTCAAAACCTAATATGCTCATGTAGAAAGTTTCGGCTTCGGCTATATTTAGTACATTCAAATGCACATGGCCCATAACCGTGTTTTCTGGCAGGCGATTCCAAGTCTTTGTATCTCTTTCTGCTAAAAGACTTTGTACGTCTAATGGTTCGCTGACAGCAGGTAATTTTCCTCTTTCATCTCGTCGCCAATCTTCGCGATTAACATCTCTATAAATTTCAATTCCGTTGTTCTCAGGATCTTGTAGATAGATAGCTTCACTAAACCTGTGGTTAGATGCTCCTTGTAAGTGTGTATTTGTCTCAATAAAATGGTAAAGAACATTTGCAAGATCTGTTCTACTTGGTACAAGCAATGCCAAGTGATATAAGCCTGCACTTTTTATTGGTCTCGCACGAAGCTCAGGATTACCTTCTAAAATGATAAGTGGCGTTTTGCCGTCTGCTGTTAATTCCACGATAGATTTCCGTTTTGTTAACACTTGTAGACCAATCGTTTCTGTATAGAAGGTAACAAGGTTCTCCAAATTTTCAACTTTTAAAGTCACACTTCCGATATGAGTTTCTTTATGAATAGGCGTCATCTTTTTTCCTTCTTTCCTATTTAATAGTGAAATTATTTATGTTATACGTAATTTAATTACTTTATGTAAGTAATTATAAAATAGTTATTAACAAACTTCAACCAGAAAAAAGAAAATGAGAAAAAGAGGCTGATCGTCTCAGCCTCCTATATAGGACATTTCTATTTTTTTTCTTTCGCTCATTCCCTGTTCTTTTCTTTCATCAGAATAGCGGTCAGATCGATTTCGCCATATTTGAACAATACGGTTATACAGATCTTCGTCAGTGGCACCGTCTCGTACAAAATCTTTTAGATCAGTTCCTCGTCCAGTAAAAAGGCACGTGTATACTTTTCCGTCTGCAGACAATCTTGCTCTTGTACAAGTCGAACAAAACGTATCACTGATTGAGGATATGATACCGATTTCTCCCTGACCATCTGCATACTGATACCGTTTGGCTACTTCTCCATAATACTTACGACCAATGGGCTTTAAAGGCATTTCTGAATCAATCATCGTTAAGATCTCATTCTTTGCAACTACATCATCCCAATTCCAACCGTTTGAAGTCCCCACATCCATATATTCAATAAAACGCAAAACATATGGCGTATCTTTAAAATAACGAGCCATCGGGAGAATCTCTTTGTCGTTAATTCCCTTTTTGACCATCATATTTATTTTGACAGCAAGACCCGCTTCATGTGCAGCTTCTATTCCTTTTAAAACAGGTGATACGCCTACACCTCTTCCATTAATAATGCCAAACAGATTGTCATCAAGCGTATCCAAACTCACTGTTACTCTGTCCATTCCTGCTTTCTTTAAAGAAACAGCCATCTTAGGAAGAAGCACGCCATTGGTCGTTAACGCAATATCTCGAATTCCCTCTATAGCCCGAAGACGCTTTAACAGATCTGGCAGGTTTTTTCGAAGTAAAGGTTCACCGCCAGTAATTCGAATTTTTTCCACACCTGCCTTTGCAAACTGGGAAGCAATACGTATGATCTCATCGAAAGATAATAGCTCAGTTCGTGTTAAGAATGGATAATCTGGTCCGAAAATTTCTTTAGGCATACAATAGGTACACCGAAAATTACATTGATCGGTTACCGAGATCCGCAAGTCCTGAAGCGGACGATGCAATCGATCAGTGATTCCATTACTTTCATTCATATCATCACATCATTTGTTTTAGTATTTTTATCAATGTACCACGAATAAAAGGAAGTTAAAACCAGAATTACTTACAAAACTCAGCTTCTTTAAAGAGAACGAGAATAGTTCATAATCACTATTTAAAATTTTAAATAGACCATTATTACCAAATTTTCTCTACTTGTACTTCACTATTCCTTGTTATAACAGCTTTCTAAGAGCATACCGAATATTTAATCATTTCCTTTTTCTTGTTCTACTTGTTTATTGGTTAGTAAAATGTTACGATAAATAAGAATTATTTTTGTTCGATTGTACAGGTAGACCTATTATCTTGATATTTTTGAGCAGAGATAGTATTATTGTGCGGTTTGGCACGACAGGAGGCAACAAAAATGGAACAAGGTAAAGTTAAATGGTTTAACGCAGAAAAAGGTTTCGGATTCATCGAGCGCGAAGGTGGAGACGATGTATTCGTACACTTCTCAGCTATCCAAGCTGACGGTTTCAAATCTTTAGACGAAGGTCAAGACGTAACGTTCGAAGTTGAACAAGGACAACGCGGACCTCAAGCTACTAACGTACGTAAAGCTTAATAAACCAATAGATAAACAGGACTCTTGAAAAAGAGGCCTGTTTTTTTTATCCCCAAAAGTCATAATCATCTTACTCAAAATTTTTTTCAGTAAATTCAAACATGTGTTAATTGTTTTTGTTAAAATATATTTAACGTCTAAAATAATTAGGAGTTCAAAATGGATCTTCAAATGAAGCAGAAACAAGATCAAATTGAAATCGGTACACGAATTTCTGAAAATGCACCTCAAATTGCAGAGAAGATCATGAATAACATAAAAGATAGCAACGCATATGTTTCCCTTCAACAAAATGCTCCATTGAATAATAACGAGGAACTTCAACAGTCCATTGCATTCATTCGACTACTGGGAGATGCAGTTTCTGGAAAGGTCTCAGACTCCAAAAAAACGATTTATGAGTGGGGAGAAAATATTGGCATGCTTGCTGTACATTCTGGACAGCCGCTAGATGTCACACTTGAAAGTACGTCTTACTATCGCGATGTGATCTGGGATTTTATAAAAGAAGAAGGTTCGTTGCAAGCAATGTCTCCACACTCGGTATTGCATATTTCTACGACGATTAATCCTATGATTGATTACGCTGTACAAGCGTTCAGCAAATCTTATGTAAATAATTACAGGGAAATGACGAAACAGTTCCATCTATCTCTTCAAGAACTATCTGTTCCTGTTGTGCCTCTTTTTCCTGGAGTTGCCGTTCTGCCCGTCGTCGGCGATATTGACACGAACCGTGCAAAGCTCTTACTCGAAGCTACGCTGCAACAGTGTTTAGATCATGAAATCACTTCTTTAGTTATCGACCTATCAGGTGTGAGTTATATTGATACGATGGTCGCTCACCGACTTTTCCAACTTGTCTCAACGCTAAAACTTTTAGGAGTCAAAACAACTTTAACCGGTTTAAGCCCTGAGATCGCACAAACATCAGTAAGCTTGAATTTAGATTTTGATGAGATCACGTTAAAAGGAAACCTGCTTCAAGCATTGGCTGACTTTGGGTATGGTAAATTGGATAAAACAAATAAAAAAACAAAAAGAACAGACTCTAATTAAGGGTCTGTTTTAATTATCTTTATGATTTTCCACTTTTTAATTCTTCGAGCTCATTTAGAAGTGATTCAACCATCTCATCACATTTTTTTAGCTCATTATTAAGCATACTGATGGTCTCTTCTTCCCAAGAAAAAGGATCACCGTTTTCAGGTGTGACTGGAATGCCTTGATAGATATCTCCTTGTTCTCGTTCATCAGGCTGAAAGTAAATGGCTACTTCACAGATAGGATTTCCTAAGGCTATCCTTTGACGCAGCGAGACCTTTCCATAACCAAATTTTCGTGCTGCTATTCCACCAAGTACACTGGATGTCATTTTGCATAAGTGCGGTGCATCCTTAACAAACTCCCCGAAAGGACACTCTTTTGCACGAACTATTACATGGTCAGGCTTTACACTGACAATCTCAAAATGCCCGCCGATGGAATTTTTTAAATCCACAATGACATGAACGTATTGATCAACTGTCCAGTCTAATGGATCATCATAAAATCTTTCTATCCATTCGCCGGTACGTAGACCTAGCTGCTCAATATATCTTTCCGCAGCGGGACCAATTGCTTTTTTATGAATATGGGCATATTGAGTAATGAGTTTTGCTAAAAAAGTGTGTCCATTCAATTCACCTTTTGAAAGGTTCATACTGCATCTACCCTTTCTTTTGAATTACATGCTGTTTCACTTATTTTGGCAAGATATGGACAACACTCTTTGGATACCCGAATGAGATGGTTTAAAACATTATTTTAATTATCCAAGTAAATTATTTTTGTGACTTTTCCCAATAGATCATATCGTCTACCTCTCTTATGATCATAAATCCTGATTTTTTCAGTACTTTTACAGATGCAGTATTACTTACTAGACACTCTGCAGAAATACTTTCAACTTCTGGATGTGAAGAAAGCCACTCCGTGAATCCAATTACCATTTCAGTGGCATACCCCTTGTTTCGTGCTTCACCTACCATGCCATATCCAATCTCAACTCTCCCCTTCTCATCTGGTGGAGCTTTACATCCTATTTCTCCAAATAGTGTACGTGTTTCCTTGTCAATGGCTATTCTGCCCCATGCACTACTATCAGGCGTTTGTTGCAGCTTGTCTTTTTGAATCTTGATCAACTTCATATATTGCGGACTCGGCCACTCTTTGGATACATTGTAGTTTAGTAAATTGATCAGATCTTCTTTACTCTTAAGTGTGGCCTCCGCAAGTTCATAAGTAAAAGGGAGTAATAGAAGACGGTGCGTTTCAATCATTTTTCTTTTCCTCCTTTGTCAGGGGCTAATGGTTTTAACTATACTTAATAAATGTCGGGTATATGGTACCTTCTCTTAAAAAGTATTCGTTTATTAACAATAATTCCCTTGTACTTAACCCTTCCGTATTCATTCAAGAACTTTGACACATGTAACTACTTAAACTAACTAATAGATTCAATTGATCTTTTTCATAAATTTCTTTCCTAAATTACTTTAAATGCAACAACTTTCTCGTTATTTAAGATAAAATGAAATAAAATTAACTTAGTTAAACATAGCTTAAATAAAGGAGATAACGATGAACTTAGAACAAATGAAATATATTGTAGAAGTGGCCAAAGAAAGTTCGATTACGAAGGCGGCAGACAAACTACACCTATCTCCTTCAGCGATATCACAATCTATCACTCAACTTGAAAAAGAGTTTGGCGTTACCATTTTTACTCGGTCTAGACAAGGTACAATTCCCACTACTGATGGAAAATTTATTGTATCAAAAGCCTACGAGATTCTTAAGAAGATGCAAGAGCTTCATGAAGAATTAGCAGATAAACAACATGCAAAAAAACATGTTTTAAAGGTTGGTTGTGCACCAGCTTTAATGTACATCGTGTACGATGCCTTCTTATTGTTTCATGAACAATTTCCTGAAACGAACGTTATGATTAGAGAGATCGATCAAGATCATATATTAGAGGAAATGAAGAACGGACATATTGATATTGGATTAAGTCCATTTACCGATTATGAAGTATCCAACCTTCAGCATGAAAAAGGAGTGGATTATGAACTGTTGTATACGGGACATGTTTGCGTTTGTGCAGGCAAGAAATCTTCGTTGTATTACAAAGATTTTCTTACTCCAGATGAGTTGAGCGATGAGAAACTGGTAATTTACAATTCAAAAGGCGGTATAACATTTAATGACAAATACGTAAAGAACGAACAGATTCTATTCTCATCCAATAATATTGAAGTCATGCGTTCTGCGATCTTGGATGGACATGCTTTTTCTTTTGTTTTTAATTTTACTTTCAAAAACAACGCAGATGTAAGAAACAGCAATTTAGCGATTATTCCGTTTATGCAGCCTGATCTGATCTACCAAGACTTCTGGACACTATATCCTTTAACAAAAGGGCTCTCGACAGAAGCGAAAGAATTTAAAGAGAAGGTTAAATTTCTTTTAGACCAGTAATCTCAATATCTTATTTTACAGATGGATTCTCCATGATTGCTTTTTGATAAAGGTAGATTAGTTTGTCCAGCTTTTGACTCTGTTTGACGAGATCAGCATCTGAAAAATCATTGGAGCTTGGTTTAAGATCATACATTTCTTGACGGCAGATTTTAATTTCTTGCAATAGTATATTCAGATCAACATCCATGAATGATTTCCTTTCTATCTACACAATACTTCCAAATAAATGGATATGCATTTATGATAGTTGTTCTTTGTTTTTATGTAAATTTAGAAATAGTTAAAGACCACTAATCTATTCTTAATGTATCTTGTGTTTTATTATTTAAGTAACTTATTTCTAAATGACCAACATCGCTATCCAGTTGATTGGAGTGTAAGGTGCGTGCGTGCCTGCCACCTGAAGTACATCTCGCAAGGCGTGCGACGAGAAAGCTTACTCCTCTAGCATTAACTTGTAGACGCAGGAGCAAGGAGCATAAAGACGGGACAGGTGAGATACCTTATGGCGCAAAACGTCAAGGTTGCTCACCGCACGCCCCCCGAAAAGCGAGCACCTGGAACGGAGATCAACAATATATACGAAAAGAGAAGCTCCATTCAAGCTTATGGGCTTCTCTTTTCTTTTGCACATTCTTTATATTTTCTCTTCTACCCTATTAATGGAATAAACACCTCATTCAATGGACATACCTAGTAAAAAACGAGGGAGGTCTGTTGCATTGAAAAAAGAAGGAAATTCACAAATAGACCACTCCCCATTATTAAGTAACAGTCTTTCTAGCAATCTGGAAGGGATTCAAACTACGCTCGGTCCAACACCTGATTTAAAAATGCTACAGTACGAAATCAGAAATACACCTTTAACTATTCTGTATATGGCAGACTTAGTTGATTCAGATAAGCTGCAGAACATCTTAAAATCAATTAAATATATAAAATACGCACCACCTGTGGATTCGTCGTTGTTTGAGCAAATGTATTCGGATATCTACCTAACCGCTCAAACCGCTAAGATATCGAAAACGAAAGATGTGATCAACCATCTTTTGAGCGGCAAAACCATCATCTTATTGGATTCCATAAACGAAGGCTTTAGTGTGGATACGTATGGCGGCAAAGTTCGGGCGATCGAGGAACCACAAACAGAATCTCTTATTCGTGGGCCTAAAGTAAGTTTTACAGAAGAGATCGGTGTCAATATCGCGATGATTCGTAAACAGATCACAGATGAGAACCTGAAGATAGAGACTTTTGTGATTGGTGAACGAGGGAAGAAAAAAGTAGCTTTATTGTATATAGGTGATGTGATCAATCCTGCAATCGTAGAAGAAGCAAGACATCGTTTACAGCATATAAGCATTGATGCACCTATCGACTCAGGCATTATTGAACAATCGATAGAAGACAACTTTCTATCTCCCTTTCCGCAGTTTATTAGCACGGAACGTCCTGATAAAGTTGCACTCTCACTCTTGCAAGGAAGATTAGCGATTATTCCTGATCAGACAGCAAACGCACTGATTGCACCTATCTCGATCCTGGATACGGTTCATTCTCCTGAAGATTATTATGAAAGATGGCACATCGGGTCACTGCTGCGCATGCTGCGTGCATTCGCTGTTTTCATCTCACTATTTCTTCCATCCTTTTATATAGCACTTGTTTCCTTTCATCAGGGCTTAATTCCGTCACGTCTCGCATTTTCAATTGCCGCTTCGCGTGAAGGGGTTCCTTTTCCAGCATTTGTTGAGGCTCTGATGATGGCGATTACGATGGAACTTTTACGGGAAGCTGGACTGCGTCTTCCGAAACCCATCGGACAAACGATTGGTATCGTAGGAGGAATCGTTATTGGAGAAGCTGCTGTTCAAGCTGGAATCGTTAGTACCGTAATGGTCATCGTAATCGCAATCACTGCAATCGCTTCTTTTACATTACCGGTCTATAGCATGGGTGTAACCTATAGAATCCTCTTGTTCAGTTTTATTTTTGCTGCAGGCATGATGGGACTCTATGGAATTTCACTTGCTTTTATTGTACTTGTCATACATGTAGTCAATCTGACCAGTCTAGGTATTCCATACGCCGCACCTCTTGCCCCTATCTTTATCAACGACTGGAAAGAGCTATTCCTACGCTTGCCCATCTCTTTTATTAAAAAGAGACCTGTTTTCTTAGATACAGTAGATGAAGTCCGTTCAGAGAAAGAGGAATAAACTGTGAGCAAAGTCAAATACACCGATCGTTCCATTAGTGCTAAAGAATTAATGTACGCAGTAGCTTCCATGGTAATTGGTGTTGGTATCTTTAATCTGCCTCGCTATATCACGACCGTAACAAACGGCATCGACGGTGTGATCAGCATTCTTGTAATGGGAGGAATAGTGCTAGGTATCGTATGGATCATGGGTCAATTCGTTCGAATGTTTCCGGGTAAAGGCATCTATGAAATTTTGCTAGGAATCATCCCAAAGCCACTCGCCCTGCCTTTAATCATAATTTATGGTGCATTTTTTGCTTTATTAGCAGCCTATGAAATACGAGCAATCGCAGAGATAACGAAGAAATATTTGTTGCCAAACACGAGCTCTGATAGTTTAAGTCTGCTTTTTTTGCTTGTTACGCTATATGCGCTTTTTGGTTCTCGTACAGCACTCATTCGTATAAACTCGATGTTTTTACCTGTCGTATTAATCGTGTCATTGTTATTAGTAGTTTTAAACATTCGAATCATGCATCTAGATAATTTTTATCCGCTGCTCACAACAGATTTGCAAGGCTATGGATCAGGCATGATCAATATATTCTTTTCGTTCACCGGCATCTCTATAATCTTAAGCTATTCTTACCTTGTTAATGAACCTGATAAAGCATCATCAGCTGCGGTGAAAGGTGTATTTATTTCCATTATCATCTACACGCTGGTCTTTGTTTCGTGTGTGGCTGTCTTTTCTAATCTCGGAACTGATTTTTTAGAGAATCCAACGATCGAGCTAGGTAAGGAGATTGAACTTCCTGGAGGTTTTTTTGAGAGATTCGAATCTGTCTATTTCACCATCTGGATCATGACGATCTTTAATACAACATCGATGTCTATTGATTCTTCACTCGTCGTCTTAGAATCTCTATTTAAAAAAGCAAAGAAAGAGACACTGATCGTCATCTTATCTCCTATCATTTTCTTCGTCTCAATGGTTCCGATTGGCATGGAAGGTATGGAAGCGATGGGAACGTTTATCGGACGACTCAGCTTAGCATTAATTGCAATCGTGCCTGTCCCTCTTTATATTATCGCTAAGATTAGAGGAGTGAAATCATGAAGAAGCTTTGTTATACGCTATCAACCCTCCTCCTTATTAACTTGTTGCAAGGTTGCGGAGCACGAGAGATCGAGAAAAAGGCTTTTGTGATTGGTGTCGGAATCGATCAGGAAACTATGGGTGATGATTCGAATCAACCAATGATGAACGGAACCTTTCAAGTGGCTGTCCCAAGGTCCCTAAAACCTGAAGTAACGAACGAAAAAGCGTATCAAAACTTTCAGGAAAAAGGACATGATATATCCGAACAAATATCAAAAATTGCTCAATTCTCGAATAAAGAGTTATATTTTGCCCACAACCAGATCATATTGGTTTCAGATAAGGTTGCAAGACAACCAGAAAGAATGGAGCGTCTGCTAGATTTTTTTGTCAGACATGAAGATATTAGGCGGAGTGTACGTGTCTTTATTACAAAAGGAGACACGAAGCAGTATCTTGACGTTGAGAATAACGAAAAACTACCATCACTCTATATCGATACACTGTCTGCTAATGTACAAAATCATTCCCGTACTGCGAGCATTAAGAGGTTAGGAGATCTGCAGGAAGACCTGTTAGCTCACCGTTCTTTCGTCCTGCCAATGTTACATTATAAGAATACAGAAGAGATCAAGCTTGGTGGTGCCGCTATCATAAAAGGGGAATCAAGCAGATTAACGCAAATACTTAATGAAAAAGATACAGAAGCTATGAACATTTTGAACGGTGAATTTCAAAAAGGCATGCTTTTTTTCGAATTAGATGAGGATCTCTACATCTATAAAATAGATAAATCGAAAAGTAAGATCAAACTCGTTCCAACTAAAAACGGTCAGCTTACATTCACGATCAAAATCAGCCTAGAAGGAGAGATTCAAGAAGTCAATAAACAGATGGATTCACGTACCGTTTCAGCAGATCATGTGAAAAAAGAAGTAGAAAAACAGGTCGCTAAAAAAACAGAGTCATTTATTAAGAAACTTCAGAACCAATATAAAACCGATATTCTAGGTCTCGGTGTCTACATGGAAAAGCATCATCATAAAGAGTGGCTAAAACTAAAAAATGACTGGGAAACAGGTGAAAATCACTTTAGCCAAGTAAAGATAAACACACAGATCCATACGACAATTAGCTCAGCAGGAGGTCTAAGATAAGCGATGATCGAAATGAATGAATTTTTAACCCGCATTCTTACTTGGCGGTTTATCTTTTTCACCCTACTATCCTTCTTATTTCCATTCACCTATATCACGCTATATAAGTTGCTGCAAAAAAGAGGTATGCCACTATGGAAAAAGGAAGCGCGAACCACTTCAAAAAAAATGAACAACACGTGAAATTCGTTGTTGATGTTCCTCATTTTTTGACTATGATGTACTCATAACGTTTCGCCTTGTATGGATAAGGTAATTCTTATGAGTATAAACTTTGGGGGGAATTTCATGGATACAGTCTTCTATTTTATTTATACAGCGGCTTACCTTGTTTTGCTTATCATGTGCATAAACTTCGGTAACAGATGGGATGCTTCTTCCCTACTCTTTTTGGTAGTGTTCGGACTTGTTTATGATAACGGATTGATCGCTATAGGGAAATTCTTAGGTGAAGGACCACTTTTAGAGAATTTGAGCTATTTACGATTTTGGTTTCATGCGTTCTTCACACCTACCCTCGTTCTATTTTCATGGAGTGTTTTAAACAGAGCTGGAATTGAGTTCGCCAAACGTAAAATTGTATACATAGTAGCTCTTTTTTACACGATCGCCCTTGTCATAATGGAAATTATCACTGAAACATATGGGGTAAAAATCGTTCCTGAAAGAGAACACGGTTTACTTCGATATGTTTCTGCAGAACCTTCATCAGGTCCTCCTCTCATGGTTCTGTTCGTGTCTATTGCTTTGATCACGGCAGGAGCGATCCTCTGGAAAAAAACAGGCTGGAAGTGGATGTTGATTGGTTCAGTTGTGATGACAGTTGGAAGCGCGGTTCCTATATCTGTGGAAAGTGCCGCTGTCACGAACGGCTTTGAGTTGTTTTTGATGATCACGCTTGTTGCAACAAAGATTCATCAAGACCGCCAATTGAAAGGTGCTTAACTTAATATGAAAAGGATAATCAAAAGAGCAATTCTTGTAATCGCAGTACTATTGGTATGCTGCTTGATCGGATTTTTTGTGTGGACTCAACAGACATATGAACCTACTAAAGAACTGTTGAAAAGTGTTGGAGACATCGAGCATGAAGACGATTGGGTAACGTTCAAACCTAGTGGTACTAATAAAGAAGTTGGGGTTATCCTTTATCCGGGTGCAAAAGTTGAACCAGAAGCATATGGTTATCTCGGTAAAGTATTGTCAGACGCTGGGTACACCGTCGGAATTCCGAAATTTAATCTAAATCTTGCGATGCTTGAAGCAAATAAAGCAGAAGAATGGATTAACCGTAATCCATCGATTAAGAAATGGTTTATTGGAGGGCACTCCTTAGGAGGGGTAAGCGCTGCTACATTTGCACATAAAAATCCCAATGTAGTAGATGGTGTTATCCTGCTTGCCTCTTATCCTGCTAGTGGAGATGACTTTTCCAACAAAGACACACCGATCTTGTCTATTTACGCAGAAAAAGATGGGCTAACGACTAGGGATAAGATTAAGGAAACGAAAAGCTTGCTGTCACGTGAGACTGTTCTATTTGAGATTCAAGGCGGAAATCATGCTGGATTCGGCATGTATGGAAAACAAAAAGGGGATAATGAAGCTGACATTTCAGCTAAAACACAGCAGGATATTGTTGCGGAAGAGATAATTAAGTGGTTAGAAAAGCATTAACACATAAGCAAAAAAACTCACTATTTTTGTGAGTTTTTTTATTTATTAAGGCTTTTTTCGTATTCATTGTTGCTTTTGAATGAGTTGTTCCGTTGCAGATGCTCGCTTTCCGCAGGGCAGGCGGTGAGCCATATTCGTACGGTTCCGTAAAAGTGTCTCACCTGCCTAGTTGCAGTGGCTAGCCCCTCGAGGTCAAAAGTTTAACGGTCTGTGATGAGCAAAGTGCGCCTTCATAGCCCATTCAACTTTTGCTTGTCGGGGCTGAACGAGCCACTTCCACTTTTCATTGAGTTCTTCTCATCCTTAAATTAAAATCGCGAGCAAGATGGGCAGCGTGATCAGTGAAAAAAGTGTACTTACTAAGGTTGCACTCGATACGAAATCAGGCTCTGTTCCAAACTGTAACGCATACATCGTCGTATTTGCTGCTGAAGGCATCGCAGCCATCAGAATCATAATCGCTGCGAGCATATCATCTATAGGAAGTATCAACGTGATACAAAATGCGATCAGAGGTGACACCGCTAATTTTAGTAGCAACGAATACGTTAACTTCTCCACCTGTACATGGCGTAATGATATTTTCGCGAGCTGCATACCGAGTATGATCATGATGGTCGGTATCGCAGAGTTCGCCACAAGATCAAGAGCTTCTGCCACAGAACCTTTTATCGGTATGTGTAACTGTTGAAAGACAACACCCGCTATCGCTCCATATACGATTGGCATACGCCTTACTGCTCTTAATGCTGAAGAGATACCATCGTTTTCTGGGCTGCCTTTTGCTGCATAATACACACCAACTGTACACATGACTAACTGCTGAATAACCATAAGAACAACCGCATAATCTAACCCTGCAGCCCCAAACGCGAACAGCGCGACTGGCGTACCATAGTTCCCATTATTCATAAAAGCAGAAGCTAAAATGACACCGCATGTTTCCCGCATATTGTATCTTTTAATATAACTGATCACATACACGAGACCGATTAAAGTGAAACATAGAATGAGCGTATAGATGAGCATATATCCATACGTTTTCGTAAAAGTAGTTTCATAAAACGTCCGAAATACGAGAAAAGGAGACATCAGATAAAGTGCCATCTTGGAAAGGGTTTGCGTTTCAAAACCTATCGTTTTTTGGCCGATAAACCCGATACCAAAGATCGCAAATACCGGAAGAATAATGCTCAACAGCTCTATCATGTCTTACCCCTTCTTTCTGTTAACTACAACGGAAAAAGGCTGACCAAGTGAGATCAGCACTTTTTTCTTGCTACAAATTTAAAACAATGATTCGTTCTTCAGTCATCTCTTCAATCGCATAGCGCGGGCCTTCTTTTCCAGTCCCGCTCTTCTTTACGCCACCGTATGGCATGTGATCCACTCGATATGCTGAAGCATCGTTTACGATAAGTCCGCCCACTTCAATCTCTTTTGCCGCTTTCATAGCGAAAGCAAGATCGTTTGTGAAGAGACCTGCTTGCAATCCATAATCCGAGTCATTCACTTGTTCGATCACTTCGTCTATCGTAGCATATGTGTCTATCCCAACAACAGGACCAAACACTTCTTGTTTACAAACTTTCATGTCACTTTTAACATCTGATAGTATCGTAGGCTCGTAAAATGCTCCATTCCGTCTACCACCCGTTACAAGAGTTGCTCCGTCAGCCACTGCTTCGTTCACCCACTCTTCAACACGCTCTGCTTCTGCCTGTCGAATCATCGGGCCGATATCGGTAGTTTCGTCTAATGGATTACCGGATTGCAGCTGCTCTGTTTTATCTTTTAATAATTGAATAAAAGGAGTTTTCACATCTTGATGAACATATACACGCTGAACAGAAATACATACTTGACCTGCATTATTAAAACTTTTGTTTGCAATGAGTGCTGCAGCCTTTTCAAGATCCGCATCTTTGTGAACGATCGTTGCGGAGTTATTTCCTAACTCCAGTGACACTTTGCGAAGTCCTGCCTTTTGTCTGATGATTTCACCGACTCTTGGACTTCCGGTAAAAGTAAACATCTTAACATCTTGATTTTCTAGTAGCCAACCGCCTACTTCTGCACCATCACCTGTAATGACTTGGAGCCTGCCATCAGGCAAGCCAGCTTCCTTAAATACCTCTGCTAACATAAGGGCACACAATGGGGTAACTTCAGCGGGCTTTAACACGACTGCATTTCCTGCAGCGAGAGCTGGACCAATCTTATGACAAACAAGGTTCAACGGCACATTAAATGGTGTAATTGCTGCAATAACACCAACTGGAACTCGTAGTGTAAAAGCCATTCGATTTTCAGAACCTGGTGCTGATTCTACAGGAACCCCTTCACCGTGGATACGCTTCGCTTCTTCAGCTGAGATTTCAAGTGTTTGTGCAGCTCGTTCTACTTCGACTCTTGAATCACGAATCGGCTTACCTACTTCAGCGACTAACACTCTAGCAAACTCTTCTTTTTTCTCCAATAATAATCGTGCAGCATTTGTAAGCACAAGATAACGGTCGTATGCCGAGAAGGTTTCTTTATATGCTTCTTTGGCTCCTTCTACCGCTTCATCTACATCCTTTTTTTCAGAGCGCGCAATCGCAGCTTCTACATTCTGCGTATATTTATTGAGTACTTCCAACACCTCTGTTTTTTCTTTCCACACACCGTTAATCCATAGTCCGTACGTTTGATACGTTGTATTTATCGCCACAAATCATCACTCCCTATTTTATAACGTTATGACCTTTTCGCGCGTTGTGAATTCACTCGCTTTTCCTGCACTTCCGAATAGACGTATTTTCTCCTGAACTTTTTTCTGCATTACTTCACGGCCTTTGCCAAGGGAAACAGCTAGATGAAATTCTTCAGGATTTTCTTCAAGAACTTGCTGCATGCCTTTTGTGAATGATTGTCTAAGCTCTGTATCCACATTGATTTTTGCAATACCTAACGAAACTGCTTTTGTAATCTGCTCATCCGGCACATCAGAACCACCATGAAGAACGATCGGACGGTTAACCGCTGCTGAGATTTCTTTTAATCGTTCAAATGCCAGTTTTGGAGGATTCTTATAGATACCATGTGCTGTACCTATTGAGACGGCAAGATAATCTACATCCGTTGCTTCAACAAACGCCACAGCCTCTTCAGTTGCTGTAATCATTGCATCTTCTTCAGCAACTGTTATGTCATCTTCCGTTCCGCCAATCTTACCGATCTCACCTTCAGAACCGATTCCAAGCGCACGTGAAGCGTCTACAACTTTTCTTGTTATTGAAGTATTCTCTTTGAACGAAAGAGCAGAGCCATCAAACATAACGGATTGAAAACCGAGCTGGATGGCTTTCATTGTTTGTTCATATTCCCTGCTGTGATCCAGATGGATACAGACTGGAACAGATATGTTTTTCATGAATACATCAATCATTGCCTTCATCGGTTCAAGCCCGATCGTGTTGATCACTTTTTGCCCAACTTGAATCATGATTGGTGCTTGTTCTTGTTCAGCAGCTTCCAAGATAGCAAGGATGGTTTCTGCGTTATGTGCACTAAATGCCCCAACAGCGTATTGGTTCTCGTAAGCATGTGTTAGCAGTTCTTTTCCTGATATATATCCCATAGTAATACCTCCGAATGTTTTTATTTAACGTCTTAGTTCAATGTCATAGTGGTATTGGTCACTTCTATATCTTGTTTTTGTATATTCGATCGGCTTGTCGTTTAGTCCATAACTCAGTCTAGTCATCTCTAAAAGAGCTTCTCCTGCACGAATTCCAAGTAGATCTGCTTCAGATATCGTAGAATTTATAGCAGAAATTTTTTCATCTGCACGTTTTAACAAAATATTGTCTTCTTCCAGGATGGAATAAAATTTAGCAGTATCCAGATCGTGTTTCATCAGTAACTTTCCGATCGCTTCTGGCCAACATGATCGTTCTAATGCGATCGGGACATCATCTGCAAATCGGATGCGTTCAATGATAAGGACTTTTTCATCTTCTTTTAATCCTAGCTTTGTTTTTTCAAAGAAAAGCGTATCAATAAATTCTGCACGAAGAACTTTAGAGTGAGGAACTTGTCCTTTTTCCATTACTTCTTCTGCAAATCCTTTTAATCTTTTTAATGAGCCAACAAGCTGTTGCGGCTTTACAACCGTTCCTTTTCCTTGTTGTTTCTCTAAAAGACCGTCAGCCACAAGCATATTAATCGCTTGTCGAATCGTCGTGCGGCTTACACCGAATTGCTTCATAAGCTCTTGTTCAGTTGGAATAAGTTGGTTCGGACGCCAGATTTGCTGCTGTATTTTCTCAATCAAATGATCTTTTACTTGCAGATATAATGCTGTATTATTGCTTTTCATATAATATTCTCCTCTTTCTCACAGTGGGATAAGCTTGTAGATCTTCCCCTGCGAGAGGTCGGAGCCATTTGTAATAGGCTTCCGGGTCATTAATAAATGCATCAGGTAGGAAACGTTCCCCACCCTGCGCAACAACTTGCAGAGGACAGCTATTCATACTAAAAGTATAATCTATATTTGCCGATCGTTGTATGCTAACCATTCTCCCCGTCTCACCATGTAATACAAGTCTTGCAGCTTCTCGTCCCACTTCAAAGGCTTCCACTTGATCTTGCTTAGAAATAACTGCTGATGAGCTGCGCTGATTCATACCAAGAATCTCAGCTCTAGCCATCACACCAAGTTCTGTTTTGATCATTTTCTCAAGCACGCCAGAAATGCCGCCAAGAATCGTCCTGCCTTGAACATTCGCTTTCTCGACCTGTTCTGAAGTGGCATTCATTTTACACCCTTCAGCAACAACAATTGTCGCGTATCCAAAAGATCGAACAGCTTCACTAACATTTGCTAAAAAATGTTCTGGTTCAATGATTCGTTCCGGAACATAAACGATATGTGGCCCATCATCTTCTCCATTTCTCAAAAGACCGCTTGCGGCAGCGAGCCATCCTGAGTTACGCCCCATCGTTTCTAGTATTCTTACTTGCTCAAAATTCTGCATGGCACATAGATCTCTACTAATATCTCTGACAGCAGTTGCCACATAACGCGCGGCACTTCCAAAGCCAGGTGCATGGTCCGTTTCAGCTAGATCATTATCAACCGTCTTCGGTATGCCGATGACTTGAAGATCATAGTTAATGTGACGCGCTTGTTCAGCTAGCTTATGAAGAGCAGCCATCGTACCGTTGCCGCCAATAAACACAAGAGTATCAATTCCATGCTTCTTTAGATGCAAAAGTGATTTTTGAATCTTTTCAGTTGTAAATTCATAGCGTCCTGAACCAAGGCATGCACCGTTTACATATCGATGTGATTTGATCCATCCTAAAAGGTCATCATCAAGCTTTTCGATGTCGTTTTCATATAAACCTTGATAGCCATTATAAACACCGAATAACTCTACTTCTTGTTGGAGCGATTCTACAAAACCTACTAAACTGGCATTGATGACGGCTGTTGGACCCCCAGCCTGCCCAATTGCTACTCTCTTTGCCATCTAAGTTCGCTCCCTTCCTATACGTACACCTCAGTAGGAATGTTAAGCTGCTTGCCTAGCTGCAATAGATCATCAGCAACATCCGCATACACAACAGCAAAGTGAGGTTCATAACCGCTTTCCATAAGAGCATTTACCGTTTCAGAGACATCTCCGTTTAATCTTACTTCAACAGAGGTTCCTGAAAACGGTTGCGGAACATCTAGCGCTTCCCCCTTCATCACGAGAAGGCGATATCCATCTGGCGTATACCCTAGTCTGAAGATCGTTACTTCTCCAGCTTTTAATCCAAAGTCCATCGTAAAGCCCATTTTACGGTTAGGATGCACGCCTGATTGTGCACCGGTTGACGGACTTGCGAGCGAATAAGCACCTGCTCCGCAATGCCAGAAAACAACCGAATTATTTGGTTCGTTCACATGAACGAGATCCCCGAGATACGGAGCGTTTCCTCCACTTAGTTCTTGTAGGATAAACATCGAAACCGCACCATGAATATCTGACTCACAGGAAGATACAACACCATCTTCGGTAAACTGAGATAGTGTCGAACACGCAGCTGCTCCTAATTCATTAAAGAATTCTGGCCAGCATCTAACAGCGAGTGCTGCAATATCTTCTTGTTCAATATACTTTTTCACATACGTGGAAAACTGTGCAAATTTCTTTACCGTTTCATCAGATCGATTCAACCCTATGACTTGCTGTTCAGCTCGATCGATGGCACCTGTCCATTCTTCCTCAGGTAGCTCTACACATTCTTGAAATGCTTTTAGGAGATCCATCTTTTTAAGTGTTACTCCCAGTTTTTGATGAAGAAGTTCTTCGTCTGTATCTGAGAAGAAGAAGCCAGGTGGATGTTCTCCAATCACTCCAATCTTTAGCTGCTTCAGCTTGTTAACCAAAACATTCACTCTGATTTGACGAGAAAGCTGTTTTTGAAGCTGCTCTTCGTCGGGGTTACCTAGTACGAATGTAAAAGGGTGACGATGATGCATGAGAACATTACTCGTGCTGTTTCCTCCAGTTAATGAATTAAGACGAAGCCTGCCGCCTACACTTGGTTCTCTTACAGACCATACAACAACAGATTCGTTTCGATATTGAAGTACTTTCGCGATAAACTCACCATCTGCAAACGTAACGCTTTGATAGATGATAGAATCAATATTTTTATTGGTTAGCGTTTCAAGGAATTGCTGTAGATCTTCTACAGATGTAAGAATTTCTTCTGGTTCATACACTGTGTGGTACGTCTTGTTGAGCCATTCAGAGCTTTGCTTACGGTATTGCTCACCAGCTTCTAGATCAAATGTTTTTCTGCCAATTGGGATATATACGATTGATGGCATTTGCATAGTTGTCCACATCCTTCATATTGTTTTATCTTTAAGGCTGTTTTCGCATATTTTGGTGCTCTTGGAAGTGGTTGATCTCCGTTTCAGTTGCTCGCTTTCCGGGGGGCGTGCGGTGAGCCACCTCGGCGCTTTGCACCCTTAGTTGTCTCACCTGTCCCGCTGATCCCCCAGGAGTCTCGCACTTACACTACAATCAACTTGTCGATGATGTCTTTAAAAGAGTAAACAAAGGCAATCATCATTTAAAAGGAAAGAGTGATCTTGAATAAGTATAACAAAAGGTTACTACCTTTTAAAATATATTACTACCTTTATATTTATAAAAGTTTTCATAAGCTTAAAAGAATAAGGGGGACAAACCTATTCCTGTCCCCTCTGTAATTCTAGTTCGTTAATGATTCAAACAATTCCTTGTATGAGGAATTCTTTCTGTAAAATACAGGCGGTTTACCGATCGGTGCTTCAACTTCTGCATAACCGCCACGATATTCTTCTCCAGTCCATACGTGCACCCATTCATCTTCCGGTAAGTAGACGTTCCAATGGGTTGCGGCTTCTTCATACACCGGTGCCACTAGAAGATCTCTGCCGTATAAATATTGATATTGAATGTCATAAGCTGTTTCGTCTTCCTCATAGTGCATGAACAAAGGACGCTGTACTGGAATTCCTTTTTCAGCATTCTCCTTTACGATGTCTTTCGTATATGGCGCTAACTTTACATAGATATCTGTCATACGAGCAATATGCTGCAGTGTCTCCTCATCACCATCAAATTGAAAACAATCATCAGGGCGATTTCCTTCATGTGTTCGCATGACAGGTGTAAAAGTTGCCATATCTGTCCAGCGAAGAAGGAGCTCTTTGCTTCGCTTGTTTCCATGAAGACTTGTATACCCGCCAATATCACTATGGTGTAAACCACAGCCTGTCATACCAGCTGATAGTGCAGCCGGGATAACAGAAGCTAATCCATCATCTAGTGACCAGTTCACACTTTGATCTCCACCCCATAATAGCGGACAATATTTTTGTATTCCCGTATAACCGGCTCTCATGAAGTATGTAACTTCACCTAGTTTTCCAGCTTCACTCACTGTTTCATAATTTATTTTTGCCCAGAGTGCGGGCCATGCATTATGCATGATTTTAGCCGATTCACCGTTATAGAGTTGAACATCTGTTGGCAAGTATTCACCAAAATCAGCCATCCAGCCGTCAAGGCCAAAGTCAATCATGTTTTCTTTAATGACTGATTTGTACCACGTACAAGCTTCTGGATTTGTAAAATCTACGACTCCACAGTTGAACTCTCCAAAGTCAACAAGGTAGATGTCCCCTGTTTCATTTAGTGCAAGGTATCCTTTCTCTGCCGCGGTTTTGTAGAGATCACCTTCAACAGCAACGTAAGGATTAATATAGCCCAAGAAGCGGATACCTTTTGCTTTCCATTCCTCAATCTTTTGATCAAGATTTGGATACTCTTCACTGTTCCAACGCCAGTTCCACATCAATCTCTTTCCGAATGAAGTGACGCGTTTTCCTTGCCAGTCCTGACACCAAACCCCTCCGACTTTTATTCCTTTTTCAAGTGCTACGTCCAGCTTTTTTTGAACAATATCGGTTCCGCCTTGTAAACCGAGCCAGATTCCGTTATACGTCCAATCTGGTAATTCTGGCTGACGCCCAAAAACATCAGTTAACTTTTCAACGAGCTCTACATAGCTTTCCGCCGTTTCAAAGAGCACATATTGTGGTATATCCCATACTTGAAGTTCATGATATTCGTCATTCCGAAAATCAAAGTCAGCATAAGCCGTCGTTTCAACATGGCAATAATATTTTTTAGTAGAAATAAAGGTTGGTTGCGGATAGTTTGTGTTGTAGTAGTCGCCGCCAGCTTTATCTTTTACATCCGCCTGCCATGTTGTGTACGTGTTCTTATTTCTTCCAACACCAGGTTCCGAAGTCCAAAGCGGAAAATTTTTGCCTCGCAGATTAAAATGTGACAGCTGCTCACCGCAACCGTAGACTTTCTCGTTGCTATCTGCTTGTACACGTAACCATAACCGGTTTATTTCTGATGAACGTTTTGTAAACTGAAGTTTTACTTTTCCGTCTTCTTCTTCAGTGAGAAGAATTTCGAGATCAGTTGGTCCACCTTCAAATTTTGAAAAAGAAAGTTTAAAACCATTCTCCTCTTGAACAACATCAACATAACGAAGTCCTATTCTTTCTACTACATAATCGTGAATGTCAAAATTTCCTCGATACATGTTGATTGTTTCTTCCCCATATCCTACATATAGCATGGGCTGCTGAAGAGAGTGATGAAAGAGAAGTCTGCCATCAGCAACAATTTGAAATCCATTATTTATTTCGTTCAAAACGAATTTTGTTTCATTTGTTTTAAGAGCCATAAGAACCTCCTTATTATGCTAGCTTTCTTGCTTCTTTTACTTCTTTTTTGTGCTGTTCACTTAAGAAGTCTGCATACTTCCGATTCCAAACCTTTAGCGAAAGGTAGATAAGAACTCCAGTAACAATTGCCAATCCTGCAATCGCTGGCCAGAAATACCCCGAAACGATTGAATCCTGATAAGCTAAACCAATCGGAGAGAACACGATGTACATACTCGCAAGCAAACTTAGCAAGATAAACGTTACGGGAAGTGCGTATTTCCAAGGTACCATGTCGACTTGTGCATTCGCTTTATACACATATGGTTTTTGCAAAGGCTTCCATTTCCCAATTGCAATCATAATTCCAACCTCTACGAAGAACAGAATCGCGTAAATATGGATAAAGTTAATGGTGGTTTGAATACCAAACAATTGATCCAAGCCCCAAACGAGCAAGTAGTACGTAATAACATGGAAAATGATTACTACTTTTGCAGCAAGTGCAGGAATTCGTTTAGAGAAGATACCAACTAGAACAATCGTGATGATTGGAATATTGAAGAACCCTGTAAAACGTCTGATCAGATCCCAAAGACCATCAGGTGCGTTCATCAATAATGGTGAGATAAAGAATGATACAAGTGCTATAACTGTACCAAACCATTTACTCATCCGGATCAACTGATCGTCAGTCGCTTTCGGATTGAACTGCGGTTTATAGATATCAAGAGCAAACATGGTTGCTGCTGAGTTAAGCAACGAGTTAAATGTACTAAATACCGCTCCTAATAGAACAGCTAGGAAGAAACCTGATAAGTATTTTGGCAATACATCTGCTACTAATGTTGGATAAGCAAGGTCAACTGGATTCAATCCTCCTCCATATAGGTGGAAAGCGATAATACCAGGAATCATCATAAATAGGGGAATCGCAAGTTTATAGAAACCAGAATATAGCACACCTTTTTGACCTTCTTTTAAGTTTTGTGCTCCAAGCGTACGTTGAATAACGTACTGGTTTGTTCCCCAATAGAACAAGTTTGCAAAAATCATACCCGTAAAGATGGTCCCAAACGGAACCGAGTCCGTACTCGATCCGATCGCATTTAGTTTTTCCGGACTGTTTGTTGCAATGGTCTTCATGCCCTCAAACATGTTCCCATCTCCGAGTGCTAAGAAACCTAGAGCAGGCACTAAAAGTCCTACTATCAAAAGTCCGATTCCATTAATCGTATCCGATACAGCAACGGCTTTTAAACCGCCAAAGATTGCGTATACTGCACCGATGATTCCGATCACCCAAATTAAGAGCCAAACCGATTGTGTGTAGGAAATGCCTAAAAGACCTGGCACATCAAAGAGTTTAAGAATAGTCAGTGCACCTGAGTAAAGGGTTGATGGAATCGTAACTAAAATATAGCCCAGCATAAATAGCAAAACCGTATAGCGACGAACCCCCTCATCAAATCGCGTGCTGAGGAACTCTGGCAATGTTGTAAAAGCTCCTCCTAAATATTTCGGTAATAGATAGAGAGCCATGATAACAATCGCAAAGCCAGCCGTTACTTCCCAAGCCATGTTGGACATGTTCGTTCGATACCCTTGTCCATTCAAACCGATCAAGTGCTCAGCAGAAAGATTGGTAAGAAGCAGTGATCCGGCGATAAATGTCCCATTCAACCCGCGTCCTGCTAAGAAATAGCCCGTAGAATCTTCTGTCTCCCCTTTTGTTTTTAAGTAAGAGATCCATGCGACCAGTCCCATAAAAAATGTACATGATAAAAGTGTAAATCCAATGCCTGAAAACATATCGAACACCCCTGTCCTTTTGAATAATGATAGTTAAAACAAGACTTCTATGTTGTCACCGATAATTCCAGGATAAGCTCCCTTTTCTATCAGCTGTTTTCGATCCGGATGTGCGATCAGCCATTTATTCTTCATAAAAAGCAAGTGATCTTCATCAGTACTTTTTTCACGCTCTGCTGGCGCAACTTCTAACGGTTCATTCGTTCCTTTTGGTAAAACAACAATGCATTTGAATCCTGATTCTTGAACTTTACAAGGTGCAAAGTGCAGTGTCGTCTCGTATATTTCAATTGCCGTTCCTTCAGGAATAAAGAAAGCCCTTACATTATTCGAATGAAATGTATTATTTTCGATATCCTGTACTTTTCCAAGAAGGAGAACTAGATCAGTCACTGCTATATTGATCTCACTTCCTTTGTGATATTCAAGGCCATTTAACGTTGAATTCCGACCGTTGCAATACCCAATCTGGGCAGGCATCTCACCATAAAAGTAAGTCTCAATTTGTTTTTTTACGAGATCGTCTTCCAGAATCGGTTCTGAAGCCACATAAACATTTTCATGCTCTGGAATTTTCGTAGATTGCTTCATCGTGTTCATTAAACGTGTAAAATCATAGCCTGTAATCACTTTTCCATAACTCTTAAATGAATCATCGCTAACATGCTCAATAATCATGCTGTTTTCTTTCATGTTTACGTGTGACAACTTATTACCTCCTCTTTTTCAAAAACCAATAACATAGGTATCTTTATTAAAACATCACTACCTTTTGTTTTAAAAAAATTCAGTCAATATGGATGTTGCTTTTTATTCTATGAAAACGCATTCAAAATTGCAAGGAGTTTTTTACATACAATTGTTTACAAATGCTCTTTTTAGTTGGTAGACAAGGATTTTTTATTATAAAAAAACTTGCAGACAAGGTCTACAAGTTTTCTTTTTGGGAGGTTTCTAACTGTTAAAACGTATGTGCGGAATCTTTAGCACGAGCAATGGCATTTTCTTTAATTTCATTCGCTTTATCTGGCATGGCCGCATGTCCTTCAACAAACAATCCTTGGAACGATGGAACGCCAAAAAATTGCATGATCACGCTTAAATAACGGTGCCCCATCTCCATTGCTGCTGCAGGTCCTTCAGAATAGACCCCGCCGCTAGCTTGTATATGTAGTGCTTTCTTGTTCGTTAATAGTCCTACAGGTCCTTGCTCTGTATATTTGAACGCTTTTCCTGCTACCGCCACTGAATCGATGTATGCTTTCATAACAGGTGGAAATGAGAAATTCCACATTGGCGTTACAAATATATATTTATCAGCTGCTACAAACTGCTCACAAAGCTCTGAAAGTCTTCCTACTTTCGCTTTTTCATCTGCAGAAAGCTCCTCAAATCCTTTACCAGATTGCAGTTTACCCCATCCGCTAAAGACATCAAGGTCGATGTGAGGAATGTCCTCTTTATACAAATCCACATGAATCCATTCATGATCCGGGTTAACTTTTTTGTATTCATCAATAAATGCTTTACCAACAGCCATGCTGTAAGAGACTTGATCATCATGAGGATGCGCTGTAATATATAATACCTTTGTCATGTAATTGACACTGCCTTTCAGTTTTTTCTTTTCTAAATTACCGTTGCTTTGAATGTTCTTTTCACTTCTATGCAAGTTGATTGGAGCGGAAGGTTGCCGACTCCTATGGGACGAGCGGTCAGGTGAGACCCTTAAGGGCGCAAAGCGGCAAGGGGCTCACCGGTCGCCCCATGGAAAGCGAGCAACCTGGAGCGGAAATCAACGACTTTCAATGAACTGCAATCACGATTTATCATAAGGATTCCCAGCAATGTTCGCCCTCACTTCATCTGTTAAAAGAAACGGCTCTTGCAAAGTATCATCATTGAAAACTTCAGTGTTTAAAAGACTCCCATCATAGTGAGTCGGTCTATCTTCATTCATCTATCCATTCACCTCCAACAGAGATAGTTTAAACGGTTGTTTAACTTTTAATTCATACAAAAAAGCTATCTGCAAAAAACAGATAGCCATAGCAAAAGGTTTGAAAATTAGTAGCGTTGTCCGCCTAAAGCTTGTGCTACAAGACGCTTAGTGATTTCTCCACCTACAGATCCGTTTGCACGTGAAGTAGTGTCTGGTCCAAGGTTTACACCGAACTCAGAAGCGATCTCATACTTCATTTGATCAAGAGCTCCTTGAGCTCCAGGTACTGATAATTGGTTGCTGTTGTTTTTAGCCATTCTATTCACCTCCCTTTCATTTCTACTCTTATAATCCCACTAACTTTCAATCTTATTCATAACCTTAGAAAATTTTTTTCAATGTTTCATTAGGTGTGTGTGTATTTTATTATTTGCTTAAGTATGGATACAGTTTGTCCAAACATTTTAAACAAGTCTGCATAAGATATGGAGAAGAGAGGATACACCGAATATTCTCTTTTCGGAAGTTCTATATGGGGGGAATTCATTGTGAGTTTCATTAGTATCTTAAACGGGGTTCTATCTTCTAAAAAACGTGCAAAAAGCAAGAAAAACAAGAAGAGAATTGGCTAACCCAATTAATTAAAGCCACAAAAAAAGCTAGCCTTTTGGTTAGCTTTTTTGCTGTGGTTGAGTGGCTGAAGCTAAGCTGAAATTTGTGAATATCAACCATTTCGGATAGACTAATGTTGCTTATACTGCAACCTATTTGATTCTCATTAGGAGGATTACATCGTGACCCATATTTTAATTGTAGATGATGATAAAAATATACTTGAGCTGCTGCACTATCATCTAAGTGAAGCAGGGTATCAAGTCTCTCAAGCTAAAGACGGCATGGAATCTTTAGATATCTTACGGCTAAAGAGGTTTGATCTCGCTGTAGTTGATGTGATGATGCCCTTTATGAACGGTTATTCCTTAACAAAAGAAATACGAGAAAATTACGATATTCCTGTGATTCTATTAACATCCAAAAATCAGATTGAAGATAAAGAACAGGGCTACTTATCCGGAACAGATGATTATCTCGTAAAACCATTTGAAGCGAGAGAATTACTTTTTCGAATCAAGGCACTTTTAAGAAGATACGATAAACACCAAGATAATTCCATCATCAGCTTAGGACGCACAACGGTAAACAAAAAAACCTATGAAGTTTATATTAACGATGTAACGATTCTATTACCTTTGAAAGAATTTGAATTGCTCTATTTTTTCATCTCGAATCCTATGCAGGCTTTTACTCGAGATCAGCTCATTCAACACATCTGGGGCTTAAATTATGAAGGCGACGATCGCACGGTAGATGTACATGTCAAAAGGTTAAGAGAACGGTTTTCGAACCTAACTGATGACTTTAAAATTAAAACGGTCCGTGGAGTAGGTTATTTATTGGAGGTTAAAAAATGAAGTCGCTGTATTCCAAATTTGTCGTCATAACGATTGGCATCATGCTTTTAAGCGGCGTATTAGCCTTTATTGCTTCCAATACATACTATCAGGAAAAATTAAAGCCGGCTAATGATCAAAAAAATACAGGGATTGCGCTTGAGATGGCTTCTTTTGTGGAAAAACACCCTACTATCAACCTGAACGATTACTTGAGAAACCTATCTAAGATTGGGTATCAGATCTACCTTGTTGAGAGTTCCGGAAACGAAACGTATTTTGGGGCAAAATTTCGTAACACCTCCCTTTCATCTTCTACGAAAGAATCTGTACTTAATGGTGAGATCTATCATGGAATTCTTCATTTTCCAAAACAAACATTTGTAACGGGATTTTTTGCAAACGAACTAAGTAATTCGATCGGGGTTCCTCTAACATATCAGGAAAAAAAGTATGCTCTGTTTATACGACCTGATATCAAACTCCTTTTTAATGAAATGCATGTACTTTTCGGATGGCTTTTTGGATTGATGATTGTTCTTAGTATCTTAATGGTAGTGGTTAGTACAAAATATTTAGTAAGACCTATCTCAAAATTGAACACCGCTACAAAATCGCTCTCAAAGGGAATCTTCTCTGTTGAGCTCGATACGAGGCGTAGCGATGAACTTGGCGTGCTCTCTCAAAGTTTTCAGCACATGGCTCGAAAACTAGAACAGTCAGATGAGATGCGAAAAGAGTTCATCTCAAATATCTCTCATGATATTCAGTCACCGTTGTCGAATATAAAAGGATATACCAACCTGTTAGAAAAAGAAGAACTGAGTTCAATTGACCGCGCAAAGTACATCTCTGTAATAAATGATGAAATCAGTAGACTCTCGAACCTAACGAAGCAATTATTGCTTCTTGCTTCACTGGATCGAAACGAAGATATTTTACAGAGAAAACATCTCAATGTTTCACAACAAATTAAAGAACTGATTCGAAATTATCAATGGCTGATCAATGAGAAAGGAATTATGCTTAGTTATTCCTTACCAGATACCGAATTTTTCGGAGATCCTTCTCTATTAAGCACCGTATGGGACAACCTTCTTACCAATGCCATTAAGTATAATAACCGTGAAGGAAGCATCGAGATATCTGTTGAAAAAAGAGAAAAATCCATCATGATCATCTTTAAAGATACCGGTATAGGCATGAATGAAGAGGAAGTTGAAAGAATTTTTGACCGCTTTTATCGAGCAGATGTTGCTCGTTCGAAAACAATAGATGGTACCGGACTCGGACTATCGATCGTCGCTACCATTGTACAACTGCATGATGGAAAAACGGTTGTGAAAAGTAAGGAGAACGAAGGAACGACAATTGCCGTTGAACTCCCTATTGATTAAATACACCCTAAAATACTCAGGCACTCTCAATGAAAATACATTGGTGGTGCCTTTTTAATGCACCTCTTCCCTTCTCTCCAACGATTTGTAACGTGTTGTTCATTGTCCGTTCATATAACGATTCTAAACTAAAGATGTAAAAAGATTGGAGGAGAGAAGTTATGAGCATCGCATGGAAAGAAATCAAAAAAAATAAAATGAGGTTTTTCATATTAGGTTCCATCATCTTTCTTGTAAGTTTGTTAACGTTTATTATTTCTGGTTTGGCCAATGGGTTATCACAAGATAACGCTGCCTTAATTAAAGACTTGCCGAACGGCCAGTTTTATATGAATAATGACGCAGAAGAAAATTACAACCTCTCTAGAATTGATAATAGGCTTCAAGAGCAAGTGTTAAACAAACATAAAAATGCTGCTGCACTCTCTATACAAATGGGTTTTCTAAACGATGAGAGTGACAAACAACGAAGCGTTGCTTTTGTTGCTTCTACCGATTCTAAATTATTCCAATCAGTGGCACCCGGGGAAATCGTTCTAGACCGTTCATTAGAGAAAGACGGAATTAAAGTTGGTGATACCTTAACACATAAACCATTCAACGAACCGCTTGTTGTTAAGGATTTTGTTGACCAAAAAAAGTTCAGTCATGCTCCAGTTGCTTTTCTGAATATGGAAGATTACAAGCAGATGTATCGAGCTGAAGAAATGCAGCTACTTTTCATACCAGGTGCAGATGAAACACTAAATTTCACAGAGCTGCAAACTTTCTCGAATAAAGAATTCCTTTCTACCATTCCGAGTTACAGTGCAGAACAAATGTCTTTGAATATGATCGTTTGGTTTCTAATCGTTATTAGCGGTATGCTGTTCGCTATCTTCTTCTATATGATGAACGTTCAAAAGATTGGGCTATATGGCATATTGAAAGCAATCGGCGTAAAAACAAGTGATCTGTTTACAATGATGTGGACACAAATGTTATGCATCACAATCATATCCCTTACTCTTTCTGTTGGTTTTAGCCAATTATTCAAGGAAATTGCACCTAAGGATATGCCTTATCATTTAACGAACGAAACCACGCTGCAATTGTCCATCGTCTTCCTGGTGATTGGATTTATTGGAGCTACGCTATCTGGTTTACAAATTAAAAAAGTTGAACCTTTACAAGCCATACAACAAGGAGAGGTTTAATATATGGATATTTTTACGATTGATGAATTACGAAAAACGTTTAGAAATGGTGATGTAAACGAAGAGGTTTTGAAAGGAGTAAACCTTAAACTTAAAGAAGGTGAAATTACAGCGTTAGTCGGTCCATCGGGGTCTGGTAAGAGTACCCTGCTAACCATTGCTGCAGGACTGCAGCCCGCATCAGACGGGAATATTTTATTTAAAGGACATAACTTAACTTCCATGACGTCAGAGCAAATGAGAAATATAAGAGCCAAGAAATTCGGTTTTGTTTTTCAATTTGCACATCTTGTCCCGTTTTTAACCGTTCGGGAGCAATTAAGCCTCATGTTAGATGTATCTGAAGTAAAAATGAAAAATGAAAAACGTGAACAAGAAATTGATTATATTTTAGACCGTGTTGGTTTATCCCATCGAAAACATGCTTATCCCTCTTCTTTATCCGGTGGAGAGAAACAGCGCGTCGCTATCGCTCGAGCGGTTATTCATAAACCGAAAGTTCTCTTTGCAGATGAACCGACTGCAAGTCTGGATACAAAGAAATCTAAAGAGATTATGTCACTCATCCAAGATCTAACGAAAACGTTAAACATTACGACTCTTATGGTCACCCATGACGAGGATATGCTTTCTTATGTTGATCATGTTGTAAAAATGAGCGATGGTTTGGTTGTGTAAATTAAAATATACCGTTCAATGCCTATTGTGCTTGAACGGTATATTAGGGTTAAAAAGGCTTTATTGCGTCCACTATTAAAGATACAAAACCAAGTTTCCCGTTTTTATTTCTATGATCAAAGCGCATAGAACGATAAATATATCCTTCACTTTCATTCCAATCCTGTGTATGAAAATTTCCTTTCTCATCACAATATTCTAAAAGAGTAACAGAAAAACCCGCTTTTCTAAACATAGATGTAATTGTTCTATAATTATGTACAATCTTATGACTTGCAGCAGGATGATCTTTCGGCCCAGGACCGCCTATTTGTACACCCATTTGATAATCTTTATCAGGAAAAAAGCCATCTGGTACTGCACAACGAATGTGGCCACCTGGCTTTAAAAAATCAAAGCAAATCTTTGCCGCCTCGACTCCCTCTGCAAAAGTCAAATGCTCCCATACGTGTTCAGCTAAGATTGCTTGTAACGATTCACCTGAAAATTGCCTCTCCCAATCAAGCCGCTTTAATAAATTTAGTTCTGACTCCTGCGTCTGCAGCCAATTGGGATTATTATTATACTCACCTGCACCGATTACAACTTTCATATCAGCTTGTTTATTCAATCTAGAAAACACGCCCTATCGTTCGGAATTTGAATTATAAAATTAATTCCCGTGCAAAATTGTTTTTCATAAACGAACTCAAAACAGGAGTATCATTATAATCTAAATAATTAACATCTTACGTATTTCCGCTTAAAACCAACCTGGCCTTTATCTATCGCCTTTTGAATATTTTCAGAAGCGAGTAGATACTTCGCTTTTTTCTTGTCCTGTTTCATTTCTACCGGTCCTATAGCGTTTGCTGTCTCAACCGCTTTTTCATGTAATGGAATATATGAAACACCCACTGTATAAACAAAATTATTCATAGAGGACTTTGTACGTTCAGGCGCATCATGAATGGTATTTTTTACGACCTCAAGCATTTTTTCTAACTTCGTTGTGGAGAATTCACTGTCTGGACGATTACCTAATAGCCAGCAGTAACAACTCCAACCTGCTGACATCTTGAGCTCTTCACCGCTTGCGATCCATTTGTCCGCCACCTCTTGTGCCATTTCAGTTTCAGAAAGAGTGACAGCTACTACATAATCGGACAACATATAAAAATAAGCTCCGTCAATCCAACGCTCAAAATCATTTTTGGTCATAACCGTTGGATCAGCTATGATTCCTGCAAAGTACATCGCATCGTAATTTCCTGTCGCGTAAAGCTCTTCAGCTAAGGTTTGATTTCCTTTAATCTTTTTAGCGATAGGCTTCATGGCACCAGTTGCTACACCAAACACCGGTTCTTTGGCACCATTGGATATATACATCTTCTTGGTCCGTTCCTTGCCAAGCGCTTCAAGTTCCTGCATCACATCTTCTGCATTCATTTATTACACTTCCTTTTTGTGTTGGAATTCAGGGTCAACTAGTGAGATGGATTTCATCATTCACTACCCCTTTCTCTTCTCGACTGATTTAGATATTCCTCTTTCACCAGCAATCAACTTGCACCATAAAAAAATAAGTGCTCTTTCCATGACAGAAATGCACTCATTTTTCTACCTATTTATCTGATTATGAATGCTTTTACAAAACCAGAAACCTTTTTACTGTGTTATTACTTATTCTATAATCTTACAATCACTTCAGTTCCATCTTGTGATCTCACAATAACAAGCTCTAATCCTTTGTGCTTTTTTAGCTCTTTAATAATAGGTTTCAGTTCTGATTGATTTATGGAAGGAATGGTGAAGTCTATGTTTTTCTTATCTAGATGAGGTTTCGACCATTTGTTTACTTGTCGAATTAATAACTTAGAAGTGATAATAGATATCCCTATATTTAATAGGACATAAGGAACATGAAATGAGAACTTTGCCTCTTTTGTTTTCACATTTACATGTAACATGTTTGCATCCTCTACTCAATCGTAATTGAAACGGTATCCCCGTTCGCTGACTTCACATCAACAATCTGTCCATCCAGTTCGTTTTCAATGGCTTCAAGTATTAGATTGATATCAATATCCTTTACATATTGTTCAGATTGAGGAATCTTTAGAGCAATGTTGTGACCTGCTGCTAGTACAACCTTTACTAGTTTGATGGGTAGGTTCACGTTCACATTGTCACTCTCAGATACAACACGGATCTTCAAGGTTTTGTCGATGTAATTAGAAGAATTATGAGACGTATAGCTTAATGGCTTAACAGTAGTAGAGTGTTCTTTTTCTTGTAAGACTTGAATTAATTCTGAACCTTTATCCGTATCAATCTTACCTTCTTGCACCATCGTTAAGACTTTCTCAATCTCACTTTTCATTTTTATATCCTCCTATTCATCCTTTAGCATTTTGATTGCTTCATCTGGCGTAATCTCTCCGCGCTCAAGCATCCCAACAATCTTTTTCTCGTCTACCTCATTCTTCTTTTTGGATTCGTATCCTAATGAAGAGGCTATGTCGTTCAGCTTGCCTCGAACCGTTGGATACGAGATCCCTAACTCTTTTTCAACCTCTTTTATATTGCCTCTGCATACAAGAAAGACTTCCACAAAATGAAGCTGCTCTTTCGATAGTGACGCAAATTTAGACAATTCGAATTCGTTCTCAATTGTCGTGTGACAATGTGAACAGTGAAGTTTAGTTATCTTTAACGTTTGTGAACAAACCGGACAATTTGTAAGTAATGGGTGAGCCATCTCATTCTCCTTTCTCATCAATTAATTAGATTATATACCTTTGAATTAATTTTGTGAATATTTTTATCAAAATATTAATATTTAAAGTTAAATAAATTAATTTTATCGATAAGTTTTGTTTAATACTTAATTTTAGACTTAACATTTTTAAAGCTCCTATAAAAAAAGAGACTTCCCTTATTAGAAAGTCTCCGTGAGTTTAGATGTAAATGTCTGATCCAAAAGTTTGTGTTCTTGTAGTAGATCAATATTTCGCTTCTTGCTCGCATAATCATTAATTTGTTTTCCAATGTTCGCATAAAGCTCTAAATTTTCAAGCTCTGATAGCGGAACCCACTTAACAGCTGTCTGATTTGGATCAGGCTTATCCGGCAATCTAGGTTTGGACCCACTTTTCAATGTACAATCAAACAGCATGACTAGCGTGTGTGTTTGACCATACTTATTTTCGTTCAGATGAGGAGCATACTCATAGACAAAAGCTAATGGACCTACCTCCACATCAATATTCGCTTCCTCCCTTGCTTCCCTCTTTATAGCTTCGATCAGAGATTCATGAGGTTCCGCTCCACCAGCTGGAAAATCATAAAAAATTCCCCGATAAGGATCATCAAACTCCGTTAATAATATCTCATCATTTTCAATAATAAGTGCGCCTACTCTTACTCGAATATGATAGGTCATGTCATTAATCCCCCATTATTTATATTTGCTACATATTTTATAACGAAAATATTACTTCTCTTTCAATAAAGTAGAGTTTTTATAATTTTTCCTTTTTAAGATATAAGTAGTATTAGTATTACTGCTTTAACGACATAGTGTACTGAATATTTAAAAAGGGCATCCCAAAGATCTTCATTTTGTGAGTTGCTGTTAACATATTATTTTTTGAATCCTTTATTAAAAAGGATTCTGATAGAGGTAATTTAAAAACATATTTACCTACCGCTAAGTATATCCCTGAATCAGATTCTCCCTCGCTTGATAGAAGAAGTGCACCATCCATTTCATCGAGCTGAAGAATTCCTATCATGGCTGAAAAAGGGAGTGGAAGTGATATGTTCATAAACGTTCTATCTTTGGTCTTATGGTGAGAATAAATCGCTTTAAATATAGAATCATTTCCTATATATCGATTCCACACACGGGGATTATTTCTTCCATCGATTATTGGACTCACTGCCTGTATACTTCCTGTCATCTCCACTTTTTCACTTGAAATAGGCAAGTTTAATTGCTGCATATGGTTACTTATGTATTTATAGCAGACAGCTAATGGCTTAAACCAAATAGCCCATTTTGTTGAAGCAAATAATTGATATTTCTCAGTTTGTTCGTAAAAATGAACAATAGTAGAAGGAATTCCTTTTATATCTAAATATTCGCTGAGATCATCAACCAAACCTACTACGGGCTCACCTTCTCCTTTAACGTGACCCCTGATCTGGCTAACTGGAAAATCCCATTTAGCTTGTTTAGTTTTAGGAG
Organism: Fictibacillus sp. 5RED26; assembly: GCF_015903895.1. Lineage (NCBI taxonomy): Bacteria > Bacillati > Bacillota > Bacilli > Caryophanales > Fictibacillaceae > Fictibacillus > Fictibacillus sp. 5RED26. Next base: position 593,269 of record NZ_JACZDU010000002.1, on the reverse strand, counting down.
GGCTCATTACCCAACCTAATACACCAATAAATCCGAATAAGACACTGTTAACTAAACCATGAAAAGTGAGCATGAAATCAATGCTTACCCCCCATTTTCCAAATGCACTATTTAGCGCATACAACAGTGAAAATAGGATAGTTATCCCCAAAGAACTGAATGATAAACGAATAAAAGCGCCTTGTAATTTGTTTATAAATACGGTTTGAAAAGCTAAAATAATTAACGTATATATAGCAAAAATATAAAGTAACACAGAAATAACTTCTAAAAACGGCCAAAAAGTAATTCCAATTGCAACAAGGATAGGTCCTATTAGAATGATCGGAACACAAATTCTATACCACTTAGACTGATGTAATCGTCCAAAAAAGCCTAAAGAAACAGGGAACAAAAAGGCTGAGTAGTGAAAATGTATAGCAGTTAACCAAGTGATTAATGGACTAAAACCAGTATTTATTTCTGCAATAAATGCAAAGAACCAAAGCCCCCCAATAAATAAATACATCATTCCAACATCTATAGAAATTTCAGCCCAGTTCGTAAAACCCCTATGGAAGAAACGTTTAGCTCCATAAATAGCTACAATAAAAGTAAAAACCAAATAAATAACGGCTAATGAAATCTGTATAGTACTGTTTGAAACAAAGTGTAAAAGGAAAATCGAAAGCATCGTAATCCATATTAATCCTACATATGTTCTTTTTATTCCAATAATAAGCTGCAGCATAATTGGAACGAAAACCAGTTGTGCTGCTGTCAGCATTAAATAATAAGGTTCCTTTATCGAAAAGACACTACTGGCGATAAAGAGCATGATCCCTGGAACAGTTATTGAATTAAGTAGATATTTCTTTAAATTCGCCTTCATAGGACATCAGTCTCCCCACGATCTGATTTTGGATATGAACCCGAATGGTAAATACTTCTCGCGCATCATCATACCCTTCCTCTACCTTAACCACTCCTCGTAAAAAGCTCGGGATATAAATTTCTAGCTTACCAAAAACTAGACGCTGTACCCCTGATCGAATAACGAGGTGACCTTCTGATGTAACATCAAAATATAAATCCGAATAGAACAAACTTGGTTCTCCTAAGTAATCTTTTACGACCTTTCTTTCTGAATCAATTGTCATAAATGCGTTAAAATATCTGGTAACTCGGTCAAAGAAAAAAGTACGTTCCCAATAAACTTCATCTAATTCAGAAGATAAAGAACGACATGTATTTTTTATTGTAAAAGGGATATCCTTACCGCTTTCAGGAAAAAGGAATTTCCATCCAGTTGCTAGTTTTAAAAACGGATAAAGCCATCTTGCACCTGTTTGAATAGAATTCATTTTTCCAGAAGCATAGAAAGATTTATTCTTAGGCAGTGCATATCGTATTTGTAATTTAGGATGTAGTCTTTTGAAATCTTCACCTAAGAGATTTTGATAGATTGTCACTTTAATCACTCTTTCTTCGAACGCTTGCAGCTAGTTGCAGTTGGCACATCTTTAGCTAAAACAAATCCAAGAATTGATAGTATCCAAAGACTGCTATTAAAGGTAACAGGGTTAAACGGATGCGCAGAGATCGCTGGATCAGCTATTAACGCACTTAATGTTAATGCAGGGAACACTATTATCTGCAAAAGATAAAGATGTCTTTTATTCCGGTATAACAACCAAGTAAGCCCGAATAAAACCTCAAGAATCCCAACCACACCAACAGCCTTTACCGCCATATCCATCTCCATAGAACTAAGAGATGCTAACATAGCAACTTCCTCAGGATGTTTTGCGATGATTTTAGGAACGAGACCTTGATAGAACCATATAAAGAAAAAGAGTAGCGTAATAAGTACATTACTAAAAAAGCGAAGATACTGTAGTTTTGGTATTTCATCTTTTTCAATCCAGCGTTTCAACACATCAAAACTAAGCGCTGTTGCCCATCCTATGAGTGGGCGGAAAAAAGAGTCTACTAGTCTTCCCATAAAGCTGTAACGAACTTCATAATCGTATTGTGTTAAAAAGGTTGTACCACTTTCATTTGGTATGTACTTCCAATACCCCTTTCCTTCAGAAATCGGCGAAAGTTTTTGTGGAGTACCGAAATGAAGCGAAGATACCTTTGATCCATCCTCTTTATTATGAGTTCCGATACTTTTGCCCCATCCCGAAACCTTAAGCCCCAACCCTATCTTAGTTTCATACTGAAAGGACTGAGGATCATTCTCAGATTTTTTTGGAAGATATGTAATTGAAGAAAAGCGGAGATCCCATTGTTGATGAAGATTAGGATTTTGGGATTTTTCCCATACCTCATCAACACAGCCATTAATAGGTATTTCTACATAAATTGGTTTATTTTGCATAATAACACCCCTTATGTATAAAGTACCATAGGTATTGTAATAAAGCTTTGAATATATGAAATTTGAAATATGTAGAGTAGAAGAGACCATGAAAATCAAATTTTAAAAGGTAAGGAGAGATGTTTTTTTACAGCATCTCTTTACTCATTTAAAAATAGTTTCCTGATTTTGATGGCCAAAATGAATTTTCTGCACGGTTCATATTTAATGTAATTCAAGTTGTGTTAGGTTTAAAGAAAAGAGGAGAAACATAATTATTAAAAGAATCGCAACCGATTGTTGAAGAACTCTTTACAAGATAAATTCTATTTAACAATTAATAAATAAACATCCCGTAAATTTGATTAAGGATATCTATAAATTTGTAATTGTTTATTTTAGCTTTGTTAATAAATTCATCAAGATTTTCGTATTCTTGATGATCTAGATTATAAAATTTAGTTAAACAAATCCCAGTCTCTGTATGAGTAATAGAATATTCTTCATTATAAAATTTGTATTCAATATCATGTCCAATTTCAAGATACTTTTTAAATTCTTCTAAATCCATTTACTGCATCCTTTCTAAAGAAATGCATCAGTTTGTTAAATAATGTTTTTCTTAAAATGAATTATTTTAAAGACAGATAACTTAACAATAATAGTCGAACTCTTTCATAGTTTAAATATTCTTTCAAAAACGTTGGGTAGTCCGCTAATTTTCCCTCAAGAAACTTATATTGAATAAAAATATCAAAAAAAGTTAAACAAAGCCATTCTAACTGTCCTCGAGGAATGCTTTTCTCATTACCATTTAATATATAACTTAAACACCCAGCAATATTCATCCAATAGGTATTTAAATCCCCTGTCAAACATTCATCATCGGAAAGTTCCTCTTTGAAGTCAAACTGTATTTTATCAGTATCATCGTAAGGAAAAGGATTATATAAACTATTCTTTCTAACTAACAATTCCTCATAAATTTGTTGTTTACTTATAATGGCCACCTCATATATTTCTTATTTAAGATCTATTTTATCGCTCTTTTTTCAATGAACATGCTCTTTAATTAAAAAAGAGCCCATCTCTTTCTTGAAGAAATGCACCCGATTGTAGAATAATTCATCAAAGTGAAAGTATGAAATTAGATTGTTATATTTTTAAGTCTATTTAAACAATATTCTATATAATCGGTATTAGGAAATTTGTACTCTATCAGTGTAGAATAAAAGCTTATCCCCCCATCAATTATGGTTTTTAATAAAAGATTCTTATCATGTAACTTTACTTTAAAATAAATATCATTTACTTCTAATTCATCATGAACAATCCAATTTACCTCTCCTTGTAATGACTCTTCAACAGATAACATTACAGTCTGGACACCAAGCCTAACTTTACAAGATTTCTCTTTTGAAAGAACTTCTGCTGCCTCGATCAAATCCTCCCATAAGTTTAACTCAAAGAGGTTTGTATCAAGTAATTTTTCATCATTCCATTTCAAAACTATACTTAAATCAAGATATAAAGAATCCAGATTTTCTCTTTGTGAAATTCTCCTAATCTCTTGTTCATCAGACATCTTTACATAAATAAACATAGGAAATCTTGTTTCAATGCTTACATAATCAGGATAGATTGATTTAAAATTCTCCTTATTTACAACTAGAAAAGTCTCTAACTGAAGTACCTTTTCACTCTTTCCGTTATTATTCATTTCTTCCCATACTCCCTTTTGCCTTACTGTCTTTATTAATAAATGCCTTATTTATAAGGTATTTATTAAATAGACAAATATAGAAATACAAAGTAACTACTAAAAATAATTCAAAGTATAATATTGATAATCCAATATAACTGTATACATTTTTAAATAAAATATAAAAACTTGAGCCTGCTAAACTCATAGTAATTAAAATAGCTACTGCGAACGTGCCCTTCGAATTTATATTGTCATACATTATAAATAAAACGGCACCTATCATTAGTGAAAAACATGGAACAAGAATTAATATATTTTGCACGTCCATAAATAGAGGGAAATCCGTTCCAACCTCTACTCCCTGATAAGTAAGTAAAACACCCAGACACCCTATAAAAAAACTTAACAAATTCCCAATCTTTAATGCTAAATTCATTGAGTAATAATCTCCTTCCGAAATTATAATTTATAGTTTTAAATATATATCGTAGTTTTTATTCCAATATTAAACCGTAAAAAAGTACACTTCTCGATTTTGAAGAAATGCACCCTATTTGTTGAATATCTAATTATTATGATTTATGTATTCTAACCACTTATCTATCTCTTTTTTTAAAAACCTGTATTAATTATCTAACTTTATGTACGGAATAAATTCATATGTCTGATAACTACTCAAATTAGCTTTATCTTTATCATCATTATAAATAATGCTTTCGATTGCACCTTCACTTATTTGAAGATATACAGATAGTTGTTTTATTGTCATTACATTAGGAGTAGAAACTGTCTCTTCATTTTGATATTTTAAATCGTTTGATTTAGTTGCATTACCTGATATGCCATCTCTTAAAATTAAGGATGCTATTATAAAAGAAATGCCTAAAATAATAGCACTTAGTGAATGGACTAATGACTTCATCTAATTAGCTCCTTATTTGTTTTATGAAATAAATGTTATGCTAAAACTATTTTCACCTCCCAATTCAATCAATCCGTCATTTTCCATATTATTACATTATACCTTATTAAAAATAAAAAGGGCACATCTTATTTAAGATATGCACCCGATTGTGGAATAATTTCAATCTCCTGCAAGTTCTACTTTCCATACACGAGAATCCGATATTCTTTTTATAATCAATGTCATCTTTTGTTGATGACCTTCTACAAACTTGCAATAATCTTTTAGTTCAACAATAAGACGATCAATATGACTTGCATAATATTCTACTGAATTACCATTGTAGTGATAGAGTTTAAATAAAAAAGGGTAATTTTCTTTATTGATTCTCCCTGTGTTATTTCTAAAGAAAATGGCACTATGAAAGCCGTAGCTTATTGGTAGATAACAAATTATATTCTTTTTCGTGTCATAAGTTATTAATTCAAGTGCCAAAATTACTTGCTCCTTCTTTTTATGATTTAAGCTCTGATTTACTTTTACTAAAGTTATATTGATGCAATAACTATATGCTTAAAATGTGAATCTTCTTGTCTTGTTCTTAAAATTGCATTCTCATCCATTCCATTACAAATGGCAATATAACCGTCGTTTAAAGTAAAACCTAAGCCATATAAATAAAAATAATCGGAATTAACTGTTTCATATCTATAGATGATTTCGATTTTTGTTATAACTTGTCCAATAACCGATTGTGTAATTTCCAACTTACTTTTTTCCCATTTCATCAGCAAATCTGATTCATGCCAATCTATATCGCTAGAAACTCTAATTTGATTATAAGAGATTAAGTACTCATCAAATTTGTGTGCACATAGCTCTAATTTACAATGATCAAAACTAAAAATAACCGGATAATCACAGAACCATTCTTTATTTGTTTGATCCCACACAATCAAAATGTCATTAATTGTTTTACCTACAAGTTCTTCAAATTTCGGCTTTTGTTCTTTTAATAAGTTAATTGGTTTTGTGTATATTTTCGGATAATATCCCTTAATACCTAGCATTTTAACTACTCCCTATCAATGCTACTTTTCTATATTATATATTAGGAATAAAAATATGCATTCCTTCTTTTTGAAGAAATGCACCCGTTTGTTGGATAGCTCATTATAGGAATATGCCCATTAGCACATTAAGAAAAGGACTAGCAAGTCATGTGTAAGATTAACCTCTCCGTAAAATAGTATTAAACATTCTAGGATTATGTTTTTTAAACGATTGGATAAGTTCCTGACCAAATATAGTTATGGTCTGTTCCCAGGGATGACCTAACAATCCCCAGTTGAATTCCTTTTGTATAAAGAAGTAATAATCCCCATCAGGAAAAATAGGTATTGTCCAATCATCAAATTCTTCGTCTTTTGGAAACTCTAAAAAGGGATTGACCCAGTATGAATGGTGTTGCCAATCTAATGCATAAAAATATTCATCATTATTCGTTAATTCTTTAAATGCAAACAATGATTTCTCTTCAAGGTCTTTATAAATCTCATTAAATTCTTTAAAATCTCCTGACCAATTACTATAAACTGAAATATTGTATGTAATGAATGGGCTTGGTAGTTTAAACGATGGAAATTTAGTAATACTAGGTTTGAATTTAAAATCTTTATAAACCTTTCGCCATACTGCTTTTTCTTCTGATTTACTAAGTTCAATCCAATTATTAATGTTTGATCCCCCCAAAACACTGCTCATCAATAAGGTTAGCAATACCATTTATGCCCTTAAATTCAATACAAAGAGCACTTCTCCTTCTTGAAGAAACGCACCCGTTTATTGAATAAGTAATTCAAATTAAAAAACTGGTTTTCCGAATTAATATCTCTTTAACTAAACGTTTTGGTTTTTTATTACTTTTGAAAATTCATCAAATGCTATTAATGTCTCTAATCGGAATGGGTTTCCGAAATTTTCAAAGTCTTCTTCTTCATCACTCAAACCAATTTCTTTTCCTTCTTTTTTGAGTTTATTGATATGTATTTGAAAAGCTTTCTGAAAAGCTTTGCAAAAACCAAATATATTAAAACTATATTTATCACGATTCTTAGAGATTACAATTTGATCTCCGTATTTTTTAAATACATAGAAGAACATGGAATCAAAACCATCTATGCTAAATTCTTTACTCTCATCCTTATATAGGATTGTTAACTGTTTAAAAAGTTTGGGTAATACAATATAGCCTAACCCCGTATCAAAAATAAACTCTTGTGTTTTACTTTTAATAAAAACCTTTATATCACCAGCATCATTATCAATGAGATGACTTTCATAATTTTGCATACTACTCTCCTTTGGTATAATTCGTACTTCTTTCTATATTGACTTACTTCACCTTAGCACCCGATTGCTGAATAGTGGGTTGGATTTTAAAAAATAATCCGCACCCAAAGACTTAACCAATATATAAACGGCAATGAAAGTATTATTAGTCCTACAAATCTCAATTGCTTAAAAAAATGAATAATAAAACCTATTCCCCAAATTATAAACGGAAGAAATCTCGAGTAATCTATCTTCGAACTTTCCTCTGAAATAAATCCGATTGCCCCCAAATAACAGTTAATAAATACAAAAAATCCAGCAAGAAAAATGTAAGTGTATTTAAAAATTGTACCTTTATTGATCCCCTTTGATTTCATAGCCTTTGAAGTTTCCATATATAACCCCCTAATATAATTCTGTGTAGCTGCTTATACAACAATCCTGCTACGTTTGTTTAATATGTTCCATAAGAAAAAGCGTTAATCCTTCTTGGATCAACGCATCCTATTTATAGAATAAGCAAATTGAACTATTAATTTATAGTGAAATTTTCTATTCAATGTAAATTAGTTTTCATATAAAAATGAGGTGTCCTTTGATTCTAATATTTGTTCTGCACTCTTCTGTAATAAATCTATAACCTTATCAGATAGGGCATTACCAAAGCTGAAACGTTTTACGCCACACTCATTTAGTTCGTTGCAGTTTGTTAATCCAGGCAATGATAAAACATTAAGGGGAGCGTTTACATTTGCTACGATTTCTTTGATTTCATTTTTTTGAAGTAGACCAGGGACAAAAATACCACTTGCTCCACTCTCTACATAATACTTTGCCCGCTCTATTGTTTCAGGAAGAGGATTTTCCAATTGAAAATATGTATCCGTTCTAGCATTAATATAGAAATCTTTGTAGCCATGCTGCTCTAAAGCAGTTCTGATTTTTGATAAAAGGTTACAGTGCTCAGTTATATCTTTTAACCCTTTTTGTTTTTTGAGTGAATCCTCAATGTTGATACCAGCAACACCTACATCTGCCGTCCTTAAAACATTATCAACTATGGTTTCTGTATCTTCCCCGTAACCTGCTTCAATGTCCGCGGACACAGGTATTTTCACATTGTCTGTAATTGTTTTGATGATTCCTAAATGCCTCTTAAAATCAATTAATTCTCCATCTGCATATCCTAGCGAGTTTGCAATCCCCCAACTCGTTGTACCAACTGCTTTGAATCCTGCTTTCTCTAAAGATAAGGCTGATAAAAGATCCCAAGCATTACCTAAAAACAATAAATCCTTTGAATGATGTAGATTATTGAATTCCTGGATTTTGTTCATTTTTTTCCTCCAAATGTTAATTTAAAATCATATTAACAGGAGATCTACGTTCATTTCGTCCTCAATCTTGCTCTTATAGTCTAATAAGGCGAGGGTTTTTTCATTCAAGTTAAAGTTATTAAACTTAATTCTAATTAATATCAATTATTCCTTATTCTACAATCCTGCTAGGTTTGTTCAATAAATTCCATAAAAAAGGCGTTAATCCTTTTAGATCAACGCACCCGATAAACGGAAAATCATTTATGTTAATTTTAGATGATATGAACTCATTATTTCATTTAATTAATGGATTAAGTAATTACAATTCAGCTAATTTCTTTGACAACACCCCCTCTTATATTTCTAATACTATCCTCTAGTACTTTTTTTGTACTAGGGTGTAAAAGAATCTTATTGGTAAGATAATCTAAGGTAGAATCTTGACTATCCTTCCTCATTCCTTTGATAACGAACGTTAATCATTCACAGACCATTTCAATGAGATATTTCTAGGCATAGGGTTCAGTGGTAACTAATTCTTAATTCGTTTGCTAACTTCTATCGTAATGAACTCCGGCAAATAATTGGGAGTACATCCTTTTGATACCATTTCATCTTTGAAAAGACCCGTTTTCTCCCCAAGTTTAATACAACGTGCTCGATACTTTTCATCATAAACGCCTATCCAGCCTGCGGTGAAATTCATAGCCCATTGAACTTCCGGTTCTTCCTGCATAATAGTAGCTTCAATTGCAGATAGTAAGTCTTCGGTGTTAGCAGGCGGTGTTTGTCCAGTCCATCTCAATCGACCTTGAAAATACCAGAAAGCTCTCCTTTGAAGAGCAGAAGGGCTATTTTCCCATGACTCCATCAATGCTATGTTCTTCTTGTCTTTAGTGAGCTGATTAGCCATTAACCAATCCATCAAGTTATTTCGCTCATCAAGAGTGTGAGTCTGCATATCCTTATCAAGCTTATTTAGTACATCTTGTGAAAGAAGTTTTTTGTCCATAATTAAGATTGCCAAGAGTCTGGGCAAAAACTCCCCCGTTGACCAAAGTTCCATAGCTAGTTCGTGATCTTTTTTTATGTCCTTCGCGATTTTTCGTAAGTCGCCTAGCTTCGTTTTAGTATTGAGCTGAGATAGAGTGTTTTCTGCTTTCGAAGAGCGTTTTATTTCTGTGCTTTTATTTTTATTCATTTGACACACTCCTTATTAAAGCAATGTTTCATATTATGTTATTTGCGATATATTTCGTTATAAGTCAGTCTTGTTGCATACAATTTTACCATAACAATGAAAAAGGAGTGATTCATTTCACCGTTACTTATGTTAGGGTTCCAAACTACTAGTGCTAAACTACATCTTCAACAATCTGGCCGGATTTATAAAGAAAGGACACATTTCTTATTACAGAAACGCACCCGATAGTTGAATAATTAAATTTGCTTCTCTATGTAGACCCCTCATAAATCCCTCTAGATAAAGAGTTACTCATTCCCATCTATCTAATTCCTCACGTTAATAGTTATTACAGTTGCTGTTACTGCTGCTATAAGAATTTGAATAGTATTCACCTAATAGTGAAAAAAGAAAGTAATTAAAACCGCGTGTTCTAGTTTTGTCCATATGCCAAAAGAGCTTCCCATGTGTAGCAAAATCCTGTAGTATCGATAAGGGCACCCTAAAAATAAAAAGAGGTGCGTAATTATGTATGGCGTTATAAATTATGAAGCATTTTTGCTCACAGGAATTCTATTGAATTTAATTCCTGGAACCGACACGATGTACATCATCGGAAGAAGTATGTCACAAGGTAGAAAAGCAGGTGTGTATTCTGTTTTAGGTATTATTACAGGTTCTTTGGTTCACACATTGTTTGTAGCGTTTGGTTTATCATTGATACTTGTAAAATCTGTTTTTCTGTTTAATACGATTAAAATTATTGGTGTTATATACTTGGTGTATTTAGGCATTCGGATGATACTGGACAAGTCCAATCTATCTTTTCAAGCTGCGACAGATTCCCTTAAAATACGAAAGATCTATATACAAGGGATGCTAACGAGTCTTACAAATCCAAAAGTTTCAATGTTTTTCATTGCATTTCTTCCACAATTTATAGACACCAAAGCGGTTGGACCCATTCCTTTTTTGATTTTAGGACTGACCTTTACAGCCACTGGATTACTATGGTGTTTATTTGTTGCGTATTTCTCTTCCTACGTTACGAAAAAACTAAGAGGAAACCAAAAAATTGGGACTGTTTTGAACAAACTAACTGGACTTATTTTTATCGGTATGGGGATTAAGCTTTTACAAACAAAAGCCCCTCATTAAATCTATATAAATCAACAAGATATGCCCCCACAGATGTTTTAAATCTTTATAAGGAACGATCGATATACTACTTCCATAAACAGTCTCTTCGTCTAATAGTAGATAAAGAGACTGTTTTTATTGTAGATCTGTGTTCTTGATGATTCATTAAATTTAAAAAGACAAATAAAACGACCAGTCGCTGCTGGTCGTTTTATTTTGTTTGATATCCGACAATTGCACCCGTTTATGGAGTAAGATTCACAGTAATAATCAATGTTTGTACAATATAAATCTCAATATAAAGAAGCTTTGGTATATGCCTACACCAAGGGTTTTCGTTTTAACCGATTGAACCTTTAACTAAGCGAGAAAGTCGAGAACTCGCTTGATTACAAGTTTCGTCGCTTCAGCATCGTAAGACGGTATACTGCTGTCGGTAAAGAGATGTTCCTTGCCTTCGTACAGAAAAAGTTCAGCAAGATTGGCTGAAGCCGCAAGTTCATGGGCAGCGTCGATATCGCCGTCTTCAACGAAAAAAGGATCAGAACTCATGGCGTGAATTTGCACAGGCAAGTCGGCCGGCCACTGAGATTCAAACACCGAGGTTGGGAGACAGGCATGAAAAAACAGTGCGCCTCTGGCGCCTTCACGAGTTTGAGCGAGCTGCTGTGCTGCCGGGACACCTAGTGAAAAACCAGCATAGACAACATCGCGTGAAAGCTCGCTCGCTGCCCGAACTCCGCGCGCCGTCACTTCATTAAATCCAATTTCCTTAACAAATGCCAAGCCTTCCTCCAGCGTGGAAAACATGCGACCGTCAAATAAATCTGGCACGTACACAGTATGCCCCGCCTCTCTCAGTTGCTCAGCGATTTCTTCAATCCCCTTCGTTTTACCTAAAACATGGTGTAACAACAAAACTTCTGCCATCGTTTTTTCCTCCAATTTAATGAATTTCATATGTGTGAATTTCGACAAAAAATCCTGTTTGACCTACCAGAATTTTACGATTTAGAAAAGTCTACCTTAAAAACCTACCGCTTGCTTATTCAACAATTCTGCTACGTTTGTTTAATAAGTTCATTAAAAAGTGCGTTAATCCTTCTTGAATTAACGCACCCGATTACGGAATAACTATATTTTTCTCCTCAGTTTGAACTCTTCAACTGATTATAGGCAAGGAATTTTTCAGACCAATCTCCATGGCGGAACAAGGGAATAGTTGACCCATCCGCAAGCTGGGCATCTATATTTAGTGCAGATGAACCGATCATAAAATCTATATGAATGAGACTTTTATTTGCTCCATTAAGTTGGAGTTCTTGATCAGACATGTTTTCTCCTCCTACTAGATTATTTGGAAAGGACTGTCCTAATGCTAGATGACAAGAAGCATTTTCATCAAATAAAGTATTATAAAACGTAAGATTCATATTAGAAATTAGAGAATGATGAGGCACTAGAGCTACTTCGCCTAGAAAGCGCGCTCCTTCATCTGTATGTAGAATTGAATTTAGTACTTCTTTTCCTTTTACAGCTGTAAATTGGACGACTTTCCCTTCTTTAAACGTAAGTGAAAAATCCTCAATTATACTCCCATTGAAGTTAAGAGGTCTTGTACTAGCAACGATTCCATTTATGCCTTCCTTCTTAGGAATCGTAAAAACTTCCTCAGTAGGCATATTGGACACAAATGGAATTCCCCTTCTATTCATTCTAGATCCATAAAGCCATTGATGTTTCTCAGGCAGTTCGATCGTTAAATCAGTACTAGGTCCTAGATAAACTAGTTTTTGAATATGAAGTGCATTTAATTGTTCAGTTGTTTTCTTTAACGAATTCAGGTGATTTTTCCAATTGGTAATCGGGTCTATACTATCTATTCTGGCTGCTTGAAAAATAATGTCCCATAGTTTTGCTTTTCCTTCATCCACAGGAAGTTCTGGAAAACATTTAGTACTCCAAGAGTCAGATGGGACATTTACAATAACCCAACTAATTTTATTCAAATGAGTATGTTCTAAATATGGTCTTCTGATTGCAGAGCGCTCATTCGCATACCTAGTACTACGTTCAACTGATACATCAGTTAATAGCTCTGGATTTGGTGCTTGGATAAATAACACAGCTGCATTTTCATTTGCGTATTTTTCAAGACCATTTGCTTTCCATTCTGGATAATACCCTAAAGATGTATATGGTGCTTGTTTATGATTGATTAGCGTCAACTCATCATCTGACCATTCATGATGGACGTACGATGCACCAAGTTCATATGCGTAGCTAGTTACTGTCCGTACAAAAGGTGCAGACTGTATTGGTGCTTCAATAATAAGTTTTTGTCCATGCTGTATATTCAAACCGATACGTAGAACAGTTTCTGCATACTTTTCAATATTTTGATTTACCATAGAGTCTGACAATTTGTAGCCTCCCTTTTTAATTTGTTTCATGTTTGAATAGCTGCATTCTTACTACACCTGCTTGTTTGATAAAAATAATTTATCCTTCTCCTATAATTATTTTATGTAGTCTTAACTTCAATAAAAAATGCACTTCTCCTTGTTTGAAGAAATGCACCCGATTGTGGAATATCAATTTTGAATTATGGCATAGTCAAGTATTTCCTGATAGAGTTCGTTCCAACTCGGATAAAATTCTGTTACATCGCTTGGACTTACAAAAATTCTTTCTTGTGACTCATACCCCGCTTCAAAGTCGTGTAATTGGTCAATTTCAAATCGATAAAAAACTTGAAAACCTACTTTTGGATATTTACTATTTTCATCCCATTTAGCATTTTCATTGTGGTCAACAATGATATGTCCTAAAAGAGAGCATCTTCCCGTAACATAACCTTCTTCATATGCTTCACGCTTTAGACATTCTTCGGGTGTTTCATTACATTCGATATGACCTCCAGGAAAGTCCCATCCTCTTCGGTTTAAATTTACTAAAAGTAACTTATCATCTTTAAAACAAAATCCGTGAACGCTGGTAATTTGTTCTGCAGGAGGAAGTTGATTATCAAGTATCCACGTTAACTTTACTATCGCTTCTCCCCATTTAACATATTCTGTCGTCATAAGTGTATTATCCCCTTTAAAATACACAACTCTTATTCCACAATCCTGCTACGTCTGTTCAATAAGTTCCATAAAAAAGTGCAGATCTCCTTCTTGAAGAAATGCACCCGATACTTTAATACCGTGATATATGTTTCAATCAAAATTTATGTCACCATGTTTTCGTCTTTGAGTCGTTTAGGAAATGGGAATTTTAAGGAGAGTATTGCTGTAAAGATAGTGCTATTCGTAAAGGTTGTAGTAGTGTACGAAAATTAAAACACTATAAAAAACCCTGAGTACGAAAATACGTACTCAGAGTTTTAGTGTTTATTGAATAATGAAAGAGCTACCTATTAACGATTCAGGTGTTTTCCCTAGAGTAAGCTGGCTGAGTCTGGAGTATCCAGTATGTTTATACTCTGTGAATACTTTTCTTACTTCATCAATATCCTTGTCACTAGTTAATCGCTGGATTTCTTTTTTATACAAACGAATAACAGATCCGATAACAAATTGAGGCTTGGTATTTTCCGGGTCCTCATTCATGATTAAACATCCCATGTACTGGTATTTTAACTGCATGGTACGGGTCAAGTGAATGACATGTATCAGCTTTTCAAAAAGCTCAGGGTAGGATTGCTCTAATGTATTTAGTGCAGATTGAGCTGATTTCAGTTCGTTCTGGCTGCATAATGTGATCATGCATATACCTCCTCTTTTACATCCCACGGTTTATCAAGAGAGATAACAGCTGCTAATTCTTTACTCTTCAATCGTCTCAGCTTTCGGACTTCTGCCCTTTCTTTTGCTGTTTCATATAAAAATTTCTCTTCCTCTGTTTCAGGAATAACTTGTGGAACATCGACGGGTTTTTTATCTTCACCTAAAGCAACGAAAGTTAAGAAAGCAGTCGCAGCAATTCTTCTCTCGCCTGTTAGCATATCTTCTGCAATCACTTTACAAAAGATCTCCATTGAGCTTTTGCCGGTATATGAGACAAAGGATTCTATGCAGACAGAGTCTGTTTGATGAATAGGATATAAAAAGTCGATTGAATCGGTTGAAGCTGTTACACATTCTTTTACTCTGGCATGTCTGCGTGCAGATAAAGTTGCATTATTATCCAGCTTTCTCATCAAAACACCGCCGAATAAAGTATTATAATTATTTAGATCCAGGGACATAACCTGATCAGTATTAATAATTCTGCTTTCTCGCGCTCTCTTCTTGTTCATATGAATCATTCCTTCCAGAATGTGAATTTCCATTTACAAGGCAAGTGTACGCTTGAAATAACATGAAGTAAAATGGTTATTTTTCATTTACAACATAGACACCCTCTATGTAAATGCTTACATCTATGCCCAATTGGCATAAAAAAAGACAATTCGTGTGGAATCGTCTCTTGCATTATTTTTTAAAGTTGTTCTTTGGCATAACGCAGCCACTCTTTTGCGGCAAAAGATAAATATTGATCCTTTCTCCAAATAAGAGCGAGTTCCCAATTTATTGAGGGATTCACCACATTCATTGTTTTTACTTTTGTGGTAAGGTGCTTGCAAATACTTTCAGGTAATAAAGAAACACCGAGTTTACAAGCGACCATCTCTTCTATAAAGGACCATTGTGAGCTTTCGGAGATCACATGAGGATGAAATCCAGCATGATTACAAGAAGAGATGATCCGGTCATGCAGAACAAAATCCTTATTGAACAGTATAAAAGATTCACTGCTGAGATCCGATAGATCAACTACTTCACATTGAGCAAGTGGATGATCAGGGTGAATAATGAGCTTCAGATCTTCCTTCATAAACGAAAAGTACTGAAAGATATCGTTGTTTGTGGGGAGTACAACTACTCCGATATCCAAGAGATGATTAGCTACTTCTTCTTCGATTTTCTTCGATCCATCCTCCATCAATTCGAATGTAATGGCTGGATACTTCTCATGAAAACTTCCCACCAGTTTCGGAAAGAGACGAGAATTAAAAATAGGAGGTAATCCAATTCGAACATGTCCTTTTTGAAGTCCCAGCAAATTATCCATTTCTGATTCTAAATTGTTAAAAGCTTTATCGACGAGTTTAGCCTGTTCATAGATGACTCTGCCAGCATCGGTTAATATGAGCTTCTTTCTGCTGGAACGGTCAAATAGAACCAATCCTAGTTCATCTTCTAAATTTTTGATCATTTTACTTATGGTTGGCTGAGTGATGAACAATTCTTTAGCTGCACGGGTAAAACTGTTATATTTTGCAACCTCAATGAAATATTGTAATTGTTTAATATCCATTCCGACACCTGCATTCATATTGAAAAATGTTTTGAGTTTAGTATGTTGCTTTTCAAAATAAATTACAAACACTACAAAAAAGTCCCGATCCCATTAGTCGCCAGGTGGGGTCTGTTTGCACAGATCTAACTTCCATAAAAACTCCTTTAGAATAGATCAGTATAGAGGAAAAAAGGAAAACAGGTGCCCTTATTCTAACGGGTTCCCTTTAGGAGGAGATCCGATTTGTTTTTTCATAATCCTTATTCTCCTAAAATCGATTTAAAAGCTGAACGTCTGCTGTGTGTTGAATAAGTTCCATGAAAATTCCAATCCAATTACTTTCTCTCCCAACCCAAATGGAAAATATCAAGCCAGTAGTTTTCTACACGCTATCTTTCTTGGAATTCTTTTTCTCTTATTTTTGCTTGCCTACCAAAATTTTTAAATAACTTATTATGATTCATATATTCTTCCTTTCTTCAGAATGAATTAGTTAACTTGATACTGAGAGGTCAGTTTTCCCTAACAAATATAATTTCTATAGTTAGTACCTCTTTTACCAAACTTCCATAAAAAAATGCATTTCTCCTCCTTGAAGAAATGCCATAAAAACTTGTTCATACTTTTAATCGATTATGAGGGGTCCAGATTTTTCGGGAGTCTTTACCTGTTCTTTTATTCTGGACTTCCCGCAGACAATGTAAAAATAGAGCTTTCTTGATGGATTGATTAGTTTTTGATATCTGTAAGCGGTTGGATTTTAAGATCATAATCGACCTTCAACTTCATTAGCTCCCATCTGTTTAACCATTCCCTCCCATTAAGAGGTTTTGAGAAAGGTCTCAAGGTATAATTTCTTAATTGTAAGGGGTCAACCTTATTCTCCTGAAGCTTTTTTAAAAACTTGGTAGTTTGTTTTTCCAAATACGATTCAATTTCTGATTCGAATCTTGAAAGCTCATCACTGGTAAGTATGTTATGTTTCCGTGCAATTTCGTCAAGTCGTCCGTTTAATTGGACGTTGAGATTCAGTTCAGAATATGATTTATCTATATTCAATTGGCTATTGGCTTTCACATGGCCAAGAACAATTGATAAATCACGAATCGCAAAATACTTTAAAAAGTGATCGTTGCCGATAAGCTGGTATATTTGCTCTTCCATGTTGTTCGTGGTTTCGATTAATTTGTCATTTTTAAATATGCCAGTACCTAGGTATTGGAAATTTTCATCACTTGCTTCAAATACAGGCACTACGGGAGAATGCGCTGGTGAATGAAGTGTCTTCATGAATTGATGCAAATTTATTATTGTCAACTTCCCCTGATTATCGTAATGCTTGAACATCCGATAGAGATAATAATCTAGGTCTTCTTGCATTTTCAGTTGATTATTGATGTACTCATCGAAATTCCCTCTGACAACGGCTAGATACAAACGTTTAGAAATATCAGGATCTGTCAAAATCGTATCAATCAATGGACTGATTCCTTCTTTTGCAATTTCTTCACTAATCAACAGCATCCGGAGTTGACCAACTTTCAATTCTCTATAATACTTTAAATTGAAACCCTTCATACCTTCTTTTAACAAGTCGACTTGAACAGTCAAAAGGCGTTTATGTTCTTTTACAAGGGGAGGTATCAAAGTGCTCATTCGGTAGTTCTCATCCTCCCCTTTTTGAATCGACCAAAAAGTCACAGGAGCAATTTCTTCAATCAGATTTTTTTCTGCAATAGGCGAACAACCAAATAAAGCAATTATATTAACAAAAATGAAGAAAAGTGTTTTGGTATGTTTATGTTTCATACTAGAAACGGCCCTTTCGCTTTAAAGAGATGAAAAGAAGTAATGGTACGAATAAGTATGTGAGTGCTCCTGCCCATATCTCTAGCTCTAACAAAATATTTTGATTAGTTGCCTTTTTCCACAACAATTCATTACTCATCATTATACAAATGAAAAATATAGCACAACATAGTGCAAACCCTAATCGAGTCGTTTGATCTTTCGTTTTCTTCAAAGTAATACGAGTTGCACCATAAAAAAATAACAGGAAGATTGTTATGGCGAATACAAAGTGAAATAAATATACAGAGATTAAAATTATATCTATTCGCTCAAACACTGGTGACTGCAAGTAACGTATCATTTCCATCATCGGTAATTTGTTTTCTCCAAGATAATGTGATCCGAAAAAAAACAAAGATGCAATAAATATAATCAGATATTCAAAAATGGTAAATGCATTTCCGATTGTCATGTATTTGAGGATTTTTTCTCTCTTATTGAACCAAGGCGCAAGTAAAATCAAATATTCCGGGCCAGAAAAGGCTGACCAGATGAATAGTACACTTTTCCATGATTTTCTCGTCCATTCATATGGTATTAACGGAAATAAATCATGTATAGTGGCAGAGGGATGAAAAGGCAGTTTTAATAATAACAATAGCATCCAAGCTGTACATAAAAAGGCAATGACGATAAAACGAATGGTATTGGTCATCCCTAGTGAAGCAACATACCAGCAAATTAGTAAAATGAACAGAAGCATCCAGTTCGTATTAACTGAAGGAAAGATGAAATGTTGTGCTACTTCTATATATCCGAGTATAATTACAATCACTTTTAATAATATGAAACCGATTCCGATGAAAGCTAGTAACCGTACCATGCGTTCACCAAAAAGTTCTACAAAACCTTCGTAGCCTTTAGATGCATACATGGAATTAAACCATTTCGATAACATGAATATACTGATTTGTGATAATAACCCTACAATGATAATCATCCAAATCATATAGGGATGTATAAGAAAAACGGGCATAATGATTGCAAAATATAACATTTGTATCCTATTGACCATTAAAGTCATATAAATCCCCTGATACGAAGAGGTTTTCTCGAACAATGAAAATTCAGTCAAGGGATCATCTCCTTCGGCTATATCGCCATTTCTGTAGAGGATGAAGAGCCTCTGGCCTTGTTTTCATCCAATGCAATGGACCACGGATAAATAGATCAAGCCAATCTTTCCCATAAAAAGGGGCAACAGGGGTAAAATATGGTTGTTTCAAAGAAGTAAGTGCATTCAAATTGACTAAAAGTAAAATGATGCCCATAAAGATGCCCATTACTCCAAGAAAAGAAGCAAGGATCAATAGCGTAAACTGTATTAATGTAGTCGCTTTAGTCATCAAGTAATTCGGCACAAGAAACGAAGCAATAGCAGAAATACCAACCAAAACAATTAGCACTTGACTAGCGAATCCTGCTTCTACAGCAGCTTGTCCAACGACAATACCACCGATTACGCCTAACGTTTGGCCAGATTTCGTGGGCATTCTTAGACTTGCTTCTTTAATGACCTCAAGTGTTATCAACATAATCAGCGATTCCCAAAATGGAGTTAGTGGCAATTGACTTCTCGTTTCTACAAGGACGAATAGAATTTGCAAGGGAATCATCTGATAATGATGTGTCGTTAAAGCAACATATAGTGGAATCATCAGCAAGGAGAGCATGAAACTTAAATATCTTATGATCCGCAAGAAGCTTGCAACGATCCAGCGATTAATATAATCCTCGGGTGATTGGAATAAATGGAAAAAGTTGATTGGAGCATTCAGGGCAAAAGGTGTATTATCCACTAGAATGGTAACTTTACCCACGCCTAGTGAGTATGCACACACATCGGGACGGTCAGTATGTTGAAATTGTGGAAATACACTATGTTTGTGATCTTCCATAAAGGCTGCTAATTGGGAGGAGTCAAGAATCTGATCATAGTCAATACTCTTGATTTTTTCCCTAGCAATTGATATGAAATCAGGATTCGTTAAACCCTCAATATACATTAAAACAACCTTTGTTTCAGTTAGTGATCCTACCGTGAATTTCTCTGATTTTAATGCTGTTAGAGGTAGCCTTCTACGAATCAATGTAATATTTTGTTCTAAGTTTTCACTGAAACTGTCTTTAGCGCCATAAAGGATTGTTTCTGTTTCAGAGGTTTCTATCGCACGTCCCGTTGGATCTTTAAGATCAACGGAACACCATTGATTTTCAATGGTGTCAAAAAGAAGGATGGCTCCCAGCATCAATTTCTTTTCCGCCTCTTCCAACGTTGTAATTTCAGTAATTTTAGAGACAGAAATGCAAGTTGAAATATTTTCATACTTGCAGAGACGTAAAGGTTCAATAACAGCTTCATTTAACCTTGCTTTATCAATCAATGTTCCTATAAATATCAATACAAATATCTTATTGTTTTGGGTTTGATATTCGATTACTTCAGCGTCTTCCATGTTGTCTATACGTTCGCGGAGAACATCTATTGCGATAGGAATATTAGTTGTCATCTTTTTTGTTCTATTTTCATTTTGGCTTCCTATCCAAATATTCTTCCTTTTCCAAAACATCAACATCAATCTCCCAATAAGGATAATAGTTCTACACCTTTGGTATTATGTTCAGTTTCATATAATTTACTCCATTAGTAAAACAGCCTTGATCTTCAATCATATAAAAATCATTGTTCAAGCTTTTTGATACTATTTTTATTAGAAAGTTGTTATCTCTACTCTGTATATAAAACAGTAATAAAAAAACCACGGTTAAAATGACTAACCCGTGGTAAGTTACTATTCTGAAAAGTTTATTTCTATTTAACTGCTGATGGATCATCAGTTTCCTTTTCCAATACATTCTCAATATAATCTTTACCCCATTCATACATAGCGTCTAAGATTGGTAAAAGTCTTTTTCCATTCTCAGTAAGGGAGTATTCCACTTTTGGTGGAACTACAGGATAAACTTCTCGATGTACGATTAAATGATCTTCCAGTTCTCGCAATTGGTTTACAAGCATCCTCTGAGTAATTCCTGGCATAATGGCCTTTAATTCTCCAAATCTTTTCGTTCCTTCCTTGCCTAGGTGCCACAAAATCAACATTTTCCATTTACCACCTATTACTGCAAGAGTTAATTCTTTTTCACAGTTAAAGTCCTTATCTCCTAAATTAGGCATCTACATTCATTCTCCTTTATTTCATCCAATAGTATACTTTTTGTAACTATATGCGGAAAAAGTGCGTACTTTAAATTTATTTACATACTGAGTATACTAAACAGCATGCTAGTAAGTAAATGAATATTAACATTTACACCCAGCCACTCAGCGCAACAAAATAAAATTATCTATAAGGAGAGAAAATATAAATGAAATTACAATTAGCATTAGATCTTGTCGATATTCCGGGAGCAATTGAATTAGTGAAAGAGGTAGAAGATCATATTGATGTTGTAGAAATTGGTACACCTGTGGTGATCAATGAAGGTCTTAAAGCAGTAAAAGAAGTAAAAGCTGCATTTCCTAACTTAACCGTATTAGCTGATTTGAAAATTATGGATGCAGCTGGATATGAAGTCAGTCAAGCATCTGCTGCAGGTGCTGACATCATTACGATTCTTGGAACTGCAGAAGACGAGTCAATTAAAGGTGCAGTAGAAGAAGCTAAAAAACAAGGGAAACAAATCCTTGCTGATATGATCGCTGTTAAGGATATTACAGCCCGTGCAAAAGAACTAGATGAACTTGGCGTTGATTATATTTGTGTTCATACTGGCTACGATCTTCAAGCAGTTGGAAAGAACTCTTTTGAAGATTTACAAACAATCAAAAGTGTTGTAAAAAATGCTAAAACTGCAATCGCAGGTGGTATTAAGTTAGACACACTTCCAGAAGTCATCAAAGTACAACCAGACCTTGTCATTGTAGGTGGCGGGATTACTGGACAAGCTGATAAAAAAGCTGTTGCTGCTAAAATGCAACAAATGATTAATCAAGGCTAATTCAGTTCATGAATACAACTCAATACCTAGCTGAAATCATAAAAGAGTTAAATCGCTCCGTAGATTTAATTTCGAATGATGAAGCTGAAAAATTAGTTAATGGGATTCTTGAATCAAAAAAAATCTTTGTTGCAGGCGCAGGTAGATCTGGATTTATGGCCAAATCATTCACCATGCGAATGATGCACATGGGGATAGATGTCTACGTGATTGGCGAAACAGTAACCCCTAACTTTGAAAAAGATGACATCTTAATCATTGGATCAGGTTCAGGAGAAACGAAAGGTTTAGTTTCCATGGCTGAGAAGGCAAAAAGCATCGGTGGGACAATTGCAGCTGTAACCATTTTCCCTGAGTCCACTATCGGACAATTAGCGGATATCACAATTAAGTTGCCTGGCTCACCTAAAGATCAGTCGGAGAGTGATTTTAAGACGATTCAACCAATGGGCTCATTATTTGAGCAAACACTTTTACTATTTTACGACGCTGTGATTCTTCGGTTTATGGAGAAAAAAGGTCTGGATACCAATAAAATGTACGGTAAACACGCCAACTTAGAATAAACAATTATTCCATGAGTTCTAAATAGGAAGACCACAAACTGTTTCCATGCAAGATTGTGGTCTTTCTGTTAGTATGTTCTACTTCAATTAGTAATAATTCTAGGAGTGATAGAATGATTTCTTTAAATGGAAAAAATGCAATAGTTACTGGCGCAGGAAGAGGCATTGGGCGTGCTACTGCTATCGCCTTGGCAAAAGAAGGCGTTCATTTAGGCCTAATCGGCTTAAATATGTCTAATCTAGAAAAGGTAACTGCTGAACTAGCACAATTTGATATAAAGGTTTCTGCTGCAACAGCAGATGTAACGGACCTTGAATCCGTTACCCATGCTATTGAACATATCAAATCAGACTTAGGCCAAATTGATATCCTAATCAACAATGCTGGTGTTGCTAAATTTGGTGGGTTCCTTGATCTAACACCAGAAGAATGGGAAAAAATCATCCAAGTCAATTTAATGGGTGTGTATAATGTAACACGAGCAGTATTACCAGGTATGATCGAAAGAAAATCAGGAGATATCATTAATATCTCTTCTTCTGCTGGCCAAAAAGGTGCTCCTGTTACAAGTGCTTACAGTGCTTCTAAATTCGCTGTTTTAGGGCTAACAGAATCACTTATGCTAGAAGTAAGAAAACATAATGTCCGTGTTACTGCTTTAACACCAAGTACGGTCGTTACAGATTTAGCCATTGATACAAATCTTGTTAAAGGCAATGAAGAAAACGTGATGCACCCAGAAGACCTTGCAGAATTAGTCGTGGCTAGTTTGAAATTTAATCCAAGAGTATTTGTCAAAACAGCTGGATTATGGTCAACAAATCCTTCATAAAACGAAGCAGATCCAGTTGGGTCTGCTTCTTTAGTTCGTACAAAGTACGCTTAATAACACGTTAGCTTTTAAGTTCTATAAAGTTACTTGAATTTGGATAAAGGCTTTCATTTGAAAATCCTAAAGAAGTATAAAATTTACCAGCCTGTTCCGTATCTGTATGAAGCACCAAAATTTTATAATCTCTTTTTGCTTCGTCAATTATTTTTTTTATCAAAAGCTTTCCTATACCGTTTCTCCTATACTTTTTACTAACATAAAACCTTCTCACCCTACCAATAGATTGTTCGTTTGAAAATGGGTCTTTATTTAATCCACCAATAGCAACAAGGACCCCTTCTTCATTAAACACTCCCTGAGTATGCAAATACGTACTCAGAGTTTCGGTGATTATTGAATAATGAAGGAGCTAACTGCAAAAAGGAACAGCTACTTATTAGGTTGCTCTTCCATTTTTCGTACAGACATAAGAGTGCTGATCACATAGCCCCAGGCTGCTTTTCATATTCTATCCTGCTCGTGAACTAAGTCACTCCATGTGTAAGTTCATGCCTAATCACATCCAGTGTGTTTGTAAAACCCTACAAAAATAGTTCCCTTATTTATACATGATAATAATGATCACTGGTCATGACTCATACCTCATAAAATGGATCTCCGTGAACTGATATTCTGCCTTTTGCTCATAATATTCCTTTGCAGGGACACTCTATTATCAAAATAAACTTCTACAGGTTGGAGAGTGTCAGAAATGAAGGTTTTATCAATGATCCAGCCATGGGCAAGCCTATTTATCCTTAGAGAGGCAACATATGAAACAAGGTCATGGAGAACGAATTATCGGGGGCCACTTGCCATTCACACAAGTAAAAAAATTGATAAAGACGTCGCTAATCATATAGCCATAAAGTCTTTGCTTGGTAAGCATGGATACACACCAGAGAATCTTCCAACTGGCCATATCATTGCTGTATGCAAACTTGTAGATTGTTTGAAGGTAAATGAAAACAATGAGACATGGGCCATTCTGGAGGATGGTCGAATCGTATCAGGGAATGACTATTTTATGGGTGACTTTATAGTGGGAGGTTATGCTTGGGTAGTTAAAGACATGCAGATGTTGGATGAGTTTATTCCCGCTAAGGGAAAGCTAGGATTATGGGAGCATGATTTAATTTTATAGGAGCTGATACATTGGTATCGATGCGCAGAAATCAGCCCCTTTTTATTTCTCATGCCCTAATAAACTCTGTATCAATAAAAGAGGTGCTCCATTATTGATCATATTAGTAGCGTAGCTATAACGTAATTGGTGGTCTTATAGATGAAAAGTTAATATATACTGTTTTTTCACATTTTCATCTGATAGGTTTATTAATTATTTCAGAAATGCACCCGATTGTGGAATAACTCATTAGGAATGCTACCCTTGACTAGCTAGCTCAGATGGTAAGATTAACCTATCCGTAAAATAGTATTAAACATTCTAGGATTATGTTTTTTAAACGATTGGATAAGTTCCTCACCAAATATAGTTATGGTCTGTTCCCAGGGATGACCTAACAATCCCCAGTTGAATTCCTTTTGTATAAAGAAGTAATAATCCCCATCAGGAAAAATAGGTATTATCCACTCATCAAATTCTTCGTCTTTTGGAAACTCTAAAAAGGGATTGACCCAGTATGAATGGTGTTGCCAATCTAATGCATAAAAATATTTATCATTATTCGTTAATTCTTTAAATGCAAACAATCATTTCTCTTCAAGGTCTTTATAAATCTCATCAAATTCTTTAAAATCTCCTGACCAATTACTATAAACTGAAATATCGTATGTAATGAATGGGCTTGGTAGTTTAAAAGATGGAAATTTAGTAATACTAGGTTTGAATTTAAAATCTTTATAAACCTTTCGCCATACTGCTTTTTCTTCTGATTTACTAAGTTCAATCCAATTATTAATGTTTGATCCCCCCAAAACACTGCTCATCAATAAGGTTAGCAATACCATTTATGCCCTTAAATTCAATACAAAGAGCACTTCTCCTTCTTGAAGAAAAGCACCCTTTAATGGAACATGACAGTGATTTGCTACTGACAAGAAACGGACCAATTGAAGGCTAGAAAGTCTTTCTGAATATCAGGTATCATACCGTTGTTTATACAAGCACTCTTTGCGTGATCAAATGAGTTAACATTTAAAACGATACCTATTTTAAGTAACGATAGGATGATTACTGGAGCTAAATAAGTTTTTCTTTTCATTTTCATACAAAAAACCCCTCACTTCTTTTTAAATCTATCCAACAATCGCCGCCGATTGCTGAATAGTGGGTTGGATTTTAAAAAATAATCCGCACCCAAAGACTTAACCAATATATAAACGGCAATGAAAGTATTATTAGTCCTACAAATCTTAATTGTTTAAAAAAATGAATAATAAAACCTATTCCCCAGATTATAAACGGAAGAAATCTCGAGTAATCTATCTTCGAACTTTCCTCTGAAATAAATCCGATTGCCCCCAAATAACAGTTAATAAATAAAAAAATTCCAGCAAGAAAAATGTAAGTGTATTTAAAAATTGTACCTTTATTTATCCCCTTTGATTTCATAGCCTTTGAAGTTTCCATATACCCCCCCCCAATATAATTCTGTGTAGCTGCTTATACAACAATCCTGCTCGATTGTTTAATAAGTTCCATAAAAAAGTGCACTTCTCCTTCTTGAAGAAATGCACCCGATTGCTAAATAATTCATTTAACTTTCTTACTCATGTAATTATAAAGTCTTTGATATTCATTCAGGGGGAAATCATGGTTCACCCAATTTTCACGGTATCCCTCTATACCATGCTTCTTTAATAATTTGCTAATTGAATTTACAACAGCCTTTATAAAATCACTTAATAAACATTGTTCTTTAAATACAATACTTCTTTCAATCCCACTTACTTTTATTATTGTTATTAATACATCTCGGTCATTTTGCTTCTCGAATTTCCAAACTAATCTTTCAGGTTCTTCCTCCATATTAAAAGTACTTTCATTTATAGGGTAAGGTACACAGCCAGGAGTAATTGTTATTAATGACTTTAGAAGATCACTTAGTGAATCTGTAAGATAACTTGCTATAAAATTGAATTCTTTATTATTGATTTTAATACTACCGCTTGCCCAACCTCTTCCCGACAACTGATACTTAAATTCCATAACTCACCCAGACCATAATATATTTAGAAACTAATACACTAGTTCTCCTTTTATTCAATAAAATAGAGTATTCTCCTTCTTGTAGGAATGCACCCGATTGTTGAATATGGAGTAACACCACTTCATTCATAAAGTTCCTATTTAAAAAGCTATTGATTCATTGCCTTATTCCATCTCAATATATCCAAACATATTTAAAATAAAAAAGAACGAAGATAAGCTTAGTAAGCCACCTAATAGAATTGCTACTGATATTCTACTAAATGGATCTAAATGTAATCCAAAAATATTTGCAACTAAAGCTTCTATTTTTTTATTTAGTCCTTCTTCTTCATTAACCTTTTTGAAAATAAGGTAAATTCCATACCCTAATAGGCATATTCCTGTAATAAATATTAGAACTAAAATAATCGGAAGCAATATTATAAATACCTCATCTGTTTCCCTCATCTCCGCCTCCAATTCCCATTCCTGTAAAAATAATTAAATACATAGTCACAAGTAACTGTATTTCCGTATCATTTAAATTTATCATTTTTAACATAATAAAAGGCATTTCTTTTTAAAGAAATGCACCCGATTGTTTAAAAAGGGAATCCTTATTTTTAAATTAGAAACACCTGCAACAGTATGCTTATCACTAACGCCAAAACTCTAATCAAATAATAATATTTTTTAGATAAAACGGATTGAGATCTTTCAATATACGCAATGACTAAAATCAATCCAAAAACACCAATATAATCTTGAAAACTAACTAACTGTTTATTAGTCCAATTACTATCAATAAAGCTATAAAAGAACAAAAAAAGAAAAGTGTAAGTTCCCATAGCGAATAAAGTTTCTTTAAGTTTTTCCATTTTTTATACCGTACCCTATCTTGTTGATTTTTTATGAGATATTATACTTTTAAGAATTAAATTCCTTGTTCAACTAACCAGAAGAACGGCATATAGTCTTGTGCAACGATAGCACCCGAAAGTTGAATAAGAAAGCCAATTACTTCTTAGGAAGAAACCAATCCATATATGTTTGCTCATCACAAATGATAGCTTCCCAATTCATGTTCCGCACTATCTCATCAATATTTTCTTGTTTAGCCATAAACAAAGTGTTGAAGGAATCATACATACTCATAAAGGCATATTCAATATTATTAGTAGTAACCATCAACTCTGCTGATGACAATTCGCATATTCTTGTTGGTTTTACATCTTTTAACTTCAAACTACCACTAGTATCGAAAATAGGTTCAGAGTAATGTAATAAGGTTGCTTCTTTAGAATCCATTACTTCTAATAATCCTTTTAAAAAAAAAACTGATGTTCTATCTTCATCTGGAAAATAAAGGTCTTGCTGAAGATTCGCATTTAATGAATCAGCCAAATCTGTTTTGGCATAGTCTTCATTTAAAGCACCGATGGAGGTCAATAATGCTAACTCAATTCTGCAAATGAAGCTAGACCGCATTCATCCATCACTGTTTTCCACAAAACTGGTTTAGCATTGTTTAAGATTTCCTCATCAGTTGGATATATGTGTTTGAATGGGTTTTAATTTTTTTTTCTTTGTGTCCAACCTGACGGCATCTCTACAAAGGGATGAAGTAAAATTGCTGCTGAACTAAAATTATCTGGTATTTGACTTAGAATAGTGCACTTAGTATCTAACCTTATGTAATCCAGCAATGAAAACCACCTCTCATCTATAAATCTTACCGATTTGTTCAATAAGTTCATTAGAGCGAATCTCTTTCTTAGAGAAATTCCCCTGTTAGGTTCATAAATTATTTTGAAAATTTTTAATCATTAAAATCACATTTGAGTAGAATCCTTTTTGGGGGACTTAAAAATAATTATAAAAATTATAAAATAAAGTGTAGGGCAAATAATTAAAAACCATATAATATATTTGTGAGGTAGAGTGTTAAAGATTAAGCTAGCTAATATTAAAAAAATTAAAACTGGTAATAAAGATCTTACCACCCTTTTGGTGTTTATCTCCTTATCTTCCAAGTAAATAAACAGACACAAAAAAAAGATTGCCTTAATCAGACTGCTAATACCTCTTAAAATACGTGTTTCATCAAAATCAAATAATATATCACATATGCAATATAATGTGGACAGAACTATGATCCACCGAAGTAATATTTTTTTCATTAGTAATACTCCTTAAAAATTCCCCTTAATGCTACTAACATTTAACATAATATTTTATGAAAAACATTACAATCCAATTTTTTATTATCGAACTAATTTGCACCGTTAGATCATATCTCACCAACTTCTTTATTCAACAATCTGGCCCGATTGTGGAATAACAAAAAAAAGAGCTAACCCTTCGGTCAGCTCATATTTTTTCGTTGTTTTTACATTAATAACCAGTGATGTATATGAATAAAAATTAATAATATTGAATAAATATTACTTGGTAAGGGGAGGTCAAAGTGTTTCTAATAAATTTTGAATTTTTTTCTAATGAATTTTGAAAAAATTCTAATGAATTATGAAAAATCACATCAATCCCCAACAGCAGCATTCCGATCCACTACATCATGAACAAGGAGTACACCTAGTTGGTGGTGTTCGTTTTGATAGAGTGACCCTTGAACGAATCGAATCTCGCCATTTAAATTAAGAACTTCTAGCTTGCAGTATGCAGCGTTGATTTGAAGGGCTCGGTACAAACTTGTTTCTTGTGAAAGTGTGACTCCATTTACTTTTACTATGACTTCGCCAATCTTTAATCCCATCTTTGCAGCGGGTGTCCCTGGTACTACTGAAAGAATCATAACTCCCTGATCTCTTGGTACAAAGTGTGATGGTCTCGTATCATCACGTTGGCTCGTTACGAGTGTAATGAGCTCTCGTCCTGCAAGACCTGCTGCGATTGCTATAGCAATTAGGAGCGGCAAATTATAAAAATGACCTACTGCTGCAATGCCTGTTACGATAAATCCTAAAATCAAAACTTGTCTGCCTAGATGTTTAATCGCTTCTTCCGGCAGTGTATGTGTAACTAGCTGGCGATATCCGATGGCAAACGGTACGAGGAAGAATGAGAATCCTACCGCACCCATCGGAAACAAAGGCCACCAATCTAAAACAGGAATTGAGCCTACAGGTAAAACTAAAAACTGAGGAACAATCCAAAATCTCGTAGCTTCATGTGCACCGATATAATGTCCTCGTTTTCCTTTGAACAGCCGAGGAGAAGTGCGATCTGCACCTTTCCAGATGACCAGTATCCCTTCTTGAATCAAAAGAACACCAATAACGACTGCTAATGAATCAAGTGGCGTTTTTTGAACATCTACAATCCAACGATCTAGAAAAGAAATTCCGAGTTGAAATTTTGGAAGCAACAAACCAACAACTGCCGCTAAACTCACAGCATATGCAGGATTCATAAACCTTGTTTTAAACGTTAAGCCTAAAGCCAAATATACGACACCGATCAAAGCAATCATCCCAAGCGGCAATGTGACACCAGCAGCCACAAAGATTACAGAACCGATGAGTCCGATTAGAATGCCTGGCAGCAATGAAAATATTAAATTATCAATGAAGGGATGCACGCGCACTTTAAATTCTTTTCTCTCTCGTTTTACACGTTTTAATCCAATTAAAAAAGCAACCAGAATAAAACCATAAAAAAGCGGGTGTAAAAAAAGAAGCAGCATACCCTGAAGTAATTCTTTCACAAAGGTGTCTGTCATGTGCGGTCTCTTCCTTTCTCATCTTTCAATTCATCCACTTTTTCTTCAATACGTTTCAATCTTCTATCCGTACTCACAGCTCGCTTCACTAATAAACCAACTCCAACGATGATGGCAATCAGAATTAAAAACATTACCAGCTGATAAAGCACATCTCCAACATTCAATGACTGCATATTGTCTACCCCTTTAAGCATGACAAAGGATTTTATCTTTTAAATCATTTGATTTTCTGTTTAATTTGATACTCACCATAGAAACTATTCAGGGTTTTATTTGTTTTTTGTTAAGACTTCTCTGAATAGTTGATTGGAGCGCAAGGTGCGAGACTCCTGCGGGACAGGCCGGCAGGTGAGACACTTATACGTGAAACGTACGAATGTGGCTCACCGCCTGCCCCGCGGAAAGCGAGCAACCTGGAGCGCAAATCAACCTCTTTGAAGTCATCGTAGCACTACACAAAAAAATTCCGTAGAGAATAATTTCCTCTACGGATAGTATTCGTGTTTCAGTTGTTTTTTCCTGCCATAATCCCTTATTTTGCAAGCAATTCAATCGCCGTTTTACGCTGAACATCGTTCTTATCATCACGGATTGAATCGATCACTTTTGACTCCATCTTACCAGCTGTCTTCGTATCTACTTTCCCTGTTGCTGGCAAGTCGTTCGCGCGCTGGAACGCAGTTACAGCAGCTTGCGTTTTTTCATCAAAGTATCCATCTTCTCTACCCGTCTGGAACCCTAACCCGTTCAACATCACTTGAGCGTTCTTCACTTGCTCGTTGTTCATATCAAACTCTAACGCTTTTTTCTCAACCGTAATTGGGTTTGTGTAGAAGTAGTCTGGCTGCTTCACTTCAAAAGTAGGCTTTACCCCTTTTTTGTGAATCCAGTTTCCATCCGGTGTAAGCCACTTAAACAGTGTAAGCTTGATGTTCGACCCATCACCAAGATCGATCGATTGCTGAACAGTCCCTTTACCGAACGACTTCTCACCAACTAAGTCATAGTTTCCTGCTTCTTTTAGAGCAGCAGCTAAAATTTCAGACGCTGATGCACTACCTTTGTCGATCAAACCGATGATCGGATAATCTTTCTTTTCTTTTAACGTAGAAACATAACGTTCTTTGTTTCCTTTACGGTCTTCAATCTGAACGAATGGCTTTTTCTCAGGAATGATCTGACGAAGAATGCTGTCAACCGCTTCTAGATAGCCACCTGGATTACCACGAACGTCAATAACTAGACCATCAATTTTTTCTTTTTCTAGCTCTGTTAGCTGTTTCTTAAAATCAGCTCCCGTTTTTTCTGAGAAAGATGTGATTTCAAGTACACCGATTTTCTTACCTTTTACTTCTTCAATATCAGAGTAAACCGTCTCGATCGGAATCTCATCACGTGTAACTTTGACTGGCATTACATCGTTAACGCCTGTTCGTTTTACACCAAGTGTTACGATAGATCCTTTTTCACCGCGGATTTTTAATACGGCTTTATAGAGATCGAGTCCTTCAACGCTTTTACCGTCTATCGTGATAATCTGATCGTTTGGCTTGAGTCCTGCTTTTTCAGCAGGTGAATCTTTGAACGGTGCGACGATCGTAACTTTACCGTCTACCATGCTCACTTCTGCCCCAATTCCTTCAAAAGAAGAATCGAGTGACTGTGAAAACTGACTTGCTGTTTCTTCATCCATATAAACCGAATATGGATCTTTTAACGTTTTGACCATTCCTTGAATGGCACCTTCAAGGAGTTTGTCACGATCAACATCTTCTACATAACGAGAAGAGATGATCTCATACGTCTTCTGAAGCTTCGCAAACTCTTCGTCGTTGTCGACTTTCGTTGCGGTCTTCGGAAGATCGTTTACTTCACCATTCTGAACATACTTCGAATCGTTTCCAAACAGTGCCATCGAACCATACATGCCACCGGCACCAACAAGCAAGGAAAGAACAATCAGCAGGGCCAACATTTTTTTATTTACGTTCATTCTGCTCACCTCGTTTTTGCAGGAAAAGGCATCACACCCTGCAAAGTGCGATGCCTTCCATTGTAAGAGTCTTTAGGCAACAGCCTGTCTCCTACTTCACTATATGAATAGCTTGTTTACTTTATGTGTTTATTTTACCAGTAAGCCGCAGGATTTACAGCATTTGTTTTTCCTGCATTCCAAGGTCCTTTGTGAAGTTCAAAGTGTAAATGCTGACCAAATGAATGTCCAGTGTTCCCCATGTTGCCTAGGAACTGTCCTTTTGAAACAGAACCGCCTGATACAGCACGGCTGCTCATGTGAGCGTAAACCGTTGTCCATTGCTGCCCACCGATTGAGTGAGAGATGTATACAACATTTCCATATGAATCTGAGTATTCAGAACGAATAACTGTACCATCTGCAGCTGCATAGATCGGAACGGTTCCACCTTGAGCGATGTCGATTCCTTCATGCATACCGCTGCTTCTGTTTCCAAATCCAGAAGAAATTCTTCCAGCAGCAGGTTTGATGATCATACCGTTACCTGAAACAGGTCCCATTAAAGGAGCTGATCCGCCAGAAGAAGATTCACGAGCTGCTTTTTCACGTGCAGCTGCACGTGCTTGTTCAGCACGGAACGCCTCTTCTTGAGATTTTAGAAGTGCACCTTCGTTTTCTATCTTATGTGCTTCAGCATGCAACGAGTCTTCTTCTTTTTTAAGTGAAGCCATCAGACGCGTTTTTTCATCCATTTGAGCTTTCAATTGCTTTTGCAGCACTTGTAACTCTTTCATTGCGTTTTGTAGGTTAACTAGTTTTTTCTCAACGGCTGCCATCTTTTTCTCTAGAAGCTCTTTATCTTTCTTTTGTTCTTCTAAAAGCTGACGATCTTGCTCTGCGATCATGTTCAATGCAAGAACACGGTCAAGAAAATCCCCAAAATCTTTGGAGCCAAGAACAACTTCTAGGTAAGAAACAGCTCCGCCGGATTCATACATAGAGTTAACACGTTCTTTTAAAAGAGCATCGCGCTTATCAATTCGCTTTTGAACAACAGCGATCTCGCCTTTTAACACGTCTATCTCTTCTTTTGTTTCTTTAATATCTGTTTGTTTGGCTTGTACTTTCAGATCTGTTTCAGAAGAAAGCTTATCGATTCTTACTACTTCAGCCTCAATCGCTTCCTGGCTGCTTTTGTTCTTATCCAGCTTAGCTTTTGCAGCCTTTGCTTTCTTTGCATTTTCTTGTTGTTTTTTCTGGATGCTTGATAAAGATTCCGCGTGAACGACGGATTCAGAGTGATACATAGTAAAGGCGCCCAGTGCTAAACTTAGTGAAAGCACTGTACCAACCACTTTCCTTTTCATTCGTTTTCCTCCCTAACCCCAATTAATTGTTTCGTTTTTCTTGGATCTCTTTATTTCTGCTATCTTTACTAAATCTTCAAGAACTTACGAACAGACGTTAAGCTTCCCCAAACGCCGATCACTCCACCAATCAGAATCATCAACAGCGCTAGCTGCGGGATAAGTGGTGTTACTGGCAATAGCTCAATGAACACTGTTCCTAATTTTTGATTAACGATATCAAAAATTGCTTGATAACCAACTGAGATGACAACGATTGGTAGTATAGCACCCGCTACACCTAATGCAAAACCTTCAATGAAGAACGGCCAGCGGATAAATCCATTCGTCGCACCAACGAGTTTCATAATTTCAATCTCGCGTCGTCGTGTTACGATCGTTAATTTTATAGTATTTGAGATAAGGAACATCGCTGTGAATACAAGTCCTAATACGAGGACGATTCCAACGTTGCGGGCAACATCTGTCACTTTAAAGAGCTTTTCGACGGTCCCTTGTCCGTACTCAACTTTGTTTACAAATTTAAATTTCTCAACTTCTTTTGCTACAGCAGCCGTATCTTGCGGCTTTTCTGTGTAGATGATGAACGCATCTCGCAATGGATTTTCATTCTTAAGAGATGAGAAAGCTTCTCCTTCATCTCCTAGACTTTCAATCAGTTCATCAAGACCTTCTTCTTTAGATTGATACTCTACCGTTTTTACCTTACCAAGCTTTTCAAGCTCTTGTTTGTAAGCATCGTATCTTTCCGGCTTTTCCGTTCGTTCGATATACGCTCTGATCTGTACATCGTCTTCAATCTGACTTGCAATAAAGTTAATGTTCAAGAGAATTGCTAAGAACACACTTACTAATAGCAATGTTACCGTTACCGCAGAGATGGAAGCAAAGGACATCCAGCCGTTTCTTCCCATGCTCTTGAATGCTTCAACGAAATGACGCTTTAATGTTCTAATCTTCATAGCCGTAATCCCCCTTCGCCTCATCACGTACAATTCGGCCGCCTTCTATGGCAATTACGCGCTTTGTGATTGTATTTACGATTTCTTTATTATGAGTTGCCATAACAACTGTCGTTCCACGAGCGTTGATCTCTTTGAAGATCTCCATGATCTCCCACGCTGTTTCTGGATCAAGGTTACCTGTCGGCTCATCCGCGATAACAACTGGAGGATGGTTCACGATCGAACGTGCGATAGATACACGTTGCTGCTCTCCACCTGATAGCTCGTCTGGGAACATGCGCGCTTTGTTTTTTAGTTTTACAAGATCAAGAACTTCCATAACACGTTCTCTGATCACTTTTGGCGACTCTTCAATAACTTCAAGTGCAAAAGCTACGTTTTCGTATACCGTTAAACGCGGCAACAGTTTAAAGTCTTGGAAGATAACCCCAATCTTTCTTCGTACTTTAGGAATCTGTCTTTCTTTTACTTTTGCAAGGTTTGTTCCATTAATGATAATTGAACCTTGTGTGGGTTTCTCTTCACGATACATACATTTTATAAACGTGGATTTACCTGCTCCACTTGGTCCGACTACATAAACAAATTCACCTTTTTCTATGTAGACGTCAATCCCGTTAAGTGCCATAACACCGTTCGGGTATGTTTTCCATACATCAACCATTTCTATCAAGCAAAATCACTTCCTTACTACCCCAAAAAATATTTCCCTGATCAATCAACAAGTTCTATATAAAGGTCTTTCGACAAATACGCGATATATGTCAGTTTTTTTCCGCAATAACTATTATAACATCTTGCACTGACAATTTTATTACAGTTGTGTTTCATCTTCCCTCAGACAAGGGACCATGGTCATGTTTTCGAGATTCCGTAGTACTTAAAATACGACACAATTCGCTGAAATCCTTCATATCTCATAAAAACCTGCAGGGAGACTTTTCGACACAGGTGCAATAAAACCGACCATCGCCGTGGGATTTCGGGTCTTTTGACCTGGTATTGCTAGAGTTTTTTCAATGTATAATAGCTAATTCTAGTAAAAAGGGCTCCTCTATGCGAAAAGTACTAGTGAACAAAAGAAAACCAGTCGGGATGAATCCCAACTGGCTGCATTTCTGATTGTTTATCCTCGTTTAAACCCTTCTCCTAATACTTCGTTTGCATTAACTACGATTACGAAAGCATCTGGATCGACACCTTTTACGTATTGTTTTAATTTTGTTACTTCATATTGAGCAACAACGACCATCAACATAGGCCGTTCATCTTGCGTATAACCACCGAAGGCATTGATTTTCGTAACGCCACGATAAATGTGAGTCAGTATGCCTTGGCGAAGCTCATCTTCTTTATCTGAAATGATCAGCGCCATCTTCGTCGTCCCTAGCCCGATCTGTACGACATCGATCGTTTTTGCGGTAATGAACATCGCGATAAGTGCATATAGAGCTTGTTCGATCCCGAAAAATAAGGCGGACGACGTAACGATCGTTCCGTCTATGAGAAGGATGATTGATCCGAGTGAAGCACCCGTATACTTATGGACGATCTGTGCGAGCAGATCAACTCCACCCGTAGAGGCTTTCCCACGGAACACGATCCCAAGACCAGCTCCGATTCCTAGTCCACCGAAAATCGCTCCAAGCAATGGATCTTCAGTCGCTGCTCCCCAGCTTTCAAAAATAAAGACGAAGAACGGAAGCACAACGGTTCCAACAAGTGTTTTCGCGCCGAATCGTCGGCCGAGGAAGAACAATCCCGCAAAGAAGAGCGGAATATTTAAACTCCACTGTACAATAGAAGGTTTCCATTGAAAGAGTCCATATAAAATCGTCGATATCCCGCTCACTCCTCCAGAGGCGATCTGGTTTGGCAGCAGGAATACCGAGAATGCGAGTGCCACAAGTCCTGATCCAATCACAACATATACATATTCTAAAATGAGTTCAACGGTCGGGTGCAAGATCCCGCGTCGTTTTCGCATAGCCATCATCATTGCTGTCTTTAACCCTCAAACTTTCATAAGGAATTTCTTTAAACCGAGAAAAAGTATACCAATCACAGTATGCCCTTGTAAATGAGACCTTAGTGCCGCGGTGATGAGGTGAAGTGTTGTTGATAGCAGTTGTTTTGGTGAGATTCTGTGTGTGGGAGCTAGATGTGGATAGTATGGGCATATGAAAGAGATAGTATTTTGGTTTGTGCATTTGTCGGAATGTGTTGTGGTTTGTCGAACTTCGGATAAAAAATTTTATCCGTGAAATTATTGTTTTTATACGTGAATATAATTGCATTTACCGTGAATATATGGAGGATTACCGTGAAATTAATGATGCATATTTTCATTTTTCTTCATTTTGTACTTTGCATTACTCCACAAAAGCCATCATTATATAGAAAATGTGCAAGAGGTGGTCACTTTTGATAAAAAAACATCGAACACGGCCAATTATCATTGATAAGTTACAGTCACTTTTAAAAAGAGCCCTACTAAATGATACTAAGCATGATGAAATACACCGCGCTTTAAGAAAACATGTATCTGGTTACCGTGGTGAACAGTCACTGGACTATTTTTATCGTTATCTCCCTCAAACTAACCTTATTTTACTTCATGGTCTTAGAATTTCACATGAAGACTACTACTTTCAAATTGACACACTTATGATTACACCGCACTTCTTACTTATTATTGAAAGTAAGAACATTGCAGGACATCTCTATTTTGAAAGTGCGTACGATCCAATGATCCGTACATTAAATGATCAACAAGAAGCTTTCGACAATCCCGTTGAACAAGTAAAAAGACAATCCTATCACTTGATGGCCATTATAAATAACTTCAAAGCCCCCCACCTACCAATCGAATCTCTTGTAGTGATGACTAATCCAAAGGCAATAACAGAATTTTCTCCTGCTTACAAAGAAGCTCGCATGAAAGTAATCAAGAGTTCTGGTTTAGTAGCCAAATTTGAAGAGTTGAGCAATAAGCATCGCAAAGAAATAATCTTACCTAAAGATAGTAAAAAAATTAGTAAAAGCCTGATAAAAATACACACTCCAGATAATCCAGACGTTTGCCGCAAGTATCAAATCAATCCAAATCATTTACTAAGTGGTGTGTTTTGTCCTAGTTGCGAGGCAGAATTTTTACAGCGTCATCGGAGAACATGGTATTGTGCGTCTTGTAAAAACAACTATAACAAGGCACATGAAGCTGCATTAGTAGATTACGCTCTGCTAATCTCCAACACCATTTCCAATAAGTCCTGTAAACAATTTTTGAACCTTACATCAACAAGCCAATCATATCACCTGCTCCAGTCGTTAAACCTCCCCTTCACAGGCAATCGAAAATCCCGCGTCTACCATCTCGAGGATCTCGTTAAAAAAACAACCTCTAAGGAATATGCATCTCCTTAAAGGTTGTTCAGATGTAATCACCGTTATTGCTGGATACCTAGTTCAACTAAGATCGTTTCTAGTGTTTTTCCTTTATATTTCTTTCTAGGTGATGGTGTATCGTCCACATGCTGATTTTGCAGGAGATAGTTTTTCTGTACGAATTTCATATCTTTTGCATCTACCTTTCCGTCAAAGTTAATATCCGCTGCACGTTTTCCGCTTCCCCAAGCATTTTGAATCTCGATAGCATCATGGATATCGATCACGTTATCTTGATTTACATCTCCAGCGGTCACATCGAGCGCGGTAATAAAGCGGCTTTGTCCATATAATTCACCTTTGTGTTCAAAACCAATATACAGATTGTCTTTTGTAAAGAAATGTCCTGGCACTCTCATTTCCACTGTGAATGCTTCTTTTTGAAGGGGAAGCTTGTCGTATTTGTACTGACCGTTGTCAGCGATGCGTGTTGATGGTGCATGTGCGTTACCATCTGCATCGATAATTTGTACAGAGCCTCCTACCTTCGTCCAATCGCGTCTTTCTGTTACTGTTCCATCCTCGTTTTCAAAGCCTTCAGGCGTTACATAGCCGTTTGCAGTAGAGAACTGCGGTTTCACTTTCCAACTTAACTGAGCTTGCAGGACTGTTGATGTTTTAGCGTTGTTATCCGTTACTTTTACAATTGGCGCTACTGCAGCTCGTGTCGCATAGTAGGCATCACTTACTTTTAACGTCACTTCTACCAGTTCGGCGTGATCTAGCGTTTCGCTACCATCATTGAAGCCAACAGTTACGAGACCATCTTTCACGTCAATAGATGCTTTGTCTTTGTAAGCGTCTGTTAATTTAGCATCCACAAGAGAGACCGCGCCAAAGCTACTATTGTTAAAATTCCATTCCGCTTTGGTCAGATCATTTAAGTTATCTAATACTAGTGTGGCTTTTACCATTTCTCCGGTTTTCAATGGCGCATTTTTACTATTCGTATAGGAAACAGGTGTGCCCTCTTTTACAAAATAGTAATTCTTCTGCAGAGCCTGGTTACCTGCCAGATCAAAACCATCCATTCGGAAGTTTAATGCAGGTACATTTTCGTTCATCGCAATCTCTTCAACAAACTTACCTTCTTTGTCCATTTTTATCGCTGATGATGGGAACGGTGTGTTCCAATAATAGATCATCGAGTTTGATGATTGATCTACGTTCAAGCCAACCTTCTTCATCTCATCTACTAAAGGATCGTTAATTTTGATGTCAAATGGATACGTCGCTTGACCCGGCTTGTATTCTAAGAACGGTGAATCGCCGTCAAGTGAGCTTTCAAACGTTGGTTCATCAATATCGATGAACATATGGCGGT
Organism: Fictibacillus sp. 5RED26; assembly: GCF_015903895.1. NCBI lineage: Bacteria > Bacillati > Bacillota > Bacilli > Caryophanales > Fictibacillaceae > Fictibacillus > Fictibacillus sp. 5RED26. The sequence continues at coordinate 553,729 of NZ_JACZDU010000002.1, read as the reverse complement.
AATCGGTTAGCTGTTTACCAGTGGCTGTTGTTGAAATAAACTTCAGTTTATAGTAACCGGCTGGTGCATAAGAGATCTCCGAATCAACTGGATTTGTTTTATCACCGGTAAATTTATTGTACATACCACTAAAAGCGTTTAACACGAAATAGCTTTGGTTTTCGTTACGACCCTCTAAATTCATGGTTCCGATCACGCCCAGATCTTTCCCTGATTTTCCGTCCTGAAGAACGACTTCCATCTTTTCCATCGGAGACTTAAAGTTAAATTCCATCGGCGTATAAATCGCGCGGTAACCAAAGAATCCACCTGTATTCAAATAGTTCGGCGCGATTACCGGAGATGAAAGCTCTAGTTTGTTGTAGCCCTCCTCCGTTATACGAACACTGAATGGAATTCTGTAGTGTTCAGCTGCTTTCGATTGATTCGTCAGCGTGATGTACCCTTCGTAAATGCCCTCTTTTGCTTTCTTAGGAATATTGATACCTGCTGACACCTTTTTAAAATCGTCACCGGCAATCTTGATTTCGTCCGGAATTGAGATCTCGATTCCGTTCTTCTTCAAGCTTGGCGATCCCTTTGTTTCTTCAACTTCCACTTTGAACGTCTTCTTCACTTTTTCATTGTTCTCAACCGTAATGGATTTTTTTAGTGACAGCTTTTTACCTGCATAATGACTTCCGTACGCGATTCCACCTGTCCGTTCTTTAATTTTCACTAGATTTGTAGAACTAGGAATCAACGTTTCATCGTTCACTTGAAAACTTGTTCCACTGTACACAGCTTGATATGGATCAACACGTCCGGCCCCAACTTCAAATACGGAGTAGTCTCCGTTAAGTGGATCAGCTGTGTTCATTAATATGGTTTTAACATCCTCAGGCTCTAAGTTAGGATTAGCATCGAGCATGAGCGCTGCGATACCTGCTGTATGCGGAGCAGCCATAGATGTTCCGGAATACCGGGAATATGCGTAATCATAGTTTTCTTGAGTAGCTGGATTCACCATGTATGACGGAACCGTTGAAAGAACGGCAACACCAGGTGCTGTAATTTCTGGTTTCATGTCGTACGTCTGTCTCGCTGGACCTCTCGAACTGAAAGCGGCTAAGCGATCGCCTTCTGTTTGAAGTTCATCATACTTTCCAAACGTAAAACTGGATTTACCTGCAGCGATTTGAGACTTAATCTTTTCACCCGCTGCTTTTGTTAAGGAGAATGATGGAATAAATGTTGTCGACTCACCAAGATTCGCCTCGATAACTCCGTCCACGTTGTTATATAGAAGAACTGCGACCGCACCGTTTTGTTTGGCGAGTGTCACTTTTTCGTTCAGTGTCGTTTCACCGCGAGCGATGAGAGCAATCTTTCCATTTAGATCTTTACCTGTGTAATCAGTAGCCTTACCTAGACCCACATCAACAAGATCGTACGACTTACCTGACAGTTCGTTCAATACATCAGCATAATGACGAGCGAGTCCAGTGAGTTGAAGTCCACTCTCACTCCCCACTGATCCTGTAAAAGAAGCGACCGTCATTGGTACGTCACTCGCTCCGATCGTAAGCGCTAATGCAGCAGCACCAGGAGAACCTAGTGTGTATGCGTTCGGACCCGCATTTCCTGCAGATACGACAGCCGTTACATCATTTAGAACCGCATAGTTGATCGCAGTACTCGTCGGATAATACGGAGCGTTGATACCGGCACCTAACGAAAGGTTGATCACATCCATCCCGTCTTTAACAGCTTTCTCGATCCCCGCGATAATGCCTTCAGAAGAGCCTGTCCCGTAAGGTCCTAACACACGATACGCATAGATATCAGCATCTGGCGCTACACCTTGAACGGATACATTCGGGTTTTTGCCTTGACCAGCGATCGTACCAGCAACATGTGTCCCATGCGAAGTGTAATATGCGTTGCCGTTAAACTCTGGTTTTTTAGAATCTTGCCAGTTTTTATACGTCGTTTCCATCGGATCGCTGTCGTTATCGACAAAATCGTATCCGCCTTTATACACTTCTTTTAAGTCCGGGTGGTTGTAGTCGATCCCTGTGTCTAAGATCCCTACCTTCACACCCTCACCAGTGATGCCCTCGTTATGTAGCTGATCAATCTTCAAGTAAGGAATGCTCTCTACAGATGTTCCAGCACTGTTGCTGTTCAGGGCTTTTTCTTCTCCCATCGCGATTGGATCTACTTTAAACGTTACATCTTTATAAACTGCTTTTACGGCTTCTGATTGTAGGAGTGCTTCTACCTGATTGGCAGGCAGTTTCATCGCCACACCGTTATATACGGTTTTGTATGTGGATGTAATTCTGTGTGTCGATTTTTTAGTCATAGGAGCGTTCGAAGGAATCAGCTTCTCAACATCCTTCTTAAATTGAGCATGCTCTTGATCTACTTTGCTGTCAGCTTGTTGACGTGAGATCTTTTTCCCTTTTAACTGAGCATCTAACACTGCAGCTTGTCCAGGCTTTGATTGAAATTGAACGATAACGGAGATCTCTTTTTCGCTCTGCAGTTCTTCTTTCTTAAAGCCTTGAAGACCTTCAACATCTGTTAGTTCGAGCTGTTTTAAAGCTTCTCTTTGTTTAGCGGTAAGTGATGCTAGAATATCCTCGGCTTTAAAAGGAGCCGCACTTGTTTTTGGCGTAAACACTGATGTGTTTGGAGATAGCAGTAATCCAGCGGCTAAGGTAAGGGCAGTAGACTTTTTAATAAAAGATATCTTTTTCATCGTTTCCCTGCTTTCTTTGGTATTAATGATTTGCAAGCCATTATTTATATATGAAACTCTCAGATGTTAAAATTTTCCTATAAAAAACAATAAAAGTTGTGTCCTCCTTTCTATTTTTTTGAATTTTTCTTAGATTCAAATGTAATTGTAATAGCAATAACCCCTTGCCGCTATCGGGGTTTTCCACATGACTCCATACCTAATTCAACTTAGAACTTAATAGATTTTCGTTTGAAAACGAGGTCAGAAATAGGGAAATAGACTTAAAAATCGTCTAACTGATTTGGGGTTTTCTTTAGTAGAATAGAAAAAGTAGAGAATTTCTTAATAGAGATAGGGGGTCATCTCATGCTAGAAGGAAAAATCATTAAATTCTACCGAGAGCTTAGAAATATGACACAAAAAGAGCTCGGAGACGGAATTTGTTCAGGTACACATGTGAGCAAGATCGAACGAGGTCTGACTGAGGTTTCCGATGAAACGATTCATTTTTTAGCGAATCGATTACAGATCGATATTCAGAATGAGATGAATTTATACAGAAACGTGGAACTTCTCTTAAGAAAGTGGGAAGAAGCAATCATCATGAAGCTAGATGTCAAAACAGAAACCATCAAAAAGCAACTCGAACAGATTCCTTTGTTGCAGATTCCAGATTTTTATCGCACCCACACCCTTTTGTTAACACGTTATTACATACTTACCGAACAAAGAAAAAAGACAGAAACCCTTCTTCAAGAGATGGAAAAGTGGACTGAACTCTCACATCGTGAACAGAGTATGCTTCTGCATATTAAAGGAATCTACGGACTTCAAATGAAACATGATTACTACGAAGCGATCGATCTCTTGAAACAGGTAGACCCTACCTACTACAACAACCCGGAATATTATTATCATATGGCTGTCGCGTATCACTCTACCAATTCCCGCGTTCTGTCATACTATTACGCTAGTAAAGCACTTAGCTATTTTGAAAAATCGCACTGCTATGTAAGGGTGATTGAAACTGAGATGCTGATGCTAATTCAAATCGAACAAGAGCCAACAAGTGGACCTCAAAATGAGAAATATCAAGAACTCATCGAAATGTGTGAGAATTTTGGCTTGGAGAAACAAAAAGCGCTTCTTCTGCACAACTTCGGCTATCATTCGATTCTTCATGGATATTTTGAAGATGCGTGCCGGCACTACAAAGCATCGATGCACCTAAAAGATCCTAGCACTTCAAACTACTTAGGGTCTCTTGAAGGATACGTAAACGCAGCTACTCTTCTTGGAAAAGAATCTGTGACAACCATTCTTCAACTCGCACAAAAAGGATTGAAAACAGCGCAAGAAACTGGCAGCACGACATTTGTTCACTTCTTTCAGATGCATATCTATCGATTAAAAAAACAAGACGATCTTTATTTTAATTATCTTGAAACAGAATTGTATCCACATTTAAAAAAGCTAGGCTATGTATTACCCGCTGAGCACTATGAGATCAAGCTGTTTGACTTTTATAACCGAAACGAAAATTTAGAAAAAGCAAATATGTACGCAAAATACATAGCGGACAAAAACCGCCGTTCGAATCAGTTTGTTTGATAAAGAAAGGAAGCCGACATTGGCTTCCTTTTCAAATTACTTATGAAGGACGTTTCATCTGCACGACCTTATTTTCTTCTTCCATGGCGAGCTGTTCTTTCGCGAGCTTCTTCTTATAGACCACGCGTGACAGCATGATGCTGATCTCATAAAGGACAAGCAGTGGGATGACGACTAGAAAATCTGATACTAAATCTGGCGGTGTGATCAAGACGGCAACGACAACAAGTCCGAAATACGAGACTTTTCTAGCTTTTGTTAAGACGTTTGGATTTAAGATACCAAGCGAAGTTAGGAACATCACCACTAACGGAATCTCAAACAAAAAGCCGAACGGAAGCGTTAGATTCATCATGAACTTAAAGTATTTTTCTGAGGTGAAGAATGTTTGGAAATGCCCTTCCGATAGACCTAGCAGGAAATTAAGAACCATTGGGTACACGATAAAATAACCGAACGCTAAACCGAGTACGAATAAGAAGAATAGTGCCGGAATATAGGACAGCGTTACCTTCTGCTCTCTGTTACTCAATGCCGGTTTGATGAACATCCACGTCTGATGCGCGGCAACCGGAATGGTGAACGCGATCGCGATGACACCGGATATCATAAAATACACCCATAAGATCTCGCTTGGTCCAAGAACGGCAAGCTGCTGATCAAGATCTCGAATCAGCCAGTCATAAATCGGCTGAACGTAGAAAAATGAAACAGAAAGAACGGTTATGAATACCGCGAGCGTGATAATAATGCGTTTTCTAAGCTCACCAAGGTGTTCAACGAAAAACATCTCTTCAGCTTTCATCCTACACAGCCTCCTTTCTTTAAATAGCGGTTCATTTTTAATTTGTTGTTAATTTGTTGTGCCGTGTTTGGACTCTAGATTCATGTGTATTGAAGTTCAATCCAGAAGTTTGAGCCTTCAATCCACGAGTTTAAGCTTTCAATCCACGAGTTTAAGCTTTCAATCCACGAGTTTAGGCTTTCAATCCACAAGTTTTGACTCTCAATCCACAAATTTCAGCTTCCAATCCACGAGTTTAAAATCGCAACAGGTATAAAGAAAAAAGATGCGGCCTTTAACCGCGCCCGCATCTTCCACTTTTCATTATTTAGACTGCGGCTTTTCTTCTTTTTCATCCGAAGACATGAGGTCTTTTGCTGAGTGCTTGAATTCGCGAAGCGTGCTTCCGAATGCTCGTCCGATTTCTGGCAGCTTAGAAGGTCCGAAAATGATAAGCGCAATGATTAAGATCAAGATCAATCCTGGTACTCCGATGTTTGTGAAACCCATGTAGATTGCCTCCTCAAATTTTGGTAATCAATCGTTTTATTCCGTGCTAACGAGAAATTAGAATCTGAAACCAGTAATGGCTACAACAGATGGACGCGGTGTGTTGCCTCCACGAACTTGCGGCCATGTGCTGGTAGGATTAGCTTTATCTTCCGTTTCCTCACCAGGGTGCTGAACACTTAGGAACAGTGTTTTTTCGTTCGGTGTAAAAGATGGTCCTGTTAACTCTGCTTCTTTTGGAGCAGATGCAAACTGGAACGCCTCTCCTTTTTCACGACCGATCGTAGGAATCATGAACATGCCGTTGTTACCAAAGCTTGTCCACGCACCAGAATTCAGCTTACTTGATGAAATATCTGTCACCGTCCATAGGTTTGCATTTGAATCAAACGTTAGGTTGTCAGGCGCACTGAATCCACTTTGACGACCGCCTGCTGCAAAGATCTCAAACTCAAAGCTCTCCGCACCATGATCTTCGTCTTTTTCAAAAAAGCGTGTGATATGGCCATGAATGTTACCGTGCTTGTCGTTGTTCGTGTGTGCGATGAATACTGTCCCATCCAGTGGTGAAATCTCCACATCTTCCGGGCGGTCTGTCGGTGTCGCGCCTAGAAGGATGGCCGCATCATGTGCGTTAACCACTACATCACCTTGTGTTTTGAACTTTTCTAAAAGGTCAGCTTTCCCTGCTGCTTTTTCACGAACAGCTTCGATCGTTAATGGAAGCCATTGTCCGTTTGCAAGATCTGCTGCGTAAAGTGTTCCTTCTTCTAGAAGCTTGCTGTTGTCTTTGCCTTTTGCAGCGGCATATTTGCCTTTACTCACAAACTTGTACACACATGCATCCTTTTTGTCATCTCCCATATAAACCACGACTCGTCCATCGTTCGAGATTCCAACGCTAGCATTTTCATGGTTGAAGCGTCCAAGAGCTGTGTGCTTTCTGACTTTGAAGTTCGGATTAAAAGGATCGACTTCAATTACCCATCCATAATGCGTTTGATCTAGATTAGCTGCTTTTGACGTATCCTCAAAGTTTTCTTCACAAGATAAAACCGTGTTCCATGGTGTACGTCCTCCAGAACAGTTCGCAAACGTTCCTTGTGCCTTTGTTGCACCATTTACAGCTGCCGTACCTTTCGCTGGCCCAGTTAGTGCGAATGGTGTGAGTCCTGTTACTCGTCGAGCGTATATCGAATTTTTATCCATTACCCACTTGCCGTTCTTCACTTTCACTTCAATAATAGAACCGCCTTGATTGTAGAGCATCTTTTCGATCTGAGCAGAAGTATATTTATCGTTTACTTTTTCACCTTCCACATATAATGGGTTCGTGTATTCATGGTTTACCCAAAGCAAGCCATGTTCACTTGATTTGTCGATCGGAAAGTACATCGTAAAATCATTATTGAATCCAAACGTGTCACCATTTTTATTAATTACATCACCATAAGATGCAATCACTTCATATTTATATCCTTTTGGCAAAACAAGATCATCTTTGTCCGTTGGTGCGATCGGGTGAAACTTAAACCCTTTTTTACGAGGTTTCATGCGCATCAAGCTGTCTGATTGAGCGTTAGCTGTGTCTGATAAAGCGCCTAATCCTGTCGTAGCTGCAGCAAGTGCCGTTGCGCCTGTACCCAAATATGTTAAAAAGGTTCTTCTATCCAATGGCTTCTTTTCCATGTCATTTCCCCCTAGACCCATAAAATTGATGTTGCACCTATAAGAATACTGTCGAAATATTAAGCCACTATGTAGAGGATTTAAACAAACGTTTAAGATTTTTTTGTTTTTTATAAAGTTACGATGCTTGCCGACATAAAATGAACAACCTTAACGGTAGGAGTACGATACAAAAAGGATTTGATTATTAGCTCATCAAACCTTTTATGACATGAAGATTTCTGCTGTAGAAAATATAAGTTGGGAAAATAGGGGAAATTCCTTTATACTAAAGAAGACACACGTCCATGTTTTTTCCCAATATACATTCCATCTTAGATAGGTATAATTAACTAGAGAGCTTTATTAGGAGTGAAGCCATGCAGATAGAAGTGGGGAGTTTCGTCATTTATAACGGCCAGGAGTATCAAGTCGTTTGGATTTATGACAATGGAAACGTTGAGATTGTAACAGACGGACAACATAGAAAGATCGAACTCGTACAAGAGGGAGATCTCACACACATACGATAAAAAAACTTCCGGAATCAATTAGCCCGGAAGTTTTGTTTTTGTTTCTTTATTTTATTTTATTGTTAGCTTGTTATTTGAAGCTTGCTTGTAACTTAATGTTTTTGGTTTAACACCCTCGACAAGTTGAACGGAGCGGAGGGTGTGAGACTCCTGCGGGACGAGTGGGCAGGTGGAGATCCTTAAAGGCGCAAAGCGGCAAGGGGCTCACCGGTCGCCCCGCGGAAAGCGAAGCACCCAGAGCGCAGATCAACCTCTCTCAAAAACCTCGAAGCAAAAACAATTTAGTTTTTTACAACTTAGACCTTAAATAAGAATCAATAAACGGCGTGATCTCGCCATCCATAACAGATTGCACATTACCAACCTCTGTATTCGTCCTGTGATCCTTCACAAGACTATAAGGATGGAAAACATAAGAACGAATCTGACTCCCCCACCCGATCTCCTTCTGCTCACCACGAATCTCATTCAACTGTGCCTGCTGCTCTTCCAAACGACGCTGCACCAATTTCGCCATCATCATCTTCATCGCACGCTCACGGTTCTTGATCTGTGAACGCTCCGTTTGACACGAAACGACCGTGTTCGTTGGGATATGTGTCATACGAACAGCAGAGTCAGTCGTGTTAACGTGCTGACCACCTGCTCCAGACGCACGGTACGTATCAATCTTAAGATCTTCTGTACGAATCTCGATCTCAGTATCATCTGTGATCTCGGGCATCACTTCACACGAAACGAATGACGTGTGACGGCGGCCTGATGAATCAAACGGTGAAATACGTACGAGGCGGTGAACCCCTTTTTCAGCCTTCAAATAACCATACGCATTATGTCCTTTAATGCTAAGTGTTACGGATTTAACTCCAGCTTCATCACCTGGTAAGTAATCGAGCGTTTCTACTTTATAGCCTTGACGCTCCGCATAACGCGTGTACATACGAAGCAGCATCGACGCCCAGTCTTGAGACTCTGTACCACCCGCACCTGGGTGAAGTTCTAAGATCGCGTTGTTTTTATCATACGGTTCGTTCAATAAAAGCTGAAGCTCAAAATCATTCAGCTTCGTGATCAAGGTTTTTAAATCTTTTACAAGTTCTTTCTGAAGATCTTCATCCGCTTCTTCTTTTACAAGTTCGTGCGCGATCTCTAGATCTTCATAAGCTGAAGCAAGTTCTTCAAACTCGTTCACTTGTTCTTTTAATCCGTTCGCTTCATTAATTACGACTTGTGCTGCGTTTTGATCATCCCAAAACGTTGGTGCACTCATCTCTTCATCTAGTTCTGCGATACGCGCTTTCTTTGTATCGAGGTCAAAGAGACCCCCTAAAGTCGTTGATACGTTTTTCAATCACGTTTAATTCCTGTTTTACTTCTACTAAATCCATAGTTTGCACCTCATCTTATAGTTGTTCCATCTTTAAAATATGCGAACGCTGCTAAAGTTAATCCTTTTTCACATCTGATTACAAGCGCAAAGAGAGCCTATAAAAAGACTCTCTTCCCTCACGCAACTTTCTATTCTTGTTCAGCTCCGTGACATTGCTTGTATTTCTTTCCGCTTCCGCATGGACAAGGATCATTACGTTTGATGTCTTGTGCTTTACGAACCGGTTTCTTCTTTTTTGCTGTATCTTGTTTATCGCTCGGAACAACAGCTTTACCTTCAGCTACTTGTTCACGCTGCATGTTTTGCTCGATCTGCGATTTTAAGATGTATGTCGTAACTTCCTCTTCGATCGCCGCAACCATCGCCTCAAACATCTCGAAGCCTTCGAACTGGTATTCACGCAACGGATCGTTCTGACCGTAAGCTCGAAGATGGATTCCTTGACGAAGCTGTTCCATCTGATCGATGTGATCCATCCATTTGCTATCAACAGAACGTAGGATTACTGCTTTTTCGAACTCAGCGATCTGTTCAGCAGGAAGCTGTGTTTCTTTTTCAGCAAACGCCGCGTGTACTTTCGCTTGAATCTTCTCAATGATCTCTTCACGGTCTAGACCGAATAGATCCTTTTCTGTGAACGTCGGCTCTGTGAACATGACCGCATTTACATAATCCGCGATTTCTTTCGTGTTCCACTCTTCTTGAACTTCCGCTTCTGGTGTATGAACCGTAACAATTCGCTCAAGTGTAGAATCGATCATGCGAAGAACGATATCACTTAAGTTCTCAGCATCTAGCACTTCTTGACGCTGTGCATAGATGATCTCACGCTGTTGACGCATAACATCGTCATATTGCAGAAGCTGTTTACGAGCATCAAAGTTCGATCCCTCTACACGTTTTTGTGCAGATTCAACAGCTTTCGTAACCATTTTAGACTCGATCGGCGTCTCTTCATCCATGCCAAGACGCTCCATCATCGTCATCAAGTTGTCAGAACCGAATCGACGCATCAATTCATCTTCCATCGAGATGTAGAAACGGGACGAACCTGGATCTCCTTGACGACCCGCACGACCACGCAACTGATTATCGATACGGCGTGATTCGTGACGCTCTGTACCAAGGATGTGCAGTCCGCCAACATCAAGAACTCCTTCACCAAGCTTGATATCTGTACCACGACCGGCCATGTTCGTTGCGATCGTTACCATGCCAAGCTGACCGGCATTTTCGATGATCTCCGCTTCACGCTCATGGTTTTTCGCGTTCAACACGTTATGCTTGATCTTACGCTTCGTTAAAAGCTGTGAAAGTAATTCAGATGTTTCAACGGCAACCGTACCAACAAGAATCGGCTGTCCTGTTTTATGACGCTCTTCGATTTCAGCCGCAATCGCTTTGAACTTGCCTTGCATCGTTTTATAAATAAGATCTGCTCTGTCATCACGCGCGATCGGACGGTTCGTCGGAATACAGATAACATCCATGTTGTAGATGTTGCGGAATTCCTCTTCTTCCGTTTTCGCTGTACCTGTCATACCAGCAAGCTTATTGTACATACGGAAGTAGTTTTGGAACGTAATTGTCGCAAGTGTCATGCTCTCACGCTGAATCTCCAAACCTTCCTTCGCTTCAATCGCTTGGTGAAGACCATCACTGTAACGGCGACCAGCCATCAAACGTCCAGTGAACGGGTCAACGATCACAATCTCGCCATCTTGAACGACGTAATCCACATCACGCTGCATGATGATGTTCGCTTTTAACGCTTGGTTAATGTGGTGATTCAATGTTACGTGCTGATAATCATATAAGTTATCGATCGAGAACATCTGCTCCGCTCGGTTGATACCTTCTTCAGAAAGCTGAACGTTCTTCGTCTTTTCATCTACTGTGTAGTCTGTTTCTTTTTTCAGCTGACGCACGAACATGTTCGCCATCTGATAAAGCTGAGTTGATTTTTGGGCGGAACCTGAAATGATCAACGGTGTACGCGCTTCGTCAATTAAAATCGAGTCAACCTCATCGACGATCGCATAGTTACGGCGCTGAACCATCTGTTCTTTATAAACCACCATGTTGTCACGCAGATAATCGAAGCCGAACTCATTGTTCGTACCATAAGTGATGTCAGCTGCGTACGCATCACGCTTCTCTTCTTTCGAAAGGTCAGATACGTTCAACCCAACACTTAAACCTAAGAAATTGTATAGCGGCGCCATGATCTCAGAGTCACGACGAGCCAAATATTCATTGACTGTAACAACGTGAGTACCTTTGCCATCTAGTGCGTTCAAATAAATAGGCATTGTCGCAACTAGTGTTTTACCTTCACCGGTTTTCATTTCTGCAATGTTACCTTCATGAAGCGCAACCGCACCCATAATCTGTACAGGATAGTGACGCATGTTCAATACACGAGCTGATGCTTCACGCACAGTCGCAAACGCTTCAGGGAGAAGGTCATCCAGAGATTCCCCTTTTTCGATACGGCTCTTGAACTCAGCCGTTTTGTTCGCCAAAGCTTCATCATTTAAAGCCTTAAACTCTTCAGCTAACGTTTCCACTTTTTCCGCAACTCTTTCGTATCTATTCAACGTTCGGTCATTGGAACTTGGAAAAATCTTTTTCAAAATGCTAATCATCCGAATAACGCTCCCTGTTCTCGAAAATTATATACCACTTCTATTCTACCAGTTTGTGAAACGAGCCACAAGAAATCCCAAATCTTTTCATCGGAATTGTAGCATTCATCGTAAAGAAACTTCCTATATATGTGAAAAATTTGATACTTTCATAGAGACTGTAGACCTAAATTTTGGTAAAATAATATAAAGATGGATGGGGGAGGTTCTGAATGGAAAACACAAATCTAGACAGGACAAATAACGCTGGGCAAGGACAAAAAGCGCAGCTGCACCAAAATAAGCAGCGAAGTGAAAAAAGCAAAACGATCATTCTCACCCTCGTTCTCAGCTTCTTCATCATCGGAGGCCTTGGCACTTGGGGATATTATTCACTGTTCGGACCAAATTCTGCAGCGAGTGTAGATACACCGTCTGATGAGGAATTAACGGAGGCTGAAAAATCGAGCGGCACTGCTCTTTTCAAGCCAACCATTGAAGTTCCAAAGACCGAGATCCAAAGACGAATCAATGTGATTCATGAATTTTGGAACGGTGAGCTCGGCTATGATAAATGGTCGAAATATAACATAGACACACATACACCTGTATTAAAAGAAATAGAAATTGATATACGAAATAAGATTCTGCCTTATGTAGCGGGTCCATTAAAGGCAGACATCGAGACCGCTCTTGATAAAATTGAGAAAAGTAAAAGTTCTGAGAGTGTAGAGCCACTAAAAGGCGTTCACCGCATCTTTCACGATCTCGATATATCGTTGAACGGCTACAAAGCTAGTGATTATTGGGACGTGACGGAAACAGGTAAATGGCTTGAGGAAGAAGTAAAAGAATAAGTAGTAGATTGGGCACTGTTCTCGTGGTTTACAGAGGGTGGTGTTTTTTTGTTTGTTAAATCGAGTCTTTTGAGTGTTGGACAGAAGGATCCAGGAGATAGATAGTGCGCTTTGTCGAACTTTCGATAAATAATTTTATCCGTGAAATTATTGCTGTTATACGTGAATATATTGCAAATTACCGTGAATAAAAAGCAACTATCCGTGAATATATTTTATGATGTATTTTTGAGGTAGACATAACAACTTTATGTCCATCAGATACGTACTTTTTCCTATAACTCACAATTTTATAGGGGATAATCCTCTTCCCCTGCGCATAAAAAAGAACTTCTCAATTTTTGAGAAGTTCTCTGCATACATTTTTACGATTTCGCAGTCGTCATATAATGATCTTTCAACTGATCACGCAATGTTCGCTTTAAAAACTTACCAACCGACGTTTTCGGGATCTCGTCCATGAACACGATATCGTCTGGAATCCACCACTTCGCAAACTGCGGCCTCAAAAACTCCACAATATCTTCTTTCGGCACTTTTCCTTTTGCCTCAGGCTTCAACACGACACATGCGAGTGGCCGCTCCTGCCATTCTGGATGAGGGACGGCGATAACAGACGCTTCGAAAACATCTGGAAACGCCATGATCGCATTCTCTAGATCAACGGACGATATCCACTCACCACCACTCTTAATAAGGTCCTTCGTCCGGTCGACAATTTTCACGAAGCCTTCTTCATCTACCGTAACGACATCCCCGGTATGAAGCCAACCATCATTGAACGTCCCTTCTGTCCGATCATCGTTATAATATTCGTCCGCGATCCAGTTTGAACGCAGCAAAAGCTCACCCATCTCGTGACTGTCCCACTTCACTTCTCCGTTCGCACCGATCACTTTCATCTCAACACCTTGCACGACATAACCTTGTTTTGCTTTGTAATCAAATTTCGTTTCTTCGTCCAGACCCTCTTGATACGTTTTCAGTCGCGTTGCGATTACAAGTGGACTCGTTTCCGTCATACCATAAGCATGCATAAACGGAATGTTATGTTTTTCTTCGAACGTTTTTATCATCCCTTTAGGTGCAGCAGATCCTCCGCAAATAACCGCTCGAAGACTAGAAGTATCATAACTATTCTGTTCGAGTTCTTGAAGAAGCCCCATCCAGATCGTTGGTACACCTGCAGCAAAGGTTACTTTTTCCATCTCAATCAGTTCCGCTAAAAGCTGTGGCGTGAATCGCGGTCCAGGCATCACTTGCTTCGAACCGAACCAGGTTGCCGCATATGGAAGTCCCCAAGCATTTACGTGGAACATCGGCACAACTGGCATAAGAACATCACTTTCTGATACAGAACCGCCATCAGCAAGTCCTAGTGACATTGAGTGAAGCACGGTCGAACGGTGCGTGTACGTTACGCCTTTTGGGTTTCCTGTCGTGGCAGACGTATAGCACATTCCAACAGGGTCGTTTTCATCGATATCCTGTGGAAATTCGTATGCCGGGTCACCCGTTTCTAATAGTTTTTCATAATGATAGAGAGGTTGAAGTGGCGATTGCGGTAACTCGTCTTCATCCGTCATCAATATATACGCTTTTACATTCGGAATATGGTCTTTAAGAGCTTCAACAAGAGGTAGAATGTCCTGATCTACGAATAAAATCTGGTCATCGGCGTGATTGATAATGTATGCAATATGCTGAGGGGAAAGTCGGATATTGATCGTGTGAAGTACAGCTTCAACACCTGGAATGGCGAAATAAGCTTCTAGATGACGATGGTGGTTCCATGCAAGTGTTCCAACCCGCTCACCTTTTTGAACACCAAGGCGTTTTAGCGCGCTCGAAAGCCTGCGTGTTCGCTCACCAATCTCCCGGTAGCTGAACTTCCTGATCCCGGACATCGTGCGGCTCGTTACTTCTTTTTTAGCAAAATACCGCTCCGCATGTTCTAGCATACTTGTAACTCGAAAAGGCACATTCATCATCATAACTACTTCTCCTCCTTAAATAGTAAACATAGTCATTAGTGTAAGCGTTTTCTTGTTATTCACTAGTTCCCCTTACCTACTTCAAAATCCTGCTGTTAAAACAGATTCCTAAGACAAAACGCAGAAAAACACGAAAAATATTTCAAAGCTGAAAAAAGTTTGAAAGATCATCGTGAATGTGCGTTACATTTACAATAATTGAAGTAGTAACGAGAATAAAATGAGAGATGTATCTGTATGGAAAGCAGAAAAAGTGTAGACGTAGAGTCTGCACTTTTTTTATTTTGCTTGTGTTTGTTTTTGAAGGTGAATCGCTTTTTTTATAGCAAGGATCGTTCCTAAATGAAGACCTTCATGATAAAACGTGCGGGGCAACACTTCCGCAAAAGTATTCATTCCAAGTTCAGTTGGTTCATCTAGCTCCTGGTGGAGTCGATGACCAAACTGCACCTGAATCACTTGTACCTGCTCCATCAAACGGTGACGAAGCTCTTGAAGCGTTGGAGGCGTCTGCTGCCAATTCTCTGGCTTCGTTCCAAATCCGAATAACTCTCGATAATGAATCGGTGAAGGATTATCTTCACGCGTTTTATGATACAGCCAATCGTACTGATCCAAAAAAATATGCCCCAAGTTCCAGCGAATGTTGTTGTTGAAACCCTCAGGAATAAAATCCACTTCCTCCTCATTCAGTCCTTCCACAGCACTCAAGGTATCGTGGCGAAAAGCTGCGAGCTGTTTCAACAGAATATCGTTTTTCATAGTAGTGGCTCCTTCATTTAGAAAATATCAGCAAGAATTACCTTTTATCGGTGAGATTTAGAATATATCGGCAAGAATCCATTTTTATCGGCGAGTTTTCAATTATATCGACGAGTTCTAGATTATATCGGCAACCTTGCTTCCTAAAACATAAAACACACCCCAGAAGAATCATGGGGTGTGTAGTCTAGTTTGGTATATGTTAGTTCGTTCCTGCAATCAGGCCATATTTGCCGTCTTTACGTCTGTACACGACGTTCATCTCACCAGATTCAGCGTTGTTGTAAACGAAGAAGTTATGGCCGAGTAATCCCATTTGGAGGATTGCTTCCTCAGTGTCCATCGGTTTCAGATCGAATCGCTTTTCACGTACGATCTCGAAATCGTCCTCTTCCTCTAACAGTGCCGTTGATACGCCTTCTGTACCGTTAGCAAACATGTGCTTTGTGCCTTCAGCATTTCTAAATTTACGGTTTACTTTTGTTTTGTGTTTTCGTATTTGACGCTCTAATTTTTCTACCACCAAATCAATCGCAGCGTATAAATCCAAATGACGTTCCTCTGCACGAAGCAGTAGGCCCTTCATCGGTATCGTAACCTCAATGGATTGTTCATTATTGTACACCTTTAGATTGACGTGTACTTCAGAATTTGGAGTTTCGTTAAAGTATTTTGTGAGTTTCGTCACCTTTTTCTCAACGTAAGCCCTAATGGCTTCTGTCACCTCGATGTTTTCTCCACGAATGTTAAAATGCATAACTTAACTCCTCCTTTCGGTGATGTATATATATTTCGATATACCCCAAAAGAATTCCTCCGTAACATTTAAAATATTTTGACAATATTTTTACACTATCGACAAATTCTTTACAATGGCTACAAACCTTATGAGACCGGGAAAAGATCCAATCAGCCACGATTCAAAAAAATATTTTTATGAAACAAAATTTCCGTTTCTTATATTTACCAATTCAGTTTTGATGCAAAAAATAAATTTGACTTACATTCTGTAAGTTTCAAACTATGTGGTATACTAGGAATTAACCTTTAAAGCTTAAAACATTTTACAAAACCTGTTCCATCACCCCACTCGATCCTTGAGTGGGGGTTTTTTTATGTAAACTTTTTTAAACAACAAAAAAACAGGCTCTAAGAGAACCTGTTTTGGTATAACGAAGCTTATGCTTTTTGAACGTTAGCAGCTTGAGCGCCACGAGCACCTTGCTCAACTTCGAAAGTTACTTTTTGACCTTCGTCTAAAGATTTGAAACCATCAGTTTGGATAGCTGAGAAATGTACGAATACATCGTCTCCGTTTTCGCGCTCGATGAATCCGAAACCTTTTTCTGCGTTAAACCATTTTACTGTACCTTGTTCCATGTTTGTTGCCTCCTAGTGCGTTACCACACGATATATTGCTACTCTTGCCCAAAGTATTGCTAAAGAAGAAAAGTCGAAACTCATACAATCTTTTACGCCGAACAAAAATAATCTATCACCATCATAACAGTGATTGCCTTATGATGCAAACTAATCATTCATATTATGAAATATTTTCTAATAATAAAAACCCGCCTGCCTGAACAGACGGGATTAAAAGTATGGTCATATTGCCTGGAATTATAGTTTAGTTACGTTAGCCGCTTGAGGCCCACGAGCTCCATCTACAATATCAAACTCGACTTGCTGACCTTCATCTAGGCTCTTGAATCCGTCCGTGTTGATTGCAGAGAAGTGTACGAACACATCGTCTCCGTCTTCGCGCTCGATAAATCCAAAACCTTTTTCTGCGTTAAACCATTTTACTTTTCCTAACATGTTTCACAATCCCTTCATCATGCGAATCTTTGTATAGATCTTCTATACACTTTATAGTATGACATATACCCAAAAAAGTTGTCAAAGGCTTAAGATTGGCGAAAAATAAGAAGTTTTGTCGAAAAATATCAGCAGTTATTTACGCATAAAAATACACACTAAACCTCATTTATGCAATATTTCCACAAAAAAGAACCGATCAATATTGACCAGTTCTTAAAAGTTTACATTTGCGAAACCATCTGTGCGAGCTTTGCACAAACAATTGCGCCATACGTTCCAACGATGTTACCGAGTAACCCCATTAAAAGGCCGACTGGTGCAAGCGCTGGTTGGAAAACAGAAGCTACAACAGGTGCAGAGCTTGTCCCACCGATGTTTCCTTGTGAGCCAACCGCAACGAAAAACATAGGAGAACGCAATAACTTAGCTGCTCCAAACAAGAAAAGAATATGAATGGCAAGCCATACGATTCCCATTAAAATATATTGAGGTGCTTCTACGACATAGATCAGGTTCGCTTTTGCTCCGATTGTAGCAAGCAATAGATAGATTCCTGCGTACCCTACTTTACTCGCTCCGTAATTTTCAAGTTCACGAACTTTTGTAAAGGATAGCACGATTCCAATTGCAGAGATGATCATGATTGTCCAAGTAGCAGTGTTTAAAATATCTCCTTGTGGCAGCTTCTCGGAAAACTTCCCTACGATAAACGCTAGACCAAAACCAAGACCAAGAATTGCAAGCAATTGAGGTACGGCGATCGGACGAGCATTCTTTTTCTCAAGCTCACCAACCTGCTTGTTCACTTCTCCAATGATGCGGTTGTCAGCTTTATTCCACTTGTCAAAACGAGCTTGATAACCCGCAAGTGCAATCATGATTCCCATCCAGCTGTATCCAACAACCGTATCAACAACGATGATCGGTGATAGAATGTGTTCTGGTGTGTCCACTGCTTCAACGAGCGCTGCCATATTCGCAGAGCCCCCGATCCAGCTTCCAGCTAATGCAGCTACACCTGTCCAAGCGTCCTCTGGTAAGTACGGCTGGAAGATCGCGAGCGCTATTGGTCCACCAACGATTACACCTACCGTTCCCGCTAAGAACATGAGGATCGCTTTCGGTCCAAGTTTGAGTGTCGCTTTTACATTGATAGATAAAAGCAATAACAGTAATCCAACCGGCAGTATGTAAGCGGAAACAAAACTGTATAAATCAGAACTTGAAGGTATGATGCCAAGAGTCGTTGAGATCATCGGCAAAAAATACGTCCAGATCAGTGGCGGCGCATAATGGAAAAACTTCCGTAGAATGTGGTTTTTGGATTCGCCCAAGATGAATACGAAGCCAACTAGCGCTACTAGATAAGCAAAAATCGCCATCGGCTCCTGAATGAGCGGTCCGTTTGATGTTGCAAACATATCCCTATTCCCCCTTAAAAAGACTTAAGTGACAAGTATACACTAAAAAACAATCATTACCTGTATAGTCCTTCAATTGCAAAGAGTGGGAATAGTAGCAACTTTTTTACACTTCTAATCGGAGCTTGCCCACATATAATGCACTATACAGCGTAGGAACATTAAACAGTTGTTTAAAAGGAGGCAATGGACGTTGCTGCAAATGATTGAAAAAGTCGTACTAGCTATGGCGGCCATTCGTATTTTATCCGGTACCCTAGAGATTACAGCAGCACTTTTCATGCTGCACTATAATACGGTAGAGCGAGCACTCGTCATCAATTCCCTGCTTTCCATCATCGGGCCGATCATCTTTTTCTCGACGATGACGCTTGGGATCTATGGATTATCTACAAAATTGTCGTTCGGCAGCTTGATCTGGATCATGTTAGGCGTCGTTTGTATTGTTTATGGGATTAAGAGATAAATAAAAAATAAGATAATTAAAACCGATACCCAGACAAATACGTCAGAAACTCTTTTTGTTTTCCATGATTGTACTTCGTTAACGCATACGTATGAGCATCCGGAATGTCCACTGAGTCACAGTCCACCTCTAGCAATCGTCCTTCTAACAGCTCTCTTCTTACGGTTGATAACGGTAAGAACGAGATTCCTAACCCTTCCGCAATAAATCGTTTTGTTATGTGAATCTGAGACACCTTCATCATCCGAACGCCGGGATAACGGGATTTCACGCGTCTGCAAAGGTCATCCCAATATCCTGGATGGTTATGGGTCAATAGGTAGTTAGAGAGCAACACTTCTTTTTCATCAAGGGGGGGCGCTGCTTCAAAATCCAACCCATCATGCGGTGCCACTAAAACGATCTTGTCTTGATAAAGCATCTGACTCGTAATCTCAGCATGCGAACTTCCTAAACAAGAAAGCCCAAGGTCCACATCCTCGTTTAAAACCGCTCTCTCAATATCTTCTGAATCAATAATTTTTATCGAAATCTCCACATCGGGATTGGCTTTTACATATCGTTTCAAAACAGAAGGCAAAATCGTATCTGCAATGAGCGGTGAGATTCCGATACAAAGCTTCGTATCATAGCCTTGCTGAAACGCATTTAGATCTTCAAGTCCACTTTCATACACTTCCATCAGTTTTCTCGCATGCTGCAGGTACCTTCTCCCTTCAGCCGTCAGCTTCACTCTTCTACCATCTCGTAAAAATAGTGACATCCCTAATTCAGATTCCAACATTTTAATATGTACTGAAACAGAGGGCTGAGAAACATGAAGAATTTCAGACGTTCTTCTAAAATTTTCGCATTCTGCCGCAGTGATAAACGTTTGTAGCCAAGAGAATTCCATCTCCCTTCAATCCCTCCTGATTAACTTTTCTTATTAAATCAATTAAAAACAATTAATATCGTAAATCATTTTCATTCTATACAATGATACTAAATAATGGAAGGAGTGGAAATCTTGATGCAAAAAGGACTAAAAGGAATTGTTGCAGCGGAAACCGCGATCAGCCACATCGATGGTACTGAGGGCAAGCTGATCTACAGAGGTTATGAAATTGGTGATCTTACTTCACGTTTTTCGTTTGAAGAAGTGGCATACCTTCTTTGGTTCGGTGAACTTCCTGACGATGAACAATTACAAAATCTCAAAAGCGAACTTACAAGAAATCGTGAGCTTCCTCTTCATATAAAAAATATCTTAGATCACCTACCTAAAGACATGGATTTGATGAGTGTAATCCGAACGGCCATTTCCTCTGAAGGTGTTTCGAGCTATGGATGGAAGCCAACCGTTTCACAAGCCCTTCGGTTAACGAATCTTGTTCCGACTATCATTTGCTATTGGACATGTCGTATGGATAGCAAACCTTTTGTTGAGCCGTCCTACGAGTTAAGTCATGTTGAAAACTATCTATATATGTTAACTGGCGAGATTCCCACCAAAGCCCATACACTAGCGCTCGAAACCTACATGATCCTAACGCTCGAGCATGGCATGAACGCTTCCACTTTTTCAGCACGCGTTACAGCATCAACCGAATCAGATATGGTTTCAGCCGCAACATCTGCAATCGGAACGATGAAAGGACCTCTTCATGGCGGAGCACCTTCAGCGGTCATTGACTTGCTTGATGAAGTTCGTAAAGCTGGAAGTGCTGAACAAGTGATACGCGGGAAGTTGGAGAATGGTGAGAAGCTCATGGGATTCGGTCACCGTGTTTATAAAACACACGATCCACGAGCTGTTGCGCTAAAAGCAAAATTATTAGAGTTAGTCGGTAAAGATGAGTGGTTAGATTTCGCGCTGGATGTAGAAAAAAAAGCGATAATATTGCTCGAAGAATACAAACCAGGCAGAGCGTTGTATACGAACGTTGAATTTTACGCCGCAGCGATTATGAAGGCGATCGAACTAGATCCTGCTTTATTCACCCCTACCTTTACAGCAAGCCGAATGGTCGGATGGACCGCTCACATTTTAGAACAATCAGAAGACAACACGATTTACCGCCCTCAATCCGTATATACAGGAAAGTTTCACGATAAAGTTACAGTTAAAGAATAGCCATTCCATATAGAAGCACCTCTAAACTCAGTGGTAGAATTGAAAGTAAGAACTCTTTGAGAAAGAGGTGCTTTTTCGTGATTCTAAAATCAATTCTATATAGAAAAGAGAAAAAACAAGAAGGATATCCATTTCAACTTCCGCTTCTTCAATCGTTTGATTCTCTTCACTTTCAAAAACCTGTCACCATCTTAGTAGGTGAAAATGGTACGGGGAAATCAACTTTGCTCGAGGCAATCGCAGATCAAGCCGGTTCTGTTCAGATCAATCGTACAGAAAAAGAGAACACCACCATCAAAAAATTGGCCAAACAATTAAAATTGACGTGGAGTGTGAAAACGAAAAAGGGATTCTTTTTGAACGCAGAAGACTTTGTTAGCTTTGTGAGGCGTGCAGCAGAAATGAAAGAGACCGCATTACAAGAATTAGCTAACATCGAAGTAGAGTACAAAGACAAGTCTGCTTATGCCAAGAGCCTTGCATCCCTTCCACACAATCGAACACTAGCTGAACTCAAAGAACTTTATAATGACGGTCTCGAGTTTCGTTCACACGGAGAACGTTTTATAGATTTCTTTCAATCACGTTTTCGCCCGAACGGCTTATACATTCTCGACGAGCCAGAAGTTCCGCTATCCCCTATGAAGCAGTTAAGTTTTATATCGATGTTAAAAGAGATGGAGCAACAAAACGCACAGTTCATTATCGCGACTCATTCTCCCATCTTAATGGCCTATCCCGGTGCAGAGATTATCAGTCTCGATTCCCTTCCACCCGCTCCAACTTCTTATGAAGATCTTGAACACGTGCAGATTACGAAAAACTTTTTAGAGAGCCCGGAGAGGTTTTTGAGGCATTTGTAAAAGATTAGTTTTAGTAGATTTTGTTCATTTACTGCTTGATAAGTTGATTGGAGCGTAAGGTGTGAGACTCCTGCGGGACGAGCGGTCAGGTGAGACCTCTTAGGGTGCAAAGCAGCAAGTGCGCTCACCGCACGCCCCGCGGAAAGCGAAACACCTGGAGCGGAGGTCAACTACTTACAAAGCAACAAAAAATAACCACAAGAAGAAGACTCCTCGTGGTCTAACAACCTTAATTCTTTTTGTCAAAATACATCCCATCCACTGAAACCGATTGATACGGGTTTGCGTAGCGGGTGTTTTTTTCTTTCTTTTTCTTCATCGTCGAAAGGTTATGCTTAATCTCTTCAAACTGCCGAGCCAACAGTGGATCAATTGTCTCATTCATCTTAACGATTAAACGCCCCATACGCTGTTCGTCTTCAGAGTACGTGCCAGGTAAGTTGCTGATAGTTACTTGTCGCTGATCGAGTAATTCATTTAAACGCTCGATATACGATTCGCGCTCTTCTTTCGGCAAACCTGCGCTCACATGATCATACAGGTTCTTCGTAATCTCGAGCAAAATTTTTACGGCAGGCATTACACGCGCCCTGTCTCGCCATGCTGCATGCGGCGGTTAATTTGAATAACTTCTTTCCACGTGTTGCGGAAATCCAGCACGTAGTCTTCCACTTCATCCAAGATCTTCACGTCATTTTGAATGTTCGCTTCAATCAGACGACGGTTGATGTAATCGTACATCGTCATCAATGACTTCGATACTTCAAGGTCCATGTTCAGCGTGACCATCAACTCTTGAATGATTTTTTGCGCTTTTAATAGGTTTGTATTCTTTTGTTCTGTATTTTTAAGCTCGATCCCCGTTCGAGCGAGACCGATAAATTTCAAACATCCGTTATAGAGCATGAGCGTCAACTCTCCTGGAGACGCCGTTTGGACTGAGTTATTTTGATACGCCTTGTTTGCGTTAAGTATGGACATGTAAAGGTAACACTCCTTTTTGGTTTAAAATTACTGTCCGCCGCCAAACTGCTGCATTAAGTACATGGATTGTTGGTTGGAACGTTGAATCGCTGACTCCATGGCTGAGAACTGACGCCAATAGCGGTCTTCAACCTGCTTCAAACGATCTTCAAAAGCTGAAATACGCTTGTCTACATCAGTTAACTCTTTACCTAGCGTAAACTGAGCATTTGTTCGAAGCGCATTTCCTGCTTTTAGCTCAATTTTGTCGACAGTCTGATCGATCGAGGCACGCAATTTTTTTGCAATGCCTTCTACATTATTAGTGCTATCACCAGTGAACATTTTCATCACAGCTTCAGGATTCGCAGCTAATGCTTCTCTTAGTTTCTTATCATCGATCTCCAGTTTCCCTTTATCGAGGTAGTTACGAGAAGTTGTGATTCCGATCTCAGAAAGCTGATCATATTTCGTATCTCCCGTATTAACAGAAGCATATAGAACCGAACGCATCGTGTTCAATCCACTCGAGAGGATAGAATCTCCACGCAGCATCCCGCTCTTCGCCTTCTCATCCCACAGTTCCGCTTCTTTTTCAGATAAGTCTTTGCGCTGTGCATCCGTTAGAGGAGGAAAATCACGGTACTTTGTTTCAGCAGTCTTTTTATTGATTGCTTCAATCGTTTCGTTGTATTTTTTCACAAAATCTTTAATAGAAGTAATTACACCTTCAGTATCAGTGGTTGAGCTGATGGTAGATTCTCCTACTGCTTTTAATGAATAGGAAACTCCGCTGATTGTGAAGTTGTTGGATGTACGTTGTATACCAGTAATCCCATTAAGATCAAACTTAGCATTTGTTCCGTTATCAGAACCTAACGCCCCAAGTTTTGTTCCATCAACTGAAAAGCCAAGATTAGAAAAGAATGTTACTGTATCAGCACTTTCAAGAGAAAGATTCGAACCTTCACCTGTTAAGTTATTTGAAATCGCAAATTTCCCCGTAGATTCATCATAAAATGCAGACATTTCAAGCCCTGCTTCTGAAAATTTCTTAGCAACAGATTCTAATGTATCTTTTGTCGGGTCGATTGATATTGTTTTCTCAACTTCTAATGTTGCATTCCCTGGTTTCTGAACTCTAAGTTTCAGTTCAATGGGTGTTGTTCCAAATGATGCACTTACGTCTTTTAGTAACTCCGATCCCTTTGCATTAACACCAGTATCTAAAATTGGTGCAGATACCCAATTCCTTGCTGTTGCCAGCTGAGTAACCTTAATGTTAGACGTAATATTAGAAGCACTTCCCGCTGCAGTCGCAGTTACTGCAATTGGATTCGTGCTGGTTACGGTCTTCTTATTAAACGTCCCTTGAAGAGCGATTCCGTCTAAAACGAAACGATCGAGATCGGTTAATAGCTTATTCATCGAACGGTAGTCATCACGCTGCCACTCAAGTGTTGTTTTCTTCTGCGCCAGTTTATCGAGTGGGATGCGCTCTGCTTTCATTAAGTCGCCAACGATCGTATCGATGTCCATTCCGCTCGCTAATCCGCCAATTCTCATACTCACGGTTCATCACCGTCCCTAAATTTTTTTATCTACAAAAATACCCATAAAATCAATCATATCCGCATACATATCAAGGAACTTTTTGTTTGGAATCTCCTTGAGCACCTCTTGTGTTACTTCGTCCACGACCTGAACGTAATAGTCGTTCAACTTTTCGTGAAGCACAAATTTTGAAGAAGTGTGTGTTGGCTTTAACATATCGTTCATCGCATGAATCACTTTTTCTAGTGATTCTTTCGTTGGTTTCCCTTGTACTGAAGCTTCGGCTTGAGTCGTTTGTTCTGGTTGGTTTTGGCTTTTAAGCACAGGCTCAGACTTTTGAAATACAGGAGAACTAATTGATTGCAGTTCCACCTTCATCGCCCCTTTTATTTTCTCTAAAATTTATATCGGATTAATAAAAAAATTGTTGAGGAAGAGTAAAGAAAGAAGCTTAGAAAAAAAATTTATTACAATTCTATGAAACTACTCAATCTTCTAATTATTTATTGTAAAATAGTTGCTTAGGAACATATAAAATGTAGAAAAATGACCAATAATGTCTGCGGCATTTACATATAGCAATACATACTCTAAAAAATGAAAAATTGAAAACGAGAGGATTCTGGCAGTAATGAAACACCGACACTCAAAGCAACAACGAAAACGCAGCCAACAGCCTAACTCAAACGTTAAGCAAACGAAAGCCATGGAACAACCTCTACACAGAAACAGATACATAACTGGCCTCGATGGACTAAGGGCCATCGCCGTACTTGCAGTTATCGCCTATCATCTTAATTTTGAATGGGCGGCAGGCGGTCTACTAGGGGTTACTGTCTTTTTTGTTTTATCAGGATATTTAATAACCGATCTATTAATCTCGGAATATGTAACAACAAATTCGATTAACTTTAAAAGCTTCTGGATCCGCCGAGCCCGAAGGTTATTGCCAGCCATGTTTACGATGCTTCTCGTCGTCGTCACATATGTAACCTTGTTCGAGCCAGCCATGCTTGAAAAACTTGAAGAAGATACCGTTGCAGCAATTTTTTATGTGAGCAACTGGTGGTATATATTCCAAGATCTTTCGTATTTCGAAAGCTTTGGACCCCCTTCCCTACTAACCCACTTTTGGAGTCTAGCGGTGGAAGAACAATTTTATATCCTATGGCCATTGGTCATTATCGTCCTATTAAAAATGAAAGTGCGTGAAGGTTCCCTATTTTCTATGATGCTAGTAGGTGCACTCCTTTCAGCAGCACTCATGGCAATTCTGTACGAACCAGGTGCAGATCCGAGCCGTGTCTATTACGGAACAGATACACGCGTGTTCTCCCTTTTACTAGGAGCAAGCCTTGCCGTCATCTGGCCGAGCCGCAAACTGTCTAGCACGCTACCACCTGAGATTCGTTGGAAACTAGACTTTGTCGGACTATCTGCACTCGCATTTATCTTTTACATGTTTGCAAGCACGGACCAATATCAAGACTTCCTCTACCAAGGTGGAATGGTCGCTATATCTGTTGCAGCTCTGTTAGTAGTAGCCGTAATGGTTCACCCATCAAGCAGACTCAACACATGGTTGAGCTTTAAACCGTTACGTTGGGTCGGCGTTCGTTCTTACGGAATCTATTTATGGCACTTCCCGGTGATTGTTCTGACGAGCCCTCAATGGGGAGCGGATGCACCAAGCTTTTTTAGAACGACATTTCAAATTGTACTGATCTTCGTGCTAGCTAACCTGTCTTGGAAATACATCGAGAACCCGATCCGTAAAGGTGCGCTATCGAGATTCTGTAGAGTGGTGAAACGCGGTGAATGGAAACGTGAGCGGTCGTTTATTGGGCGGTTTGTGTTAACAGCTTGTATCTTAGGTCTTTTCATGTGCGTATCTGCGATCGGCTTCACGACAACTTCAGTAGCGTTAAGTAAAGGTAAAGTAATCTCTGCTATTCAAGACAAAGTTGGCAATGAAGAGCCACCGCCAGAGAATACGGTGAGACCAGAGCCCAAGCCTGATGGTGCTGAAGTCGAAAAGCCGGCAGAAGAGCCTGAAGAAAAACCTTCTGAAAATAAGCCATCTAACGAAAAAGACGAAGAGAAAGAACCTGTTCAAGATACACGCTCACTTTCAGTCATTGGCGACTCCGTTATGATTGATGTGACACCTCATATAGAGGAAGTATTCCCAAATGCAAAAGTGGACGCGAAGATCGGGCGCCAGTTTAGAGAAGCAGAAGATATCGTTCAGCAGAAGAAAAGTTCAGGCAGTTTAGGAGAGATTGTTGTCATTGAGCTTGGAGCGAACGGGCCACTATCTGAAAAGAGAATGCATAACTTAATCGAGCTAATCGGTGATCGAGATATTTATATGATTACAGCGCGTGTTCCTAAGCCTTGGCAGCGGGAAGTGAATGAGACGATTACTACTGTTGCTCAGGAGTACAAACATGTTAAAGTTGTGGACTGGTTCGAGATGAGTGAGTCACACCCTGAATATATCGGTAGCGATGGCGTACATTTAACGCTCACTGGTGCAAAAGAGTATGCAAAATTCTTAATTAAACATATTGATTAAAAAAGAAAGCCAATCATCCGAAAACATACGGTGATTGGCTTTTCTATATCTACTCTTCGTCATTATTGATTAAAGGATTGTCTTTTCCGTTCGGAGCTGGAAATTCTCCTTTTGGAAGATCTTTTAAGTAATCCGTAAGTTCTGGTAAATAATAGGCTGAAATGGTTATTTCGTATTTGAGCTGGTCGGTAACAGCATCAGCAGAAGCGATTTCAAGTTCTTCCATTCCAGTAAACGTAATGCCTTCCACGACAATGACACGCTTTAATTCTTCAATAGTTCGTATGAATTTTTGAATACCTTCATAATCTTTAGATACCACTGACATCTCAGCAGTAATCTTTTTTACACCCTGAGGTAAAACTTCAGGAACAGCAGGTGTTGGTGTTTCAGTTGTTTCCACTGCATTGCTTCCGTTTGCACCTTCATTTTCTACTACTTCGGTCGTATTTGCACCTTCATCTGAATTTTCGGTTTCATTTGATTCTTCAGCTGCTGGTTCCTCAGGAGCTGGACTATCAGCAGTCTCTTCTTGAACAACCTCTTCCTCTTCCGATGCTTCGCCATCTGAAAAGTCCATCGTTAGGATAAGGCTATCAGATAAGACCTCTGCTTTCTCGAACTGCAGCATTAATTGATCAACGAGAGGCTTAACCGGCACTTCCTCTTGAAGAGCAAATGTATTTTCACTTGTTTGTGTAGTTACAGCAACAGATTCATTTGCCTTCTTTAAAAGTACCTCTTGCTGTTTCATTTCTGTATCTACCGATTCAATTCTCTGATGCAAAGGTGACAATAAGCCAAAGTATCCATATACTCCACCTATAACCAATAAAAGAATGACACCTAGTCCCACATATGTAAGAAGCTTATTATTCTCCGCCATTCTCTTCACCTTTTAACTCAAGAATTTTCTCTTTCTCAAACTCAATTTTATAGAGACTTTTATAACGGGGCAGATACTCTTCCATAGCTGTCATATCTTCTCCATTATTGATTTCCTCAAAGTTAGTCGTTTCCATTTTTTCAATTGTAGCCTCTGCTAGATATGGAGAATTGGTTAATTCAAATAAATAGTGAGAAGTTTCTGCTAGTGTGTCAAACTGCGCTTCAACATAGATTGTCTTCTTATCTTTGTATTCATACTTCATAAAAAAACCACGTTCTGGAAGCAAGGCCACTAAGTGCTGAAGTAAATCTGTAGCGGCGATCTTCTTATCACGAATATAATCAATCTTTTCCGCTAAAGGTTCTGATTCCACTTGTGGTACAACTTGTTGCTGTTTCTCCAACTGCGTTTGCACTAAAAGTTTTTCTTGTTCTAATAGTCGTTCTTTTTCTTGCAGTGTGCCTGCACTTACATAATAGTCGAGTCCTAGCCATGTCGCTGACCCTAAAAACAACGTCACTGCAGCTATTAATAGAATGGTAGTCTTTAATGATTTACTTTCTTTAACAGGTAAAAGGTTAATATCGACTAACATAGCTGCACCTCTTTTAATCCAAGACCTAGTACTACATCAAATTGTGGAGGCAGTAATGTGTCAGAAGGTTTGATCGTCAGTACGGGTACATCCAGTTTGGAAGACAATCTTTCTTGAATGTATGACAACTCTGGCAACTCACCAGACAACACAACTTTCGTAACACCTTGTTCACCTTGATTAATTGTAAACTTGTAATAGTTCACGATGCGCTCTATTTCTACCAATTTATCCTCTATTAAGCCATGTATATAACCAGAATCACCTTGCCATTCAATTCTCTGTACACCTGTAGAATGCTGTTTAAAATTCCAGCTCTTATAATCAGTCTCCATTTTTAGATGGTTGAAGAAATAAGGCTTATGATGATGAAAGATACTTAGTTGAACGGCAGGAATATCAAACTGTAGACAAAGGGTATGATCTTTTTCAGAAACGAGATCCTTCATAAAAATAAGTCGATACAAAGCGACGCATGAAGCATCAGCAACAACTGGCTTTAACTTCGCGTCAGTAAGCAATGCTGAATAGTCGTGCACCATCTTTTCCGAAGCAGCAAACAGCAAAATCTCTCGTTTCTCCTCATTTGTATCAAGTAACACATAATCAAATACAGGATCTTCAAACGGGAGATGGATGGTATTACCTAGCTCCATATATAAGTAGCCTTTAATCTCTTCATCCTTTTGGTTAGTGGGAACCTGATGTTTCCGAATAACGAGTTTGCTATCAGGGATTAAGAACTGAACTTCTCGACCTTTGATTCCCCATTCCGCTATACACTCTTCTAGAATGGTTAAAAGGGTTTCACGATCTGCAATAAGCCCATCATGAATCAATCCTTCAGGAAGATAACGTTCACCAGAGCCTCTTACATCTAGATCTTCTGGATGACGGTAATCCAAATAACGGATAACATGATCTTGGAGTATTAAGTTGATTCTTTTTTTGTTGAATAGTCCTAGATTGAATAACATTTGTTTTCACCTCTGTCTAGAATGCAAAACTATATTAGCGATTCATTTGACCATTGCACCTTATATAGATGAAATCGTAAAATGATGCGCAATTTTAGTTTTTCCTTAGTGTTAGTGCATAAAGATAATACTAATTCTCCTTCTCAAGAAAAGGAGAATTAGTATTTTACTTTTTATTGTCCACCTAAATACTTGGTTAATTCTGTTTCTGATAATACACCGTCTGTATTTGTATCAACCCCACTAACAGCTTCTGCTGCGTGTCCATCAATGCTATATGCTCCACTTGCTAATGTTACCTTCCACTCGCTATCTTTTAAATTGTTAACATAATCTGATAGAGAGCTAGAATTCTCCCAAGAGGAAGCTTTATTGTCAGCAGCATATGCTAATTTTGCGCCATTAATAATTTGAACCGCTTCTGTAACTTGTGCTTTCTCTTTTGTTTTACCAATAATTCCACCTATACTTACCACCGCAATTGCTGCGATAATACCTAGAATTACAATTACCACTAACAATTCAATAAGTGTTAAACCTTTTTCATTTTTTAATAATCTTTTAAAATTCTTTAACATCTATCCTGCATCTCCTTTAAATTCGTAGAATTAATTTCCACCAAGATATGTCGTTAATTGTGCTTCTGTAATAGGATCAGCCTGAGAAGTATTTGTTTTTTTCATAGCATCAAGTGCTGCATGATCTGATATTTTATATGTTTTTGTAGTCGCATCAAATGTAACAGTCCATGCGTTATCCTTTAAATTACTAACATACTCTTTTAATGGGTTATTAGCTTCTGCTGTACTTGTCCAAGTCGTTGCATTATTTTCAGTTGAATGTGCCATCTTTGCTGCTTTAATAATTTGAACTGCCTCACTAACAGCAGCTTTATCTTTTGTCTTTCCGATAATTCCACCAATACTAACTACTGCGATAGCTGCAATAATACCTAGAATAACGATAACTACCAACAACTCAATGAGCGTTAGTCCTTTTTCGTTTTTTGCGTGTTTTTTTAATAGTTTATTAAACAACTTTGTTCACTCCCTATTTATTTTTACGTACTAACCAATTGTTTTATAAATTTCAAACATAGGAACCATAACGGATACAACAATCGTACCCACCACAGATGCTAGAAACACAATCATCAACGGTTCAATAAGCGCTTTTAATCGATCAGTCCCTGTTTCAACTTCTTTTTCATAAAAGTCAGCTACTTTTGCGAGCATTTCATCCAGTGATCCCGTTTCTTCACCAATTGAAATCATTTGGGTTACTAGTGGTGGGAATATCCAGTGATTTTTCATCGGTTCTGTCAATCTCTGTCCTGTTTCGAGAGAACTTCTTGATTCCCGAATTACTTTAGCAACGACCTCGTTTTCTACCACTTTTTCTACAATTGATAGTGATTGTAGAATTGGTACTGAACTAGAAAACAGTGAACTAAGCGTTCTTGTCATCCTCGCAAGTGCAGATTTCTGAAGTAGCTTACCGAATATTGGAACTTTCAGAATCACATAATCAAAGTAATACCTGCTAGATTTATTTTTACGAATGATCAAGAGCGCTAGATAGAATAACACCAAGAATATGAGTAAAAGCCACCAAAAACCTTGCACGAATTCACTAGCTCCTAATACAAACCTTGTTATAGCCGGCAGCTCTCCTCCAGCCTCTTGAAGCATAGCTGCAAACGTTGGCACAACCTTTGCAAGCAAGAAGATTACGACAAACACGGCTACCACTCCTACAATCATCGGATACATCATCGCTGAAATGATCTTTTGCTTCGTATAATGCTGTTTCTCAAAATAGGTAGCTAGCTGGTCGAGTGTATCGTCCAAACTACCTCCTGCTTCTCCTGCGGACACCATGTTGATAACCATCGGTGGAAACACATTTCGGTGCCGACTCATCGCATTAGACAAAGGGTTACCTTGACGAAGCTCTTCTTCCACATCGGCTAACACCTTTTGTAGCGCTTTACTCTCTGTCTGAGCAGCCATGATACTTGTCGAATCTACAACGGATACACCAGCACGCAACAATGTTGCAAACTGCCTTAAGAAAATGACAAACTGCTGAGATTTTACTGGACTGCCTAACGAAATTTCTTTGTTAAACAGCGTTTGCTTCATCTCTTGTACTTCTGTGACTGCGATTCCTTTTTCTTTTAGCTTTAGAACCGCTTCACGCTTGGATAGCCCAAGAACAGATCCTGAACGTTTTTTCCCGCTCTTGTCACGACCTACATAACTAAACTGTGCCATCTTAGCCTCCCTTCTCCAGGAGATATGGCTCCACGAATTCTCTTGAAACTTCGTTGCGTTCAAGAGCTTCCTTGGCAGACATCTCAAACGTATGCATCCCAGCGTTTTTGCTCGTCTGCATCACACTATGAATCTGGTGAATCTTTTCATTGCGAATCAAATTCGCTACAGCTGGTGTGTTGACTAACACCTCTGTAATGGCTCTTCTTCCTTTACCATCATTGGTTGGGAGAAGTCGCTGTGACATGACACCAACTAGTACGGAGGCTAACTGAATTCGGATCTGTCCTTGTTGTTCCGGTGGAAACACATCGACGATTCGATCGATCGTTGTTGATGCGTTTGTCGTATGTAGTGTGCCTAGAACAAGGTGACCCGTTTCCGCTGCCGTAATAGCGGTCGCAATGGTTTCCAGATCGCGCATTTCCCCAAGCAGAATCACATCAGGGTCTTGACGGAGTGCTGCGCGAAGACCGTTTGCGAAATTGTTTGTATCAAAACCAATTTCACGCTGGTCGATCACGCACGTTCGATGTTTGTGCAAGTACTCAATCGGGTCCTCTAACGTAATAATGTGCCGGCTCATCGTCCGGTTCATAAAATCGATCATCGAGGCAAGAGTCGTAGATTTCCCGCTACCTGTTGGGCCGGTTACTAAGACGAGCCCTTGATGTTTTCCCGCCATCTTTCGCACACTTTCTGGAAGCATCAAATCTTCCATACTTGGAATGGATGTTGGAATGATTCGAAAAGCAAGACTCACACAAGACCGCTGACGATAAGCGTTTACCCTGAAGCGCGACAATCCTTGGATACCATAGGAGATATCAATTTCTCCCGCTTCTTCAAAGTCCCCATAATACTTTTCATCGATGACTAGTTGTGAAATCTGTTCCGTATCCTCAGGTCTCAATGCTTCACTACCGTATCGTTTCAGTCCCCCATTGATTCGGAAAACAGGTGGCATTCCAACAGACAGGTGAACATCTGATGCTTTTAATTGAAAGGCTGCTCTCAGCCATTGTTCCAGCTTTTCCTTCATATCAGCACCTACTCGTTGATGGCTACACGCAAGACTTCTTCAGTCGTCGTTAAGCCTTGTTTCACTTTTAGGAATCCGTCATCGATCAAAAAGATCGTTCCGTTTTTCATTGCATAGTCACGCAATTCTACAATCGGTCTGTTGTTCATAATAAGCTGGCGAATATGCTCGTCCACAACTAATACTTCATGAAGTGCAATCCTGCCTTTATAACCAGTACTGTTGCACATCCCACAACCTTTTCCTCGGGAAACAGTTTCAATCTTAATACCGCGTTTAGCGAAGATTTCTTTTTCTCGTTCTGTCGCTTTAAACGTTTGTTTACAATCGCGGCATACTCTTCGAACCAAACGCTGAGCGATAACTCCAGATAGCGATGCGGCAACTAAGAACGGTTCAACACCCATATCAGTTAGACGAGCAATTGTACCAATTGAGTCGTTCGTATGAAGTGTGCTTAATACTAAGTGACCAGTTAGAGACGCACGAACTGCAATTTCTGCCGTTTCTGTATCTCGAATCTCCCCAATCATGACGATGTCAGGATCTTGTCGGAGGATCGAACGCAAACCACTTGCAAACGTAAGACCGACCGAAGAGTTCACTTGAATCTGGTTGATGCCAGCCAATTGGTATTCAACAGGATCCTCAATCGTTACAAGGTTCACTTCCTCTGTGTTCAGTTTGTTTAATGCTGCATACAGAGTTGATGATTTACCTGATCCCGTTGGACCCGTAATTAAGATGATTCCGTTCGGCTGTTTGATTAGATTTGTAAACCGCTGCATGTTCAGCTTGTTAAAACCTAGATTTTCTAGATGATTCAAGGAACTTCCGAGATCAAGAATACGCAGTACAATCTTCTCACCATAGATAGCTGGCAATGTAGATACTCGAAGATCTACAGGATGCATATCAAGCGTCATCTTTATTCGGCCATCTTGAGGCAGGCGGCTTTCGGTTATGTTCAAGTTCGCCATAATCTTAATACGTGCCGTCAGCATGTTCTGCATATGCTTTGGTAGACTTCGTTCCGTTTTTAACATCCCGTCAATCCGATAACGAATCACAACCTTGGTTTCGTGCGGATCAAAATGGATATCACTCGCTTTTTGCTGAACACCTTGCTGAATGATCTGGTTTACGAGTTTAACGATTGGTGAATCTTCCTCTGTCATTCGGCTGTCATCACTTAATGACGCACCTTGTGGCAGAAGATCAAGAAACTCGTCCATAGAATCGTCGATATCGTAATACTTGTTATGAGCACGGATGATATCGTCTTTCGCTGATATCGCACGTTCTATTTGAAAACCAGTTGTTAATCGCAAATCATCGATAACGGTAAAATCCATAGGATCTGCCATCGCAACAAAGAGCTTGTCTGCTTCCTTTTTCACCGGCATGAGAAAATGCCTTCTCGCAAACTCTCTTGGAACAATGGCTACTGCTTGTTCATCGATCGGATAGCGATACAAACTGAGGTGCGGAATACCGAGTTGGAATTCAAGTACCTCGATAAGCTGCTGTTCGGTCAGCAGACCTTTTTCGATAAAAGCATCACCAAGTTTTTGGTTGCTACGTTTCTCTTTTAACGTTTGCTGAAGAACTTCTTCAGTGATTAAACCAGACTCTACTAAAAGATCACCAAGGCGCTTTTTTTGAACGATCACTTTATCTCACCGTCGCTCTCTTTACCAGGATTACTAGGATTCGTTTCTTTTTCTGAATCAGGATTTGGTGTTGTCTTGTCCGAAGAATCTGTGCCCGGAATACCTGGCATTACAGGTATATATGGGTTCATCGGATTATTCGTATCTGGATAATACGGGAAAGGATACGGATATGCTGTTCCAGGTGTACCCTCTTCTGGTGTTGTTTCAGGCGTTTCCTCTTCCTCAATCGGATAGCCTCTCTCTTCTATACGATGTTGCGGAGGATAAAAGTCTTCTGCCAGCTTTTCCGAAGCTACTTCCTCACCACCAGAACCAAACGATTTACGATAGACCGTTGCCAGATAACCTTCCCTTCCACCACTTACGGTAACTGCACTCAGAATCGATGCCAGCTGGTCATTAAAATGAATAATGGTCTTTGGTTCAAAAACTTGTTTTTCCACTTTGACGGTATATGTATAAGGAAGTGGTACCCCCACAATCGAAACACTTAAATTGTTTCCATCCATCATAAAGTTGAATTTATAAGACGAAGCATTTGTATTCTTAAAAGCTAGATCCATATCTTGAGGTTTAACGAGTGCCTCATATCCTAGTGACGCATAATCAGGCAGCTCTCTTGATGTATGACGTTCGATGATGCTGAAGTTTGTTTTTTGTATCGCTCCATAAATGCCACTAGCCAACACGTTAAGATCAATCGAATCTTGTGCCGTCATGTCTACTTCTTCTAGAGCTCCTATTAATGAGAAAACTTCTCCTGGTTTCATCTCATAATTTTCTAAACCCTCTACCCAATCTTTTAAAAGAACATGCTCTCCTGGGAGTTTAATCGTGCTTTCACTCACCACTTCTTCTGCTTGTCCGAACGTAGTGAGAAATTCGTTGATTGGGATTTCAAGTTCATTTGTTTGTAAGGTAGATCCAAGCTTTTTCAGGTGTGCATGTAGCATCTCTTCATCCAATAACTCTGTAAGTCCACTAACTTGAAGTTGTTGTATGGTTTGTTCAACCGTCTCCTTATTTACGTTTACTAATAACGGTGAAACATTAGTCGAAAGGTTTTTCAGACTATCTTCAACCTGAAACTGCCATACACCACTAGGCAATTTAACTTTTTTCTCGTTGTAAACTAAGTACACGGGATGATCGTTTTGCCACTGTGATACTTTTTCATTTACAAGTGGTAATGCTTCAGATTTGGCTATATTTTCTAAGGGTAGAGAAGCGATTGCAACCCCCGTACCATACTTTTCTTCTTCGAAAATATTAGAGTATACCTTTGTCCCTAAGTGACTAATCAAGAAAAGAAAAAGAGCTGCAAGGCTAAGGGATGCAAAGATCACAAGAAAATTTTTAGGATTGAATTCTCTTTTAGCCATCGCGTTCTCTTTAGCCCACAACGTTCATGGAAAGTTCCGCTAGAACGGCAGGTCCTTTCTCTTGAGCTTTACGAACATCCTCTTTATTTAGAGTGGTTCCATTCGGAAATA
Organism: Fictibacillus sp. 5RED26; assembly: GCF_015903895.1. Taxonomy (NCBI): domain Bacteria; kingdom Bacillati; phylum Bacillota; class Bacilli; order Caryophanales; family Fictibacillaceae; genus Fictibacillus; species Fictibacillus sp. 5RED26. The sequence goes on along the minus strand of NZ_JACZDU010000002.1, from coordinate 517,535 downwards.
AAAGCTCACCGTTTCTTTCGTAAATATCTTTAGTAGTCGTTCGTCCAGTCAATAATTTCAGTTGCTTTTCTTGGAACTCAGATAGCTCGTTTGTTTCTTCAACAGATACAGCAACTTCCTCTTCTTCTAAAGCAGCCCCACCTAATAAAGACTCAGCTTTATCTAAAAAGTTCAACTGTGCTTCTTCTTTAATAACGATCAAATCACGTCCATACGTGATAAGTTGTTCGGATGAAAGGATTACTTTCTTTGAACGCAGTGACAATTCCAGACCTAGAATGGCTCCCGTGTCTTCGTTGATGAAGAACTCAGTCGCTTCTCCAATCAGTTGACCTTTACGATCAATCAACTTAGCTCCAACTACGGTAATTTTCTTTTGCACAAGTTCGTTTGCGATCGGAATCTCTGTTAAATCAAAGATCGATGTACTGTCTTCAATCATGACTGCAAACTCTCCAACACCTACAATTTTCTTAAACGGAACTGCGCGTACGCTGATCTGCCAGTCCGCATGTTCAACCGTTAGGAAATCAACCATGCCTTCTTTTGGATTAACGACCAATGACTTTACATGTCCTACTTCTGCTCCGTCTGCAATACTGATAATAGGCAGTCCAACAAATTGATTACTTTTTTTCATATTACTCACCCAGTCCTTTATGTTTAAAATAATTATGTTATTTGTTCATTTCTTTGTATCTTTGAAGCTCTTCTACAATCACAGGGTAGTGGCTTAGCTTTTCTTCCATCGTCTCAATTAAAGGATTGACGTTGCTTAAATTACTAGACGTCATATATGAATCTAGCAACAGTTTTGAAAACAGATAGAAGTCTTTGTGTGATAGTTTTTGGTTCAATAACGTGACGAGCATTTCTTGATAAGAGCTATGATCACCTGATTCTTTGTATGAGTGCAAGGTACTTAGAAACATATCCTGTAGCTCTACATTCATATCAGGTGTACCGATTTCAACAGATTCGATAATAGACGCTTCAACTTCTTCAATTCCAGGCACTACTTCTTCTACTTCTTCTGTATCCGTAACTGGAAACTCATCTTGTTCTTCAAATGATGAAATTTCTTCAGCAGGTTCTACTATTTCAACTACTACTTCCATAGGTGTTGCTTCAATTTCAGTTTCAACTTGTATAGGCTCTTCCGGTGTGATTTCAACTTGTATGATAGGTTCTTCCATGATGTGGGCTTCTTCGGTGTTTGTCTCTTCAATCGTAGTCAGCAACTCTTCTGTATCCTCTAATCTTAGTAGTTCCTCAAGCATTGCTTCTGTTGATGGTGCATTATCCTCAAAAATAAAGTTCTTATCATGAGATAGTTCTTCAGTTGGTTCAAAGACGTCCTCAAGTATTAAGATTTCAATATTTTCCGGTGCCTCCACCAATGTGTCCGGTTCCCCTAAATCTTCTAATAATGTTGCGCGTTGTAAAAGAATCTCCTCATTTTCTATATCGGTAGCTATAGGCAAATTCGTAAGCTCTTCATCAGATATTTCTCTTGTTTCTTTCAAGAATTCGAATTCATCTTCAATAGACTCAGTGAGCATGTCATCTGTTTCCAATTCTTCTGCCGGCAAAACGATATCTATACTCATTGTTTCTTCTTCTGCTATAATTTCGTCGATATTTAAATCTAATAGTTCAATAGGATCTAAATCTTTTAAATCCTCAGCTATAAATGAATCTTTTTGAGCTTCTTTTATCTCATTATTTATATCACTGCTTGTTAAGGGCTCTTCTATTGCAACAGCTTGTTCATCTTGTTCTATAAGATTCTCTTGTACATACTTCTCAGCTGCTATTTCATTCTGGGAAAAAGAAAAAACAATATCTGATTGCCCTGTACTCGCTGAAACTAAGTTGAATTTTTTTGCTGCTATATATGATGCAATAAAAGCGATTGACATCATTGCAGTAAGAGCTAATCCAAAAGATAAATTATTTAAAATAAACAACCCTCCTAAAGCCAACAAAAAAGCTAGCCCTAGAATTGTCATTTTCAATGGCCGTTTAACGTTTGGAGGATAAAAATATAGCAGCGAACCTACAATTAATGTGCTTACTAACAAAACAATAATTTGTGTCAATGACCTCTCCTCAATTCCAATATTCGCTAATTAAACCTATAATACTACATTTTTACTAAAAATCACCCAATAATATCAAACTTTTCTAAAAAATATTGTATAATTAAGCAGTAAAATCTTTATTACTAGGTCTTTGTGACCAGAAAAAAAACAGTTAAGGATGATTATAATGCTTTCAGAAAAAGGTTTTTCTCTAATAGAAGTTCTTATTTCATTAACAATCCTATCTGTTTCCGTAATAGGGATTTCGCAATTTTTCCACCAAGCAAACCAAATATCAGCAGGAAATAATACCAAGCTAGTTGCTACCAATCTAGCTCGGATGACTTTGGAGCGTATACAGATTAATCATGAGCCATATGGAATTAATTTGATTTCTGGAATGTCTGATAAGTCATTAACCAAATCCACCTGTACAACCTCTGCTTGCCAAAGTTTATATGAGATGGATATTAATAATAAGCCATATAAGATAACCATAAGAGTTAAACAATTACCTGCCGATAAAGAGATAGGACTATATTCTGCAAAAGTTCTTGTCAATTATGGGAAACCAAATCCTACATCTGTAGAGGGGTATTTAAAAGATGCTGCGAGAACGAATTAGATACTTAGACCAAAGAGGTTTCACCTTAGTCGAATCTTTACTTTCCCTTGTTCTCTTCTCCATTATCGCTACTGCTGTTTATTTCGTTTTACTCAACGGATTAAAAACTGAGAACAAAATTTTTAATGAAACATTAATTCGTGATGAAGCAGATTTAGTCATGTCAGAATTTATTAACGTACTATATACAGCAACACCATCAAAAGTGAAAGAAACGGTCAATGATCCAAATACTCTCGTTTATAAATTAAATAATAATACAAGCAAAACCATTGGATTCGTACAAGATAAGCCTGTTATCGATGGCAGGCAGATTAGCTCTAACGATTTTAATTTCTCAGGATCCACAATAACTATAGTGGATAAGAGTATTAAAATTGATCTGCTAGTTGGAAGTAACAAGAATGCCAATGCAAAAAAGCTAAAACTAGAAAGTCAATTTAGACTAATGGAGGAATAACGCATGAAATACTTTTGTTCTGAAAAAGGCAATACGTTGATAATCGTACTTTTGATGATCGTTATTTTCACAGTCGCAGGACTCTCCTTAGTCACTACAACATTTAATGGTGTCAAAAAAACAGATGCTCGTGAAACGCAAATTCAATCTATTGAACTAGCAGAAAAAGGAATTGATTATGTATCCACCCTTTTAGAGACTCGTTCAAAAGATTATATAAATCTTGATGTTTCTGCATTCGACACGGCCATAGATAACCTCCTAGATAATTATGAAGTTGACAAACCTAGTGATGCTTTTTTAGATAACTCCATTATTCCTGCAGAAGACGGTGTCGTAAAAGTTAAGATTTATGATCGTAAGAGAATTTCAACGAATCCCGAAGACTTAACGCAAACGATGACTATACATAGCCAGGCAACAGTTAAAGGAAAAACAAAAACCTTAATTTCAACGATTCAGCTTGGTGGTAAACAAACACCTGAAGCACTTAATTATGCGCTTGGTTCGTATAATCCATTCCCTTGTACGGGCAGCAATTGTAGTTCTTCTACCGATGATGGAAACATGTTTCTGCATGGCGGAGTAGCCATTAAAGGCGATGTTTATGTTGAAGGTAACTTAGTGACTCACAATCACGGTATTGAAGGAGAAGCAAGAAATTGGATCCCATCAGATTATCCGAGTATGGAAGGAGAAGGTTCTCAAAAAGCACGGCTAATCTTATTGAAGGATTTATATAAACTAAAAAATTCTCCAAACTACAGTGTTCATATTAAAGAAAAAGAATTTCCTTCATCACTTAACTGGTATGAGGAACTACTAGGTCAGGGAAAATATGAAAAACTAGATAAAAACTTTATAAGCCCAGCTTTTACAAGCTTTCAAAGTAAGTACGTTCCCAAAATTGAGACAAGAACACCAAAGTTCACTCCGATTAAAATTGACGACCAAAAAGATGACTACTTTTTTACAGATTCAACAAGGAACTTTACAGTTACTAAACCACCTGCAAATTGTGTATTTATATTAGATCTTCAAAATAAATGTACAAATTCCAGAACTAACAACGGAAATGTATATGTTAACTCAGTGAATCCTATTCCTTTTATGGAAAGCTTTTCGTTTAAACGTTTGAGCACAACTAATAGTGTAACGTTTAATAGTCATCCGAACAAAATCGCAAATTGGAACCAACTATCATTTGAAAATGGTGCATACATTGGTGGTAATTTAACAATTGGAAAACCTGATGTTAACGGTCATTATAATGTTAACAACTACGAGAAATTCGAGATTAAAGGGCCTATCTTTGTGAATGGGAATCTTACAATCTGGAATTCACATGTTAAATTTGATTCTGTTATTTATGTAACAGGTACAACAACAATCCGTTTTGCTAGGTTAGAAGGAACAAAAAATGGAAACGAAGATGAGAAATCATTAGTGCTCTTTGGAAAGAAAAAGATTCTGATTGCCAATAACAACGTATATAAAAATGACCCTAACATTATAAGAGGATTCTTTTATTCAGAAGACTTAATGGAAATTTACGGAGTTGGGTCTAACGTTGAATTACAAGGTGGAGTATTTGGCAGAAAAGTTGTGTTGAATGCTACTAGAGGTAATGTAACTGAAGGTAGTTCTAGAGACAAATACGATGATAATCAAGACAGAATCTCACCTGATGAATCAAGACTGAGAGTCATTTATAACCCAGATCTTATTCAAAATCCACCTGAAGGACTACCCAAAGTATCAGAGTTATCCGTGAAAAAAATAGATAGGTATTTACAATAACTATTAAAGCCCACCAGAGATTCTGGTGGGCTTCTTAAATACTATCTATAAAGTGGATTTTCACTTATCTTACGAGTAGAACATTAATGATAATATGCCATATAATTACTACAGAATAAATGATCAATGCTATGTTGAGCAGCACTTGAACTCTTCTCTTTAAAGGAACAAATCCGACTGCGATGATCAAATACGTAAAAAAGAATTTAACAAGCAGAAAGATAACAGGATCATATTCATAGATACCACGCATCAACGGGTTTAGTTCTCTACCACCTTTTTGCAGTAAATGATGAGTAAACAGAGCATCTGCCGCATTCAAGAGACCTAAACACAAACAAACCCACAAATGTCGTTGTATTCGTACAAGCCGTTCCATCTCCGCTCACTCTCCTCTACTAATGAAGTATACCCATATTGAGAAAGAAAGTTTACTAGAAATGTGTTGCAAAAGTCGACAGGAATATCGACAAAATGAAAAGACCTCTGAAAAAGAGATCTCTTTATAACTTTACATCTATTTTGCTACCTATGTGTGGCTGAACAGACTGTTCCAGCATCTTGGTCAAATTCACATTGTTTTGTTCAGCAGTGTTCATCGCCATTTTCATAACAGAGATGTTCGCTTGTTGCTTGACTTGTGAGTGATTCATCATGATGGATAATGCGGCAATGTCCATGAGTTTCACCTCCTTTCAGACTTAGTTAACCTAATAAAACTATGCCACTAAAGAAAATAATAGTTCATGATGTAAAAAAGCCACCGGGGTATATCCCGATGACTTAATGAGATTAACGAAGAAGTTGAAGAACTCCTTGTGGTTGTTGGTTCGCTTGCTTCGCGACTATGTCTTTCGATCATAGAATAGACTATATCTTCACCCTTACCATCAAAGGGGCTGGGCACTTCGAACGGCTTAACCGCCCTACGGAGTTCATGGTCATAGCAATTGCCTTAGACCGTATCTCCTAGTCGTTGAACGTTCTCCAGAGTTTCCTCTTAGGAGCTTCGCTGCTGATTATCCAATCCTCTTATTTTTCAACCCGTCACGCTCACCGTTTCCAGTCACGTTGTGGGATAAAAGGCTCTAAGGAAGTTCCAGCAATTCACCCAGTGGTACTCTAACCCGTTACCAAGTTAGACGCCCTTCTCAACATTACCTTAAGAGTTGTAACACTCCTTGAGGTGTTTGTTGAGATTGAGCCAACATTGCTTGTGCTGCTTGAGAAAGAATAGAGTTCTTTGTTTGGTTCATCATTTCTTTCGCCATGTCAACGTCACGGATACGAGACTCTGCAGCAGTAACATTTTCAGAAGATGTGTTTAAATTATTAATTGTATGCTCTAATCGGTTTTGATAAGCTCCTAGTTTTGAGCGTTCTTTTGAAACTTCTTCAATTGCAGAATCAATATTAGTAATAGATGCCTTTGCGGTTGTATGATCTGTTACATCTACTCTTCCAGCTGTAGCAAGATTCAAATCACCATCAGTCTTCATATTTCTAATATTTAAACTGATTTTTTGATCTTCATTCGCACCAATTTGGAAAGTAGCAGAACCCGCGAGTACTTCTACATCACCAATTGCATCGTCAGCAGTATAACCAGCATTTGTTTTAATTGTTATTCCAAAATCAGAGAAATTTAATTCTTGAGCCCCATCCGCATTAGTAATTGTTTGAGTTTTAGAACCAAATGTCATTGTTAATTCACCAGCAGTACCACTTGTAATTGTATAAGTTCCAGCTGTTGCACCAGAAGTTTGCGCTGAAGCAACGCCTGTTACAGCCAAAACCGTTGTTGTTGCAGCATCTTGATCAACTGTACCACCTAAGTTACCTTTAAGTAACTTTTGTGTATTGAATTCTGTGGTATCTCCAATGCGATCAATTTCTTTCTTTAACTCGTTAAGTTCTTCTTGGATAGCAGCTCTATCCTCAGTTACATTCGTATCATTCGCCCCTTGTACAGCGAGTTCTCGCATGCGTTGAAGAATATCATGAGTTTCATTTAATGCACCTTCAGCAGTTTGAATAAGTGAAATTGCATCTTGTGAATTTCGAGAAGCTTGATCTAAACCACGAATTTGTCCACGCATTTTTTCAGAGATTGCTAGACCTGCAGCATCATCACCAGCACGGTTAATACGCATACCAGAAGATAACTTTTCCATTGATTTAGCTTGACCAGTTGCTGCACTGTTCAACTGACGATACGTGTTCAGAGCCGCGATATTATGATTTATTCTCATTTTCATTTCCTCCTTGAATGTGTTCCGCCCACGTCCTTGTGGTTGGATTCTTTAATGAAACATGCGTACTTTTACGGCCGTTAAAAGTACTGCTTGTTCCTACATTCGTTATATCGGAGTAATTAAAAACTTCTTTAATGGATTTTATGAGTTTTTTAACTTTTTTAATGTCTTGAAAGTGTTGAGTGAGGTGCTTGCTGCTTTACTGTTCTCTTGTTGGATAGATAGAAAGACTTCTTTTCGATGAATCTCTATATGTTTAGGCGCAGAAATTCCTATCTTCACCTGATCACCATCTATGGATAACACAGTTAACTCAATATCTTCACCAATTTTAATTGCTTCTTGTAACTTCCGGGTTAATACAAGCATGCCTTAACCCTCCTGTCCGATAAAGCGAGATTCTTGCAATTCATGCCTTGTTCGATATTTACTATCTGTTAGTACTACTTGCTTTGCCAAGTTTTCCTTTACATTAATCACTACAGGTGCTTGAAGATTGCCTGTTGTTTTTTCTAATGGTTCTTGGATCGTTAAAATGACCTGAACTAACACATCAGATTCTTCTTTTATTTTCAATTGATTTTGTACCGATTCTACTAATTCAAAATCATAGTTCTTAAAGAATAAAAATGGATTTGTGGTAAAAAAAGCGAGTTCTTTAGTAGATACCGATTGAAGTGTTGAAAATGGAGTCCCTTCCATAGGTAAAAGAACAAATTGTTTTTCGTCTTCAAAACCCGGCAATCCTTGTTCAAAATGTAAGATATCTTTCTCAGATACCTCTATTATTTCTTCAAATTTGGTATGAAGTATCATAGCAATCATCCTTTACTTTTTGTATTCTATGTCGTCCAGTTAATTGTTAAAGAAGGCATTTGTTCCATGCTTATATTTACCTTACCTGGAGTGTATTGATGCTGAGGTCTATTAATCGTAACATCAATCTCTGGTTTGTGAGTCTGCCAATTTAGTTGAACTTTACTAGTTTGATAATTGATTTTCACACTGTTTGCTCTCGGAATAAAGCCGATGTTAAATTCATATATCGGACTTTCACTGTTTATTTTGGCATGTTCCGCTATTGGGTTGCCGCCGTTTTCTACCCTCATCAAGTCATCGCCTTCTTGAGCCATTCGAGCTAAACCTGTTAGCCAATCCTCGTATCCTTGTTGTGCAAAATCTTCAATTCTGCGTGAAATGTGTTTTAAATCCATATCAGCCCATGCTTCTGTTTGATCGATGGTTAATTGACTAGGTGTTACATTCACTTCTAGTTCTGCTTTTGGCTGTCGAATTTTCAAATCAGCGGGGGCTTGTTGGATGCCTTGAACAGGTTGCTGTGTTTGTAGTCCTATTCTAGCATTCGTTGATTCTAGTCTAAGTTGAGGAACATTCATTAGTGATCCCTCCAAAGGATTTTATTGCAAGAAAAGAGCTATCACAAGGATAGCTCTCTTAGGTTTATCGTAAAAAGTCCATAAGTGTAGGTTGCATGATGCGAGATCCAACTCCTAGTGCAGCTCTGTGCAAACTTTCTTGCATCTTTAAGTCTGTAATCACACGCTCGATATCCGCATCTTCATTATCAGAAAGTATGCGATTCGCGATGACTTCTTGCTCTGCAACTCGAGCATCGATTAGTTCTACACGATTGTATCTTGCTCCTAACTCAGCTCGTTCGGCAACCAGGTTATCAATATGTGAATCCAGCTTATCTAAGAATCCGTTGATTTTTTCTCCTGCAGCACCTTCTAGCGATTTTAGCAACTCATTGATATCTCCGAACAAACCACTTTCCGGTGAGCCGGCTGTATGAGTAAATACATTTTTAGGGTTGATGTTAATTGCTACTTCAATTCCCTGAGACAATTCCAGATTAACTGAATTACCATTATCGGAAACGGATGGTGTTTTGCTCAAATCAACTGGTTTTTTCGTTGTATCATTTCCATTAAATATGTACTTACCAGCAACCTGTGTGTTTGCGATAGAAACGAGATGTTCTTTTAATTGCTCAATTTCTTTTCCAATCATGCCTTTTTGAGACTCTTCATAGGTTCCGTTGCTTGCCTGAACAGTTAGCTCACGAATACGCTGCATCACGCTTGTTGCTTTATCTAGTGCAGCATCTGAATTCTCCATCCAGTTATACGCTTCAGATAGGTTACGTTTGTATTGCTCAACTTCTGTTAAGTTCGTTCGGTATGTCATGCCTTTCATCGCAACGACTGGATCATCCGATGGACGGCTAATCTTTTTACCTGTAGTTAACTGTTCTTGTGTTTTTGCCATACTTTCGTAGCTTTTGCTAATATGGCGCAGCATGTTATTAGATAACATTGATTGTGTTACACGCATTTAGTTGCACCTACCTTCCGCCGACACCCAAGCCGTTAATGATTTTATCAAGCATCTCGTCAATAACTGTAATGTTTCGAGCAGATGCGTTATATGCATGTTGAAACTGAATCATGTTCGTCATTTCTTCATCTAAAGAAACGCCACTTACCGACAGACGGCGTTGTTGAACGGAATCCGTCAATACAGCTGAGTTGTTGGTTAAACGTACCGCTTGCTGGGCATCAACTGCCATCTTACCGATTGCACCTTCATAAAAGCTTTGTAAAGAAGACTTACTGCCTGGAAAATCTAGTGGCGCATTCTTCACATCACCTAATCGTAATGCATTGCTACCGTCCCCAGCAAATTGGTTAGTTGCAGCTGCAATGTTATCCAACTCCTTCATGTCATCATGAAGTTTTAGTGATTTTGCTGCACCCTTAGGATCTAACGGGTTAGCTACAGCCCCAAGGTCGAAGAAATTATAACCGGCAGGAGCACCTGCCTCAATCTCCGATAGACTCCAACCATTAGCATGAACCTCATTAAATTCTGTCGCAAACTGATAAGCCATTTGATCCAAGTTTGTAAGCATCTCTGGATAGTTGCCTTTTACAGTACCACCATCGTTATAACCGAATGATTCTATCAGACCTTGTAATTTGCCGCCCGCAAGCTTACTAATAGTAATCGGATTACCGTCCACTTCTACACTGTCAGCTAATCCATTACCACCTGCTGAATCATCAAATTTAATTTCAAGGTGGTTAACCGTTCCATTTGCAGAATCTACTAATGTATATTCATTACCATCTTTATCTTTCATCTTAATATCATAAAGTCCAGCAGCTAGTGGATCTGGTTTGCCACCGCTTGGCTTAGTAGTCACTTCTACATTTAGTAGAGTAGATAAACGATCTACTAAACTATCTCTCTCATCATAGAGTGTATTAGGAAGATAGCCGTGCGGCTCAACTTCACTGATTTGTTTATTAATACTCTGAATATCGTCAAGAAGTGCGTTAATTTCTTTTGTCGTAATATTAGCTTGCGACTTTAAATCACCTTGAATGGCAGTTAACGAGTTTGATAGATAATTAAACGTTTCTGCTACTGCCAAACCACGCTGACGCACAACTGATCTTGCCCCTGAATCTTCAGGGTTTACAGAAAGATCTTGCAGCGATTGCCAAAATCGATCAAGCGTTTTAGCGAGTCCATTATCAGATGGTTCATTCATGATGTCTTCCATCTTCTCTAAAGCTTCACTTTTCGCATCCCAATAACCGAGCTTGTTGTTTTCTCCTCGAAATTGAGTATCTAAAAATCCTTCGCGAACACGCTGTACCGATCCCGCAGCTACACCCGTTCCCATCTGTCCAGGAATCTGAGGACGGTTCATGCTCGCAGCCGGATATGCTTCAGTTTGAACAAAGTTCACTCTTTGACGGCTATACCCAGGAGTATTCGCATTTGCTATATTGTGACCTGTCGTTTGAAGTGCTGTTTGTTGTGTAAACATTCCTCGACGGGCTGTTTCTAATCCATGAAAGGTTGAGCGCATTGTAATTCCTCCGTAGGTTTAAGCTTTTGAATCAAAAAGAGATGCTGCGTTATTATGATAAGGATTTTTCTTCGTTTGGTTATACGTCACAGGTTCACTTTGAGGCTGCATCATACTAAGTGACATATTCACATATTGAAGTGACTGCTCAAGCAACCCTTGATTAAGTTTATTTCTATCTTTTAAAGCATCATAAATATCAATCAGTCTGTTTTGCAGATTCAACAATCGTTCTTTTTGGGGTTCTTCTACTTGTTCTAAAACATCACTTAACTTGACATTTACAAAATTTACGAGTCTTTCTTTCTCGATCTGTTGAAGTCTTTTCACTTGTAGATCTTCTTCTTTTAACAAAACGTCTAATGATTTCATATCTCCTGATTTAAGCACTTTTGTTTTGCGTTCTCCGAGAGTTAGAAGATCTGTGTGGGATTGAAGCAAACGTTCAAGAAGTGATGTCATCTGTGCCGTTTCCATGAGATCCTCCTTAACCCTGCTTGTAATATTGAATAATGGAAGCTGCTGTTTTAGAAACATTGACTTGATATGTTCCGCTATCCACTTGTTGTTTAATCTCATTCACTTTATTCGTCCGGTCTTGTTCAAATTTTGAGGAAGATAAGAGTTTCTTTGCTTCATCTGAAATTTGAATCTCATCTTTTTTGTATGCAGCCTTAACATGATTATCCTTCATATGGGGCACCTGTTTTGTGTATGGGTTATTTTGAATAGAGTTAAAATGATTGATTCGCATTTTTAGTCACCTCATCTAGAGACTTTAATCTTATTTAATATATCGGCTATTTGACAAAAATCTTTAAGTGATCAAAAGAAATTAGGTTAATTGTCATCAGTATGGTAAGAAGGTAATGCTTCTTCTTGTTTTCTTCTGATTAAGTCCTCAATTGAGAGCTCTGATTTGATACGAGCTTTACACTCTTCGCATAAACGGCCATCGTTGATTGGCGCTTGGCAGCCATCACACGGATATGTGAAATTCGGATATCCTTTTACACGAATTCTTCCCTGGTGTATGAAATAGATGATTTTACTTTCAGCAACCTCGGTTGATTCACTTACTTCGACTATTGTTGCCTTTCGATTCTCGCTCTTTCTAAGAAATCGGTATACTTTATCAAAATCATGTTCTTCTTCTCGAAAGCACATATCACACTGTTCACGTATATACTTCACAAAAAGTTTGCCGCACTGCGGACAGTTCATTAAATTGTCCATATCGCTTCCCGCTCCTTAACACTTCTATCTTCAGTATATATCGGATTTAAGTGAAGGAGTTTTAACAGGTCATTCGTTTTATTTATCGGGCTAGGGTGATAGATGAAACTTCTTTCGCTCCAGCTTTAATCAGGACTTTTGCCGCATGTCGTAATGTACTCCCTGTTGTGTATATATCATCGACTAGGATGACTTTCTGATCTCTAACTTTTACAGAATCTACAACCTCAAACGGGTTCTCTTTTTGAGATAACCGCTTTTCTCGTGTTTTCTTACTTTGTTTCTCTTCATGTGTTCTTCTCTTCAATAGGTGTTGTACTGGCTTTTTTAATCCTCCTGCTAATAGCTCAGCTTGATTAAATCCTCTTTCATAATGTCGCTCTTCACTTAATGGAATGGGAATGAGAATTGCATCCCGGCAAATCTTTTTGAACTCCGAACTTAGCATGGGATAAAAGGCTTTAACAATTTCAGCATCTCCTCGATATTTCAGCTTGGCTATCATTTCTTTCATATAATCGTTATAGACATAAAGTGACCGATTTTGCTGTAGAACGCTGGTCCACTCCTCGCTTTCCTCCCACCGAATGCAGTCAAAGCAACAATCACCTTGTCGATATTGCTCGGGAAATACTGAAAAGTCCCGACCGCATATTCTACAAATCTCACCTTTGATCTTCAGCAGACTTCCTTCACAGTCTTGGCATAATAATGGTGATGCCCTTAAGCCAATCAGCGCTTCCCATGACCAACCTTCAGAATATAGTTCATGACAGTACAGGCAATAACTCAAAGTCCAGCCTCCTTGTTCATGTTCTTTACATGGTTGATTGCTTGTATCATGCTTAGTGATTTTCCGTAATGATACAGAAGTACCTTACCGTTATAATCATCCTTACTTCTCCCTGCTCTTCCTGCTATTTGAACAAGGGCACTTTCTGTGAACACATTGTGATCAGCACCAAACACTGCAACATCTAAAAACGGAACAGTAACTCCTCGTTCTAAGATGGTTGTAGTCACTAGTAATCGAATGTCTTCATTCCTAAACTTAGTCACTTTTTCTTTCCGTAGTGTATCTTCAGAATGAACACTTTCTACTGGTACATCGACGATCGTTCTTATAAGTTCTGTCAGCTTCTCTAAAATGGATACAGAAGATACAAATATCATCGCTCGTCGTCCACTCTCGGCTTGAGCTTTCAACCACTTAACAAACGGATCAGGTAGTTTTCCTCTTTCTAACCTCTTCTTCCACTCACCACCCCAAACCATTTTTGGAACAGGTAATGGAAATCCATGAAACCGCTTTGGAATTTTCACGCATTGTAATGTTCCTTTTCGTGTTGCTTTTTTCATCGTTCTAGAAGGTGTTGCAGATAAATAAAGAAGAAAGTGTTTTGGTGTACCGGCATGAGACACCGCATGCTGAAGGCTTTTATCGTAGGAATAAGGAAAGGCATCGACTTCATCGACGATCATGATGTTAAACGCTTGTTTAAATCGGTACAGCTGGTGTGTGGTTGAGATGACGAGTTGTGCTGGTGTTTCACGTTCTTCTGAGCCACCATAATAACTGGCTACCATCGTGTTTGGAAAAACAGCTTTTAAACGAGGAGCTAATTCTAGTACTACATCCGTTCGAGGCGTCGCTATACAAACACGAAGGCCGAGGTTCAATGCTTTTTCAATCCCTTTAAATAGAACTTCAGTCTTTCCAGCCCCACAAACCGCCCAAATCAAAAGTTCACCCTCACTTCCGATATTATCTGCAAACTTATGAGATGCAACTTGTTGGCCACTCGACAACTCACCATCCCACATCAGATTGTTTTCACGTGGCCACCTCACTTCAGGTCCACTCCAAGAAATCAACGGAGTACACTCACTAACTCTCCCCATCATGATGCAGTTCCGACAGTACACACAGTTATCATTCTTACAGCGAAAACAAGAAAACATCGCAAACAAACGACTCTTCTCGTTTCCGCATCGGTTACATAAATAACCGTTAGAAGTTTTACAGATACCAGGTGAATATTTCACATAACCATTTTCATAATGCAGTTGAATTTGATCAACTGTAAAAGGTAATTCATCAAATAGAAGTTGCTTACCATAGAGGATTTGTTGCAGTTTTTTGTCATACTGAAAAGTTGGGTTTAAAGGAGGTTGTTCCAAAGTTGGAAGTTCACTAAAAGGGACAGCTTTCAAAGAGGAATCGTTCACTAGAGTTTCAGGCGTAATAGTTAAACGGTTGTTTAAAAAAAGGGAGACAAACCTCATTGTGTTGTCTCCCCCTGTGTTAGAGATTTCATTTTCATCTCTCCAATGATTATTCTTTTATCCACGTAATGCCGAGTGAGCCTTCACCTAAGTGAGTCCCGATTACGGGTCCGAAGTAGCTAACCCAGACGTCTGCGTTAACAAATTTTTCACGTAACTCGTCAGCGATTTCTACCGCTTCTTCTTCACGCTTAGCATGAATCACACTGATTTTCACTTTATCATTCGGCTTCACAGTCTCATCCATGATATCGAAAATACGTTTTAAGGCTTTTTTCTTCGTACGCACTTTTTCGAACGGAACTATCTTTTTGTCTTCAAAGTGAAGAATTGGTTTGATCTGAAGTAGATTCCCTACGAAAAGTTGAGCTGTGTTCAAACGACCTCCGCGATGAAGATGATTTAAATCGTCAACCATGAAGTAAGCTGGTACTCCGTTGTTCTTCATCTGCAACAGATGATTCATAATGTCATAACCGTTCGAGCCTTCACTCGCTAGTTCAGCAGCTTTTAATACATAAAACGCTTGAGGTGAACAGCTGATCTCTGAATCAAACACATGAAGCTTGATTCCTTCAACCATCTCTCCCGCTGCTACTGCACTTTGATAGGTTCCGCTAATACCACTCGAGAGTGTGATCATCACTGCTTCATCATAGTTTTGAGAAAGCTCTTCTAGTAGTTCGACAAGCTCACCTATTGCAGGCTGTGAAGTTTTCGGAAGGGCTCCTTCTTTACCAACCATGTCGTAAAAATCATCTGCTTTTATTTCAGCTTCTTCTTTGTATGTTTCTTTGTCAAAAATCACGTTGAGCGAAATCATTACAATATTTTTTTCGTTGCGGATATGTTCGGGTATGTAGGAAGTACTGTCTGTAATGACGGCTACCTTGCTCATAATTTTAGTCCTCTCTTATGCCAAAAATCTTGTTTTTTTCTCCTCTAACAGTGTACACCATCAGAAAAAGTAATTCACTAAATTCAAATTTACTTATACTAAGTATTCTCTTTTTTCTTCAACTATCCTTTATGTGCTTTTCACCTGTTTGCGGCATAACGAGAAAGCGCCGTACAAAGCGGAGTGATTTTGCATAGATGAAATTCTTAATTTCGGTTTGTGAGGGATATATTTTTCGAGATTTCTATTTATATTTTCAATGTATATGCACTATATCGATGTACCTCCTACATCAACAGCTAATACGTACTTTTTTACCAATTCTATCATCTCCGAACCGTTTTCAACACCGATGTTCATTATTAAGCACACGAATAATTAATCTTTTTAAAAGTTTTTTTCGAATGAAGAAGGAATTTGTCGGATATGGAAGAAATTAGAATGTGAGACATGTTTTAAAGGAGGGCTAGGACCATTGGATCATAATCTATATATCGTAATACTCTCTCTATTCGTTTGCTTTCTGTTCGCCTTAATCTCACTCGATTGGGTCAATCGGCGTACAGAAGAGCAAAAATCGCAGCATCAATTCTTACTGATAGGTTCTGTTACAATGGGCATCGCTGTTTGGGCAACTCACTACATGGGAATGTTATCCATCCAAAGTCCCGTTTCTGTAAACTACAATTTTTTAATCGTTACCTCAGCACTCGCTGCAGGTATTTTCTTCTCATATGTATCGTTCTTTCATTTTACCTCTCAAAAACCGCAGAATAAACTCTTTGTACCCGTTAGTTTATTTAGCATCGGCTTAGTTTCTGTTCATGTGATCGGATTGTTGTCTATGCACTTGCATATGCCGATAGAACCCAATTTCATGTTTATCATACTTTCCATTTCTTCCGCCTATTTATTTTCCTGGCTCGGCTTTTATCTACTCACTAAAAGAAGGTTTTCTGCAAGAAAAGTTTCTGCTAGTCTTTCGTTCACACTAGGTGTTAGTCTAATGCACTATATCGGTGAGATGGGTTTAATGACCGGAACACCTACTTTCGATTGGCATAGCAGTTTTCCAATCAACAATATCAACATGACAGCTACTTTACTTGTATTTGGTGCGACAACCGTCGTATTAATTCTATACATTTTAGAACAGCGAAACCAAAAGAGACTCGTAGAACATCAATTTCAACTGCTTGAATCCGAGCACCGGTATAACTCACTTTTTGAAATGAATCCTGAAGGCGTTTTTGTAATCGGACCCGATTTAAATTTTATAAAAGTAAATCAATCACTTGTACAAATTACTGGCTATTCACTAGAAGAGCTGCACGCTATGCCGTATACCAACCTTTTAAAAGAAAATGAGATTACGAATTCATTGAGTTACTTAACTCGCGTGATTGAAGGAGAAACAATCAAACATCCACTTACGATTATCCACAAAGAAGGACACGAAATAGAGCTTGATATTACGAGCATCCCTTATTCGATAAGAAGTGATATGACCGCTGTAATCGGAATCGCAAAAGACATGACAGCAATCAATGAGGCACAAAATTTCAAACAAAGAGCAAACACACTCGCTTATGTCGGAGAACTTGCTGCAGGTCTTGCGCATGAGATACGGAACCCTCTTACTTCTATAAAAGGATTCGCACAATTGTTTCAGTCTCAAAACACGACAGAAGAAACGCACCATTTCCTAGGCATCATGCTAAGAGAGACGGATCGAATCAACTTTATCATCAGCCAGCTTATGATACTTGCTCGACCCCACATGATTCTAAAGAGTGATCATGACTTAAACGAAGTCATCAAACGCTCACTCAAATTTATAGAAGAAGAAACAGACTTTGAAACCATTTCGCTACACCTCGAGCTGCCAGAACAACCCGTTCTTTTAAAATGCGAAGAAAATCTAATAGCACAACTCATTTTAAATATCGTAAAAAATGCGTTAGAAGCGACACCTTCTTGGGGAAATATCTCGCTTCAGCTCAAACAAACGAAAGAAAACATCACGATCGCCATTCAAGATGATGGACCCGGCATCCCCGAGCACCTCCTACCAAAGCTCGGACAGCCGTTCTATACAACAAAAGAAGGCAACCCTGGACTCGGCCTCTTAATCTGCTACCAAATCGTCCAGAACCACGGAGGAAAGATGAGGATTGAATCTACAGAAGGCTACGGAACAAAAGTCTCACTAGAATTCCCAATAACCGTACCGTCAGAAGAAAAGGTCCTCGAAATGAGCTTGAGTTGATTGTTTTTTCTCTTACACCTTGTAATTAAACGAGAGAAGGATTTGTTTTTTTACTCCTCTCCGAAAGTTAATTGAAGTGGAAGATGCGAGACTCCTGCGGGACAAGCGGTCAGGTGAGACCCTTAAAGGCGCAAAGCGGCAAGGGGCTCACCGCCTGCCCCGCGGAAAGCGAGTATCTGCAACGGAAATTAACAGCTAACATCTTCCGTGACAAACCTAAAAACCACCCACAAAGATTTTCAATATACATCCCCGCATCACCACACTCGCTCCAAAAAAACAAAACAAAAAAAAGACCTTCACAATCGAAGGTCTTTTCTCCTAAATTCAAATCAACGTACCTTAACCCAACCATTCTTGATCGCCTCAACAACAGCCTGCGTACGGTCATTCACATTCATCTTCTGAAGAATATTACTCACATGGTTCTTAACCGTCTTCTCACTAATATAAAGCTCTTCCCCAATCGTACGGTTGCTTCGTCCATCTGCCAACAACTGAAGAACCTCACACTCACGACGCGTTAAGATATGAAGTGGCTTACGGTACTCCACTTCAACAAAACCAGCTTTGTTTTGCTGCGTTTTATTCGATGTCGATAAACGACGGAATTCGTTCAATAGATTATACGTAATCTTCGGATGAAGATATGCGCCACCATCTGCAACGACACGAACTGCTTCGATTAATGAATCAGCATCCATCTCTTTTAGGAGGTAACCAGATGCACCTGTTTGGACCGCATGTGACACATACGTCTCATCATCGTGGATCGATAGAATAATTACCTTCGTATCAGGAGATTTCTCAACCAAACGACGTGTTGCTTCAACACCGTTGATGTTTGGCATATTGATGTCCATCAACACCACATCTGGATTATGATCGCGGACGATATTTTCCGCTTCAGAGCCATCATCACCTTCAGCAACAACAGAGAATTGATCTTCCATATCTAGAATACGTTTTACTCCTTCACGGAACAAACGGTGGTCATCGATAATTGCTATTCTTGTTTTCTCAGGTGCTGAGGCGTTATTTTCGTACACATTAACATTATTCATGTGTGAACCCTCCTAGTCTTGAATGGGAATTTGAATGTAAACACTTGTACCGAAGTTTATGCGGGATTTCACTTTTAAAGTTCCTTCGAGCAGTTCAACCCGCTCTCTCATCCCCATCATGCCAAAGGAATTTGATTTTGTAGGTTGTGCCATATCGAACCCTTTGCCATCATCTCGGATATATAGTGAAATAAACTTTTGAGTAAACTCTAACTTTACCTCAATCAGATTTGCTTCAGAGTGCTTAACTGCATTGTTTACCGACTCTTGAATCAAACGGAAAATCGCGATCTCCATCTTATTCGGGAACCGTCGAGTCTGACCAAGCGCATGAAGCTCAACCTCTTTACCAGTACTTTCTTTCACATTTCGTAAATACTTGTCTAATGTAGGAACGATACCGAGATCGTCTAAAGCCATCGGGCGCAGGTCGTATATAATTCTACGGACCTCTTTTAAAGAATCACGGACCATAACCCGTAAATCTTTTATTTCAACACGAGCAGCCTCAGTTCCTTTTTCTACAAAAATTTTCTCTAACAGTTCCGAGCGAATGAGTACATTCGCCATTAATTGAGCTGGGCCGTCATGAATTTCTCGTGAAACGCGTTTACGCTCTTCTTCTTGGGCTTCGATAATCTGAAGTCCAAACTCTTGTTTTTGCTGAGCGTTTTGAACGAGTTCGTTAATTTTTCTTAAATCACCGTTAAGATAATTTAAAACAACAGAAATTTGACCTGCCAGAGACTCCGCTTTTTGAACCGTATCGTTCAATGCGCCGATTCTCCGTTCGAGTTCATCTCTTTTCTCCCGAAGCTGTTTCTCTGTTTGCCGGATAATGGAAAGTTCAATCTGATACTTATTGGCATTCTCATACGCATCGCGAATATCAGATTCACTATACTTTTGAAAATGCTTGCTCACCTCTGCCAGTCGAGCTCGTGCCAGCTTTGCATATTCTTCAGTTCGGTCAGATTTATGGATAACCTCAATGACCTGCTGTTTCACTAACTCAAGCTCTCTGCGCAGCTGCTGAAACTCTTGACGAGAATGCTCACTGATCTCAAAGATTTGCGATTGACTTGCCGTAACCGTATCGATGGTCTGATTTAGTATTCCGTCCAACAAATGTGGATCTATCGTTAACTTAGCTGCAGTCATGTAAATTTCCCCCAATTAAAACGATAAAGAAGTGTAACCGGAAGTTCTAGAACCATCTTGCCTAATTTATACATAGGCCTTAATACCCACTTGAGCGAATCATACCGCAAAGACATTAATCCTTCTAATATACTACATTCGCCAGGATGTGGAATTTTATGACTTTTAATGCTAAAAAATTTTTAAGAATTTGAATGCTTTTTATAATCACCTTATAATGAAGGATAACACGATACACTTGAAACATGAAGATTATTCGACAAATTTGACATGGAATTCATAATATTCACTACTCAAAGGAGTTTTACCCTATATGCTTGCCAATTATCTTACCGTAAAAAACGAAGGACAGCACGAGATCGTCATAGAAAAATCTCGTTTTATCGCTCATATCGCACGAGCTACCACTGAAGAAGAAGCACAAGAATTCATTCAAAAAATCAAAAAAGAACATTACAGCGCCACACACAACTGTTCTGCATACTTAATCGGAGAAACAGACAACATTCAAAAGGCGAACGACGACGGTGAACCGAGCGGTACAGCGGGTGTTCCAATGTTAGAAGTGCTCAAAAAACGTGAATTAAAAGATACAGTTGCTGTTGTCACACGTTACTTCGGCGGAATCAAATTGGGTGCTGGAGGACTCATTCGTGCATACGGCAAATCAGTTTCAGAAGGTCTCAATCACATTGGCGTTGTAGAACGTCAACTTCAACAGATCGTTCATATCACTGTAGATTACACACTTCTCGGAAAAATGGAGAACGAACTGCGCAACTCTGTCTACCCCATCAAAGAGATGAACTACATGGAGAAAGTGGAGATTCAGATGTATGTACCCATAAAAGAAAAGGAAACCTTTAAAGAGTGGATTATTGACCTTTCGAACGCACAAAGTGAGATTGTTTTTGGTGAAGAGGAGTATTTAGAGAAGACAATTTAATAATTTTTAGCATATGAGATAAAACTAATGCAGAGTTTACTTTCTTGGAAAGGTGCAATTCCATGAACCTTCAACTTTTCATTGCTTTTATCTCTTGTTTTTTTATCGCCCTTTCAATTACACCGCTTGTTTCATTTTTAGCAAAGAAGATAGGTGCTGTTGATAAGCCTAATAAAAGAAAAGTACATAGTGAAATAAAGCCTAGGTTAGGTGGTCTAGCCATTTATGCTGCGTTTTTGGCTGGCCTTTTCATTCTGCCAATCGACAGCCATACGACCACTTATATTTTTCTTAGTACATTAATCATCGTAATTACGGGTGTATTAGATGATATGTACGAGCTTTCTGCTAAGCAAAAGCTTCTTGGGCAATTCTTATCCGCATTTGTTTTAATTTATGGTGGATTTGTGATTGATTACATTACTATTCCTTATTTCGGCTTAGTAGAGCTTCAACTTATGAGTATCCCTCTTACGTTATTTTGGTTTATTGGGTTAATCAATGCGATTAATCTCATTGATGGTCTCGATGGGCTAGCAGGAGGAGTCTCGACGATTGCCCTCTCGACTATATTGATTATGGCTTTAGGTAAAGATCAAATTCTTGTTATTATGCTTTGTGTCATTGTAACAGGAAGCACACTAGGTTTTTTATTCTTTAATTTTTATCCAGCTAAGATTTTTATGGGGGATACGGGTTCGCAGCTATTAGGTCTCTTGATTGCACTCATCTCAATCTCTGGCTTCTTTAAAAGCGTCACGTTCTTATCCCTATTCGTACCGATCATGATTTTAGGTGTTCCTTTTATGGACACCACCTTTGCCATATTACGCCGACTTGTTAATAAACAGAAGTGGTCTCAGCCTGATAAGTCTCATTTGCACCATAGACTTTTGGCAAAGGGATTCAGTCATCCCAAAACGGTTTTACTGATTTATGGAATCAGCATTTTTTTTAGTGCACTGGCCTTCGCTTTTTCACTGTCCACATTAGAAGAATCGTTCTTCCTGTTTCTTCTTTTACTCGTCACGATTGAACTTGCAGCAGAGTTTTTAGGATTAATGGGCCAGAAAAAACCGCTTACCCATTTTTTATCAGGTTTTTGGGCTCCTCATAAAAAGAAACAATGATACAAAAAAAGCTGCTTCGAGACCTCCTCGAAGCAGCTTTTTATTTAATTTTGATCTTCACTATAGTCAGTTGCTTCAGATTCACTCGACTCTGACTCTGTGTTTGTTGTTTCTGAAGCAGAAACTTCTTGTCCTAATTGCATTTTTAACTCATTTTGAAGATTCGCTAAACCTTCTTCAGTCGGTACGAAATAGTAAACACCATTAATTGTATCGTCTACACCTTCAAGGGTTAAGCTGTCGATTTTCTTATTTCCATATTTATTCTTTAACGTGTACATCTCACGAACGGAAAGATTTGTCTCAACATTATCTCCAATGTGTTTAGCAATATCACTAAAGTTCAATAGCGTACTTACAGATGCACTTTCTTTGATCGCAGCTTGGATGACCTGTTTTTGTCTTTCGCTTCGTCCAAAGTCGCCTCTAGGATCCTGCTTTCTCATACGAACATAAGCAAGAGCTTCTTGACCGTTAAGAGTCATTTCGCCTTCTTTGAAATAAATCTTATGCTTGTCAGATCCAGCTTCTCCATCACTTACTTCAGAGAAATCAAATGGAACATCAACTGTAACTCCGCCAATTTCATCAATAACATCCTTGAACCCTTTAAAGTTCACCGTTGCGTAATAATCAATCGGAACATCTAACAATCCTTCTACCGTATCAATGGTTAACTCTTTACCACCATATACATGGGCATGATTAATTTTCGTTTGACCATGTCCTTCTATATCAACATACGTATCACGAGGGATACTTAGCATTTTGATTGAGTTTTTGTCTGGGTTAATCGAAGCGACCATTAACGAGTCTGTTCGCCCGTTTCCTCCACTCGAATAATCCTCAATTCCCATGATCAAAATGTTGATAGGGTCCTTGCCGATTGCAACAGACTCTTCACGAAGCTTAGAGTGTTCACCTCGTTCTAAATCTGAAAACGAGTTATTGGCAGCCTGATAAACGTTGTAGAACAGAAAACCGCCTATCCCTAATAGGATAAGGAAAAATACAGAACAACCCAATAACAAACGCTTTTTCTTACGTTTCTTCCTATTTCTGCGTATACTTCTATTGCGCTCATCCATCTTAAACTCTCCATTTCTTTTCTAACAATGTGATTTCTAAGCTTCCTACTTTATCGTATAGCCTTTATAGCTTTTATTTTAACAGGGTGCATTACATACTATAATGAGATTACTATTGCTTGATTTAATTTCTATCTATATATTTGTATCAGGATACATTATAGCACAAAAGACCTTGATAATAATTTACAAATTTTAATATAAAAAGACTATCTTTGACACGTTTCGACCCATCTTTTGTTTTTATAGTGGTTAAAATGATGTAAAAATATGTTAGGAGCATAAAATGTTATTAAAACACACGTTTATCTACTTTTTATCAAGAGGACTTCCAGGTCTAGTAAATTTCGCTGCAATTGCACTGTACACAAGGTTATTGTCACCTTCTGAATACGGAAAATACGCTCTTGTCCTATCTGCAGTGGGATTTGCTAGTACGGGTATATTTCACTGGCTGCGGCTAGGTTTGCTGCGTTTTGCACCGAAATATACGGAACAAGAAAATTTATTTCTAAGTTCAATATCGGCTGCCTTTCTATCTTTAGTAGGATTTTCTCTTATTTTATTTACAGGACCCTTCTTTTACTTTGCAAGAACGGACGAATGGCAAGCACTTTGGTTGATCGGATTAGGATTGTTGCTTGTTCAAAACTTATTCGACATGGCCACAGAATACTTAAGATCTAAACTATCGTCTCTTCTTTATGGAATCATCACACTTGTGAAAACGGTACTCTCTTTAGGAATTTCTTTCTTATTGATTAAGTGGGGTCTTGAAGCTAGCTCTATTCTTTGGGGTCTGATTATTGGAATGATTGTACCTTTAGTATATCTCCTTCCAAGGTATCTTAAAAAAATTAGATTGCATCATATTGATTGGGATTTGGTAAAGGAAGTATTTCGTTACGGAATGCCATTAGTCGCAACCTTATCGATGAACTATATCATCTTTAGTTCGGATCGCTTTATCATCGGCTACTTATTAGGAACAAAGAGTACGGGTCTCTATTCTGTAGGATACGACCTTGCGAAACAGATTCTAGTCCTGCTGATGATGATCGTGAATTTAGCAGCTTATCCTCTAGTCATTAAAGCTCTTGAAACAGAAGGTGTTAAGGCTGCTCAAAAGCAGCTTGATCAAAACACCATCCTGCTTTTCTTTATTGGTCTGCCTGCAACTGCAGGGCTCATTCTGCTAAGTCCTGATATTACATCTGTATTTTTTGGGACAAGTTTTAGAGAAGCCGGAGGAATTATTTTTTCACTGATATGTGTAGCTGTGTTTATTCAAAGCATTAAAACCTATTACTTTGACTTAGCGTTCGAACTTGGTAAGAAAACGCTATTTCAAATTTGGCCAGTTTTGATTGCTGGAGTTATTAACATCATTCTTAACTTCTTGCTGATTCCCCAATTCGGAATTAAAGGTTCAGCCTACGCATCCATTATCGCTTATATTGTTGCAATTATGATGAGCTGGTCGATCGGAAAGAAAGCATTTCCTTTAACTTTCCCTGGTCGGAATGTTACAAAACTTTTTATTGCTACTTTCGGTATGGCTTTGTGTCTCTATCCGTTATATAACGTGAATGGAGTACTGTGGATGTTCTTTAAAGTAGGTATCGGCGGAATCGTTTACGGATTGCTTGTTTACGTATTAAACGTAGCAAACTGCAGATCCCTGCTTCCTAAAGCATATAATAAGTTCATAAAAAAGAGGGGCTGACCATTATGGTACAGCCCCTTCTTACTATTCTTAAACCTTTTCTTGCTTTTTAAGTGATATGAGATGGATTAGAATGAACAAGATAATAAACAGCATCCAAAAGCGCGGTGACGTAAAATCTGCTCTGTACAGTGATGTGATACTTAAATGCAATGTGATTAAGAAACCTACTTGAGCATATTTCCCTTCATTTCTCCGTTTAAAGAAGTACCACAAAAAGTAACCAATCAATACTAATGACAATATAAATCCAACCATACCATGCTCGTAAAGTACGTCGATGTAGAGATTATTGGATGTCACGTATACTTTATGAATATCATCTGGGAAGTATTGCGTGATATTTAAATATTTGAACGATCCTGGTCCCATACCGAATAGAACCTGGAAAAAGGTTTGAGCATGATGAACGATCCAAACAAAAGGCATGAGCAGCAAGAAGAGTCTTTCGTGTTCTTGCATATCAAACACGGTATCAAGTCTTCCGATGACCGGCCCTACGAACTCTAACAGAAGATTCATATTCACTAGACCTACTAAGATAATAAGTCCAACCAATGCGGCTAACGCGTACAAAACCTTTTTCTTAAAAGGATTATGTGTCGTGAAGATCAATAACAGAAATCCGCACGCTACTAAAAAGAAGTTCAAATACCCTCCCAACGAGAATGAGAACAATAGTATAAAGAGTGCAGGCAAGAAACTCCAAAGAACATATTTTTTGAGCGAACTGAAAACGAGAGCACCGATTAATAAACCATCAATAACAAATGGCACCATATAACTTGGTTCGGATGCAAATGAGGTCAACCGAAAATCAAAGAATAACTTTGCTCCCCCACCTACACTATGAACATAAGAGCGAGTCTGCATATCGAACATAGGAACTCCAACAGTTAAATGAAGAAGCTGCCAAAACCCGATAAACAAGAGAAATGAAACGGCGATCCAATACGTCAGGATATATTTATGTAAACGATCTGCATTCATTTTTTGGATTAATGGTAGAAGACTGATAAGTAAAACAAAGAATAGTCCAAAGTTAATAATACGAGCAGGAAAATCGCCTTTAAAGTATTCACTATAAGGATAGCCATCTATCGTTAAGAAATTATAAACAGCGCTTAAAGTGGATAATAAAACCGGCAGAAAAAAGCAGATCAATACAACGAACAAATTCTTATCTATTTGCTGATTGAACACGAGTGGTAATTTTGAAGTTGTTTTTATGTAATACACCATAAACGCTACGGAAATGATAAGCGTCAATAATACAGATGCTGGTATAGGTCCAGTTAGTGCTCTAAAATCTTCTGAAACGGAAAAAGGAATTAAGAAAATATAAAGATAAAAAATCCAGTCAATCCATTTGTCAAAGCTAGAAGTTTTCATAATGAATGATCCTCTCATAATAAATCTATCTCTATTGTAACGAAAAAAATGGAAATACATACATTTTTTCATGGAGAAAACGCTCCTATCTTGATGATAGAAGCGTTTCTTTAAGCTGATTATCTTGCACCGTCACCTGTAAATACTACTCGAATAGTACTTAATAAAATTTTGATATCCATCGCTATGCTGATGTTACGGATGTAATACTTATCCAAGTGCAGCTTTTCTTTAGCAGAAATATCATATCCACCATTCACTTGTGCCCATCCTGTTAATCCTGGTTTAACTAATAAGCGATCCTTGAAATCAGGAATATCTTTAGAGAACTCTTCTACAAACATTGGACGTTCAGGACGAGGTCCAACGAAACTCATGTCTCCGCGTAGCACATTAATCAACTGTGGGAGTTCATCAATACGAGTTGCTCGAATGAACTTACCTACTTTAGTAACGCGTGAGTCGTTCTTTTGTGCCCATTGCGGACCGTTGCACTCTGCATCCGTATACATGGAACGCAGCTTGATTACGTTGAACACCTTACCGTTGAGTCCACAGCGTTCTTGGAAATACAGTGCAGATCCTTTGGATTCTAATCGAATGGCTACCATTGTAATCAAAACAATGATTGCAGCGGGTATGCTTAATAGTAATACGGCCATTAAATCAATTAAACGTTTAGTAAAAAGAAACGTTGAGTCATTGATCTTAGAGTACTCTGCTATTTTATTTGTGTCTGCTTGTTGTGTATAGGAATTATAGTAATTATTTGTTTCAGCACGATTCATTGCCACTAACATTCACCTCATAGTTTCTTTCAATGATGACTATATATAAACCATTTCATATCATATCACACAACTTTCGTGTGTACATATGTTTTTTTTGTCAATTTTTTGTAACTCTTTCCTTGATCCTTTTCAAGGCGATACTCACCTTTTCGACTTTTTTCGAGTCTTTCTGGGTATACCTTCGTTGTGAATTTATTCCTTTACATACGATTCTTTACGACTGAAGTATAAATCCCCTGTTTATAAGGAGTTCAAACGCAAAGGTTTATTGAATTTACAAATTCTTAATAAAACATGATTTCTTCAATTACATTGTTGCCTTGCTTTCCAGAGGTGTTTGATATGCACTAAAGGTCGCTCGCTTTCCATGGGGCGAACGGTTTGGCCTGCTAACACTTTTGCACCTAGGTGTCGACAACTTTAAGCCACTAGAAGTCTGTTGTTAATTGCTTTAAATTTTTTTAATTACTTCTTTGACTGTTGATTGGAGTGGAGGGTGCGCGACTCCTGCGGGGACAGGCGGGCTGTCCTAAAAGTGGAAGTGGCTCGTCCAGCCCCGACAAGCAAAAGGTAAATAGACAAGGAAGGTGGAAGGTGTTCTTTACCTTCATGGTCTATTTAACTTTTGACCTCGAGGGGCTAGCCACTGCAACTAGACAGGTGAGACACTTAAATGTGAAACATTCGAATGTGGCTCACCGCCTGCCCCGCGGAAAGCGAGCAACCCGGAATGGAAATCAACTACTTTCGTCAAACAACTATGAATACGAAAACAGCCTTAAAAAAAGAGCATAAAAAAAGATGCTAATAAAGCTGAGCTTTACTAGCATCTCGTTTCACTTATTTTATTGTTGGACGACCGATTGAAGCATAATAGAAGCCAGAATTTTTCATATCATCTAATTTATAGATGTTTCGGCCATCAATGATAATTGGTTCCTTAACTAATTCTTTTACTTTTGTGAGATCCATCTTTTTCACTTCATCCCACTCGGTTAAGATAATAACAGCATCGCTATCTTTAATGGTCTCATAAAGATCTGTAGAATATTGCAGTCCTTCGATCTCTTTCGCTGCGTTTTCATAAGCGATCGGATCATAAGCGATTACTTCAGCACCTTTGTTCTTGAAGTACGGAATAAGATCAATGGAAGGCGCATAACGCATATCGTCTGTATTTGGCTTGAACGCCAGCCCTAGAACGGCAAGTTTCTTACCTTCAAGATCAGGGTAGATTTCGTTCACTTTATCAGCAATTCTCATTCTTTGCTTTCCGTTAACTTCTTCTACAGCTTTAAGGATGCTAAGGTCTTCCCCAACTTCTCTTCCGATGTGGATAAGAGCACTTGTATCTTTCGGGAAACATGAACCACCGTATCCAATACCAGCTTGTAAGAAGTGCTTTCCGATTCTCTTATCAAGACCCATACCTTCAGCAACTTTGGTAACATCTGCTCCAAAATGTTCGCTTAGGTTAGCAATTTCATTAATGAAACTGATTTTTGTAGCTAGGAATGCATTGGAAGCATATTTAATCATTTCTGACGTCTCAACGTTCGTTACAACAACTTCTGTGTTAAATGGCTCATGAAGCTTTGTAAGAACTTCTTCTGCTCGTTTAGACTCTACACCAATAACGGCACGATCCATATTCATCGTATCGTAGACCGCTGAACCTTCTCTAAGGAACTCTGGGTTAGATGCTACATCAAATTCAAACTTGCCGTGTGAGTACTCACTAATGATGCTTTTCACACGCTGTCCTGTACCTACTGGAACCGTACTCTTAGTAACGATTACTTTATAACCGTTTAAGTTTTCTCCGATCGAAACCGCAACATTTTCTACATATTCTAAGTTCGCTTCTCCAGATGGTGCCTGCGGAGTTCCAACAGCGATAATAACAACTTCTGCATCCTTCATACCTTCAGCCAAGTTCGTTGAAAAGTGAAGACGTTCTTCTTCAATATTTTTCAACACCAATTCCTTTAAACCTGGCTCATAGATCGGGATGATTCCTTGTTTAAGGCGTTCGATCTTTCCTTCATCTAAATCGATACAGGTAACCTTGTTTCCGATTTCACTAAAACAAGTTCCTGACACTAGTCCGACATACCCTGTTCCAATAACACAAATATTCATTCTTCCACTCCCCAAAATATACAATTATGAACGTTCTTTTACTACTTGTCTCAGCCAATTAAGCAAAGGCTCTCCAATATCTTCTCTCTCTAAGGCGAATTCTACGGTCGCTTGAACAAAGCCGTATTTATCCCCTATATCATAGCGTTTACCTTCAAACAGATATGCAAACACTTCTTGAATTCCATTTAATTCCTGCAACGCATCTGTAAGCTGAATCTCATTCCCTTTTCCAGGCTTTAAATGCTCCAGAATGTCTAAGATCTCAGGCGTTAACACATATCTTCCCATAATAGCCAAGTTAGACGGCGCTTCTTCAATCGAAGGCTTCTCCACAAGGCTTTTCACTTTATATAGTCCGTTACCAGAGTTGAACGAACTGTCGTATTCTACAACACCATATTTAGAAACATCTTTCGTCGGTACTTCTTGAACACCGATTACTGAAGAGTTGCGTGCTTCAAATTCTTGAATAAGTTGTTTTAGACAAGGCTTTTGCGCGCGAACAATATCATCACCAAGCATAACTGCAAATGGATCATTACCGATAAATTTACGTGCACACCAAATAGCATGTCCAAGCCCTTTTGGTTCTTTTTGACGAATATAGTGAATATCAGCCATATTCGAGATCTTCTGAATACGAGCTAACTCTTCATCCTTGCCTTTTTCTTTCAATGTTTCTTCCAGTTCAAGAGATTTATCGAAGTGATCTTCAATCGCACGCTTTCCTCTTCCCGTTACGATCAAAATGTCTTCGATCCCTGCATCAACAGCTTCTTCAATAATGTATTGAATCGTTGGTGTATCTACGATTGGCAGCATTTCCTTTGGTTGTGCTTTTGTTGCTGGTAAGAATCTTGTACCTAATCCTGCAGCGGGTATTATCGCTTTTTTTACTTTCATAATTTTCCACTCCTGTTTTTAAAGGATTCTATCTCTGATTTCATAGTAGTCGCCGATTATCTTGATTTTTTGACAGCATTGTAGGCGTAATTTACAAAACACCATGCTGAGTAATGTAAACTTAATTTTTCGATGTTTCTATAAACAGCCCATGTTTTTTTTGCTGCTTTAACTTTGTTACTTGAAATTGAACCTTCGACTTTTCGATAACAAGACAAAGGAACTTGTAAGCCGTATGCCGTATAACCATCCTTTAGAATAGATAGCCATAAAGCAAAATCTTGCCGAGTACGTATATTTGGCATTTTATACTTGCCTATCTTTTCTATATTCACCATAACCGTTAAGCAGCCGATAATCGTATTTTTCAAAAGGTCATGATACGTTAGAGAGTGAGGGACTTTAACCTCGACACCGCTTGGGCTACCATCTTCATTAACGATCTCATAATTCGTAAAAGAAAAAACATAATCGTTCTCTTCCATAAAACTTAATTGTTTTTCTAGCTTTTCAGGTTTCCAATAATCATCACTGTCTAAAAAAGCTATGTATTTACCGTTTGCATTCTCGATGGCTGTATTTCTTGCAACTGCCGCACCTGAGTTGGTTTCCAGCTGAATAAGCTTTACTCTGGGATCTGCCAAAGAAACCCGCTTAATAATTTCAACTGTGCTGTCCTTTGAACAGTCATCAACAATAAGCATCTCCCAGTTTTGATGAGTCTGAGCTTGAACGGAAGCTATTGTATGCTGAATAAATTTTTCTGCATTATATGATGGAGTGATTACACTCACTAATATTTCGTCCAATTTCCTTACACCTCAATTTTAATACGTTTATGGATATAAAGCATACTTATTATACCCCTCTACACCACAGGTTACAAACAATCAAAAAAAGAGTGCTCCGAAGAGCAACTCTATTCTATCGCAATGACGCATATTCGATAAGTGCATCCGCTAATGCGCGTGATACTTTATCTTTGAATGCAGTTGTATTAGCTAACTTTTCTTCTGTTGGATTGCTGACAAATGCAATTTCAACAAGGGCAGCTGGCATTTTTGTATTTTTAATAACATAAAAATTACTTTCTTTTAACCCTCTATCTCGTAACCCTGTCGCTGCAATCAGATGTTTATGAATGATTTTTCCAAATGTAGGATCTGAGTTGTAATAGATATACGTTTCCGTTCCATGAGCATCCTTGCTTGTACTCGAATTGTAGTGGATCGACATAAACAGATCGGCATTTTGACTGTTAGCAAAAGCTACTCTATCGCCCAACGTTACATATTTGTCTGTATCTCTCGTAGTAAGTCCTATAAAGTCTGATTGTTCGTTAAGCATTTTTACAACACGCTGCGAAATGTCTAATGTTAAGTCCGCTTCATGTGTTTTATTGCTCCCAATCGCCCCAGGATCACTGCCACCATGTCCGGCATCGATCACAACTTTTGTGATCTTTGTAACGGTGATGTCTTTAAATTCATAATCGTCATATGCAGCATTTGAATAACGATCCTTCACATGAACAACCATTCTGTATTTCCCTTTATATTTAGGAACCCAATTGTAAGTACTGATCATGCTGTAGTCTTTTAAAATGGTCCATTTGCCCGTTGCTTCGTCTTTAACGGTAAACTTGTACAGAGCACCGTTAGAAGAGGAAGCTGCAGCTGTTACAGGATATGTTTTATTTGAATAAAAGGCTGTAGCATTCATGGCAAATGTCGTTAGCTTTGCTTTAGGAGCTTCTGTTACTGTTAGGGTTTTCTCATAAAAATCGTCATATGCTTTTGGACTGTACTGGTCCTTTGCATACACTTTAACGAGATAAATTCCTGGTTTGTTCGGTGTCCAATTGATTTGTGATTTTGAATCAAAATTCTGCAGAACTGTTTCAACACCAGTTGCTTGGTTCTTAACGACTGTTTTATATTGTGCAGTAATTGAACTCTTTGCAACATGAGTAATTTTAGTGGTTTGATTAGCATAATAAAACGCTCTGTCTGTTTTGAATTCTTGATAATTCGCTGTAGGATGTTCTTTTACTTCAACATCTTTAAACGTATAATTATCATACGTATTCTTGCTATAACTGTCTTTCACATGTACAACTAATCGGTAATCACCTAGCTTTGAAGGCTTCCAAGTGATTTTTCCGTTAGGAGAAAATTCTTGCAGAGTCTCCCACGTCTGATCTGGATGTTTCACTATAAACTTATAAAGAGCTGTGTTATCTGACTTTGCCGTTGCCGTAATTACGTTAGCAGGATTTAAGAAAAGGTCTTCTGTAGTCTGTAACGGCTCAACCTCTGCTTTTGAAAGATTCTTAATCGTAATGTCTTCAAAACGGTAGTGATCATAATCCTTTTTGCTCTTTTCATCTTTCACATGCATAACAATGCGGTAATTACCTGGTTTTGAAGGTGTGTAGGAGAGTTTAGAGTTGCTTGCATACTCCTGTAAAGTTACCCATTCACCTGTGTCACGGTTATTCAAGAAAAATTTATACAGCGCATGTGATGTGCTCTCTGCACTACCTAAAATTGTTTCTTTGTAACCCACATAAGCCATTTTTTTTACGTTCAAACTCTTTGCAAATGCCGTATATGCAGAAGATACTCCAACATCCCTATAGTCATAAGAGTCGTATGAAGCAGTACTTTTACTATCTTTCACATGTACAACCACTCTAAATGTACCTTCTTTTTGTGGAACCCATGAATAGGATGAAGATGTTGAATAATCCTTTAACACCGTCCACTCGTTTGTTGTTCTGTTTCCGAGAAGATACTTATAAAGCGGTTGATTATGACTGGAAGCTGTTGCTTTTACCATTGTAGAACTTCCGATTACAAGCGGATTTCCTACTGTCATGGCGGACACTTTTGCTTTTGAAATACCTGAATTTACAACAACGTCTTTATACGTATAAGAGTCATATGAAGCATTGCTCTTACTATCTCTCACATGAACAACTACGCGGTAAGAGCCTTCTGATTTTGGAGTCCACGTTGTTGAAGAAATAGAAGAATAATCTTTAATCACTGTCCAAGTTCCTGACTTCTTGTCTTGAACATGAAATTTATACAATGCTTGATTCGGACTTTTAGCAACAGAAGAAATTGATATAGCTTTACCTGCTGTTAATGGAGTACCAACTGTTAAAGTGGTAACTTGTCCTTTTGCAAGACTTGCATCCACTTTAGGATGATAAACAGACATAAACATAAATACAAAAAGAATGGATAATATTGATAGTTTATTACGCATTACGTTCCCCTTACCCTTTATGATTTTCCTTTACCATGATCAAACTTGGTCGAAGTAAATCCCTCTCTCCCCCTTTTTTGGAAATTTCTATTCCAACAATATTATCGTCAGATAGATTTTGTTATTTAGACATTTTCCTACAAAATCTTCTATAATTTTATAATGTTTTCCATTTTTATGGAAGGTAATTAGGATAAAAAATTCTAAAATTTTCTAATTTTATAGGAATTTAGTAGTTATCAGTGATTTAATTATCCATTCTTTTTGTAATTCCAAGCCTATATAACCGAATCACTCCAGCATAAAATGTTAAGGCTACAGTGTTAATCAATCGAAATATAATAGCTTTTACATAAAAATAAACATAGGAAGAAAGACAAAAAAAAACAGACCCCAAAGATACTTTGGAATCTGCTTTCAATATGAATTAGATTATATTTTAGCGCTCTCTGATACGAAGCACTTCTTCACTTGTTCAATCACTCGCTGTTGTTGCTCTACTGTCATATTCGATCCAGAAGGCAAGCACACACCATTATAAAATAGATAATCAGAGATACTCTCTTCACCGTGTGTAAAGTACTTTATTCCATCAAATAAAGGTTGAAGATGCAACGGCTTCCACACAGGACGTGCTTCAATATTGTGCTCATTTAAATAGTTTATAAGGTCCATCGGCTTAAGCGTGGTTTTCTCAGGGTTGATTGTCAGAGCTGTCAGCCATCTTGTAGATCGGCCAAATTCAGCTTCTGGCATCATTTCAATCGCATCAATTTCTGAGAAAGCAATCTTATAGCGATCAAAGACTTCTCTTCTCGCGTTTACTCTTTCATCTAATACCTCTAATTGAGCTCTTCCTACACCCGCAAGAATATTACTCATACGATAGTTATAGCCCATCTTGCTGTGTTGGTAATGAGGTGCTTGATCTCTAGCTTGTGTCGCAAGGAAACGAGCTCTACTTAATGCTTCTGTATCATCTGATACAAGCATCCCACCGCCAGATGTTGTAATGATCTTATTTCCGTTAAAAGAAAAGATACCATACTTTCCTATTGTACCACTCGCTTTATCTTTGTAAGTTGCTCCAAGTGATTCAGCAGCATCTTCGACAATAGGTACGTCATAGCGATCACAGATTTCTTGTATCGGATCCATATCAGCACTCTGTCCGTATAAGTTAACAACGATTACTGCTTTTGGCAGAGTGTTCGTTTCTTCCGCTTCTTTAAACGCTTTTTCAAGAGCAATCGGTGACATGTTCCAGCTCTCACGCTCTGAGTCGATAAATACTGGAATCGCTCCACAATAAAGAATGGGATTTGCACTCGCGATAAATGTTAAAGAAGAACAGAACACAGTGTCACCACTTTTTACGCCTAGTAGATCTAGTGCAAGATGAATACCTGCTGTTCCCGAACTGATCGCGGCAGCATCTTTTGATCCAACATAATCAGAGATTTCTTTTTCAAATAAATCAACGTTTGGTCCAAGTGGAGCAATCCAGTTCGTTTCAAATGCTTCGTTAATATATTTTTGTTCATTCCCACTCATATGGGGAGTAGATAATAAGATTCTATCGTTTGCAGACATTTTTACAACCTGCTTTCTCATAAGATTTACTTATTTAATTTAATGACCTTCGCTGGGCATCCTACTGCTACGGTGTGATCAGGAATATCATGAATAACAGCTGCTCCTGCCCCAACCACTGCTCGCTCTCCAACCTTTACCGATTGAATAATCGAAGAACCAATACCTATGTGGGCATTCGATCCAACAGATACATTACCAGCAAGGTGAACGCCAGGAGAAAGGTGAACAAAATCACTGATCTTACAATCATGATCTACCGTTGCAGCTGTATTAATGATGCAATGTTCTCCGATCTCAGCCGAATGATTAATAACACTGTTAGCCATCACGACTGTTCCATCACCGATCTTTACATGACTACCGATTACAGCAGATGGATGTATGGCAGATCCGATACTACAGCTCAATTGACGTAGTTGAGATGCAATTGTCTCTCTTACGTTATTGTTACCAATCGCAATAATATGTTGATGTTCAGAATTTGAGATCTCGTTAATCTTTCCTAAAAGAGGAAGATCCTCTAACTTTGCTTCTGGATGATCATCATAAAATCCTGCAATCTCTTGACCGCTCGCCCTAAGGATATCCAAAACGACTTTTGCATGTCCACCAGCACCAATGATTACAACCATGTGGACCTCCTAATAAGAGATTTTCTTTTGAAGAAGATGTTCGTTAACATCAATCTTCTTTATAATCTCAGCTACCTTCGAGCTTGTCGTGCCATCTCCATAAACATTATGCATGATTCTCACTTCTTCAACAAAGTCTTGGGAAAGAACTTTTTCTAACCCTTGAGAGATCGCATCATCATTCGGCTGAACATCTATAACATTTCCACTTCTTTCACGACCATTTTGTCTTGAGCCAATATTCAAAACAGGTTTTGAGAAAGAAGCAGCTTCTATAATTCCAGATGATGAGTTTCCTACTAAAGCCAAGCAATGCTTCAACACTGTTAAGTAATCGAGATGCTGAAAGTTTGTAACAAAATCAAAGCGTGGGTGATTTTGATATTGTTTGTAGATGCGCAAGATATGTTCTGTTCCCGCATCTGAATTTGGCATGATGCAAACGACAGATCTATTCGTTTTCTCAACAGCATCCAATACAGCCCTCACCTGTTGTTCTATTCCCAGAATCTCTGTCGTTACGGGATGAAAAACTAAAAGAATGTAGTCTTCTTCTGCTTTAAGAGCATACTCTGCTTTCACTTCATTCCAGCTCTTGAGCTCGGCATTTTGTATCGTTTCAATACGAGGTGCTCCTACTGGATACACTCTCCACTCATCCTCACCCATTTTACGAAGTCGTTCCGCACTTTTTTCAGTAGCAGGAAAGTGGATGTGTGAAAACTTTGAGATAGAATGACGCACTGACTCATCAATGGAACCGGATACTTCTCCACCATGAAAATGAGCGATCGGTATGTTAAGGTGTGCTGCAGCAATGCTCGCTGCTAGCATCTCACCTCTGTCCCCCAAAACAATCAAAAGGTCTGGTCTTGCCTGCTCTAATAGCTGGGTCATTCCGAGGATTCCAATGCCTATTCCTTTCGACATGTTGGCATCCGAGTCACCTTGAAGAAGCATATCTACTTTTCCTAAAATATCAAAACCGTCTTTTTCGATCTCGTTTACCGTCATACCGTACTGCGGAGACAGATGCATCCCTGTAACAAGCAAGTTCACTTGAAAGTTAGGATCTTGTTCCAACCGTTGAAGTACAGGGTGATAGATGCCATAATCTGCTCGAGTTCCTGTTACGATTGTGATTTTTTCAATACTCATAGAACATCATTCCAAGTTAGAACATTATCTTCTTTGATTTCAGTTTTCACTGTTTTACCGATCAATAGTGAAAAGTATTTAGGCGGAATCCCTGTTCCTGGTCGTTTTACAGTTAAGTTCTCTTCTGTTAAAACATCTCCTGGCTGTAAATCTTCCTGAACAACAAGGCTTTTTCGTGCTACTGATTTAGTATCTTCTTCCGAAGGCATGCAACGCTTGATTCCATCACCTAAGCTTTTCTCGACATTACGAATAGCTTGCACAAGCTCAGCAAACTCTTCAGGATTCATCGATGCTTTATGATCAGGTCCTGGCAGGTCGCGATCTAGAGTAAAATGCTTTTCAATCACTTTAGCACCCAATGTTACGGCGGCTACGGTTACTTCGTAGCCTAGCGTGTGATCAGAATAACCTACTATTTTTCCGAAAGCTTGTTCCATCGTATTCATCACGCGCAGGTTAACATCTTCACATGGTGTCGGATAGTTAGACGTACAATGCAGGATCGCAGTCTCTGTTCCTTTTAATGCCTCGATTGCTTCCTCTACTTCAGTGAGGTTACCCATACCTGTAGATAAGAGAACCGGTCGCTTGTATGTGCTTATCTCTTGTAAAAGTGGCAGGTTAGTTAGGTCACCTGATCCGATCTTAAAAGCATGTACACCGATCTCATTAAGGAACTTCGCGCTATCCGGATCGAACGGAGTTGAAAGAAACTCAATTCCAAGCTGTTCGCAATAGTCCTTTAACTCAATATGATCTTCATACGACAGTTCGAGTTTTTTTAGCATATCTAACTGAGATTCCTCAGAACTCGTATTCTGTGTTTGATACTTTGCTTTTACAGCATACTTCGATACAAGCTTCTTGCTGTTGAACGTTTGAAACTTAACAGCATCTGCACCAATTTCTGCTGCTTTTTTAATTGATTGTTTAGCAAGCTGCATATCTCCGTTATGGTTTACACCAATCTCAGCAATGATATAAGCAGGTTCACCGTGACCAATTTTTTTATCACCAATTTGAAACATATTAAACAGCTCCATCTATTAAGAGTACTTCTGCTAACTTAAAATCTATTTCATCATCTATATCAACGGATGATCTTTTATCCATCACATAGGGAATGACCTTGTCAGTATAGATTGCATTCTCAATCATGAGATGATGATGATCTGTAAGATAGATCGCCCCATTCAGCTCATACACTTCAGGAAGGTCCTGTCTACGAGTCGCCTTTTGATCAGGAAGTTCCATAAAAGGAATCAGGTAATTCTCCTTTTTGACCCTCATTAAGAATGGATGTGTGTCTGCTAACGAGACACTAACAACAGGACAATCCGACTGTAAATAAAGATCAAGTGCCTCTCTTGCATGTTGCTCTGATCTGAGCGGAGAGGTAGGTTGTAAGAGAAGAACATGGTCCGTCTCAAAGCCTTCATTTTCTTTTAAGAAATCAATTGTATGCTTTAATACATCTATTGTTGTTGCAGTGTCAGATGCCAAATATTCAGGTCGAAGAAAAGGCACTTCTGCACCCCATTGCTTTGCGATTTCTGCGATTTCCTCATCATCCGTAGAGACAATCACTCTTGATACATTATCAAGCTTCAATGCAGCTTCAATGGAATACGCGATCAGCGGCTTTCCATTCAAGGGCAGAACATTTTTTCTTTTCAGGCCCTTAGATCCACCTCTAGCAGGGATGATAGCGACAATATTCATAAGATCCTCCTAAAAGGTAAGTCCTTGCTCATCAATAAGTTCAAAGATTTCTTGCTTTGTGATCAATGGACTGTTATGTGAAGAATATGCTTTTCGATCTGCCTTTTTGAAACCTGCAGGTGCTTGCCAATCAGCATCTAAATGTGAATAGATCGCATACATGATCTCATTCTCATAGGCTCTTTCGGATTCTTCTAGCGTCATCAATTCTTCGTACACTTTTTCACCAGGACGCACTCCAACTTCTACTATGTCAGAAACGTCGGTAGCCTTACGTTTCTCTTTATAGTCGTCAATCAGTGTTTGTGCTAGATCTTCAATCTTCAGAACAGGCATTTTCAATACGAATACTTCTCCGCCCTTTGCAAGTTCAGCCGCTCGTAATACAAGTCTTGCTGCTTGTGGGATAGACATCATGAATCGTGTCATTTCTCGATCTGTTAGCGTAACAGGTTTACCTTCTTCAATCTGCATTTTAAACAATGGAATAACCGAACCTCTAGAGCCCATAACATTTCCAAATCGAACACAAGAGAAAATCGTTCTTGCTGAACCCTTATAGTATTCAGCAGCTAAAATCAGACGCTCTGAAAGAAGTTTAGTAGCACCCATCGTATTCATAGGGTTTACCACTTTATCTGTACTTATAGAAACAACGCGTTCTACGTTATTCTCGATCGCTGCTTCAATGATATTTTGTACGCCGATCACATTTGTTTTTACTGCCTCAAAAGGATTGTATTCACAAGAAGGAACATGCTTAAGAGCAGCAGCATGAAAGATGACATCAATATCTTTCGTTGCATAATTTAATCGATTCTTGTCTCTGATATCACCAACGAGGTATCGCACGTTTGTGAAATCTGAAAGCTCATGCTGAAGTGCAAACTGCTTAGATTCATCTCTGCTAAAAATACGAACAACGGCAGGGTTTTGAGCAAGTACTTGTCGAACGATCTCGCTTCCTATTGAACCTGTCCCACCTGTAATCAGAACTTTCTTTCCTTCTAACATACAATCACCAATCCTCATGTTTTACTTAATTTTTGTTAAAAAGCTGTGTCTTGTCCACTAGCTTATCTGTCAGATATAAAGCAGCTATCAATGCAATAGGAAGTAATGTTCGAAGACCAAAGCTTTGAACTTCTGAAATTCCTAATAAATGTCCTCCATAAAAAACAACATAGCCCAGTGCTAAAAACTCAACTTTTCTTGATTTTTGATACAATCCATCCGTCATTCCCGCAAGCGCAAAGAAGAATAATGTAACAACTATGATTAGTATGGCTGTTACAAGAAGAGATTCGGTCATGATATTATCTCCAAAGAAAATGGTTGGAGCACTTCCGCCTTCTTTTCCATACATACGTTCAAAAATATATCGTTTAATAGAGGTATCGTCAGGTAATGGTCTGTCTTCAAATTCGATTCGAGTTGTAAGACCAGCACCTTGTGTAACAAAGATTCGTTTTAAGATACTTTCGACGAACGTAAAAGCACTATAAGGGTTCTCACCTGCGTTAAAAAATACCTTAGTAGCAAAATAATAGACGACGAATACAAAGCCTGCTGAAAAGAGATACACAAAACGCTTACGGCTTTTAATGACATACAGAATGAAAAAGATAATGATAAGGAATAAAGTATTTTTATTAAGAGCAACAGAAGTAAAGATAACAGCCATAAGTGTAAATACGATCAACAATGTACGATTGTTTACTTTAAAGAAATTCTTCTTACTTAGCATTAAGATTAAGAAAAACGGAATAACCGTATTTGCTACAATCGTAAACGTATAAAAGAAAGGAATGCCACCAGCAACATCAGGACGGCTAAACGAAGTTTGCAGCGTCTTCCCTAATACGAGCTGTATTAGTGGAATCTTGTCTGCAAAAGTGATCACATAGATAAAACAAACGGAAAATACGATAACACTGATCCATTTGATATAGGTGTAATTTTGAAATCCTTCTGAAAGTTTAAAATCTCGTTCTAGAAATATTTGTTTCACTTTGTACTGAACAAATAGACCGGCGATCATCGCTACGTATAAAATACTCATATAGATGCTGAACCATTTTATACTGTCCTCATTCGGGACGTAATATCGCTCACCACCAAAAGCATAGAAAAGCCCTGCTGGAAGAATCATGAAGGTTACCGTAACATAAAAGGCACCTGAGAAACTTTTAAGCAGGTCTTTTTTATATGCAATATAAACAAATATTAAAAACAACACCCACGGGGCAAAGCTATAAAAAAACATTTCATTTCCTCCAACTGCAGCATTCTGTTTTAGTAATCCTTAACAACATCCATAAACTCCCCATAGTAACGGTAGATCTTTTCTATTTCTGGCTGGTTCTTTTCAGCAAGATCTTGAGGTTGCAGATAAAAAGCTTTAATCTCGATCAAATCCTTAAAAATCTGATGACATGTTCCTAAAGCAGATGAATAAAAAGAGCCTAATCCTTCTGGTAGATAAGAATTTTTTGAAAGTTCAAATTCGATACACGTATGAATCGTTGTGACTGAAATGTTCAGTTCATTTTTTATCTTGTCCAACTTTTCAGGACTTTCAC
Organism: Fictibacillus sp. 5RED26; assembly: GCF_015903895.1. Lineage (NCBI taxonomy): Bacteria > Bacillati > Bacillota > Bacilli > Caryophanales > Fictibacillaceae > Fictibacillus > Fictibacillus sp. 5RED26. The sequence continues at coordinate 476,403 of NZ_JACZDU010000002.1, read as the reverse complement.
TTCGATGAGGGATATAAACCATTTCTGTATCTTGTAGATACCGTTTTACTTGGCGCAAATAATCAATGTATCTCTCTTCACTAGCCATAACATTTTTCTCGCTAAGCGGTGCGCCCAAAAAGAAAAATACAGGCTTCTTTTCTTGATTCTTACTGATCGAACTAAAGTATTCATAATTGTTTTTGACGATCTCGATGTGATCTGATTTTAGATCAAAGGTCGTAAAGAACGCTATATTGGTTATTTCGTTATTTTTTGGTGCTTTTGGGGTTAATACTTTTTTAAATACCGATTTAATGATGAATTTGGCCCCTGAATCTTGTGGCAATCTTCCGTTTGAGATCATCTCAAACATGCGGATGGTCACGTTACCATCGTCGAGGAGATAGACTTTCTTATGATTAACAGACACAACAAAATCTCGCATGATGTCTGAGCGATAGTCTCCAATAAAAATATAATCAACTTGGTGATATCGTTTAACAACATTACGCAAGCTGAACAGACGAGTAACCCACGTTACTTTTCCCGTTCCGCTTCCGATAATCTGTACATCTGCCCACTCTTCCTTTGAAACCATGTTTGCTATCTGTTTCATGGTATTCTCATTCTCTGCCTGCAGGATTAAAAGAACTGCTTTTTCTTTTTTAATAGAAAAATGGTGCTTTGCTTCTATTGCATTAATTAACTGTAAGGGCGATTCAATCATAAATATGTTCATAGCTTCTTTCACTCCTGGCTTTCAGCTTGCAACTTTTTGTTCAGATATCTTCTCTCTTGATAAAGGTTAAAAAGAAATCGAGTTAATTCTGCCGCTATCGCTGCGACTACAGCGCCCCATACTCCAATAATGGGAATTAAGATCAAATTGACTCCTACGTTGACGGTTGCAGCTGAAACACTGCTAATTCCTACGATCTTAGTGTTCTTGATATAAAATAATCGGGCTACGACAACAAAATAAAATCCTCTTACAATTTCAGCTGTTAGTAAAAAGATAAGTATTCCACTTACACCATTATATTTCGGCGGGAGCAGCCACTCAATAACTAATAACGAAAAGATGATAGCCAGAACCCCAAGTACAATGACACCTACTTGGAAATATTTCATAATTTTATTCGCTTCATTCTCTTTTGCGTCTTTCATTAATCTCGTATAACGAGGAACGAAAGCGTTATTCACACCTGTATATAGCATTCCCAAAACCATTGCCATTTGAGCCGCTAGTGAAAACCTTCCAAGTTCGTCAAGAGAAACAAATTTCTCCAAGATGAATCGACTCGAAGCAGTAATCGCCCATCCGCTTATAACATGTGGCAATAAAGGAATACTGAAGGCCAAGCTCTGTTTAATATACTGCTTTTTGAAGGACAGTCGAACACTCTTGTAGAGGACACCTATGTATCCTAACCCCGTTCCGATTCCTGCTATGATAAACGAAAACAATGCCGCTTCCGGCCCCTTATTCATAAAGATCACAGCGATACTTGTAACGGCCATAACAATGACACTTTTAATAATATTAATGACAACGAATGACTTTGCTCTCTCCTGCGCACGTAGGATGGCCATTGGAACTAGAGATAAAGAAGACGATAATGCAAAATATATTAAGATATCATAGTAAGGGTCGATGGGAATATTTTTAAATAATAATGGTCCAACGATTGGCTTTAATAATAGAAGTAAAGCGGAAATTAAACCTGCGAACACCACTGTAAACATTACTACAGATCCCAGATATTCTTTTTGTTCTTTACTGTTTTCTTTGTAATCGTAATACAGTCTAGTTATGGCTCCATGTAATGAAAGAATCATTAGAAGCTGCAGAATCCAAACATAAGACTGGACGGTTGTGAAAATTCCATATTCTCCTGGCGTAAAATATTTCGTGAAAACCGGTAAAAGGATAATACCTGTTAGCGGAGGTAACATCGTTGCAAACGTATACCAGAATGAGTTCACAAAAAATTTATTCGTCAGAAGTTTTTTAATCTTTGGTGAGTATTTCATGTATCGCTTTCCTCGCAATTTTGTTTCGTCTTTTCTTTCGACATGTTTTTTTTCAAAATCATCATAATCATACCACTGTATATCTTCATTTTAAACTAACTATATCCACTCAATACTTCTTCGTAGAAAGATTGATTATAGGTCCTATATGAAAAATGTTATATAAATATAAAATTATTCCAATACATCTCTAAAATTTAGTATTTTATGTTATAATTTCACTAATATTGTAATGAATTGGGAGATGAATTATGTTATTGGGGTTAAAGGCATCAAGTGAGTCTAATAAGACATTTAAAAGATTTAAAAAATCTATAGAAACAATTAATAAATTAGAATCTTCTTATCAAAAACTTTCTGATTTAGAGTTGAAAGAAAAAACGTCTCTGTTTAAAGAGGCTCTTTCTAATGGTCAATCTATCGAAGAGATCTCTGAAGAAGCTTTCGCAACGGTTCGAGAAGCGGCTTTTCGTGTTCTTGGTCTGAGAGCATACGATGTCCAGCTCATAGGTGGTCTAGCTTTATTAAATAATGAAATTGCTGAAATGCAAACGGGGGAAGGTAAAACTTTAGTAGCGGCATTTCCAAGTTACGTAAAAGCTTTAGAAGGTAAAGGCGCTCATGTTATTACCGTTAATGAATATTTAGCCAATCGAGACTATGAAACAATTGGCAAAATCCATGAATTTTTAGGTTTAACTGTAGGTTTAAATATTTCGCAAATGGACCCTGTTGAAAAACAGCAGGCATACTTGTGTGATCTTACATATGGAACTGGCAGTGAATTTGGTTTTGATTATCTGCGAGATAATATGGTACAGGATATCTCTCAACGCGTTCAACGTCCTCTTCATTTTGCTCTTATTGACGAAGTAGATAGTATTTTGATCGATGAGGCGAAAACACCACTTGTAATTGCAAGTAAATCAAGTGAATCGGCGAATTTGTTTAAAGTAACAGCTCTTGTTGTAGAAAATTTTAAAAATGATGTTGATTACAACTTAGAAGTAAATACAAAGCAAGTGTTTCTGACAGATGAGGGCGCTAACAAGATCGAACGTGCTTTCGGAATCAATAATTTGTATGATGCAGAACATCAACTTCTTAACCACTTTGTAAATCAGTCACTCAAAGCCTTAGTAATCATGCGCAAAGATATCGATTATATCATTCGAGAAGGCAAAATTATGCTTGTAGACCAATTTACGGGTAGAGTGATGGACGGTCGCAGCTATAGCAATGGACTTCACCAAGCCATCGAAGCAAAAGAAGGCGTTGAAATTACAGAAGAGAACCAAACATTTGCGACGATCACCATCCAAAACTACTTCCAATTATATAAGTCGCTGTCTGGTTTAACAGGAACAGCGCTTACGGATAAGGATGAATTTCTTCAAACATACGGTCTTGCTGTCTCTGTCATCCCTACGAATCGCGATAGACAGCGAATTGACTTAGAAGACGTTGTATATGAAACATCAGAACAGAAATATAAGAAAATCATTGATACGGTTAAAGAACTATACAAAGAGAAAAGACCCGTATTAATCGGTACAACTTCGATCGAGCAGTCAGAAAAGCTTGCTGAAGGTCTTAAGCAGGCTAAGATTCCTCATCAGCTACTTAATGCTAAGAGTGAAGAATTAGAAGCAGAAATGATCTCAAAAGCTGGAAAACAAGGCATGATTACCATTGCTACTAATATGGCAGGTCGCGGGACAGATATCATGCTAGATGAAAAGGTAAAGCAAGCTGGCGGCCTTTTTATTCTTGGAACAGAGCGTCATGAAAGCCGTAGAATCGATAACCAATTAAGAGGCCGTGCAGGTCGTCAAGGTGATCCTGGAACAACTCAATTTGTTATTTCGCTTGAAGACGAATTATTCAATCTATACGATCAAGAGCTTATCGAGAATTGGAAGAAAAAAGTAAAGACAGATGAAAACGGCCAAGTAATGTCTCCTAAAGCGATCAAGTATATTTCAAATGTACAAGAAGCGATTGAGAGTATCCATTATTCGTCTCGTTCTCATATGTTGAAATTAGAAAGCGTTATTGAAAATCAAAGAGACACGATCTATAAGCTCAGAAATGAACTGCTAGAAACAGATAACATTCGTAATCGAGCAGAAGAAACCTTGCGTTCAACAGGGCTGATGATTATTGAACAAGAATGTCAGGAAGAATTGGTTGCCGAAGAATGGAACCTATACCAACTTGTTAAACAACTAGCAGAAATCCTTCCCTTCGAACCTATTAACATGGAAGATGTAAAAGGAAAAGAACGCTATGAAATCGAAGCTGAGTTTCTTTTAAAAGTAAAACATGCATTCGAACAGGAAGAACTGCTTCAACTCTGTCAGAGTGAACAGGTTCGTGGCGTATATTTACAGACGCTGGATCAGAATTGGATTCGACACCTTGAAAATATGCAAAACTTAAAAGAAGGAATTAACCTGCACAGTTATGGTCAAGAAGATCCGACTCGTGCATTTGAGAAAAATGGCTTTGCCCTTTTCAAAGATATGACTTTTGATTTAAACAAAGAAATTTTGAATCGAGTAAAACTATTGTTGCAGATGGAATTTAATCAGAATATAAACGATCAAGCATTAAGCACCATGGAGGTTTAGTATGTGGTCATTATTAAAAAGAAAAAAAGAAACTGATTCCTCTTCTAAAGAATTCAACAATCCTCTTGAGGAAACGGTTATAGAAGAAAAAGCAGGAAAAACTGAATTATTTGTTCATCCTGCCGTTGTGGTTAGTCCACAAGAAAAATATGTTTTTCAATATTACCACCAATTGTTGCCTAATTTACAACCAAATCAGATCTCAATTAATGGGTATGACCTCATGGTGTTTAATGATTCTGCCATTATTGAAGGCTTTATTCGAAATACACTACCTTCGAAGATTCGCTTTGAAGAAGTGATTCTGTTAGTCATGGATTCATGTGATCGAATTCTTGCTCGTAAAGTATTTGATTTTAATATGTTGGGAGAATTGCCTCCCTCTTCGTCCATACCATGGAAATTTTTATTTGAACCTGAAGATTTCCAGGTTCCATTATCAGAATGGAATTTATCAGACTGGAAACTTGCATTTGAGCTGCAAAAACAGCGTCCAACTTCCGAAACACTTGAACTTGAAGCTTCTTGGGAAGAACGCTTGAGTGCAGACGAAAAAGAAAATTTAAAAAAATTAATTTCGACACTGACACCTTTAAAGAACGAAGAAGTAAATCTTTTTGGATTAAAAGCAGAAAAAGCGATGGAAAATGGTATTGCTGTAACTCTTTTAATTCGTAATGGAACAAGTAAAAAAATCGATTTATCTCAACTGCCTTTGCAATTGACTAGTGCTGATGGCATAAGCTTAGCTTCAGGCGTCTTTCAATTAGAAGCTTTCTCAGTAAACCCTTTCTGCAGTAAACCATGGACTTTTATTTTTCCTGAAAGCTTGGTTCAGCATATGCCGGACGACTTTAGTGGATGGAAAGTGCTTGTTCCTTCATCAAATTAAAATATAAAAGACCAAAGTTGATGCTTTGGTCTTTTATATTTTTTCGTAAACTTCGTACGTTTCACCTGTCGGCCTGTCCCGCAGGAGTCTCTTACCTTCCACTTCCATCAATATCAAAGGAGAAAAGGATATGAACACAACAATCTTTTAGAAAAGAAATGCCTCCAAAAGACAATCTCATATAACGCATATAAAAAAGCGGTGTGCATCTAAACACCCCGCTCTTCATTCTTATATATCCTTGATCTTATTTTCTAAGTTCGCTTTAAGTTTTTTATGTTTTATTCCCTTTGCTTTAATAATTGCTTGATCGACGTATTTCATTTTTTCACTTTCTACCTGGTTTTGTTTTGCTTCATCTAATAAAGCTAATCCTTCCACGTAAAAAATGGCATCTCGATTAAATTGCATAGCAGGATATACATACGTAACTTTCATATCTTTCTGAACATAACTAAAAGGGATCTCAGTAAATACTTTAGATTGTTTGTCTATCGTTTCTTCGAGTTCTTTTTGTGATTTTACAGCTGCTTTGATATCAAAAGGATCTCTCACATGAACCTCTTCTGCTTTTTGTTGAGCCGTCAACAAGATCTTACCGGCACGAACTGCTTTATTAAAGGTATTTGCTGTCTCTATCTCTTTTTCAACTGATTTCAGTTGTCCTTTTAATCTTGTTTTGCGCTCACCTTTTTCGAGTTCGTTCACCATACCTATAGCATGCGCGTATTCGGTTCTCGTTTTATTATATGGGGCATCAATTCCATTCAGATAAATATTCTTATCCTTATAAGATTCTCTTAATTTAACAGACGCCTCTCGTGCCTTTTTAACCGTATTTTCTGTTACTACTTTGTCATCATGCGATGCATCATAATAGGGGTTCTTTATTAAAAAGGTCGCTGCAATTGCAATGATACTAAATACAATCCATTTCCATTTTGTTTTCATATTCATTCCCTTTCATCTCACAACGTTCATCTATCATATTACCACTCGCTATTCACAATGTTCAACAAGGACCGCTCTTTCTATACATGTTGTTTACATTTAAATGGATAACTATATTTACTTCTATTTGGAATTCAGTCCAATAAATAATAAGCAAAAAAACAAGTGCCCCAAAAGGACATCCGAAGTGTCTTTTGGAGCAGCTAGTTACGTTATTAATTTGTAACGTTATAGAACATCACACCATAATGGTCGTATGCTTTGGATGACTTTGCATCTTTTACGTGTACACTGAACTTGTATGAGCCTGGTTTAGTGGGTAGCCATCTTAATGTTTTCTCTGATGAGTACTCTTTTAAAACGGACCACTCCATACCATCATAAACATTAAACTTGTATAAAAGTGACTCTCCGCCTGTTGCATTTGCTGTTATATTAATTGCTGTATGAATACGTTGTGGTGAAGCAATATCAGCTTTAACACTCTGAACAACCACTTGACCTTGTGTTACCTTGTAATCAATCACTTTGTACACATCATATGACTTGCTAGAAGCTTGATCTTTTACATGTACGTTAATTTTATAATTTCCTGCTAAAGCAGGTTTCCAATTGTACGTGTTATTTGTAGAATAATCTTGCATTCTTACAAATGCTCCACCATCTTTTGAGACCCAAAACTTGTACAGTTTAGTTGTACCACCTTTTGCATTCGCTGTTACCTTAATCGAAGTATTAGCCGCCTGAGGGGACACTTTATCTGTTACAACACTTTCAATCGTAATTGGTGTACCAAACTGACCTGACGTTGATTCTGTAATCTTATAATCAAAGGCTTTGTATGAGTCATAGCTTTTTGATGATGATTGGTCTTTTACATGCACGCTTACTTTATAAAGTCCTGCTGCAGTAGGCTTCCATGCATACGTGTTCTTTGTGCTGTAATCTTGACTCACTTTCCACGTTTTACCGTCATAGATGTTGAACTTATACAGCTTAGTAGCACCGCCTGTAGCATTTGCAGAAATGTTAATTAGTGTGTTTGCTAGTTGGGGGCTTACTTTATCTGTTGAAACACTTTGCATCACAACCGGTTCAGTGGCTTTAGTTGAAATCTTATAAGTTAGAGTTCCATAATCATCATAGCTCTTTGATGAACCAGCATCCTTAACATGAACACTGAACTTATAGTCCCCTGAAACAGAAGGTGTCCAGTTGAAAGTGTTCAGAGATGAATATTCTTGTGCAACAGTCCATACACCGTCTTTTAAAAGATTAAACTTGTAAAGTTTTTCTTTTCCACCATCTGCATTAGCAGTCACTTTAATAGGTGTACCTGCTAATTGAGGTGATGGCTTGTCTGATGTAACACTCTTCATATCTACATTAGAAAGGATGCTATAACTTAGAGCTCCATAAGTGTCGTAGTTTTTCGCAGAAAACTTATCTTTTACATGAACGCTGAACTTGTAGTTTCCACCTTCTTTTGGAACCCAAGTGTAAGTGTTTTTTGTGGAGTAATCTTGGAGCATCCTCCACTCCGTTCCTTCTTGAACATAAAAACGGTAAACTTTATCATATCCGCCATATGCTTCAGCAGATAGCGTAATTGCTGTATTAGCTGCTTGAGGGCTTGAAACATTAGCATTAACTGCACCCATGCTCACAGCTGGATAGTTGTAGCTTTCCTTTACAATCGTTGTGTTCGGATAATAGTAAGACAGAATATCCTTATAAGAAATACCTTCGTTCCCCATTACGTATGCGCCCCATTGGCTCATACCGATACCGTGACCAAATCCTCCGCCGTTCACAGTAAATTTCTCTAAATCCGCTGTTATTGATTTAACATAAGGACTTTTCATCGTATACGTGCCAACAAGACTCCGAATATCATTACTTCGATCTTCATAACGAATACTATGTTTTAGGAGTTTACCCGTTGAATCCTTAATGAACTGATTGGTATCTGTTTTCTTTCTGTAATACTCAATATCAATATAGCCTGTTAATAAATCCTCTGCTGTGAAGGAAGTTTTAAAGTTAATTCCTGTTACGTTTATGATGCGAATGTCTGAGTTTGACGCAATCTGTGTTCCAATAAGTGCAGCTTTTAAATTCTTTATGAATGTAGCGTCAGCTTCGGCAGCCGAATTCCACCAAAGTTCTGGTTTGGATAAGTCTCGACCTAACATGCTGATCTGTTGTTTTTTGATACTGTAAGACCAGTTTGTATTTTTACCGCTCTGTACGTCATACGGGTCTTGTTTTTTTGTAAAGTACGCATAAAGAGGTGTTCCATATGTATTCGTGTTAGACAACATCATTCCACCATTACTAGAATAGTAAAGTGTTTCTGCAAATCTACCATTATATTTAAGAACTTCCCCATTTGTTTCATTAACAGCACGGTTTGAATTATCATACCAAGTAAATCCCCCGTATACTTGGTTTGCTTGTGTATCGACTAATGTCTTTCCTGCGTTGCGCATGGCATATGTTCTTGCAGCTAATGTTCCCGCTTTTAATGTATTAACGTTCCACGTTCCATGCATTTCTCTAGGAGTTACCCCTTTAACGTAATCCTCCATTAAAAGCGTATTAATTGGCCTTACATATTTACCGCTTTCTACTACAAACGTAAAAACACCAGTATATTTCGTGTTTTCAATTGTTGCGTAATGATCCGTTCCATACTTTTCTGGATGCATAGAAAACGTTGAACCGTATGATTTAACGAGTGTTGATCCTTTATACAGATTCAACACACCAGATTCTGCTTTGATTACATAATCTGTCCCGGAAAGGGTTCTACGGTCACTATCTACTATGTATTTTCCCGTTACTCCAAGTGAAATACTAGTTTTGGTCCCCACATAGTTTTGATTTTGAAGCTTAACATTAACAACCTCATTATGTACTTCTGCTGATGCATTTGTTGCAAGATGTGGAGATATCAACAGCCCCATAAGTACAAAGAATAATACTACAAATTTCTTCATTTCCGCCCCTCTTTCTACATAAATATACTAATTTTGCATATTAATAGTATAGTAATCTATTTTTTCATAAACAAGATAAAATAGTAAAATTAAAGAAAAATTTTCCACATGCGGGTGATCAAAGTCTGATATTACAAGGAATTAACTTTTAAAATAGGTATTTTAATCCAATACGATTGGAGGTAAAATTATCTTAGAATATATAGGGATGGGGGATTCGATTGAAAATAAGGCCATTATTATTATCGGCAGGGTTAAGTATATTTTTAGGTTTGAGTGTGCAGGTTTTGGAAGTGTCAGCCGATCCAGAAGTTTATGGAGGGGCTAGACATTCTTATTTAGTAGACCAAGATGGGAATGCTTTTGGATGGGGAGACAACCAATACCATCAATTAGGCTATAAAGATTCTTATGCTAGTATCCGCTATCCTGAACAGATCGGCTTTATAGACCATACACTAGCTCAAAATGTTAAGATGTTTTCTTCATCGAAATCAAATTACTTTACACTCGCCATGATGGAAGATGGAACGTTACGTTTTTGGGGACAGGTTTTTACCTATGATGGTAATTTGGGTGGGTATTGGAACGACTGGAATTACTCCAAATACAATACCATTCAAAACTTAGATGGAACACCTTTCACCGGTGCTACTATGATTTCATCTGGCGATTCTCACATGACCGCGTTAAAAGATGATGGGACAGTTTGGACATGGGGGTATAATTCATATGGTCAACTAGGTAATGGGAAGACAGAGAATACTCCCTATCCACAGCAGGTCATCATAGAGGACGGAACTCCTTTAAAAGATGTGATTTCAATCTCATCAGGTGCTTGGCATACTCTTGCTTTGAAGAAGGACGGATCCGTTTACGGATGGGGATGGAACAGAGGAAACCAGCTTTCTGTTACACCAAAGATGTATAACACAAAAGCATTACCTATTTTAACGGAAGACAAAAAAGTTCTCTCCGGAATCATCAGTATTCAGGGAGGCGGTGATCACTCTCTAGCACTAACAAATAAAAACGAAGTAATGACTTGGGGAAACAATACGTATGGTCAGTTAGGAAACGGTAGTACTTCTTCAACGCCTCAAATGTATCCAGGGTTTGTTCTTGATAGCAACAACGAGCGACTAACTCAAATAAAAGCATTAAATGCATCAGGATATAGCTCATATGCTTTAACTTTTGATTCCAAAATTCTTTCCTGGGGCAGAAATCAGTTTGGACAACTGGGGCAAGGTAATGTGACAACCAACGAAAAAGTTCCTGCTTATGTGAAGTCAATAAATAATGAAATTCTTGATGACGTTTACGCCTTCTCTCCTGGTTTTCAACACGTCGTAGCTATACAAAAAGATGGCAAGCTATGGCGCTGGGGTGATTTCTCAGGTAATTCCTTAGCTATTCAAGTTTTAAAAAATGAAAATGAGCCATACACAACTACTATTAATGGAAACATAGAACGCGAAGAAGTATCACAGCCCATGATTTCAATTGAAAATAATCAAGTCTTATTAAAATGGAACTACCCTAATAATGAAGTTAAATTTGTTGAGGTATATAAAAACGGAGATTGGGTTGGAACTTCTCCATCTACTATCTATATAGATGATTTTACCGGTGATGCTGTATATACGCTAAAAGCAGTTGATGGATTAGGCAACAAAACAGATGGAGTGCAAGTAGAGCTTAAAAATAGCGAGCCTGTTAAAATAATCAATGTAACAACGGATAAACCAACGCCTCAGCCAGCAGGTTCGTCCATTTCCATCAATGCAGCCGCTGAAGGTGGAACTGAACGGATGTATAAATTCTGGATTCTTGAAAATGGCCAATGGAAAGTACTCCAAGATTATTCTACAGCAAGCTCAGTAAAATGGAGTCCTGCTACAGAAGGAAATTATAAGGTCAGCGTTCATGTAAAAGACCGCAATTCGAGCAAATCCTATGATGATTACAAAGCGTTCGAATATAAAATTGGATCGGCTTCGGTTCTACTCAATGACTTTTTGAGCCAGCTGTCTGCACCACGGTCTGTTTATTCAAGCATTCCATTAGCTGCCTCTGCCACAGGCGGCTCTGAAAAACTTTATAAATTCTTTGAATACCATAATGGTGTTTGGACAACGCTCCAGGATTATTCTCCAACATCAACCATTAGATGGATTCCTAAGTTTACAGGGGATTATAAATTGGTGGTGCACGCTAAAGACCAAAATAGTATGAAGTCATACGATTCATATAAACAGATGATGTTTAAAGTAATCGATGGACCTGTCATGCAATCACTTACTACAAGTCTAGCAAGTCCTCAATTAGTAGGAAAAAACATACAGATTAAAGCTTCAGCTTCGGGCGGAACAGAGAAGTTATATAAATATTGGGTACATGATGGCGTGAAGTGGCATGTGTTAAAAGACTTCTCTACTTCAACCACATTCGATTGGAAACCTACTGCAAAAGGAAACTATAAAATTTCAGTACATGTAAAAGATCGTTATTCAACTCGTTCATATGATAGTTATAAGGCACTGAACTATACAATTAAATAGTTAGTATATAGAAAGAGGTCACCATGTTTTATGGTTCCTCTTTTTTTATACCAAGATATCCGTTTTATAGTATTCAATGAAAAAAAAACAACCGAAAAATAAAATTTCGGTTGTTTTAATAAGTTGAACCTACTGATTAAGTTCACTTTTTACTAAATAGGCCACTAATACATAACGATCAGGAGCAGCACCTACAAAGGTAAAGGGATAACATGTACTTACCGTTAGAGTTGCGCGAGGCATTGAAACGATCACTGAGCGGTCATCCTTATCAACGATACGCACTTTTCTAACTTTATACGTAAAAGTGCCCGCAGTAGTCTCTACAACTAATAAGTCGCCTTTTCCCACTTCACCTAATTTGCGAAAAACTGTATCACGATGACCTGAAAGTACAGAATTGTCTTTTTCACCTGGCAGTACGCTGTCTGCAAAGTGGCCAACCCCTTTTTCTAGTTCATCCTCATTCGTACCATGATAAATAGGTAGAGCAGCATCTAGCTTCGGAATTCTTAACTCTCCCATCTGCTCTCCTATTTTTGGTCGTACTTGATATAATGGTAGATTATTTTTCTTTCCACTTTCTTTAGCATGATCTGTAGCCTGCACCTTTTCGTTAGTTTTGGTAAACGTTTTTTCTGAACCAAACTTGAACATCAGATATCCCTTTGATAACTGATAGAGGCTAGTGGAAGAAAACCATATACCACCAGAGATCAATGCCACTGAAAGGATAAGCAGGATCCATTTTTTTCTCATATCAATTCCTATTTTACTGAAATTGCACGACGTCTAACCCATAATCCAAGAGCTAGCATCCCTGCTCCAAGAATCATGTAATCAACATGGTATCCAGCTGTTTTCGGAAGCTTTGCACCATTCACAGTTTTAGCAGGTTTTTGAGGCTTTGCTGCTACAGGTGTTTCTTTGATTTCTTTCCCTGTATCCGTAATGATTTCAGAATCAAACATGTCAGCTGTAAGAATAAAATCAGCTAGAAATTCTCCGTCCACTGCACTATATAACTCTACTAAAACACTATATCCCTTTAAATCATCCATAAAGATTAGTTCTTTATAGCTAATAGACGTTTTATTTCCGTCTTCATCTAGTAGATAAATTTCTCCGTCAAGCTTCAAAATCTTCATTAACTCACTTGTTAAGTATAAAAGTTCTGAAACCTGATCATCTGTCAGTTCACTTACACTCTCAAAATCTTGGAAAGCCATCATGCGATTAGCAATTTCATTTAGTCTTTCTTCATTCTCAGGCATGCTTAACTCTTCATCAAGCATTTCTAAGTGAGCTACTAAACGCTCTATTTCATCGCCAGTTAAAGCAAAAGTGTCAGCTAAGAAACTTAGAAATTCTTCATCGAACATCTCTTCATCTTCCCACTCATAACCGATGTAGTCCATCACAGCGAAATCAAGGTCATCTACATAAAGATAGTTTTCTACAGAGTCCCCGTTTTCTTCTAATACTTTTACAACATCTGTTTCGTATTCTTCACTAAGTTGATCTACATTACTTAAGTCAGCTAAAATAACTTCACCTAAGTATTCTTTCATCTCTTCGATTGAACCGAACTCATCTACACCATCTTCAAGAAAGCTGTATGTATTTAAGTACTCATTAAAATCATCTGCTGTAAGTGTATCCCATCCACGCTCTGCACTCACTTCTTTTAAATAAGCATCCAAATCTGTCTCGTCGATCGCTGCTGATGCTGGTGATGGTGATGAGAAAAACCCTAAAATCATTGCCATTGCTAAAACTAACCCTACCCATTTTTTCACGAAATAGCCTCCTGCCAAAATATGTTTATATTTTACTAATATAGTATAATTCGTAGGCACAAAATAATATATATAATATTGTAGACAAATTTCGACATCACGCTATTTTAAAGGGTTTATCTTGTTTTAAATAGGACTTTTATACGTAGTTCTTTAATTTATTTTAAACAATTGTTTAAATGTTGGAATGTCTTTCATGTAATGGTCTGGTTTATCCTTAAAAGTAGAAGATTGAACAGTAGGCAGCCAATGAACACCAATCGTAACAACCTCAGCTGCTTTCCCTGCAGAAATATCCGCATCACTATCTCCAATGAAAGCTACATCATCTTTAGATACACCTAACATTTCTATAGCTTTTAAAACACCTTCCGGATGTGGTTTAGGAAGATTTACATCATCACCTGAAATATATACGTCAAAATATTTATTCATACTTAATTTTTCTAATGAAAGATCTAAGCTTCTTTTCGCTTTACCTGTAACAATTCCTAACAAATATCCGTCTTCTTTTAAAAGGGATAAAAAATCATGCATTTGTTTGTTGTTATGAACTAACTCATCGTGTTTTTCTTCATAATGTAAGTAATATCTTTCAATGGCTTCATCTGTATTCGGATGAGTTAAATTTTCACGAATAATTCCTGTTTCAGAAGGACCAAACATATGAATAATGTCTTTTTCCGTAACGTCTTTTTGGTCATATTCCTTAAAAACAGACTGAAAGGCATAAAAACAAACAGGTAATGTATCTGCGATTGTTCCATCAAAATCAAAAATAAAGGCTTTCATAAAATGGTTCACTGCTTTCCCTATAAATTTGTAATTTTATTCATATTTCGCACTTTTTCGAATAAATCCTTTAAGCTTGTTAAAACATGCTTTGACAGGTTTCTAAATTTCCATAATGGGTATTGTAAAAATTGTCGAGAATAAACATATGTTCACTTGTTTTTTAAAGGGTTAAGCGTTACATTGTATATAGTAAATTTTTCAACATGTCAACGCATTTCTTCCAGAACATAGTTTTCAAGATAAGGAGAAATTAATGAATGAATAAAATTGAATCACCAACACAAAAGATAACAGTTCTTTTAACAGATCTTGTTCTCATTACGCTTTCGTATTTCATAGCCCTGTTACTAAGAAGACCCGATCTTGAGGTTCGAAACTGGGACGCATCTTTAGCTGTCCTGCCTTGGATTCTCGTTGTAAGTCTATTTTTCTTAGCCGCTTATGAAATGTACTCGTTTCACCGTAAGACCATTTGGGATATCTACAGCAATATTTTCATCGTAACCACTTTTATCATGTTCTTTACGATGGCAGCATCATTCATGTTCCGTGCGTTCGCCTTACCGCGTTCCGTTATCTTACTCGCATACTTGTTATCAATCGTTCTATTAATCTCGTTTAAATTGATACTAGTGAATACATCACGTAAAAGTAATGAAGGAACAGTACTTTTTGTTACAAGAGAAGCTACAGATGAATTAAAATATCTCTATCCTTCATTAAACAACATGTCTGTAAAAACAATCAGTCCGGATTCTCCATTTGATGATGTAGCTGAAGCTCTCTCATCCGCTGATTGCTTAATGATCGGCCCAGATTGCCCAGAAGAAACAAAATCCAAACTCATTTTTTATTCAATGAAAAATGATAAATTGGTTTATGTTGTACCTTCATTATATGACTTACTTGTTTCTAAATCAGTGATTACATCACTTGATGATACGATGATTGTTGGTGTTAAGCCTTTCGGACTTACATTTGATCAACTATTAGTGAAGCGCGTGTTTGATATCACCTTGTCACTCATCATGCTGATTGTTCTATCTCCTCTTTTCTTACTAGCAGCTATTGCCATTAAGATAGAGGAACCAAAAGGGACGATCTTCTACAAACAAGAAAGAGCTGGAAGACATAATCGTCCATTCATGATCTATAAGTTCCGATCAATGGTTATGAATGCAGAAGCATTAACTGGCCCTACTCTAGCTGAACAGAACGATAACCGTATCACAAGAGCTGGTAGATTCCTACGTGCAACACGTATTGATGAACTGCCACAATTAATTAACGTCCTAGCAGGACACATGTCTATCATCGGACCACGTCCTGAGCGTGAGTTTTTCATTCAGCAGTTCACGAAAAGCAACAAATCATACCAATACCGTAATACAGTTAAACCAGGAATTACGGGTTACGCTCAAATTATGGGTAAATATACAACAGATGTTGAAAACAAACTTCGCTTTGATCTGTATTACATCAGAAACTATTCGTTTTGGATGGATCTAGTGATTCTGCTACGTACGATTAACGTAGTACTTGATAAGACGAAAGCAGAAGGTGGAGCAACAAAACCGGCTAAAGAAACAAAAACTATACAAATGTAATAGTAAAGGACAGGAGAATACTCCTGTCCTTTTTCTATGTTTTGGATATTACGGTAGAATATAATCATCATTCCCTATTGATGAAAATTTTGTCAAATATTACGATATAAGAGTGAAACAGATCGAATTTTCGTTAGGGAGGAAAAAAATGAAATTTGTTTTAAAAAGTCTTGTCCTTTTTTGTATGGTTTTCACTGCGGTTGCCTTCACTCATGCAGACGATGCATCTGCAGCAGCCTCAATCAACAAAACCTACTATGTAAAAGGTGATGTTGTTAACATTCGTTCTGGAACGGGAACAAATTATCCAACCGTTACACAAGTAAAATACGGAACAAAGCTACAAGCTTTCCAATACGCATATAACAGCAAAAAAGAAGTCTGGTACCACGTTACTTTGCCTAATGGGCAAAAGGGATGGATCGCAAGCTGGCTGATCACGTCAACCGCACCTGCTTTTACTCCTATTAACGCTCCACTTATATCTCAAATGCCTGAGCTTCCAAGGGGATGTGAGGTTACAAGTCTTGCGATGATGCTTCATCATGCAGGTAAAAAAGTGAGTAAGATGACTCTTGCTTATGAAGTGAAAGAAGATCCAACACCTTACCGTAAAGTCGATGGTAAAGTCTATTTCGGAAACCCTAACGTTGGTTTTGTAGGAAATATGTATACGTATAATAAGCCTGGTTACGGTGTGTATAACAAACCCGTTGAAAGCCTAGCTAGACAATACCTTGGAAGCCGTGTTGTAAATCTATCTGGTCAATCCTTTACAGAGGTCAAAAAACAACTCGATAAGAAAAAACCAGTGTGGGTCATAGCAAACTCATGGTTTACAAAGCTTCCTGAATCCCAATTTACATACTTCTACACACCACAAGGTAAGATTAAAGTGACGTACCGTGAGCATTCCGTCTTGGTAACAGGTTATAGCGGTGGATATGTTTATTTTAACGATCCACTTTCAAACCAAAAGAATAGAAAGCTTCGATTAAACAATTTCATTGCCGCTTGGGAACAGATGGGTAAACAAGCGATTAGTTATAACTAAACAAATATAGAAAAAAGCCAGCGTATCTTGCAACGCTGGCTTTTCTTTCATTAAGCTTAATATAGGAAGCAATCATTTTATTGGTTTCATGTTATCGTTGATGATTTAAAATACATCATACGATTTTTTATCATGATAATGTAAAAAGTTAAATTTTTCTGCGTAATTTTTGCTTTTACGTTCTAACTTTGTAGACACCGTCATAATTTGAGTTTTTCCCATTTGTTGTATCTTTTTCAACTTACTAATCTGATTCTGAGCCCACTCATCTGTTGAAACTTCATTGTAGTCAAAACCTTCCCACATGAAACCATCCATATACTTATGAGTATGTTGAATGGTTTCCATACCCCAATTCTGTACCATTAGGAGATTCGGAAATTTTCGATCACTCTTATCTAAAAAAGCAAGAAGTCCATCTAATTGCTTTTTATATATAGCAGCGTTATTCTCCAAATGTTCGTTGTCAATATTCCCAACGGTATCAAAGAAAACACCATTCATTCCTTTTGCATTAACTTGTCTTTCCATTTCATCCATTAAGACTTTATGATAGTGAACACTCGCTATATCCATTAGATAAGAATCCCATTGCTCATAATGAACTCTAGCACCACTTCTTTTGAAATAGTCACTATCAGCTAGAAGTTCCAATCTCTGTTTGTTCCACGTCGGTGTTTCCATAACACTAATATAACCAAGAACAATCGTGCCATTTTGTTGAAGATATTGAATCTGCTCTTTTGTGTATAACTGTGGTTCGATCACAACTAAATCGTAACTACTTAACTTCTTAAGAATACGATCTGTTGGTGCCGAATAATAAATCTTGTAATTTTTGACCTGTTGCAGAGTACTTTGTCCACTTTGAGCAGAACTGTGTTTAGGATGTAATGAAAAAAAACCAAAAGTAAAGATTGCCATGATTAATAACCACTTTTTCATAAAAAATTCCCCCGATTCATACGAGGGATGGGTTGGTTTCGCGGACTGGCAATCTTTATTCTATTGTTAGAATCGAAGACCCATATCTTTGCGTCCTTGGTTTTCACCAAGTTTGCCCATCACCACAGTATTAAATTAATTATTTCCATTTTATAGGTTTTGAATTCAAAAAACAATAGTGAATATCTATTTTTTAGAAAAATTGGAAATAAATCTTTCTAAAGAATTTTGATAATATTTAGGATCTCTTTTTGTGAAAATATGAAAATCAGCTTCGCCTACATATGATATTAATCGAAGGCCACCATATGTAAAAGAAAGCGAAGCCCCCACAGCTATTCCTACTCCATACCAATCAAAACCAAGCGGGAGCAACAATAGAGTTAGTACAAAAGTTATGATGAAAAATATGAAAGTAGTTATACAAGCTCCTCTTCGATCATCGAAGTATAGATGAAGAAGTGATAGTGTTAAAACAAGACTAATTGAAAAGACAGCTACTAGTGTAATCGGCATTAATTCAAAGAAATCAGCACTCCACTCGAACCACGTAACAAACCGAGGCAGCAATAAGAGGACAAGTAGAGTAAATAACCCTTGCGTTCTGATAAGACGAATCACTTCTTCTTTTAAGACTCTAATCATCACTTTCTTACTTTCTTGTATTTGATCTAAACTTCCACCTTCATTCACAAAGCCGTAAAACGTCCAATATTTTTTATAAAACCTTGTTTCTATAGAAACTATAAATGTCATCATCGTAGGAATAATAGTCAAGAAGGACCAAAATAGAGCTGTATCATAATCAGGGTGATAACGAAATGTATGCAGTACATTCACCGATCCCTCACCAAACCAAATAATCCAGTTACTGACCCAAAGCCCTAAACTATAAAAGACTCCTGTTAATAGTAAGTCAGGGTATTTATAGGTATACCTCACAAATCCCCATTGATTATGTAAGGGACGGTCTGGAAAACTGATAAATAGATGGTATAAAAGCCAAAGAAGTGTAACGAGCATCCCGAATGTAAAAATACCTAGCATAAGGGCGGCTCCTTTTATAACGGGAAGAGAACGTACAAGGTCTCCTATTGGCAACACCCAAAAGACAACTACTGTTATTAGTCCCCCGAAAAAAAAGGCGTACACAATATTCATATATTCCTTTGTCGCTGTGCTATATAAAAATAGTACCCAAATGAGGTTCATAACTAGAAATAATAATAAGACTAGCCAGTCGTACCAAAATGGTATGGGAGTTAGTAAAGCAAATGGAAGCCATAAAATAAGAGCTAAACCACATGTCACTTTTGCCAATCCAACACTTGTTGCAGCAACATCTTCAATTTTCCCAGTATAGAATAGGTCTGCTATGTATCTTGTTACCACGAGCTGAAGTGAAAAATAAATCACTTGTGAAAAAATAAAGGTGTATGAGATCGAAACGACAAACAATTCCCTCGTACGAAGATCTATATTATAATAATTCATTCCCCACTGAAGAAAAGTTAGAACAGCAATGGTGATCAACCACGGTCCTGAGGTTAGGAGGATGGTAAAACCATATGCCTTCGCTCGGCTAGAAAAGTAATCCTCTTGAAACATTTTTTGAAGTTGAAATCCTATTCCTGCCATTGTATTCCTAAACCTACTTCCTTATAAAGAGAACGATATCTCTCAATGACTTCACTTAGCTGGTACCTATGCTTGACTCGATTTAATCCATTTCGCCCATGAAGCTCAATTAAAGATGGTTCTTCCACATACTTTTCTATACTTTCTGCCACTTGTCTTGGATTTACTGGAGGAACGACAAAGCCTGCTGGTCCGAATAAATCAATATCACCACCTGTAATCAGTTCTTCACAATCTCCAACATTCGTACTGACAAAAGGAATACCGGCAGATAAACCTTCTAAAATGGCTAAAGGCTGCCCTTCTGAAATACTTGTTAACAATAATACATCCAGTTCAACTAACTTTGATTGCACATTGATCTTACCCGTAAATGTTATAGAGTCCTTTAAACCTAGCTCATTTACTAAGTTTACGCACTCTTGCACATACTCCTTGTCTTCATCTAATGGCCCAAAAATGTATAAATCAAATAGGATATTTCGTTTTCGCAACATATCGGCTGCGTATATCATTGTTATAATATCTTTAATAGGAACGACTCTGACGATGGCCCCTATCTGAATAGGAGTTTCATTAGAAAAGTTCTTTCTCTGTAATGAAGAATCTGAAAGTGTTACCCCGTTTGCAATTACCAGTTGCTTGGATTTAGGCGCTCCCAAACGCTCTTGAATCTTTGAATTTTTTTGAAATAGCGTAATTAGTTGTTCAGCTCGATCATAGGCAAGTTGACTTAAAAAATAAAAAAATTGAATCCATCTGTTTTTATAGATCATTGGAATCCAATCTGATTTTAATATCTCCTCCTCTCGTTCTCGAGAGTAAATCCCATGCTCGGTAACAAGTAACGGTATATCTTGTTGTGCGGAAAGATAAGCTCCTAATACACCTGCATAACCAGTAGACGCAGCGTGCACAATGTCATATTCATCAAAGTCACTTTGGAGTAGATGAATAATAGGTTCATATTTATTACGAATCATCCAAAAGTAATCAATGAAAGAGCTTTGGAGCTTTTCTTCTTTATAACAAACCTGAACAATTTCCCAAAATTCACGGCTTCTAAAGAACCCCGATGGATTGCCGATGATACTTGTATCCCCTAAGAAACGCATGGCTTTCCCGGATGTATCTTTCGACAAAAAGAAGGATAGTAAGACGTCTCTATTTTCATCACTCAAATTAGGATAGATTGGGTTTTCTTCCTTTACTTCCAACTTGTAAACCTCAACTGATTTTCCGTTAGCAGGAAGTTTGTATTTCCAATCCTCTTTCGTTATGGCAGAACCACTTGGCATAATAGAGATGATGGTGAAATCAAACTCAGGCATTTCACTAATTAGAGTATGGATCCACGAAGAAACTCCTCCGCTAACAAAAGGATAACTTCCCTCGGCAATGATGGCTATCTTCACCTATGACTCACCTCTCTTAATAGGAACTATCGTTTTGCCCTTGAAAGTTTCAATCGTATAAAGCCCATTAAATCCTTTAATACCAGACACTTTATACCCATCAAAAGCACCTGTTTTCAACGTTTCATTGTCGTTTAGACGAATTAGAAATACACTTGGTGAAACTAGATTTTTGCCATAAAGAATAATCTTGTTTTCTTGGTAATCTATCTTCATTTCGGACTTACTATAAGCTGTGTACAGCTTTTTTGCTTCTTGAGCAGTAACACCTTTTAAAAACGGATAGGTTTCATAAATCTTATTCAAATGTCGATCCAGTTCAACATTTAAATCTGGCCATCTGTATCCTTTGTTTCGATAAGGATCCAACAAATCATCAGGATGAATGAAATGTGAAAAGATTCCGGCATTAGCTAGTGCGTCAGCATATGAAAACCGTTCATACAGATCAGGAGCGTATCCACTGGAAACACGAGGTAAGTTAAAATAACCTGCGTTGTCGTCGTAGCCAAATTCTTGGATAAACGAACCTTGTTCAGTGCCGCCTAGGTATAAAGAAGAAATCGTATTAATAGAAGGTGCGCTTCTCTTCAATGCTTTTAGTCCAGTTGTATTTATTACATTTGATGGTGGTACATAAGTTTTAATCTTATATTTTGGAAATAAGTGCTCATGCATTTTCATAACTTGGGTTGTAGCGTTTTCCATTTGTTCTTGATTAACCCATGGGATATATCCATAGTCTTTAGCTATCGGTTCGTTCTTTGTCACAAGAGATTGATGATTATATCCATGTAAACTTAACTCGTCTCCATTTTGAAGAGCATCTCGACCGTAAAATAAAAATTTCGCTTGATTTTGTTTGATTAACTGTTCGGTATTCATTCTCTGATCGGAGCGATATGTTCCAATAAAAGCATGTGTGTACTTTAAACGATATTTATTTTGTAAATCCTTCATATCCGGCCACCAAATGGTCTTAAAAAAAGAACCAACACTTGTATTGAATGTCGGGGTGATATTCTCATGATCACCGTCAGGAAATGGAGCAGGGAAATCATCAATAAAAAAGACACTCATTTCAAGTCGCCCAGAAACAAACCTGGGTGGCAGTAA
Organism: Fictibacillus sp. 5RED26; assembly: GCF_015903895.1. NCBI lineage: Bacteria > Bacillati > Bacillota > Bacilli > Caryophanales > Fictibacillaceae > Fictibacillus > Fictibacillus sp. 5RED26. The sequence goes on along the minus strand of NZ_JACZDU010000002.1, from coordinate 453,976 downwards.
GGAAAGAGATTGTAACAACAGACCTCTTGCGCCTTTTCCTTGAAGCATGGTTCCGTTCCAATACGCAACTTTCCCTTTTCCGTAGGAATGATACCAAAGTATAGGTGTTCCTTGGCTTTTTACATAAACTTCACTGTCATTCTGTAGGGTAAGATCAAGAGAATTATTCGGTATTTTACCGTCTTGATCTTCAATATCAGGATAAATAGGGGCAAAAGACTTTGTAAACGTAATACCATTTAAATCGTCTTGATGATAACCGTTAACCTCTTCAATCCCCATCACATCATTGAGGTCAGGATGGAAAAAGCGTAATCCAACAAATAGTCTTCCACCTTCATTAACAAAAGTTCGAATATTATCCTCTTCAGCTATCGCTTTTTTCTCATCAAGGATAATAACGATTGTATAAGGAGTAATAGCGACCTGGTCTAACGTTTCAATATAGGAGTAAGACAATTTCCCTAGTTCAAGAGATTTATTCAGGTGGCGTAAGGAGGGATTATTCTTAAGAGATTTTTCGTTTCCTAACACGAGAATGTTTAGTTGATCACCTTCAACATCTGACAAAACAGTTGGAAGTAAACCATGTTTCATCATTTTTATCTCCTGTTGAGGAAATAGCCAGTGAATCTCTCCAATTCTAGAAATTTGTACAATAATTAAGCAGAGTAAGGTGATAAGTAAAACTGACCAAACCACTTTATTCGTGTCTTTCATCGTTCTTCATCCCTTTATTAGTTCCAGCACAGACTGAAGTCTTAATGGAATTCTTTCTGAGTAGTGTTTCTCTATTTTTGCTAATACTTTATTGATTTGTTTCTTATCATGAGCCATATAGTAATAGTTAAGCAGAATGAAGTAACATTCGGCCGTATTTGGGAAGTGAGAGATTACCTTTTCTGACAATGAAACTGCCTGATTCTCTTTGCAGTTTTCCCAATAAAATATGGCTAATTGCTCGTAGAACAAAACCTCGTTAGGAAATTGTTTAATCGCCTCCTTCAAAAGGTTTTCATAGGTTTCTTTCTTTTCTTTCAACAAAGTATCAGAAACAACATCACTCGTTAGATAATCTTTATAGACATACAAAATATTCTTGTAGCCTTGTATGCTGCTATTCTCACGTAGTGATAACAACATGTTATTAATAGTTGTTTCATACCGTTTATTTAATAGATTTAAAGCTGTAGCAGCATAGTGTGCTGTTTCTTTATTTGGCTCACCAACTGCTACCTTTAAATATTTGCCCTGCTTAGGTATTTTGTTCTCCATTAAACGAACGACTAAGTATTTCCCAATATCATCAACCGATTGCATAGCTGCGAAAAAAGGAATAGATTCTCTTCTTTTTAACGAGAGTAGTCCCACCTCATTAAAATTGTTCACATAAAAACGTTCATGGTGAATATAACGTTTTTCTTTTCCTTTGCGATTTGAAAGCTTAATGACTACTAAAACCCCTAATGCACCTAATAGAGGAACAAACAAACTAATAAGCAATAGCCAAAAGTAATCTATTTTTCTTTCTGTATCGCTATTCTCTTTTTCAATCCGTTTTTTTATGATTAAAATAAGAATGCTGTTTATACAATATAGAAAGATGAAATACTTTACCATATTATTTTAGAACCTCCAGCACCACATTTTTTAATCTTTTCTCAATGACTTCTACATTGCCCTTAGACGTTCCTGGCAGTAGAATAATTAATTGATTCGCGCTGGGATAATAAGAAATTAAGTCGACTTCTCTTAAATACTTTCTAAGTGCTAACTCTACACGTTGCAAAGTAGGCAGGTTTAAAGGCTTCGTTTTATAGTTGACATAACAATAAGGTACGTTAAATTCTACTAATCTCGCTTTTTCTATTTCTATGCGTTCTTTAAAAAAAGAGGGCTTAAATACTTTAGTATCTGGATAATACTGCTGTTGTTCTTGTTTTTCAGACTTATTCCAAGTCTTCGTCAATTGTTCCGAGATAATTTCAATCAGCATATGTAACATAGATAATCCTTCATTACTTAGCCTAGAAAGATCAAGTTCCTGTATAACGATAATCTGTCTGATCTGATTATTAATTTTTATAGGAGCTGCCAACAATGGAGCGGTGTCTTCATCTGTAATACGGCGAATCGTAATACTTTCGTCCTGAAGCAACCTCTCGTAAAACATAGGTGCTGAATCTATAAATATGGTTTGAGGAAGCAGCTTTTCTTCTCCTTTTCGCACCTTTATGCGTAGAGCTCGTAAACTTTGATCTACGTGATAAACACCAAGGGTTTTTGCCCCATAATAGGTCTCAAGCGTTTTTGCTACTTCGTTAATAAACATCTCAACATGATCTTGATCAAGTGCCTGCAGCATCTTATAAACGTTAACCATTGTCATTTCTGAAGCAAGAATTTTCTTTTCTAGTACATCATTTGTTTCATTAACTGTGTATAAAGTAGTAACAGCTTGTTCAAATTGTGCTTGAAGCTCTGCTCGCTCAGACTCTTTATCTTCATACCGTTCTCTGTACCGAGTAGAGTATATGCCGCTTATATAGGCTGTTAATAAATAGATGATGGCTGAGATAGAAAAATCACCAAAGAAGATGTAGGAATAAATATCTTCGTTATTACTCCAGGCACTCACTAAGTGAATGCCTAGTATAATACCTGAGATTAATAAACCGTACAAAATACCATACCTTATACTAAATAAAAGTATGATAATAACATAAGGACTTGCTGATAACTCAGAAAAAGAAAATACGAACAAATCTATGATATATAGGATGGATGAAACAACTAAAAGTTCTGACCATTTTATCCAGCTTTTATTGTTGTTGTACATAGACGTTACTCCTGACTCCTAATATAAAACCACTCAAACGAACCAAATATACCCAAACACAACTTGATAATATTACCAAATTCACACTTAGCTTTCAATAGATAGATACTATAATATCGGTCAAAATAAAGTTTCCTATATATTGAAGAGGCACAAATTACACACAGCAAGTGGATGATTCAAAAAGGTATTATTGCCACTTATAAATAAATACATTTTTTATATATTTTGTTATTATGATGATAGTATATTACCTTCATAAATGAGGATGATTGTTTTGAAAAAACTAATGTATTCAATCTTAACTGCATGTCTACTACTTCTATTTCCTGTTACAGCTAAAGCCGCATCTCTCCCTGCTACAGAAAAACAAGTGAAACTCGCAGCAGAAGTTAGTACTATTCTTCATCAAAAATATACGAAGAATCTCGATTTCAGTACAGTAATTACAACGCCTTACAATAAAGCAAGGGATGAAGTGGAAAAAGCAAAAAAAATGGTAGATTCGCTCCCAAATACGGACAGGAAAAAACAATTGCTTACTCAAGTGGCGGGGTATCAGAAAGTCATACAAAACGGCAATGCTTACAACAATGCCGTGCGAACTTATCCGATATTACTAGACTATAAGACGAAGCACCTTGATCATTACCTATCTGATGAACCTTTTTATAAATGGAGATCTTACAATTATTTCAATTATAAACTGAGCCTACTCCAGCCTAATTATGACAAGGTGTATGGAAAGGATATTCAACAAGCATTTAAGCAGCGCTATTTAAATCCAATTAAAAAATCCCGCGATGAAGTGTATTACATCATAAGTGCTGATACACATCTTGACCGTGCCGAAGCATCTATTGCTAAAAACACAGAGGAAGCACAACGACGTTTAGATTTAGCGACAGCTTGTATGAATAAGATTAAGGCACCAAAAAGAAAAGCACTTCTTCAGGAACGGACTAATCTTTTACAAGAGTTGCTGGATGATAAAACAAGCGGAGTTTATGACACATTTTATGTAACTCAAAATAGAAATAATAAAATGAAAGTAACTTTTAATTATGAAGGCGAGATCAGACTTTGGATTGCTGACGCAGAAAAGTACCCTACTTATGAGTCACTTAAATCTGCAGTCGGTACAGAAGTGTATGGTCACTATTCCAGTAACGATTGGGGAAATAGATTATCAGCATTCACCTGGACGTACCGTGATTGGAGCAGTGCCTATCAAATGAATATCGTTCATGGGTATTGGGATTCTTATCTTGACCCGATCAATGAATCCAACGAAAAAATAATACCTGTAGGCAAAAAGATTAGAATCGTATTAGAAGTTGTTCAGAGTGATGGAGAGATTATTGTTAGAGAAGAAGTTGTACCCATGACAGAAGAGTTATATCGTAAATCTTTGGTAAACTAATCAAGCGAAAAGTAAAACCCAGCCGAATCAATCTTCGGCTGGGTTTTTCCTATTAAAACTCAACATTTAATGTGTATGGGCTAAGACTAGCATTTCGATTCGTGTCTTTCACCTCAATGTAGTACGTGCCTTTCTTGAGGTTCGTGAGCAATACTTCATCGTCTCCTAGACGATAATAATCAGCACGCTTCACTAACTTTCCATCTTTGTAGATGGACATGACAGCATCTACATCATTTTTGATATCTAATGTAAGCTTTGCTTTGCTATCCTTCGTAAGCTTTAATGCATACCAATCTGTATCGCCATTTGTTACCCCTGCATTTAAATAGCCTGTTGCTGTCCATTTCTTGCTGTTCACTTTTTTAAGTGAAAGGGGCTTAGATGGTTTGTAGTTACGAACCACAGAACCTGCATCCTCATCCTTCATGTTGACCGGAGCAACTTGTGCAGAGTAAGGAATTAAGCTAGGGCTAGGAGATTCAGTCATGCTTACAAATGCAATAACGTATCCCTTCCCTTTTTTCGCTAAGAAAGAGCCGCTAGAATGACCTGTTTCCCAACCTTTTTCCATATAACGAATCGTGTCAAATTCACTTTCATCCACTTTTCGGTTATTATTCTTGTCTTCAAAAACGATAGCTGCGCTGTAAATCGTTCCTAGTAATTCGGCTGGGTACTTCTTTTTCAAGTCATTCGTTACAGGATAGCGATCAATATTAACGCCGAATAACGTATCTTTACTTCCAGGTTTTAAATAGAATACATCCATATCGTTCTGCATCGCGAAGTTACCAGAGAAACGCTTAGCCGGGAGGCTCTTCACTCTCTCAAGCTTATCATTGTTCTCATACTTATCTTCAGGATTCTTAATTCTTAATTTAGAGCTGAACGAATATTGATCAAAAGAGATACTGTTTTCGTTAAACGGATCATTCATCACTTTTACATAGTATGTTTTATTTTTGCGTAGACCTACTAACATCGTGGAATTCATCTTAATTCCAGACCAATCCCATGTGTAGTTAGCTCCAATTTGACCAAGATCTGTAAACGTATTACCCTCTTCATCCGTTAGTTCGATCAATTCATACATTTCTAATGCTGGAATGTTGCCGTTCTTCGCAAAAGAAAAATCGTAGATTCCTGTTTCACCTGGTGTAACTTTAAAGTAATCCTCATCTTCTATCATTTGAAGATAACCAGCAGCTTTTTCACCAATATTGTATTCTAGTGCTGATTCTTGAATCTCACGCATCATTCTCTCATATTCATCTTCTTCATCTTCTACATCATGCAATACATCTCGAACTGCCTGTTTCTTTGCAACATACTCTTCTGCATCGATTTCGCCTTCTTCAAACTCTTCCTCAGGCATTTCTTCTTCAAGAAGTGGATAGTTATCCTCATCTTCAGGAAGAACCTTGCTTTCCATTGTTACCTCATACGGAAGGTTAGACGAATCAAATTCTCCTTCAGCGCCCTGATACATCATTTGTTCGTTCATAAAGAAGTCAAACATAAAATCGTTATACTTCATCATATTTGATGTAGCTACAAGATACTCTATGCCAGGCTCTGCTTCGAACACAAGGGTCTCCCCTTCACCATAACCACGAGAGTTAGAGTAATACATTGGCTCTAGAAACTCTTCTTCATCCTCATGAGATGGTTTAGCTGCCATAGTACCTGATGGTTCCTCTTCCTCTTCGCCTTCTTCACCTTCAGTTGGAGGGAAGAATTGTTCGTTAAGGTATACGTTCAGACTTGCATCAATTCCAGGAACCGCTGATGTTTTTACTCGCACCATCTGTTTTTCTTCAACGGTAATCTTGAAGTAGTCTTCATCGCCTTCTTCACCTGTAAACGTTAAGGCTTTTTCCTTAGAAGAATAAGGGAAAGAATCTACCACAAGGGGGTTCTCCAGATCCACACCGTCTTCTGCAAGTTCATTGCTTCTTTCAACGTTTAGCTTGTAATGAGACAAACCTTTACCTGAATCATCAAAACTTCCATTTGCGTCTTTAATTCCGATCGCTAATGTACCCGAGTAAGGAATCTCCAGCAATTTCCCTTCAGGCTTACCTTCACGTACTTGGTTGACTTCTTCGATCAGTGTTCCATCTTCTGAATATAAATGAAGCTTGTACTTGTAGTCATATGGAGCTGCACCTTGTAAAGAGGTTTGAATGAATTCTCCCTCTTTTACAGGGAACTTGATCCATTGCTCTTCGTTAGCTTTTGTAATTTTGTTTGAATAGGAATACTTGCCTGCTACTGTTACCGATTTAGCCGCTTTAAGAATCTCACTTTCTGTTTTCGGATTCTTCACTGACGCAGGAATTTTCTTCACATCAAACTTTAACGCGTCAACAGGATTAACGAGTCCGTTTCCGAACTTCGTATCAAACCCTTTCGCGCCAAGGTCTTTAGCCGTGTGCTCTAGCACATATTCCACCTGCGCTGGCGTAAGGTTAGGGTATTTTGTTAACAATAGGGACGCTACTCCTGCAACAACTGGTGAGGCCATAGACGTTCCACTTAGATAATCAAAGCTTGATTTACGTTCAGCTTCATAGATCGGAGCATAAACATTTTCACCAGGCGCTACTATATCAACAGACGGTCCGAAAGTTGAGTAGCTAGATAACTTATTATCTTTATTGGTTGACCCGACAGAGATAACGCCTTCGAAAGCGGCTGGATAGTTTAGTCCATCATCTCCGCTGTTTCCTGCAGAAGCTACAATCGTCACGTTTTTTGCGATTGCTTTTTTTACAGCGTCTTCAATCAATGGAGAAGGCATTCCTCCGCCAATGCTCATATTGATAACTTTCGCACCGTTATCTGCTGCATAAAGAATCGCATCTGCGATAGCAAAGTCATAAGCACCGCCTCCACGATCAAATACGTCAATATTTAGAATATCAGCGTTAGGGTTAACACCATAACCGCCAATTCCGTTATTTTTCTTCGCTGCAATAATTCCAGATACGTGAGTACCATGGAAATCTGGTGCTGGCTGATTAATTGGACTTACTGTGTTGTAACCAGGTAGCAGCTGTCCAGTAAGGTCTGGGTGATTTCTATCTGCTCCTTGGTCAATAACAGCTACTTTAATCGATTTATTCCCTACTAGGCTTTGAGCTTTTTCCATTTGTAAGAGAGATAGATGATATTGCTCCTTCACCTTTGGGTCGTTCGTGCTTTGTGTTGTGTACATTGCACTCGGACTTGCTAACTCTACCTTACCCATCTTTTGATAAGCTTTTAAGACCGTTTCAATTGTTCCTTTTTTCTTAATCTTAACCACTGTATAGTTCAACTTACTGATTGTTTTAATTGGTGTTGCTCCAGCACGGTTATGTTCACTTGCCGAAATCGGTCTATTGTATTTAACGATTAACGTATCCTCACTAATAGCCGGTTTCTTATTTACCTTTTCTTGACGTTTTTCTTCTAGGAATTTTGATATGTACGAGTTTGAAAGACTAACCTCTTTTCCTTTCGCTTGTACATTAACCGTTGAAAATCCTGTTCCTACTAAACTTGCACATAAACCTAATACAGATAGCTGCTTTTTCCAGTCTAGCATTTCTTTCCTCCTACCAACAATTTACTCATTTTGGAAAAATAAGTTAATTAGATTATAGCAGATTGCTAGATGATTAGTAGCTACTATTTGCCTATAACCTATACTCTATTTTTCGACAAAAAAAGACCAAAATGAATAGTAAATTCACTTTGGTCAATCTTTTTTTATAGCTGTGACATACGCTTTAAATCGGTTTCCGTACCTTGAATAAACAGCGGTTTTTTTGCTGGATCCATCCATTGCATGAGTCTTAATACATTTCCTTCATGAAGCGCTGTGCATCCTGCTGTTGGACTCGTACGCTCTCTCCAAATATGAAGAAATATAGCACTTCCTTTTCCAACAACCGGTTTCTCATTGTAACGTATGACTGTTGCATATTTGTATAGAGGATGATTGAGTCGTTCAAATGATTTCCATTTCGAGTACGGATTTCCATCATAGACCTTCCATCGGTTGTAATCAGGAGACGTTACATCATCAATCCAATAATCGTAAGCTGTTGTTTTTTTATAGGACAGCACCATTCCACTTGGTTTCGTAACAGAACCAAATCCCTGCCCCATAAAGTACATACCAGCTGGCGACTTACCATCTCCTTCTTTCTTTTGAGCTGATACGCCATTCTTACCTAAAACTGCAGGGTAAGTATAAACTCTTTTCCAAGAAGAACCAGTGTATTCATAGGCGGCTAGAACGGCTTTATAAGACGTGGAACTATCTGCCTTTACAATGATGACTTGCTTTGAACCTTTTTTCGCCAGTGCATGTGACAATAATTGTTTTTCATACGGAATAGTTGTTACCGCTTTTGTTTGAAACGGGTGTAATAGAGTAGAAGCAAAGAACGACAGGATAAATAGAACTATTTTTTTCTTTTGCATGAAATTATCTCCTTTACCAATTAGTTTAATAGTATACTAATAATTGCGAATCAGCACATATTTTAGGAGGGTCATATGAAAAAAATAATCGTCTTTCTGTTAGCTTTCACTCTCATTCTACCGACGATGAGCCAAAAAGCTGAAGCAGCAGATTATGTAAATTTGAATGCAACGGCTACTTACACAGGAATGACAGCCGACATAAAAGAATTATCAACGAAATACCCTGGACTTATTACATACAAATCATTAGGAAAAACGGTTTACGGCCGCCACATATGGGCTGTGAAACTTGGTAAAGGTGACGCTACCGTCTTTTACAACGGATCTCATCATGGTCGTGAGTGGATTACAACGAATATCACAATGGAAATGCTCGATCAATACGCAAATGCTTACAAAAATAAGACCAATTTCGATGGCTATAATGTATTCAATCTATTAAATGATGTATCCATCTGGTTCGTTCCTATGGTGAACCCTGATGGAGTAACACTTCAACAATACGGTCCAAACGTTTTTCCTTCTTCTGTTCGTTCAAATTTAATTAAGATGAACAACGGAAGCACGAACTTTAAACGGTGGAAGGCGAACGCTCAAGGTATTGACCCAAACAGACAGTATCCTCCTGGTTGGAGCAGTATTGAAGGTCCCACATCTCCATCTTACAAGAATTACAAGGGAACAAAGCCGCTTCAAACGAACGAAAACAGATTGCTGTATAACTTCACTTATTTCGTAGATCCTGAGGTAACTATCTCTTATCATTCAGCAGGACGAATATTATATTGGCATTATAATAATACGAAAGAAAACTATACACGTGATTATAATATGGCAAAAGCTTTCTCATCTATGACTGGTTATTCTTTAGTCGCACCAGCTCCGGGTGGTGGTGGAGGTTATAAAGACTGGTTCATCAGTGAATTCAAACGCCCTGCGTTCACACCTGAGTTAAGTTATGCAGTCAACGAAACGAACCCTCCTTTATCAGTAATTCCTGAAGAATGGAGAAGAAACAAAAAAGCTGGACTTTATATCGCGAATGAAGGTAAAAAACTTTGGGAAGGTAAGCTCTCAAAAACGAATTACTTAATCACAAAGTTTGATAATACGTATTTGTATGATCGTCCTGGTACTCAGTACAAATCAACGTTGCGCTTTAATGCTCAGCCAGCAACAGTTATCGCTGAAAAAGGAAACTTTTTTAGATTAAATACTGTTCATGGTAAGAAGTGGGTGTCTAAAGGAAATTATGTATTGGGATCTGTTACTAGCTATTCAACTCCGATGCCTATTTTACTAACTGAACCTCTAACTTTATATACACTTCCGTTAACGAGTAAAGTGACTAGCAGCTCCGCTCCTGCAGGAGAATACAAAGCGGTTAAGTCCTATAAAAACTGGTATGCCCTCCAAACATCAAGTGGTGTAAGATGGGTTCAAGCAAAAAATGTAGTATTGAACTATAAACCAGTTGCAATCAATAAGCAGATTAAGCTTACAACCGTGAAGAATCTGTATACGTACCCGTTAGAAGTACGCAAGACACCAACTGTTCTTCAGCCAGGTACAGCTAAAGCGACCAAACAATGGAAAGATATATGGTATTACATTGAAACGCCTCAAGGCAACGGCTGGGTAAAAGAATATACAGCACAATAATAAAGAGCTTACTCAATATTTTTGAGTAAGCCCTTTTTCTATATACTAATTTTTTATTTGCGCTAGCTGATTCTTAAAAGACTACAACGAATTTAATCTGTTGTAACTTCAAATTTAGTAACACGATCGTTTTCATCAAACCAAAAAAGTAACCATTCACTATCAATACTTGGATAGCCACTTTCATCACCTAAATAATATACAATATTATCAGGCTCTTTCCTCGCTCCATCTTTCGCGGGCTCTCCTAAAAGCTTAATGACTCTTGTTTCGGACCAGCCTTTAAAATCATACTTCTCTACCAAATCCCCTACTATGTCTCCTCGTTTGTCTTCTTGTGCATGCCATTTTTCAACCGAGAATGTAAATTTTGAACCTTGATAAGCCAAATAAGCATAAGGAAGTCCAACAAAAAGAAGGCCATTAAATAAGAAAGTAAGTAACAGTACCTTTAAAGTCTTCACCATGGTGCTCTCCTTTTATTTAAACAAAATCTCCCTGCTATATTGCTTTCCGACGAGAAGATCGTATTGCAGCATCTGGTAATCTTTCAATAATTTCTGCTGTTTTTTAGAAAGCGAAAATTCTGATCGTTGTTCATTATTAATTAGTAAGCCTGGCTTAATACCAGGAAGCTCACTTTTCACCTCATCTAAGAACGTATAAAAAGGTGGCTGTTCTAGTCCTGCAAGATTAAACAACGTTGGTCCGATAAAGGAAGGGCTCATCACTTTCAAATCTTCACGCTGCAAATCATAGTTTGCATACATCAACAATGGTGTTTCCGAGAATTTTTGCAGTTCAATCTTCGGGTTGTATGGCTCCATAAACTTCGCTTCTTCATAGATTGCTTTATTTTGACCTAGAATAGGCAGATGATCTCCCCATAAAACAACGAGTGTTGGTTCTTCAATCGTTTCAAGCTTCTTCACCAACATCTCCAGTGCACGATCAGATTGAGAAATACCCTCCGCATACGTTTCTAACTCTGCATTAGAAGCAGGACTCAGTCCAGAGACTTTAATGGAATTCTTTTTATACCGATCTGCAGCATATGGAAAATGATTCTGCATCGTTACAGCATGAACAAACATAGGCTTATCTTTACTTTTTAAATTATCTAAGATTTCATGAGCAACCGCTTCATCTGAAATGTAGGGTCCCGTCATTTCTTTATTTTTCATCGATTCCATATGAAGAAACTGATTGAATCCAAACGTGTCATACACCCTGTTTCTTTTATAAAATACTTTGTTGTATGGGTGCATAGCCAAAGACTCATATTTCCTAGCTTCTAACTCACTAACAATAGATGGAATAAAGTCTTTTTGATCGATGAGCTGTTGATACGGAAGTGATCCCGCTTTAAGGAACCTCATCGAAAACCCAGTAAGTGCCTCAAACTCAACGTTGGATGTTCCTCCTCCAAACGTAGGTGAGAGAACACTTCCCGAAGAATATTTCTTCATCAACTCTCGCGTAACAGGTAAAGGATCTTTGCTATACGTGACATTTTCTAGTTTAGTAGGATCCCAAAAAGCCTCACTCATAATGAAGACAATATTTGGATTCTTCACATCCCCTTTTTTCACTGGCTGTTTTTCAGAAGCTTGATCCTGAATTCGATTCGCTATTTCTTGAACAGCCTTCTTGCTATAACCTGCTGGCTTATCAAACGCATCCACGTGCAAGTTGGACAAAAAGCCAAATACCATCCCGTTGTCTCGATAGTTTGAAGGCTGGTTCCAACGAACGATCTTCACGTCTGACTTTTCTGCGAGTGCGTTGACATACGTCTTTGGATAATTGAAAAAAGAATAAAAAATGAAAATGGATAAACAAAGGATTAGCCCTCTTGCCCACCATGAAGTTTTGATTTCATTTATCTGTAAATAGATGATGACAACATAGCTAACAACAAGAATGAAGATCAGTCCAAGAATGAGCAACTTCCAAATAGAAAAAGCACCGAGAACCATTGGAATAACTTCAAGGATATGCGTAACCTGCTTAAAGTCTGATGGATAGAGCGGCTCACCAAGAAACGTCATCTTGTTTGCATGAGTAAGTCCGAAAAGAACGGTGACGCTCACACTCATGAATAAGCTTAAATAAAGTCTTCCCGTTATAGATAAAAACAGAAAATAGAGAGAAAGAATAAACAAGGAACTAAGCACAAAGATTTTTGTCTTTCCTTGTATCCAGTCTATAAATATATCTACGTTCATGCCGCTTTGGAAGAATTGTAGGATACCATAGAGAACAAAAGACGAGGCGATAATAAAGATGAAGACAAACATCATACGCAGTGACTTATTGTTTGTCATTTTCGCTGCTGCTTGTTCTCTAACAACAAACATAAATTTAAACCGTTGTAGTATTCCTAAAATCAAGAATATAACTATAAATAACCCTGCAAATACTTTGGTGTTCAACTGTGACCAATCAATTGCACGATCTATGCTCAAACCATGAAACATGGATAGCAAACCTAAGGATAGAATTATGGCTAGTAGACTATTAACCACTATAAACAATGTAGCTTTGTATATTATTCTTTTCATTATTACCTCACTTCTATTTTGGTTCATCCCCAAAAGATGTTTTCTTTATTATGGCAAATTTTCATAATAATTTAAATGAACATTTACATATAAACAAAAAAGGAACTCTTAACGAGTTCCCCAACCGTTTGATTTGATAGTGAGAAGCGCATAAAATCTTAACGGAAATAGCATGGTTAAATGTATGATTCCATAAACAGGTGCTAATAAAAACGTAAGTGGATGTTTCAATAAATAGAATACATTTCTCGCATACGCAGATAGTGAAATATAAGCCAGATAATAAAATAGTAAAACAAAACCTACTGATGTTGCTTTAAGAACAACACTTAAAATTAATGAGAAGCCAAATAGAATCCAAAGTGACATTTCTAATATCGTCCACACTAACACGTTCGGTTTCTTTAATCCGATACCAAATGAAATTAAGCTCTCTCTAAAGAATGATTTATTCCATCTTAGTTGCTGTTTAATAAATTGCTTTAATGTTGTAGGTGCATCTGTTATACATCTTGCAGTAGATTGATAGACCGTCTTCCCTCTTAATATGGAGTAGTTTGTCAAACATCGGTCATCACCAAACTGTACGGTTTCACCAAGAAACATCTGGTTTCCATAATTCTCTAAATTGTCTTTAATAATTTCAACGCGATATGCACTTAATGGACCGCTACATACAAGAACATTTCCAGTTACTGATTGTGCAGCTCTTTCTACCCTGAATGCATTATCATAACGCATGTCTATTAACTTCGTAAGCAGATTTTCTTTTCTGTTTCTGATGTTAACATGTCCCGTAGTCGCCATCACTTTTTCATCGTTAAACGGAATGAGCAACTCTCTTACAGCGTTCGGGAACAAATCTCCATCTGAATCGACCGTTACAACAAAGTCAGCTGTCGTTCTTCTAAATGCCCATAACTGAGCATGTCTTTTTCCGCTATTCTTTTCTAACCTATGTACAACTAAGTTAGGTATAGTACCAACTGTACCCTCAAGAGTAGCTGCTACTTCCTTATTGGTGAATTCTAATTCATTCTTCATTCTCAGTGCCATGTTATATGCAGATTGGTCTTTACTACCATCATCCACAAAAAAGATTTCATGAACCGGATAATCTTGAGCAAGAATACTATTTATCGTATTTCTAATAGCTTCCGCACTTTCGTTATAAGAAGGTATGACAACAGCGACTTTTGCTTGTTGCGCTTCTCCGACAGCAGGTCTGTAAAAGAAGGATAAAGACTGCTTAGTGAGTAAGTACAGGACCATGATAGAACCGTAAACTCCTAAGAAAACATTAAACGTACCTCGAATAAAATAACTCATTGCAAACATTGCAACGATTGTGATACTAAAAATGATGGATACGAAAACTAGTTTGTTGTTTGAATTCGAGTCATCATTCTTTGATTTTTTTATGTAATCGCTAAACTTTTCATATGATATGTAATCTGATAAATCAATCATATTTTTATTAATGTGAAAAACCTCCCTATCATTATTTTGCATACTTTCTCTGTAAACAAACCCATGTTTATCCTTGTTCCTTTGTTATATTAAAGTACTAACTTAACATTATCAAGCTTTTTTACAATAATATAATAAGTTGTTTATTTCTTTATAAATAGGGTTAAATTGTTAACGTTTTCAAAATAAAATTATATGGATATATTTACATTTATCAAAAAAAGCCCCCTCATATTTTTTTATATGAGGAGGTCCTTTTTACTGTTTATTGATATTGATCATGACACGACCACCTAGAGACTTATAGTCTACAGAACTTCCATTTAGGTGAACCGAGTTAATCCCTTTGGCATCAAAATAAAGGCTAAGTTGTTTTAATTGGTTATATTGAAGTACTTGAATGTGTATTTGGTCCTTATTCATTGAAAAGAGAATCGATGAATCAATTTGGTACGTAGCATTTTTTTCAGTAACTGCTTTAGCTGCTAGCAGATTTCCGTTTGTGTTACCATTCCTATAATTTTGATAATAGTGATGATCTTCATTTTCTAGTTCTATGGTGACACTGTTCTTCGTTTGAAGTGTTCCCTTAATCTGACTGGCCTTCCCATTTTCAGAAGGACGGATAATCGTAATAAAGTCAGCTTCCTTTCCATATTTTCTTTGGATGATAACAGGTTGTGCATTCATAAGGTGTGAAGGGCCAGGTCCTGTCGAAGTTATGACCTGAACGGGATTTGATGTCGGAACAGAATAAACCTGCATGCCTGCTGTCTGATTCTTAAACACTCCGCTCCATCCTGTTAAAGCCGTTCCTGTCGATAAATTTTTGAGCTGTTCATATCCATTTTTTTGATTATAGAGTAGTGATGCTGTATCCTTTACCGCTTTCGATTTAACGGTTGTATTCAACGAGCCCATTCCATGTAGAAACCAATCATATTGATGCTCTTTGTTCGGATCTGAAACATGAAACCAATCAAGGAGATAGTCAGAATCCATCATGATTGATCGATTGTACGTAATTCCCTTGTAAGCGGAATTTGCTTCAGCATGCATATGCTTAAAGTCACCCTCATCGATAAAAGATACCATTTTTCCTTTTGACTCTAACTGTGATTGCCCATCTACAACAACAGTATTATGACTTAATGTCTGTTTATACCATGACCGATACAAAGGATGTGAATAGGCTGGAGTTCCAAAATCAGGTGCCAGATTCGTTCTTGCACCATAAATATCCAATGCTAACTTATCTAAGTGACCGTGTGATCCTCCATGTGGACCATAATCCATTAATACATATAATTGGTCTTCGTTCTTGCGTGCATTAGACCTTAATATTCCATGTCCTACATCTTTAAAATTTGAACTTTTGACTGTTGATTCTCCGTTACCGATCACATCTTCTCCAAAAAATAAGGCAAAATCACCTCTCCTATACAATGATTTATATTTTTGGTTTAGCAACCAAGAATAAGTAGGATCTTTATACCGGGTATAGGCAGATTCATAATCATTGTATCCTTTAGATGAAAAAGTATTGATCAATGAAGCTCCAAACTTTCCACCATCGTTATTAACAGGCAAGGTTAAGTTAGGATAAGCATACGATATAGGCGCATTAAACATTTGTTTAAGTGAAGCGTTTGAAAACAGGTCATAGTTCCATTTACTGACCGCTTCCCCCAAAATATTAAAAGCTGCCA
Organism: Fictibacillus sp. 5RED26; assembly: GCF_015903895.1. NCBI lineage: Bacteria > Bacillati > Bacillota > Bacilli > Caryophanales > Fictibacillaceae > Fictibacillus > Fictibacillus sp. 5RED26. The sequence continues at coordinate 437,827 of NZ_JACZDU010000002.1, read as the reverse complement.
ATGTATACGTATGATAAGCCATAGATCCCTCCCACCAAAAGCCATCTGACATGACTCCATGCTGGATAAGATGATTGAATCCATCTGGCCCATTTACAGCACGTTCAATGTAAGAAGTATCACCTAATACTGTTCCCGCCACACCGATTGCCGCAATATGCCACGCCTGCCAGTTAGAGAGTCCTTTGGAGCTACTCGCTATTGTTTGAATGGACGGTCTAATAAGGTTGAGCTCGATATTCTTTTTACTAGCCTCGTTTAACCCTTTAAACGTATAAAGCAGGTCATATGATGTTAGGATATCGACCATTCCGACTGCCTCATCCAACGATTGCCAATACAATCTACCTCCACGATCTTGTAAGGCATAATTCGGATATTTTTTTGCATACTCGTTTATAATTCTTACCGCTTCGTTTCCGTACTGTTCGTTTCCACTTAACGCATAAGCAAGTGACAATGTCTTTAATGCAGCAATGGCTTCATTGTGTTGAAAGAATCTGTATCCTGCATCATACCGGTCGCCATAATAGTACGTATTTTCTTTTTTACAGAAATGTCCGCTCTGGTAAGTAAGGGGTGACCCATCTTTACATGTATACCAAGAGGAGTGCCCTGCTGACTGATCTGGCACTATCACTTTTAGCTTTAGTGCTTCCTGTGCCTGCCCTTCTAAATACCGCCAATAATTCTTAGCCCATTGCACATTATGTATCCTTTGCTTCGCTCGTTTTAGCTCTTGTTCACCTATAAAGGAGTTTGGATGCTTATGTTTCGAAAGTTGATAATTTGATACTTCATAGGATAGCGGAACGGTGGATTTTTGTGATGAAGAAGAAATATTCACGTACAACTCCTTGTTCTCAGACTTTGTTAATGGTTGTTTAGACTGTATAACAAATCGACCTATAGCACCAGGCGAAAGGGTTAATTTTTGCTTATCTACTTTAAACTGATTGCTGTATTTAGCTGGAATAGCCAATGAGTATTCTTGCTTAGAATGAGAAGACTTGTTTTTTATTTTCACCTCAAACTGAGCATGTTCCCGGAGAGGAACTTTTAGATTTGTTGCTGCTTGATTTAAGACATCACTAGGCTTCAAATGTATTTTCTTGTTCTCCTTATTGTGATCCACATCCAAACCTGTTAGCTCTTCCAATGTATGCTCTGAAATCATAGAAATTTTTCCGAACATCTGAGGTTTTTCAAGAACTTTAAACGACTTCCCACCAAGCTGAATACGATCTACATTCATCGTCAGAACGATCTTGCTTCCTTTGTATGTTATCGTTGCTTGTTTCCTACCTTTATCCCATCCCACTTTGGCACCTATCACTGAGAAAATATCGTCAATGGGAAGCCACAGCATATCACCTTTCCATACAGGTTCATTTTTTATGGTCTTAACTGTATTATTCCAATAGATTTTCTTGTTAAAAGTTGCTTCTGCCTTTAAAGAAGACGATGAGATGAAGGGCAGAATTAATGTTACGATAATTATAAGTTTGGTATATGTAGACCTCATACCTTTTCCTCCCAATACCTTTTTCATACTTATCGACAAGTCTCGGTATTGTTAAATACTTTTAGGAAGAAAATAGAATAGAAAAAGCTTGCAGATTCTTTCTCTGCAAGCTCAAAATGGTTTATTTACTTCTACCTTCAAACGTATAAAGGTTTGGTGTTTGAATAGCTGAAGATACGTTGTGGACAAATAACACCATGTCCAGATCTTGTTTATCAAGATAGTCATACATGTTTCCGCCATTTAAACGTAAGTCGACAACATGTACTTCTTTAAAATGAGCACTTAGAAGAGGAATCATCGGATTTGCATAGGAATCCTTTAATACCAGCACTTTAAGGTCATTGTCTGCTTTTTCATTCTTCACTACTATCTGCGATGCATTTCCACCCATATATACATTATAACGATCCGCATACATCTCTTTATCCTCTTGTTTGCTCAGATCGTAGAAAGGTTTTCCGCATTCTCCTTTGATACAAACATCGTATCCATCGTAACCCTCTTTTGGTTCCATAATCTCGATTTGATCTGCTTTTTCTGCATATGCTTTGTTTGATAAGCGTGCGGCAGATCCATAAAACTCAGGTTCTTTATATGTTTTTACATTAAAATCAGAGAGTTTCTTAGGTTCTCCAACCTCTGGGTGTTTTTCGCTTAACTCTTTGATTACTTGTTCATATCCATAGAAAGCTGCTTTTTGTTTCCAATGGTGATCTGTATAAAAGTAGAGCTGTTCCTCTTGGTTCTTTTTCTCAATCGTTTTACGAAGATTGATCTGCTCCGCTTTAGGACTTAAACCTTCTAAAAAGTTATTCATGTTCTTTTGCGAGAAGTCTTCTGCAAAAGCAGGTAATTTGTCTTTGTTGGACATCACTTTTGTAGGTGCCATCGTGTAATATACATCAAGACCTTTTGAATCACCATATTCAATGAATTTATTGATCTGTTGGTGTTCATCCTTAAGGTTCTCGATTTTATCGACAGCTTGTAGAAGGTACCCATCCTCTCCTAGAAAGACACCATTCACTTCTTTTTCTTTCATGAACTCCTTCTTGAAGCTTGAATAAAGCTGCAGCCACTCTTCTCTTTTATAGACCTGATCGTTATAGTAGGTTTCGAATTTCCCAAAATACTCACCAGACAACAGATCATCGTCCTTTTCCACTAATGGAAATGATGCCATCTCTCTGTTTTCCAGCTCAGAAATTTTGGTATCTTCCGCTAGCACCATACCTACTCCCACCGTACTGATCAATCCTACAAAAGCAACGGCTAACACTTTTTCTCCAATGATTTTTCTCATATATAGCCCACCTTAGAATCTAAAATAAATGAAAGGATTGAAGGTTGAGTTCACCATGTACGCAATAGAAAGTAAAAGTACGGTCGCGTAATAGATCGGTGCACCAATTTCGTTTCCTAATACATAAACCTTGTTTGAAGCAGTAGCTTGTAATTTATCGATTAACCACTTGAACAAAGGAGTAGCACTAATAATCGCAAGACATAATAATACGGAATAATTCGTTAGGTAGAATGCTGCTCGTTCATCAAATAAAGGAGCATTCCCAAAACCAAACATTACTTTGAGATAGCTATACGCATAGGTGAACGTATCTGCTCTAAACAGAACCCAACCACTGATGATTAATATTAACGCATAGAGATGCTGTAAGGGTCTCCACATGCGGAAAATGAGTTTCTCTAAGAACGCTTTTTCTAGTGCAATGATAATTCCGAAGTACAATCCCCATGCGATAAACGTCCAGTTGGCTCCATGCCAGAAGCCTGTTACAAACCAAACAATGAAAAGATTACGATACGTCATCAACTTGCCGTTTTTACTTCCACCTAACGGGATGTACACATAATCCCTGAACCATGATCCTAATGATATATGCCAACGACGCCAGAATTCTGAAATGGTTCTTGAGATATAAGGGTATTTAAAATTCTCTAGAAAATCAAAACCAAACATCTTTCCTAAGCCAATCGCCATATCTGAGTACCCAGAGAAATCAAAATAGATTTGAAGGGAATAGGCGATGATACCAATCCATGCCATACCTACTGACAGCTCGTTCGCTGGCGTCTTAAAGATTTCATCTGCAATGAAACCTACGTTGTTCGCGATAAGCATCTTTTTAGCCAAACCGATAATAAATCGTTTAACACCTTCAGCAAACTTACCGAATGTCTCTATCCGGTGTTTAATTTGATCCGCTACCGTTTGATAACGCACGATGGGTCCAGCAACAAGCTGAGGGAATAAAGCGATATATAAGGCCACGTTAAGTGGATTTTTTTGCACTTCCCCATCTCTTCGGTAAACATCGATCACATAACTCATCGCTTGGAAGGTGTAGAACGAAATTCCTAACGGCAGCGGTATCGGATCTACATGGATGGATAGATCAAATGCCGCGTTAATGTTTTCCACAAAGAAATTTGTATATTTAAAAATGAACAGAATCGCGATGTTAGAAAGCACCATCGCTGTCATGACCCAAGTTACAGCACGTTTTCGATCTCGCACTCGGTCAACGACAAGTCCAAACAAATAGTTAAGCACGATAGAGCCTAACATAATCAAAACAAAAACAGGTTCTCCCCAAGCATAGAAGAACAGACTATAAGCCAACAGCAAAACATTTCTAAAGCTGCGTGGTACTAAAAAATACGTGAATAAAACGATGGGTAAGAATAAAAATAAAAAGACGGTTGAACTAAATAACATGGTGTTCCTCCTGAAGTTCAAACTAATAAATAAAAATAGCTCTATTTCTTGTTATAGCCGATTACTGTGAAAGCGTCTATAAAAATTTCACAAAGAAAAGAAGCCCACAGTTAGGCTTCAGCACAAAATATATATTCGCACCATTATTCACATTCTTGGGTAATGATCTTATGTAAATTAATGGGTTTTTGTTCTTGTATGTTTGTAAGCTATTCAAAAGAATAGCGTTAATTCCCTTTGTTATATCGGTTATATTTCGCTATTGTTCAGTGTTTTAGCTTAATTTTTATAAAAAACCGAAATTAGTATCGATCCCATCTTTGGTGAATATTCATTTAGCTTGTTTCCAATCCTTAATTAAAGCATCAAGATTTTTACCAAATGTTGTATGAATGGACTCATTATCATTCTCAGTAACTAATGTTAATGTTTTTTCTTTTCCATACGTTTTCATCAGATAGTCGACAAACGAAATACTATCGATATAGTCTTCCCAGTCGGAATTGTAGGACTGGAGAAATGCTTGATCGTTCCATAATCGTTGAATGTCTAAATTCTTAGGTGCAGTTGCCACATCTTTAAAGGTTGCATAATATTGAAATTCCGAATCTAGCTCACTTTCGTACTTAACTGCATAATACTCAGATATCATATAATTCGGTGCAAAGCTATCCTTAGAATCGGTAACCTCTTTGTAGTTAGATCGATATAAAGCACCTGCATTCACATCATAATATTCTTCCTCATCTACATAGATATCGATAAATCCAGCACCTGATTGTGTATGACCTTTACCCGGTTTAAATGAAACAAGCACTTCTGAACTCTTTTTTAATAGATCTCCAATTTCTGAATCCATGTAATTACTGTACATTTCAATCTCGTCTAAGTAATATTCTTCTAGATCTTTATCCCTCTTGTAACCTTTGAAGAATAACAACTTATATTCAATATCATTGATTACCTTTGTACCTTCTTCCTTTTTATCTTCTACCTTTTTACTAGCTGTAGCAGGCACTTCTTTTTTCTCATTGCACGCACTTAAAAGGATGATAAACGAAAGAGCGGCAGCACTAATCCTCTTCATTACCTTCACACTACTCTCTATAATAGATGAAACAAGTTGAGATCACGTTCTACGATAAGCATACCGAAAAAGAGCATAATAGTAAGGAATCATGAACAGAAGAATGATGAGCCCTATTCCTAAAGTAAGGTACATTAAAGTCGGTTCGTCTTTCGGCAAGAAACTTTCACCCATATAATAAAGCGTACCAATCGACCATACGATGTTAAAGCCAAAATAAACTTTCCAAAATGATGGTGAAAACCATTTCTTTTTAAATACATATCCCCATAATCCAATGATTCCTATTATAGAGACGATTATATCGACAAAGGTCAAACTATGATAAAACTCTTTGTCTAAAAAGCTAATTCCTGTGATGATAATAAACAATATTGTGTAAACTTTCATGGTTGCATGCTCCTTGTATTTCTTTCTTCTAGCAAACGAAAAAGCTTGTAGCTCTGTACAAGCTTTTTCGACATTTTATTTACTTAAAATAACACAAATTCCAAATTTCATTGTGCTCTTATTACCTGGGAAGAGTTTCTACATAATACGGTGTGAAACTTTGGGAAGCTCTTGGCCAGGTGTAACCCTCAAATTATTTCTATTCGTCCTGTTAATTTAACTTATTTAACTGTGAATATAGCTGTTTTGCTCTTATTGCTCGCTGCATCTGTGGCATATACGCTTACTTTACTTCCTGCTTTTTGTTGCGGTATCGCAATGCTAAACGTACCTTTTAAAGCTGTGCTTTTATACGTTTTTCCTCCGGCAATCACATACACTGAAGCGTTAATCTCTGCAGTACCCGTCACTTTCGTTGTAGTATTATGGATGCTGTTTACTTTAGGCATAGATGGCGGAGTGCGATCGATAACAGACATTTTCTTTGGCTTACTCAAATTCCCTGCACGATCTTGTGTCTTAATGTCTAGGTTTTGTCCAGCCTTAATACCAGGAATAAGAAGTTTGTATTTCCCTTCCTCATCTACTTTTACAGACTTGGTGGTAGTCGTGTTCAACTGAATTCTAATGGTAGAAAAAGGTTCCGCTTTCCCGCTAACCGTGTCATACTGATCATTGACTTGGCTAACAACAGGTGTTCCAGGAGCTACCGTATCTCGCAGAACATTAATCCATTGCTCATCCATATGATCTCCATCTGCATCCTGATATTGAGACATAACCCTAATTTTTGTATTTGCTGTCAAAGGCTTATTTAAATAAAATGAAAAACTGCCATCTCTGTTAACTGTTGAACGATACTCCATACCGTCAAACCATGTGTATACCGTAGATTCAGGTTCTGCAGTACCATTTATATAAAAGTTTGAATCATAAAGAGAGTCTATATGAATGTTTGGCTCTTTCTCATCCCTTACATGAACGTTCATTGTTTCTTTAAAACCACGATAATACGCAGTAACTTTAGCACTTCCCTCGTTTACAGCAATTAACTTGCGATTCTCATCAACTTCAACGACCTCTGAATTACTTGATACAAGCGTCACTTGTCTAGGATCAAGCAGTGTTTTAGTCCCATCAAAGTAATAATCCATTCCATAGTAAGTGCTTTGTCCCGTGTTAAGTGTAATGAAAGGATCTTCAAACGCTATACGGTTTCCAGTAGGCTCCTTTAAAGGGAACTCTTGAATTTGTGTATACGTAATATGGTACTTGCTTTTACCTCTTTCAATAGCGAGGTACTCAGGGTGATTGGAAAAGCTGATTTGACTTGTATAATAATCGGATTTAATAGAAGACACGAGCTCACCGCTATCTGGGTCATAAAACTTAAGAGCATCATAATTTGTTGTGTATATTTTACCATCCGGAGTTGTATCGATACTAACCCATTTGTGGTCATCCGTCCCTTCAATGGGTTTATTAATAAATTGTGAAGAAGTTAACACTTTCTTAGCGTATTCATTCTCTCCGTCTAAAACAATCATTTGATTAGACTTTGCACTGCTTATTAAAAAAAGGCTTTCTCCATCTGGACTGTATGACATCCCCCAAATGGCATGAAAACTCTGTCTTTCTTCTAGGGCAAACGGATTAGAAATCTTGGCGATTGTTTCTTTTGTTTCAAAATTAACAACCTCTACGTCTCTTCCATGGCTAATTGCAAGAATCGGTTCGTACGGGTGCAAAGCGATCTCTGTGTTGGCTGCCTTTTCAAAGTTTTTCTCAAAAAGAACATCCTTAGTTTGTAAGTTCACAACAGCAATGTGGTCTTGTTCAATGAAATTACTTGATCCAGAGCTGCTTGCTAAAGCAACTATATTATCGTTACTAGGCTGAAAATCGAGTGCTCCCCACGTATAAGGAAGGTCATAAAGATATTCACCTGTGTTTCCGTCCCGTACAATCATATAGTCCCCTAGGGAAATCATATAAGTTCCCTCAGGACTATATTGATATGAACCCGTATTGTTATCAGAAGTGAATGTCGCGATTCGCTCACCTGAATGAACATCATACATTTCATTCGGATAGATTTTCCCCTCGGTATTTACTTGATCAGTTATAAGGATAACATCACCATTTGGGTGTAAAGCAGGATCACTACCCTCTACAGCAAATTTTATCGGCTCTGTAAGTCCCTCAGCTTTTGCAGAAATTGTACTCACAGAAGTAAAGATAAGAGAACCCGCTAATGTTACTTGCATAAACCTATTATTCATTCCTCTACCCACCACATAATCCCCGTTTCTTTTTCAAAATAATAACATGTATTATTTTACCATAGTTTCAGTAGATTGGAATGTATAAGTTATGATATTAAAGTATTTATTGCTTTCATGTGTGAATACTTTAATTCGTAAACTCACCACTCATTTTAAATTTAACTACTACCCGTTTAATCTCATTTGAATATACGTTTTTGCCCATGCAAAAACACCTCCGAATTAGTACTTTATTTAAGTGTTCCATTTCGAAGATGTTTTATATTGTCTCACTGCTAAGTTTGGATACATTTTCATTCCTTAATTTAACACAACCCAAACCACTCCATTAATCTAAAACAGATGCTACATTCACAGTGTTTTCAAAATTGTATTCTCTAGAATAAATTCCAGTCATTTTACCTATTTCACTAATTCCTAATCTTCGTAGATTTCTCTTCCTTTGGATTGCTAAGTAGATTAATAGACCTATTACAAAAAAGGATGAAATTATTGTTAAACCTATGGTTTCTGGCAAGGAACCTCCCGTTATCAAGAAGAAAAGAAATACGACACATAGAAATCCGAGTGTTATTTGACTTTCAATTTGTTTTTGCCTTTTTTTACTCATAGTTCCCCCTATTAACTTACCAATAATGTTCTAATTAAAATGTCCAATAATATTAACCATCAGAAGTGTTAGGATAAAGTATTTTTAAGCCCAAACTAAATCTTCCGCACTCACTTGCTTATCTATTAAACCTCTTCTACCTATATTGATAATTTTAAGATTAAATCTTCCTCTATAATAAACAGCACATGAAGTATTTTCTGGTGGACAATGCGAAGTAATGAGTAAAGCTTCTACATCATTCAATCGTTTTGCAGAAAATCGATTGTTCGCAGAGTACACTAATGTTCCCACTCTGATCAAGATTTGTCCTTTAATATGATATAGCCAATCCTTTTCATGCTCTTTGATTCTCTGAGCAATACTTCTTTCAGTTTTACCTATATAAAGAAGAGACTCTTTGTTCCCATACCTTCTATATATGGCATAAATACCAGTACTAAATGCTTTTTCCTGTTTATGTATACTCTCTAATTTATAGGGTCCTGACCATTTAACAACTACTAATTGTTCCATTAGGATACTCCACCTCCATACAATATATTATCGTCTGTTTTATACTGTTTTCCATATTTTTGAAAGTTATTTTTAATATTTTATTTGAATTTGAAAATATACAACACAAGGCTTTATAGACTGATGAAAAAATTCGAAATATATATAAAAGCAAGCACTAGTGACTCTAAATCTTTGTTGTTTTAAAAAGCACTAAATTAGTTACTTCTAAGTAACCAAAAAGATATTAATAACTAAATTTATAAGTTCTCAATTTGTTATTACGATCTGAATAGGATTTTTTGAAAAATTAAAAACTAGAGGAGAAATCCCCTAGTTTATTTTTGAATCGATATCGGAAGTGTCTACACCTTCTCCAAACCATTCGATAAGCTTCTCTTTTGCCTTTTGTTTTATATCTGTGTCAATATAAATAGCAACTTGGAATAATGCAACCCCTAAAGCTCCTAAATCATCTGTATAACCTACACCAACCATCACATCAGGGATCAGATCAAGAGGTAAAATAAAGTATCCTAAAGCACCTATAATAGTTGCTTTTGCCTTAGTTGGTACTTCAGGTTTTTGAAGTGTGAAGTATAACAATAGAACCGCATAAACAACAGAGGCTCCTGCTTTTTTAGCATACTTCTTTAACTTCCCCCAAAACTTGTCGTCTGAAAAATGTTTACTAGTTTTTTTCATCTCTTCTTTTAATTGCTCATCTGTTGTTGTCATATTTAATTTCCCCCTTTCTTTCACATGCAGCATTTTTTACTTTACTTCTCTATTTTACAAGAATATGGACTATATTGGTAAATAAAATTCTTTTTAAAAAAAGAGCAACCAGTGAGGTTAGCTCCAGATTAAAGGTTTGAATGTTCCATAAAGGGAGCACCCTTGTTGCTATAAGGACGTTTATTATTAGCATTACTTCTTTAAATTGATGTAGACTTTTGAGATTGTAATATGATAGCGGCATTGAATACATTAAATATGGTCAGCACATCCAACGTTACCTCCGACTTACAACTTGTATGTTTCTTGTTGTTCACAAAAATACTTCATTTTAGCCTCCTCTTAGGACGTTATTGGTGTGCAAACTTCAGTGGCATATTAAATTACTCCTACTAAAGTTATCAATCACATTTATGCTTTTTATTAAGCGGAACATCATTCTTGAATAAAAGTTAATATGTTCCATAGCAATTCAAATAATAATACACTTTTAGTTTCTCTGGATATAGCTCTAATAGTTCACCTAAATCTGCTTTTGCTCCTTTTCATTCTTTGTTCTGCTCCATATGTCACATTCTTACCTTTATCCACTCGTGCTTATTTAACAAACCTGCTCGTTTTTCCAATAAATTTGATTATGGAAAAATAGAAAATATCTAATTATTTTTTGAGCCTTTAATTTGAAGCCGATAAATACTTATAATGACTTTTAAACTTCCATTTTGAATTAAATATTAATATAGCTCTTAACAATGATATTGTAATACGTAGTATTCGCCCCTGCTTTGCTAACCAAGAGGAAGCATTGTTTGTTCTAAAGTTATTATTACTAATCCAGCTATCCAATAGAGAGCCTACAATAGGAACACCGGGTACTGATCTCCATAGAAGTAAATTTATTAATGAGCCTAAGAGATAAAAAGCTTATCGGTCCCCCTAATATTTTTAGACCATCGCCTCGTTTCTTACTCTATCTTTTAAAAAAGTAGCGTTTATTATTATTAAAAACTCACTTTTTGATATATCCTGCCCTTTAGTTCAACAATGGTTTTATTTATATTAGACAAAAAAGACCATCGTAAGTGACGGTCTTTTTTATGATTGCATTTTTGCTGGAAACTCATAAACTAGTTTTAATAGCATGACTAAAAATTCAAATGCATTATATGCATCTTCTTTATTAATGTCAGGGATTTCGTGTGTTGCAGTATTTCCAATAAGTCTTATTTTATCTACCCAAGGTTTCATTTTTACTGTTATGTAACCATTGGTTTCAATATAATCTACATAATATGCGAATGTTTTATTTTCTTCTGCACCTTCAAGTACAGCAAGATTCATTAACATTTTCCTACACAATAAAACAGTTGAATTAAATAAACCTGATGAGATTGCCTCCCTAGTTTCACTATATAGTTTTCCTAGAGACCCTGGGAGGTGTTCTATATTTGTAACCACTTTGGAATTCGGTATTTGAATACCCAAATCAGAAAGTAAAAAAGTTGGCTGATTACAAGCAGTACATATAAGGATATATGAACCATCGTCGTAAAATCCATCTTTGTTCATTCTTTGTAAAACATAGCCCCCACTTGATGCAGTTTCAGTTCCACAATGACCGCAAGTATATTTTTGTCCAGAGATATCTTGTGTATCAAGCCATTCACCATTTAAAAACAAACCCAACACCCCTATCTGATATAAGAAAATGATACCAATTAACTTAATTACTGTAAATCACACAGAAGATTAAAGTACTTGAAATGGACAATAATCTTTACAAATGAACCCGTCAACTAAATAAAAAGAAGCTGCTTCAGCTTCTAATGGCTTCCCTTCTGAAAGAGAAAATTGTAATTCGTTCTCTTGTTTATGTTTTCCTAAGATGACCCTATGCTCTTATTTTATTTCATTTAGTTACTTGATCGAAATTGTACGTTGACTAACCTGACGATTAGAGATGTATATAATTTCAATAGGCATCTTATTCAAGTAACATCTTGATAATTATACCGAACATTCGTTCTTAAATCTAATGTGAACAGAAGGTATATTCGTATATAATTATTTTCATAAGAAGTGATTTTATTTGAGATACGGAATTTTGTTTACAGTTAAAGGCAAGACAGAAAGCAGAAAAGTTACCGTTATGGATTTTAAAAAGGAAAGAACGATCACATTTTTTGTGAAAGAAATAGAGAGTGATGAAATGGAAGACGATTTGAAGGAGTATATGCACGGGCAGCTTGTGAAGGTTGAGCGTGGATATTGGGATTATTCAGGAACATATATGAATAGGTAAATTAAAAAGCACTCTTGTCGCTAGAGTACTTCTAAGATGATTACTTCTTTTCTTTTGCTTTTTTCTTTAAATACTCCCGATGTTCCTCAGGAGTTACTTCCCAACAAAATGCCTTTTTACCAACATCTTTAGCAAAAATTCTTCTTCCTTTAACAGTGATATACGGTCTACAAATTAACATTATTATCACATCTCCTCTACAAGTTAGGTATAAAACCCTTGCAGGGGGTGAAAGATAATGATACATTTATTAATATCAATTCGCCAAAATTGAAATAAATGTAGCGACATTCATCATCTTATGTACGTTACATCAACGTCGGCCCTCTGCAAGGGCTATTTTTTTTGCTGTTCATAGCTCACAACCTCTCTCTATATATTCTTTATTTGAATTCTTGCAACATCTAATGAAACTCCGCAAGATAAAGCCACTTCTTTGATTGATAAACCCTTTATTAAATGTGCTGGGGCAAGTAACTCTGCAGCAAAAGTGTTTGCTTGCCATTCGGGACTTTTAAAAGCTGGTATGCTATCAGCCTTTTGACTTCTTGCAAGTGCAATACTCCCGGGTTTATGCAGAAATAGATGACCTATTTCATGTGCAACTGTAAATCTATCTCGCGCAATCCCCTCTATTGCATTAAGATAAACATCCTCACGAAGTCTGATAACATTCTTTTCTGGAAAAGTCACACCGTACTCATACTTCAATTCTTCAATTGGTACTACTTCCATAGAAAATGAAGGAGATATTTTGGGTAGTAACAACTCTAAAAATTGTACAATCGGAAAAAATTTTTCTTCATGTAAATCTAAAGCTCTTCTGATTGCATACGTTAGATCCCTGATACTTTTCCTCGAAGTTGGATTGGCTACATATACCGACATTTAATCCCTCCCTTTATTTTTTTGGAGGATATCTTTTATCAGTATCTTATCGTCTTCATTCAAGCCTTGGAACTTTCTCGCTAAAGCTAAGACAGTATTTTTATCCTCGTTGTTATAGCCTTCAAAATCTATCTTAACAACCTTTTGTGAATCCTGTACGACTTGATTAAATTCCATTTGCTGCTCTGCATTTAGTGTATAAATGCTAATTATTTTTTCAGTCCACTCACGAGGAACGTTTCTTTTTCCGTTTTCTACAGCGGATAAATACGAGGAAGTCACCCCTAGTTTTCCAGCCATATCTTTTAAAAGTTCTCCGTTATCAATTCTTAGTTTCCTGCAAAACTTACCGAAAGGTGTCAACATGAGATTGTTCCTCCTTTCTAATATTAAATTATCTTACTACCCATATAATAACTCTCCCTGTTAATAGAGTCAACAATTTTTGTTGATTTTTTTCACTTCGTCTGTAAACTTCAAAAATGCTTCTCTATGAAGATAGGGGCGCAGCTTGTAGAATAAAATAAGATGATGTTTGAGGGGAGAAATACACATATTATCTAAGCATTATACTGAAGAACTTCACCAAGTAACTCTAGCAGCTCTTGACGAGCTTGTACCTTAGGATCATTTGGTACGAAAAATTGACCAAGTAATGGATTTTGACTTTATTATGATGCCGTAAAACATACATATTCTTTGGATAACGGAAGACCGAGCTTGGATCCTGTTGTGCTAGTCAAATGTTCTTTCCTCAATATTTATTTGGTATCCGTTCCATGCGTCAGATGATAAAAGAGATTTAAACGAATGTCGCTTACCGTTGGTTTTTAGGATATGATATCGAAAAGATTTCTCATTTCACAACCTTATAGGTAAGAACTACGCACTGCGTTTCCATGATAGTACTCTCTTTGAACAGATTTTCTACCACATTCTTCGTGAAGCTACGAATTATTGCTTGTTGGTTTCGCAGATGCGAAAGAGATGCATTGTATGCGTTGGACGAAGCTAAGAGGGTTTAAAAAAAGTTTCTGCGCATGCGATGCTTACTTTCACTACCATAGATCTAAAAAAGCTGATAAACTGGACATGGGGAGGGCCATGACCAGTGTAATCCAGGTGAGTTTTTTCAAAAATAGGACTAAAAAACTAAAGACCCATTTGTTGAGTAACATACTTTTAATAGGTGCGTATTATGCTCTTTAAGTAAGTTACTGCTATTATTATAATGGTAATATTGCTGTATTTTATTAAATATCCATATCATCTTCAACTTCCTCAGTTTCAAAATCTGCCTCGATTTCCTCTATTCTCAAGGCTAAGTAATCTTTGATTTCAACAAGAACATCTGGTAGGTCTCTAATTATAGGTTGTGACAATAATAAGTTCTCTTTGTAAAATTCCATATATGATTTCTTTTTGTTGTCCTTGTTTGCGTTTTCGGGGATTAAATATTTAGCTATACTGTTTTCTAAATCAGATTGTAAATCAGCAGAATACAATATTAGATGATAATTTTGAAACCAGTATTGTTCATCATAATTTCCTTTTAGTAAATCAATTTCTTCTTTATTGAATAAACCATCTTTTAAGTAGTATGAAATTAATATTTGATTGTTTGAATCAATTACTTGAGCTTTAGTTTCTGTGAATATAGCTTCAAAATTTAATATTTTTATTGCGTAATAAAAATATAATTGCTCTTCGTTGAATTGTTTTTTTAGTACTTCTCTATATCTAACTTGCAGAAATTTGTACAGTTTTTGATTATCAAATTTGCTCATAGCATTAAATTTGTCAGCTGTATATAACATAGCCTCAGGAGATAAGTTCAAAAGAAAGCATAATTGATGGTAGTCATAATCCTTAACCAGATATTCCTCTAGGTTTAACTCTCTGAAATATTTTGTCTTAAAAAAGTTATTAATTAGTATTTTTTTGAGTTTATCATCCTGTAATTTGGATAGTCTAAAAACAAGTTGATTTATGAAATATAGCTTGTTATCATCTCTTTCCTCACGAAATCTTACGTTACAATGCGCTATTATCTTTTTCCAATACCTTGCAACTAAGTTGTAATTGTTAAAAGTTTCATAGGTCCATACTTCCTTTTTATCCTCATTTCTTTCAAGTTCAAATTCTTCTAATATTTTATCAAATATCTTTATTACCCTATCAGCATCATTTCTATTGCAGAAAAAGTAAAAGTCATCTGAAAAATAGGAAAACTCACAGTCTATTCCTGATTCTGTAATTTCCTTTTCAATTTCACAACTGATATTTTTCAAGTTAAGTTCTGCAAAATATAATGACAAGTAATTCCCCATTATTAATCCATTTGTTTTTCCTTGATTCATATTTGAAAGAAATCTTTCATTATGCCCCTGAAAATCTATTAAATGGGTATATATTCTTCCGTAATATTCCTTAATATCTATTTTTAATAGATGATCATATATGCATAATTTATTAAAATCTTCCTCTAACTGTCTGTCATATTCTCCTGATACAAAATCTCCGGTATTAATGTTTGCAGATAAGCGTTTATGTAAAGGATCCAAACTTTGAATTGAATCGAAATATAATAAACCCTTAAAATGTTCATAAGCAGCAGCAAAATTTAAGATATTTGGCATCTTAAGAGTACGATAGCTATTCTCTTGTTTTTTTACTCGAAAATTAAAAGGTTTAACCCAGCATAAATCATATATATCAAATGAATTTATATTGTTTGGAAACCTAAGAGTATCAATATCTAGAAAATGCTTAACCGCGTTTTTAAAATTGTACAGATTATTTAATTTCATCTTTTCATCCCCATTTCATATCTTTGAAAAGCATGACCCTTATTATATAAATGTTATATTTTTCTAATTATAACAAAGAAGTCTTTACACTAGGCAAAGTGATTTACTTAATTTACTATTATTTCACAATTTGTCACGTTGATTTTTTATTTAATAAAAAGAACTCTTAAACTATAAAAAAGAACCACTGAGTGACTAATAGTCATTCAGTGGTTCTTCTCCTATGGAAGAGGGTGCTAGATTAAGATACAACAGTAATCCTTAAAATAGCACAGCTTTCATTAAGTTTTTAAAATTATTTAACTAGTACGCCGTTAGCATCTTTTAGAACTGCTTGAGCAGCTTTAACAGATACAACTGGGGTTGCTGCAGTTGCAAGAGTAAATTTAACTTGCTTAGCGTTTCCAGAAACTTCAACAAGATCGCTAACATCAGCAGCTAATAGTTCTGTACCGTTTACAGTAACTTTGAAAGCATCAAGAGCATTAGTTGTTCCTGGTACAGTGATGTTTTCATTGAATGTTACATAAACGTCAGTTCCTAGTACTTGTACATTTGTAACAGAAGCAGAAGTGTTGTCTTTAACTACTACAGATGTATTAGCTGTAGCAATAACATTCCCAGCTTTATCAGCTACATTAGATACAGTAAGGATTGCAGAAGCACCTGTAGTTTGGTTACCAATGTTAATAGATCCAGTTGGTAATACAATCTTTACAGTATCCTTAGCTGTGCTCGTGAAATAAATTTCAGTACCTGCAGGTAATGAAGCTCCATCTAACTTGTAGTTAGAAAGATTTAATGCAGTTGCAGTAACTTCTTCACTGTATACAACTTGGAATACGTTTGTATCTGCAGTTGTAACTGCTCCAGTTGGCTTAGTAGTATCGTTATTAGTTGGAGCACCTACAGTGAATGTGGAAGTTACAGCTGTAGAAGCGTTACCTAAAGCATCTGTAAAGAATCCAGCAGGAATTGTTACAGTGTAAGTACCTGCATCAAGTACTACATCACCAGCTTTAGTATCTACTTGGTAAGTTTTGTTGTCGCCAACTTTAAGAGCTGTTTCAGCATCTACAGCACTAATTCTTACGCCGTCAGCATTTTTAATAATGATGTTAGCATCCAATCCAGCAACAGTTAAATCTTCGTTGAATTTAAATTCTAACTTTTTGCTATCTGCAGAAGTTTGTGATGAAACTAGTGCAGGAGCAGTTACATCCTTAACAAAAGTTAGATTTGTGCTAAATAACTCATTAGCATTAGCAGGTGTTGAAGTATCAGTCATTGCGCCAGCAGCTACGTATAGAGTAAATGATTCGCTTGTAGATGTACCAGCGAAGATTCCGTCTCCAGCAGTAGCACCATTCAGGTCAACAGCTAATGTATAAGTCTTACCAGTAGTGTCTGTAAGATCTTTAACTAGAGATACATCAGTTTGTGTAGCACCTTTTTGTAACTTTGCAGCTACAGTATTTTGTGTAATTGCTTCGCTTAATGTAACTTTAGCAGTATTTTGACCAGTCACTTGTACACCAGTGATTTGTGGTTTTGCAGTGTCTGCAGCTGGAGTAATTACAGTACCATTAAATAGGCTCATTTCATTACCAGCAGCAGAAGCATCTTTTGCACCAGCAACATATAGAGAAGCAGTTGTGCTAGCAGCTAATCCAGCATAGTTGATTTCAACTTTAGTTGAATCAGTTAAGCTAATAGCAATATCAGCAGCAGCAACTGGGTTTCCATTCACACGAACTACAGCTGGCTTAGTTCCGATTGCTTCAGAATAGCTAACAACAATCTTACCGTTTTCGTAAGAAGTTCCAACAACTTCTGGTTTTACTTCATCAGTGTAGCTAAGTACTTTTGTGTACTTCTCTGTGCTTACAGCATTTCCGTCTTTATCTTTCTTAGTTGTAACAACAGGGTTAACTACTAATACTTGATCAGTTCCTTCAACGTCAGCAGCAAATGTAAGTGTTACTGTCTTCTTGTCAGAAGATAATTTTGCAGTTGCAGGGTTAATTCCATCTAAAGTATATTTAGCAACTTCAGAAGCATCTCCAACTACAGTGTTGTCGTCAGTTAGCTCAGAATTGAACTTAACAACGATTGTTTTAGCGTTAATCGCACTTACAGATTCAACCTTAGCTACTTTTGCAGCTTCGATTTTCTTTCCAAGCTCAGTCCAGTCAGCAGCAATGATTTCTTTAATTGTTGCAAGACCTTTTACAGCTTTGAAAGAAGCTTCAGCGTTTTTGTATTGAACTTCTGCTTCTTCTACTTTACCAGCAGCGATAAGCTTTAGACCTTCAGCAACACGGTCAGCAGTGATTGCTGCATAGTGTCCATCTTTACGATCTGCTTCTAGTTCTGCAGTAAGGTACATTGTAGCAAAGCTAGTTTGCATTTCTTTACCGTAAACTTTAGGGAAAGTTTCTTTAGCTTGCTTGATTTTAGCAGCAAGAAGAACATTTCCTTCTTTAAGAGACTCAACGTCAGCAGCTTTAACTACTGCTTGGTGTGCAGCTGGAAGAATTTCAGTTCCAACGCGCACTGCGTTGTTGTATGCGTTAGCACGAGCAACTGTGTCGATCGTACCTTGGATACGTGAAGATAAGTAAGCTTTTTGTTTAGCATCAGATAGAGCAGCGATTTTTGCTTTCGCGCGGTTAAGCTCGTCGTTTGCTTCTTTAATGTCTACTTTTGTTTTGTAGTCAGCGTTCTTTGTATACTCAGCGTGAAGGCCGTTTGCAGCTTCACGAGCTACGTTTACTTGCTTTTCTGCTTGCTCATAAGTTACTGAAGCAGCACTTGCCGGTACAGCTGCTACTAATGCACTTGCCGCAACTGCTGAAGCTGTTGCAACTTTAAATACTCTCTTGTTAGCCATGTTAAAAATGACCCCTTCCATATAGTAAATATTTTTTTACAAAATTAAACAGTACGAGATAAGTAGATTCGTAGTTTTTTAATTAACCCCGAAAAATCAGTACTATTCAATTTCAAAACCCATAAGTTATGTAGACCTACGACCTTATAACTACTATTATGAAACTATTTGGAAATAATAGTAGATTTTGTAATCTTTGGAATACATTTCATATGATATAACAAATTTTGATAAATTACTAGCATTTTTTTGAAATTTTTTATAAAAATTTCCTTACATTTGAAACTTTGGATGTGTTTTACGACAATTTTTTCACTCGAGCTAATTACTTTATCGGAAAAGTATACGAATGTTTTAGTAGTATTTTAAAAAAAGTTCAAAAAAAGTATAAAAAAATGAGTTTAATAGATAAAAAAAAGCCCTTCTCTATAAAAAGAAGGACTTTTGTATCATTCTGCTATTTAGCAGTTTGATTGTATTCTTTTATTTCGGTTAAAGACTTTTTGTAAGAATTAATCGGATCGTTAATCGTGTTCCATTTCTTTAGATAAAATAGGTGGAACAAAATTAACCCAAGAGGTTTACCATAAATTCGAATAAATAACGGACCTTTCTTTGTTATATCCAAATTGTTTACAATTTCTTGTTCTCTTTTCTTATGATACACGACCACGGCCGGTTCATAAGAAATTTTAAACCCAGCTGCTTTTAAGTCATGAAGAATAATGTTTTCCTCACCCGATTTGTATGGACTACCTAGACCAAAGCGCTCATCAAAGAGAATTCTTTTATTCTTAAAGCAGTGCGTCTTCGCAAAAATTTCAATAGAAGATTTTCTTAAGTAATCAATTTTACTGATTTCTTTCTTCGGTTGAGTTGAATAGTTTTTATAATCTCTTTGTAAAAGTGGATCGTGAATTTTGAAACAGATGACGTCAGTGGCTGGATGCTCTTCAAAAGCGTTTATCACTTTCTGAAGACCATCTTCAGGATACCAGCAATCGTCATCAGAGAATGTTACATAGTTTCCCGTAATATACGGCAATCCTTTGTTTCTTGCCATTGATAAACCTTTTTGATCCAATTTAATATGTTTATATGTAAACGCATGTTGTTTCAACATCTCTTCTACTGCACCATGATTATCTTGAGATACCATAATGATTTCGAAATTAGTATACGTTTGTTTGGATAAGCTATCTAACAGTCGGAAGAGTTCTTGCTCTCTTTGTCCTAGTGTTGGAATGATGATACTGATCATAACATCCTCCGAGTTTCTTATTAAATATAATCATTATATAATGTTGCCTTTTTCTGCTGCATTTCAAACCTATCACTTATCAAGGTTGCTCAAATTATTGTAGCACAGTTCGTATACTTTTTCTTTATCAAAATCCTCTGTAACTTGTATAAAAAAAATCTCATCTATTCCTAATGAAATAAATGAGATCTCTTTGTTTTTTATAATACTCGTTTTGCTCCAACATAACGTTGTTTCCAATAGCCTGAACTCATGCTATCTACTTTTACATTCTTAGAAGCACTATGGATAATCTGTCCGTTTCCGATATAGATCGCAACGTGAGAGATTCCTTTTCCGCTCGTGTTATAAAACACAAGGTCTCCAGGAAGAAGGGAAGATACTTTCTTTCCGGTGTTGTACATATCTTGTGAACGTCTAGGTAGTTTAACTCCTTGTTGCTTCATTACATAAGATACGTAGCCGCTACAATCAAATCCTGTTTGTGGGCTTGTTCCGCCATATGTATATCTAACACCTTGTAACTTCTTGGCAGCGTTCACGTTAAACGTCTTCACTGTTGCTTTTTTTGCTGGTGCTTTTTTAGCAACGACTTTTTTCGCTGCAGCTTTTTGTTTGATGAGTTTAATCGTATTCTTATCCGCAACACCAGTTGCTTTTAAGCGGTATTGTTTTTGAAACTTGGTTACCGCACTTTTCGTATATGTACCATAATAAGTTGTATAACCGTTCTTATATGTAAAGTGGCCTGTTTTCTTTAAAGCAACTTGTAGATCTTTAACTTCTTTATGTGTCATACCTTGCTTTAGTTGTCGATCTCCTAGAGCAGCGTCTGCAGATAAAGGATTTGAGACAAATACTACAGCAGCTAATGCAATTGTACCTAAGGCTTTCGTTACAAATGATTTCTTCATTATGTATAATTCCCCTCAATTTCCTATATTTTTACACGTTTTTACAATCTTCTTGTATTCTATCGTAAGAATGTTTCAGAACTAGGTATTTTATATTACAGTTATATTTCAAATTGAATTTTCAGACATTAAAAAGGGACTGCATGGGTATACAGTCCCTTAATTTGCGGTTATTTATCGTTCTACTTTAATGGTTGAACTAGTTGATATGACTTTGTTTCCAGCTAAGTCCGTGAATTCAAGACTATAACGATAATCTCCGTTACTGACAGGAGCGTTTTGCTGATCGGTACCATCCCAGTTGATGATGTGCGGACCCGCATTATAGGCTTTATTGTACGTCAGTACTTTAATTCCGTTGCCTTTCGCTTCTAGTATTTTAGCTGTGAGCGTTCCTCGTTCATTATTATTGAATGAGGAAGTTGCATAACCTGTTCCGTTATAGATGGATGGTGCATCCACGGTTACAACAGGAGCTTTCGTATCTATCGTCACGTTCACATTTTTCTTAATAATGCTGTTAGAGGAATCTTGTGCAGTTAGTTTAAGCACGTATGTCCCATCTCCATATGGCGTCTCATCGTTCTTCTTTCCTGACCAGTAAAAATAGTGATTTCCTGGAGCCCACATTCGATTAGAAAAGAGAGTATCAATGACCTGCCCTTTGCTGTTATAAACGTTTGCTGTTAATTTCGCTTGTTTACTTACATTAAATTTAATAGCTTGAGGTTTAAGTTTTGGTGAAAAAGAAAGAGATGCTGATTCTGTGTTCAAAACAAAAGGAATCTGATCTGTTACTTTTATAGAAGAAACTTTTGAAAAAGTTTTCCCTCCTGCAACAGTCTTCACGACCACACGGTAATTTCCTGCCGCAACATAATACCCCTTTGCATCCTTACCATCCCAATTATAGGATAACTTCGTACCTGCTCCTTGTTTGTTCGCAACAAAGCTCTTCACCATCTTACCTTTTGCATCAACAACGTAAGCTGATACTTTCGCTTTATTGTATGGAATAAACGAGATGGCACTATAGTTGTTGCCTTTCATAAAGAAGGTGCTTGGTACTGTTAGTTTATCAATAGCAGCTGGTGTACCCGTAACTGCCTTATCAATATTAATTCTTCCGTATCCGTAATAAAGATCCCAGCCCTTCCCCCCAAGATCTGTTGAAGATTTGATGAATAGATCTCTCAGATCGTTTTCCGATAACAATGGATTCTTAGAAAGCATTAGGGCTGCGGTACCGGATACGACTGGCGCTGCCATAGAAGTACCGTCCATATACATATATTTGCTGTTTGAAACCGTTGAATAAATTTGTTCACCCGGAGCTGCAAAGTCAATGTAATCTCCATAATTGGTAAACCACGAGATTTCGTCTGCCTTATCGCTTGAACTGATACTTAAAACTCCTGGATAAGTGGCAGGATATGTTCGTTCAGCGGTATGATCATTACCCGCTGCAGCGATTAAGATTACCCCTTTTGATCGGGCATAGTTCACTGCACTTTTTAAAGGATAATTTTCTCCATATCCCCCCATGCTGAAGTTGATGATATCTGCTCCTGAATCTGCAGCATAAACGATGCCTCGAATGATATCTGCTGTATTTGCCATTTCTCCTGTGAATACATTTACAGGCATGATTTTAATATTTGGCGCAATACCGGCAATTCCGGTTTTATTAAAAGATGCCCCGATGATTCCAGCTACATGCGTCGCATGGTCATCTGGAGGAAATGTTGTTTTCTTTGTTACGGCATTGTATGGTTTTACGATTTTCCCCTTTAAATCAGGGTGACTGACTTGAACACCGCCATCCAGCACGGCTACGACTACATGATTCTCGCCTCTCGTCTGATCCCATGCTCGATCTGCGTTCAACTTACTTAAATACCACTGATTTTTAAACAAGGGTTCCCTTGAAATGTACGATGACTTAAATTCGAAGTTTGGTTCTGCTCTTTCAATATTGGATACTTTAGATAGTTCTTCTGCTGTATGTACAAGACTCGTTCCTTTTTCCAACGTAATATTGTACAACTTAGGTAATCCGATGTTTTCTACTTTTGTAATCGGAAACTTATTTTGAAGTTTGTTTAGTTCCTCTTGAGATGGAGCTTTCTTAAATGTCAGCAAAAGCTCATTTGAGATATGTTCTTCTGTTTTTAATAATTTTTTAAATTCATCTGACTGTACATGTGATGTTTTTTCTGCCGTTACTTGCTCTTCTAAGAATACGAATGAAAACATACTGAGTACTAAAATCAAGAATTTTTTCATCATTATCCCCCGCCTTCTCTATTCTGATGATTAATTATATATCGGTATAACGGTTCCTGGATACATTAATTTTCCAATAAAAAAAACTTTAAGACAGTTCGACGTCTTAAAGTTTTTTTCGACATTTTATAACTTTATTTTTTGTCCAACAGATATAGATGTGGACTTTAATTGATTAAGTTTTACAAGGTGATCAACAGAGACTTTAAATTGTTTCGATATTCCCCAAAGTGTGTCACCCGCTTTTACTGTGTACGTTTTGGCAGTGGCTGTTTTAGCAGGTGTCGTTTTCTTGACTGCTGGTTTTTTGGCTGTAGCTACTGGTGCTTTTAGTTTTAATACCTGACCGGCACGCAATGAAGTAGATTTTAAACCATTTAATTTTTGAATGTTTGCTACAGTCGTTTTATACTTTTTGCTTATTCCATAAAGCGTCTCACCTTGTTTCACCTTATGCGTAAGCGCTTTTGTATTCGTCGCAGTTGAAGCAGCGGCTACAGCAGGCTTTGGTGTTTCTTTAATCACACGTCTTGCTGTTACATAACGAGCTCCCCAATAATAGCGAGAAAAGGCATCTGTAAATTGTACACCGCCAGATGATTGAGCGTTAAGCATCTTTCCATTGCCCGCGTAGATTCCAGCGTGGTTGATCACACCGTCATAGTTCGTATCGTAAAAAACAAGATCTCCTTTTTGAAGATTTGCTTTTGATACAGGTGTACCAACTGAAGCTTGTCCTATACTCGTTCTAGGCAATGTGATGCCATGTCTTGAAAATACATAAGACGTAAATGAAGAACAATCGAATGAACTTGTGTTGCCGAATGCAGATCCATAACGATAAGGCTTTCCTAAAAAGTTATCGCCTGTGTTGATAACATCATCCCCTAATGATGCATGAACTAAATCTGCCGATGGAACTAAAACGCCTGCTGCTATAATGAGTGACATTACTTTCTTTTTCAATGTATGTACCCTCCAATTGATTACTTTGATGTAATTTCATCAATTGGGCCAAGTAGTCTAGTAGATTATGAAACTATGGTTTGATATGAGTTATGTATAATGTACAATTCTACCTATTCCTTGTCCCTTTATCCCCATGCCTATGGTACCACGAAAAATAGTGCCAATTTATTACATTTTTATTACATCTCTGACAAAATATTTAAACATTTTGTAATCTATTGGTTTTTTTGCACGAAAAAGGAATATTTTCGAAAATCAATTTAAGTACATATTTAAAAACTACATATCTATTTAATAGTGTTTCTACTTAAATCTTTTACTGGTCTGGTAAGATTAAAGAAAACCTTGTAAGGAGTACCCATTGAAGAAACTTTTTATCGCCCTACTATTCGCATTTGTAATTGGAGGATTATTTGGATTTACACAAAGTAATCAACAGCAGACTAATGATAAGAAAGAGGCTCCTCAAAAGAAAGAGGGCATAACTAGGGGTGAGAACGGAAAGGTATTCATCGATCAAGTTCCACACATCCAACAGATGCCAGAATTAGACCGCGGATGTGAGGTTACTTCCTTAGCGATGCTCCTTCAACACGCTGGTGTGGATGTTGACAAGATGGAGCTTGCCGAAAAAATTAAGAAAGTAGATACTCCTTATAGAAATGAAAACGGAACTTATTATTATGGAAACCCTAATGATGGATTTGTCGGTGACATCTATACCTTTGATAAGATGGGATATGGTGTTTATCACGAACCGGTTGCAGAGTTAGCGGAAGAGTACTTGCCGGGAAGAATTCAGGATATAAGTGGTGAGAGCTTTAATGATGTGCTGACTAATATAGAAAATGGATCTCCGGTCTGGATTATCATCAACTCCGATTTTAGCCCATTGCCTGAAAGTGATTTTAGAACATGGAACACACCTACAGGACAAGTTCAGATTACTTGGAAGGAACACTCTGTTGTGATTACTGGTTTTGATCGAGACCATGTTTATGTGAACGATCCGCTACATCAGCAAAGTAACCGGAAACTGCCTCTAGAAAAGTTTAAAAAAGCTTGGGAACAGATGGGTTCACAAGCCATTACCTATAAGTAAAAAGGAACCCTTAGAGAGGTTCCGTAAAAGTTAGTTCACACTATGCAGATCGATCAGTTCATAAACCAAATGAGTGGTATCTTCTTTCCACGTTACTTCCTTTATAACAGCTTTTCCGACTGGAGAGCTGTTTTCTTTTTTTTGAACGGGTACAGGATGATCTAAGATGAAGAGCATATAGCCGTCTAATGAAACTTCAAATACATTTCCTTCTAAACGTTTTTCTCTTCCAGTCGTCACTAAGTTAGCTTGCATCGTCATTGGCATTTGCATGGTATCACCTGCATTCTTTTTCTATTATTGTAGCATTAAACTAAATTCTTTTTGTACGAATTTTCCTGTATATGAATAGAGCTATCATGATTCCAATAAGACCACCTATCGTATCAATCATTACGTCCTCCACATGAGGAGAACGATTCGGTGTATAGCCTTGATGTACTTCGTCAGAGATGGCATACAGAATGGTTAAAATCCATGAAGTCATAAATGTTAAACGATTGTTTAACAAAAACCTGTCAAATGCTCGGTAAATCAGGAAACCTAAAACAAAATAAGTGAAAAAATGTGCAGCTTTACGAATAAAGAACTCCAGAAAATGTGCCGCTCCTAAAGCTTCGACACTAATTTCGTCACCAGCGTAATGAAATGAGATGGACGAAAACAGATGCTCTACCGTATTTAAATCAAGATTACTAGACAGTGTTGGCCGAAGATCTTGTTTCTCGTAGGGTTGAGAACTGGCATAAAAAATCATACCCATCCATAGAAAGACTGGGAGTCCATATAATAAAAATCGTTTCATGAAGTACGTACCACCTGCTTAAAAAATGACATGACTGAACTTACTATAACACATGTTTTAGAACTCAAAAAAGATAAAAGGAATGCCTTTGAAGTAACCAAAAAACCTCCACGAAGGAGGTCTTTTGGTTTATTTCACATGATCTTCGAAAACCTTCTTCACTTTAGGCACCAAGTAGTGACTGCCGCCTCTTCCCTTCACATCTTCAATCATCATCGTAACGAGAAGGGACGGATTCTCGGTGTTATATGCTACAAACCAGCCTAACTCCATACCGTTTTTATCTTCTTTACTGGCTTTCAATTCTGCCGTTCCTGTTTTGCCGGCAAGCGGCAGCTTCGCCATGTAGGCGTCATGCGCCGTTCCAGCTGAGTTCGAGACCACTTTCGACATATCATCACGAAGAATCGCTGCTGTTTCTTCGGATATCACATTCTCCTTCAAAACAGTCGGTTGACCCGCCGCTTCATCTTGTAGAATCTGCGGTTTTAACAGATTACCGTTATTCAAAAATGGCGTATACGAAATTCCGAGGTGAAGCGGACTCATCTCGATCTTTCCTTGACCATATCCGCTATCTGCGAGCTGAACTTCGGTCATCCCTTCTTCACCGATTGTGGACGGGTTTGTGAGTGGCAGATCTTCGCCAAACCCAAACTTTTTCAAGCCGTTCACGAACGGTTCTTGCCCAATTTTCAGTGCAGCTTGAGCAAAGTAAATGTTGTCTGAGTAGATCAGTGCCTTTTCAAGGTTCACACTTGGAACAGCACTAACACGGGTTACCGTATATTTACCCCACGATTCATCTTTTTTCCATGACTTACCGCTCACGTTCATCACATCGTTCGGATTGAGTGTGCCATTTTCCATCCCGATTGCGGCCGTAATTGGTTTTAATACTGAACCTGGTGCATACGTATATACGAAACGGTTTAGCGAAGGATTTTTTGAATCATCACTCCACTTTTTTCGTATTGCTTCTGTCAGGCCGAGTGTGTACTCATTCGGATTGTAAGATGGACTGTTTACAAGTGCGAGCACTTCTCCCGTTGTTGGGTGGATGGCAGATGATGTTCCCACATCTCCTTGAAGTTGAGCATAGATAGACTTCTGCACACCGCTATCAATCGTCGTTTTCACATCTTTTCCGTTAACGACCTCATTCTCAGCAACAACCGCTTTTTCTTCTTTTTCACTCGTAAGTACTTTTATGACTCCGCCCGCTTGACCGCGAAGCTGTTCTTCGTACAATCTCTCGAGTCCGGCTTTACCGACAAAATCTTGTGCGGTATATCCTTTTCCTTCTAGCTTTTTAAGATCATCAGCGTTTACTTGTGCGATGTAACCTGTTAGATGGGCTGCCGCTTCTCCTAGCGGGTACAATCTTGTTTCGGCTTTTGGTGACTGCACGCCTGCTAGCGCGACGGCTTTTTGAATATCTGGATTATCGGTCTGCATCTTTTTAATTGGCACACTATATTCCGGCTTCACCCAAGGCTGATCCAGTTTTTTTTGGACCTCTTCTGGCGTCATGCCTAAGATTTTTGCGAGTGGGACAATCGTTTTGCTTTGGTCTTCCGGCAGTTCTTGAGGAACAATCGATACCTCATAAGCTGTGCCATTAAACGCTAGCGGATTTCCTTCACGGTCTAGAATCGCTCCACGTTTTGGTGCGATGGATGAAGCTGAGATTCTATCTCCTTCCTTCATCTGAGGAAAGATGTGTGATGGATTCCACTGAACTCTCCAACTCTCTGTATCTTCTTTTTCTTCCAGATTCAGTTTTATGTTATGCGTGTAGTCCACTGGACCCGCAAGTGTGTTCATTTTTACAGAATACGAGGTTTCAGCCTTTTCTTCTTGTTTCTCGTTTTGTTTCACTTTCCCTGAAGCCTTCACCTTAAGATCGGCAGCTTCAATGCCACCATAAATAGTCTTATAACGATCTACGAATTCTTTTTTCGTAATCTGTTTCTTAGACTTTGAATCTAGCATGTCATACATACTTTCAAAATCTTGTTTTTGCCACGCGGCCATATACTTTTTCACCGTTGATTCCGGCTTTGGCGGTTCAGAACACGCCGTCAAAAAGACAAAACAAAGTGCTACCAATACGAGGATTCTATAAAAATTCTTCAAAACAGAACTCCTTTCCCTACCATTAAACAGTTGTTTAATCATTATAGCAGAATGTATGGTAATAAATGTGTGATAACGCCATGATAAAAAAATCACCTTGCGCGCATAGATAACGATACGCACAAGGTGATAGATTATTAGTAATTAATACGCTTAGAACCGAGATATCGGTCTTGCCAATACTTATAAGTAAGATTGCTGATCGTCACACCCGTGCTCGATCCGCTATGAACGAACTGATCATTACCTAAATAGATGCCAAGGTGAGATGGACCAGTGGCATATGTTTCAAAAAACACGAGATCACCAACAGCTGGCTTAGAAACAGCTGTTGTAGCGTTCCACATCTGAGCAACTGTCCTTGGAAGCGCAACGTCTTCTTTTGCAAACACATATTGAATAAATCCACTGCAGTCAAACCCGCTCGGAGTCGTTCCTGCCCAAACGTACGGCGTTCCCATAAGTTCTGCCGCGTTCGCGATCACGTTGATCGTAATTTCGTTCGGTGTTTTGACGGGTTCTGGCTTTTTGTTCTCTACTTCAGTCATCTTATCCAAAACCGATTTGGTTACGACTCCTGTCACAGGTAAGCCGTGTGCCTTTTGAAACGCTTCAACACTATCTTCTGTTACCGTCCCAAAATAGTCCGTAATCATCGGATATTTGAAGAACCCTAAATTCTTGAGTCTCGTTTGTAACTGTTTGACTTCCGGCCCTGTTGTGCCAAACTTCAACTCCTTAGAAGTTGGCTGAGGCTTCGGAGCTGGTGGTGTAGCCGGTTTGGATGGAGCCGGCGTTGGTTTTGGCTTAGATGGAGCCGTCGGTGCTTTTTTAGCCGCAACTGCCTTTCGAATCAGCTCTTGCGTTTTCGCATCAGCCACACCTGTAGCTTTTAATTTTTGACTGATCTGAAATTTACGCACCGCTTCTGTTGTGATCGTTCCATAATAATCGGTCGTTTTATAATATGTAAAATAACCAAGGAACTTTAGGTCCTGCTGAAGCTTCATGACAGCTTGTCCTGTGGAGCTCAGCTTCATAACCCTTGTATTTGAGTTTGAAGCAGGCTTTGCAGTAATTGGTTTAGTTGTAGTCGGTTTCGGTGCCAGTTCTTGAAAAGACTTTCCTAGAAGCTTACCATAAGTGTTTTTTCCCACGATTCCATCAACAACGAGTCCGTTCGCTTTCTGAAAATCCATAACTGCCTTTTTTGTAATTGGTCCAAAATACGTTGTCGTTTGTGAATCTTTAAAGTATCCTTTTTGCTTTAAAATGGATTGCAGCTGCTGAACATCCGCATGCGTTGTTCCCTGTTTAAGAGTGTTATCACCTAAGGCAGCTTCACCAACGAGAGGAACAGCAAAAAATGCACCAGCAAACGCAGAAGTCATCACTAACCGTTTTACAACCGTGTTCTCCATGTTCTCCTCCTTCAAAAATACGTTTATGACATATATCGGCAATTATGGATATTTATTTAACTGTCTTTTCGACAGGAAACTAAAAAAAGCCTGCTGGCTTTTTTTAATTTTCTTCTATTAGACTACGAATTGCACATTGCAGCATATTTTCTGCTATTGTTTGGTTCGTCTTTCTTTCTTCGAGACGTTTCACTACATCATTTATCACAGTGTAGCGTTCTCCAGCCATCCTCCTCACCTCAACCGGATTCGGTCCACCCTGAATGCTACGCCTTTTCACAAATTGAATAGGGCAAATGATGTCTTCCCATTCTATTAGGGTAAGAGATAGATGTTGATGATGAGAGGATAATATTTGATGAACCGTTTGAAGTTGCAGCTCATTTAGCTCTAACTTTTCCGATGAGCACTTTTTCGCTATCGTGCTCGCTATTTTGTGAGCTCCTCGAAACGACACTCCCTTTTCTTTTGCTAAAAAGTCCGCAAGCTCTGTAATCGTGATACAAGATGTTTTCGCACGATCGAGTGCTAGACCTTTGTTCACTTCCATCGTTCGGATGACCGCATGCATGAGGTGCATCACTCGGTTCGCTTTTTCGTAACTTCTATATAAATGCGGCTGAAGGTCGTCTTCGGTATCCACGATATCGCCAAATGGTGTGTTGTGGATCATCTGTATTGCCGCGAGTGCTTCTCCTGCTGATGAACTCGATAGTGCCCGCGAATG
Organism: Fictibacillus sp. 5RED26; assembly: GCF_015903895.1. Classification (NCBI taxonomy): domain Bacteria; kingdom Bacillati; phylum Bacillota; class Bacilli; order Caryophanales; family Fictibacillaceae; genus Fictibacillus; species Fictibacillus sp. 5RED26. The sequence continues at coordinate 407,440 of NZ_JACZDU010000002.1, read as the reverse complement.
CTCGATGGATACCGGATTTCGTTTTTGCGGCATGATTGAGCTGATCTGCACGTATGGATCTGCTACTTTTATGATGTCATGTTCACGGGTAACGAGCTGAAGGAAGTCCTGAATCCAACGTCCGCTATTCGTCATCAACGTTAACACGGCAGTCGCGGTTTCTATCAGATAATCGGTACCAGCTACAGCATCGTATGAATTCTCGATTAGTTTCGAGAAACCGAGCAGTTCACAAACTCTATCACGGTCGATTGGAAAACTCGTTGTGGAGAGTGCTGCAGCTCCCATTGGTGAACAATTGACTGTTTCGTAAGCAAATTGAAGACGTTCGATATCTCGTAAAAGGATGTCTAGCACAGCGGTTAAGTAGTGTCCGAGAGTTGTTGGCTGTGCGGGTTGGGTGTGAGTATAGGCTGTCATGACAGTTTCCGCGTGTTCTTCGATTTTTTCTAGAAGGGCTGTTGCGAGTAAAAGCGCGCTTTCTGTGAGTGTGAGGATGTGTTCTCGGAGTACGAGGCGGTACATGGCGATTCCCATATCGTTTCGACTACGCGCCATATGCATACTGCCCGCCAGATCTGGTCCGATCTCTTCACTCATTTTGTGTTCGATCATGAAGAATAAGTCTTCGAATTGTGGATCGTAGGTTAGAGTCTGTGGGTCGATATTGGCTATGGTTTCTACTCCCCTGAGTATTTTAGCGGCTTCACTTTTATCCAGGATTTGTTGCTCAGATAGCATCACAACATGTGCGCGGTGGATGTTAAACATATGTTTAAAAAGATAGTCTCTTTGGTCGTTGAATACTGGGAGCAGCAAGTGTTCTACGTATGTCTTGCCAGGGAACACCGTGCCTTCTTGTTTGATGAAGTCGTCTTTGGATGGCATTTATTCCACCCCTCCAGATTTATGGCATTTTTTATAGTGTATTTTTATAGAACGATATTGGTGAAGATGTGCAGATATACAAAAAAAGCGCCTTTAGTATTTAGAACTACCTCTAGGCGCTTCGATCTGTTATCCACTTTTTTCTGATAATTTCACTTTATCAAAACTAAATACGTTTTCACTTGTTACATTCAATACAGAAGATGAGCTATTGATTTTTTTATTTTTTTTATTAGAAGGCATATTATACTCTCTTTGGTTCCACCTTATCAATCCTGAAGCCATAAAATTCACAGCTAATATGGTTAAAGTAAAGGCTAGTATAGGGCCAAACAACATCCAAGGATATGACATAAAGCTGTTCCAGCTCTTTCCGATCAAGCCACCCCATTCAGATGATAGAGAGAAAGACTCCATAAGTAAGTTACCCTCTAAATCCATTCCCATAATAACTTGTTTTCCACCACCAATAAAAATATCCAGAAGTGCTAAATGGGCAAACAGGGTTAATACTTGTCCCACTTGCTGAACAAACATAATGATGATTTTCGGGATGAGAAAAGGTGTAACATGCTTCAAAAAAATATGGATCGAACTACCACCAATCAGTCTGGAACTAGAAATAAATTCTTTTCTAAATATAATCTCAATTTCTCTCATGAGATAAACAGAAAGAATGGGTATTGCCAATGCGATAATAACTCCGATAGTAATATAAAATTTTGATTTATCATCATAAGACCAAGAAAACGCAATCAATGCTGGAGAGAGTATTAAATAAGCAAAAATAGCAGTAGGAGCATAATGGTAAGCATCACACAGAATTTCAATTTTGTCTTTTACTACTTTTGGTAAGATAAAAAATAGGTAGCCAAGAATAAACGAAAGGAGTATTCGAAATAAACTCAATAGAATAGCTAGACCAATCGTATATTTTGCTCCTTCAATTAAGTTTGTAAGAACACCTTTCCCTTCTTTATCAGAGCCTAATAGGAAATCTTCAGAAGGAGGAAACGGGGCTCGAGCCACTAACTCTTGATTCTCATTATAAAGAACAGCCTGAGGTTTATCATTTGGATCTTTTATTCCATAGGTGTAAACAAAACTCATGACGAATATCGTTGATAAAAAGAAAAAACCAAAAATAAAAGACTTCTCTTTTAATAGTCTTCTCATAGACTGATATCTCCTTTTATCTTTTTGGAAATAACGGCAGAAGCCAAATGAAATAAACAATAATAAGGAATAAATATTAATAATATACTTAACGTTACAAGGTCGGGATTCATACTTCCGTAAGTTTTGATGTGTGTCATAATACCGTGAATATTAAATATTATTTCTAGAACAAAAAGGTTCGAGAGTGAAAACCAAAAGATTGTCTTAAAATGAAATAGAAGAGTGAATATTGCATTTCGAAATATATGCACAAATACGATGTAATACATGGATAAACCTTTTCCTCTAGCCATTTCCACATAGGATTGCTTTTCCTCTTCTTCTAAAGAAATCAATAAATACTTTGTAATATAAATAGAAGGAAGAATACTCAAACAAAGTACTGGAAGAAAAAATGCAGGCTTACCTAATACGTTTACGATCTGAAACAACAAAATATCTGTTTTTTTATAAAACCAAATGATTAAAAACTGTAAGAGGAAAATAATAAAAATATCTGGAAGTGATTCAACGACAAATAATACCTTCTTAACTTTATCCCTTTGCGTAGTCGGTAAAAGCATAATGAAGAAACTTAAAGTTATAGCCAAAATCAACCCTATACATAAGGCAGCTATTAAGTATTTGACCGACATTAAATATAGTTGGTTCAGTTCTGGAAAAACAGGATAATATTCTTTGAATTTATAATATTGAAAGTCTTGAATAGAAAAGATGTTCCCTAGCATTTCTTTGACATGATTAAAGTAATTGCCAATATTAAATTGAACAGAATCATAGAGAAAAAGGGTATTTTCTATTTCGTTATTCTCAATCATCTTAAGTACTTTGAGCTGCCTATCTATGTCATAGATAAGAAATGGAATGGATCCTACCATAAGAATACTGATACACAGCAACAAAAAATTCACACTAAGTTTGACGACTTTCATGTTTCTCCCCCATTACTAACCAATCTGGACTTGTTTATCTACTCTAGTTCTAATACTATCTTGAATTTCCTCAAATTGATTAGCGCCACCTATTGTGGCAACATTTCCATACTGATCAACGACCACTAAAGTAGGAACCTTTTGTATGTAGTAATTTTCCAATAAATTTGGATCATATAAGAATATAAATTGAGGATATCGTTTTATGCGTTCGTCGCTATATCTTTCGGGACTAATAATGAATGTTGGTACTTCAAGAGAAGATGCCTTTTCTAAGAGGCTTTCACAAGTGGAGCATGATGGGTTGCTAAAGAACAACAATACATCTCTACCTATATAGTCATGAATTTTCACCGTATTTCCTCTACTGTCTTTAGCTCGGAAAAGAGGGGCACTCGTACCCACTTGAAGACTCATTTCCTCTACTTTTTGACCAGTAGTCCTAAATCTTGTTAAAAACTGCGATAGTATGCGAGTTAAATAAAAAATAACAAAAAATTGACAGATGACAATCACCCATAAAAAGGTTTGTGATAATATATTCCAACTCATCTAATCAAGTCCTTTCCCATGATTCTATTTATTTCACCTTGCACTGTTGATAGATTCTTTATTATTAGAGAACATAGAATAATAAATATTGCACTAAAGCAGGCAACACCATAATATAATCCGATAGATTTTATTGATTCCTCAAAAGATAAACAAAGAACAAATCCTAGGGAAATACAACCATTTCGAACAACTAACCACCAAGATATCTTGTGATTCCCCATAATGCCGCCGCATCCGCAAGATATGTCTTTTCTTCCACGAAAAAGATTGATAGCGATCGCACCAGTAAAAATCAGCATCAGACCCACTGCTCCTACTATTGCTACTTTAGATAGCTGTAAAGAGAATAATAATAAACCTATTAAAATTTCAAGACTAGCAAGTACAGGCAAAAACCGTTTAATTTGTTTCATTGAAAGAATTTGGTAGTTAAACAGTAACCTTCTATGCTCCTCTTGCTTGGCTAGCTTTTCTGTACCACTTAGAATAAAAACAATACCTAGTAATACCATATATTGCATTTGTAGAATCATGATTAATCCCTCACTATGCATACCATTTGGCTTGGACTTTAAATAACTCGCTATAAAGCGTTTCACTACTCATTAGTTCTGAATGTGAACCTACTTCAACAATTGATCCATTCTTCATGACAATAATTCTATCTGCAAAGCGAGCAGCAGCCATGCGATGTGATACAAATATAGCCGTGCGATCATTGGCCATTTCGTTCATTCGTTCAAAGATTTCCATCTCTGTAAGAGGGTCTAGCGAAGAGGTAGGCTCATCTAAGATTAGGATTTCCGCATTCTTCAAGAGTGCCCTAGCAATCGCTATTCTCTGCCATTGTCCCCCAGATAATTCTTCACTTTCATTAGACAAAATTTTACCAAGGTTTGTGTCTAAACCTTCAGGAAGACTGTTGATTTTATTTAATAAACCACTGTATTTACACAATTCCAGTAACAAGTCATCATTTTTTATTTCCTTTAAGTCACCAAAAGCAATATTTTCTCGTACCGAAAAAGGATAGCTCATAAAATCTTGAAAAATGACGGATATACTTTTGCTTATCTCATTTCGCTTCATGGATTGTATATGTTTTTGGTTGATATAAACATCTCCATTGATAATGGGGTATAATCCTAAAATACATTTGATAAGGGTTGTCTTTCCAGAACCGTTTTCACCGACAATAGCAATTTTTTCACCTTTTTTAATTGTTAAGTTTATTTCGTTAAGGACATTAGGGCTTGTATCAGAATAAGAGAAGCTAACATGATTCAATGTAATAGCAGAACTAGCATCGATCCAAATAGGATGACTTTCCGTACTAGTTTCTTCTTCAGCTTCAATAAAAGTAAAATAATCATTAAGGTATAGTTGTTCTTCATATATTCGTGCAATACTAACAGCGGCAGAGTTAATAACTCCTTGGGCACCTTGTATCGCTTGACCAATAGATACAAATTCTCCAATACCTAATTTATTTGATCGTAAAAGATGAATAATAATCCAGCTACCTCCACCATAGAGCAATGCTGTCAATCCATCTAATAAAATATGGGTTCTCTTCTCTCTTTTCATCAAATGTATGGCTTTATTATTTGTATAGTGAGTTAGCCTTTCCCATTTTTTAAGTAAGTATGATGAAAGATTAAACAATCTTATTTCTTTGTTTCCTCCTTTATCCTGAAACAAGCCAGAGATAAAGTTTGCTTCTCTTGCTTCCTTAGTTAAATATTTCATCAGAAAGAATTTTTCATTGCCAAACTTGGTCTGAATAAGAAGAGTGGGAATTGCCACAAAGACACTTAATATTACTAAACTCCAATGAACCATAGACAAAAATACAACATAAGAACAAAAGCTAATTAATGCTTGAAAAAGATCTAATATATGTCGAAGAGGACTTATTACTCGACTCCCCTGATTATTCCCAATTCGCTCAAGAGTATTGAAGAATTCCGTACTCTCAAAATACTTATACGAGATGCTAGTTGTTTTCTCAGATAGCATCTTTCCCATGACAAAATCAAGTTTATATTCGATCTCCATATCCCAAACTTCATTTAAATGTTGAAGAATAGATTTCAAAATCGTAAGTATAAATTGTGCAAACAGTAGTAAAAAAATAAATCTTAAACTCGTTGTTTGATTTGAAATGAATGCTGTAACATGATTGATTAATGTCTCAGTAAGTTTTAAAACCACAAAAGGCATTAATCCTATAGTAATTCTGCTGATAAGAGATAATATTATCCATGATTTACCATGCGTAAAAATAAGTTTAAATGCTTTTATAATAGCTGCTCTAGACATAATCCCTGCCTCAATATAAAAAATTAGGACCAAGTATGACCTGGTCCCCTATACCACTGCTAAATAATATTAACAACCACAAGAATATATCGTCTTACACTTTTGTCCAGACATACTATCATAATAGTTAATAGTACGGGTACGGTCGGTATCTGTACACATTTGTGCTGTACAAGTTGATCTTCTAATGCCTGAATCACATGGTACACCCATAGGCTTAATTCCTAGTAACTTCTTTAACATATTTACACCCCCTTTCAATTATTAAATGTATGAAGTACAGATTTACTCCAAGTATCTTCTTTTAAAACATCGCCTTTTTTGTTAATTAGCATGTATGTTGGAAATTGATTAACTTCTAGTTTTTTAGCTACTTCCTTATTGATAGACAGTGTATGAACAATCTCTTCATCAAATAAGTAATTCTGCATTTTACTTTCAATATCGCACTCTACTAAATTGATTATTCGTAGCTTATTGTCATTAGCTACAATCAGTTCTTCCATTCCTGAATAACAGAATGGACAAGTACAAGAATTTATCGCAACCAAATAATGTTCTTCATTTCCTGATAGATGTAAATGTGGTAATGAGTCAAAAATATTTTTATTTGTGAAACTTTCACTTGCTGCATTAATTGTAAAAGGTGCGGGTAATAAATGGATCTCTTTCTTTAGACGTTGTAACTGACGAAAGTTAATAAAAAGTAATAGTCCAAGTATCATTAAACAAATGATAACCTGAGCTATTATTTGTAAAAATGTGACCATGGTTTAATCTCGTCATCCACTGCTACTGAGCTTTGTTGTGTAAGATTTACAGCAGTTAACATTAACATAGAAGTTATTAAACAAAGATAAATGATTTTTTTCAATTCTATTGCCTCCGTAATATTGTTATTTAAACTAACAACGAGTGTTAATATGGTTTACTTTTACATTTTATTGCATTATTTGACAATTAGTCAATACTTTTTGGAAAATTTAAATTTTTCTATTATACTAGGGAAAGTATATCGAGAAACGCGGAGGCAAAACATGAATATCAGTACACAAATTGGACTTAAGATTAAAGAGATGAGAACTCTTCAAAAAATGACACAAGAAGAGCTTTCTAAAGGAATCGTTAATCGAAGTTTTATCAGTCAGCTTGAAAAAGGTATGGTAAGTCCTTCAATTGAAACATTAGATAAATTAGCTCTTCGATTAAACTGTTCAATCTCTTATCTCATTGGTCAGAGTGAACGGAACAGCGCACATGAACAACTCAATATCAGTAGCTTATTAGATAATATTGAATCCTATTTGAATGACAGTTTAATAGATAAAGGGAAAAAGGCATTTGAAAGTCTTTCTGGAGAATGGATCGAGAGAATGAACACCTATGAGAAAGGAAAATATTTTTGGGTAAAGGCCCGATTAAAATGGTTTGAGGGTGACTATCAGGAGGCAGAAGTAACTACGCAGAAAGCGATTGACCTTTTAGAGGATCAGTACTCTAACCACTTGGGTAAACTATATAATTTTTTGGGAATGATCTCGTTTCGGCTAAAAAAAATAGAAGAATCCTTTACATCCTTTTCTACCGCCCTATACTATACGCATCAATTTCCTTCAGATTACAACTTGAAGGTAGAAACCTATTTAAATATGGGTGTTTATCATACCCACTTAAAAGAGTATCAGTCGGCTGCCTTTTATTTAAAAAAAGCATTAGAAGATGCTGAAAGTCATTCCTCCCTTTATAAATTAGGCGAAATACAAATGACCTTAGGGATTACATACAAAAATCTAAGAAGTTTTGACCTTGCCATTCAATCTTATTTACATGCAGAAGAAATTTTTAAAATAAATCATAATAATGAACAGTTGGCTGGAGTTTATTTTAATCTCGGTCTTCTTTTTAGAGAAAAGAACAATATCAAAAAATCAACTGCATATTTTACGGAGGCAAAGGAAATTTTTTGTTCTTTAGCAAATAATGAACAAGCCATCAAATGTGATGTTCAAATCATAAAGAATTATCTGTTAGAAGGTAGCCATTTAAAAGCATACGATTTATGGCTGCCTATTGAAACTGAAGTCAACAATGGCTATGACCAATTATTGTTAAAAGGAATCTTTCATTTGGATAGTTATAAAAGGAACAAAGATCACAATGAGTTACTTCAAAGTGTTGTCTTTTTTAAACAAGCGCTTCATTTCACCGATGATCTCAATCACAAACTTGATCTTCAAAAGCACGTTCATACATATTTTCTAAAAAAGGGATTGTTTGAGGAAGCAAAAGAGATACTGTCCCAACTATAAAAAACGGACCAAAAGAAGAGAATCATTCATTCTTTTGGTCCGTGTCTTTAGTTTTGTGATAAAACCGCAACAAACTCACGCATATAATCCGGTAGATCTGGTGGACGGCGGCTAGATACGAGGTGACCGTCAACAACGACAGGTTCATCGATCCACGTTGCCCCTGCGTTCTCCATGTCATCCTTGATACCTGGTGTACTTGTTACTTTCTTTCCTTCTAACACTTTTGCTGAAACAAGAACCCATCCGGCATGACAGATTTGGCCGATCGGCTTTTTGTTCTTCTCCATATGCTGAACCATTTCGATTACTTCAGGAAAACGGCGCAGCTTGTCCGGCGCCCAACCACCCGGAACTAAGATTGCATCGTAATCATCTGCGTTCACATCACCAAACGCATAATCTGCGTCAGCCGGAACACCGTACTTTCCGATGTACGTCTCTCCTGCTTTCTCTCCAACTAGTTCCACGATCGCCCCTTCTTCACGCAAGCGCAAAATCGGATACCACAGTTCTAAATCCTCAAAATCATGGTGTACGAGACTTAACACTTTTTTACCTTTTAAACGCATGTTTAACACCTCCACTATTTTTATATCCTTCATAGCGTAACATGAATCACAGGAAAGACACTATTCTTCCACTTCTGCGGAGAGTTATGATACGATTTTTTCAATAGGATACAGAGGGAGACTGATTATAGATGGGCAAATGTACGATCGACCACACGTTAGAAGATGTGAAGCAGAAGCTAGCCGAACAATCCGCTTTTATGCCGCGTGAACTCGTGATGGAGGTTGGCGACTCTTTGTCTGAAGCTGCTGATCAAACCTACTTAAATGAAGTGTTTCATCTTTTGAAAAAGTATGACCTTGCGGATGAAAGTGAAAGAGAGAAACGAAACGGTAAATTGAGTGATTTAGTGAAATAAGAGTGATGATAGTAAAAAACACTTGGCATCGTCACCAAGTGTTTTTTGCTTTTAAGCTTAGTTTATAGGAACAGATAGCTCTGGTATACGATCAGGCTGATCTGCACCAGGATTTTCTGAGTGTTCAAAAGGCACTACAACATATTTCTCCGATTCCAGATCGATCGCACTAAATCGGTTATAAGATTCTTCAGGAGAAACAGAAACTGAGTCTGGCAAGATTTCCGTTCCAGATTTACTTACAATTTTAAACGCGATGTGGTTCTCTTCGCCTGGCCAGTCATAATACAGCACGGTGGAAATTGGAGTAACGATCATTTTTTCGAGTTTTATGGAGCGTCCGTTATCGAGTTGTATGTTTTGGTCAAGCGTAATCGTTTTGCTATCCGCTGCTAACTTTTCAGTTGGGACTTCAATATCAAATACCCACGGCTGATTCATCTTCAATTCTAGATCTAAGCGATCGTACTCGATATGAAATTGGACCTTCTCCCCGATCGGTATCTCTTTTAATTGAACTTCGTTGAAAACCGTAAACATGGAATTGTTTAGTTCAATCGACTGGCCGCCTGTACTCGATGTTAAATTTTTACCGTTCATCTTCACTTTAGGCATAGGGTGCATCTTATGATGAAAGTCGATTCCATCTGCTGGTTCATAAGTCGAACTTATGAGTAATCGTCCTCCGTCAATCATCACTTCGTTCAGCGTCAACTTCCCCTTCTCGTTTTCAGCGGTTTGTCCGATCGCTGTTTTATAGGAAGAAAAATCAAGATTCTCGTTTTGATTCAAATACTTTTCGATCGTCTCGCCTACAAACGGCATATTTGCTATAGAGACGATTCCAGTACTCAGTGATATTCCTGTTGCTAAGAGCATGAGCATGGCCGCTGCTACACTCACATATTTTCTACCCTTTGACGGACTTTGTTTTTTGACTTTCTTTCGTACACGCTTTTCCCATTGCTTTTTTTCAAAATGAGAAAGGTCTTGCTCTGCGTATTGTTCCAAGTCCATATCGAGTTCATTTAATTTTTGATAGATCGTCATATCCCCACTCCTCATGCTTCGTTATTTTGAAACAAAAAGCCTTTTAGTTTTTTACGCCCTCTGGATAGCTTGTTATACACCCAAGACTCTCTCTCGTTATATTCATGAGCGATCTCACTTGATGTGTTTCCTTCTAAATAGTACTTTTGAAAAATTTTCCGTTCATTTGGAGGCAATTGTTGAAGCAACTCTTGAACAAGGCTCTCTTCTTGTGGCTTTTGCGTCGGTAGGATGGAATCATGAAATTCCGCTACTGAGAATTGCTGTTTTTGAAGAGAGATCTGTTTCCTCTGATAATCAATGGCTTTATATTTCGCAACAGCGGCAATCCATTGTTTGAACGTATTTTTCGTAGGGTCGAAGGAATGGATATTGTCCCATACCGATAGCAACACATCGTCTAAGCATTCTTCATAATCTTGTTGCTGATTGTTCACATATCGTTTGATGATCGCTGTAAGTAATCCACCGTACTGTTGGATCATAAAAGAAATGGCATTTTCATTCTTATTTATTAGTTGTTGTACAACATTGTTTTCTGTGACTTTCAATCGTACACCCCTCCTGCTGGTTATTGGTACCTACTATGTAATACGAAGTGAATGCTGGAATTCTATCACTTGTAAAAAAATTATCTATTATCTGTTAAGAAAGAAATCTTTTGGAAGTAACACTACGCTATAAATCATACCTTTATTTCTTAAGAAGTTGACTATAAAAGTATAACGACTCAAATCTAGTGAATCGTTTCGATTTTTCATTGACTCTCAAAATGAAAGCGCTTATAATTTTTATTATCAGGTTTATCGAAACGTTTCGATTTCATCACACCATACACAATAAACGATATCCAGGAGGTTTTCTTTATGCTTAAGCAAAACGTGCAACATTTAATTCAAGACATGACACTCGAAGAAAAGATCGCGCAGTTGGTTCAGTTGGCTACGCCTTTCTTTAAAGGTTCATCTGATCAAGGCTTCATCACGGGTCCTATGCAGGAGATGGGGATTACGGATGACGTGATCCGCAATACAGGATCTGTTCTTGGTGGATCAGGAGCTCGTGAAACGCGCAACATTCAAGAAGCACATTTAAAAGAAAACCGTCATGGCATTCCTTTATTGATGATGGCTGATATCGTACATGGCTTTAAGACGATCTTTCCGGTACCTCTTGCGATTGGTTGTTCATGGGATATGGATCTTGCTGAAAAAAGTGCAGAGATCGCAGCAAAAGAAGCATCTGTTTCTGGTGTTCACGTAACGTTCGCACCAATGGTCGACCTTGTTCGTGACCCGCGCTGGGGCCGTGTGATGGAATCAACAGGTGAAGATGGTTTTCTGAACAGTGAATTCGCTCGTGCGTTCGTTCGTGGTTTTCAAGGAACAGACTTAACAAATGACAAAGACCGTGTCGCGGCTTGCGTGAAGCACTTTGCGGCATACGGTGCTCCTGAAGGCGGACGCGATTACAATACGGTAAACATGTCTGAACGTCAGCTTCGCGAGTCTTACCTGCCTGCTTATAAAGCGGCGCTTGATGAAGGCTGTGAGATGGTGATGACGGCGTTCAATACAGTCGACGGTATTCCGGCAACGGCAAACAAAAAGCTGATGCGTGACCTTCTTCGTGATGAGTGGGGCTTTGACGGTGTAATCATTTCGGACTGGGGTGCTGTAAAAGAGCAGCTTCCGCACGGTGTCGCTGAAGATGAAGCTGAAGCAGCATACAAAGCACTCACAGCTGGTGTTGACATTGAGATGATGACAACGTGTTACGTGGACCATGTAAAAGAGCTTGTGGAAAGCGGCAAGTTATCGGAATCTCTCGTTGATGAATCGGTAGAACGTATCTTAACGCTGAAGCAGAAGCTCGGACTTTTTGAAGATCCTTATCGTGGAGCTGATGAGAAGCGTGCGGAAGAAGTCATTCTGTGTGACGAGCACCGTGATGTAGCACGTGAACTTGCTGCTAAGTCTTGTGTACTTTTAAAAAATGAAGGCGGCGTTCTTCCCCTTCAACCTACACAAAAAATTGCACTCATCGGCCCGTTCGCTACAAATGGCGACCTAATGGGACCTTGGTCTTGGCAAGGTGCTTATGATGACGTGGTAAAAGTGGATGCAGGTATGTTGGGTAAACTGGCTGATCCTTCACTTTTGACGGTTGCGGAAGGTTGTGAGGTTGAGTCTGTAACAGCTGAACAGTTGAAAGAAGCAGTTCGTGTTGGTAGTGATGCAGATGTGATCGTGCTCGCACTTGGAGAAGCATCATTCATGAGTGGTGAAGCGGGATGTCGTGCTGACATTCGTCTACCTGAACCTCAGCTTCAACTGATTCAAGAAATGAAAAAGTTAGGTAAGCCGATCGTGACGGTACTCTTTAACGGTCGTCCGCTTGATTTACATGGTGTAGCAGATCAAGTGGATGCTGTATTAGAAGCGTGGTATCCGGGTACTGAAGCGGGTGCTGCGATCGCTGATCTTTTATTCGGAGATGTGAATCCATCTGGTCGTCTATCCATGTCATTCCCATATTCAGTTGGTCAGGTGCCGGTTTATTACAACCACTTCAACACAGGTCGTCCACAGCCGACTCCAGAAAATAAAGAGCGCTATCTGTCTCATTATCTGGACATTCCAAACGAGCCTCTATTCCCGTTCGGTTTCGGATTGAGCTATACAGAGTTCAAATATGACGATGTGAAGTTGTCGAGTGATGTGTTGACGGAGGATGGTGTGATTACAGCTTCTGTCACTGTTACGAATACAGGCGATGTGGCTGGTGAAGAGCTAGTTCAATTGTATATCCGTGATATTGCAGGTGATGTTGTTCGTCCGGTGAAAGAGTTAAAAGGTTATAAAAAGATTGTTCTTGAGCCTGGAGCATCTGAAGAGGTAACGTTCGAGATCACAGAAGAAATGCTTCGCTATCACCACGAGAACCTTGAGTTCAAGAGTGATGCAGGTAAGTTTACGATGTTTATCGGGAAAAACAGCCATGATGTGGTGAGTGTTCCGTTTAGGTTGGTAAAGTAATATAGGTATAGGAAGGACTGCTCTGGGATTGAGCAGTCCTTTTTTTGTGTGTTTTACGGTACGTGTTTTTATATTGATTACACGTTCGCGCAGACTTGGGCTCTTTTCGCTCAATTGCCCCTTCGTTTCGCTCAGTAAACCTCTGTTTTCGCTCAAACAACAATGCGTTTCGCTCCAACGGCCTTCCTTTTCGCTCGAGCGACCAAAGGCTGACTTCTAACATAAAGAAAAGACCGCTCCCAAAGAGCAGTCTCCCTTATTAACCAACCAAAACCCGCAGCTGATCATCCACTTTTGCATGTTTCTTGCTGCGAACGAGCGTCAATTCCTCATTTTCTTCAATCACATAATCAGCACTCGGTAAAACCTTCGTTCCACGTTCAAACGCAATCACATCTTCCACCTGAGTTAGGCGGAAATCGATATAGTCTGCACTCACACCGGTAATTTCTGCTGTCGCATAAGCAATTTTCACACGTCCAACTGATAGATTCATAGGCAGCATTACACCATCTTTGCTTTGCAACAACAGCTTCCTGCCACCCAACAACGCTACCCCATCTTCATAAACATTGAATTCTTTATCAAATCCGTCTAGGTTCAACAGATGAAGGAAACGCTCACCTTCTGCATCAACCGTCGATGTCATAAAAATGCCGTGGTGTGGGCAATCATGCGTGAGTTTCACATGACTTCCTAATCGTTCAAGCGCTGTTTTAAAGAATGGCAGATCACAGCGATAGAAGCTGGCAATCACGATTGCGCGTCCATTCCCCACTTCAGACTCAAAGCCACACACATCATCCGATCCGTACACTCTGAAAATCGGCGTTACTTCTGGTCCGACTTCAAAACGTTGAACGAAACCTGAACGAATCTCCGGCTGAGCTGAAGCCCAGTTGTCTCCATAGATAGAAAGGTAGTTGCCGTGACCATCACGACTAATCCCTTTATACGTCACACCAAGTGCTTCCGCTAACAATGTACAGTCCTTCCCTTCCATATCAAAAAGAGGAACCTCACCGTATAGAAGAATCTTTCCACCATCGTTTAAATAGTTTACGAGTTTCTCCTGAATGGCACTGTCCATGTAACGAGCAGACGGTAACGCAAGGACAGGCGTTTTCGTCACATCGAGGAGTTTGTTCTGAACATCGACAGCTGTAAAACGATAACCGTTCAGCAGCATCGCACGACCCATGATCTCCCAAGCGCCCGCACCGCGATTTGCTTCAATGTTTGAAAGGATCTCGCGCATCACTTCACTCTTCGGATAACGATATTCTGTCATGTAATAGTCCGGGATGAACGCGAACGATACTTCATCTCGTTCTTCGTTCATTCGCGCGAGCTTATCACTCACTGCCATCACACTTTGGTTCACGCGTGACATGCGTGGGAACGTATAGTTGTAGTCACCTTCTGGACCGATTGGTGCCGCGAAACCGTGGCGCTCACCTGTTGAGGCGATGCGATCGTTTCCATCATCAACAAGCGTATTTAGTCTCGCATTTTTACCGCCAGCAAACAGATAATAGTTGATCAATCGGTTTCCTTGAGCAAGACACATTCTAAACTTAAAATCTGCCGCTGATGGATCGTAGCGCTCGCCTAGTGTCTCACCAAAGTTTCCGTCACCACAGTTGAACTCCACAGACGTTAACGGCTGATCTTCATTATGCACAGCTTCCATCAGACCGTTGATGATGTAGAGGTCTTGGAACGTTTTCATATCAAGATCGCCAAAGTAAATATCAGAACCAGAGATATATCCAGGTCCTTGGTTATACGTTTCATACAGCTGACTGATCCCAATCGGGTACGTGAATCCACGTCCTCCACCTGTTCCGTGGATGTTGACCACGAACGGAATGTCCCTCACTCCAAACTCTTCTGCGTACTCTCTTAAAATCGCGATGTATTTAGCGAATCGGTAGCGCATGTAATAACCAAGATCTTTTAACAGTTGAGCTGCATACTCTTCTTTCGGAGAGCGGAATGCAGTGTTTCGCTCAGCACTTTCTTCTAACGTAAACGGATAGCGGTTAGACACGTTATCACCGTATCGTTCGCTCAACCAATTTGAGAAATCGTTCAGCACGTTGTCTGTTAAGTCCGGCGTGTTGCTCACCCAAGAGAGCATGCCGATCTCGTTATCAAGCTGAAACGCGATGATTTTTCCGCCGTTCGGATAGATGCGTGGCGTAACAATCTCCATCACTTTTTCATAATACTTATGAACTTCTTGTAAAAATCCTGGCGCAAGATAATCCACAGTCGGTGTTGTTGGTTCGCTCTCGTCCCAACCAACCGGAATGATCTCAGGATGCTTCTCGTACACCCAATATGGCAGTCCTTCGTTTTTCATCTCAGCCATGATGAACGGTCCGGGACGAACGAAGAAATAAAATCCGTTTTCTGTACAAAGATCGATGAAACCGGCAAGGTCTGTTTCAGGACGCGTTTTACCCGTAAAATCAAACTGCCCTTCTACCGGCTCATGCCAAAGCCATGGCACATAAGTGGCCACGGCGTTACATCCTGTTTCTTTTAGTTTGTCTAACCGGTCTTGCCAATCGCTTTTATCAAGACGGTAGTAATGAATTTCCCCGCACGTGATCAAAACGGGCTTGCCGTCGATGATAATCTGTTTGTTCTTGATTTCAATCATTTTACCGGACTTCCTTCTGTCTTTTTCCAACCTAACAGGTCTGCACCTTGTTTCACATACTTATTTTTCATGAACAGATCCCACACGAGACCAGATTGATAGTTTTCAATCATAAGAAGCGTGATTCCCTTATCAATACCGATTACATGGTCTGAATACCAAGCTGGCGTGACATCCAGATTATAAGAATCTTGGAACCCATACTCACCCCAAAGCTGCGGGTGCTCTTCATAAAAGTACTTCATCGCTGCGATCGACTCTTCTGGTGTGAAAACGATTGATCCCGCTGCTCCCGTTGGTGCGATTGTACCTTCAAGTTCAGGCTCACACCCTTCATAATAAGGAGGAGCACCTGGGACACGGTAGCCGGTCGGACTCGCACAAGCCGTTAAGCCCCAAGCATTCTCGTGATACGTCTTGAACTCACTCGATTTTTCTTTACAAAACGCACGGTTCGCAAGAGATGCTTTTACCGAGTTTTCGTACCAGTTGATTCCGTCTCCGTCGACGATATTTCTAAAATCAATGAACGCATGCGAATATTGGTGAACGAACATCGCGTTTCCTGGCGCATGGATGTACTCGTAATCTTTGTACGTCCCTTTTCTGCGTTCGAAACCGTCATAAATTTTTGCAGGAACTGGATGTGTAGGAGATGCGACACCAAGCACATACGTCATCATCTGCTCCGCGTACATATCCCAATGGTGGAAGCCGCCCGTTTCCGGGTTGTAGCCCATGTAGAACTGGTTAACCGGCTCATCATAATACACGTTCCAGTCAATGCGAGCGTAGATTTTCTCGAACAGCTCTGCGATTTCTCCGCCAAAGTATTCAGCAGAAGTTACGGCACCACATAGGAAGATTCCCGTATCGATGATCGACGCGCAGTCGTACCACTCTTCGTTTTTCTTCGCCGTCTGCATATTTAAGAAGTGGTAAAAGAAGCCGCTCGCGTGTTCCACGTTGTTTAAGAATGTTTCGAGCGTCCCTTTCGTACGTTCGTAGCCTTCTTCTCTTGTGATCCAACCGCGCTCGATTCCGATGATGATTGCCGTTAATCCAAACCCGTTTGATGCGATACTTGCTACTTTTTTATTCGCTGACTGATCCAGGATCAACCCGTATCCCGGGCTGTTTTTATCCGTGTTTGCTTCGTTCCAAAAGAAATCAAAGCATCCTTTTGCTTCAAGGTCCAATAGTTTCTGTGTATCCATCGTTATTCCCCTCTCTTTTTGTGGGTTTTTAAGCCATTTAAAGTGAAGATCGTTTCATTCCGCTCCAGGTGCTTCGCTTTCCGCGGAGCGACCGGTGAGCCCCTTGCCGCTTTGCGCCTTTAAGGGTCTCACCTGACCGCTCGTCCCGCAGGAGTCTCACACCTTCTGCTACATTCCACTGTTTCTATGAAGAATCTCACAAAAGAATGAAAACCCAAGTCACTTTTACTCCCCAGTAATCCCCGAACGATCCACACCTTCAACAAACCAGCGCTGCGTGATAAAGTACACGATCAATAATGGAAGGATCGACAGGACGGTTCCTGCCATCTTGATTCCTTCGTTCAACTGGTTGCCTCCGCTCACTCCCATCTCAGCTGGGAACATCTGCTGATACGTCGCAACGAACTTCTGCAGCTGCAGCGGTAATGTTGTTAACGCATCGCCAAAATAGATCGCCGCGAGATACGTTTCGTTCCAATACCAAACGAACGAGAACAAAAATGAGATGATGATTGCAGGCAATGCCATCGGTAGTGCGATCGTGAAAAAGATTCGAAAATGTCCTGCTCCGTCAAGCTGAGCCGCTTCTTCCAAAGCTTTTGGTACCGCCCGAAAGAATTGATAAAAGATCAGGATAAAGATCGCGCTGTTCAATCCTTGTCCAAACGTTGCCGGTAGCAAGAACGCGCTCAAACTGCCGAGGATGTTCAGCTCATTAAAGAAGATGTATCTTGGGATGAGCGTCACTTGCGGCGGGATGATAAACGTTGCGAGCACTAGAACGAACATGATCTTTTTTCCGCGAAAATCAAAACGAGCGAGTCCGTATCCGACAACTGCTGCTACCGCAGTCTGTGCCAGTGCAGGAAGAACAGTCACATACAACGTTTCCATCAATGTTGAGAAGAAGTTCAGAACTTTGTTCGCCTGCTCATAGTTTCCGGTATAAAACTGTGTTGGAATCCAGTTCACGAGCGGGTTCAACAGATCGTCCAAACTTTTAAAGCTGTACACACCCATGTAGAGAAGCGGATACAGGTACACGAATCCGATTCCTACCAAGAGTCCGTAGATCAAGAGCTTGTAAAGAAGACCATCTGTCCCCTGCATGCCCAAAAACATGCGTTTCGTTTTTAAGTAATACTTGTTCACTTGCTGTGTTTTGGTTTGCACATTGATCACATCCTCTTAGGTGTATTTTTTCTTTCTTTTTACCGTCATCACGCCAACCGCGATTGCAAGCGCTGCGGCGATGATCAGGAAGTAGATCCAAGATAGTGCTGATGCATAGCCATAGCCTGTGTCTACTTTAAACATGTTTTTCTGAATATGTTCGATGATTGGATTCAGTGAGAATACCGAATACGTTACGATCGTGTAGATCAAGTTAACGATGATCATCGGCTTCAGACTCGGCAGAGTGATCTTCCAAAAGAACTCCCAGTTACTCGCACCATCGATCTTCGCCGCTTCAAAGATCTGCTTATCCATTTTTTGAAGTGCAGCTAAGAAAATTAAGATCTGTACGCCTGAATACCACAGGATCACAATCAGGTTTTTTATTAAATACAGTAGAATCCCGTTAAAGAAACCATCCGGGTTATCATTTAACGCTTGGTAGATCGCGTACTGTTCAATAGAAGGAATCGTCGTGATTCCTTGATCGATCAGCTCTTTGATTACTGGTCCGCTTGCAATGATTACGGGCAGGAAGAAGATCGTACGAAACAATCCACGGAACTTGATCTTTTGGTTCAACAATAGAGCGATGATCAATGAAAAGACGATGATGATCGGAACCGAGATAACCATCTCTTCTAGATATTTTAAGACGCGGTCAACGAACGTTCCATCGACCGAAAACGCATATTCATAATTTCCAAAGCTTACAAAGTTTGTTTTGATGCCATCTGTCGTGATCTTTACTTCCTGAAAGCTTAAAAAGAGTGAGTATAGAAGCGGAAACGCCGTAAAGACGAGAAAGCCGATGATCCATGGTGAAACAAACAGCAATCCTGTAAGATTTCTGTTATTGCCTAGTCGTTTCATCGCTTTCTCCTCCTTCTGTTACCGCAAAATCCTTAGGTTTCACTTCAATGCTGTTTGTTTTATAAGTCGCATTCGTGTAGTTGACGACGATCACTTTTCCGTTGGAGTATTCTACCTCAACAACACCAGTCTGAGGCACATTGCGGCTGACGATCTCTTCGCCTTCTACCTCACCAAGACTTTTTTTGATGTTTTCGTACTGATACAAAATCTTGTCTTTCCAGATGGAATATTCCGATGTGTAAACGTCACTCGATGCTGTTTTAGCAAGAAGATGTGACGCTTCCTTCGTTAAAAGAAACGACGGATACGCTCCGTACTCGATCATGCGCAGCATCTGATCTTCCGAATCTGATTGAAAGTTCGAGAACGGCGCGTAATATGGCATATAACCTTTTAGAACGATCTGCAGAAACGGCACCGTATCTGTTTCAAACACGTAGTTCGACGCGTTCATCGGAATGTCGAGATAGCGATCCGTTTGATTCCATAGATACGTGTTCGGCTCGTAGAGAGCAACATTTCCTACTTCTGTGTTCAACGTCCCAAACAACTTTTGATACGTTTTGATCGTCTGGTTTCGCTCGCTCGATTTCTTTCCGCTAAAGTCAGAGAACAACGTATACCCGCTCGTATCGATTGCTACGTTTGAAATGCCCTGTTCCTTAAATTCCTTTGCATCCTCTTTGGCGATCGCAAGAGATTTTTCTGGAGAAAGATAATATAGGGTCTTCTTATCTTCACTGTGTGAAATCGTCTCTGCACTGATTTTCTTCGCTACGTCTTTGCTGCCGGAATATCCGGAAGCTCCGTCGTACGCTTTTGTGTAATCGCTATAAAAATAAAGCGGAATGTTGTCCTTCTTAAGACTGTCGATCGTATTCTTCAAGTCGTCACTGTTTCCGAGTTCACTTTCAAATGGAAACTTCTGAGGCAGTGTGCCGGTTAAGCCGCCTTCTGACCAGCCTTTATAAACGACGAACAGATCATCGATGTCTTTTTTGAGCTCAGACGTCATACTCGGAATGTCTGTTACCTTCGTCATCGGAAGCACCGAATCCCACAACAGACCTTCCTTCACTTCGCCACCTAAAAACTCAAGTCTGACGCCGGTTTTGTCGTCTTGTTTTTCTAACTGTTTTGTATCAGAAAGATGGTTTTGATACGCTTTGGCCATCCCTACATAATCTGCGTCATCGTCTTGTAAGAACATGTATCTCAGCTTTACGCCGAACGGATTTTTCGTTTTTTGATATACGTTAAGACCCTTCATGTTTTTACTCGTCGGCTGATAATATTCTTTTCTAAAATGAAATTCAGAAGAGATCCAGTTAAAGTCGGTCGAAACGCCTGACGGATACGCTAAAATGTCACCATGACTATAGCCTTCTTCGATCACAGCAAGAAATCCGTTCTGCTTCACACCATGAACCGTTCCGAATACTGGCATTTTGATCTGCTCAACCGGCGTTACTTTTTCTTCTTCTTCCTTCTTCACTTTTGTTTTCAAAAAGGCTTCATCATCACCGTAAATGGATCCCGTAAACGGCGCATCGGCTTTTGTTCCGTTCTTTTCATAACGAATCAATGCACCAGATCCGTCTGGGATGAACATGTACCCGTTGATGTCGTTCTTGTTCACGGCACCTAAAAACGGATAAACGCGCATGGAGATGAGCTTCGTGTACTTGTTTTCCCTAATCTCATTCTCAGGAATAGAAACAACAAGATCGTTTTCTTGAAGCTCCACGTTCACTTCAAACTCTAATTTTGACTGATTCATGTAAAGAGAGGCCGTAAACCCTTTATCGTTCATCTTCACACGTGGTCTAGAATCGTTTGTCGTGATGCTCTCGGTTTTCACCTTTCCGCGACGATCCATATAATCAACGGTGATCGCAGATTGAGCCATCTGTTCCCACGTTTTGTTTAGTCGATACTGATCCGGGTTATCAAGCCCAGAGTTCCAAACGTATTTCGTTCTCTTGTTCTCGATCTTGATCGCGAGCGTTTCTTCGTTCACATAAAGAGCAAGATTTTCGTTCTCGGCTGCTTTTTCAAAGCCTTGAAACGAATTTTTCTGTTTGATCGGAGCACCATCTGTTTTCTCAGGCTTCGTAAACGATGAAGATGTATACTTCATCACATTTTGACTTTTCTCAGTCGGTACAGGAGGCTGCTCCGTACTTTTCTTATCATCTTGCGCGGCGAATACAGAAATCGGTACGAGCAAGGTAAGAAGTGCGATACTTATCTTTTTATACACGAAGAACAGCCTCCTTTATGATGGAATAAACAAAATCGTACACTTGATCGATCAACACGAACACGATGAACACAACAAGAAGCATGATCACCATACCGAACAGCGTGACGAAGATGTTTCGGATCGTGTCTGAGAACGTATAGTTGTGGATCTCTTTTAACATGATGAAAAGAATGATCAGACACCATGCGTAGATGATGCGGATTGAGAAAACATAAACAAACGCTTCATTATAAGTCAGCACGTTCGACAGAAGGGTCAGAATTGGGCTGAACACGAGAAACGGAGCGAGCGAGTAGATCGTTCCGATATAGATATCCTTGAACCTTCCTTCACCGTCGTTGATCGTACTAACAAGATAGTTCACCACAATAAACAGCGCGAGTGGTACGAGCAGTAAGAGAAGCTCGCCGACTAAGTTCGCATCGCTGCTCACCGTTTTATAGATAAACCCGGTATAGAAGCGGCTGTAAATATACTCAACGATTAAGATTATATATAGGATCGTCGCTGATAGAATCGATGCATATTGTTTCTTTTTCAGATAATAAAAACTGTCGATCGGATGACGGAAGAACTTGAACAGGAAGAGCAGTTCTCCTATCAATCTTTGTTTCTTAATCGCACCGATCCTTCTGCGCGGCTGATCCAGAATGCCTTTCTTTTTGTCGATCACTTTAACGATATAGTACAAAATGGCGAAGAAAATTAACGCGAACAACACCGTTTCCAGGTTCTCTTGCATCCATGCGTGACGAACTTCCCAGAACGAGTCGGAATAACCGTACACGTCGTTAGCAAACTCATACTCTTCTAACGCCTTATCATAGTCTTGTTGTTTGTAATAAGCAGAACCCATGGCAGAATGCGCGAGACCGAACGAAGAGTTCATCTTCAGCACTTCTTCCCAATACTTCTGACTCTCTACATAACGGCCTTCTTTAAAAAGCGCGATTCCTTCATGCACTTGTTTGGAAAAAGCAGTAGATTCAAAGACTTGGATCATGCCGCGTTCTTTGTCTGTTACATACAGTCTGCCGTCAGGATCGATCGTGATGCCTGTCGGTTGTTTGAACAACCCAAGACGGTTCGTTCCGTCGTCTTTTCCACCAAAGATGAACAGTAAATTTCCAAAGCTGTCATATTCATAGATCTCGCCGGTGCTTGATACGACGAACATGTTACCGTCATGATCGACCGCGATATCTTGCAGTGACTTCTCATCAGAAATATCCGGAAACAGCATGTTCTTTCCAGCAACGTTCAGCTTTTTGATGACTTCGTTCGTCGTTCCTTCTGTCACAGAATAGACGAGGCCTTGATCATCAAGCGCGATGTTATCTGGTGCGGGAGGTGTTTTCATGAACATATTTGCTTTTTTGCTCTCTGATGTGAGGAGCTTTTGCAAAAACGTTCCAAACGATCCTTCTGTGCTGTTTACACCATAATAGCCAAGAAATCCGCCATCTTTACTAAGCTGGATGATTCCGTTTGTTGACCCTTCACTGATCACGTAGATGCTGCCGCGACGGTCGACCGCTACTTTTTGTGGCTTAAAAGAAGAGCTTTTACCGAAAAGCGGCGAATCCGGTTTTCCATATTGCTCCTCGACCTTGCCGTCTTTTGAAAAGCGGAATATCTTCTCTTCTTCATAATCGGCTACAAAGATTCTTTCCTTTTCGTCCACATAAACGCCAGTTGGTGATTTTAGAACACCTTTTCCGATCTCGCGTACAAATTTCCCGTTTCTGTCAGCGACGAGAATTCTTTTGGTACCAGAATCCGCGATATATAGGTTTCCTTTTGAATCAGAGAAAATATCTTCCGGGTTTGTGATTTCAACGTCCGGCAGTAAGGTGCCGACCGGTGTGTAGGCAGTCTGTGTTTCGATCGTCTGACCGTCTGCTGATAACGTTTCTGTCTGATAAGGGACAGATGCAGAAGCGATAGATGAGATCGGAACGAGCAGGAATACCAATAATGCTACAAATTGGGCAATGCGCTTCATTTCTCCCCCCTCCTACTTTCTTACTTGATTCCTGAGTGGGCCATCGTGTTCATCACCTGGCTCTGCAGAATTATAAAAATGATTAGATTTGGTACGAACATGATCAAGGATGCCGCTGCTGCAAGTCCTTGTCCTGCTACGTTGTTTCCTTCAACGGTTGAAGTTAACGTCGACATATAGAACGAGAACGTCTTCAGTCCTTCATCGTTTACATAAAGAGACGAACTCTCGATGCTGTTCCAAACGAGCTGGAACGATAGAATTGCAATGGTCGCGATTGCAGGTTTGACGAGCGGTATGATGATCCGAACGAAGATCTGAAAATCAGATGCTCCGTCAAGCCTCGCTGCTTCAAGCAGTTCGTCTGGTATCTGATCGATGAACTGTTTGACAAGAAACAGACCGATCGGCATCGCTAGTAACGGAAGGATATGAACCATGAACGTGTTGATCAAGCCGAGTTCGTCGATCAATAGGTATCGGGGAATCATAACCGCCGCTGGTACGAACATGAGCGCAAGCGTGTTGATCTCAAAGATCGCTTTTTTCATCTTAAAATTTTTCTTTGATAGCGCGTAGCCTGCCATCGTGCTGATGATTACGGTCAGAACAACAACGATCAGCGTAACGACAACAGAGTTGAACAAAAAGCGCGACATCGGAACACCGGTATCGTTCGTCTTTGTAAAAAGGTCTACAAAGTTTTGAAATGTCGGATTATCTACAAAGAAACGCGGTGGATATGCGAATAGTTCGTCGATCGGTTTGAACGCATGAAAGAATATATAGACGATCGGCAAAGCCATAAAGATAGCCAGTGGTATTAAAAACGCAAGAAATTTCAGCTGACTTTTATGAAACTTTGACGGGTTCATTCTTGTCCCTTGAAAGGCTGACATGTTGATCACTCCTTTTTCGCTAGTCTTTCTCTCCAAACAGCCTCCAGGCTACTTTTGAGAACAGATATACAACGATGAGCAGCACGACCGAGATCGCTGCTGCGTAACCCATCTCATAACGGATAAATCCATAATCTTCTAAGTGGTTGACCATAAGCTGACCCGCATATTGCGGAGTCGGATTGGCACCCGATAGCGCGACCCCGATCGCACCAGCCTGAAACGTTCCAACGACTGCCATGACCGCGCCGAACAACATCTGCGGCTTCATGGACGGTATCGTAATATAGATGATCTCTTGAAAACGGTTATTGATGCCATCGATGTATCCTGCTTCATAAATCTCGGTGTTAATGTTTAGAACACCTGATAACATCGCAAGGAATCCTACACCCATAGAGCCCCAAAGCGTTACAAAAATCATGATCTTCATCAAATACTCAGGTGACTGCAACCATTGGATCGGCTCTAACAGCACGCCCATCGTTAGAAGCAAGCTGTTAAGATAACCGGTTTCATCTCCAGAGAAGATGATCGTCCAAACAACGGCCATCGCAACACCTGCTGTCATGGATGGCGAGTAGATGACCAGCGCAAGCACTGTTCGCATGCGCTTTGGCACTTGAGCGAGCGCCCAAGCGAGTATGAACGATAAGATATACCCGCCAGGGCCCACGATCAGTGCGAACGTTAACGTGTTCGGCAGGATCTTCTGCATGAACACTTCATCCTGTGTGATCAGACCGACATAGTTGCTCAACCCGATGAACGATGGTGTCTCGATCGCGTTAAAATACGTGAATGACAAAAGAATTGCCGCTGCAACAGGTATGATGATAAACGTTGTAAAAAAGATGATATACGGAGCAAGGAACATCCACGGTGAATAATCTCGTTTATTTGGTTTCTTTTTCATTCTCATCGCCTGCCCAACTTTTCACTTGTTCTATCGTAGGAATCGGATACGGCTTGACCATCTTGCCGTCCTTCACATATCCGAACTCTTCCATCTTTCGTTTGATCTCCCGGTCGATCGCAACAACGGAATCGTCAACTGCCGATCTCGGGTTCACACCGTCGAACACGATGCGGTTCCAGATGTTCGAAAGCTCACGCTCGATCATGTACGAACCTGGATTTTTCGGTACTTCGTATAGGTACTCCCATTGCTTTAAAATCGTTTTCTTATGCTGTTCTGGCCACGGAAGGTTCTTGAACGCCTCTAGGTTGGACGTGTTCCACATGTATTCTGGTCCGTACAGCATCTGAAGATTGGTCGCGAACTCGGTCTGCGTATCTTCTGACAGCCACCATTTTAAAAGTTCCCACGAATCTTCTTTGCTCTTCGTTCCTTTGAAGATCATAGCGGACTGACCGGAACCTGTTGCCCAACGTTCCACTGTTCCATCTTCTTTCTTCACACCAGGGTGCGGTGCAATATCCCACCACCCTGCGATCTCTGGAGCGGCTGCCGTAAGCTGTGTATACGTCGTAAAGTTAGCCGTCCCGATCGGTAGTGTTGAATATCGGAAATGGTTATAAAAGTTTGGTACTTGTAATGGCATGCTGTAGATCGTGTTCAGCTCTGCCATGAACTGTATACCTTTTAGCGATTCTTCTGTTCCGATTGCCGTCTTCATGCCATCTTTTCCGTATAGATCTCCATCAAACTGATACACGAACGGAGCGGTTGCTTGGAACGGCTTAAACCCTGTTGCACCAGCGATGTGTGTATAATAGTTCATTCCAAAACGCTGAAGTTCTGGTAAGATGCTCTTCACATCATCCCACGTATCTGGAACCGGAAGACCGAGTGCTTGAAGAATATCTTTTCGGTAGAACTGAACAAAGAAATCTTGCGTCTCTGGCATCGCATAGACCGAATCACCGATCATGAGCGGTAGAAAGGCTCCTGGTGAGAACTGCTTGCTGAATTTTTCAAAGTCATCGAACTGATGCAGATCAACGGCCGCACCACGAATGGATAACTCATACGGTAGCCATGAAGAGATACCAAGCGCAATGTCAGGCTGTTTGTTTGAAGCACTCGCGAGAATTAGCTTCTGCTCTTCTGGCATGATCGAGAATTTTACTTTAATTCCTGTTTCTGGCGTAAAGTTTTGATCAGATAAGTTTTGGAGAAGTTCTACGTATTGACGCGGCCGGTTCACCCAAACCTCTAACGTATCTTCTTCCGCTTCACTTGCTGAATAATTTTCAGAGAAGAACGATAAGAAGAAGCGTTGAATCGAATCGATCAACTTTTCCCAAAAACCGGCTTCTGCATCCGGCACTTCTTTTTCGTCACCATGCACGTAGAAACGGTCGACCGTTAACGGCTGTTCTGGCAACGTTACGAGCATGTTTCCGAGCAGCTGTGCCGCAGAAGACGATCCTTCTGACAGCTCTGTAAGTCGGCTTGGAATCTCATTTGGCTTTTTGCTAAGAGCTCTTAGCTTCTGAACGGCCATCTCAAGTGAGACCATATCTTTTGAATCTTCTTTTGTATTATCAAGAGTTCTGAGGTACTTCAGTTCTTGCTCTAGCTCATCTGCCCAGCCAGCCAGTTTTTTATCGATGCCTGGAATGTACTCGCTGATCTTCCAGCCACGAGATGTGTCTGTCTGATTTCCTGTAAGCTTTCGGATTTCAAGCGTCAGCTCTTCCATCTCGCGCATCACTTTGTTCGTCGTATGAAGAACGGGCTCAACAGGTGCTGCGTCCGCTTCTAGACCAATCTGATGCTTACCTTTTGATAAATAAAACAGATAATCTTTTCCTTCTTTATTTTCTAACGTGACATTATCCCAGTTTTTATTGAATGGAAACGTAACGGGTGAAGTCTCTTGAAACGGAACTTTTCCGTCGATCAACAGTTTTCTAAAAACCGGACCACCCGTCTCTTTGTTCTGCAGTACTTTAAATGTCAGCTTATAAAAGCCTTCTTTCTTCACGTTCACGTTCCAATTAACCGTCTGTCCGGAGTCTTTCCACGATTCAGAACCTAGCGTGTTTAATAGAAGATTCTTTGGAGAGCTCGGTACCGCTGATGAATCATCTGCTGCAAAAGGACGTATGTACGAGCTGTTTTTTTCATAGTCCTTCTCGGCTTCACGTGTAATCAACGTGTCCGCCACTTTTGCATCTTCATGTTTCTTTGTGTATTCTTTATAGCTTGGTAGATTGCTAGGTGATTTGACGTAAGCTTTACCTAGCAGCATCTCACCTGATAGGTTTGTAAGCTGGATCGTATTTTTTCCTTTTTTCAGTTCGTATCGAAGTGGCTCAGACTGCAACTGACTCGCATCTTCCGCTGTTAACGTGTTCCAACGCTCGATCCGCTTTTGCTTCGGAATCATATCGTTGTCGAACCGATCTTTCTCAAAGGTGTTTTTCTCGTTTTTCCAGTCGGCCGGAAACACGATTCTTCGACTTTCATAAAAAGGATAGTTACCGTTTACCTGAATAGCGCCCTCTATTGGAACAACCTCGTTGCTCAGTGGATAATAATCAAACGCTAGCTCATATAGTCCCGCTTCCTTCACATTCACTTCATAAGAAACGGAGTCTCGGTTATGCCAATAGAAAACACGATCGTTATAGCCCTTACTCTCTGATTCTGACAAAAGGTTCTTTTTGTCTTTGATCTTAAAATCAGAAGGAGAGACAGACGCTTCAAATTCTGAAGCGTCCCCTGTCCCTTTCTTCTCCCAACTGTTAAGGACGGTATGATAGTTTTCCTCCACGACTTGTTCGGCAGGCTTATTATCCTGACTGTTGCCTTCAGCAGATGCATAGGGTTGTGGAATAATGAGACACAGCGCTAAACCTAACCAAAGAAATCTTTTAAACTTCATACTATCAACCTCCCCTTAAACTTCAGGCTTTCTATTTATCTTTTAAAGCCTCACTTGCTTCTTTACTCTTTTGGTCTGCTAATTGATCAAGCTGCTTTGCGTAGTCTTCGATCTTCAGGTTTCCTTTGATCACGTTATCTAAAATAACTGCCACTTTCGCGTTCGCTTCTTCTCCAACCTTTACGCCTGTGGGTGCTTCCCAACGTGCATCCACATAGCCAGGTACAGTTTTAACCGGCTCAACGACTGCGTTGTCTAAGTTGTCATAAGCTGTTTTGATTCCAGGCACTTCATTGATCGCGAAGTACTCTTCTAAAATTTCAGGATCTGCGTTAACTGGAAGTGTGTTCAGAGCTTTTCCTTCTTTTTCAGCAATTTCCATACGCTTCATGAAACCTTCTTTACCGAATGACATCCACTTAGAGAAAAGGAATGCTTCTTCAGCGTGCTTACTCGTTTTAGAGATTCCAACAAAGTCGTTCGTTACACCCGTTCTTCCACCAGGAAGACCGATGAAATCAAAGTCAAACGTTCCTTTTTCAACAAGAGCAGGAACTCCCCAAGTGCCGTCCCATTTCACAGCAACTTGTCCGTTCATCCATACTTCTTCTGGGTTTTCCCCTTTAAAGTTAGCTTTCAAGTCGTCTGGAAGTGACTCGTACGCGTAGTTGTTCGTTGTGATTTCTTTTGCAAGATTCGCTCCTGCGATGAATTCTTTTGAGTCAAGAGAGTATTGACCGTCTTGAACCGTATACCAGCCCATGTCTGGGTTCGCTGCTGCCGGATACCAGTCTGTTACGGAGAACGCGTGGTTCGTTCCAGCTACACCTTTGTTGATGTTCGTTACTTCTTTAATGGATTTCGTGTACTCTTCTAGTGAAAAACCAAACTCAGGGTAATCCAGGTTCGCTTCGTTAAATAGATCTTTGTTTACTAAGTAACCTAAGAAATGCTGTGCGAATGGAACCGCATACACTTTATCGTTGTAAGTCGCTGATTCGCGAACTGCTTCTGGAATGTTAGCAAAATCTTTATCTTTTTCCGTCATTTTCGTGATGTCCATCAACCAATCGTTAGATAGTGATGATGGAATCTGTGGTAGAGCAAAAACGTCTGGCATCTTGCCCGCACTTGCTGCTGCAGCGAGTGTTCCGTTCCAGTCTGTTGGATTGATCGACTCGTCGATCTTAACCTTGATGTTCGGATGCTTTTTCTCGAACGCTTTGATCATAAGGCGCTCAAGGTTTTGTTCTTTTTCTGTACCAAGTGACCAGCTTGCATATGAGATGGTTACGTTTTCTTTCTTGTCGTCAGAGCTTGCTTTGTCATCTGAGCTACAAGCTGCTACTGAAAATAGCATTGCGATGATCATGAATAGTGATAATACTTTCTTCATTACCTATCAACTCCCCAATTAATTTTATTTGCTATTCGCTCTGTTGCTTTTGAAAGCTGTTGATTTCCGTTTCAGGTGCTCGCTTTCCGGGGGGCGTGCGGTGAGCCACCTCGGCACCTTGTGCCCTTAGGTGTCTCACCTGTCCCGCTGATCCCCCAGTAGTCTCGCACCCTGCACTCCAATCAACTTATTCGGAGATGATAAAAGTCCAAATACTTCAGGTGCAACAGTTAGAAATAGCCTTGTTGGT
This sequence comes from Fictibacillus sp. 5RED26, assembly GCF_015903895.1. Classification (NCBI taxonomy): domain Bacteria; kingdom Bacillati; phylum Bacillota; class Bacilli; order Caryophanales; family Fictibacillaceae; genus Fictibacillus; species Fictibacillus sp. 5RED26. Next base: position 377,620 of record NZ_JACZDU010000002.1, on the reverse strand, counting down.
ACTTATGGTTGAATAGCGTTTGCGAACGCTGGTTGAAACCGGATGGATGTTGTGTCTTCTGTTGTTGAAATTAGCACTTTGTATGTGTGCTCTTGGACTTCCTCGATTGAAACCTCTTTAGTGTCTACAGGTTTCCAGGAGGAGGAACGGAAGACGAATTCTTCTTCTTTTTGAATCATTTTTATTGTGAGTGAGATCTCGTCTTGGTGCTGTACCGTTTCATAGATTTCACCCGTTCCGTATTCGATGAACAGGTCTTCATGTAACGGTACATTGACTGGTAGCATGAGGCCGCTTCGCATCGGAATCGAAATTTCTTTTCCACCGAAAAGAGTTGTTCCGGCGTACGTGATCGTCGTTGATTTCTTAAATTCATCAAAGTTTTGAAGAAAGAAGAAGTCTCCTTTTTCTGGTGAAGATCGAACGGTAATATCAAGCTCTTCTTCAAGTGTGAAACGACTCTGTATTCCCGCTCGTTTGGCAAGCTCGACGATGATGTCGTTTTGATAATGAAAACCGTGATCCATACCGATTCCAAACATATAGAGCTGACCTTTGCCAAGCTGCTTTTCAAATGCGATCACTTCGTCAGGCTTGTCCTCGATATGCGCGAACGCGCCATCAGTCGTCTCATAGATTTCAGCTCGGTCGATCAACACGTTGTCCGCCTGGTCGATCTGACCGAACACGCGGTGCTTTGTTTCTTTTACGGATACGTTGATGTAATCTTTTAAGATCGTACACGGTACATTTTTCAGTGTTTTTGTCGGAATCGTTGGGAACAGAATCAGCTTTCCGCCATTCTCTAGATACGTAACGAGTTTTTGCTGAATGTTTTCATCCATCCACTCTGTGGTAAACATCCAAAGAGAAGGAATTTTGTTTGGATCGATCTCATCATCATCCTGCACGTTGATCGCATCATAGATGATGTTGTTCACGCGAAGCGCCTTTGCGATGCCGTTCGCCATAAAGGTTTCACGATCACGCTGAATCTGGTCGACCATGTGTTTCGTATGCTCATCATGAAACTCTGTCATGTAATAATCCGGATAAAAACCGAGATGCGTATCAACGACTGGCTTCGTTTGTAAAAGTGAACTCTCAAATGTTTGAAGCATCTTTCCGATATGTTTAATCACAGGATAGTGCGGATTCTTCTTGCCAGACTTTGTGAGTGGCGCCTGCCAATCATGACGTCTGCCGAACAAGCCAATGTTTTCATAGTTCTCGCCCGCACCAAACATGTAATAGTTCACACCGTTCATTCCGTCCGCGATACATAAGCGCGTTGTCAGATCAAACGTTGTTGGTTGAAGCTTTGGCTTATCGTGGATGCTTCCGCCCTGGAACTCTGCTGAGAAAAGCGGCTGCTCTTTCCATTGGATCGCTTTCGTGAACGCGTTCGCCAAAACGATATCCACATAGCTGTCGTATTCGATGTTGCCAATATAATAATCACCAGCCATAAGTGTGTTCTCGATTTTCGCGGTCTCAAGCAGCTGCGAAATGCCGATCGGATACATCGTTCCACGCTTTAAGATATCGATTCCATGAAAACCATGAATGTTCACGACGAACGGAACATCGATACCTTTTTCCTCTGCTGACTGTTTAAGATGCTCGATGAAACGCTTATAGTGCTGTCGTAAAAATAAGCCGAATTCATTTCGTAATGCATGAGCGTAAATCGCTTCAGGCTTTTTCGTCATGTTTTCCGCGAACGACTGAATCTCGCTAAACGGAATGCGGAATGTTTCTTGAAACGATTGTTCTGTATAGTTTGTTCTCAGATGTTGTTGAAACTCTTGCAGTGTCGAAGTGTTGAAATCGGGTTGGTTCGTCACCCAGTGAAACATCCCTACTTCGTTGTCAAGCTGAAAAAGAATGACTGGACCACCGTTTGTTACTAAAAACGGCTTAATAACAGCACATACCTTTTCATACCAAAGCTCCGTTTTTTCTAAGAATGTTGGATGACTGTAACTCACGACTCGGGTTGGATGAATCTCGCCAGCGTTCGTTTTAGCTACCGCTTCCGGGTAGTTATCGATGAACCATGTTGGCACACCATGATCCACGATTTCTGCCATCACGTATGGACCCGGACGGACTAAGCAGTACATCCCCTCTTCTTGTACGAGCTGCAGAAACGTATGTAGATCACGTTCTGGGCGAGAAGTTCCGGTAAGATCCGTAACACCCTCTTCATACTCGTGGAAAATCCACGGCACGTATGTGCTGATCATGTTCGCGCCAGCTTCTTTTACCTGCTGTATGCGCTCGCGCCAGTCTTGCTTCGGAATTCGGAAGTAGTGAAGTTCTCCTCCGAACAAGAAGACCTCCTGACCGTTCACGATCACCTTTTCATCTTGTATTGCTATGTTCTTCATAAATCACCTCTTCATCCGGAAAAAACCGGGGTACTGGAGTATAAATGGATTAAATCAAATGGTTGATGCGTGTGGGTATAGCTATTCGAAACGTTTCGATATATTACAAAAAAATAGGATTTTCGGTAAATGTAAACGTTTGAATTGTTGTTCAATACCAGAAATCCTCATTTTACCAATAGAAACGTTTCACTTTTAAATATTATAAATCAACTTGTAAACGGTTACAATATAATTTTCTAAAAATTGTGACGTGGTATAAGTGAAGTTCGTTGGTTAATTGGCATTATTGCGTTTAGTAGAAGGAGGAGTTGCTGAGGTTATAAGGTATCTATCGGTCTAGAAATTGTGGACATGGGTAAAGTCTTGATTACAGGATCAGAGAAGTTGCGTTAAACAATCATGTCTAGGGGTCTCGTAATTATAATATAGTTTGAATCTGTTGTGCTATTCTAGTAATATCTTATTCCATAATTAAGGAAAGGAATTATTATGCCTGCCAATTTAATCAGTATCATTCTAACCATTCTATTTATTTCGTTATTTTCACTTATTTTTGTAGGAATTGACGTCCCCTTTCCAACAACAATCATCATGTTATTATTATTGACTAACGCCATCTTTGCCTTTTTTTCTATCCTAGTTCAACGTGCCATCATCGAACTTTATGAACATCATACATCCAAGAATAAGCATGGGGTTCTCTCATTACTCAACAAATACACAACATTTGCTTTTTTCGGTCTGAACCATGGTGTTCAATCAACCTTAACTCGATTGCCTCTATGGATAAATAAATTATTAGCTCTTCTTTTCTTTTTTCTTCTTCTTTTCAACTGGTTGATTATATTGATTATTTTTAATGGATAGCTAAGAAAAACGAAACGGCAATCTTGTTTACTTTGGTCAAACAGAGTTTAAATTATCAGGTTATTACAAGGAGAATTGCCCATGAACGATTCAGAAAAAGTGATACTAACCTCTAAAGAACTAGCAGTTGCTTTAGTATCATGTCAATATGAAAGCTTTGCCCGTCATATCATTCTTAAAGATGATTTAGTAAGTAAGAACAAAGAGGATATTACTCTTTTTACAGAAGAAGCGGAGCAATCATTACGAGAAAAAGGGTTATGGAATGCTCGGAGAAAAACAAAGCTTTCTCAAGATCTTGAGGATCTCATCCAAGCTCTAGGAACATCTACAAAAAATGTTCATTTCACCCAAAATGAACAAGAGCTATATATCCATCAAATAAACCGTAATCACTATCTGAAGCAACATATTGTAAATAAAAAGCACACTTTTACATACCTTGATCATACAAAAAGTCTTTCAAAAGAAATGATGAGTTTCTATGACCTGGACTCATCCGCATATTTTAACGATGAGCAGCTTCAAACTATTCAAGTTTCAGACAAAGTGTACGATGCGTTACATAAACTGAAGAATGAAGAAGTAGAAAACATACTAAATAACGAAACCGAAAATGACTCGTTAAGAGAATTTATCAGTTCGTTCAACAAAAATAATAAGGTTTTTAACCAAATTAGCTTTAATACCTGCAATCACAAAACGGGAGAGAACCAAAAAGATCAAGTCGCTTTTTCTCTCCCTGGAAATCAAATGATATGGCATGTAGATTACGAGCAGATACATGATAAAAAAGTATACTTTGTCCCTGTTTCTATCCCGGAGTACTTTAAGAAGATTGAAGATACAATCGAAGAATTTTTCCTTTCAGAAGTTGTGACAGTGCCTGTTTCCAAAATTAAACGCAAAAAACAAAATAGTAAACCTTTAAAAAAGGTAGAAACCTTTTCTTTTAAGCGCGGCTTTTCATTTCTTTGGAAAGCAAACTTAGTATTACTGGGCATGGTAGGGTTTCTTATACTAAACCAAGGATCATGGGCTGAGGATGCCCAAAAATATATCATCCTGTTCATTACGATTTCGGAAGCCGTGATTCTCTTATTATCATTAGCCAGCTGTTTGCCACAAAAAAGTAAATAAGTATAGAAAAAGACAAGCTGACTCTTTTCCCAGAGTCAGCTTGTCTCTTTAATTGTATGCGCCTGTCTTGCCAGCGCTAAAGCCCCACACAATCCTGCATTGTCACCTAAACCAGGCGGTACAATATACTTATCAATTCGATTCAGTATATTTTCGTGTTGAATGTAGCCGTTTAATAGTTGGACCACCCCGTTTCGTACGAGCGGAAATAGGTGTCCTTGTTTCATTACGCCACCGCCGATCACAATTCGTTTTGGAGAGAGCACCAAAATGTAGTTTACAAGAGCTTGTGCGAGATAATAAGCTTCTAGCTCCCACACCTCTAGATCCGACGCGAGCTCTACGCCCTTCTTGCCCCAGCGTGCTTCGATCGCGGGACCTGACGCCATCCCTTCTAGACAATCACCATGAAAGGGACAGCTTCCTGCAAAATGGTCTTCAACATGTTGCCTAACGAGAATGTGGCCCATCTCTGGGTGAAGCATCCCATGTACCAGCTTCCCTTCCGAAACGGCTCCTACTCCAATTCCAGTTCCAACCGTCATATACAGACAGCTATCTAGACCTTTTGCAGCACCCCAGAGAGATTCGCCTAAAGCGGCTGCATTCACATCCGTATCAAATCCGATCGGAACCTGGAAGTGCTTCTTCAGTTCACCGACTAAATCATACTGATTCCAATGTTTTTTCGGCGTACTCGTGATGTATCCATAAGTTGCACTTGAAACATCAAGATCAACCGGCCCAAATGAACCAACTCCTAGAGCATTCACCTTTTTTCCCTTAAAATAATCAACAACGTGTCTCATCGTTTCTTCAGGGGTTGTAGTAGGGATAGAGATTCTTTCAATAACTTCTCCGTCCTCATTTCCGATTCCACACACAAACTTAGTGCCGCCCGCTTCAATTGCGCCTAATAACACTTGGCTTCACTCCGTTTTCATATTCTATTAAACAAATGTTTAATTTGTTTGCATCCTTACAAATACTTCATCGACTCTATGATTTCCTGCAGACTAAGCTCGGCACATGCCATTGATGTATCTGCAACACCATAATACATCTTAACAACATCACCTTCAACAAGCACTCCGCACGAAAACACTACATTACCAAAGAATCCGTCAACTTCATAATCCGCTTCTGGCTCTAGAATGGGTGTCTCTGATCGTGCGATGACTTTGCTTGGATTCTCTAAATCTAGTAAGACCGCCCCCATACAATATCGGTCTTCTTTTGATGCGCCATGATAGAGTTCTAGCCAGCCGTGATCTGTTTTAATCGGAACAGCTCCCCCGCCGATACGACCGTTATCCCACATATCTTCACGCAAGCCGATCAAGTGTTTGTGGTTCCCCCAGTGTAAGAGGTTGGTAGATTCTGCGATCCAGATCTCAGGTGACCCCGTACTTTTAGGAACAGGGCGATGCAAAGCATAATACAATCCGTTTATTTTTTCAGGAAAAATGAGCACGTCTTTGTTTTCTGGAAAAAAAATCATACCGTGATGCTCAACCTGCTGAAAATTCTTTGTTGATACAAGCGCCTCACCCACACCAGCCGCAGAAGCCGCACTATAATATATATAATACGTATCCCCAATTTGAGTAACGCGGGGGTCCTCAATGCCGAAAGTTTCCTGTTCATTTGACGGATAGATGAACGGCTCATCATCGATTGTAAAATTCCTGCCATCCTTACTTCGAGCTAGACGAATATAAGATAATGAAGTCAGATACGAAAAGCTCTTTCCATTTTTCTTTTCACAAATCACGCGCGGATCGGAGTAATCAAAACGCTCATCATCTAGACTCAACGAGTGAATCTCAAGCTTCTCTGTTTCATGATTGTAAACAGGTGCTTTTACTATATTAGGATCATCACTTATGGGACGCTCTGCCACACGCAAGAGCATGATAACTTCCCCTTTATACTGTGCAATGCCAGCATTAAACGCACCGATTACTTCAAAATCGTCACGATGCGGCTTTACATCCCGAGGTGTAACGAGCGGGTTTTCTTCATAACGATATACATTCATGTTGCTTATCCCCTTATCTCTCATATTGTAAGAACGGATCTTTGATAGTGATCCGATGAGCCTCAGCATCACTTATACCTGCATAAAATACTGCTGTACCGTCTTCTTTCCGCACAAGCCCACCGCTAAATACAACATCTATCAAATCTGTTCGTTTGGACGCACCTGCCAAAAAATCATCCCGGATTGCAATAAGCTGAATGTCAGTATGTTCCCCTGTTTCTGGATTCAGAGAAAATACCATCGGGTAGTAATGACGATTTCCTTCTTCATCAAAACGTGCGATGTGTCCGAGCACGCCAACTCGTCCGCTCTTCAGGAGGTGCAGTTCATTTGCCCCACCCCATTCACCTTCAGCAAACTGTCCATCTAAAAGAGGTGCGTCTTCAATAACCTCAATAGTCAACTCATTTAATGATGATATACGCACAAAACCAATCTTCCCTCGTCCGCCTTTCTCTCCTTGGGGACGGGTTAGCACCGCGATGCTTCCATCACTTAATTCAGCAAGCCGCAGATCCTTCATCCCATCAGGTCCTGTTAAAAACAAAGTCAGATCATCGATGGAAGAACCTTTGTAAAACACCGTCCTCCAGCCGAGCGCTCCTCCATTCGTAGGATGCGGGAAGGTCTCTACCCCTCCTAGAATGAGCTCACCGGATATTTTTGTTACAAAAGGGTCTTGTAGTTGAAGAACCGTTGCACCTTCTTTTGGCATCCATACACCATTTTGATTTACGAAGAAATAAACGTCTGAATGCTCGCTGTCACGCGATTCAACACGTCCTGCAATCACAAGCTCTCCATTATCTAGAAATGGGGCTGTAATGTTATATACATCACGTTCACCCACACCCGTGAACGATAACTTTTCCGGATTCTTCGGCTGCTCTTTTTCCAAATATTCTTCTACTAAAACTTCGCATTTTTTTATCATACTTATTCTCCTTCAACCTATTTAAGCGTAAACTGCATACCTTCTTTAAACTGTTTAGAAAAACATAAAAACAAGATGATGATCGGCACTGTCAGTAGTACGGATGCTGCGTACATCGGACCAGGATAACCGCCGTATGGCCCAAACATCTGTGACAGAAGGACGTTAAGCGTCAGCATGCTGTCACTGCGAACAACGATCATATCCCACAGAAGCTCTGTCCATCTTTCCATGAATAAGAAAAGGAAGACAACAGTCGTAATGGACTTTGACATCGGCATCACAATTTTATAGAGGATTTGAAAGTTTGAAGCTCCGTCCAATTTTGCCGCTTCAATAAACGTATCCGGTATCGCTCTAAAGAAGTTCGTGTACATGAAAACAGCCCACAGACTTAATGCTTTTGGCAAGATCATCGCCGTATACGTGTCATAAAGTCCCGCATTTTGAATGATCAAAAAGGTAGGGATCAGCAAGATGATTGCAGGAAAGAACATTTGAAACAATACGGCGTTATTTATAAAATCGCGACCTTTGAAGTTCATTTTTGCAAGAGCAAAAGCGACCATCGCGCCTGTTACCATCATAAGCGCCGTTGATGCGGTCGATACGATTACACTGTTAAGAAAAGCCTTTAACCATGGTCTGGCAATACCCGCTTCTCCTCCTGAAAATAGCCACTCATAAGAGCGCAGCGTGAATTCAGTCGGTATTGCCTTCTTATCCACTTGCGTCCAGTCGGCAAAAGAATTGAGGACCATATAAAGATAGGGAAAAACCATAACGATAAGTAGCGCAAATGCTATAACATAGCGAAAAGTTAACCCTTTTTTAGACCCAACCATTTCGTTTCCCCCACATCTCTAATAGTTTTCTGATCACAAAGATGGATGCGAACGTCACGACAGAAGCAATGATCGCAACAGCAGACGCGTATCCTGCACTCAAGTTTGTAAACGCTTGTTTAAAGATCTCCATCTGCCAAGTGTTTGTCGCATAGTTTGGTCCGCCTCCAGTTAGCTGGTAAACCTCGGTAAAGATACCGAACGAAACTCCGATGGAAAGGATCAACACGGTAAATAAAGCAGGATACAACAAGGGAAGCGTAATTTTCCAAAATCGCTGTGATGAAGTCACTCCGTCAATGGCAGCTGCTTCATAAACATCTTTATTGATGCCCTCGAACCCTGCCGTCAGAATGAGAGCGTAATAACCGGTAAATTTCCAAGCGATGATCGCTGCAACGACTAATAGTGCAGATAGCGGCGTGCTCAGCCAGTCGATCTCAATTCCGATATTTCGTAAGAACACATTAAAAGCACTGTTGTGTGACAATAGGCCTTTTACAATCAGGGACGATACTACCCCAGAGGCTAAATAAGGCAAGAAGAATCCGATTAAAAATAACCCTTTAAAGCGTGGCAGACCATGAATAACAAGAGCTACTGCAAGTGATGAAACGATGACCATCGGCACGAATGCCGCCATGAATTTGAACGTAACGAAGAACGCAGCTTGAACACCAGGATGTTTCACTGCCTCTATAAAATTATTAAATCCTTTAAAATAATAAACGGGGGAGATCAAATTCCAATCCGTAAATGATAGATACATAGACCATATGAGTGGGATCGCGAAAAAAACGATTCCATATAAAAGATAAGGACTGGCGAATAGCCAGCCCGTCCCGTTTGTTTTCTTCATTTCTTAAGTTCCTCCTTTATGGCTTTCTTCATCTCGTTCCAGCCTTTTTCAGGATCAACTTCTCCCTTCACGACAGGGTTCACAGCGTAACGGCCGATATGTGTTTGAAGTTCGTTGTATTTGGCGTTATCAATGGAAGGAATTGCGTTTGGAACAGCTTCTGCATATGGCTTTAATACAGGATTTTTATCAAAGAACGCTTTAAATGATTCATTAGTAGAGAGATCATCTCTTGCTGGTGGTAGTTTTGTCGTCTCTAACCATTTCAGATCGTTCTCTGGATCTGAATACACGAAATCCATAAACTCCATAGCCGCTTTTCGTTCTTCTTCAGTAGCTGAAGCATAGACGACGATTCCTTTCGTATCAGCGAACGTGTTAATGTTTTTCACCTCTGTACCGTCCGGAACAGGCGGAAGTGAAAGCCCAAAGTTTTCGTTGTACTTCATTTCAGGAAACTTTTCTTCCCAATAACTGAATGTCCAAGGACCAAGATCTGTGAAGATGCCTAATGCACTTTCAAATGGATCTGTCGCTTGTTTTGTTAAAAGAGCCTTTTCTTTTCTCAAGTCGTCCATAAATTTCAGAACCTCTACACCGGCTTTGTCTTCAGCGACGAACTTGTCACCTTCGATAAAGTTATTTCCGCTTGAGGCAGCATCATATAGCATGAAGAAGTCGAACCATCGCTTCCAAGCCGTTGGATCAGCAAGGTCCCCCTTCGCCCATAGATACTTATCAGGGTATTTTTCTTTTAATTTTTGAGTAGCATCTAGAACTTCGCTATATGTTTGTGGTATTTCGTTAACTCCGACTTCTTTTAATACATCAATCCTCCACCCAAATAACATAGGATTAGAGTAGATTGGCATTACATATTGATTGTCATCCGAAAATTTCCAGGTTTTTATCGTATCTGTCATGTTGCGATTTTTCAGCAGCTTCTCCCAACCCTCGATTTCGTTGAGCGGAACGAGCGCTTTGCTTTCAGCGAGTTGAGCTGCAAAACCACGGTTTATGTTCTCAGACATCGTTGGAGCACTCTTACCTGCGATCGCCGATTGAATACTCGCTTCAGATGTTGGGCTTTCTTTAATAGGGCTTACTTTCACGTTAATCTTTGGATTCTCTTTTTCAAACTCCTTCGCCATCTCTTTCCAATACACTTGCTGTGTTGGATTAGGAGCAGCCCAAAACTCAATAGTTGTTTCTCCATCGGCTGATTTATCCCCGTTACCCGTAGAACAACCGGCAAGTGCCGATGCACCGATACACGCTGTAAGGAAAAGAGATGCTACCTTTTTCATCTTCATTAAAATATCCCCCTTGTTAAACTGAATGGTTAACCTGCGACACACAATGAAAGCGATATCATTTCATGCTAAAAAAATATAAAAGAGCTAAAACATTACAAAAATTTAAGTGAACAATTTGTAATGCAGTTTGTAACATTACGTAAGGCGATTATCACACTTGTTTGATGATCTGTCAAATTCTTTTTTCTGACGATTCACTCTTTTTATCTCTTTATAGATGAATCTCATTTACTTCTTTAAGAATTTCCAGTATATTTAATTTGTAACGTGACAAAATCTTTTCTTAAGGAAGGTTTGTTTAAGTAATGGCTAAAAAAGTATCGATGCAAGACATTGCAGATGCCTTAAATATTTCTAAAAACTCTGTGTCACAGGCTCTGTCTGGCAAAGCTGGTGTGAGTCCTGCCACCCGGAAGAAAATACAAAAAACAGCAAATGAATTGGGATATCGCTACAAGACGATGGCTTCTCGATCCGATTCTCATCAAACAGGCAACATCGGACTGATCGCATCTGATTTCGCGTTTTCCCTTCAAAGCTTTTTTGGAGAAATCTATTTAAGTGTAGAAAAAGAGGCAACGAACAGAGGGTTGAATGTTCTTATTCAATCTATTAGCAATGAGATGAGGGATAACCTTACTCTGCCTTCTTTTATTGAGAATAAACAAGTGGACGGCGTGCTCATCCTTTCTCACATTAGTACAGACTATATGAACAAAGTGATCTCTACCGGTATACCAACTGTAACGATTGATCACCACCATCCATTGATCCAAGCAGATGCAATACTAACGAACAATCGGTTCGCAGCATATACCGCTGTCAAACACCTCATTGACCTGGGGCATGAGAAAATCGCTTTTGTCGGTGATACTCGGTTCTCTCCAAGTTACCAAGAGCGACTCGAGGGTTATTTGTTGGCATTACAAGAACACAAAATGGCTGCGGATGACAATCTTATCTTCTCCTCTGTTGAAGAAGATGAAAAATCCGTCAAGGACTTGATTACAACGGTATCGACACCGCCAACGGCATGGTTCTGTGTGAATGACGGACTCGGATTCTTCGTACAGTCCTCTCTGCAACGAAATGGAATTCATGTTCCAGAGGAGGCGTCCGTATGCAGCTTCGATAACGGACAACTATCTCGGTTAGCGAACCCCAAGATTACAACAGTGGATATTGATCTGCAGTTGTATGGAAGAAAAGCAATCGAGCAACTTGTTTGGCGGATGGCTAATGAGGATGAACCAATCACAGAATTGTTGCTGCCGGCAAAACTGTTGAAGCGTGAATCTACTATGAAAGTAAACGATTAAGAGGTAGATCTAGCTGGAAATCGGCAGGGTCGTTAGTTTATGTGGGTTTTTACGGTACATGTTTTTATATTTGTTACACGTTAGCCGATAAAAGTCGAGATTCGACCGGTAAGATGTGTTTTTCCACCTGTGATGAGCTTCTGACCACCGCTAACTATACTATGACCAACTGAAAACGACACCTTTTCACCGAAAAGCTTCTCGCGACACCTCTATCAAACAAAAAACAACCGGAATTCCAACATTCCGGTTGCTTGTTCTTCTCTATAGAGTCGGATGTGACACGATGAACCGCGCATCACCGTTCATTCCGAAGCTTTTTATTGTGGAAGGGACGATAAAGTGGTCACCTTTACTAAAAGTAGACGTCGTTCCACCATCTACTTTCAGTTCCCCTTCACCATCTAGGACGCTTACGAGCAAATAAGATGGATTTTCGACTTCCCCAACAGCACCAGCTAAATTCCAATGATAAACGGTAAAGTAGCTCTCTTTCACCAGTTTTTTGATTCTCAAGTCCTCGTTACCTGACAACACTGGTTCGAAGTCAGCGTCTTCATGTGGAATCATCGCGACTTCAATCGATTTTTCAATATGCAGTTCGCGCAGATTGCCTTCATCATCACGACGATCGTAATCGTACACACGATACGTAACATCTGAGCTTTGCTGCGTTTCAAGAATCATCGTGCCTGCACCGATCGCGTGAATCGTTCCATTCGGTACATAGACGAAATCACCTGGTTTGATCGCCACTTTACGAAGCAGCTCGTCCCAACGGTTCTCGTTTACCATCTCTTCAAACTGAAGTTTAGAACCTGCGTGATGCCCATAAACAAGCTCTGCTCCTGGCTCACAGTCGATCACATACCAACATTCTGTTTTACCGAATGCCTCGCCTTCTACTTCGCGCGCATACGAATCGTCCGGATGTACTTGAACGGACAGGTCGGTCTTTGCGTCTAAAATTTTTACAAGCAACGGAAAGTCTTCACCTTCTTGGTCAGCAAAAAGTTCTCGATGCTTATCCCATACTGAATTCAGCGTCTCTCCTTTTAATGGTCCGTTCACGACTTCACTCGGCCCGTGCGAATGGGCGGAAATTCCCCAGCACTCACCTGTAGTTTCAGTCGGAATCTTATAACCGAACTCATCGCGAAGCTTCGTACCGCCCCAGATTCGGTCCTTGAATACAGGTTTTAGAAAAATAGGTTCATTATACACGCTTTTCACATCTCCCCACATGGGTATAGTCCCTCCCATTCTAAACGTTTGTTTAAAGATAAACCACCAGATACCATAAAAAAATCGGACTAGAAATTATTACTATCGGGAATCTAAGAATGTAGGTTTGATTTTGTCACATATTCCGATATACTAGACCTTTATAAATATACAAATATTCTGATTAATTTTACATAAAAAGACAGGAGATCTGACGATGAAATTTACCATTGAGCCACTTGGCGATAACAGCATGATCATTGAACTCGGACAAGATATGAGCCATGAGATCCAGCAAAAAGTCAAAAAAGTCTCCGCTTTCTTTGAAGAGCATAGCTTTGATTGGGTGATTGAAACCGTTCCTGGTTTTACGACGGTGGCTGTTTTTTATGATCCTTTGAAAATCAAGACAACGACACTTCCTTATGATGAAGTATGCGCATTTTTGGAACCGCTTTTAGAAAAGTTAGAGATTGATGGTGACGCTGACCCTCGTGTCGTCGAGATTCCCGTCTGTTACGGCGGTGAGTTTGGTCCTGACTTAGAGGAAGTCGCAAATCACAACGGACTCAGTGTTGACGAAGTGATTGATATCCATTCGAATGGTGAATACACGGTCTATATGATCGGTTTTGCCCCTGGCTTTCCGTATATCGGTGGCATGAGTGAAAAAATCGCAGCACCGAGACGAAGTAATCCGAGACTGAAGATCCCTGCCGGTTCTGTTGGAATCGCTGGCAAACAGACAGGCGTGTATCCGATCGAAACGCCTGGCGGATGGCAGCTCATCGGTAAAACGCCGGAAAAGCTTTTCACTCCTGACGGTGATACGCCTTCCCTGCTTCAAGCGGGTGATCAGATCAAGTTTGTACCGATCTCAGAAGAAGAGTTTCAAAGAATAGAGGAGGACGCGAGATGATTAAGATTACAAAGCCTGGCCTCCTAACGAGTGTTCAAGATCTTGGCCGTTACGGGTTTCAAAAATTTGGCGTGATCACGAGTGGTGTCATGGACACGACTGCTCATCGGATAGCAAATTCTTTAGTTGGAAATGCTGAGAATGAAGCAACATTAGAACTCACGCTGCTCGGACCTGATATGGAGTTTAAAGAAGATACGCTGATCTCAATCTGCGGGGGCAATCTTTCTCCTTCTATTGACGGAAAACCTGTGAAGTTATGGCGCTCGGTCCTTGTGACGGCTGGCAGCAAGTTGAAGTTCGGCGGCTGTAAAACGGGATGTCGTGCATATCTCGCTGTTGCAGGCGGTTTCGATGTGCCAGAAGTAATGAACAGCAAATCTACATATTTACGAGCTGGAATCGGCGGACATAACGGAAAAGCTCTACAGAATGATGATGAGCTTTCTATTGGCGAACTCAGTGAGCTTTCCGGAAAGATAACTAGAGTTTTAGCAGCACAGCTTGGAGAGAATAAATTCGTGGAGATGCAATGGACGATCTCTTCTGATTTTATCGCCTCTTCTGCTTCTAAACCGCAAGTCCGGGTAATGAAAGGAAGACAATACGACTGGTTCACAACAGAAAGCCAGATGAAGCTTTTTACCGAACACTTTGAAGTCACATCACAGTCTGATCGGATGGGTTATCGTTTAAAAGGACCTGAGCTCGCTCTCGAAGAGAAACAAGAGATGCTTTCTGAAGCTGTAAGCTTCGGGACAATTCAAGTTCCCTCTGAAGGCAATCCGATCGTACTGCTCGCTGACCGTCAAACTACCGGTGGATATCCAAAGATCGGACAGATCGCAACGGTTGATCTCTCAATCATGGCGCAGCTGAAGCCTGGCGACAAAGTTCAGTTCGTCGAAGTTTCACACGAAGTGGCCCAACAACTCTACTTAGATCGCGAAAGTAAACTGCATCAGTTAAAACAAGGAATCGCACTTAAAATACGACAAGAATCGAAGTAATTTAGGAGGTACGTTATGAAGAAAGAGTCAAAAGCTAGTATTCTGCTAGGAGCAGCATTCTTGATGGCGACATCTGCCATCGGGCCAGGGTTTTTAACACAGACCACACATTTCACGTCCATACTCGCAGCGAGTTTTGGTTTTGTTATTTTAACATCCATCATTATTGATATCGGCGCACAGATGAACGTTTGGCGGATTATCGCCGTATCTGAAAAAAGAGCACAAGATATCGCGAACGCTGTACTTCCGGGCTTAGGTGTATTCCTAGCTGTATTGATAGTAATTGGAGGACTTGCATTTAACATCGGAAATATAGCCGGTGCTGGTCTTGGTTTAAACGTATTGTTTGGCGTCTCCCCTACAATGGGAGCTGTACTCAGTGGTATCGTTGCTATCTTAGTATTCGTTGTTCGTGAAGCTGGAAAAGCGATGGACCGTTTCACACAAGTTGCTGGTTTCGTCATGATCGCATTGACTGTATATGTGATGTTCACAGCCCAGCCTCCTGTTGGAGAAGCGGTTGTAAAAACGTTCGCACCTGACACGATTGATATTTTAGCGATCGTTACGCTAGTCGGTGGAACAGTCGGTGGATATATCACATTTGCCGGAGCACACAGATTGCTTGATGCAGGGATTAAAGGGAAAGAAAGCCTAGGTGAAGTAACGAAAGGTTCGATCTCGGCAATCGGAATCGCGTCTATCATGCGTATTTTCCTATTCTTAGCGGCACTTGGAGTCGTGTCTCAAGGACTCGCGCTTGATCCAAAGAACCCGCCAGCTTCTGTATTCCAGTTAGCTGCTGGAAACATTGGTTACAAAATGTTCGGTGTCGTTATGTGGGCCGCTGCCATCACATCTGTTGTTGGTGCAGCATATACATCCGTTTCGTTTATCCGTACGTTGAATGCAACACTTGAAAAATACCACAAATGGATCATCATCGGATTTATCGCTGTTTCAACCATTGTCTTCGCGCTCGTTGGAAAACCCGTTGCGATTTTGATTCTAGTTGGTGCGTTAAACGGACTCATTTTACCAATTTCACTTGGTGTGATGCTTATTGCGGCATACAAACCTAAAATAGTTGGAGACTACAAACATCCGATGTGGATGACAGTCTTTGGCGTCGTGATCGTTCTGATGATGGCCGCAATGAGTGTTTACACGATGTACACAGAAGTTCCGAAACTTTTCGCATAAATACTACTATAAAAAGGGGAGCTTGTTATGAACGCACTAGACCGTTTAACTCCAGTTGAAGCTCGTGAACTGATACGCCGCGGTGAGTGGAGAAAGCCAACAAGTGGACTCGCAAACGGCTATACACAAGGAAATCTTGTGGTTTTGCCGAAAGATCTAGCTTTTGAGTTCCTCCTTTTCTGTCAGCGAAATCCAGAGCCTTGTCCGGTGCTTGATGTAACTGAGCCAGGTTCTGCTGTTCCTGCACTTGTTGCACCTGATGCCGATCTACGTGTGGACATACCGAAGTATAACGTCTATCGTCATGGCGAACTTGTTGAAGAGTGTACCGATATTACTTCGCTATGGAATGAAGACATGGTCGGCTTTCTGCTCGGTTGCAGCTTTACGTTCGAGCATGCGCTGATGAATAACGGCATTCCTGTTCGTCATATCGAGCGAGGATGCAACGTTCCGATGTTTAAAACAAACATAGAATGCGTGAAAGCTGGACGTTTCGAAGGTCCGATGGTCGTTAGCATGCGTCCGGTTCCTGAAAAAGATGTCGTTCGAGCTGTTCAGGTAACAAGCCGCTTCCCTTCTGTTCACGGAGCTCCGGTTCATATCGGAAATCCAGAAGCGATCGGTGTGTCTGATCTATATCAGCCAGACTTCGGTGATCCTGTTCAGATTCATGACGGTGAAGTTCCTGTGTTTTGGGCATGTGGGGTAACGCCTCAAGCCGTCGCGATGCATGTAAAACCTGAAATCATGATCACTCACGCTCCCGGACACATGTTCATTACTGATGTTCGTGATGAGAAGTATGGCGTTTTGTAGTTGAAATCGTTAAATGAGGAGAGAATCTACTTTTGTAGATTCTCTTTTCTTTTTTGGGAATGGTTTTTTAGGTGTGAGGATGACAATTTGGATACGAAAGTTGTTCTGAGCGGTGGTGACGATCTTTTTTATCGGTGAAAAGGAGTGATCATTGGTGCTCAGAGCAACGTCACCGGTGCATATGTTGCGCTTACCAGTGGAAACACCCTCATTAGCAGCGAACGTGTAACAAATATTAAAATGTGTACCGTAGATGGTCGAAATTGTCTGGGGTCTGACCCGGGGTCAGACCCCAGACAATTTAAAAACTGACCCTCATGCAAGGATCAGCTTTCATTACTTACATCTATTCACTTTCCGCTGGGTATACCACCGTATTCAGCAGTCCACCTAGGATAATGATCATCGCTGACAGGTAGAACCACAGCATCAGAACGACGAGACCTGCTACTTGCCCGTACAGCGCGGAATAGTTGCTTCCACTCACGTACGTAGCGAAGCCCATCGAAACGAGTTGCCAGCCTATCGTCGCCAGAAATGCACCCGGAAGTACTTTTTTAAATCCAAGCTTGATGCTCGGAGCAAAGGAATATAGCATGATGAAAAACAATAGCAGAAACACGGTTCCTATTCCCCACTGGATTATGATCCATAGCTTTTGAAAAGCAAGATTCGAAAAGATGCCTTCCAAATACACCCGCAGGATTTTCTCAAACAACGGAACAAATACAGAGAACAGAACAGCGATCATGAACCCAACCGTTAACAACAGACTTTCTAAGATCTGTTTTAGCATGTTCTCGTTATTTCGCACTTGGTACGCATCGTTCATGATACGCTTCATACTTTGAAAACCCATCGACGAAAGCCACAATGTGACGATCAAACTGAACGACAACAGATTTCCTTCTTGTCTCATAACGGTGTAGGATAATGTCTTATCAATTAAATTGTATGTGCTCTCTGGCGCATACGGCTGGACTAGCTCTAAAATATTTTCTTCTCTCAGTGGTAAATATGTCAGCAATGAATAGATAACAAGCAAAAATGGAAAGACCGACATTAAAAAATAATAGGCCATCTGTGCCGATAAATCGTACACCCTCAATTTGAGAAATCGGTCACCTAGTTGATTTAACACTTTAACGATATTCATGTTGCAACACCTCTTTAGTTAAAGCCAGTCCATAAGTACAGTAATATAATATATACGCTAAAAGTAGTCAAATCAGATCACTTTTTTGTAAAAAAAGTTTCAATTGTTGAATTTTTCGAGTGTTGGCTTGTTTAAGCGTGTTTCATTACATTTCTAAAACGAACCGAAAAATCATCTATGAGTCGTCACGAGACTTCTATGGGTCATCATAGCCTTTCTATGGGTCGTCATGAACATCCTATGAGTCTTGAAGCGGTTTCTATGAGTCAAACCAATATTGTATGGGTCGTCGTTCACACTCTATGGGTCTTCCACATGTTTCTATGAGTCATCATTCTTACCATCAACCCTGCCCCTCAAAGTCCCATCAAACCCAAAAAAAAATGCCCCTCATCAGTATGAGAGACATTCTTCCTCGACCTATTCTATTTCACCGCTCGAGCAGCAGCTTCCACGAGATCAACTGTTTGATCCACTGTATTGCGGCGGAATTCCTTAAACTCCTCCGTCATATATACGGATTTGTCCTCTGGGTAAAATTCTTGTGCTGCTATATGCAGATGTCCACCTGGAATATCGGTCGCACCAAGACCTAAGCGAACACGATTCGAGCGGTACATGCTTTCGTTAGACAGATAGCTTCCGCCTCCACCCTCTTTCGCTTTAGAGCCCGGTGTTGGTCCATCTTCATTACAAACTGCTGGGTCTTCAAAGTTTGGCGGCAGCCATTCACATACTTTATCATTTCGGAAAACCGGCCACGGTCCCGTTTCAGCCCCAATCATCTCTTCATATGGAAGGGTGGTTTCAATAAACTCTGGAAGCGGCTTTGGCATCGGCCAATGAGCTACAGGTGGTGTGACTTCCGCTCGTTCTTCGAGCTTGTTGTCAGCCCCCGTATGATAGCGTCCGGCATATCCTTCGATCGCCATCTTACGCGGTCCGCCTTGACTGATGGTCATGATTAAGTCCACTTGTTTCGAGCCTTGCTTCAAAAATGGACCGAACGTGTTCTCAACGATTCCATCTTCAAAGTCATCCCATCGAACAGGGAAATTCGCCGCTTGTATCAAGGCTAGCCCATCACCTGTCCACACCCATCGTCCGTCGAGCTGCAGACCGCTTGCACCTGAAGGGTTGGTTCGTCTAAATTCTTGTTCAAGGCGGTACGGATCGAATCCACTCACAAGGATCCGCTTCACTTTTTTGCTTTTCGGATAATCGATCGTCGTAATGCCTCTTGATGTGTATTCTAACGATTTCATCAGCTTATCGCGTTGTTCTTTCGTCACGTTAAACGCAGGATCCCATTGTCTGAGAGCACTTGTCATATGTAATCTTGCCCAGTATAGTGGTCGATCATCATACGAATCGAGCTCGCCTAAATCTGGTCTTTTTCCTTGAGCGCGGTCAACGGCTGTTTTCCATAATGCCGTTCCATGCTTCTGTATCACTTTTTCAGCTTTTTCTGGACTTCTTGCTGAACAGAGGTCTTTTTTAAAACGCTCCACGTATGAGGTAAATTCACTTTCTCTTAATATTTGTTGCGGAATCGGTCGGCCATCCTCAATTCTCTCTTCTTCTGCTGTTAACGCTACATTTGAATCAAAGCAGCTTGTCTGATTCTTGGCTTCTGCTGTTTCACCATTTTCAAAAATAACGACTCCGAGCAACAAAGCGCATGTCATTCCTATACTTCTTCCAAATGATATCTTCACAAAAACCCTCCTTTTGTTCCTTATTGTAGAATAACGACAAAATCATTTGAATAGTATGAATTGTTTAATCCTGTATCATTTCGTCGAAAACAGCCATCCTACTACCCAGGAATAAATGAGTGTTTTTTATCTCCGGCTTACATTTATCACGATGATCAGCAAAATAAAAGCGATTCTGATCAAACGATCTTTCGCTACTATTTTAAGCAGACCCACAGAAACGATACCTAAAAGAGGTCGATCTTCTAATAATAGAATGGTAATCATATCGACGATCAACAGGACTTCATCCAGCGCGGCTAACTGCTCTTCTTCCATATCACTCACCCGCTTTTTGATTAGTGTATGTCATGAGGAAGAAGATGCTTTTCATGAAAGCAACTTTATATCAATTCCGTTTAAAATCCTGTAAGCTGTACACATCATGACATGTTAGATGGGAATGAACGATTATGGAAACCTCACAAAATTATAAACAATCGACGATCGTTGCCTTGCTGCTGGCTGGTACGTTTATTGCGATATTAAACCAAACACTCATGATCACTGCGATTCCGCCGATCATGAAAGAAATGAACATTACGGCGAACAGCGCTCAATGGCTGACAACCGTATTCATGCTCGTCAACGGGATCATGATTCCCGTTAGTGCGTTTCTGCTCGAACGGTTCACAACGCGGCAGCTTTTCATTTCAGCGATGAGTGTCTTCGCTGTTGGAACACTCGTTGCAGGACTGGCGCCAAATTTTGAGACACTCTTACTCGGAAGGGTCATCCAATCGAGTGGTGCTGGGGTGATGCTGCCTCTTATGCAGACGGTGTTTCTTATGATTTTCCCTGTGAATAAGCGCGGATCAGCGATGGGATTGGTCGGGCTCGTGATTTCATTCGCACCTGCTATCGGTCCTGCTCTTTCAGGCTGGGTAACATCACATTACTCTTGGCGGGTACTCTTTTTCATCATCTTACCGATCGCCATCATTGATATTATCGTAGCCTTTTTTGCTTTAAAAAATGTTACGGAAACTTCAAAAACAAAGGTAGATGTAACATCGATCATTCTGTCATCGTTCGGTTTTGGAGGGTTGCTGTACGGATTTACGTGCGCAGGTAATTTAGGATGGACCGCGCCAAGCACCCTGCTTTGGCTCGCGATCGGTGTCGTGGCTCTTGTTTTATTCATCACAAGACAACTGCGTTTAGCACACCCGATGCTCGAGTTCAGAGTGTTCGCAAACTCCATCTTCCCGCTTACGATCATCATCGGAATGATCACATTCTTAGGGCTGATTGGAGCGGAGACGATCATACCGCTATTCATGCAGAACATGAGAGACTTTACAGCGTTTGAAGCAGGTCTTGCACTCTTACCAGGTGCACTCATCACGGGGCTTTTGTCACCGATCACAGGAAGGCTGTTCGATAAGTTTGGTGCGCGGTGGCTGGCGATCATCGGATTAACGATCATAACAGGATCATCATTCGCGTTCGCCACTTTAAGTCCCGCTACATCTTTTACATTCTTAACCGTGATGTACGGCATACGGATGTTTGGCCTTGCGATGGTTATGATGCCTGTTGCAACTGCTGGACTCAACCGGCTTCCGAAGCGATTGATCCCGCACGGAGCTGCAATGGATAACACGATGAAGATGATCGCTGCATCAGTCGGTACTGCGATTTTAGTGACAGTCATGACCACAACTGCCGAAACCGCGGCAGAGCGCCCTGACATTACACATCCCGATATGTATGGCGCGAACATGGCCTTTATCGTCGTATCTGTATTATCTTTGATCGGTTTAGTGATCTCCTTCTTTATAAAAGAAAAACAACCAGAAACTGAGGGTAGCTGATTATTCAGCTGCCCTCTTTGTAAATTTGGTCTATAATAGCTCGATTGTTCGTGACAAGCCTATCTGATTACGTAATACTAAAGGTAAAGCTTTATTTTCTTAACATTTCAATACATATATCTTTTAAATTAGGGGGTTACCATCTTGAATCAGCTCCAACATACGTTAGCCAAAACACTCATCGATGATTCACCGACACTGGCTGAGCAAATACTCACACTACGGTTTAAGAAATATCCGATAAAAGATAAACAGCTCTTTGATCGTCAATCATCAACCGATTACATTATGAAATTAGTCCAGCTCATCGGCAGCTCGCTCGTGCTGTCGCCGTCTGCAAGAGAGGATGGTTTAAAAGTTTGGGCGATTCAAACTGCTCGCTATGCCCTTGAATACGGACAATCGTTAGATGTTGCCATGCAATCCACCATCTTTATTCGCAGTGAGATTCTTCATGTGATTGAACGCCTAGCAGAACAAGAAGAAACAAGCGTAAAAGAAGTGATATTTATCATTCAAGAGATAAATCAGATGCTCGATCTATGCTTTCAAGTGTTTACCGAAACCTACATGGAGAGTATCTTAGAAGCGATGTAATGAGCGACACTTGATCACAGTAGATCTAGTGTCTTTTTTTGTTTACCCTCATTATTTATCATAAATTCTTAGTTTCTTATATGAAAGATTGTTGCTTTTTGACACCATTTGAAAAGTTGATTGCAGTGTAAGGTGCGTGCCTACCACTTGAGAACCTTCTAAGTAAGGCATGCGACGAGGAAAAGCACCCCAGTAGCATTTACTTGTAGACGCAGGAGCAAGGAACTTTCTTAAACCAATCAGGTGAGACACCTAAGGGCACAGAGCGCCGTGTTGGCTCACCGCACTCCCCCCGGAAAGTGAGCACCTGAAACAGAAATCAACTCCCCACAAGGACAACCAAAGCATTACTAAGAAAAGTTTTATCATTCCTTTTCTTCCAATAGAAGGGATGTTTGTCGAAATGTCGAAGGTTTCAACAGATACATTCGGAAACTGTTCGAGGAGGCAAACCCCATGGAAGGTTGTAGGAAGCTAGGAACGAAAATAAAAGAAAACAGCAAACAACTTGTAGACACACTAACGCCGATCGAGAACTTAGGAACTGATTTTTCGATCTACAAAACCAAAGTATCTCACTGGATGGAAATTCTTTTTCAATACTTAGGTGAAGGCTTATCGGAAAATGTTCAAACCGCTGAAGAAAAGATCAAAAAATGGGCTGACTCATTCGGCCAACGCTCATCCGAGTTGGAAATTCCGCTCGATCACGCCCTTCATTTTATCTTCGAGTCCCGTGTTATCATCTCACAGTTGTTAAAGGAAGAATTTGGAACACGAAGCACTAACGTTAATGGTGCTATTACTGCATCCAATCGCCTGAACCTTTTGATCGATACTGCTGCTCGTTCAATCGTTACACACTATACAAAATTCATGCATAACACGAAAAAAGCTCTTCAACATACAAATCGAGATTTAGATATCTCCATCCTAGAGTTAAACAACATTCGAACGGCTCTCTTTGAAGGAACGATCTTCTCCGTTACAGACAAAGACGATCGCATCATTCAAGTGAACGATCACTTTTGTGAGTTAACGCAATATACCCGCGAAGAATTGATCGGACAGGATCACGGCAAGATTTTCTATTCAGGCGTTCATTCAGATAGCTTCATTCATCATATTAAACAAGAGATCAAAGCAGGACGCGTATGGAACGGTGAGATCTGCAACAAAGCGAAAGACGGCTCGCTCTATTGGGTGGATACGACGATCGTTCCATTTCTAGATCCAGAAGGTGTGGCTTATCAGCACATCTCAATCCAATACGATGTGACAGAGAAAAAGAAAACAGAGGAGATTCTATTGAAGTCTGAAAAGGTTTCGTTAATCGGCGATTTAGCCGCAGGAATTGCACATGAGATCCGCAATCCACTTACATCGATCGCAGGGCTCGTTCAGCTCATTAACGAATCCGATCAGGAGAAGAATACCTTCTTTAAAGACATTATTCTGACGGAGATCAATCGCATCAATTTTATCGTGAGTGAACTAATGGTCCTAGCAAAACCCCATGCTGTCTATTTCAGCTGGTTCAATATCGTTGAAAGCATCCAGAACGTCATCGATCTCATGCAGCCTGAAGCGAATTTACGCAACGTCATTATTTCATTTGAAAAAGAAAAAGACATGCCTCTCGTCTACGGTGAAAAGAACCAGCTGACACAAGTGATCATCAACATGATAAAAAACGCGATGGAAGCCCTGCCTGACGGTGGTAAGATCTCACTCTCTGCTGCTCCTGTTGAAGGCCACGTCGTTCTTACGGTCAAAGATAACGGAGTCGGCATGATAGATGAGCAACAAAAAAGAATCGGCGAGCCGTTCTACACGACAAAATGCAACGGAACGGGCCTCGGGCTGATGGTCTGTTTTAAAATCATTCACAACCATGGAGGAACGATTCTGGTAGACAGCAAACGGAACGAAGGCACCTCATTTCGGATCACATTGCCAGTTCATGCGACATCAGCCGTTGATCCTGTTCATAAATAATGCTCGATAGAGAAGAATCTACTTGATGTAGGTTCTTTTTTGGTTGGATTAAGATGGCATGGGAGGAGTTAGCTGTGGTCATGAGCTGCTTAGCGGTCGTCACAGCTTGATTACAAGCTGTAAAAGACCCCCTTCACATACAAAAGAGCCTCACCACGATTTCAACATGATGAGACTCTTTTTAAACATCTGTTTAAAAAACCAGATTCGCGACTAACAGTGACACTAATCCTACGAACCAACAGATCGTCGTCGGTACAGACCAGACCATAATCTGTTCTTTTACCTCTTTAATGCCTAACATCCGGTTAACTACCCAGAACAAGCTGTCGTTAAAGTACGAGAAGATCATCGAACCCATCGCTGCAGCTTGAGCCGCGAGTGCCATGTTCACATCTAGCTGAGAAAGGATCGGTGCTGAAATAGATGCTGCAGTTATCATCGCTACTGTTCCACTTCCTTGAACAAGGCGAACAATCGTTGCGACGAAGAACGGAATCAAGATTGCAGGAAGTGGAAGGTCTGCAATTTTTTCAGCAATAAAGTTCCCCGCTCCACTCTCACGAAGGACATTACCAAGCGCTCCACCTGCACCTGTTACTAACAAGATGATACCGGCTGTCTGTATTCCCTCTTCCATGCGGTCAAGTGATTCAGAGCGACTTAAGTTACCGGCTAAAGCGTAGATCGCTACAATGAGTCCGATACTTACGGCAATAATTGGCTTTCCTAAGAAAATCAGGATTCCGTAAAAACCAGATGTAAGTTCAAGTGCAGTTAATGTCGTGTTTAAAAAGATTAGTAGAATCGGCAGAACGATCGGTAAAAGTGAGCGTCCTAAAGAGGGTAGAGCATCCTCTCGCGCACTAGCTAGCTCGATAAACTCTTGATAAGCTGCTTGTTTAGTAGGTCGTGTGAAACCAAGCTCGGAATCATCTGGCACTTGATAGATTCGTTTACCTATCCATTTGGCGTAAAGAACACCCGCGACCATAGTCGGAATGGCAAAAAGAAGGCCAAGCCCAATCATAAGTCCGATATCTACTCCAAAGATTCCAGCTACACCTAAAGGACCAGGCGTTGGCGGTACTAAAGAGTGGGTGATCACAAGACCCACTGCTAAAGCAACACCTAATGACACGACCGACTTCCCCGTTTTCTTAGATAGAGCTTTTACGAGTGGATTTAAAATAACAAACGCTGAGTCAACAAAAATCGGAATGGAAACCACATAACCCGCAATCGCCATCGCCCATTCTTCTTTTTTCCTGCCGACTGCTTTTATCAGTGAATATGCCAGTGTTTCAGCCGCTCCGGACACTTCGAGAATCCGTCCGATCATCACACCGAGTCCGATAACGATCCCGATAGAGGCAAGCGTACTACCGAACCCAGCCGAGATGGTATCAGCGACTTTACCAGGTTCCATACCTCCGACAAGACCGGCAATTGATGCCGCGATGATCAGAGCTAGAAAAGCGTGAATCTTTGTTTTTAAAACGAGAAAAATTAATGCAATAACCCCAAGAACTAAACCAGCTACCATTTGTGCTCCTGATACTTCCATTTCATTAACCCCTTTTATGTAAGCGCTTTTATTTTATTGAAAGAATAGTGAAGGGCAATAGTACCCTTCACTTTCATGTAACTATCTTAAAGACTGTTCGCAGTAAACTTCGGCGCATATTGAGCAGCAAGTTTGATACACTCTTCCATACTCGTGCTCTCTGCAATGTTCTTACCTGCAATATCAAACGCTGTTCCGTGGTCTACCGAAGTTCTTAAGAACGGAAGTCCGTTCGTGATAGAAATGGTTCTATGAAAATCCGTCATTTTTGCTGCGATATGTCCTTGATCATGATATAGGGACAACACTGCATCATATTTTCCGTTAAGTGCTTGGAAGAATACAGAGTCTGCTGGAACCGGACCTACTGCGTTAATTCCATCTGCGACAGCTAGCTCAATACCCGGTTTGATCTGCTCGACTTCTTCCCAGCCAAACAATCCGCCTTCGCCGCTATGCGGGTTCAGTCCAGCAACAGCCCACCGTCTGTTTTCAACACCTAGACGAGCGAGCGCTCGATCACATCGTCCTAAATAATCATGCACACGTTCTTTCGTCATAGCTGCAATTGCATCTTTTAATGAAAGATGGCGTGTTAAGAAGAAAATTCTCATCCCTTTTACTTCAAACATCGTTAGAGGATCATCTGAACCTGCGAGTGCTTCAAGCATCTCGGTATGTCCGATATATGGAACATTTGCGGCTTTTAACGATTCTTTGTTGATTGGCGTTGTTGCCAGCGCTTTAACCTCACCTGCTGTAGCAAGCTCTACTGCTTTTTTGATGTATTCAAACGCTCCATGTCCGCCTTGAGCAGAAACTTCGCCATACTGGAGCTTATTCATATCAATATTGTTTAAGTTGATTACATCAACTGTTCCTAGTTCGTACTTTCCTTCTGCTGGTGATGTTACTTCATTAATCGTAAGGTCTGCACCTACGATCTCAATCGCTTTTTCAAGTACTGCAGCATCTCCGATCACGAGCGGTTTACAAACATCATAGATCTCTTTTTTTGCAAGAGACTTCATTGTTATTTCTGGTCCTATACCTGCCGGATCACCCATTGGAACCGCAATAATCGCTTTTTCTGTTGTTGTCGTTTTTGTTGTCGTTGTCATGTTTCTTCCTCCTTAAGTTGTTTTATAGATTTATTGAACTTGCTTTGTAGACGTTTGGTTTGCTAAAAGGTGCTTTACAATCGTGTGAATCGCTTTTTTGTCACCAACCATGCCGCCTTTTGTTGCGAGCGGTATACCATCAAAGTAACCTCCGATGAATTCACCGTATGCGACGAGAGGTAGCACTTCGTTTTTTAGCTTGATGCCTTCTGCTCTTCCGACGGAACAGAGTGAAGCCGTAACATCTCCTCCACTGGAAAAACAGCCGCCGATCTCATAATGCGTTGACTGAATGACAATTCGCGTAATCTTCCCTAACCCATCTGCAATTCTTTTTGCGAGTTGATCCTGACTCACATCTTGCTCTTCGGCCAATCGTTTTAGTTCTAACCGTTTTGCCTCTGGTGAATTAGTCGTGATGATCAGGATGTCTTGGTGAAGGATAGCTTCCAAGGCAGCCGTCACAGCTCTTTGAACTTCTGTTTCCCAGCTCTCTGATAGACTTGCTAATTTCTCAGCATCCACGTAGACGGGTTTCGCATCCGTTTTATCGATCAAATACGTTAGTTGCTCACCACTTAAAGACGTAACACTTCCGACGGTGACGAGAATCTTTTTACTTTGTGTATGGAGAGATGTGTAAGCCTTTGCATAATAAGCCGTTAATGGTCCAGGATCTACAGGTATGAGTTGATAATCCTCAATCAATGCCATCGCATGTGCAATATCTTCAATCTCTTCATCTGTTACCGCATCCATCACAAGAATGCGATTGCCCTCGTCTATTTTACGCTTTAACGCCTGCAGAATCGTTTTCTTTCCTTGTAAAACAGTCTCGAGCCCGATGTGTGTTACAAGATACTCACTCTGTTTACTTATAATAGAAGGAACGTACGATTCAGTAAGAGGCATGACCGGATCTTTGGCCACATCCGTCGCTTGAACAGGTACACCATCGACGAGTAAGTAACCCCCAGATGTAATTCGGGATGAATCTGGAAACGATGCAACGACAACCGCAATCGACCGTTCGCCAAGTTCATTTAAGACCATGTCGATCTCTGTTCCGATGTTTCCTCTTACGGTACTGTCGATTCGTTTACAGATAACATCTGCACCCCAACGCTGAAGGTTGTTCATGGACTTTTTAATCCGCATCTCGGACACATCTTTTCGTGCATACCTGCTATCCGTATCGATACAAACGGCGTTATAACTTCCTGAAGCTGGTTCTTGATCGTAATACACCATTGTTGCCGCTTCAAAACCTTGCTTGATCAGTTTTACCCCTGTCGCATTGGCACCTGTTAGATCATCTGCGATAACGCCGACTTTCATCCCTTTTCACCACCTTCAACGGTTACGACTTCTAAATATTCATTCAGCATTTTTTCCGTTTCATCTAAAATGTGCAGATCTGTAATCAATCCGTGTATCTGATTTAAGTCACAAACCTTTGTTAGTGATTTTTGATCAAACTTACTAGAGTCAGCCACGAGCCATGTTTTTTCTGATGCTTCAATCATCAGCTTTTTGATCGCAGCCTTCTCATAAGTCGGTGCTGTAACACCCGCTCGGCTGTGGATCGCATGAGCTCCTAAGAAAAAGAGATCTACGTGAATCCCTTTTAACATCTGCTCTGTTAATGGACCGAACAATGTTCCAATCGTATTTTGAAGTTCGCCGCCAGTAACGATTACTTTCACATCCGTATCTAGAAGCTCAGCTGCAATTTTTATATCATTTGTAACAACTGTGATCGTCGTTTTCTCTTTTAACAATTTTGCAATCTCTAACGTTGTCGTTCCTGAATCTAAAAGAATAGTAGAGTGATCCTGTATGAATTGTACAGCTCTCTCGGCGATTGCTCTCTTCCGATCGTTGAACTTTCCTTCTTTTGTTCGGAAAGATGATTCCACGACTAACGGCTTGTTAAGTATCGCTCCGCCATGCGTTCTAATAATCTGTTCCGTTTCTTCGAGAAAAGCAAGATCACGGCGGATTGTCATCGCCGAAACATTTAATTCGTTTACTAAGTCCTCAATCTCAATTTTTCCGTTCTCATTTAATTGTTGAAGAATTTGCTCTCTACGCTCTTTAGGCATTGTTTTCATCACCTTTGTTATTTTCGAACATCTTATATGTATTATAATGTTATAAACGAACAATAATGTCAACTAAAATGTTTAAAATGAACATACGGTTGAGCATTGTGTATTTTCCATAGATGATGTTATTGTGGCGATAAGTGTCGAAAATCGTTTAAATTATTTTATACGTGAAATTATTGTGGTTATCCGTGAAATTAATACGCTTATCCGTGAATATAATTTGGATTACCGTGGATATATTTCAAACAGTCTATCTGTTGTGCACAAATCGCAACAATGTCCTTATCCTGTACACAGTCTATTACGTAACACCCCCCTCTTCTGCCATAACTAGCATAATCACTCCTAATAACTGTTCCACCACCACTATCCCACTCTAAATAATCTAAAAAATAGTCCCTTTCTGTATTTACTTGTATACTAGAGTTATAGAAATGAATGATCTTAGAAGAACACACAATAAATGGTACATATAAGGGGAAGAAGTTTGAATGTCCATTCTGATCGTTGATGATAATACGGTAAATTTATTTGTAATAGAGAAAATATTGAAGAATGCAGGATACGAAGACTGTACCTCACTCTCATCGGCTCAACAGCTTTTCGATCACCTCGAAGAAAATGAAAAAGAGCTGAACAAAAAGTCGATCGACTTGATTCTCCTTGATATCATGATGCCGGAGATTGACGGGATCGAGGCTTGTCAGCGCGTACAGAAAGACGAGCGCTTCAAAGACATTCCGATCATCTTTATCACGGCGCTTGAAGACTCTACGAAGTTAGCAGAAGCGCTGGACTGCGGCGGTATGGATTATGTGACGAAGCCGATTAATAAAGTAGAACTGCTTGCTAGAATCCGAGTCGCACTTCGATTAAAATACGAAAAAGACTGGCATGCTGAACAAGAACAAAAGATTCAAAATGAGCTCGATCTTGCGATGCAAGTTCAAAAAGGCTTGTTGAACCCGCCGATCAAAGAAGACAACATTACGATTAACGTGTCTCACCTGCCTTCCTTTAAGCTCGCGGGCGATATGTATTATTGGCATAAGTTCGATGACCATCGTTATGGCATCATCTTGCTTGATATGATGGGGCACGGAATTTCCTCTTCTCTTGTCTGCATGTTCATCTCTTCTGTTATGCGGGATAGCATTAAAGAACTTAAAGATCCGGAGCTCGTGATCAAAGAATTGAACCGTTACATGGCGCTTCTGCATAACCCGAAAAATGACTACAACTACTATTTCACAGGCATCT
Source organism: Fictibacillus sp. 5RED26 (assembly GCF_015903895.1). Taxonomy (NCBI): domain Bacteria; kingdom Bacillati; phylum Bacillota; class Bacilli; order Caryophanales; family Fictibacillaceae; genus Fictibacillus; species Fictibacillus sp. 5RED26. Next base: position 347,338 of record NZ_JACZDU010000002.1, on the reverse strand, counting down.
ATCTTTTGATCGATACGGAGAAAAAGACGGTCGAATACGTGAATGCCGGGCATCCAGAAGGCTATGTGCTCGTTGATAATTCGCTTCAATCCATTGAACGCAGCTGTTTTGCTGTCGGTTTCTTTGAGCAGATCGAGGTGAAGAAGTCTGTGATTAATTATGAAGATAACATTCAGATGCTGCTATTCACGGATGGTGTGCTAGAAGCTGGTGACAACGAAGAATTGATGCTAGAGAAGCTGAAGTACGTGGCTTCGGAAAAATGGAGCAACATCAGATCACCGATTCACCTAGTTATTCCAGAAGAACAGCAAAAAGGTCAGAGCGATGATATGTGTATCATGATGATTCAAGCCAAATAAAAAAAGCAGGATTGAAGAGGTTTTCACACCTCTTTTCATCCTGCTTTTATTTTTTTTTATAAATTTTCACCTGTTCGGCAAAATCCACGTACTTATCCGCACAGTCCGCAAATTGAATGGATTCTTTATCACCAAGTCCAAGGAAACCATTCGGGCTGAGGCTATCGTAAAACAGCTCATGCACTTGATTTTGCAGAGCAGCCGTAAAGTAGATCAAGACATTTCGGCAAAGAATAACGTGAAATTCATTGAACGAATGATCTGTCACAAGATTATGCTGCAGAAAACTGATCTGCTTTAACAACGAAGGTTTTAAATAAGCAAAGTGGCCGTCTGTCGTATAGTACTCAGAAAATGCTTGAGTCCCTCCAGCCGCCATATAGTTCTTCGTGTACGTCCTCATCTTGCTCAGCGGCAGAATACCTGTACGCGCTTTGTTCAGCACTGGTTCGTTCATGTCTGTCGCATAAAATTTCGTCTTATGACTTAAGCCTTCTTCTTCCATCAAAATAGCCATTGAATATACTTCTTCACCCGTGGCACATCCTGCATGCCAAATACGGATCTCTGGTAGATCTCTCAACTCGGGAATCACCTTTTGGCGAAATGCACGAAAGAACTCCGGGTTACGAAACATCTCCGTAACGTTAATCGAAAAGTCATTGAGCAGCGTCGTCATGAAAGCTGGTTCATGCAGAACTTTTTCCAGCACGCCCGTAATCGTTGGAATCTGTTCGAGCTGCATGCGGTTGTGGACACGTCTATGGATGGAGGACCGCATATACTGGCGAAAATCAAATCCAGATACGCGGTACAATCCTTCTAACAACAGATCCATCTCGAGTGTTTCCGTTATGCTATTTTCCTGGTTGTCATCGTTGTTCCATAAGAAATCATTCATCAGTGGTCGATCCTCACTTTGTCATCCAAACGTGCATTACAGAAAAGAGCTGTTCGAGCTTCAGCGGTTTGCTGATATAATCAGACGCCCCTGCTTCAAGACACTTTTCACGGTCGTTCTTCATCGCTTTTGCCGTTAACGCAATGATTGGCAAGTCCTTGTGGTCACCTGTTCCGCGAATGCGCTGCATCGTTTCATAGCCGTCCATCTCTGGCATCATGATATCCATCAAAATCAGATCTATATTCTTCTTCGCATCAAGAACGTCCAGACACTCCATGCCGTTATTTGCGATTAGAATGTTCATTCCTTTTTGTTCTAGAGCTGTTTTTAACGCAAAGATATTTCGGTTATCGTCATCTGTGATCAACACCGTTTTACCATAAAATACGTTCTCTTCATCAACAGAGATCGATGGTTGTTCTGCTTCAGGTTCTGCAGGTACAATTTTAGCTGTTATTGGTGCTTCTGCCACAGCTACCGGGTTGCTGGATTGTTCAAGTGCAGTCGCCACTTCAGCTGATGCTCCAAGGAACGTTTGAACAGAAACTTTTTCATCAGAGATACTTGGAATAAGAAGTTTAAAGGTACTTCCTTTTCCTTCTTCACTTTGCAGCTGCAGTCTTCCGCCTAAAAGCTTCGCAAACTCACTGCTGATCGATAACCCAAGACCTGTGCCGCCAAATTTGCGAATCGTTGCTCCATCCCCTTGCTGGAAAGCTTGGAAAATGAGTGCGTGTTTCTCTTTCGGTATGCCGATTCCCGTATCCTTGATCGCCACTTCTAACCAATAATCAACACCGTTGTAGATCACATCTGTCTGAACCCTTTTCACGCTAACAGATACTGATCCTTTTTCCGTAAACTTAAACGCGTTGGATAGCAGGTTCTTGACGATCTGCTGAAAACGTTTTTCGTCTGTCTGCAGAAGTGGTGGGACGTCAGGAGCCATGTTGATCGTAAAGTTAAGATTCTTTTGATCCGCGATATGCGTAAAGTTTCTCTCCAGGTTAGCCGGGAACTCACTGAGGTTCACCTCACTAAGCATGATCTCCAGTTTACCTGCTTCTACCTTCGAAAGATCTAGAATATCATTGATCAGATTCAGAAGATCTTGTCCGGATGAATGGATGACTCGTGCGAACTCTAACTCTTCGTCCGAAAGTGACTGGTTTCCATTTTCAGCAAGCATCTCGGAAAGAATCAAGATACTGTTAAGCGGGGTTCTCAGTTCATGAGACATGTTCGCCAAAAACTCTGATTTGTATTTAGATCCTGTTTCTAACTGCTTCGCCTTATCTTCAAGGTCCTTTTTCGCGATTTCAAGTGCCTTCGATTTTTCCTCAGCATCTTGTGATCGAGATTCAAGCTGTTCGTTTATCATCTGCAGTTCTTCCGATTGCATCTGCAATTCTTCAGATTGCGTTTGAAGCTCTTCAGATTGCGCCTGCAGTTCTTCTGTCATCGCTTGTGATTCAGATAGAAGTCTTGCAATCTCCATTCGGTCGATCACTCGGTTGATCGTGAGTCCGAATGTTTCAAGCACTTTTTCAATAAATGCAATGTGCTGGTTGCTGTAAGTCGTTAGGCTCGCTAGCTCGATTACGGCTACAATTTCATCTTCGTGCACGATCGGCGCAATCAAGATGCTGTTCGGTTTTGTTTCACCAAGTCCAGAAGAAATGAGCGTATAGTTTCCATCAATCTTTTCAATCACTTGAACTCGTTTTTCGAGTGCACATTGGCCGATGAGACCTTGTCCTAACTTAAAGCTAGCTCGTCCTACATCAGCATCCGTGTCCGCGAATGCTCCTTTTTTAACAAAGCGAACGTTCTCGTCTTTACCTTCTTTAATATAAAAGGCACCGTACGACGATTCCGTGATCTGTGCTGTAGCAGAAAGGAAGATCTCCGCTAGCGTTTCAAGCGATGAAACGCCTTGGTTCCTACTCACAACATCCGTGACACTTCGTTGTAGCCAGTCGCGTTCTTCAAAAGAGTTCAACAGTTCATTCGTTGCTTCTCCTAAATCTCGGATCTCATCGTTCGATTTCACATGAATACGGCTGCTCAAGTTTCCGCCTGACGTCATGGCACGAATCGTCTCGACTACTGCTTTGATCGTCTTAATGATCGAACCAGAAATAATATAAGCAAGCGTAATGGATGCGATCACAACGAATCCTAGCAAACTAAAAAGACCGATCTCTAAGTATCGATTCTGGTCGTTCAGATCATCCGCGCGTTGTTCAGTAAGTACTTTTTCTTTTGTTCGAAAAGAATCGAATTGCTGAAGCACTTGTGCTGTCTTTTCTTTCCCTGGATCTAGTCTGAAGAATTCCGTGATACCCGCCGTATCGTTCTGCTGCTTCATTTTAATAGGCGGATCTCCCGCAACTGCGATCCATTCTTTAATGTTTTCGTTAATCATTGCAGCGTTTTTTTGCTGATTCGGATTATCAGAGAGAAGTTCGTTCAGCGTGTTGAAGTCCTTCGTCCATTTTGAACGAGCTTCATCATAAGACTGAAGATAGCTCTCATCTCCTGTAATCAGATAACCCCTTTTGTTCGTCTCCATTGTTAGCAAATCTTTTTCAATCTGACTCGTAAGGTCCCTGACCGCAATATCATGCTGGATGATAAAGTTCCTCTCACTCTTCATGTTATCCAGCTGGTTGGTCACCGCAAGAATAGCAGCAATTAAACAGACAATGATGACAATGTAGCCAGTAATGATTTTCTGGCGAATACCGAATCTAAAATTATTCATCCCCTATATTCCTGCCTTTTTACAAAAAATGTTTTTATGCCTAATTATACTGTTATTTGTCGGATAAAGGTAGCTTGAAGACGCGTGGAATGTGCTGGAAAAAGAAAAAACTAGATTTCCTTGTAATGGAGTTCTAGTTTTTGACGTTTACGCTGTATGTAGTAGCTTCTTTTTATAGTGAAGGGCGGATAGTAATTTTAGTCCACCTAAGGTACTTATTTGTTTATCAAGAATAGCGAACGCCTCGTCTCTGTTGCCGTTGCGTCGATGCTCTTCAACTGTTAACCATGTCACATAATCACGGTCTTTCAATTGTTTCTTGTAATTCTCGTATTCGTCTTGTCTGTCTTCTTCCATCGCAACGATTGCAGAATAATAAAGTGTGAGATCACTTTTTTTCATAGTCTGTAGAAGCTCCTTTACATCTGCCCATCTTTCTTGCTGTGTGAAAAGCATGATCTCAGCATATTTTCTCGCCTGAGCTTGTTTGATTTTCGTGAGCTTCGTTTCAGCCTCACTTTCTTGTTCATATAAAAATGCATATAAAAAGCGGTGATACGGCTGCTTTGATTTTAGTAAGTACTTCTTTACTTGTTCAGCATCTTTTTGCCACATTAACGGATAGAGAAGAGTTAGAAAAGAGCCTGCTACAAAAAATAGTAGCAGCGTGATGAACATCCATGTTGATGCACCAAGTATTGAGAGTGTCAATGATAGAATAAAAAAGATAAGGTAAAGAATCCAAATCATAGGTGTGATGCTTCCTTTCTTTAGTAGAAGTTTCCAGATTTATTATGACATAGAGAGGGGTTTTACGGTACGTGTTTCTATATTTGTTACACGTTCGCCGGTACAGTCGGTCGTTCCACCTGTAAAGTGAGAGTTTCCACCGGTGAGCCTTCATTTTTTACCGCTCATCGTCCCTATACCACCTGAAAACCACTCCTAACCACACGAACTAACTAACCTACCACACATTAAAAAGAGCTCAAAGGTGCGTTCCTTTGAGCTTGAAGCAGTCTAATTTAAATACTTTCTCCGATTTTACGTACAGAGATCCCAGAATCCTCTAACGTTTGTCTAATTTTCTTCGCAAAACTCAGTGCATGCGCACCATCTCCGTGGATGCAAACCGTATCTGCCTTTATATCAACGTCAACATCTTGCTGCGTCATCACTTTTCCTTCTTTAGCCATACGAATCACTTGTGCGACAGCCGCATCATCATCCGTAATCACAGCATGTGGCAATTTGCGTGAAGTAAGCGTGCGATCTTGCTGATACGTACGATCGGCGAAAACTTCAGATGCTGTGCGCAGCCCAACCTTTTCACCTGCTTGAACGAGCTCACTCCCTGCAAGTCCAAATAAAATAAGCTCAGGATTCACTTTGTAAACGGCTTCGGCAATCGCTTCAGACAGTTCACGATTCACCGCCGCCATGTTATAGAGCGCACCATGCGGTTTCACGTGTTGAATCGTTCCGCCTTCAGCCTGTACAAATCCCCACAATGAACCGATCTGATAAACCACCATCTCATATGCTTCCTGTGGAGAGATATCGATGTTTCGGCGGCCGAATCCAGCCAGATCAGGCAACCCCGGATGAACACCGATTCCAACGCCATGCTCTAGCGCTAATTTTACCGTTTTCATCATCGTCGCAGGATCTCCCGCATGAAAACCACATGCGATGTTGGCTGATGTTATGTATTTTAAAATCTCTTCGTCTGTTCCGAGTTTGTAAGCGCCAAAACTCTCGCCCATATCACAGTTAATATCAATAATACTCATGAAATGACCTCCCACTTTTTAAACAGTTGTTTAATTTACACCAACTGTACGATAAGTTTTATATATTGTAAAATGTTTAGGAAGACTAATAAAGGAGGTGAGAAATGTGGAAAAAGTACTGAATGAAATTCTAGTAAAATTACTCAGCATCGATAATAAGGTTTCTGAACTGGATAATAAAGTGAGTAACTTGGATAATAAAGTGAGCAATCTAGATAATAAAGTGACCAATCTAGATAATAAGGTGACCAATCTAGATAATAAGGTGAGTAATCTAGATAATAAGGTAACGACCTTAGAAACTGGCCAACAACAGATTGTTACTAGACTGGATACATTAGAAACAGATGTAAAAGATGTTAAAGCCACTGTCAGTCGGATCGAAGTTAGCCAAAATGATGATGTGATTGGGTTATTAAAAGTGATGCAAAAACAAAAGCATTAACCTCATATCAAATCGTATAGATTACTTCAGAAAAAGTCCTCGATCGTGCATTTCTAGACATTTCATAATTCTCAAATCCTAAAAAAGGAAAGCCCCTTGAGAGCAAGGGGCTAATTTATTTTCAAATGTATCAAACGCGCAATGTTTTCCGCTGTTTTTTCCACATTAGTCGCTCCATGCAACAATGCTTTCTCTAACGTCACCACACAGTTCACCACGCTAAAAACAGCATCAATTCCGTGATCATACACCGCTTCATAATCAGGACCTATGCTGCCAGCAATCGCAACAACGGGTACACCGTCCATAACAGTCTTCGCTCGTTTCGCTACACCAACTGGCGCTTTGCCATGAATGGTTTGAGAATCGATCCGGCCTTCTCCAACAATGACGAGATCCGCATCACGAACCACATCTTCAAAATGAATTACATCAAGCACAAGATCAATTCCGCTCTGCAGCTTTCCGTCTAAAAACGCCACAACTCCTGCACCAAGGCCGCCAGCAGCGCCCGCGCCTGGTAACTCATCTACTGCAACACCAATATTTCGCTCCACTACTTCAGCGTATCGTTTTAAACTTTCATCTAAAATGCCAACCATATCTGGCGTCGCACCTTTTTGCGGTCCAAAAACTGCCGATGCCCCGTGGTGTCCCGTTAACGGATTTGTAACATCACACGCCACATCCACTTTAACCGATTGCAACCTAGCATCCAGCCCAGAAACATCAATGGTCAAAAGTTCACGAAGCGCTTCACCACCAGCAGACAATTCCTCACCGTTCACATTCAAAAACTTAACACCGAGTGCAGACGCCATGCCAGCACCGCCGTCATTTGTTGCAGATCCACCAAGACCTAGTACGATCCGTTCCACTCCTCGATTCAAAGCATCCAGAATCAGTTCACCTGTTCCGCGCGATGTTGTCACACAAGGATTTCGCTTCTCTCTCGGAACAAGATGAAGACCGGATGCGGCAGCCATCTCAATCACTGCCGTCTTCCCGTCACCAGTCACGCCGTAAAATGCATCTACTTTTTCACCGAGCGGACCTGTTGCCTGGACTTCGACCATCTCGCCGCCTGTCGCATCAACAACCGATGTAACGGTTCCTTCTCCACCGTCGCCAACAGGAACGTGCACATATTGTGCGTGAGGAAACGTACTTTTGAAACCAGCTTCCACTGCTATACAGACTTCAGCCGCTGTCATACTTTCTTTAAATGAATCAGGAGCAATGACAATCTTCATCCGTGTCCACCTACTTTATTTTTTAATCCACATAAACTGATACGGAACAAGTTCAACAGTTCTCTCAACAGAATTGCCACTCCACAAGTCTTGCCCACCGAAAGGAAGTTCCACATCGATCAGTTTGTTCGATGCGTTCATCACGAACAACACCGTGTCATCTGTTTCTTCATTTCTGCGAATTAGTGAGAATACCTGCTTCCCAAGATCTACAATCGACTGTGAAGCGAATGGCGAGAACGCCGTTTCCTGCTGACGCGTTCGAATCAACCGTTTTAACCCCGTAAACACTTTTTGACGTCGAGTAGATGTTTCCAAATCAGCTACCAACTCATCGTACTGAAACTTTTGACGATTGATCCGGCGGTTGATTCCTGACGACTCCAATCCTTCATAATCGTTTTCAGACCCTAATAATGAATGATAATAGACGGCTGGAACACCCATCACGGAGAACAAAACGGAATGTGCCGCAAGCATTTTTTGCACTTGCATATCTTCACTCGTATCTTCGTCTTTATTGATGAGCGCATCCATGTAATTGATGTTCAGCTCGTAAGGAGATTCCGTTCCGTCTGGGTTACTTTTATACGAAACACGACCGCCGTTACTCAGCACTTTTTTAGCCAATGAGGAACGCTCATCTTCTGTTAAAATTCCTTCTGTTGGACGCATGCCGATACCGTCATGACTCGCTAAAAAGTTAAAGTACGTAGCCGAATCAGACACCTTTTCAATCGACTTCGCCCAACCCGTCAGCTTACTCGCATCATGAGTCGTTAACGTGTGCAATACGAGCGGCGGCAGCGAAAATTGGTACACCATATGTGCTTCATTGTTTCCGTCACCAAAATAGCTGATATTCTCTTTATGCGGAACATTCGTCTCTGTGATCAAGAGCGTGTTTAACTTCAGCTCTTCTAAAATCTCACGCCACAACTGGATGATGGCATGTGTTTGAGGAAGATGAATACATGTCGTACCAGATTCTTTCCACATGAAACCGATCGCGTCTAGGCGAATGCTTGTCCCACCGCGGTTCGCGTAATTCAGTAAAATATCCGTCATCTCCAGCAACGCAGGAAAATGCTTAAAGTTCACATCCACCTGATCTTCAGAAAATGTTGTCCACGCTGTCTTTCCACCTTCGTACTCGTGAAATAGCGGAGAGGTGCGAGGACGCACGACGTTTGAAGCATCGAAACCTTCTTCTTTCGGGGTAAAATAGTTCGCATATTCTGCCTCACCCTTCAGATAGCCTTGAAACCACTTGCTCGACTTCGACATATGGTTCGCCACAAAATCAAACATTAAACGATAATCGCCTGAAAATCTTTCAATATCCGACCAATCCCCCAGTTCAGGGTGGATCTCACGATAATCAACGACCGAAAAACCATCGTCAGACGTATACGGAAACATCGGTAACAAATGTACATCCGTAATCTCATCTGCCGCGTATTCGTTAATGAACTTGTTCAGCGTTTTTAACGTCGGCTCCCCTTCTTCTTTTATGATGTCGCCGTACGTGATCAGATACACATTTTTTTCAGAAAGTGGAGCTGTCTCGCTCCACTTCTTCTCTTTCCACCCATCAACAAGCTTTATGATTTCATCTTTATAGGTAGATGAAAATTCTTCGCCATAGATCGTTTTTAACAAATTCTCAACTTTTTTTGGAAAACTCATTACACATTCTCCTTCATACGAAGCTTTAATGTGACATATCCTTTTGCTCGAACCGTCACTTCGTCTTTCACGTCGATCACACTTTTTTCGTTCAGTTTTGTTTGTGCAACAGATTGGATATGTTCGCTTCTTAATAAGACTGTCTGTGCTACCTCACTCGGGTTAAACAAACGTAAGACGACCGACTCATCGTCATGCGCTTTTTTCATCGTGCTTAGGAACAGGTCACCTTCTGTCTCAAACAAGCTGAATCTCGCCGGTAAGATATCCACTGGATAAGGAATCTCAAATCGGTCGAGTCTCTCTTCAAACGTGTTCAACGCTTGCTTTTGATAACTCACACTGTGTCCGCGATAATTATCTACCGTGTTAAACAACTGTTTAACATCATGACCTTCTGTAACCGTAATTGCGTACTCAAAAGACATTTTCGTCTGCATTTGAGCATCCGGTGTATGAACGACTTTGTTGTTGATACCTGACGCGCGGCCAGGTCTCCAAGCTAAGTTGTCACGACCAAGCAGCCCAACACTTCGGAACAGCGTTAAAGCGAGTTGCCCCGTTTCTTTGATCAACTCATACTCTTTGATGCCTTTCGTGATAACAGCAGAAGTTAACTCTCCGTTCGTTACACCTGCTAGATTTTCAAGCGGATAGATCGGCACTGGTGCTTCAGCGAACTTTTCTTTTTTCCAGTTCTCCATGTACGGATTAACGGTCGGGCGCTGAATCAAGCTGAAACCTTGATCACCGAACGAGTAATCTGGTGCTTCAACAGAAGTTTGCAGCAACACGCGAACGCGGTGATCTTTTACTTCGTTTTCAATGTCATGTGTAACCCGGATAAAGTCCTCACCACTGCGTAGTTCAAATCGGGTTACAATGGCTAAATTCCCAGTTGCGTCTCCAACTTTTCGTTCTTCCAAGTCTTTCGACACCTGCAACAGATGCACGACCTCCATGAATTCTACAGCTTCACTTCCCTCAACATAAACAGATTCGATCTCTCGGGAATAAATCGGAGAGTCTCCTGCAAGTGGAGAGAAATCATATGAATCGCCCGCATCCGCAACATTTTCGAACTTCACAAAATCTGAGATCGTCTTGTTCAATGCTTTCACCGTTAAATGCAGTCTGCCATCTTCCTCAAAAATGCGGAAGTTCTCATTCTGTATCGCTCGTTTATCTTCAACTTTCGGAGCTACATGTTCGATCACTTCATCTTCCACTACTTCAAATGTTTCATAGCCCATGGACGGAAGTTTCACATTCTGTAAGAGCACTTCGTTTCTGTAATAACCTGGCGCTTCTACTTCTTTCTCGCCATCCGCCGTTACGACGATCGTCTTTCCACCTGAGATATATTCCTGATTCAATACGTCGAACAAAACAGGATTTCCATCTAGGTCACGAACACCAAACCCTTTTTCTTTTGTAAAAAGAACGACTTTTTTAGAGCCTTCAAACGCTTTAGGCAGCAGATGGAACATCACAAAGATCGAATCTTTGCCTAGCTTACGGCTCACAGCTTCTGATATCTGTTTTTTTAATAGATTCAAACAGCCGTCAGCAATTCGTATAACTTTCGTAAGACGATTCACGATTTCTTGGTTCGTGTCATCAGAATTACAACCACCAATGCTGTCATGCGCGTGAACATCGAAAAGCATCTTCCACATCTCATCCAGCCATCGTTGCGGATATTTAAAACCTAGCGTACTTGCAAAACTCGCTAATGGTTCAAGTTCATAAATGACCTTTTCTTCAGCAATATCATTAAGTTTCTTGATATCATAACGCTGAGAACGAATCGTATTATGGATACGAGATTTTTGAGTCGCGATCAGCTCACCTTCGATCACGTTCTTAAAATCTCCTTCTTGCCACGTATCCTTCATGAACGTTTCATAGTCAGATAGCACATATTCGTGTTTGTCATCTTTTTCGTTCAGCTTTTTTACCGTTTCAGGAAAATGCTCACGCACGAGCACTTGGTCACCACCGGCTGGCAACAACAAGTTATCCGTGCTCGCGTTCAGATCAGCTATTTTTTCTAAAATAGGCAGCAATCGTTCTTCCATGTACTGAGGATCATCAGATAAAAATTTTCCTGGACCGTAGCCGAAGTAGATATTGTTTGCCTTCACGCTCTCGCCGTCTGGGGATTGCCACGTGAAGTTCAGATCACCGTTCAACTGATCGGTATAGATTCCACGCTGTAACACGCTGTAATCAATATCAAATTCTCTGAACATAGACGGAAGGTACGTGTTTTGACCAAAAATATCAGGCAGATAACCAACGTTCAGGGAGTGACCCATCTTTTCAGCGATTCGCGTTCCGTACATCAAGTTGCGGATCAATGACTCTCGGTTAACAAGTAGTGAATCTGCTTGTGTGTACCAAGGTCCTACGAAAATACGCTTATCGGCGATCAAACGGCTTAACCGTTCTTTTTCTTCTGGACGAATCTTTAGATACTCATCAATGATCGAGCTCTGCGCGTCAAATACATAACCCGTATACTCAGGGTCTTTATCCATAACATCCATCAACCGGTCCATGTTTTCTACGAGTAGTAGGTTTGAATCTTCTATAGTAAAGTACCACTCGCGATCCCAATGCGAATGCGGTACGACGTATACCTTTTTTTGTTTCTGTTTCATGCTGTTTCCCTCCCGAGTTGCTCACGTTTAATAGAAAGAGGGGTCACCTTTTTAACAAGATGCGCCCCTTTTCTTTTTTGTATTTTCAATGTCGCTCTCCGAAAGTAGTTGATTTCCGCTCCAGGATGCTCGCTTTCCGGGAGGCGTGCGGTGAGCCACCTAGCGCTCTGCGCTGTTAGGTGTCTCACCTGTCCCGCTTATCCCCCAGGAGTCTCGCACCTTGCGCTCCAATCACCCTTGTCAAAGAGGCACGTACTTTAAAATCTTCTTATGCTTGTCTCTCTTTTTTCTTTAAAATCGCAAAGCGGATAAAGATGTTGGAGAATGCGATGAATGCTGCGCCGACAACGAGTCCGAGCAAGTAAGCCCAAAGGTTCTCAACGAGCGGCCAGCCCCAGACTGCCGGAAGCGGAAGCCATTGAACAGCTCCAAGCAAGACAGCCGTACTTGCGCCAAGGATCGCACCGATAATGTTGATCGGTATCGTGATCAACGGGTTACGAAGCATGAACGGTATCGCACCTTCAGAAATTGCAAGGAATCCTAATAACAACGATGTATTACCTGCTACACGAAGGTCTGCTGGGAATACACGGCGACCGACAATATATTTATCAATGACAACAGCGATTCCAAGGCCGATCGGTGGAATAACGATCGCTAGAACGCGAGCTGTTAACGGATACACTTCATCAGCGGCAAGTCCGATCGCGATCGCACCAGCTGCTTTGTTGATCGGTCCACCTAAGTCAAAAGCAGTTGCAGAAGCGATGATCGATGCAAGCACAACGTCACCCGTTCCTTGTGCAGACTCGATCCAGTTGCGTAACACAACGTTCAGACCGCCAAACACAGGATCTACAATATAAAAGTTTAAGAAAAAGATCGATAGTACTGAGATCGCTGGGATGAGAAACATCGGCTTCATCGCTGCTAAATTTTTGTTCAACTGTATTTTTCGGTTCAAGAAGCGAGCGATATAACCTGCTGCAAGACCGAGGATCAATGCTCCTAAAAATCCAGACGGAATGCCTTCCGGGTTGTTCCAGAACGTGTAATGAAGTCCCCCTGCAAAAGCTCCTCCGATAAATCCGGCTACTAGACCAACGCGGTCAGCCAGTGAATACGCGACGAACGCGGCAAATATCGGATACATGAATTTGAATATGAGTGCTCCAAACTTATCGAGGTGGTGCAGAATAACGAATAGCTCGTTTGAATGTGTAGCGTACTTCGGATCAGCAAGTTCGTTTACAAGTCCGAACGGCATCGCACCGAGCTTTGCGATCCCCATCATCAATCCACCTGCAACGATAACGGGAATCATGTAAGAGATCCCTGTCATTACCGCTTGGACCATATCTTTAAAGAATCCGCCTCCGCCACTTGATTGTGAAGTAGATGATTCTTCTTCCTCTGCTTCAACAACACCATCAGGGTTATTCAGCGCTTTTTGAATCATTTCTTTCCCTTTTCGTAATGGTTCAGCTACACGCGTCTGCACATACGATTTACCTGCAAAACGGTCTTTTTGCTTTGGTGCAATATCCGTTGCAAAAATGACAGCATCCGCGTTTTTTATAACCTCTGCTGATAACTCATCTTCAATTCCACTCGCACCTTGCTTTTCAACGAGTACAGAAACACCTAGCTCACGTCCTGCTTTTTCCAGAGCTTCAGCTGCCATGTACGTATGCGCGATACCTGTTGCACAAGCTGTAACAGCAACAACAGTCTTCGTGAACTCTTTTTCAGTCGTAACTTCCGTCTTCTTTTCAACATCCAGCCTGTTTAAAAATTCCTCCGTTGTTCCCGCTGCCATCAAACCTTCCAAGTAGCCTTCACGCATCAAATTTGTGCTTAGTGTAGACAATACTTTTAAATGCGTCGTTCCGGCTTCACTTTCAGGAATAGCGATCAAGAATACGAGCTGAACTTTATTGTTCGGATCGATACTTTCCCAATCTGAGAGTGGTGTTTTGAGACGAGCTACCGCAAAGACCGCTTGTTTTACCGTTGCCGATTTTCCGTGCGGAATCGCTAACCCTTTCTCCATGCCTGTCGGAGATTGCTCCTCACGTTTTAACACCGCTTCCAATAAAGCTTCTTCAGATTCTATATAATTTTGTTTTTTAATCTTTGAAATTAGCTGCCGAATAACTTGCTCTTTATTTTGAGCATCCACATCGAACAACACTAAATTCGGATGGGTCATGTTTCTTAGTTCCATGACGTTCACTCCAATCTCCCCTAGTATGAAAGCACTTCCAACTTTCTATACTCTATTTGTAACATGAAAGTAAGCGTTATCTTTGTACAGAGTCCGTACATTTGTACAGAATGAAAAATGGGCTATACTAAAAGAAAGAATCGTACGGAAATGAGGAAGTTAACGATGGGGAAGTTTCTAGATCAGTTCAGCAGCAAGTTAGCTGAACTTACACCGACTGAAAAACAAGTACTGTATTACATAGACAACCATATAGATGAAGCAAAAACGCATTCGTTAACCGAGATCGCCAAAGTGAACAACGTGAGTACAACAACGATTGTACGCATGTCGCATAAGCTCGGACTTGAAGGCTTTTCGGAACTGAAATACATTTTAAAAATGATTGAAAATCAGCATGTCATGTTGAGGGATAATCCGGTTGAGCGCTATAAAGAGGAATTTGTCTCCGCGTTTGAAACGATTCAAAAAACGGAGCTCGAAAAATTGAGTGAGAAAATCGTGAACGCAAAACGTGTGATGGTGGTTGGTGTAGGTCTATCAAAAATGATGGCGGAGTATTTCAGTAAATTGCTCATGCAGACGAACAAGCAGACTCACTATACATACGAATCACACATGATCGACCTTTTACCGAATATGGTAGAACCGAACGACCTCGTGTTCTTTATCTCGTCAAGCGGCGAAACGAAAACACTCGTGCAAGCAGCCGAGAAGCTTTCGTATAAAGTCGTTGATACAGCAGCGATCACGAACGCATCCGACTCTACTTTAGGCAAGATGGTGAAGACAAACCTGAGCATGACCGTCGGCCGTGTAAAGTTCGCAGGCTATGATATTACAGCAAGATCAACATTGATGCTGTTGATCGACCTCTTGTTTGAGAGTTATTTGAAGAGAAGTGTGAAGTAATCTTCATGGGGTGGACTCGAATTATCATATTTTATGTGGACAAAGTTGTTTTTACGGTACGTGTTCTTATAATAATTACGCGTTCGCTCAATATGGCTTTCGTTTCACACCAACAGTCGAGCGTTTCGCTCACGATAGCTCACGTTACACCCCAATCCTCTTCTTTTTCGCTCAATCGTATACTTGTTTTGCTCAGACCAAGCACATGAACCGTACCAAGTCTCTTTCTGTACATTTTTGAACGAGTTTAGTTCATAAGCTATCACTCACTTAAACATCTCCCCTACCCCAACCACCCAAAAAATATGGTAAACTACTCACTTAACCAAAAAAACATAACTTTTTCCAATAAAATCATCTATTATATAGAGAAGAGTATTTTTTAAGGACGTGAACAATGAAAAAGCATATTCCAAACTTATTAACTTTAGGAAATCTATTCTGTGGGTTTCTTTCCATCGGTTACGTTTCAAACGGTGATATTCGAAACGCAGCTATCCTCATTTTCATCGCGATGATGCTGGATGCGGTCGACGGAAGAGCAGCTCGGATTTTAGGAGTCTCAGGAAACCTTGGAAAGGAACTCGATTCACTTGCGGATGTTGTCTCATTTGGCGTAGCACCCGCCTATTTTGTAGCGAATACCTACTTTGCTCATCTGGGGATGTGGGGCTTTCTGTTTGCAGGTCTTTTTCCACTATTCGGCGCATACCGGCTAGCACGATTTAACATTACGGCTGCAGAAGAATCGATGAAATATTTTAAAGGAATTCCGATCCCGCTTGCAGGGGGAATCGTTGTATTCTTAGTCTTTTTCGTAAAATGGATTCCACTTTGGATTTTTGTACTTCTGTTTTACGGACTCGGTCTCTTGATGGTAAGCACGATCAAGATTCCAAGCTTCAAGGATATCCCGATGCCGCGATACGGAACGATCATCTCGCTATTCTTGTTTTACATGTTTTACTTGCTTGCGAAGAACCGATTCGAAAGCGTACCGATCTTCTTTTATGTCGCACTAGCTACTTACTTCCTATTTATCGGAGTTCGTTTTATTAAGGTAAAAGAGATCAAGATCAGACGGCCGAGACGACCTCGTCGTAACAAAAGAAGACGTTTCTAACGTTCACCTACCAGATGCTAAAGATTTTTGGCATCTGGTTTTATTTTTGAATCATCTTTTCCTCTCTCCCTTCATATAATGTCACAATAAGCGAAACATGTACTTTGTGAAATGGACAAATCATGTTTGAGAGGAGAGATGGTATGAACAACTACCCAAACCTTAGGGAGTTCTATGAAAAGGTGCCTATTTTAATCGGTGAAAATGATCGGGCTGCTCTAAAGAACACAGCTCAGGAAGAAAACGCAGCACTCGAGAGCTCCACACATTGGCTCATCGCGATGGAAGGCAGTGAAAAGCAACGAAATGTTTACCACTGGAAGGTGCTCATCTATCCTTCACAAACGAAAGTGATACATTGCTATAAATCTCCTTACTATGCATCACAGCACTTTACATCCATTTATGAGGCTATTGAGTACTCTAATGAGCTAAGTCAAAAAGCCCGCGAAGATCTGCTAAGTACGATTGAAAAGCCTGCCTTACAAAGAGAAGCTTAACGAGATTCATCCTCGCTTTTCTTTTTGCAGTAGATTGTGAAACAGTGTACAAAAGACCTCAAACTCTATAAGAAACACACCAATGAAGTGGATGATAAACCAGTTCATTTTTATTATGTCTTTTTACAAAAAAATGCAGACGAACTTACATAATGAAGGTATAGTAGAAAAATAAGGAAATAGAGAAATGGGGATTCTGATGGATTACATAAAGTATGTGAGAGCAATGGTGGGTCACTCCAGGATCATTACGGTGGTCGCCGGAGCTTTTGTTTTTAATACAGAAAATGAATTACTTCTTAATAAACGGAGTGACAACGGTCAATGGGGTTTACCAGGGGGCTTTATGGAATTCGGAGAAACGGTGCAAGATACAGCCAGACGAGAAGTTTTTGAAGAAACAGGACTTACACTTGGTAAACTTGAGCTGTTTGGCGTTTATTCTGGACAACGCCTTGATAAAACCTTTTCAAATGGCGACCAAGTATCCATGGTAATGCATGTGTTTACTTGTCATGATTTTACGGGGGATCTCCTTACTTCTAATTCGGAATCAATGGATAATAAATTTTTCCCAATAGACAAGCTTCCACAAAACCTATTTACGGATCACCTTGAGATGATACAAGATTTTCTGAACGGTATTGAAAGACCTGTAGTGAAGTAACGTTTATAAAAATACTAAATATTTGAGGAGAAGGACATGAACGAAGCACACCAAGAGGAACTAAGCTTATTTGAGCAGCAACATAAAGTTGTTCAAAAAAATATACCTTACTACGACTTAAAGTGGAAATCCGTTGAGAACCCGGCAACAAAAAGCACCTGGAACTGGCTAGCCTTCTTCTTTTCAACGTTTTGGCTTGCGTACCGCAAAATGTATAAACCTTTCTTTATTATTGCAGGTCTTCAATTGGTATGGTCGGTACCTTTTTATTTTATAGACCTTTCCATTTGGCTTGACCTGCCCTTTTACGGGATAATCTCCATAATCGTCGGCTTATTCGGAAATCGCTGGTATTTTAATCATACGAATCACGTTTTGAAACAAGCTAGAGTTTTACCTGAAAACGTGCAAGAATCTTATATTCAAACAAAAGGCGGAACGCATATTGGTAGTATGATCGGTTTGCATGTTCTTTTGATTGCATTATTCTTTGCATTGGATTTCGGTTTGTCTTTCATACCCACAGAAACGAATATTAAGAATGCCGTACGAATCAGCGAAGAAGCAGATACATTAGAAGCTTACATGGACAATCCGAAGTGGAACTATATCAAACAAGATGGTCGTCACCATGTTGTAGAATTTACAGGCTATGATTACACCGAGAAAGAAGATGTTAGAATCGTCTTTTATGTTTACTTTGACAAGTACATGTATGAATGGAATCAAGTCTATATTAACGGGAAAAAACTTAACGAAGATGATTCAATTGATTATGAACTATATATTGAGGAAAGTTCTTGGTGATTTAAACACAAAAGGAGCTATAAGCAGCTCCTTTTTTCTTATACCGTTCTCCATTCACAACCCGTGTAAAGCTTTAGCTCTCCTTTGTAAAATACCATGCGTCCCGCAGTAGGATTCTTAGGTAAGCTTGATACATTTATATTAATACCGCCTTTTGCAATGACTTCTCCAGAATCTGTAATGGTCACTACATTAGAAGTTCCGTTCAGATCTGTAATGTTTAAGCTGCCGTTATCATCACGAATTGTCCATTTCCGCATTTTGTTCGGTGTGCTTAGGCTAATTTCCAAGTTATCTGTATGTGATTCAAATTTCACTTCCCCTTTACAGCCACGCTTTGTTTTAAAATGAAATTCTTTGTCAGGGTTCGCCATTCCGCCGAAACCCCAAAACCCATTTGTTTTGTTGATAGCCAGCATTGTTTCAAGTCCTCTACCATCGGCTACTTTATTACCAATGATCTTGAAATGCGCTAATTCATCGTCTGATGCGCCTTTTGAAACACCACTCGATACGCCTGCTGTATTAATTCCTTGACCCACTCCCCAAGCCACTTCACCTTTTATCCCTGTAAAATAAGTGGCTCTTCGGTTATTCGTGCTTTCTCCTTCATGCATCAGCATAAAGGCTGGGTGCCAATTTCCATTTAGCCACTGTGTATTTCCATCATTTTTGCCAGCCGTCTCATTGTGAGTCTTCGTAATGATTCTGTATTGCATACCGTCCCCGTTATACGAATCATAACGAGTGTTGATCGAATAATCATGAATCAGAATATCATGGCGTGCTGAAGAAAAATCAGGATAGGTACTTGGGATTCCACGTTTATATCCATAATCAATCTCTGGAGGTACCACGACTACTCCTCTTCCCCTGCTGTCTACATCCGCGATTGCCGCTTGGAGTGCAGCGCGGTTATGATACTGCGAGCGCATTGGGGCAGCACCATAAAAAATAACTGAGACCATTTGCGGAGAACCAAACATCTTACCACTCCTTAAAACTTTACGTTCTTTTCTAATATCCAAAACGAAGAAACTTCAACCTTCTAAATAATGGTACGATAAAGATAGAGAATCATTAGAAGAAAGTTGGGATCGAATGCGTACTATCATTAAAGAAAGTCCCTTATACATAGGTGCAGGTACCACATTTTTATTCACCATGTTTTATTTCTTCCTGAGCACAGGATTTAGCGGAGAAAATGACGGGCTTCCTTTTCTTATGCCTTATTTCATCTTTTTCGTTTATTTCATATGTTTTCTAGGAGAAGCTGTACTTTATCTTGTTCCTAATAAGAAACACTCATTTAATCTATCTCTATTATTGCTTCTATCTATCACAATTAGTATATTTTTTAGTTTACTATTTTACGGGGATATA
Source organism: Fictibacillus sp. 5RED26 (assembly GCF_015903895.1). NCBI lineage: Bacteria > Bacillati > Bacillota > Bacilli > Caryophanales > Fictibacillaceae > Fictibacillus > Fictibacillus sp. 5RED26. The sequence goes on along the minus strand of NZ_JACZDU010000002.1, from coordinate 327,837 downwards.
TATTTTATGATTTTAATTACACCGTTATTAACAGTTGGAAGCTGCATCTATTATCTGTCTAGTAGAATGATTAAAAAAAAGAACATAGCTTTGCTTCTATCTGCATCCCCTTTGTACGTCATAGTATTATTGTTAGGACTCATTCTATAGTAGATATCTATAAAATAAGAAAAAGGAGTATGTAAGAATGGAAGAAGCTTTTGGGAAACGCAAGATCTTCGCTACCATAATAACAAGTTTTCTTTTTTCACTAGTTTTAACAGTACTGTCTGTTTTAGACCGCGATACTGGTGAAAGTGGGTTAGAGATCATCTTGATTCCGATTTTTGCCGCATTTATAGCGGCAGGTGTCATCGTTTGTTTTGGGTTTATAACATCAGCGGTTATTGAGTATATCATTTGTAAAGTAAGTATGAATTACATCATTAGTATTCCTATGTACATTGTTTTATTTGGAACAATGGGTCTATTAATAGGGAGACTAATCTTTGGTTTCTGGGGATTATATACGTTTACAGGGGGAGTATGTGCGACAGTATTCGCAACCATTGACATGTGGTTACTATTTAGAGTCAAGAACGGGAAAGGCACCTCTGAAGAGATTCTAAAAATTTATTTATGGGTCATACTCACCGTCATTGTTGTTACGCTTTCTCTATTTTTATTTATTCAATTCTTTTAGATAAAAGGGTACGGCAAGTGCAGATGATTTACCGATCTTTTTTACAATTCGATACTTACCCTTTCTCAAATAAAAAAGCCTCTCCGTTTTATTGGAAAGACTTTTTGAAAACATCTAATATTGCACTTCAAACTGCTTATTGTAAAGTTGCGCATACGCTCCATTGTAGCTAAGCAATTCGTCATGCGTCCCTTCCTCCACAATTCCTTCGTTCGTTAGGACAATAATTCGTTCAGCATTGCGGATTGTGGAAAGGCGATGAGCGATCACAATCGTGGTACGCCCTTTTGCTAGAGACTCGAGTGATTCCTTGATTACAGCTTCTAATTCATTATCCAGTGCACTCGTCGCTTCATCCAGAATTAAAACAGACGGATTTTTCAAAAAGACACGGGCGATACTGAGCCGTTGCTTCTGACCACCAGAAAGCTTCACTCCTCGTTGACCGATGTCAGCGTGATACCCATTTGGCAAGCTCATAATAAACTCGTGAGCGTTGGCTTGCTTTGCGGCCGCCACCACTTCTTCATCAGTCGCTTCATTATTACCATAACGGATATTCTCCATCACCGTTCCCGCGAACAAATAAACGTCCTGTTGTACAACACCAATCTGATTTCTCAAATCATTTAAATCAAGCTCTTTTATGTCCACTCCATCAAGCTGCACTTCCCCTTCTGTCACTTCATAAAAGCGAGGAATGAGCGAGCAGAGTGTTGTCTTCCCCGCACCAGATGGACCTACGAGGGCAACGTACTCTCCAGGCTTTATATGAAGGTTAAGATTCGTAAACACAGGATCCAGATGCGGTTCGTAACGAAAGCTCACCTCATTAAAAACGATATCCCCTTCCACCTCGGAAAGTTTTCTCGCATCTTTTTGACTTTCGATGTCTGGTTTCAGGTTCATGATTTCCATAAACCGCTGAAAGCCTGTAATGCCTTCTTGAAACTGTGTGCTCATATGAGTCAGACGCTGAATAGGCTCCACCATATAGCCCACATATAACAAAAACGTGATCAGATCAGCTAAATCCAAATTTTGATTGACGATACTTGCGCTGCCGAACACAACAACCGTGATCGTGATGAGCTGAATCAAGATCTGTATGCTGTTATAAAAAGTTGCTTCTACTTTATACGTGTTTCTTCGACTTTCTAAGAAACGAAGATTTTCTTTATTAAACTTACGGATCTCCACTTGTTCGTTCGCAAAAGATTTTACGACCCGAATGCCTGAAAGTGTATCTTCAAGCTGAGCATTGATATCTGCAATCCGCTCTTTATTTCGCCGCAAAGCAACGTTCTCTTTCTTGTTAAAATAGAGCGAGAGAAAACCGATGATCGGTAGGAACAAAAATACCGCAAGTGTTAAAGGCACATTGATAAAAAACAGAATCACAAAGGCCCCTACAAACCTCACGAAATATTTGACGTAATCTTCTGGACCGTGATGATACAGTTCAGCAAGTAAAAATAAATCGTTTGTTACGCGAGACATGAGTTGGCCCGTCTTTTCTTTATCGTAAAAGCTAAAAGAAAGTTTTTGCAGATGTTGAAACAACTCGCTGCGAATATCACCTTCCATTCGGGCACCGACCACATGTCCTTTATAGTCAACAAAGTACGTTCCGAGATTCTGAATAACAACTAATACGAACATGATTCCGCCGATCCAGTAAACTTTATGAAGAGCAACAGACAAGTCCCCTTCTAAAACATCTTTGGTTATATACCGAACGAGCAACGGAAGGATGAGTGTGATTCCAGAAACAATAAACGCAATAATTAATACAGATAGAAATAACCCTAAATACGGTTTGTAATAGGAGAAAAAACGTTTGATTGGAAAATTCATGATTTACCCCTTTTGTGTTTTTTTGCGAGGCACACATAAGGGGACACACCGTCTATAAGTTAAGAACGTGTTCCACCCTTATATGTTTGTACGGTTTGAGTTGTCATGTTTCTCATGTTAAATTCCTCCTTAATCATTAGTAATACTATTGTAAAACGATTACAGAATATTCTGATACATCATTTTACGTGTACACCAAAAAACTCAAGTAGTGGTTATATCACTCTTGAGTCTGGTCATGTATGTATACTCCTCGATTATGGTTGGGCATTAACTTCCGATTTATGAACCAGAATAACACGTGGTATGTATGGTTCATTTACTTTTCGGATCTCAAGAAAATCTGAAGAATACACATGAAGTACTTTATGTAATTCATCTTGATAGGTTACGAGATCGCCTCTTACAATAGTCATAGCCTTCACCCTAGTTGTTAGTTTCTATAGTTAATTATACCTAATAAAATTGTTAAAAAAATTGGGAAACATGAAGGGATTTAGAGGTTAAATCGCGATAAATTACGACTAGTTTCCTCTTCCAGTTAAAGTTCAGGTATATTTATAGAAGAGAAAAAATATAACGTGAACTTATACCTAATAATTGTAAATCTATTAAGTAAACGAAGGCGGGGTAACAAATATGAACTTAGGAGAGAAGATTCGTTATTTCCGAAAAGTTAAAAACTTATCCCAGCAAGAACTGTCTGCCGGGATTTGTTCAGTTCCTTATTTGAGTAAAATTGAAAACGGAGTTACTGAACCTTCGGAGGAAATACAGCAACACTTAGCTGCAAGATTAGATATTAGGTTACATACAATAAACGAGAATGAATTAATTCAAAATTACGTAAAGCTTTTCTATTCTTTGTACCAAAGAGACTATCAAAGTGCAGAGCAACAATACCACACACTTTTACATTCACGCTCACAGTCTGTTGAGGAAGACATATTGCACAAAATATTTAAGAGTATTTATATCATGATGGCAATGGAAGATACAAAAGAAGTCTCCAGTTTATTAGATGAAGTTGCCTATATTGACAATGTGATTAAAGGAGAAAAGGCGTTTTATTATTTAATTGCCAGAGGACAATTAAGTTTTTATTTAGAAGAATTCCAAGAATGTTTTAACTATCTCACTAGAGCTGAGAAACTTTTAGAAGAACACCGTTTTCAAGAGTGGGAAAAAGGATATTTGCTCTACACCATTGGTCTTACTGCACATAAACTTTACAAAAATGTCGTTACTTTAGAATATACAAATAAAGCTTTAGAAATCTTTGAAAAAACCTACTTTTTTAAACGGTGTGCAGATTGTAGAGTTTTACTCGCCACTGTACATTTAAGGATAAAGAATTTTGAGGAATCAGCAAAACATTTACTACTTGCAGAGACGATTGCTAATTCATTTGGTGATAGCGACCATTTAAAGGGAATTATCTATCACAATTTAGGTGGCATTGCTACGCATAAAGGTGAAACAGAAGAAGCAATAAAACTCTATTCTCGCAGTTTATTAGCAAAAGAAAATGAGCCACTTTCCTTAAAAATTGTAACCTTATCCGCGTTAGTAAAAAGTTATCAAGTGTGTAACGATCGAGAAAAAGGTCTAGAACTCATCAATACTTGGATGGATCAGTTGAAAGATAATTCTCTTTTTAGAGGTTATGAACTTCATTTTCTTTACCATAAACACTTATTTACTCATGGTGAACTCAATGAGGACGCTGTTCAATTTATGATAAAAGAGCTGATTCCTTATTTTGAAAAACGAAACGAGTGGATTTTTTTATCAGAGTATTATCCGATTATTGGAAAATATTTTGAGAATAACCAGAAATATAAACAAGCAAGTGTTTATTATAGTTCTGCTATTCTTTCTATGAAGAAAATGTATGACTTTGGAGTTACATATATCTAATCAAAAAAAAAGCACTGTCAAAAGTGCTTTTTTCTTTTAATTATTTGTTAACTTAGCTCACTTCAATTACCAATCGCTCTTGTAAAATCACACCCAATTCTTCAGCTGAAATCGGTCGGCTGAAGTAATACCCTTGCGCTTCATTACATTGCTTTTGCTGCAGAAACTGAAGCTGTTCTTCCGTTTCTACCCCTTCTGCTATTACCTTCAAATCTAAGTTATGAGCCATTGCAATAATCGTTTCTACGAGTGACGCGTCTTTCGGATCGGCATAGATGTTACGCGTAAAGCTTTGGTCGATTTTTAACGTATGAATCGGGAACGTCTTCAGATAGCTTAGTGACGAATAGCCTGTTCCAAAGTCATCAATCGATAGATGAATTCCCATCTCTTTCAGCTGCTGCATCTTAGCTACAGCATATTTTGAATCTTGAATAATACTTTCCGTCAGCTCAAGCTCTAAATATTGTGGCGCAAGCTCAGTTTCATTCAAAATTCTACTCACCCGTTCAACGAGATCACTCTGCTGAAATTGACGGGATGAAATGTTGACCGCCATCCGTAATGGCGCGTATCCTTCGTCTTGCCACGCTTTATTTTGACGACAAGCCCCATGAAGCACCCATTCTCCGATCTGTAGAATCAGACCTGTTTCTTCGGCAATCGGAATAAATTCAGCTGGTGAGATCGTACCCCATTCTGGATGATGCCAGCGTAAAAGTGCTTCAACTCCGATGATGCCACCCGTTTCTACATCAATTTGAGGCTGGTATACAATCTTAAATTCGTCACGTTCCAGTGCCTTTCGAAGGCCGATCTCGAGCTTCATCTTCTTAGTAACGGCCTCATTCATCTCTGGTGTATAAAATTGAAAGTTGTTCTTCCCTTGTTCCTTCACTCGATACATCGCAGTGTCTGCATTTTTGATCAACGTTTCTATATCACGGCCATCTCCTGGATACATCGCAATTCCGATCGACGGAGTCACAAATAGCTCTTGCTCGTTGACCATAACGGAACTGCTAAACAGATCTACGATTTGCTGAGCGATTTTCGAGACTTCATCTGCCGTTGTATTTGGTATGAGTACGATAAATTCATCCCCACCTTGGCGGCAGACCGTATCGTTCTTCCCTACACATGCTTGAATCCGCTTTGCAATTTCAATCAACAGTTGATCTCCAACCGCATGTCCTAACGTATCGTTTATATACTTGAATCGATCGAGGTCGATAAACATGATGCCGATCGTCTGCTTGTTCTCATCTGCCAGTTCAAGTGCTTGAGAAAGACGGTCGTTCAACAGAAGTCGATTTGGCAGACCTGTTAAGGGATCACGGTAGACCATCTGATTAATTTTCTTCTCGTTTCTTTTTCGCTCCGTAATGTCACGAATAATGCTACTAAAATATACTTGATCATCTTCCTGCCAAGCCGCAAGGGACAGTTCAATCGGAAACTCACTTCCATCCTTTCGAAGCCCTTCTAACTCAACCGTGTTGCCGATCACTTTTGGTTCTCCAGACAACAGATAACGTTCCATACCTTGCTGATGAGCAACTTTAAACTTGTCCGGTATAATGATCTGCAAATTTTTTCCTAGTGCTTCTTTTTCGTTAAAGCCAAAGATCAGCTCTGCTCCTTTATTCCACGAGATGATGGTTCCTGTTCGATCTGACAGAATAATAGAATCGTTGGCAGACTCAATAACAGAGCGGAACTTTCTTTCTGATAGAATCGACTGATACTCAAACCTTCGATCGATGAACGTGCTGATGAACACCATCCCTAATAGAATAAGGATTACGATTCCGATCGCATAAGCTAATAGGGTGCTGTTAAACGGTGTTGCTGCTAGATCCGTGTGATGCTGATGCGTTTTGTAGGATGCAGCGGACATACCCGTATAATGCATGCCGGAAATGGCGATACCCATGAGTACCGCACTTCCTAGCTTCACGAGCCATATTTTACTGGTTTTATAGTTTTGGCTAACAAACGAAAGTAGATACAGAGCTACGACTGATGCGACAAAAGCAATGACCGCCGAAAGTGTCCATAATACTGGATTGTAGTTTATTTCAGCGTTCATTTTCATCGCTTCCATACCCGTGTAATGCATAGAAACGATACCCGTCGCCATGAAAAGAGCTCCTAACAATACCTGCTTTTTCCCCATAACAGGGCGGCTGATGATATAGAGTGCGATTCCGGAAGAAAGAATCGCTGGAATGATTGAAACAATGACGAGTGTTACATCATAAGTGACCGAGATCGATAAGTGAAAAGCAAGCATCGCCACGAAATGCATGGCCCAGATGCCCATCCCCATCGCAAAAGCTCCCGAGATCATCCAAATGTACCGTGCGTATGATTTTGTTTTTTGTACCTGTATCCCTAAATCCAGCGCAGCATAAGAAGCTATGACTGCAATAATGATTGATAGAGAAACAAGCGGAATGTGATATGTACTAGAAACGGCGTCCATTTATAGAAACTCTCCTTGTTGATAAATCGAAATTACTTTACATATTCTATATCGGTAAAATATTTACCGTATTTAGAGAGAGTAATAATAATATTTTTAAACAGTTGTTTAATTGGAAAGTAGACCCTTATGAGCGAAACAGGTGCTAGTTTGGAGTGAAACGGTGACGGTTCTGGGTGAAACAGCATTCATTCTGAGTGAAACGGCTGTAGAATTGAGCGAACGTGTAATAAAAATAAGAACACGTACCGTAAAAACAAGCTAAAATCATGTGACTATCGTTAATTAAAGAAGACTCATACAAAATAAAGGGAAATTATGTATAATGTAATTAAATGGAATTAAATCTGAATCGATTTTGAGGAGTGGTCTCATGGTGTTAAAAAGAAATGCTGGCATACTTTCAATTCTTTCTTTATTAATCGCAGGATCTCCAATCATTCTGGCTGCATATAGCCCATTCATTGCGGACAATATGTTTCCTATTTTTTTCACATTTATCGCCTTATCTTTGTTCTTGGCTTTTTACGCAAAAAAAGGATCATCCAAACGTATTGCAACAACTTTAGTTTTTGGATTCATAGGCTTGGCCGCGCTCTTGTATTTAGGCATGCATCTCTTCTGGTCTAAGCCTTAATCCACTATAATAGCAGGAGGAAATTAACATGTTTTTTGGAATGCCATTTCTTATCAGCTTAATACCAGGCATAATCGTCCTCTTTCTCACGTGGTGGCTAAGAAAAAAGAACGTCTCTTTGTTCATAAAACTTGTGCCATGTTTGTTAATCGTGATTAGCTCCTTGGTCATTTTTTATGTGAGTTTAGAGTTCATTCGTGGTTTTGAAGGAGCAGCTTACGGGATCCTCGCGTTTTTCTTACTTTGTTTTGGAGTTGCTGCCTATTTCCTTGCTATAAAAAGAATCACCGTCATTCAAACCACAAAAAGTGGATAACCTGGCTCAAACACCAGGTCATCCTCATCTTTTCCAGCCTTTTTATCCCAAACGAAACACAATCCCATGCCCGCCTTTTGGGTATTCCCACTTAATGTTTTGATGCGGACAACCGATCCGGCAGCTTCCGCACTCGTGACAGCCTTCGTACCCTACGTGCATCCTGATTTCTTCCCACTTATACACTTCTGCCGGACAGAAGATCGTGCAGATTTTATCAGGACAGTGGTTCAAACAGATATCGGCATCCATAACGGTAAGATGTGACTTCGTGTCTGCATTAAAACGAACGAGATACTGTTTTTCTTCGATGCTCTGACACTTTCTTTCGCTCATTTACTTCATCACCTTCCACGCCCGGTACGCGTCACGAGCTAGTTTGAATTTCTCTCCAGCCGTTCCTACATCACGCCAAATTTTCTTCTGTTTCTCCCATTTCGATGAACCATCTACCGTAAACATTTGGCTCGCCGCTTTGTTCACCATCGGAATGTACTTATCAAAATACTGAGGAAACTTATCAAAGTGATGCGTTGAATCTTTGTACTTTTTCATATCCTGACCGACAAAGCTGCTCATCAATCGTGTTTTATAATGGTTGAGTGTTGCTTCGGAATAATCGTCTCGTTCCTTCGCGAGGAGCACCGCTTCAGCGGCGAACTGACCGGACTTCATTGCAAGGTTCGAGCCTTCACGGTGGATCGCGTTCACGAGCTGGGCGGCGTCTCCAACAACGAGCACCCCGTTGCCCGCTACTTTTGGCATGGATTTATAGCCACCTTCTGGAATCATGTGCGCCAAATATTCCACCGGCTCACCGCCCGCGATGTACGGTCGAATCATCGGATGATTCTTCACATACTCCAAGAGCTCATATGGTTTAATCTTATGCTTGATAAGTCCAGATAGAAGTGAGCCGACACCTAAGCTCAGCGTATCTTTGTTCGTATAAAGAAAACCGGTGCCGAGAATTCCTTTTGTCGCGTCACCAAAAAGCTCTATCGTCGTACCTTGATTCTCTTCCAAATTAAACCGGTCCTCGATCGTCTTTTTGTCGAGCTTAATGATTTCCATCGTGGCGAGCGCGACTTCATCCGGCCTGAACTCTTTGTGGAAGCCCAGTGACTTTGCTAACAGGGAGTTCACACCATCAGCAAGCACGACAACGTCCGCGTACAGTTCTCCGTCCGGACGATCCGTTCGCACCCCTACTACTTTTCCGTTCTCAACGATACACTCTAAAACAACGGTCTCATTTACGAGCAGTGCTCCCTGCTCAACAGCTTTCCCCGCAAACCATTGATCAAATTTTGCCCGCAGTACCGTAAAGTTGTTGTACGGTTCCTGTCCCCATTCCATTCCTTTGTACCCGACGGTTACAGCCGATTCTTTGTCCATCATCATGAACCGTTGCTCCACGACCGGTCGTTCGAGCGGCGCTTCTTTCCAGAACTCTGGGATCACGTCTTCCATCATTTTCCGATAAAGCACACCGCCCATAACATTCTTTGAGCCAGGATACTCTCCGCGTTCGATGAGTAATACGTTTAAGCCTGCTTTCGCAAGTTCATATGAACAGGAAATGCCGGCAGGACCTGCACCAACGACGATTACATCAAACTTTTCAGACATGGTCCACCACCTCCTTGTTAAACGCTTGTTTAAACTGTTGAATCAGAAGCGGTACGATTTCAAAGGCATCCCCTACAATGCCGTAATGACTTGATTGAAAGATCGGAGCTTCCGGATCATTGTTGATCGCGATGATCAGCCCTGAGTTCTGCATTCCAACAATGTGTTGAATGGCTCCAGAAATGCCGATTGCAAAATAGATCTTCGGCGTAACGGTTAATCCTGTCTGCCCCACTTGGTGATGGTGCTCGACCCATCCGGCCTCCACAACATCACGGCTCGCCCCAACCGCTCCGCCCAATGTTTCAGAGAGATCATGAATTACCTGGAATCCTTTCTCACTGCCCAGTCCTTTACCGCCAGCAACAACAATATCCGCTTCATCGATTCGAACCTTCTGCGTCGTGAACTGCACGATCTCAAGCACCTTCGTACGAATGTCTTCTTCTTTTATAGAAGCTGTTTCTTCTATTAATTGTCCTGTTCGACCCGGTTCAGGCGTCAGTGCTTTCATCACTTTTGGCCGTACCGTCGCCATCTGTGGTCTATACTTTTTACATAGAATCGTTGCCATAATGTTACCGCCAAACGCTGGTCGGCTCGCAAGCAGCAATCCTGTGTCTTCTTCTATATCTAAAATGGTAGAGTCTGCGGTGAGTCCGGTTGGAAGGTCCGTCGCAACCGCGCTCGCCAAGTCTTTCCCGGTCGATGTTGCACCATATAAAATAACTTCAGGTTTATGCTTCTGACAGCATTCTAACAGTGCTTTCATATAGGACTCGGTTCGGTAGTTTTTAAAAATAGTGTCGTCATACACATAGACCGTATCCGCTCCGTATTCATAAAGCGTGTCAGCAAGATGTGTGACGTTTTCTCCGATCAATACGCCAGCAAGCTCGGTGCCACGTTTTTCGGCAAGCTCTTTACCAGCCCCTAACAACTCAAGCGAAACAGGAACGACCTCACCGTCTTTTACCTCAATAAACACCCAAATGCCTGAATATTCCTCAAAGCTCAACGCCGGACCCTCCCTTCACCGCAAAAAGCTCTTTTTTCTCTAACAAAAGGTTCAGCAGCTGTTCCGTCTGCTGAGTTGCATCCCCTTCTAGCATCTCGCCGCCACTCGGTTTTGTTGGTGCCCACACTTTTGAAACGATCGTCGGTGAGCCTTTCAGTCCGAGCTGTGTTCTCTCCACATCCTCTAGATCAGCGACCGCCCAGATCACCGGCTGATAGCGAGCCGCTTTCAGCATGTTCGTCATCGACGAATACGGCACTTCATTGATCTCTTTTTCCACCGACATCAAGCACGGCATCGTCGATTGGATTACTTCATATCCGTCCTCCAGCTTGCGGTGAACGATCGCATACCCTTCTTCCACGTTGATTTCTTTTACTTTGTTGACGGAAGTGAGTGGTGGCATGTCTAACCGGCGTGCGATTCCTGGCCCAACTTGTCCCGTATCACCGTCGATCGTCATCTTTCCGCAGATGATTAGATCGACCGGCTGGATTTGCGAGATTTTCTCTATTGCTTTCGTAAGTGCATAGCTCGTCGCAAGTGTATCAGCTCCGGCGAACGCTCGGTCTGAGATCATATACCCTTCGTCTGCCCCGATCTCGATACATTTTTTGATAGCTTTTACCGCTGGCGGAGGACCCATCGTCAATACCGAGACCGTCCCACCGTATCTCTTTTTCAGACGCACCGCTTCTTCCACCGCATGCGCGTCGTATGGATTGAGTATCGCAGGCGCACTCGCGCGGTCCATCGTATTCGTCTTCGGGTTCATCTTGATGATCTTCGTATCCGGCACCTGCTTGATGCAAGCCACAATATGAAGCATTCGACCCCTCCTCTAATCACAGGCATTTTTCACATAAGAAGCCACTTGTATGATGATTATTACTACTATATGGAGGGCTTGTTCAATACATGACGGATTTCTTTTGAACATAAAAAAGAGACTCTATTAAAAAGAGCCTCTCGTCTCACGAGTCTTTATATTCAGGATGTTGATGGCGTTCACAGCCGAAAAGGTAACAGTCTCTTTCTGGTGAGGGCTCTAAAATAACCGTTGGCAGAATTCCGTCCTTAATTCCCTGGAGCATGCTTTCAAACTCTTGAATTTCGTTTAAAAGCCTAATGATAATTTGCTGCTTATCCTCTTCAGTCCAGTCTTCTTCTATTTCTTCTTTTTCTGTATCTAGTATTTCTTGTTTTTTGTAGCGAAGAAATTCTTGTATCGTATTGTTTGCTTCGGTTTCTTGTTTTCTCTGTAAGAGACAATAGACATACATCCCAACCCAATTTGGCTGTAAATAATATTCGTTCCATCCTTTTTCAAACCAATAAATAGCTTCTTCGTGCAATCCAATCTCTGCATACAATTCAGCAAGGTTTATCGTACCTATAAAATCTTCGGCATTTTCATCAAAAGTTTGGGTTAAACCCAGAGCTTCACCCTTTTCTCCTAGTTCTATCAAACATTTTACCTGATTGTACAGCGTATAGTCAGACTTACCAGCTGCTAGTCCGAAATGAGTGGCTGCTTTAGCTGTTTCTCCAAGATAATAATAAGCTACACCCAAGTTATGATAAGTGATGTTAGTGGGCTGGATTGAAATGGCTTGCTGTAACATTTTTAACGCATCTTCATAACGTTTATTTTCTAATAAAAGTTCCCCACACAAACTGTATGGAAAATGAGAAATAGGGCGGAGATCAACGGCTTCTGATGCAAGTGAAAATGCACGCTCTAAGTCATCTTCTTCACGCCAAATCACCCATGCTAAGTTTGTTAGCGATTGAATATCTCTCTTTTCAAGTACAGCTTTATGAAATAGCTTCATCGCTTGATCTAAATTATTTTCCTCTAACTGCTGAATCGCTTCTTTATTCGTATTGATAGGAAACATCTACCTTTTTTCTTATAGTTAAAACGCGTATTGAAACAGACCATAATAAAGCGGCCCAATCATAATTAATGCCGTAATACCGAATACCGCTGGGCGAGCGGCTCTAGGAATCTCGTTCGCGTCTTCATTAAACTTTTTAAGTCCATACGCTAGATCCCAAATAAGGCCACCACAGAAAACAAACTTCCATACGAGCGGCGTTAACAGCTCGTTGCTTGTTACATAACCAAACAACCCAATCCACGTAATGGTCGAGATTACAAAGTCCAGTTTTGCAGAGTGTGTTTTGTAGCCACCTTTTATGAGATAACCAATTGCAAACGCCCCTAAAATCCCTAAGTATATCGTCCATAAAATATCTGACATAATCCCCATATCCCCTTTTTCTGTCTATGTCTCTATTATAATTCTTACCATTCTTACGGGGAAGGTGAAATGTTAGGTCTTGTTACAATTCGTGTACAACTTAAAAATGTTGGCAACTGATTTAACCATGCTTCAAAGCCATCTGTTTCTTTTTCGATACTAGAATCTTCATACGAATAATAATAGAAGGCTATGTTGGGAAACTCTTTTGAATGAGGTAAAAGTAGTCCCCATTCCCTATACTATATAAAATGGGATTAACCTCTTATAGCTGTGTTAAAGTTGTAATATCACAGTTATCAATTGAAAATTTTCCGAAAAAATCTAGTGCCTTTTGAGTTACGATTAACTCCCCTTTTGATGATAAACAAAAATGATGCCCTGACCAATTTTTGAAGTGTTCTCCTTCTACTTCAATTGTACCAAGTGGAATAAACCTACTAAAAGCAGGGAGTTCTCTATCTGGGTATAACTCTTTAAATTCATCAGATGTAGTAATTAGGCATTTTTCTAATTCGTAGTCTTCAAATTCACTTTTTTCAAGTGCAGCTTCTAATGTATACGATATGATAAAAGCTGGTGTTGACTCTAGAATGTCATCACCTAACCACCCTTCAAACTCATAATGCAAGAACTCCACCTTTCCATTTACACCCTTTTTCGCTATATCCTGTTCAGTTCCATAAACTGTTTTTTCACCGTGACCACCAGAAACTTCAGGTTCCAAAAAAAATAGTTTCATTAATAATCATCCTTCCTAGTTCGTTCTCACCTTTTCACTGGCGGATTAAATTTATCACCATATTTTTTATCTAACTCAATCATATATTTAATCACTTCCTCTTTTGTAGGATTAGGATGATTTCTATAAAATCGATTCCAATCTTTTCTTATTTTTGATAAATGAATATCACTATTTACTTCTTTCGGTATTCCCCTAAGATTTCTCAGAGCATGAATTTCTTCAAGCGTAAATAAATTAGGGTGTTTTTTAAGTATTTGTTGCTCAATGGCATGATGTACTACAACACTGCCTTCAAGTTCTGGATATTTATCAAAAAATGTTTTTCTATAATTTTTCACATCTTTATTTGTACTCTTAATTTTACCCAACGGCTTTCCATTCTTATCTACCCACGTACCTGTCTTCTTATCGTACACAAAGCGTTTTGCGGACACTTCTTTAATTTCTTTTTTGGAGAGCTTCTTGACAGTTGTTTTACCGCCTCTTTTTATGACCAATTTCACGGATTTCTTTAATACATCTTTCGGATGAAGCCACCCCAAGAATGCAAGCCCTGTACCATCAAAAGCTGAATCAAGTTCTTCTACGCCACCAACTCGGCTTTCTGGTACTTCATCCACTTCTTTATAAACAACTTTACCCGTTTGCGCGGGATGTTTCCAAATAATTTGGCCATTTTCGTATAAGAAATACGTTCCGTTCGTTTTGCCTTCGATCTCATCAAAGACTTCAATGGTTTTGACAACAGCCACATCTCCGGGGTTTTGCAATTCATTGTTTTTAATTTCAATTTGTGGTGCTTTTCCGTTTTCCCCTTGCTTAACAGATGTGGTAGCAGTCCCTATGGATTCAGCATGAACTTGGTAAGCTTTGCTTGTGTGATAAGCTTCTGCATCGAAATAAAGTGGTGAGATGTCCTCTCCTTGGCGAGTGGCCTCCAACAACTGTGAATATAGTGCGAAAATGTGCTGCTCTTGAGTTTGAGAACTTGCATACTCTTGTAATAACCTATTGTCTAGCTCATTTACTTTATCGACGGTTTGTACCCTTTTCTTTTCAGCTTGGTCCATATAGCTGTCGAATGCATCTTTGGAGAAGACTGTCAGAGGGACTAGATCGGCGATTCCGTTAAAAATACGCTGAAGAGCATCTTGTTGATCAGTGACTATTTCCTTTGCCATTTTCCCAGCTGGTTCAACACTATTCTCCAGAAACGGTACCTGCACGACCGTATCTTCAGAAAGGTCTACATCTGCCATATCTCCAGGTATCTCATTAAAAAATTCTACATTCATATCAATGAACAGAATCCAAGCGTCCACGACATCTATCTGTCCTTGGTAAAATCCTTTAATCGCTTCCGCACCATGGCCTCGAAACTCAGTATTATCCACAATTTTTATAAACTCTTTTTTCAATGTCTCAAATTGTTCCTTTAACCTAACATACTGTTGGGCTCGTTCTCTGGTTGCAGCTTTCAAGGTTGACGCTTCGTACACTTTACTCCCCATCTACCGTGGCCCTCTCTTTTTATTGTATTTTATTTTTCATGTATCACCTCTATTTTATTTCCTTTATTATCCAAAAATCAAACGCTTTTTTCTCATAGATGTGTGGTCAAAATTTAATGATTGATATGAGGTTCCGAATGAGTTACCATTACAGGGGTAACTTTTATTAAAAAGAAGGTAGATAGATGTGAATAAACGTGTTTACTTATTAACGATCGTTTCGTTTGTCGTCGGAATGGTCGAGTTAATTATAGGTGGAATTCTTGATCTAATTGCAGCCGATCTTGAGGTTGGCCTCGGGAAAGCAGGATTTCTCATTACGATCTTCTCGCTTGTTTTCGCCATTGCAGCACCTATTTTGCTGACGATGACCGCGCATATTGAGCGAAAACGTCTAACTCTCATCGCGCTAATTGTTTTTTTGCTAGGAAACGCACTCGTAATCGTGAGTCCAACGTACACGATGTTATTGATTGCACGGATCTTGTCCGCAGCAAGCGGATCGTTACTCGTTGTCCTATGCGTAACGATGGCATCCAATATTGTTGAAGAAAAATACCGTGCTCGCGCGATTGGCGTGGTGTTCATGGGGATCAGTGCTTCGCTTGTACTCGGCATACCGGTCGGCTTAATGCTCGGAAATGCTTTCGGATGGCGCGCACCATTCATCCTGATTACAGCACTTACCGTTTTATCCATACTCGGTGTGCATTTCTTCATGAATACGTTGGCTCCAAAACCAGCGATTCCGATCAGAGAACAGCTGCGCACGTTGAAAAACAGACGCATTTTGTTTGCTCAAATTACGTCGTTCCTGTTCTTAGCTGGTCATCTGACTTTATACGGATACCTGACTCCGTTTTTAAAAATGGCGCTTGGACTTAACGGAACATGGGTCAGCATCGTATACTTAATATTCGGTGTTGCTGCGGTCTTTGGTGGTGGAATCGGGGGTATGCTCGCTGACAAATTCGGCACAAAACCTACGATTATTGGCGTTATTATTGTTTTTGCAATCTCAATCTTTATGATTCCTTATACAACTTTTGCTTTTCCGTTATTTTTAATCGTCATGGTGATTTGGAGCATGCTCAGCTGGGCGATCACACCGGCCATGCAAAGCTATCTAATCGAGTCATCACCTGAAACGTCCGACATTCAGCAGAGTCTGAACAACTCGGCGCTTCATTTCGGAATCGCGTTCGGGTCCATGATCGGCGGAATCGTAATTGAGAACGCATCTGTCGAGAACAACGCAACGGTCGGCGGACTGCTGATCATCTTAGCACTCGGAACGGCTGTGCTATCTATGACAAAAAAAGCACGCCGCTCTCCAGAATCTGCACATACTATTAGCTAGGTTGCGAAAACTATGGCATGATGAAGGTAGAGAAATTTTTGGTAAGTTACAATCTTTTGAGGAGGTGAAACCATTACAATCGTAACGATGTAATGGTGAACAAATGAGTATTCATATCGGCGCAAAACAAGGTGAAATCGCAGAAAGCATCCTATTACCAGGGGATCCGCTTCGTGCAAAATATATTGCAGAAACATTTTTAGAAGACGTAACATGCTACAACGAAGTTCGCGGCATGCTTGGGTTCACGGGAACATACAAAGGAAAACGCGTATCTGTTCAAGGGACAGGCATGGGGATTCCATCGATCGGGATCTACACGAACGAGTTAATCCGTGAATATGGCGTAAAAAACTTGATCCGTGTTGGTACGTGTGGCGCGATCCAACAAGACGTAAAAGTACGTGACGTAATCCTTGCGATGACAGCATCAACGGATTCTCGCATGAACCACTTGACGTTTCCTAACATCGACTTCGCACCTTGCGCAAACTTCGATCTTTTAAGAAAAGCGTATGAAGCTGGAACAGCAAAAGGATTGAAGATCAAAGCTGGTAACGTATTAACAGCTGATCTTTTCTACCGAGACAGCATGGATATCGTGAAAAAACTTGCAGATAACGGTGTGCTAGCAGTTGAAATGGAAACAACAGCACTTTACACGATCGCAGCGAAATACGGTGTGAACGCGTTGTCTATCTTAACTGTAAGTGACCACATCTTCACAGGTGAAGAAACAACATCTGAAGAGCGCCAAACCACGTTCAACGACATGATAGAGATGGCTTTGGAAGTTGTGAGTACTCAAGAATAAATAATAAAGAAACTGCACTCTAAATGGATAGAGTGCAGTTTTTCTTTCCCTCTATAAGGACTTGTTTTCTTCCCTTTTTGCTTTTTCTTTCATGTAATCCTCATAAGCGTCTTTAACTTTATCTTTTTTGGGAGTAATTTTAGAAATTCTTTGGTGAAGGTCATTTAGAAGGTAGATTCCCCTAAATAAACAACCAGCAATAATCGCAAAAGCAATAACTCCCCCAATCTCTGGACCAAACATAAGTAAGAATGCACCTAACAAACCACTTAACACAATCGATAATAAAAGATACATACGAATCTTTCCTTTCAATTTTCTTTTTTAATCAATCATTCTCATCAATCTGACCAGTAAAAAAGGCTATCAAATATCTTATACTTGCCTCCAAGATCAGGAATGCAAAGTAGCGTGGGGATATCGGCTTTAAACGGAAGTTCTTGTTCTAAATATTCTTTCTCTAAAAAAGAATACCCATATTTTTTGAGGATGGCTTGAATTTCGTTAAATTCGTTATCCCAATCTCCAAAAGGTAGTTTCCCAAAGTCTTCACTTAGTTCTGCAAAAGAATGATTTTTGCTAAAAGTTTCGTAACTATATCGAGCTTTTACTGATTCATTCTTTTCTTTATAGCGTTCATCTTTTGAGAATATAACAACTGGAGCTAACCTGTTAACATATAAGACAACACCTGTATAACCTGTGGAAGTAACCCAAACATCGTCTTTTTCGTAATATTTCTTGGTTTCTTTTTGGATGATGCTGCGCCCACCTTTTTTAACACAGAAAATTTCTACGTAAGATGCATACCCACTGCCATAGTGATCAAATTCTCCAAAACATTCAACGGAATTCGATTTTTTTAGAGATTCAAACAAGTCTAGTATATGACCTTCAATTGTTTCTTCGTTTTTTGTGTCATAAGGATGAGCAACACCAACTGGTTCACCTGAAATGATTAACTTGAGTTGTTCGTTGTCAAAGCGCATTTAAGTAACACTTCCTTTTTGCTTGTAGAATACAGTGCTCTACTTATATCGGTAGAAATGATTGGCTTCACATAAAAAAATAAGGCTCAAAAGAGAATTTTAAATATCCTTTCGAGCCTACTTACTTTTTATTTAGTATCTTAACTTCATCAATACACTCTTAATCTCTTCATCATTCATCATCAGTTCGGAATGTTTCTCTGTAATCTTAGCCAACGCCACATCGTGATAAAAGAACTCAATGAAAACTTTAATAAATGGTCGAGATTTGGTCTTCAATGCTTGCCAGCTCTGACTTTCCATCCCTGCAAAGATAACTTCTGTCTCATCAACGACAACAAGACGAAAACGCTCCAACGAGTGATGCTCTTGCGCAGGAATCAACGTGTGCACATGAGAAAGTGTGGACTCCAGCTCACCAACAACAAGCACTTCCACATCCACGCCCTCCCTTTCCTTTTCCTGCAGAATCGGTAAGATCTCTTGAATATCATCCTGCCACCCAGAAACGCGAATGGATGTCTCAGCTGTTTGCAGAAGCTGCTTCGTTTGTGCGCGAATCGACGAATCCACCTTCAGACTCCAAACGTGTTCATCGTAAAATTTCCGCTTCGATGTATTATTTTTGAGCTGCTCTACGTTTTCTTGAAATTCTGTAGTCAGCTTCTCAATCACGATTGATAGGGGTAGCGCGGTATAAAGCTTCTTTTTTTCTGACACCGAATCCAGCACCATGCCTTTTTCGATCATGCGCGATAGCACTTCATATATCTTGGATTTCGGAACACCCGAGTATTTTACGATATTCGTCGCGTCCATCGGTTCCTCGCTTGACGCAAGAACCTCGAACACCTGACTTTCGTATTGTGAAAAACCGAATTTTTGTAGCATGGTTCCTCCTAAAAATAGCCTCTTATCTTCTACAGCTATCTTAAAACAATTATGGCCTTACCGCTAGTGCTTGAAACGTTTCTGTTTTAGAATAGCTTTCCGGTACGTGTATTATAATCTGTTACTCGTTCACCGGTAATACTCATAAGCAGCTAGAAATCACCTCTGACTCCAACTTCACCTAACATTTCTCACCACTACAGCCACTAAATATGCAATCTAGTTAGCCTCATTAACTCCATAAACTGTAATCTAAGTACTTTTCTTTCACAAATCTTCATAAACCAGGTTCTCTTTTTACTTTTTTTGGGTATATTTCAAGTGGTTTATAGTTTCTAATATCAGTAGAATGGTAGGGACTAACTTCTTACACAGTGGTAACAATAAAACTTTAGGGGCAGCTTGCTTATGAAGAAGAAAAACACCATACTAAAAACGGTAACTTTAAGCTCCATTCTTTTTGCGAGCGGTTGCCTTAATCTAAACAATAATAAAATTGCTGATAAAGAATCTAGCAATTTAGTAAGTGTACAAGAATATACAGGAGAAGGTTTTGATCTACCTAATGGCGAGAAGAACGATAAAATTGCTGAAGCGAAACGCGATGAGATAGATAAGGCGATGAAAAAATTCTTCATGGACACCTATAAAACAGAAGTAGAAGTACATAACATCGTAGGGAATAAAGACGGAGCTACTGTTTTTGTAGAGTCTGTTGGGGAACCTCACTTCCATACGTTTGCCATCGTTCCTATTAATGGTCAGGATCAAGTAATTACTGATGGCATTTGGACTCAAGAAGGCCAAGTGGAAGGATCCATAATGAGCGGAATTTATGCCATGATTTATGATAAAGAATTAAATGAACTCGATACCTACTTAGAAAAAATCGTATCTGAACATCCGGTTACAGGAGTTAGAGACGAAGCCATTCAAAACACCTATTCTACGGGTTTTACCACTCCTTATTATTATATAACGATATTAGATGAGGCATATGATACTTTCTATGAAGAATATCTTCAGAATCCTAAAACATCTAAAGAAGACTGGAAAAACAAAGCTAGTTCTTTAAAAATAGATCCTGAAGGTTATCTCATAACTATTCAATTATTTATGAAAGAAAAAAATCAAAAACCAGATCAAGAAATACTGGATACCATTGTGTCAGATATAGAAAGCCTGAAGACACTATCTCCAGGTAGTTATGGTATTTATCTAAATGATAATAATATTGCTACTGATTCAGCGGATGGAACAAAAGACAATACAATTGAAAAAGTATTTCCTAATGAAATAATGAAACCTTAATCGATTACCCTTAATTTGTTCCTTTCAAAAGGACTCATAAACTACCTCATAAAGTATACAAACAATAACCCTAAAAAGGTGAAAGTTTGTAAAAAATACACACAAAAAAATTTTAGGAGATAAAAAACTTCATGTTCAAAAAAACTACACTAATGACAATGAATATACTTTTAACGCTAATGGTAGGTTGCTCCAATATGTGGAGTTCAGTCGAAAAAGGTGAATCAGTTACTGAGGTCAGTGTTTTAAACTATACTGGCCAAGGGTTCAAACTAGATAATGGCGAGCAAACAGATAAGATTGCGGAAAACCACCGTGACGAAATCATTACATCAGTTGAGGATTATTTCCAAAAAGAATATAAAACAAAAGTAAAAGTACATAATGTTGTTGGCGCATCAGAAGCCGCTTCAGTGCTTGTCGAGTCCCTAGGAGAGCCTCATTTTTATACGTACGCAATTGTTCCTATTGATGTCAAAGAAGAAAAGATATTAACAGATAAAGTGTGGTCACAGGAAGGGCAAATAGAGGGTGCCATCATGGATGGTATTTATGGAATGATTCAAAAAGAAGAATTTAAAGTCCTCGATACTTTTCTAAAAGATTTCACAGATGAACATCCTGTAGTCGGCCTACGAAAAGAAGCCATTGAAAAAGCAGCTGGAAACGGATTTATGACTCCGTTTTATTATGCGACTGTTTACGATAAATCCTTTACATCTCTTTACGAACAATACATGGAAAACCCTAATACAACTAGTGAAGAGTGGGAAAATGCATTTAGTAAAACCGAACATCAACCAAAAGATTTTATTATAACCATTCATCTCTATATGAAAGAAAAAGGTGCTGAGCCTGAACAAAAAATATTTGATCAACTAAAAGCAGATATTGAAAAGATGGAAGGCTTACCAATGGGTGCCTATAGTCTCCTACTGCATGACAATACAGTCGACAAAACCAATGCCATTAATTCGAAAGATAATACGCTTGAAACGTTTGATAAGGATTATATTATAAAACAGTAAAGGGAGTTTTAATTTGACCTTGAAAGTTATGTTCTATACGTTCTCCCTATCCATTTTATTTCATAACTTCCTTTAAAATTGAGTTATAAAATAAGTTTTTTTAACATCTATCCTACCCACGGTACTCTCTGAAGCATTAGCTAAGAAACATAAAAACTCACGAAAAAAATAGTTGCTTATCCATTGAATGTATAACTAAAAATTCTATTTAATGTGTATGTATTGCAGGAAAACTACTTTACTATTTCACTAACAACTTCATTGCGTAAGTTCCTCTTAATTGAACTGTCTATTAACAAAAACATTTTCTCGATATAACTATCTGCATGCTCTACACAAGTATTAAAACACTCCAAAAAATGTTCTACTAATGTATCATTTACTAAAGAAATTGGTTCAGGATAATATTTAACACCTTCTTTTTCAAATGCCTTTCTACTAGTAAATGCAACTGCATCAATTATACAGTTCCAAGCCATAATATCTGTTTCATTATCAGCCAGCTCTAGAGAGATGGTGATACTCGTTTCTTCATTATCTAATACATCATAAAGTAAATCTCCACTAGTGCTTTTGTATTCCAACCATTCCCAGCAATTGTATAAGGCATACCGAGCTAGTTTTTGATCTTCCTTTGATGTAAATTCAGATACCACCCTTTCTGAGAGTCCCAGAAAAAACAATGTTTTACCATCATCCAATAAATTATGAAATTTTTTAATTACCAAAATGCCCTCCAATTAATTTGTAATTAAACATTCTTTTTATTGGCTACTTTTTCTTCAAAATCTCTCATTTCCTCTATCAAAATAAGGTCTAGTTTCTCTTTGTTATAATTCGCATATTTATACTCAAAATACTTAATTCTAGCCGTTGGACCAAATTTACTTTCATGCCATTTTGTATAATCAAAATGCACATTTAGTTTCCCTCTTTCATTAGATAATATCGTTACTGAAAACCAAGGCTCTTGTTCATTTTTTATAAAAACGTTTTGTAGGTCAGTCGTTAATTGAAATAATTTGTGGAGCTTTTCATTATATACTCTTTTATCTACATTAAATAATTTCGGAATATAATGTGAGAAAATATGTTGTTGCTCACCCTTAGGTGTAAAAAAGAAATATACTCCTCCTTCTCCATCTTTCACTTCACCGTTAAAACAAAAATGATTCCACCTTGTTGGTATCGTATCATTAACTTGATGTGCAATAGATGTATATAAAGCATTTAATTCCGTCTCAAAACCAATCAAATTAAATCCCCTTTTTTTGATATGTTTGTTCTATTATTCCAAAACAAAATTATTTTTCCCCGTCCATCTGCTGTCTTAAATACTCTGTAATATCTGTCTGCCCAAATTCTCTCGCATATTCATATGCATTCATATTTTTCAAACTCTCTCCCGTATATCGTTTAGAAATGTCAATTCCTGATTCCACTAAGAGCTCAACTATGTCCTGATGCCCACCATAAATTGCTCCGAACAATGGATTTCTTTTTGCAGAGCTCTCATCTAATTCTGCCCCTGAATCTATCAAATATTTTACGATTTCCAGATGCCCTGCACCTGCTGCTAAATTTAATGCTGAAGCATCAAAAGTCCCACCTTTTGTGTTAATATCGATTCCTTCTTCAACTAGATGTTTACATATTTCAAGATTCCCATGTTTGGCAGCTACATGTAGCCATGTGCCAAACGTTGTCATCGTGTTTAAGACTTCTTTATCATGACCAATTAATAGCTTAGCTTCATTGTTCTCAAAGTTTTTAATCGCATGCCTGATTTCTTTATATAGATTGACATTAACCACGGCCTTACCCCCATATGAATACGTAAGCATTTATAAGATTACTACCAATTGCTAATTGCTTCTCTAAAAGTATCCTCAAGATAATCATCAAAGTTTTGATACCTAAATGATTCTAACTTTTGAACGCTGTCCCAATAGAAAATGTGTTCTTTACTACCTGTTTCACTACACATTACAAATTCACCTAAGTCTTCTAAAACAATTAGGTCTTCTCTTAATCCTAGTTTTCTATAGTTTTCAGTAGTTGCAAGTACAGAAGCGCCCCGATCACCTTCAACCCCTAATATATTGACACCACAAATACCTCCAGAACCATACTTCTCTATAAAGCTAATATATTTTGACGGAAAACTCACACCTAAAACTTTTTCAGTATTTTTTATTTCTTCAATAGAAACAGAACCATAAAAATCATTTTCTTCTTCAAAGGAAAATATCATTTGTTGAATCGTGTTATTCAAAAGTCATACCTCCTAATCCTCTTTCATAAAGTATTATCTCAAGACACCCATCTCTTTTTTCAAATACTCAGCAATTTCTGTTTGTCCTCTTTCACGAGCAAATGAATAAGCATCCATATCTTTCATAGTTTCACTAGAATAATTTATTGATAAATCTATATTATTCCTAACGAGTAGTTTAACAATGTCCAAATGACCACCGTATATTGCAGCAAACAGAGGATTTCTATCTGGTTCAGTAGTATCCATCTCTATATTCTGGCTAATTAAGTAATCAGCAATTTCTAAATGTCCTTTAGCAGCCGCTCTTTCAAGAGCATTTGTAGAAAATGTCCCACCTTGTGCATTACTATCTAAGCCCGCTTTAATAAGGTGTTTTACGATCTCTATATGTCCATGCGCTGCTGCTACATGTAACCATGTACCAAAAGGTGTCATCCAAGTTAACATATCTATATCTTTTTGAAGCAAATCTTTTAATGTATCCAGTTCTCCATTTTTCACAGCTAATCTCATATCTTTTGCCAATTGATTCTTATGCATATTAGCTTCTCCTTTGACTGCTGCTGTAATATGACTTCATAATAGTCTCAAACCCCTTAACATATAAAATTCAAATGATTTCGTTCGTAGTTTGTACCTTTTCATGCATCATAAGTTTCTCTCCCGGAATAAGGTCTTGATTTAGTATTATGTAAGAGCTTTTACAAAATAAGACTAATAAATTCTCCAAAACTACTTGCCGTTAAGTACGTAACAGGCTCTAATTCTCCTGATTCCTCATGGCTCCAGACACAAACACTAGGGTTGTTGTTGCCCTCTCTATAGTCTAAACACACAAAGTCACCAGCAAATAACACTGCAACTGGCAGGATTTCCGCACCAATTAAATCTTCGTTGTCTGTTAGTCGATCTTCCAATTGAGTCAAAGTAACACTTAAATCGTAAACCCCTAAATGATTTTCATTGTTCTTTGGGTTTTCTAATAAACATAAAAAGCGATCTATTGCATATTCATGACCATTTTCTTTACAAGTAAACGTGCCTACCACTGGTTTCCCACCATTATTATGCTGAAGAAAGCTTTTAAAATCCTCTGGTAGTTTTAGCCTCCAGTTTTTTTCTTTTCTTTCAAACAGCTTATCTGAAGGTAAGGGGAGTATAAGAGTGCTTTTGTCTATTTCCATAAATTAAAATACCTCCTTTTATCTAGAACATCAGCCTAAAACCCAGTGTCATATGTTAAATATTCTGATTCCCATTTTTCTTGTTTTTCGACAGGACTCAATTGAGATAAATCATCATAACCATAATTAATATTCATTTTACCTGTGTTTTCTAATATGTAAGTTAGATTAGTCCATTTTTCTTGTCCTTGCTCTAAGAACTCTTCATGTAATCTTGAAATATTTTGATACAATTCGTTTTCAAGCCGATCATATTCACTCTCAACCATGTTATAAATCTCAACTATATCAAGACTATATATAGGACTCCCACCATATTCAGGATAATAATAAAAATACACTTTTTTATAACCCTCTCTAATCTCAGCGTATAATAAAACCTGTTTCCAGTCCTCTTGTATAATATTGAGTAATGTATTAGCGATTTGTTGATACGTCTGTTCCATTATTTTGCTTTCCATTTAAGATACCCTCCTGAATTACTTGTGTTTCTATTATCTAATTTTTTAGGTGCAATTATGTTTTGGGATGGGTTAGTCGAAGGGTTCAATGAAGTATATAAGTATTTCAACTCAAAGTAGCTAGATAAATATAATACAAAACCACTGCACTTAAACTGTTGCAGTGGTTCTTGATGAAATACTTTTTTGTACTCAAAATTATTTTTGCTATATGATTAGCGGTTTTAACATCATCATTCGAAGTTTTTAACTCATTTATTTAAATCGCAATATCCTGGTAACCTACTTCAATTATTTTCTCATCTAACGTACGAACTCCAAGGCTATTCTCTGTATCCCATGTACACTTAAGTGTGACTCTTATATCTCTGCCTTCACACAGATCTCCATAAGGAACAACAATACCGTCTAACTCTATCATTTTAAGTAGTTGTTCAATTGTTTCAACTTTTGGATAATGATTATTCACTTCTATATCATAACCCAATTCTTTCCTTCTTTGTTCATAATAAGTGAAGATGGACTGTAACATATCTTTTTGTACGTGTTCCCAATTTTGTATGAACGCATCATATGCTAGGTATTGTTCCTCATCAAAATTACCGTCCTCTTCCCCATCTATCATTAAAGTTATCATAGTTTCTTTTCCCCAAAATTGAATAAAAGTATCCTTAGTCCAACCATATTCATATTCAAGCTCACCGAAAACTGAATCATTCATAATCACCTTACACGCTCCTCCTTATGCCTCTAGTGTACGTTCCAATACAGAGTACATGAGGCAACTCTGCTTTTTGTTATCTTATATTAAAGGCTCTTCTAAATTTACGTGTTTAGCAGCTCTCCATAATCGCGAAAAAACACTTGCTTGCCTAAAGACAATCAAGTGTTTTCATCATACTTTATCAACTTTACTCCTTATAAAACTTAACATATAATCCCATAAAAAATTAGAGATTATTATTTTTAACTTCTTCAAACCATTCATCAGCTATATGATTAGCTGTTTTAATATCATCATTCGTATATACTAAATCATAATCGTGCTCTGCTTTAAAGTTACCACTATGTACATTATAAATTAATTTCATTTCTGTTGGCATTTCTTTATTGTATTCTTTGCATAAAGTTTCTATTTTTTCAATATTATCATTAATTATATTTAGTACCGAAAGCATTCTATTTGGACTAACATCATATTCTTCGTCTCCATCTTCCAAAGCATCATTCACTTTATTACACTTTACGTATTTGTTATTTATTAAATAAAAGAACTTACTCGAAATAATATTTCCTTCACACGATGCGTAAACGTATATTTTATCTGCTCTTTCATTGATATATTCCATACAAATAGATATCATATCCGCTTGCAACTCACTAAATCTATCTTCAAAATCTTTCATACTACCATTCACTCCTTGGTTAGTTTCTAAAGATTTATTATAATGCGTATTACTTCCAGAACAGATTATATTAATAGTGAAGTAATTCCCGAACCATATATTAAAACGAGTTCGTATGCCACTACGCCAGACATAAAAAACACTTGCTGCCCTCAAAGACAATCAAGTGCTTTAAGTTCATGTTTTATCCAACGTTATATCAAATAGGATTTGTAGAAAACTCGCGGTTATACTTTTCAATTAATTCTTTATCTTTATCATCATTTGGTACTTCACCGAAATATTTATTCTTCCAAATAATCATCTGGTCACTAAAACTGTAGTCGGTATTAAACCAATCGGTATAATCATAGTGCATACTGAATTTCCCACTACTTTCTAGAGACATTGTAAATGCATACCAAGGATCCTGTCCATTTTCTTTAAAAATACCTCTTAGTTTCTTACTCAGTGTATATAAAATATCTTCTTTTCTTTCAAACTCGTCTTCATCAATTTGAAATTGAAAAGGTATCTCTAAACTATACTTAAATTTCATATTTTCAAGTGTATTATAATAAAAGTAAGTTCCGCCTCCATTTTCCGAAATTTGAGCATAAAAATAAAATTTATTCCAATCCTCTGGGATCATCTCATTAACTGTTTCAGCTATCTCTCTGTATAATCTATTCATTTCTTTTTCCATGTTGACCCTCCTGCTCTATTTTCAATAGTTTTCTACCCTCAATTTTATAAACTACTTTATATAAATCTTGTCTTAATGAGATTCTAAGAGAGAGCGTTAAAAAAAAGCACTTTTCACCTTTAATGGGTAATCAAATGCTTTAATTCCATTATCATCTTTTTGTTTATTCAACAGGTCCCATAAATTCATTAATAATAAGAATGTGTTCCTTTAAATTAACCTTTTTAAGATAATCTACTTTTTCTTCGCCACCTACACCTAGTAAAGGAGTGTAGCCAAAGCAATATTCATATTCTGGTTCTTTATATTTTTCTATTGCTTCAGGATAAGGAGACCAGTCTAATGCCTTTTGTTTAAATGCCTCTTCCTCTAAAAACCTCAGAAACAATGAGTATTTTGAAGCTACCACTTTTGTATTACCTTTTCGATAATTAATTGTTACAATGTAGGACTCTTGATTCTCATCTTTTTCAAAAAGTATAACATCACCCATGGATGTAGTGAATATTGGGGTTGTCCCTTCACTTCTTAAATAAGAATCATTCACTATAGATTTATATTCATCTGGGTTAATAATTTTTAAATACCCATTCATTAATGTTCCATAGCCGTATGTTTTCCATGCGGCAATTAATTCTTCTGGAAGCATGTCTTTGTATTTGTTAATGGTATATTCCTCAACTTCACTTACCCTATTGAAATCTTTGAATAGATCCATACTACAGAACTCCTCTCATACAATAATTAAGAAGTATTTTAGCTAATTAGGAAAGTACGTAAGCGTTAAAATTTTCATACTCTACTACTATTAGATAATTCTTTAAACCATTCATCCGCTATATCACTTGCAGTTTTATTCTCATCATTCATATATACTAACTCATACTTGTATTCAGCAGTAAATTCGCCACTTTTCACATCATATCTAATTTTCATTTCAGTTGGCATATCTCTCTCATATTCTTTACAAGTATTTTTAATACTCTCAATATCTTCGCTTAAAATATCTAATACCATAAACTGTCGTTTAGCAGAAACGTCATATTCTTTGTCGTTATCGATTAATACGTCATTTAATTTATGAGGTTTTACATATTGATCATTAATTAAATAAAAGAATTTACTCGAAATTACAGTTTCTTCACATGAAGCATAGATGTATATTTTATCAGCCCTATCCTCTACATATTCCAGACATATAGAGACCATATCTGCTTGCAGTGCACTAAACTTATCTTCAAATTCTTTCATCCTGCTTTAGCTCCTTAGACTTATTCATGCTTAAAAGTTAGCAATCATTACTCTTCCAAACTGGCATGTAACATGCTTAAAAATTGGTTAATATCATTGGCAAGAAAGTACATATTACTCATGTCATCCGGATTCTCTGATTCTTGTTCATGATCCCAAAAATAAATATTTTCATAATAGGATTCATTCGTTCCCAAACAAATCACGTTACCTGCAGAATCGTCTGCAATAGGAATGAACCCATTCGGAAGTCTATACTCATATATATTGATGACCTTCTCTAAATTATCGTACATATCTCCGAAGCCATTAAATACATTTATAACACTATTCCCTTTTTCATCTGAAATTTTAAATGTACTAGCGGAAGGGTAACCACCATTCCACTGAAGTAAGAATTGTTTATATTTTTCGGTTAACTTTACTTCGTTTTCATTTTCAAATTGTTTAATGGTTTCTATTGAAATTTTTTCGTTATTACTTTCTAGCATTATCATTGTAATATCCTCCTCCGCTTTACTTAAATCATACCCTGCTCGCTTCCGATTTCCATGCATTAGTATTAAAAAACACTTGTTACCTTATGAGGGTAATCAAGTGTTTGTAATTAATTCTTTTATAATTTTTTCATTTACTCAACAGGTCACATGCTTCGGTGAACTATGGTTAATTATATTCACTTTACCTATTTGTTAGCTTTTTAAAGCCAAAACTTCTTCTCGATTGTAGTCTATCATTGCTAGAAAAAATTCAGCAAAATTCTCAAATCTATCTATTTCTTCTCCAGCAAACCAAAGTATCTCTCCTGGTTTAGCTGAATTTGGTAGGCTTAATACAAATAAATCCTTATCATGTTCCGTAGCAGCTATTGGCAATAGTTCACTTCTACTAACACCACTTTCTTTTAATACCTGATCATCAATAGCTGTTAATAGCATTTCAGCATATTCTTTTTTAGTGGAGTCTTTCAGTTGTTCAGTACCAAACAAGTCTACCGTTTGATAAAAACCTTTCCAACCATTTGCATGTTGTAAGAAGTCTCGATACGTTAAGTCCAGTTTATAACCCAATTCTTCTTCAAAATCTAAAAGACTTTCTTCAGTTGCTCCTACCTCTGGAAAATGATGTGGCCACATTTTCTCTACATCTTGTTTCATTAATTCTTGTTTTACTAAAATTAAAGTTGCTATCATGTCTTTCCAATTAATCATCTTTTAGTTCCTCCTCTACGAATTTAAATTCTGTAGGTTTATAACCAACAGGATATTTATTAGCCTGTCCTCCAATACTCATATTAACTTTTGGATCAAGATCTAACCAGCTATGTGGATCCGGTTTGCCCATCCAAGTTGTATCAGGAACATGACCAACATGCCCTTTATATGCTTCTCCATTGTCAGCCGCTCTTTTTCCTTCGAGCCTTGCTGCACGTGAAGCTTCTTGTCTTAGTTTACCTTTTGTTGACACTCTTCCTGTAGGAGATAATACTCCAGCTTCTAAAGCTTTATTAGAGCCTTCAACATAGGCCTTAACTTGCTCTATCTGTTCATCTGTCGCTCCTGGTGGTGCTTTTACCTCTACAGTACCGCTTAGCTCACCCGTCCCTCTAGTAACCGAAGCCTGCTGCATCAAATCCTTAACAGTCTTCGTCTCCGTGCTAATTGTCCTAATCACATGACCGGTCGGTGATATCAATGCGTGGACTTTAAATCCTACTGGAATGTGTGTGTTGCCTACGTTATGCTTTATGGTCTTAGCCATTTCTTCAGCCTGCAAAAGCTTTTGTCTCGCATATTGAGTGCTGTAAGGGAATTTCGTTTGAACAAATTTCCCCATATCTACTTTACTCAAACCATACCCTGCACCGCTTACTCCAACGATTGCAAACGCATTAAACAGACTCTGGTTACGCTGTTGTTCCGTTAATTCATTGCCAAACATGTCTTTCCCGGTGAAGTACTCCCCAAAACCGTTCGCTGACACAAGTCCATATATGCCATATTCGGCTTTTTGGAGATTCTTGAGTCCTTGCGCCGTTCGGTGGGCATCGAGCATATGATTCGCAGCGTTTGCTCCTTTTACCGTTTTGTAGATGGCCGATCCACCTTTGCCGATTCGCCCAACCCAACCGACGAACGGAACAAAGCCTGCCGCTGCCATAGCGCCAGATGTCACGCGTTCCGCATCACTCAGCTTGCGTCCTGTGACAGGATCAACGCCCGTCGCGGCTCGCTGTGTATCGTAATATCCGGTTACTTCACCTGTAAACGTACAGACAGTGTCCCACGCCTTCTCGTAAAATGGTCTGTTTTCCATTTCTTCGATTTCTTTTGCAATCCTTCGATCCTCTTTTTGCTGCTTTTTAAACGTAAGATAGTCAGAGGTATCTTTTTTCGCTTGTCCGATTGCTTTGTAGACTTCGCTATTGTGATAAGCTTCTGCGTTAAAGTTGAGAGGAGAAATGGTCTCCCCTTGCCGTGTCGCTTCCATCAGCTGTGCGAACAGCCCGTAAATATGCTGTTCTTGGTTTTGTGAAATGCTGTACTCTTCTGATAAGCGTTGGTCGAACTCGTTTACTTTCTCGACCGTATCAGAGCGTTTTTTCTCTGATTTATCCATTTGATCTTCGAAGGCATCTTTTGAAAATATTGATAAGGAGACAAGGTCATTAACTCTGTTAAAAATATGCTGCAATGCTTCTTGTTGATCAGCGACCATATCCTTCGCCTGTTTCCCCGCTCGCTCCACATTCTCTTCCAAAAAAGGAACCTGCACAAACGTGTCTCCAGAAAGATCCACGTCCTCCGTATCTCCGGGAATGCCTTTAAAAAAGCCAACATTCGTGTCGATCAACCGAATCCATGCATCGATGACATCCATCTGCCCCTGGTAGAATCCTTTAATCGAATCTGCTCCATGCCCCTTAAAGTCATGGTTCTCTACTATTTTACTAAACTCTTTTTTTAAAGTCTCAAATTGTTCTCTTAATTGCTCATAATGGTGGGCTCGTTCACTGGTTGCAGCTTTTAAGGTTGAGGCTTCGTATACTTTGCTTCCCATTTACTGTTGCCCTCTTTCTTCTGTAATGTTTATCCTTTTTCACACTTCCTTTATTATCCAATAAATAAACCATGATTTTCAATGAAACTTGTGTACCATTTTCTTTCGTAATTTTACGGTACTTGTTTTTATATTTTGTTACGCGTTCACCGGTAAAATGGCTGTTTTCACCTGAGATATGTTTGTTTTCACCGGTAACATGTTCACCACCACCTGAACTTCAACACTCACCACCGATAAACACGCAATTTCCACCTGTACAGGCCTCCCCGCAACAAAAAATACCCAGTCATAGGACAGATTTCACCTAGAATACAGTGATTGAGGGAGGTGACAGATGAATTTGGTAAAAAGATTCGCACTAGCAAGCATGCTCATGTTCATTTTCATTCTTTCTGGGTGCAGTGATGACCCAGTTCAGGAAGATCTGCTCCACTACGTGAACGAAGAGATGCCTGATTTGGCTAATAAGGAAAAAGAGGTTGTCGGAAAGTATGAAGCGGTAACAGGAGTGAACTACACAGATGATTACACCCTTTATGATGCTTTGAAATTGGAGATTATTCCGGAGTACAACGCGTTCATCCAAAAGCTTGAGGCTGTTGAGACCAAGACAGACGAACTGCGAAAGTTACACGAGGACTTTATCGAAGCAACGAATCTACAGGCGAGCGCTTTTATTCTCATCGTGACTGCGATTGAAAACCAAGATAGTAACACGATTAACGAAGCGAACGAAAAGCTCAATACTGCGCGTAAAATGATGCGGGATTATCAGAACGATGTGGAAAAGTTAGCGAAGAAACATGATGTGAAGTTGGAAAAGAAAGATAATGACCACGAGTCCCTATAATAAAAAGTTGATAGACATAAAAAAGACGATCACTTCACAAGTGATCGCCTTTTTAGATTACTTCAACGGAGTAGGTTCATAATCAATGTTGTACTTCTTCGTTAATTTTTCCATACCATCATGGTACTCTTGAATCGCTTCTTGGTATTGAAGCCCTTTTTCGTTGGATTTTTCTATTAAACTCTTGTCTTGTTTTTCTAAAGCTTCCTTCTCCAACAACAACGCTTCTTGATAGATTAAGGACGCTTTTTCCATCTTATCTGTTTGTGTTTTCAGCTCTTTTGTTTTCGGGTCAATTTCTTTTGCTCCCTTTACTACTTTATCGTAGATTGGGATGACCTGATTGACGAGCACATCATATAATTCTTTATCATTTTTAAAATTTTCACCAGAAACAGAAGCTAGAATCTGATTAGCTTCTACCTCATATTTAGAGATTTGAGCGATGTCTTCATTAATGACTTTAACGATTTCTTCTTGTTTTTCTTTGTCTGACATTTCTTTTTTAGTAGAAGTCTTACTCTCGCTGCATGCTGCAAGGATGAGAATAAGGAGTAAGGAGAATGTAATGAAGATCGGTTTACGCATAGTTAGTGTTTCCTTTCATATTTATGTATATTTCTATAATACCATTTAGGAAACTCCACCAACACAAGCTAAAGTTGCAGTAAACAAACAAAAACCCCGGCCACTTTAAGCCGAGGTTCTACAAAAAACGCTTTATAAGATTTAACCAGCCGAAGATCGATAACCACAATGGAATGCAAAAAAGAAGTGCCCAAAATAAGCCTACAAAGAAATCTCCTTCTCTTTCCATATTCCGCTCTCCTAACTATTACTAGATTTTAAATTCTAATAGTAGTTTTAACAGAATTGCTAGAGAACATACGCTTAGGATTACTAGAATAATTTCCTTAATAAGAGGAACAGGACAATCAAGACAATCCATACCGGAATAGATAATAACAGACCCCAAAGACATCCCTTTGCAAATGAAGGATTCTTGTTCATTGATAACACCTCTATGTTGATACTTGTACTTTCTTACATAATTCGTACGATATCATGATCTTATACTCATAGAGTGTATCGTCAATTATACGTTCTTGTTTTAACGTATTCGGAATGAGAGCGAAAAATACCCCTTCTCGCTATGAAGAAGGGGTAGAATTAGAGATATTCTTTTTTCTTACCGTGTTTAACCGTTAGATCTACGTTCCACTTTCTCACAAAACTTAAAATACGTGGGTGGACCAAGGTTAGACGTGCGGTGTACTTCTCCCAAGTGGCTAGTAATATGATGGCAATAAGAGCTACTTGTGGAGAATACAGGACATAATCAAAAACACCCGTCAGCAAAATAATTGGTAATGACAGCAAGAAAGTATCAAGGTGTTTTTTATTCGCTACATTAGATAGATACAGCGAAAGCATCTTGTAAACATGAATCGAGATTACAATGAGCAGCGCAACACCACCAAGTGATCCGTATTCTGTAAATATACCTATAATCATATTGTGAGCGTGCGGTATATTATCATGGTAAAGATTTATATATTCTCGGTGGAATCCAATAGGTGTGATTCCAAATAATGAATGTTCCTGCCAGAGATGAATAGATCGTTCCCAAA
This sequence comes from Fictibacillus sp. 5RED26, assembly GCF_015903895.1. Classification (NCBI taxonomy): domain Bacteria; kingdom Bacillati; phylum Bacillota; class Bacilli; order Caryophanales; family Fictibacillaceae; genus Fictibacillus; species Fictibacillus sp. 5RED26. Next base: position 293,562 of record NZ_JACZDU010000002.1, on the reverse strand, counting down.
TGACCTTCCGCATATCAGCGGATGCGAAGAGCCTAGCTTTTCTTGGCATTAGTTCTAAGATAAAGTGAATATTTATCAGCATGATTGAAGCAAGGAACAACGCATAAAAGCGATTCCATCTAAAAATAAAAAGCGTAAAGATGATAATTAATATTCCAAACCCTGCTTTTGATCCCGTTAAAAAAATTGCGTGAACCAACATGCCCACTACTATTACTTGCAGTGCTAGCTTCTTATAAGAAGCACTTTTAATACTTTTCAAACACTCTCCAAGTAAAAATGAAAGGCCGAACAATAGGAGTGCGACTGACAGGTTAGGATTGTATGAAGCCCCCATCAACCTTTCATAATCTTGTTGAATCTCAGTTTGTCCAATCAGGGCCGTACCTGTCAAATAGCTCACATACATATTTTTCATGAACAGCTTTTGAACAGGATAAAGCGCATAAAAATAAAGTCCGCCCCAAATGGTAATCCACTTAAATGATGATAAAGTCTTTTGAACGTTGTTATTTTTCATTTTCACATACAACCCCATATAAGAGAGGAGTAAAGCGGAAATCAAAAAGTAAGAATAGTCCTTATTGATTAATGCCGATCCAATGGTTGAAAGAAATAAACTTCCCAGTAAAAAAAGTCCTGGCGTAATCTGAACCCTTCTTCCCTTTTTCAAAGTAATATGCAAATGGTAACATCCGTTTATTAATACGAGTAAAATACCTAAAGGAGGAAGCAGAAAACAAAGAAAGATGCTTATTTCGAAAAAATACTTACTAGAAAAACCGATAATAGATTTAGCCATATTCAACCTCTTCATCGTATAAGTTTCATTTCAAAATCGCATTAACTCATCATACTTGAAAAAGTCTAACGATATTGCACTTTTACGGAAACCAAACGATTTCTTCACGTTAGCTATATTTTCTTAACAATCTTTAGCAATTACATTAAATAACATAAAAAAAGGAGAGAATCTACGTAGATTCTCTCCTCTTGCATTATGATTTATATCCGTTCTTATTCTTCTGCTGCCAGTTCCACGAGTCACGAAGCATATCTTCTAACCCTTTTTCTGCGACCCAGCCAAGTTCTTGTCTTGCTTTTGTTGGATCTGCATAACTGACTGCAATATCCCCTGGACGGCGGTCGATCACTTCGTATGGAATATCCACACCATTCACTTTTTCAAACGTGTGAATCATATCCATGACGCTGTAGCCCTTTCCTGTTCCTAAGTTGTACGCGTCAACTCCCGGGTTCGTCAGCACTTTATCTAAAGCTTTCAAGTGGCCGCTCGCAAGATCTTCCACATGAATATAATCACGTACGCCCGTTCCATCTTCTGTGTCATAATCTTTACCGAACACACGAAGTTTATCGAGCTTACCTACTGCGACCTGCGTGATATAAGGCGTTAAGTTGTTTGGAATATCACTCGGATCTTCCCCAATCAAGCCACTCTCATGCGCACCAACTGGGTTGAAGTAACGAAGAAGCGCAATGCTCCACTCTTCATCAGAATTGTGTAGATCTCTAAAGATCTGTTCTAACATCAACTTCGTCCAGCCATATGGATTTGTTGCGCCGAGTGGTGTATCTTCCGTCAAAGGTACCGTCTCAGCTGTACCATAAACAGTAGCAGAAGAACTAAATACAATCTTCTTCACATCGTTTTCTTTCATCACTTCACACAGAACTAGCGTGCTCGTAATGTTGTTCTGATAGTAATAAAGAGGTTTCGCAACAGACTCTCCTACTGCTTTTAATCCAGCGAAATGGATGACTGCCTCAATGTTGTTTTCAGAGAAGACGTTCTGCACCTTTTCTTTGTCTAAAAGGTCTATGTCGTAACACTTGATCTCTTTTCCTGTAATCGTATGTAGTCGATTCAATACTTCTGGATCGCTATTTAAATAATTGTCGATAATAACGACTTCAAATCCGGATTGTATGAGTTGTACAACCGTGTGGCTGCCGATGTACCCTGCACCACCTGTGACTAAAATAGCCATTCTATTCCCTCCAATATATCTTTAAAATTGGTCTCATTATGCGTAATCATGTCTTAAATTTTACTTTATCATAACGCTTCTATTATACAAAGAGAATCTATTAAACCGCTCTCAAGGTCGTCGTACAAAAAAAGTCTATCCTTGTATAGATAGACTTCGTAACGTAATGGTTTATTGTTATCGTTCACAAGCAATTAAGTCTTTATCACGATCACTTTTTTTATTAGCTTCATAAATGGCTTTTGAAACATACGGCTTATATTTTGTTTTTCCACCTTTGTTCTTAACATTAGAAGCTTTAGCTACTCTCTTGATGCTCATTAGGAAATTTTGCAGGATGCATGTTCCACCATTCATGTTCCCTTCTGAAAGTGTAATGCTGTTTTACATACTCAGAGTAGCGCCTCCATGCAAAAGAACTTAAAAGATATTTAGTCTATCAAGGTTTTTAAAATTTATTTATTTTTATTTGTTTTTACTCCTTCTTTCATTTGGTCTATTAAATTAGATAGCCATTTTAGAGGGGTTGATTTAATCGCTAGAAAGTAAACTTCGGTATTATTTTTAATAAAAGTTTCTTTCTCCTGTTTTGTTAAACTACTAATTCAATAAATTCTCGCAATCATTTATTGTGGATAGCAAACATTCTTTGCTGGCTTCCTTTATAAAATCATCTAGGGCTTGTTCTGGAGAAATGGTACCTTGATGAAATGTTCCTCCTAAAAAATCTTCTAACTGCACTAAATAATGCTCATAAGTTTCTTCCATAAACACACCTCTTTTTTAACAATTTTTTTCTTCTGATTTCTAGTAGTAACAAAAAAACACTTGTTGCCCGATTGACAATAAGTGCCTTTAAATAGTCACAATAAAACCCTCATGCTTAATTATACATACAATACTAACATTTAAATTGCGACATCCTGGTAACCTACTTTAGTTACTTTCTCATTTAATAGACGAAGTCCTAGTCCATTTTCTGTATCCCACGTACAATCAAAGGTTACCCCAATATCTCTCTCCTCATAAATATCGCCATAAGGTACTACAATTCCTACTAAAGTTATCATCTCTTCCATTTGATTAGTTGTTTCGATTGGCGGATATTTTTCATTAACTTCAATATCATATCCTAGTTCTTGACGCTCTTGTTTGTAATAATCTAATATTGATTGTAAAAAACTTTGCCGTAATTTACCCCAATTTTGTACTAATGATTTGTAAGCGATATATTGTTCTTGATCAAACTTTCCGTCTTCTACACCTTTAACCATTAATGCTATTTCGGCTTCTTTCCCACAAAATTCTATGCTTATGTATCTAATCCAACCATAATTATATTTTAACTCCCCAAATACCTGATCATTAATTATCATCTGTATGTTCTCCTTATTTATTTAGCCGCAAATCCCTTCGGCCCAGTCTATGAGCATCTGCCCATACATCTTTTGACCTGCCACGAAAGTTCCCCCTGGATTTTCACCAGATTAAAGGCGTCTATAATAATAATTTCAATTAGATGTTACTATCTCTTTCTTCTACGAATTCTAAAAACGAATCTTGCAATTCTCCTTCCGTATCAATAGAATCGAGAAGTAATTTTGGTTCTAACGAACAATCTTTTAAAGTTGAACTTCCATCAATTACTCCTAGCACGTTTGAAATAGTATTAATCATAGTTTGTTCAATTATCTTCATTAATGTATGTTTATTTTCATCAGTTAAACTATCGTAAAAACCAATAGTTATTTTCCAATAATCATCTGTACTAGAAGTAACATTCGTTGTTTCATACAAGTCTTTGTATATTCGAAGGTTCTCCTTAATGATAGATTCATAAAGTGATTTAACAAAAATATCATTCATTTTTTTATTTCCTCATTTCTGGATACATTTTTTTGTTTAATTCAATTAGTTCTTTTAAATCAGTTACAAGCAAAAGGTGAGCCAACATTTCCTTTAGCCCACCTGTGATAATTCATTTTCCCTTATATCCTCACCTATTCTTTTATCCCTGTACCGAAAACGGGTATAGTCCCAGTTTCCTTCATAAGTATCCCCTAGAATAATCTCCTTGTTTTTTACCAGTTATCAATTCCCTCTTGAAATATGTCTATTACATAGTCATTAAATGTATTATATCTTGGGTGTAGATCTGTCCTGCCCCTTTCCAAACTAAATACTCTGTCTTCATTAATATCTGCGCAATACATACATCTAGCAAATTCTCCAGAGTCCTCTAATACAATTAAGTTCATACCTAACCCTAATTTTCTCCATCTCTCTGTTGCATCAACTACAGATGCTCCAAAATTACCCTGAATACCCTCTAGTTCAACTCCACATATACCTCCTGAACCATATTTTTTTATAAAATCGCGATAAATCTGAGGAAATTTAACTCTTAGTTTTTCTTCAGCCTTATAAATATATTCTTCTGATATTTCTCCAAAAAAATCATCTACTTCACCATAATTTTCGATCATCTTAATAATTCTATCATCCATAACTTAAACTCACTCCTATTGTTCACTAGCACGCAACTTCCAATATTTACTTATAAAGTAATTATACATTTTTTCATTTCTAAAAATCTTTCTATTTTCAACCACACCGTGTTAGTGAAAAAACCCTTGAAAGTTATTTAACTTTTCAAGGGTTTAAATGGATGAATTTTTATAATTTAGGAACATCAATCAGATCTCACGGTGATTTATTGATGAAGATACGAGTGTTTTTTAAATAAATCGTCTTAAAGAAAAGGATCTTGAAAGAAATTAAGCCACTCAAGAAAACCAATTATATACCCATTTCTCTTTCCCATATCTTTTTTCCGTCAATTAACAAAACTGAACTTGGTGGATCATCTTGGAGAGAAATTTCAACAAGTGAACTTTTTTCTTCTTTCAACCATTTATATACACTACCTTCGCCAGTAGAAGGATGAGATAAAATACGATTTACTTGAAAAGCAATTGCATAGTATTCTACGTAAGCGGAATCCTCATTATCTAATCCATTGTCAGTCTCATAAAATGTATCTGTTTTACCCACAATTCTTAATCCACTGTTCCACTCTAATATGATTTCTACACCCTCATACTCTGTTAATGTTTTAAACAAAGAATTTGATAACATAGATATCCTTTCTATTTCAAGGTTTTTTTTTGGTTGTGGCGTTTTAAATCTTATCGTTTATTGAATCCTGTAATAGTTATATTCTACAAACACATCTATTCTTTTAACATACTTAGAAATTCTTCAAAGCTATCACTTACCTTATATGTCACAGGATTCAATTCTGAAGACTCTTCATGATTCCAAACGCATACAATTGGCTCTCGAACATTGTTACGATAATCTAAGCAAACAAAGTCACCTGCATATAATGCAGCTACCGGTAGCAGTTTTCATCATAAACTATTCCTTTAGTTCTTTACCGTTTATTATTGTAAATTCATCAGGGTTAGTTTCATGTAATTTTTCTGCTTCATCATAATAAGGTCCATAAATATCCTTACTCGGAGAATTATTACCCTTACCCTTATCCTCAACCTCTCTCATCTTAGTAGCCTGCAAAACCATCATTTCTTCTTCAACATTATCAAAATCTTTTACAATAATATTAAAGCCGCCTTTTACCCTAGGCATGGAATACTGGATTACATGGCAGCGTATTTCCTTTTGCTAATTAGCACTTGTTGGACAGCTAAGTTCCTCTTTTCAGATTATTTTATATTCCTTAATAAAACACTTATTATCTAATATTAGTAAGTGATTCAGTTGACAATGTATTATTCAAACTCAAGTTACCCTAAATTTTTTTGTCCTTTCTAATTAGTTCTTTATCCCTTTCAGAATTTGGCTCCAAATGTAAAACTTCATATTCCCATATTACTTGCCTTTCACTCGATGTATAAGGACAGTTCAATATATCTTCATAATTAAATTCAATTTTAAATTCCCCTGTATGATCTAGATAGAAGGTGAAATTTGTCCAAACTTCTTCGTTATTTTCTTTATATCCTATATACAAATTTGAAACATCTTTTAACAGTTCTCTTAACAACTGCTTATATATCTTTTTATCTACATTAAATATTTCAGGAATATCATGACCATATACTAGTTCTTTACTAGTTTGTGAACTAAAGTAAAAATATACTTCACTAGAATCATCTAATACTTCTCCATACATGTATATATTTTTCCAGCTATCAGGTACAATCTCATTTAATTTGTTTGCTATCGCTTCATAAATTTTTCCTATTTCACTAGTTTCCAATTGATTAGCCTCCAAATTCAAATAAGAATAAATTGAAACAAATCTGTTCTACAATTTTTCTTCATCATTCTCATTAAGTAAATTAATAAATAACTTTACTAAAACCAACTCTTAACATATGTTTTCAAAATAATAATTAGGAAGATCAATTTAAAGAAATTTTTTTTTAAAATTAAACTTCGTCAGACATAGCATCATCGTAATCCTGTAATTCATCCGTAATTTCTTTTAATCGGTCAATATTATTTATAAATTCATCGTAAGAAATTTCTTGATAGTCGAAAATCCCTTCACCATATTCATCTCTGTCAAGTATTTTTACTTCTGCACCTAACCTCAACAAGTTATCAACTAACCCTATTAATTTTTCCATATCATCAATATTATTTGCATCCGTTTCGGCAAAAAAATCTTTGTTTTCGATTTTATTTTTTATCTCTGTAATTCCTAAATTAGTGTACTTTCTTAAGGGTATTAGATATTTATTAAATGGACCGTCAGAGCTTATTTTAATTGCCACTTTACTCATCTATTATTCTCCTTTCCATTTATCGACAGTTCTACCAGGTGTATTTTCACTATGCAAAAAACACCTTTTGTCAACTAACAAAAAGTGCTTCGCGGCTATAATAATCATCATATTCAGTTACTAATCTTCATAAATAACAGACTCCATATATTTAAGGTTCCTACCATCAAGTTTCGCTTCCTCAACAAGTTCCTCATATTCAAAATCATATAACCGAATAACAATATTGTACTTTTTTTCTGAACTTTCACCATAAAAGTCCTTAAGTTTGCTTATAAGTTCGTCAGAATAAGAAGCATTCTTTAGTAATTCAGAAAAAGAAGACGTAGGATATTCATTGTAGGTACATTCAAATAAATCTTGGTTATACTCAAGGAAATCTATTTTAAAATCATTCATAAAGCTTGAAGGAATTCTGTCTCCCTTATTATCATACTTTATTTCTACATACTTTCTTAGCAAATCCTCAGTACTACAATTTCCAAACCAAAGAGAAACAGCTCCTAGGTTTTCCATCATAATCCCCATTTCTAATTATCTAAGCCCCTTAGGTAATGAATCAATTCCGTCTTTCAACCTATAATGTGCCCAATTCCTTAATTTCCTTTTAAATGTTTCATAATCAAGTGAGTGATCAATCAGATCAAGAAGCTCTCTATGAGCTTTTCCTGAACCTTCAAACCCATGTCTTCCTACTGGTTTTACAAGCTCAACATCTTTCGTTAACGTTCTCATTTCTGCTATATCTTCAGCCGTTACGCCCAACCATTTAAAAATTGGTGCTCGAGATACTAGATGTCATTCATGGTAGCCACCGGGATAACGAATCCTACTCTCAATTATAGTCCTAAATTTTGGAGTAGACTAGGCTAGTTCAAATTCATCTATGCTCAATTCATTAAACCATTTTGCTAAATCTATACTTCTTGGCATAGTTTCTGGTGTAAAAGTACTAGTCCTGGAGGTTTCATTAACAAAGTTGCCTTTTAAAAGATTATTTAATTGCTAATTTGATAATCTTTTTTCCTTCTGTTTTTTACTAGCAGAAGGTTTCTCTCTTACTCCGGGTTTTACGCTACTTGCTTTAGGTCTTGCTGGCTTAGATATACTAAATATACCCGTACCCTTAACCTCTCTCACCTTAGAAGCCTGCAAAACCATCATTTCTTCTTCAACATAGCTTCCTAAGATAGTTGCTTCATCGCACTCGGCATTCGTTCTGATCTCTTTTGCCCCACATAACCGGCTCCTGCGTTTTTAGTTTGTTTCGCATCTGAAACACTGAGCTCGTCTTATAAGCTTCTGCGTTAAAGTATAGAGGTGAGATATTCTCGCCTTGACGCGTTGCGTTTATCATCGCTGAGTACAATTCGTTCACTTGCTCTACTAGGTTCTGTAACCCAAGATATTCTTGGGTTAGCTGCTGGTCGATTGGATAAAAAAACTAACCCGAAAAGGATTAGCTAAATGAATCATATAAGTTACTTTTTATTGTTTTGCATTCTAAACAGGCAAATACGCAAGCAATTCTTCTAATCTAATACATACCCGCCTAGCGTGAGAACCGTCCCTGCGCTTCCTTTAGTTGACAATCAAGTGCTTTAAGTTCACATGTTTTCTAAGTTTTCAAGTCACTAGTCGCTTTAAGTTTGTACGTACAATTTTGATAATGAGAATATGAAATCGTTTGTATTTCATGACAAATAGTACGTTTAAACTAACGAACTTGTACGAGCTATTCGTATGGTACAGTACCAATGAATTTAATTTCTATATTTTCGGATTCATCTCCACTTTTCGCTTCATTGTATTGAAAATCATAGAGTACAATAACAAAATTAATACTATATGCTAATTTATCGCCATTTATTAACTCTTTTATTTTTGGGATAATTAGTTCGCTATAAGAAAAATCATTTAAAATATCGTCTACATTATTTTTAGGATTTTCATAAAAACAAATTTCAATGTTATCTTCATCATAATAACCAAATTCAAAGTTTGTTCCAAACTTTGAGTCTATTGAATCTCCATCTTCCGTATATTCTATATCAACATACTCCTCAAGATTTTCAAACGATTTAGAAACTCCAAACCACACTGAAGACATTCCACTATACTCCATATTATCACTCCTCATTTTTTAGAGTACCTGGTAATCCTTCTACTCCACCCTTGTATCTATAATGAGACCACATCTGTAACCTTCTTACAAATGTATCATAGTCAAGTGATGTGTCTATTATCTCTAATATTTCATTATGCGCTCGCTTAGAACCCGGCGCACGATGATGTTTCCCTGGTGGATTAATAAACTCAACATCTTTTGTTGGTGTTCTCAATTCTTTGATTTGTTTAGCACTTATCCCCCATCTTTTAAAAGTAGGTGCTCTTGCAATCATTAACCATTCATGTAATTTCCCAGGCGTTCTCAATCTTGAAGAAAATTTTTTTTAACTTCAGGATTAGCCCACGTTATCTCTAATTCATCTAAAGTTATATTGTCAAACCACCTAATAAACTCACCATCTCTTACACTAGGAATATCTTTTGGGTTATAAATATTAGTACGAGATGTAATTTTAACAAAATTATGTTGAATAACCTCCGATTTTCTTTGATTTGGAGTTTGTCTTTTTACTGTAGTTTCACCCGTACCCTTACCCTCAACCTCTCTCGCCTTAGAAGCCTGCAGAACCATCATTTCTTCTTCAACATTATCAAAATCTTTTACATCAATATTAAAGTCATCTGCAGCCAATCTCTCTTTTGAAAATAGCAGATTAAATTTCTCAAGATAAGCTGTGGATTTCTTGTTCACTACATACGTGTGTTTCTTTACTTTCCCCATGCCTTTAGCCAGATCTACTTTTGACACTTTAGAGAGCTTATCAATTCCTTTTCCGCCTAAGACGCTAACACCAAGCTGAGTGCCCATATAGGAAAAGTAGTGTGCCCGGCTGCCCGCATCTCCGTGTATAACTTCTTCATTAAATGATGTGGATAGCTGATCCCAAGCCGCACTTCCTGTTTTGATGGGGTGCGCTGCGGCATATTTTAATCCATCTAAAGTTTCTCCTGGGTTTTTCACCATATTCACAAGACCGTCTACGGTATCATCAAGAGCGCTACCTGATCCACTCTGAACGTTATCCCAAATTTCTGTGAAGAAGCCTTTTTCTTTTTTAAATGTATATAGTAGCTTGCTGTGGTTGTTGATTCATTATTTTTTTGCATACACTTAACAGTGGTTGTGTTAATAAACGAAAACCTTGAAAGGCGGTTTATAGCCAATCAAGGTAATCGAATTTATTCAAACTATCTATGTTAATATCTTTAAAAATGTATATTTAATTCTTCCCGGATTGCTTTTTCTAAATATTCCTCAAAACTCTCTGCTATAGTTTCTTTACCACCGAAATTAAAATCAAATGTAATAATTTCTTTATTCGGAGAATTAAAGCCTACTGGATTACCTGCACCGTCTATACCAATAGCAGTAAAATTCTCATACTCTTTAGGGAGTGCTTTTCTAAAATATAGAGATTTCTCAACAAATGATGGAGTCGCAACAAACTCTGCCTCTGTCAATCCCAAAATAATTGCCTCACCAACTGCTCCAGAACCATATCTCAAAAGAAATTCTTTAAAATCCTCTGGCAATTTTACTTTTAGGTCTTCTTCCGCTTGTTTTATTTCCTCAATATTAAGTGGTCCTCCAAAGGCTTCTGGGCACATTTCAAACTCTTCATCAATAGCATTTAATATTTCTATCTTCATTCTATGATCCCCTTGTAATCATTTCTTTTTCAATAAAATCCTCATCTGGATCATCCATATCAATATTAAAATCCACGAAAAATTTGAAGGGAAAGACTCTCCATCTTCATCATATGTTAAGTTGACGTACTCCTCTAAATGGCTTTGTGTATTAATATTACCTAACCATATTGAGACGATTCCTTGCTTTTCTATAGATAACACACACTCATATTTAAACCCTTCTGGCAATGCTGAAATTCCATCCTCTTATCTAGTGAGCCCAATTATTAAGTTTTCTAACAAATGTTTTATAATCATTTAATGTGCGAGTATTATAATAAAGAGTGGATTCCAAAAGGCTCCCACACCCCGTTAGAATGGTAGTATGGCAGCCTAACTATGTTTTGTTATTCTAGATTTACTATTCAGTCTATTTAAACTTTTTTGGTACTGGCGCATTGAACCTTTCTTTTACAGAAATACTCTACAAAAAATTATTCTGTTAACATACTTAGAAATTCTTCAAAACTATCACTTACCTTATATGTCACAGGATTCAATTCTGAAGACTCTTCATGATTCCAAACGCATACGATTGGCTCTTCAATATTGTTACGATAATCTAAGCAAACAAAGTCACCAGCATATAAAGCAGCTACCGGTAGCAGTTCAGTGCCTACTAAATTTTCATCATAAACTATTCTTTCATCTAATTGAGTACTAACTACTCCTATATCGTAATACTCAACATCTCTATCCCCTGTTACTTTTAATATACATAAAAACCTATCAATCATATATTCATGGTTGTTACACTTAAAATTATTCTCTATAGGAGTTCCACCACTATATTTCATAATAAAATGTTTATAAATATCTGGTAGTATTACTCTCCATTTACCTTCCTTTTCAGAAAGTAAAGAATCATCTGGTAAGGGGTAAATTATTGTTCCATCCTTAAAATCCCTATTATTTTTCCCTATCCACTTCACATATATTTTATTTTTCATAGGTTATAGTTAAAGCTTATATCCGTAAAAATATTTTTGTCCCTTTTCCCAGTTTTCCATTGAAAGTTCGTTTATATAGTCAATAAAATCTTTATAATTACTTGCACTAATAATAGTATTGTAATCCGCAGGTACTCTTTCACCAGTCCAAATTGATAGTAAAGATGGTATTAATTCCATTTTTAATTGCTCCTCATTATTAGCAGCAATCATAACTCGCTGAATCAATTTTTTAGCTAAGTCTCCAGGAAAAGCTAAATTTTGTTGAAAATAATAACTATTTGTATCCTTCTCCTGACAATACTTAAAATAAAAATTTCCAATTTCATCTATAGTTGCATCTTCACCAATATGATCTTCAAAATTAATAAAGGAATCAATAAAGTCTTTTATAATAGTAGCTCTATCACTGAAATCCTCCCACTCTTCAAGTAAAGTCAATAAATATGGAATTACTTCAAGAGAAAGTGAGGTTGTGGCTGCTGATGCAAAAGTATCTACTGTTTCCTCAGTTACCTCACTAAGAAAACGGAGATTATTTGAATCCCTTAAATCTTCATGTGTTGCAATAGATAAAAATACTCTAATGCATAAATTCAGAACCGCTTCATCTTTAGTTTGATTCATTAATTGAACTAATAGTGGTTTTTGAGTAAAATCCCCCGTTTTAAATAATTCTATTAAGTAAAATAAAACTTCCGTTTCTGTTACAGATTTTAAAATTTTTTCTTTTATTTCCGATTTAGCTAAAATTGTTTTTTCTCCAAACCATATACTATTCATAAGATTTCTCGTTTCTCGCATTAATGCACCTACTTTCATTAAATTATCTCTTTCCATTTTCTCGTTGCCATTTCAGAACTTTATTTTGAAAAACAGTAACCTCAATATGTTGTGGATTATTACCAAATACAATAATCCCTTTTTCATTTTCATGTATTTTTAGTACCTTAGCATTTTCTTTACAATAACCCATTTCATGATAAAATTCTAAATTTAATTCATCAATTTGCTCTCGACGAATATTCAATTCTGTTGACCTTTTTCGATTTCCCCTCTTCTAACCAATGCTTGATAGTCTGCTCTTGCTTCCTTTATTCTTTACCCTTTACTATTGTAGATTCATCAGGATTAGGATACCGATCAGGGTTAGTTTTGTGTAATTCTTCTGCTTCATCATGAAAGAACCAGTTGCACATTCACTTAACCTATAATATCTATAACTCACTAAAAAGCACTTGATGCCTGAAATGGCAATCAAGTGCTTTACAGCTAGCTATATGATTATTGTAAGTATTAATGAAATTAAACTTCTTCTCCTTTTAATCAGTAGTTGTCCTTAAAAATAGCCGTATATACCATAAATAAATCCTCCCTTCCTACTCTGCTGGATTAATCACCGGCATATTTTCACTATTAATGGACTTCTAAATCTTTTTACCGCTATTTTCCAAAAAGCCCCTGCATACTGGATATATAAAGAGATAACACCTAGCCTTATCAAAGCGTTCTGTACTAGATTGCTATCTTCACGATACTCATTACTCCAATTTAAAAGCGAAAATTTTTCCTTCTGGATAATCACCACTCCAGCCGCAAGGAAAAGCGCCGAGTTGATATATCTCAAACAGTTCTTCAAAAAAAGAGCTATTCTTTCCATTTATCGCTCTATTAATGGCACAATTAGTAAGATCAGCTACAACATCGTTATAAAATATACTATATTTAAATGAGCTTTTTCTCACATTATCAGCAATAACTTCCAATAACTCTTCCAATCCATTAGGCTTTTCATTTTCTGACATTGCGTAATAACTTCCCCAAACTTCACTCATTTCCAATTCTCTGATATCTTTCCAATTATATTCATCCTCGCCAAAAATCTCATCATATGCTAAATGCTCTGCTTTTTTTATATCATTAATAATAACAATTTTATTGGATAAATTATTAGTAGTGTGTTCGCTCTGGAAATTTTTCGAGAACCGAATTACCTCTTCAACTAAATGATTAAATGCACCATAGTTCATTACTTTTTATACCACCTTTCCCAAAGGTCAACTGTTGCCCCTCCTCCTCTTTTCCATACAGGAGTCGTAACCTCTTTATCCATTCTTTCTTTTTTGTATTGTTCCATTCCAATTTCCTTAATCCTTCTAAGTTCATTTTCAAGGTAGTTATCCTGCATGTATAGTGGTAATCCCTTTTCTTGAAGTAGTCTTAACTTTTGTTGCAATTCAAAAACTTGTTTTTCTATTATAGATATATCTTGTCTTATATCTATTTCATCCAATTTTCCTCTCACAAAATTACTATAAACTGCGTGATATCCTTTATGTCTAGAAGTTACACTAACATCTGCATCTGGCACCCGAAGAAAAAATCCATTTGAGGCATCGTCCATATCTATGCCTATTTTTTGTAATACAGGATGACTTCTAAACTCTTTAGGAATAATATGTTGTGCTTGATAAGGAGTTCGTTTTGTAGTTTTAGGCAAACCCATTTCTTCAAACATATTTTTCCCTAGTTTCGCAGAACTTCCCCCTGTTACTTTTCCCGGAGTTCCAGGAATAAGCCTTTTCACTTCAACCTTACCCTCAACCTCTCTCACCTTAGAAGCCTGCAAAACCATCATTTCTTCTTCAACATTATCAAAATCTTTCAAATCAATAGTAAAGCCATCTGCAGCCAATCTCTCTTTTGAAAATAGCAGATTAAATTTCTCAAGATAAGCAGTGGATTTCTTGTTCACTACATACGTGTGCTTCTTTACTTTCCCCATGCCTTTAGCCAGATCTACTTTTGACACTTTAGAGAGCTTATCAATCCCTTTTCCGCCTAAGACGCTAACACCAAGCTGAGTGCCCATATAGGAAAAGTAGTGTGCCCGGCTGCCCGCATCTCCGTGAATAACTTCTTCGTTAAATGATGTGGATAGTTGATCCCAAGCCGCACTTCCTGTTTTGATGGGGTGCGCTGCGGCATATTTTAATCCATCGAATGTTTCTCCTGGGTTTTTCACCATATTCACAAGACCGTCTACGGTATCATCAAGAGCGCTTCCTGATCCACTCTGAACGTTATCCCAAATTTCTGTGAAGAAGCCTTTTTCTTTTTTTAATGTATATACTTTAGCTTCCTGAGATAGTTGCTTCATCGCACTCGGCATTCGTTCTGATCTCTTTTGCTTCACATAACCGGCTGCCTGCGTTTTTAGTTCGCTTTGCATCTTAAACACTGTGCTCGTCTTATAAGCTTCTGCGTTAAAGTATAATGGTGAGATATTCTCGCCTTGTCGCGTTGCGTTTATCATGGCAGAGTACAATTCGTTTACTTGTTGCACTAGGTTCTGTAACCCAAGATATTCTTGGGTTAGTTGCTGGTCGATTGCGTTAACCGCTTCAACGGTTCGCGTTCGTTTCTTTTCAGCTTGATCCATCTGCTCATCAAATGGATCTTTTGAAAAGACAGTCAGTGATACAAGATCATTAATTCCATTAAAGATATTTTGTAGAGAATCCTGTTGATCAGCAACTCTGTCTTTTGCTGATTTTAATCCTTGGCTTACATTTTCCTCGAGAAACGGTACTTGAACCATTGAATTTCCGGCTAGATTAGCATCTTCAGCATAACCCGGAATGCTTTTGAAGAACTCAATGTTCACATCAATGAACCGAAGCCAAGCGTCTACGATATCACTTTGTGCTTGATAAAAGCCTTTGATCGCTTCTGCTCCATGTCCTTGAAATTGTCCGTCATCTACAATTTTACCAAACTCTTTTTTTAATCCAACAAACTGTTCTCGTAACCTCTCATAATTTTGGGCTCGCTCTTTGGTTGCAGCTTTTAAGGTTGGTGCTTCATACACTTTGCTTCCCATATTCACCGTTGCCCTCTCTAAAATTTTCATTCACAGCACAGTTACCGTTAAAATTTACCATTAAATCTTATACCCTAGTAATTGTAAAATAAACCGCACATAGTACTGTTTTTAGAGAGTTTTACCTAGTAAGACATTCCCGGTTATAGAAGACGCTAAATTCGGAGTTAAACAAATTTAATTCACCTAAGAGTCACTTAGAAAATAGTTCAATAGTAACAAAAGCATATCTTCATATTGTATATTTTTCCATTTATGATAGGATAAAAGTATGATAACCATATAAAGGCAAACTTATTGAAAAGTAAGGACGCAAAGCCACGGGTCTAAGGTGCTTCACACTACGACAGCCGGGCAGCTAAAGGTACATACTCATTCAACCTACGGCTAGTTTGTAGGTTTTTTATTTTTTTAAACACATATCTTGAAAGGTGAAAAAGACTCAATGAAAAAAATTCTCTTCCATTCGACGTTGGTCACAATTGTCCTCATTTGCGGGTTATCTCTAGCTTACTTTCTATTTACAACGATTCCACAAAATCAAGCAAAGCCTGCTGTAACTGAAGTGAAAACCACCACCATAACAAAGGAAGTTGCTGCAAAAGAAAAGCCAAGTTTAAAGTCTATAATAAAAGCTACTCAAGACAAGGTTGTGCAAATTGAAACATCCAACGGCCAAGGCTCAGGGTTTCTCTATAACAACAAAGGAGATATTGTTACGAATGCCCATGTAGTAGGTTATGAAGTTAGCGTAACGATACGCATGAGCGATCAGCAAACGTATACGGGTAAGGTGATTGGACGCAGTGATCATACAGATATCGCTCTGATTCGTGTTCAAGAGTTAGCAAATACTACTCCATTAAAGGTAAAAAAAGAGAAAGCAGAAACTGGTGACGATGTAGTAGCATTAGGCAG
This sequence comes from Fictibacillus sp. 5RED26, assembly GCF_015903895.1. Classification (NCBI taxonomy): domain Bacteria; kingdom Bacillati; phylum Bacillota; class Bacilli; order Caryophanales; family Fictibacillaceae; genus Fictibacillus; species Fictibacillus sp. 5RED26. Next base: position 277,163 of record NZ_JACZDU010000002.1, on the reverse strand, counting down.
TCCACTCGGTTTGCAAAACACCGTAACTGTAGGAATCATCAGTGGACTAGATCGCTCCTTCCAACTAGATCGCTACTACTATGAGAATATGTATCAAATTACAGCACCGATTTCACCGGGTAACAGTGGAGGACCGATTGTAAGTGGCGTAGATGGTTCAGTGCTTGGCATTAACTCTGTCAAATACATAAAAGAAAACAATATTGGATTTAGCATTCCTTTGTATGCCGTATTGCCGACATTAGCAGAATGGTCAAAAAATCCGATGAATCTTCAGCCATATGAAGAAGATCATGATTTTGATTTCGAAATACCAGAGTATGATGGAGACCTTTCTGAAGATTATAGCGGTGAAGATTCATATTATGAGGATGATGGAACTGATGCTGACACCGGTATGAATGAAGAATACAGCGAAGAGCCTTATGAGGAATATGAGGAAGATGAATATTATGAAGATTACGATGAAGAATATGATTCTTCTTACGAAGTAACACCTGATGATGCGGTATACACTGTTCAAGAATATTATAATTATGTGAATGCCGGAGAATATGAGATGGCATACGATCTGATCGGCGGTAACTGGAAAGCTTCTTCTCCTTCATTAGAAGAGTTTGCAGAAGGATATGCTCAGACACTATACACTACGATTACGCATTCTTCCGTGAGCGATAACGGTGATGGCACATACCAAGTTGATATTACGCTAGAGGCACAAGAATATGTAAATGAAACCGAACAAACTTCTGTTTATCAGATGAGCTATGTGGTCGGAATGGAAGAGGATAGACTTAAATTATTAGGTGGAGAAATGATTGAATAATAGATTTAAAAGCTAGAAAGCCAGCATGCTTATGCTGGCTTTCTGAATTTGCTTTATTAAGTCAACTCCACCGTATACGTAAATTTATCCCCTCTAGCAACCGAAACCGTGTATTCAATGATATCCGATTGTTCGTAGGCGATCCGCTCTAATTGAAGACATGGTGTTCCTTTTTCTATGTTCAGTATTTCGGCTTCGTCTTGCCTTACACTAATTGCTTTAAAGCTTTCCGATGCTTTTGAAATATTCATGTCATACTCATTGCGGAACCATTCATACATAGACGTGTTCTCGAGGTCTTTGCTGTTTAAGTTCTTAAAACGACTGACCGGAAGATAAGACGTTTCAATCAACATCGGATCTTGATCGGCGAGCCTTAGTCTTTTAAAGATGTACACTTCGTCCTCAACAGACAGATTCATGATTCGGGCAACTTTACTGCTGCATACCGTCTTCTGAAAAGAAATGATCTGAATGGATGGTGTCTTCCCCACCTTTTTCATCTCTTCTGTAAAACTATAAATTTTTACTAGACTCTGATTGTGCACTTTCTTGGCTACAAAGGTGCCTTTACCATGAATCTTATAAATATAGCCTTCTTTTTCGAGCTCTTGTATCGTTTGTCTAACCGTTGTACGGCTCACTTGATACGTTTCGCACAGCTCTCGTTCTGAAGGCAGCTGATCCTCTTCGGCAAACTCACCAGATTTAATTTTGCCGATCAACAAATCCATCAGCTGATAATATAAAGGAAGTCGATTATCTTTTAGAATCACGTTAAGCTCCTTACGGGTACGTATGTCATTACCAGTAGTATATAGGAAGCTTTCTATTGAAACAATTAAGAAATGATACCTGTTACGATGGAACCTGCTGGCACTTCAAAATCACTCACTTTTCCTCCTAGTCGAAGAGATACTGGAACGTCTTCAGCCGAACGATTCAACAGCACAACCACAAGGGACCCATCGGGGTTTTTTAAACTAACTACATCTAGCTTGTCCGTATATTTCGTTGATGCGATGCGCTTTGCTCCTGGTTCGATGTAACGGCTGAAGTGACCAATATACGTATACGACAGCTTTTCCTGAACGATATCGTTTTCAGTGTCACACATGATTGGCGCGTCACAGAAGTTGTTCACATGGTTTGGTCCGCCCTCTTTGTTCAGCAGGATGTTCCAGTCGATAAACGCATTCATGCCGGCATTTATGTTTCCGATAATATCATACCCATACATCTGCGCGTTCTGAAGCTGACCCGCTTCGCTAAAACGACTGTACTCCACGCAGCCTTCTGTAAAAATCAACTTCTTATCAGGAAACTTCTCACGAACAAGGCTGATCGCATCAAAATGCTCGCCCGTATACCAGTGGAACGCCACACCTTGAACCATTTTATTCGTTTCTTCATCAATAATGTCACATGCGCGTTCGTACATTCTTTCTTTGTTGTGATCCCAGATCAATACATCTACATCTAACAAGTCATTATCTTTTAATGCTGGGTAAAGATAGTCTCGTAAGAATTCTTTTTCTTGTTGGGCTGTATACAGGCAAGAATCCCACGTCTGTCTCGCATTCGGTTCATTTTGAATCGTTAGCATGTCGACCAAAAAGCCTTTTTTGCGGTATTCCTTGATGTAGTGAGCGATGTATTTTCCCCAAAACTCTCGATATTCTGGCTTTAGTGAGCCACCTTCCACACGTTGCTCGTTCGTTTTCATAAATGATGGTGGTGACCATGGCGACAGCATCACACTCAGTGACTTACCAGCCGTTTCTTCAGCTCCCTCTAACATCGGAATGATATACTCTTCGTCTCTTTCTAGACTAAACGACTTGAACTCTGTATCAGTCGGATCGCTCATCGCTTCATACTGACCTACTGAAAAATCACAGCTATCGATATGCGTGCGGACAAGGTTATAACGATTTCCATCAGCTCCGAAATAAGCATCTAGAACTTTCTTTTTGTTTTCGTCACTCATTAGAGAAAAAGTATGACCTGACGCCTCTGTAATCGCACCGCCAAATCCGTCAAATGTCTGATATTCCATATCTGGATAAAGATTGACGACTTTCATTTCAACGCCTGTATCTTTGGAGAATTCTCTGCTGTCCTCAACGGTTTTCTTCGTATCACCTTGGTAGGTTGTTGTGATCCATTTTATGTGCATGTTTGTGTTCTCCTTCTGTAGAAAATCATTTTGTAAGTAGTGTCATCGCGCATTTTGAACCTAGTGTAAAGTGGAGGATTTCATCGTTATCCTGCTTAAGCTCAATGGATTGTCCTTTCTCACTATCATTAAAAAGTACAGTTACGATCGAATCATCTCTATTCTTAAAAGCGACTGTTCGGATATCTTCTGTACTGGTTGAACCGATTCTTACCGCTTGCGGCTGAACAAACTTGCTAAAGTGCGCGAGGGCATAGTAGTCGAGTGTATAGGTTAACTTTTTGGTTTTCTGTTCAACCGTTACAACACCACGGCACGTACTCTTGCCGAAGCCTGGAACAGACGGTCCGTTCTCTTCATCTAATGCCATGTTCCAGAGGACAAAGGACTTTGAATCGTTACGCATGATCTCGATTCCCGTACGCATAACGTTTGAGAACGCGGGTTCAAACGCTGGAATCCACTCTCCACCAGATCCTTCTGTAAAATGCACTTCTTTTTCCGGATAGACTTTATGTACTTGATGCTGAGCAACCGGACGACCGCCATACCAATGCCACGCGACGCCATCTACCGCATCTCCCACATCATCGATCACATGCAATGGATAATCCGGACGATCCCAGTTATGGTCATAACAAAGAATCTTTGTATCCAGCCCGTTCTCAATGAACCGCGGTTTTAGGTAGTTTTTTATAAAATCAGCCTGTCGCTCTGCGGTCATGAGCATGCCCGGATAATGCCCCGGCACAAAAAGAGGCTCGTTTTGCGGCGTGATCGCATAGATGGGAAGACCTTCTTTTCTGTACGCTTTAATATAGTTTACGAAGTAATCGGCATATACGCTGTAGCATTCTTCCTTCAGCTCGCCGCCAATCATCGAATTGCTCGTCTTCATCCAAGCAGGCGCACTCCATGGAGATGCCATTAGTTTAATCGATGGATTTAACTGCAGCGCCTTTTGAACAAGGGGAACGATGTCATCTAAGTCATGTGCGATGGAAAAGTGTGACTGTGAAAAGTCTGTATCCCCGTCTGGAAGGTCGTTATAGCTATACATCTCACGCGCATAATCGGAAGACCCCATTGGATTACGCAGCACAGAGAGTCCGATTCCTTTCTCTGGGTGAAACAGCTTTTCCATAAGATCTGATCGGTCGTTCTCATCTAAAATTTGATGAATGAGATAAGCTGCCGAATCAGTAAATGAAGCACCAAATCCGTCGATCTCTTGAAAGGTTTCTTCTGTATTCACAGTGACGGTCACCGTAGGATCTGAGGGGAGTGTATCCACACGTATGTCTTCGATTTCTTTTTGAACAAACAAATCATGTTCTCCAGTAGATTGATAGATGGTTAGTTTTTTCATGCAATCTCCTTTTCTTCCTTTATGGAAGCATAGTTGTTAAATAGTCGTTCAAGCAAAAACGATTTTACATAGGCTGATAGAGAGAATCCTAAGAACAGCCAAAGAACGATTAATTGTGGCAAAAAGATAGGGATCAGCCCTAGACACAATAGCGTGATCGCAAACAGTAGAATGGAATAAGCCATCGAATGAAAGCTTATGAAAATGGCATTCTTTACGATCTGAAAACTACGGTTCTCAAACTTAGCAAGTAGGGGGAAAACGTATAAAAACGAAAGCAACGAAACCGTGACTACAAACAGCAGTGGGAAGAGGATAGCAGAGCCTTTTCCCATTAAAAATTGAGCAGCGAATAAGAAAGTGACCGCTGTTGCGAGAAGGGCAAGCCAGATTGTCGTGCTTTGTTTAAAGTTGCGTTTGAATCCGTTCGAGAAGTCAATGGCTATGCTGGTTTCTTCGTTTTTGACCATCTTGAAGGTTGTGGTGTACATGGCTGTAAGTGCTGCGCCGATTGTGATGATGGGCAGACAGCTCATGATGAACAGCACGTTTAGTACGAGTAGGTCGAAGATTCTGGATAGCGTTGTGAAGATTTTGCCTTCTATATGAAAGATTTTTTGCATGTTTGATTCCCCCTTTTAGAGCTTTTAGAGCTAAGCTTTGCTGTCTTGAATGTGGTTGATTTCCGTTTCAGGTGCTCGCTTTCCGCGGGGCAGGCGGTGAGCCACTTGCCGCTTCGCGCCTTTAAGTGTCTCACCTGACCGCTTGTCCCGCAGGAGTCTCGCACCCTACACTCCAATCAACTTGTCAGTGATGAAAAGAAAAATTCTTTAAATCAAACTACTTCCATAGAAACGACTGTAACAAGCCCACCGTAGTTTATTTCATCCCCAACTTCTCACGGTTTTGTTCCATTTTCTTGGTCTTGATGTCTGTGATCTTATCCCAGTTGTTTTCGTCTAGGAACTTTTCGTAGCTCTTAAGCTCTTTGTCGAACTGTTTGTCACTCTTTGCTCGGACCATGCTTACGACTGTTTTTTGCCATTCGGTGTCAATGGCACTGAATGAGCGTGCTTCTGGTGTTCCTTGATCAGGGTTTGTTCCTTCTAGTACGAAGTGTGGCACGAGCTTTCCTTTGCCCCATTCTGCCATCTGTTTGGTTGCTTCGATCGTTGAGTCATCGCTCAGCAAGTTGTATTTATCATGTCCGAAGAAGAAGAATTCTCCAAAACGATATTCTTTTTTGTATTGATCAGGATTCTTCGTACGCATTTCTTTGATTTCTGGCTTGAATTCATATTTTCCGTCTGCGTTCACTGTGTAGGTTTCGCCTTCAATTCCGTACGTTACGAGTGTTTGCCCTTTCTCGCTCAACAGGTACGTGAACAACTGAGTTGCTTTTGCTGGGTCTTTACTCTTTTTCGTAATATAGTTCATCATCCAGCCTGTGATTCCGGATTGATTTAATGTTGGTGCATTACCTACTGTGCTTTCCGGTCCATCTACTGCGATGTATTCACTTCCAGGGTTGTTAGTCTTAAAGCTTTGAAGCGCGCCACCTTTTTGTGGAATTCCGCTGATCAGCATGGATGCATATTTACCTGCTTTGATTTTTTCTTCCATCGCTGTGTTGTCATCGGCAAAGCTATCATCACTGATGCCGCCTTTTTGATAAACGCCGTTAAACGTTTCTAACCACGTTAAATAGTCTTTATCTAGGTTACGGTTGTAGAACTTTCCATCCTTTGTTTCAAGCGGAACGCCGATATAGTCTTGCAGCACTTCACCAAACGCTTCACTCGGTCCAAAAGGAATCAGTTTCGGAAATTTTTCTTTGATCTTGGTCATTGCGCTCTGGAATTGTTCAGGTGTTTTCATCTCTGGCTTTCCGATCGCTTCATACACGTCTTTACGAATAACAAATGCTGTTGTTGCTGGGATTACACCTTTATCGTAGTCTGCTTGTGTGTTGGAGAAGTTAGCATAACCGTATGTTTTTCCGTCTTTCAGCTCGTGCCATTTTAACGTATCTTTTACCGCTACTTTATGAAAATACGGATCATACGTATCTGCTAATTCGTTTAATGGCAATGCCCATGTGTTCGCTTTTTTCGCGATTGGAGCATTTGCATCAAATAGGGAGATGATGTCCGGAATGTCTCCACCAGAGAATAGTGCGTTCAACTTCGTATCATCACCCGTGATGAACTTTACATCGATGTTTAAGTCTTTCTTGATTTGCTTTGTAACGAAGTCGTTACCGAAATCAGCATTCCACCAATCGGCGTTTACGTACCAAGTCAATGTAGTCGTTTCTTTTCGCTTATCTAGTTTCCAAGCTGGTGTCTCTTTATCGACTTTGTAGTCTGGCTTTTTTAGCCCTGCACTCTCCGTTTCTGAATCACTGGAACAGCCTGTTAATACCATAAACACCGCTAACAACAACACTAAGCCTTTTCCAAACATAGATTTGATGCTCTTCATTTTTACTTCCTCCTCTGATTTAAAAACTGTTAACGCTTTCAAAATGAGTTATAAGAGTCGTTAATTTTCGTTTCAATCTATTCCTTCACCGCTCCAAGCATCATTCCTGAGATGAAATGTCTCTGTAGGAGTGGATAGATAAGGATAATTGGTAAGGTCGTGATTACGATGGTGGCGAGTTGCACACCTCTTGCGGTTGTTTCGATGACTACTGAGCCGCCGATATTTTGCATCGTATTGGTTTGAGACTGAACGATGATTTCATAGATTTTCATCTGTAACGGATAGAGTGCTTGATCCGTTATGTATAATTTTGTTGTGATAAAATCGTTCCATTGACCAACCCCGTTAAAGAGAGCGATCGTCGCCAACGCTGGTTTGGACAATGGGAGGTAGATGCTCCAAAAGATTCTCCAATCGCCTGCGCCATCAATTTTGGCGGAGTCCTCTAATGACTTAGGAACATTTCTAAAAAAGTTCATTAAGATAATGACATCAAAAAAGCTGAATAATGCCGGAATGATATATACCCAAAAGCTGTTTAACAATCCTAGTGATTTAATAAGTAGATACGTCGGAATCATACCTCCGCTAAAGAACAGAGTGATGATACCGAGTGCCGAGTAAAGCTTTCGACCTCTTAAATTCTGTTTGCTGTAGGCATAAGCGACCATCGCGCAAAACAGGACATGTGTACTTGCGCCAATAACGGTCTTTGCAACAGAGATGAAGAATGCCTGCCAGATCGTCTCGTCTCTAAACACGGCTCGATAGTTTTCCATCGAGAACTCTTGCGGCCAAAACACAAATCCGCCTTCTGCTAGCGATCTTCCCGAACTGAATGAAGAAACGATAACGTTCCAGATCGGAATGATGATGATGAACGTGAAGATTAGCAACAAAGACATATTGATGAAGTTGAAAATACGGCTATCTAAATCTCCTTTAACTACTTTTCCTGCCATGAATGCCCTCCTCTCTACAGTACGGATTGTCCTTCATTTAGTCTTTTCGTGACTTTATGTGCACCGACTAAAAGGATAAGCGACACGATCGACATCCCAAGTCCTACGGCTGTTGCATAAGAGAAGTCCCCTTGCGTCATACCGATTCGATACACGTACGTACTAAGCACTTCTGCTTTTTCCTGATTCTGCGTGTTCATGAGCACTAACGTCTGATCAAAGTTCGATCCGAAGATGCCACTCACCGCCAGAATCAAGTTCAGGTTGATGATATATTTCATTGAAGGAATGGTGATGTGCCAGATCTGCTTTAAGCGGCTAGCGCCATCAATTTTTGCTGCTTCATAATAAGTAGGATCGATCTTAGACATAACAGCGAGATACAGGATCGTTCCCCAGCCGACTTCTTTCCAGATGTCAGACAGTGTGGCGATCCACCAATACTTCCCTGCGTCGAGCAAGTAGTTTTGCGGATTATCCATAAGTCCAACGGCCATTAATGTTTGATTCAATAATCCAGTCGTTGAAAACCACGTGATCAGCATTCCACCTAGTACGATCCACGATAGAAAGTGAGGCAGATACGAGATCGTCTGCATAAAGCGTTTGATCGGACCATCGTGCAGTTCATAGATCATGATCGCTAGAATGATAGGAGCGATGAATCCAATCGCAAGCTTCATTAAACTGATGGCCACCGTGTTGACCATCGCTTCCCAGAAGAACTTGTCTGTCATGATGATTTGGAAATTCTTTAACCCAACCCAAGGAGCGGTGGAAAAGGTGTCGAGCGCTGTGTATTGTTTGAATGCAATTAAAAGGCCATACATCGGAATGTAGCTGAAGATAATCATGAATATGAGACCTGGGATAATCATGGATTGCAGTTCCCATTGATTTTTAAAGTCTTTGAAAAACCGTTTGAATCTTGGTCCTAGTGGCTTTTTTTCTTTTATTTCAACGTTGTTCTTTCCCATAACCGTAACCTTCACAATTCATCTCACTCCCTTGCTCATTTTTTAATACGCTTTGTTGAACTTTGAAAGTCGTTGATTTCCGTTTCAGGTGCTCGCTTTCCGCGGGGCAGACGGTGAGCCACTTGCCGCTTCGCGCCATTAAGTGTCTCACCAGACCGCTTGTCCCGCAGGAGTCTCCCACCTTACACTCCAATCAACAATCCTTCGATGTCTTTAAAACATTTAAGAAAAGAAAAACACTGTTACAAAAAAACGTTTTTATTAGAGACTAAAAAAATTACCTTCCTACCATCTGTTCTACTTTTAGATTGCTGGAGCGTCGGACGATGATTTCGCCTTTTAGCTTTTGAATCATGCCTTTTTCTTTTTGTTGGATCAATTTCACGAGATGATCTACGGCTAGAATGCCTTGTCTTGCGATCTGGTTCTTAACTGTTGTTAGTGGTGGCGAGAAGTATTCGGCGAGATTGATATCATCGAAGCCCATTACGCTAATGTCTTCTGGAATCTGATAACCTTCTGATTTTAACGCCTTGATACAACCGATCGCACTCACGTCGTTACCGGCTAAAAATGCATCTGGTAACTTTTCAGGATGCAATTTGATAAAAGATTTTACGGCATTATATGTACCTTCTTCTTCAAAGAACCCTTGTAGGATGTAGCTTTCATCAAATGGGAGATTGTGTTCGTTGAGTGCAGCGAGATAACCTTCTCTACGCTGAACACTGTCATACATCGTGTCCACACCTGAGATGTAGGCGATTTTCTTGTGTCCTAGGCTGATTAGATATTTGGCTGCGTCATACCCCGCTGTATAAGAATCAAAAATGACGCTTCCCATTGTTTCGTTCTGCAACACGCGATCCAGAAAAACGGCTTTTACTTGTGCCTCTTCCATCACAGACACATCTTTGTCATCAATCAATAGCTCTTCAAAAATGATCACACCATCGAGACGCTGTCCTAAGATGTTGCTCAAGATCACTCGTTTATCTTTTGCGACCACGATGTTTAAGCCATATCCTAACTTTTCGCAGTGACGAGCCATCGCTTCGACCAACACATAAAAATAAGGACCGCTGACACTTGTTGTAAAGAAACCTAGCATCTTGCTCTCACTTGCTTTCAAGAGCTTACCGTTAAGGTTGGGAATATAATTCAACCGTTCCGCAACTTCTAACACATGCGCTTTCGTGGCGGGTATGAGCACATCAACGTTATTTAACGCGTTGGAAACGGTGGAGATGGATACGCCGGCTTCCCTTGCTACGTCTTTTATCGTTACTTTTCTCATTGCATTCTTCCTTCTTAAAACGTTTTTATTCTGATGAAAAAAAGAGGCTTTTACTTATCATTCTATTATGTAAGCGTTTTCTAAAGATCTCAAAAATAGTGGGAGGGTCATTGATTGGTCCTCCCTTTCGTATTTCCAGTTCTTTTCTCAGCGTTTGAAGTATAAAACCTGAAATCTGCACAGAAATATAAAAACGTTTTTATTTTATTTTAAATTACCACATCCTTTTCTAACTCACAATCTATTTTTGTTAATTTTCTGAAATTTATATATTTGTACCTATTTTTTCAGCTCTATTTCCACAGTTACTGGATAGTGATCAGAGGGGTAACCGTGTTCCATTTTTGTTCTAATAACCTTGGATTGAGAGACCTTTACGTCTTGAGATGTAAAGATAAAATCTATCGGTTCACCTTGCACATCTCCTTTAAAATCATGAAAGGTTAGTCGGTCTACCTTCTTTTCTTCCATCACCAAATAAACATTCTTCAACTCCAGCTCTTTTTCACAATACTGAAGCGTCTCACTGCTAGGAACATCATTAAAGTCTCCCATCAACAGAAACGGCAGATGTGATGTCTGGTTCAATCTATGAATCGTCTCTCCAATGAGCTTGATTCCTTGAACACGCGCCTCTTCACTCATATGATCCAGATGGGTGTTGAATACTCGGAATCTAGTATTGGGTTCTTCAATAAACGAGAACTCAGCCCACGTACACACACGTGGATAGCTCGTATTCCAGTTCATACTGCCTACCTCGTTCGGCGTTTCAGATAGCCAAAAAGTGCCTGAATCTAGTAAAGTAAATAGATCTGTCCGATAAAAGATCGGTGTCCCTTCATCACCTTTTCGGCGTGGCTCACCTGTCCAGTCATAACTTGATAGATTCTGCATCACATCACGAATCATAGACTCATTCGCTTCTTGCATGCCAACAACAACAGGCGACTCGGCGTTAATTACCTGACTGACACCGTTATACCGATCACGCCAAGCGTTCTCTTGAAGACCGGGAATATCTACTCTTATATTAAACGTCATCACTTTCATCAGCTTTTCTGCACCCCTATCGTTTCAGCTACGTAATTGAACGCACCTACAGGTTTTTGCAAATCATTGATATAAAGGTTGAATGCACCAGGCTCAATACTTGGTTGCAGATGATTATTTAAATACGTTAAGTCCTCTATCGTTAACGACAATTCCACATGTACCGTCTCGTGAGCTGGTACGTGCACCACTTTGTATTTCTTCATTTCGCGTGTTGGACGCACTACTTTTGACACTAAGTCTTCTATATACAAAATGACGATTTCTGAATACGCGTAAGCACTCTGGTTTTCCACACTGAACGAGATGGTTAGTTCTTCACCATCTTTCAATACGTTATTTGAAATCACCATATCGTTATACGTTGTGTTCGTATACGTAAGTCCATCACCAAACGAGAACAGCGGACCGACTTCACAATCCTGGTAACGGCTGCTATAGCTAGAATCATTCGCCGGACGACCTGAACTGTATTCGTTATAATGGATTGGAACTTGTGATGAGTAACGCGGAAACGACATCGTTAGTTTCCCAGATGGTGTATCTTTTCCAGTTAAAAGTTCAGCAATCGCTCTACCCGCTTGAGTTCCCGGATACCAGCACCAAAGGAGAGCTGGAATATCATCAATAATATTTTGCAGCGCTAACGGTCTACCGGAGAAACAAACGCAAACATACGGCTTGTTTAAAGATTTAATCTCTCGAATTAAGTCTTGCTGCTTTTCCTCAAGCTCTATATGAACACTGCTATGTCCCTCACCACTTAAATCCCAGCGCTCACCAACAGCCGCAATGATATAGTCAGACTGAACCAGTTCATTCTGCGGACACTTCTCTAACGTTTCATACGCTTTAATGTTCAAGGTACCATCGAGTGATTGCAGTCCTTCTGTTAGCGAGATAACATCATCAAAGCTCCCTTTGCATGGCCAGTTGCCGAGCAGCTCATTCGTTTTCGCGAACGGTCCAACGATCAAGACGTTTCTAACTGTTTTTGGAATCGGCAGCAACTCTTCATTTTTCAACAACACACAGCTCTTTTTCGCCGCTTCCTTCGAGAATTGTAAGAATTCCTCATTTAAGATAACCTGTTTCTCTTTCTCCTCAGCTACATAAGGATTCTCAAATAATCCTAGTTCATTTTTAAGCTCTAAAATCTTAAGAACCGCAGCATCAATATCTTCTAGTAGATTTGGGTTTCTCGATAAAATCTCCTGATAGTTTTCCAAATACAGTGTGGACACCATCTCAATATCAATACCAGCGGTTAGTGCTAACTCAGCCGCTTCTTTTCCGTTTGCGGCTACTCTATGATTCTGAAGCTCAGCGACAGCACCCCAATCTGAGATCACAATGTCTTCAAACTGATAGCGATCTCGCAAGATCTCTTTCATCATCTCTTCACTCGCCGTAACTGGTATTCCATTAAAGGTGTTGAACGAGCTCATCACAAACTTTGGCTTGTCTTTGAGCGCGATTTCGTACGGCTTACCGTAGTACTGAAAAAACTCTCGCATTGACATATCGACAGTGTTATAGTCCTTGCCTCCAGCCGCCGCGCCATATGCAGCAAAGTGTTTAAGGCAGGCAGCTACTCCATCACCAGATATCTTTCCGTCCCTATCTTTTTGGTAACCTTTAATCATAGCTCCACCCAGATTACCTGATAACAGATGGTCTTCACCGAACGATTCCATCACTCTTCCCCATCTAGCATCCCGAACAAGATCGACCATTGGCGAGAAGTTCACCGTAATGCCTGCAGCTCGTAATTCTGATGCCGTCTGTGCAGCAACTTTCTCTAATATCCCTTCGTCCCACGTACAAGAAAGAGCGAGTGGAATCGGAAAGATCGTCTTATAGCCATGAATGGCATCGTGCATAAAAAGAAGTGGGATTTTCAATCGCGATTTTTCCAAATAGGCAGACTGAATCATGTTCGTTGCCTTCGCACTCGACACACCGATCACACTACCCATCGTATATAACGTGTCTCCTTCTAAAAGCTGATCCCAATAACCAGGACCCGTTTCAACCATCTCATCCTCGATCTTGCCGACGTAATGCTCTCCCGTAATCTGAGTGAGCTGGCCGAGCTTCTCTTTTAACGTCATTTCATTTAGCAAATCTTCTATTCTCTCGTTATTCATTGCAACTCTTCACCTGACTTCCACTCTAATTTGGGCAGGATTTCTTTTTGAAGCTCACACATCTCATCGATCAAGGCGCACGCTTGATAATAGGTTGGTGCTTGCGGATCTAGGAGGATCGCTTGCAATAACTTTGTCTTTGATTTTTCAAGAAATGCTTCTATCAATAGCTTATGAATCGTCCCTTGAATATGAATGGTTCCGATAATCGCCGTTGGCAGTTCTACCGTCATCGGCTTTAACGAGATTCCGTTTCCGTTCACGACCGCTTGTGTTTCCACTACCATATCGTCAGGCAGTCCTTTTATCGCACCATTATTCTGCATGTTAACGGCGTTTAGCTCGATCTCGTCATCAAAGTAGATCGCTTCTATAATGGGAATCGCATACTCGTGACTTCGCTGTACATTTTCCTTTTTAAAAATATAAGCCTGTTCCGTCCACTGCTCATAAGAATCGTCTCTCGGAAACAGCTTCTTATCTAAAACGTGACCACTTGCACTGTAAACAAACTCCGGAACCCGTGAATCCTTTTCCCACAGCTTCTCTCGGATCGGGTCGTACCGGTATAAAAGAGACAACCCTGCGTAAAAGTCTTCGGCATACGATACATACTCACCAATATGATTTGTTCCCGGATACGGATAATAGCCATACGTGCGATACATCGTTCTCGATAAACCTAGATGGTCGAATTGTGCTAAGGCGTTTGCCTCTTTTTCTTTTTGGTCAAACAGTGGATACAGATTTTCGCCTGTGTTTTTATCGTAGATTTTTGTAAAAAAGCCGAAGTGATTCAGCCCTCCACCTTCTATTCCAATTTCGTTCGCGTCTCGCTCTAAAAACTCTGCTAACTGATGAATGCCCATGTCTAAGCCATGACACAAACCTACTACCTTAATCGATGTTAATTTAGAGATCGCCTCCACTAACTTTGCTTCTGGATTCGTATAGTTGATGAACCACGCTCCGGGACAAACCTTTTCCATCGTTTCCGCAATTTCAAGCATCGGCCCCATGTTTCGAAGCGTGTGGAACATCGACCCGGGACCCCCGTTCTCACCGTAGATCTGCTTGCTGCCATAACGACGCGGAATATGAAAATCCTGAGACCAGTAGTGGTAACGTTCCCTCTCAATGGCAACGATTACAAAATCAGAATCACGTAAAGCTTCTTCCAGATTTGTAGTCTGCCATATCTTTGCTGGGTTCTCAAAAGCCTGAAACATTTTTGTTGCATATGTATGTGTACGGTTCACGTTTTCTTCACTAATGTCCATGAGTGCAATCTCTAAATCGACTTCTGTTTTCAATCGTTCTGACAGAACGAGATCCTGCAATGCGCCTAACGCGAATGATATGCTGCCTGCCCCGATTAGTGATACCTTCATCTTATTCATGTAGATCATTCTCCTTTGTTAAGTGTTTCTTTATCCAACCACTTCGCCGCTTCTCGATCTAGATAAAAATCAATATGGCCATGCCCTAGCAGAACCTGAGCCGGAAGTTGAGCCTTGGGGTTCATGATGATCTCTTTTGCAATTTGAGCTTTTCTTTCACCCGTCATAACAACAATGACTCGCTTACTTTTCAAGATTTGACCTAAACCAAGCGTTATTCCCTTATCAAGTGAAGTTGTTTGATTGAAGTACTTTTGCGCCACAATCTTTGTTTCTTCTGATAGGTCGACGACATTACTATGATCTAAAACTGGACAGCCCGGCTCATTTAAACCGATATGCCCGTTCATCCCGACACCCATCAAGCTAAATGTAATAGGATTACTTTCGATAAACTGATCAATGCGATGGCACTCGTTTTGAAGATTGGACGCTGTTCCGTTAAAGAATTCAATCTGTGAATCCCGAAGTTCCAACGGAGAAAACAGATCTTTATTCAGCATCTGATAACAGCTTCCCTCAGATGTTCGATTAATGCCCACCCATTCATCTAGACTTACGATTCTTAAATCTTTAAGCCTTGAATTGTCTTTTACTTCCGTCGCAAATTGACGGTAGCTTTTTTCTGGTGTTGTGCCGGATGCTAAGCAGAACACGGGTTTTCCATCATTTAATAGATGACGTTTCATTTCTTTGGCGATTTGATTTGTTATGGCTTGCTCGTCTTCAAAGATTTTAATCATGATATTGTCACTCCAATTTGAGTACAGAGAGGTTTCAAATAGTAATGATGTCATTACCAGTTAAGGTAAGTATAACAGCTGCTTTTTAAAATGAAATACCTATTTCTAAATTTTCTAAAAATATTCCCATGCTAATGTTGCATACTGTTTAGCTACTCACAATATACAAAAGAGCCTTTCCCTCTTGGGTTGGCTCTTTCATTAAGTATTATTTTTATGATTGATTTTATCTTTCATATTCTTCGCGCTATAAATTCTATATATAATCCCAATAGCTGCAATAACCAACACAACCACAAGGGAAAAAGTCGTTTTGACATATGTGTTATAACCCATTGCGAGTATAAACGCTAAGAGAATGAATATGTTTAGCATGGATCTAACCCCTTTCTCATAAGTTTCGGGATTTTTCCGACTTTCTATCATAGATATTTAAGAACGCATCAACTACAAAAAACACGACTAAACCAACTATTAAAATTGTAAATGAATGCGTAATAAGCTCTCTATCTAGAAAAAATTCAAAGTACGAATTAATTAACAGCAACACTGCCCATACGGTAAAGGTACACCAGCAAGCAATATTAACATTCCTCCGCTTGATCTTTTCATTGTGCTTGAAGAACATTGACATTCTCCTTTCTAGTTGTACTTATAAATATCCTTTATTTGTAATATTAAACATTTGTTTAAGGTGATTCTATTTGTACAAATAAAAGGTTCTATGAGTTTGATTTGGTTATTTCAAAACCCAACCTTTCTGCAAGGTCTTTCGTCTCTTGTCTTTCTAAATCTGTTTCGCATTCTTCAAAGACTCTACTCAAACGTTCTTTTGCAGCCTCTCTATCACCGCATTCATGATAAAGAACTGCTAGTACATGTGGATTCTCATGATATCCTTGTACTTCTCTTTTCTCGAGTCCCTGTATAACATCCTGTAAACTTTGAAACTGTTGAAAATATGGGATGATTATTTTCTCAATGTCTTGTTTAATTTGTTCTGTAAGATCATCTAAATTAGTGGTTGGAGTTAGCTTGTACCAAATATCTTCATGTTGATCCGATGTACTTTTGAGCTCGGATATTCTTAGCCTCATCACAGAATCCACTTCTAATGGGAATTTTGGCGGTTCATCCTGATAGTACGTTCCATATAAGCTCTCAACCGATATACCTGTATTAATCGTGAACGCTACATCCTCACTGGTATTCAAACTAGAGGATTGAACATTGATTGTCCAAGAAAACCCGGAGAATGTACGTACAAAGTTATTGCCTTTCTTTTTAAATCTGTGCTTTTTAAACAAAGGAGCTATCGTTTCCTTCAGTATTTGTTTAAAAACGTCTTGCATCTTCACCATAACTCTCTCCCTATTTAATGAAAACCTCTCATAAACCTGGTCCTCTGGGTCTTCTTACAGATTCAATCGGCCTTTTACAATTAGCAGTCAACTTCTTTTCCACACAAAAAAGAAAGCACGTGAACTGAACCGCCTTCGTGCTTTCTCCACTAAAATATAATCCATATGGTAACTGCAATTAATATGGTAAGCAGCCATAATGGCAATGATAATAAAATTCCCCATAAGATGACCTTTGCCATCTTCTTCTTAGTCATATAAATCCCTCTATCGTTTAAGTGATACTATCTTTATATTTTCATACGCTGATTTTACTTGAAAGTTCCCTGAATTTCACTTTTTGTGTCTTATTTTTACATAAATCATTTCCTTCAACCTGCCTGTTTATCTATTGTAGAAAAGTGTTAATTGGGAAAATCGCTATGTTTGCTATTTCAACACAGAATCTGTGATTAAATTATCCATAAATCTAAACGAGGAAGAATTGATTGAACTATCTGCTTCTCTATCTTCAATTAATGATAGTAGCTTTCCAACTAAAGGTTTTTTGATACTTCCACTGACTTCTTAACTGCAAATAGCAGTAAAAAATTTATCTATTTTTTTGTGAAAACCACTTTATTTAATCCGTAAAAAAGTGAGGAAGAATGGGATAACTTCAGAAGGGTTAAAAAAAGGAAGTATGGTATTTCTCCATACTTCCTTACTTCTTATCATTTAATCATTTAATTCTTATATTTGCTTACCTTTAATGGAATCGTAACAAAATACAAATCTACAGCATAATAGGTCACCCAGATTCCTATTCCTTGTGCAGCAAGCTCTTTATTCATTTGAGATAAATGCTCATTTACTTTTCTGATCCCGAAACGGCCTGGAAACCATGAGAATATAGCTGGTACCTTGTATTTTCTATTATATAATTTTTGCAAGAAGATAAATAAGCTTAAAAACAATAAGACTATGATGATACTTATCAAATCATCCATTTACTTATTCACCTCTTTATTAACCTGTTTCCTTATATTTTCGATAGGCATAAGCACCAATAGTGACGATTAGACCAATAATGATTGAAGTAGGAACGGCTGCCATAAATCCATAAACAATTGCAAACCCTTTACCATCAGCGTCTGAAGGATCCCTCGTAGGTATACGAGATACCCAAATAAGCAAACCGGCAATTAAAAGAATAAAAGAGATGAAAGAGGCCACAAAAAAGTAGAGGACATTCTTTGCCATTATTTTAATTCTCCTAAGTTACGATTGTATATACTTAAAATACATATTGAGGTCAACCATACGTCCCGCGTTCTGTTTGCTCATGCATTACGAGCATATTGTTTTTTACATGTTCCGAAATTTCACTCAAGGCATCGATCGCGAGTCCCTTGTTATGGGTCAGTTGATAAACGATGTCTTTGAATAGCATATCCATTTCCTCAAGGATTCCGGTTGCCGCCGTATTATATAAGTAGATATTGAAATAGTTAGTTTGACTGAACAAAGCAGATTTCAGGTATGGCTTAAACTTTTGGATAAGTCCAGGAAAGAAAACAATTAGGTTATCGAGTCCACGTCGAAGACCTTCCACAGTATCAGCAAGTTCATCCAGAGGTTCGAGCGCGTCATTGACCATCGCACGTAGCTTATCGTCGAAGTCCGTGAACATACCAGCCAGTTTAACAGGTAGGCTTCCGTTTAAAATGACAAACACCGCACCTTTTATCGTATTGGATATGCCTTCTAATACGCTTTCCAACGTAGCGGCGATTCCTTCTAGACCAACGAGTAGCGGCAATAATAATTTATGCGCAAAATCTCCGAAAGCGGCAATAGCGAGCTCTAGTTGAATATCTAAAATTTTCATCCCCATTTTCAAATAAGGCGAATCTAGCATTTTGAAATCTTCACTAGAGCCAAAGTTCGGTATGATAATCGACTGAGGAACACCAGTTGAGATTCCGCTTGCCAACAGCTTGTCTCTCTCTGTAAAATTGTCAGCGGTTGCTGTAACATCAGTGCTGTAAGAATCCATGTGCTTTTTAACCGTTGTATTGTTCTTACTTAGAATCTTGTAATGAGCCATAAATTCACCAACAACGGCATCGGTAAAATGGTCGGTCCCACCTTCAAAAAGTTCAGGAATCTTTTGCGTTACCATTCTAGGAAGTGTATCGGTTAAATCTTCTACGTTTGAGCGCAGACTGTAAAGAAAGTTTCTAGCGTCTCCAAATAATGATTCTACGTTTATATTTTTGTTCATAAGAAATTCCACGAGTTCGGCAGGTGGAGAGTTCAAAAAATAATTTAACGATTGAACTTTGGATTCCGCGCTATCTAATAGTGTGATGAGATGGTAGATTTCTGTTTTGATAACGTTACCCGTTGTGGTAATTCCTGCGAACAGAGGATTTTCAGCCGCCTCCTCGAACATATCGCGGAAAGTTTGTTGCAGCGTATGAAGTCGCTCATAATAACGGCTTCCTTCGTGATCCACGATATCAGCAGAGTTCTGTAAATACGAATGAACGTATCCCATTCGGGTGCCGACATAACCTTCTAAAGACTTTGAAAGCTTGTGCATGTTCTCTGTATTCATGTCGATACGCTCGGAACTTCCGGTATGAAGGGAGTGTCCCGTCCAGATACTCGATACCACGCTTGAGTCGGCTTCATCGAAATGAATCTTCCCAAATCCAGGCTCACCAGGTTCACCAATCACATAAACCAGCTTACCCGTTTCATCCTTACCAATATATCCGGTATGATTGTTAGCAAAATGCATCATATTCGGGATTCCATGATTGATTTCAATTTGTTTTCCAGGGATACGATGACCGAGCATTAAGCCGGTTTCGAGACTCGTTAAAACGTCATATCGGCCAAAATAGTTCGTGATGTTATCATACTCTTTACCGTAATCTACGACACCTTCTGGTAACATAGCGGGGTTCAGCGTTACCGTTTTAACATCGGGATTCGCTACCCCTACCGCATTTGCGTTTCCGCCACCAAGTGAGTTACCGCACACATAGGAGATGTTTCCATACTTCTTTTCCATATCATCAAAATAATCGCGGGCTGCCTCAACTTGTGCGGGAACCATATCACTTAACAGCTGGAGGTCGGTGAGTAAATCTTTCTTATCCCCCGTGTCGGTACCCGTATAAGCGACGATCACTTCTTTGGTATCGTTTGATGCAAGAGTGATCGCGTTTAAACCATTTACTTCTGATTCTTTTACATCTAAGACGCGGTACGAATTTCCGTTGACTTCAACAACTTGGTTCACTTCGTATTCTTGGTAGGCATGAAATCCCGAAATCTCAACTAAGTCTTGATCTGTAACTGTTTTCGTTTGGGTCTTAATCATATTAACCTCCTATCGTTAAGGCTTTTTAATTTCATTCGGATAATTAAGTTCTAGCTTGTTTTCCTTTGTATTGTTGGCACTGCCTTTATTAATGGTGTTGTCGTTTAGGAACACGCTATACGAACCAGGTGAAAGATTCTCCATCTTTTCAAGATCAGCTACCATTTGATCAAAAATCTTCTGATCAGGCTTTGCACCTTTTTCTTTCATATATAACTGAATTGTGATTAAGAAGTCTTCAGGACTGGCTTGAAGATTTTTCGCTTCCGCCTGCCACTCTTTCTTCGTTTTTTGAGGATTGTTTATATACGCTTCATAAAGACCATCAAGACTTTTCCCTGCTATGGAGATATAATAATACGGTGTCGTAAACCCTGTTGAAGACGTTTTTTGTATCGCTTCTTCTTGTTTTCCGACTACCGGATGTTCTTTTACAAAGCCTTCAAGATAAGTATCAAGTGTTTTTAGCTGCTCCTCATAGATCATGGCATACAAGCCGCTCTTGATCGATAATTCGACTTGTCCTTCTTCCGTCCAAATGCCTTCAGGCCGTACTTTGTCTTTGTTATCGATTGGAATCACAGCGAACGTGTGAAAACGTGGTTCGTCGATCGATTCTACAAACACACTCGCTCCGTCTTTGTTGCCGACAATGTTATGTACTTTTACATTTGTTTTGTATGTATCTAAGAAGAATTTCTCTGTTGAAGAAACGACCTTTTCACGACTAGCCTCAGCGATTTTGTCGTTTTCTTTTCCGTTTGGCAAGTCATATCCTTCGCCAGTATATCCCTGAACACTCACAAGTGGATTGTCTTCCTTTTTCACAGTTTCTGTTGCCCCTTTCATACAACCTCCAAGTAGCATGATGCCAATAAGAGAAGCTGTAATCATTCCCGTCTTTTTTGTGTGTAACATATGTATGAACCTCCCTGGTTGGTGAGAAATATGATATCAAGTATACGTCCTATATTATTGTAAAGTTACACATTATTACCTGCCACCTAATATATACCCATAAAAAGTAAAAAAACAACATCAAATGGCTGATGTTGCTGTGAGGTTTTTACTATTTATTTTAATGATATTGGTAATTATTTTAGGATATCGAAAAATTTATTATTCTACTAAGGTTTCATCTATCATTGATTTGTATGTTCTAGATTGTTTTCCTTTGTATTGTGGGCACTGCCTTTATTAATGGAGTTATCGTTAAGTATTACGCTATAAGAACCAGATGATAGATTCTCCATCTTTCAAGATCATCTATTAATTGATTAAGCATAATTGAATCGTGATTAAGAAGTCATCTGGACTTGGTTGGAGACTATCTCCTTTAGTTGTAGCATATGTATGCCCTCCTGGATATTAACACTTACAAACTGTATCTGTTAAGTCACTTCTGGCTAATTTTTGATTATATAATTCGGATTTCTCCGCATAAGAGTATTGGCCTTTTTGCCGTATCCTTCTTCTTTGGAAATGAAATTATCATTAAGTATGATTGTATAATAACCTGGTGGTAGGTTTTCCATTTCTTCCACATCTGCTATAAGCTCATCAAATACCTTTTGATCAGGTTCTTGTTTTTCCTTCATAAATAGTTCAATAACAATTCTAAACTCTTTGGGATCAGCTGATAAAGACTGAGCTTTCGCCTCATATTCTTCTTTTACTGTTTCGGGATTTTCTAGATACTGATTGAGAAATGGTTCAAGACTATCTCCAGGAATCGTTATGTAATAATACGGAGTCGTATATCCTGTTGAGGATGTGTTTTCATACGCCTCTTCTCGCTGTCCAATTACAGGATGCTTCTTAACAAATGCTTTTAGATAATTATCCAACTTTTTAAGTTTTTCTTCATGAATTAACGCATAGATCCCGCTTTTTATACTACCTTCCACTTCACCTTCTTGTGTCCAAATTCCTTCTGGCCGCACGTTTTCTTGCGTATCAATTGGGATGACAACGAATGTGTGAAAATGAGGTTTTCCAACAGATTCCACATATACTGACGCACCGTCTTTATTCCCTACAATGTTGTTAACCTTCACTTTTGTTTTATACTTTTTAAGAAAAAACTCTTCTGTTCCTGAAATCACTTTCTCTTTGCTAGCTTCAGCAATTTTATCGTTCTTGTCACCGTTCGGCAGTCTGAATTCCTTGCCTGTGTAATCCTGAACACGAACGTATGGATTTTCTTCCTTTTTTTCTATTATGCTACAGCCTCCGAGTAGCAGGATGCCCAACAAAGCATATCCGATTTTTCTTGTAAGTATCATTCATACGATCCTCCCTGTTTCATTAGATAAAACACCATAGGTTACTTTTTAATAATATAATCAGGAATTCCACGCATAAGAGTATTGTCTTTTTGGCTGTGACCATTTTCCTTTTGTATGTAATTATCATTAAGTATTACTGTGTAAAGACCAGGAGGAAGACCCTCCATTTTTTCGATATCCGCTTCAAGCTCGTCAAAAATTTTCTGGTCAGGTTCTTTGTTTTCTTCTTTCATGAATAATTCAATGACTATACGATAATCTTCTGGATTAAAGGTTAAAGACTGAGATTTTTTCTGATACACTTCCTTTTTTGTTTTGGGGTTCCTTAAATACTGATCTCTGTATGAGTTAAGACTGTCTCCAAAGTTAATAATGTAATAATAAGGTGTTGTATAGCCTGTTGAAGAAGTATTCTTAAATGTTTCTTCTCTACGGCCGACAACAGGATGCTTCTTGATAAATTCGTTAAGATAGTTATTTAGTTTATTTAATTTCTCCTCATGAATTAAGGCGTAGATGCCACTCTCGATATCGCCTTCCACTTCACCCTCCCGTGCCCAAATCCCCTCTGGCCGCACATTTTCTTGCGTATCAATTGGGATAACAACGAATGTGTGAAAATGAGGCTCTCCAACGGATTCCACATATACAGTAGCACCGTCTTTATTCCCCACAATGTTGTTAACCTTCACTTTTGTTTTATATTTTTTAAGGAAAAAGGCTTCCGTTCCTGAAACCACTTTCTCTCTGTTTGCTTCAGCAATTTTGTCGTTCTTATCACCATTCGGCAGTCTGAATTCCTTGCCTGTGTAATCCTGAACACGAGCATATGGATTTTCTTCCTTTTTTTCTAGTAAGCTACAGCCTCCGAGTAGCAGGATGCCTAACAAAGAGAATATAGACATTCCGATTTTTCTTGTAATTATCATTTATACGATCCTCCCTGTTTCATTAGATAAAACACCATAGGTTACTCCTTAATAATATAATCAGGATTTCCGCGCATAAGAGTATTGTCTTTTTGGCTGTGACCATTTTCTTTTTGTATGTAATTATCATTAAGTATTACGGTGTAAGAACCAGGAGGAAGACCATCCATTTTTTCTATATCCGCTTCTAGCTCATCAAAAATCTTTTGATCAGGTTCTTTGTTTTCTTCTTTCATAAATAATTCAATTACAATGTTGTAATATTCCGGATCAAAAGTTAAAGACTGAGATTGTTTCTGATACGCTTCCTTTTTTGTTTCAGGGTTCCTTAAATACTGATCTTTGTAGGGAATAAGGCTGTCTCCATAAGTAATAATGTAATAATAAGGTGTTGTATACCCTGTTGAAGCAGTATTTTTAAATACTTCCTCTCTACGGCTGACAACAGGATGTTTTTTAACAAATTCTTTTAAATAATTATCCAGATTATTTATTTTCTCCTCATGAATTAAGGCGTAGATGCCACTCTCGATATCGCCTTCCACTTCACGTTCTTGGGTCCAAATACCATCTGGCCGCACGTTTTCTTGCGTATCAATTGGGATAACAGCGAATGTGTGAAAATGAGGTTCTCCAACAGATTTCACATATACAGTAGCACCGTCTTTATTCCCCACAATGTTGTTAACCTTCACTTTTGTTTTATATTTTTCAAGGAAAAACGCTTCCGTTCCTGAAATCACTTTCTCACTGTTTGCTTCAGCAATTTTGTCGTTCTTGTCACCGTTTGGTAGTCTGAATTCCTTGCCTGTGTAATCCTGAACCCGAACATATGGATTTTCTTCCTTTTTTTCTAATAAGCTGCAGCCTCCTAATAGTGTGATTCCTAGAATCGAAGCTGTAATTATTGCTATCTTTCTTGTATGTAACATTAGCTGAAACCTCCCTGATTGGCGAAACTTATAAAGTTATGTGTAAACCCTATATTATTGTAGAGTTACACAACATGGTTCGCCACCTAACATATACCCATAAAAAGTAAAAAAACAACATCGAATGGATGATGTTGTTGTGAGGTTCATACTATTTATTTTAATAGTGTTATTTAACTTTTTTATCGGTGCCTACCATCTGTACCTTATACTCATCTCCTGAGTAATCAATGGTCGCGGATATTTTGTTCTCTTTATCCCCTTTTTCATAACCGTAAATATAGATTTCCGTTCCGTTTGTTCTGGTTGTAAACTCATGCTTGTTTACGACAATTTCATAACCTAGCTTTTCTTTGAAATAGGCTTTTGCCAATTGTGTAGAACGTTGTACAATTTTATCTTCTTCTTTTTCGGAAATATCCTTACACCCTAGCAATAGGATGGATAAGAGTAATAGAATGAAAACTCGTTTTAGCAATGTATCTCTCCTACCTTTTGAATGTATCTTTCATTCAGAATACAAAAGAATCTCTAATTCTACCAGTTACATTACAATCTATAACCCATCTTCAATTTTCCTGAAGACGTATAACCAAGTGTTTGGTTCTTTAGATACTCAAAGATACGAGTGTGATCTGTGGATGATGTTTTTATAAAATGGTACATTGATTCCCACGTTGTTCGCTTAAAAGTCCCTTTTCCTGATATCAGATGTTTTCCGAATTCGTGTTCAATAGTTCTCTCTGTCTCTTCGCGAACGAGATTAAATAGATAGAACTCTTTCTTTTTTTGTTTAGCCATCCAAAGGCCAAGCAACCAATAGCGCAATAGTTCATACTTTCTATCTTTTACCGCAATGGTATAAAAACCTGCATTAAATACTTGCGTAAAAAACCAATTGTCTCCCTCCGTGTATAACTTTTCTACATCCACACGAGACGGTTTCGTGTTATTACTTGATCCTGTCTTGCATTCTATGAGAATAATAGCATTCTCTGTTTCTATTAAAAGATCTGGCTCGCTGCCTCTAGAAGGTGTTTCACCAAATGTTTTGCGCGCTTTCACAAGCAATGAATATGTATGTTGTTGCTCCCTATCATAGCACCAGTAATGAATCTTGGGATTACTTGTATTTCGAACTCCTAAAGAACCTAAATACCCCACTAATAATTGATTTCTTTCTAAATACCGAAACATATTCCACGTTACAGCGTCCTCTGAATTACTTAGTGCTATTCGATTCTCTCGCTTTTGTTTAAGGATGGTTTGTAATAACTGAAGATCTTCAGCATCTTTTGAAAGCAAGTTCGTTGTGTAGTCTCTGTATTCGAAGGTTGTGGGAGATAAAATAATGTTATGAGTTGGGCAGAGGAAAGTATCCGAGGTTATATACTTTTTCTTCTGTCTAGGTACTTGATGAGTACAGTCTTTAACAGGACACTCTACCACATCTGACGAGTGAGTGACTCTTTCTTTCAATGATATACGATTATACATTCAGTGACCTCCAAGGTACGCACTTTCTTAAAAGCCTTCAATATTAATAAAGCCAAAGAGCAATTGCTCTTTGGCTTATGTAACCATTCTTCATTAGAGAATAACTTGGGCAGTAGAATTATAGAATCCTCTCATAATGTCTTCCCACGTGTGATACAGTCTTGTAAAGTCTGTGTCTGTTACTTCTTTTCCGGTTTGGACTTCAATAAATTCAAGTTCTTTATTTGCTTTAATGGCATGTTTCCGACCGGCCGGGATATGAATGATGTCACCTGCTTTTACCCGCCTGATGTGATCGTCCAGCACAAGCTCTCCTTCACCACGGATAATCGTCCACACTTCATTTCGTAAGTTATGATAATGATAGGTGGAGTTCTTATCTCCATAGATACAAATACGTTTGGTCACCATTTCTTCATTAAAGTATTTGGCATAATCCAATACTTTCGACCAGCCCCATAGACGTTCTTCGTACATAGGCGCCTGATTAAAATCTGCGATTAAATCCTTAATTTTTGGACTTGATGCTTTGTCCGCAACAAGAATACCATCAGGACTAGCAGCAACGACAACATTAGAAACACCTAAAACCGTAACAGGAATCCCCAGTTCATTTACAAGGTGTGTGTTCATTGCATCGTTTGAAATAACACCTTTACCAATTTGAGAGGTTGCCATCTCTTCCGTCAATGTATTCCAAGTACCAAGATCCTTCCAATTTCCTTCATAAGGTACTGCAACAATATGTTCTGCCTTCTCTACAACTTCATAATCGAAGCTGATTTTAGGAAGGATGTGATACTGACGAGAAAGCTCTTCATAACTTAACGGCATACCTTTTTCTTTTAGGATATCAATGAGATAGCTGAGCTTAAACGCAAACACGCCTGTATTCCAAAGCGCATTTTGGCTGATAAGAAGCTCTGCTTTTTCTTCACTTGGTTTCTCTGTAAAACGCTCTACCTTAAAGTATTCATCAGACTCTATACACTCTTCAGGTACGATATATCCGTATTTGGATGAAGGATAAGTCGGCCTTACACCAATGAGAGCTAAATTGGCATTGGAATGATGCAACGCTAATTCTACATTCTTAACATTCTCAAAAAAGCCGTCTTCTACATACGGATCAACCGGTAAGACAACGACCGTTTCATCCAAGCTTGTCTCTTTTTCAGTAAATAAAAAAGCCGTCGCTAATGCAATGGCTGGAAAAGTATCCCGACGTTCGGGCTCTATGATGAGAGGAACATGCTCCCCTAACTGACTATGAATCATATCTGTTTGAGATTTAGAAGTAGCAATAACCGTTGAATTAGCAAGACCAACATTCTCTATTTGATTCCATACACGCTGAACCATCGATTGTTTAATACCAATGGCATTTTCAAGCACTTTTAAGAATTGCTTAGAGCGTGTGTCATTGGAAAGCGGCCATAATCTTTTACCAGAACCACCGGAAAGTAAAATTAGTTTCATCTTTTTCCTCCATTAAAAAAAGACCAATACAGATTGATCTTTAATTTACTTTATTCCAATTACAGATTTTGCTGTCACACTGCTTCTGCGAATTGTATGAAATTCGATTTGGTATTTTTCTGCTTCTCTAAGACATAACGAATTCTACTGTGTTGAAAATAAACTGGGGTCTTCATCATTTCACAAAGATATTGAGGAATATCTTTAAGCTGACTCCATTTCGTGATTATCATTGCTAAATCAACTAACTATTCTGCTATGCCTCTGCAAGGTTTCTCATATAGGTAATAATCTCTTCGATAAACGATAAATTAGCAGATACATCTGTGCTTTTCTATACTACTGCTATATAAATAACTTTAAAGTTCTTAAATTCTTCTTGATGATTAGTACAAAAAAGAGCCTGCCTCAATTAATGTTATTTAGCATTAATCTTTCTCGGCTTGGCTCATATATCATATATTGGTGATTTATCTTCTTTCATTTTTTCTACTTTGTATTGATTTATATTTATGCATGTTACCTGGTGACCTATAACAGATAAAGCAACTCCAGTTACAAACCCTACAAATCCAGTTCTCACTACTGATATTTTCATATTTCACATCCTTTATACATTTAGCTTTTCGTTACTTCATATAGTAGTTCTCTATATTTATTAATGGATATTTCGCGTTTTAAATTCTCATCTAAATAATTTCTTCCGTTCATTCCTTTACTTTTCAATTCTCCTTTATCCATATTATATAAATATTGTATCGCTTTGATAATGCCTTTGTAATCTTGTGGTTCAACCACTACTCCACTATCGCTATTATCAATCAGCATTTGAGCTTCGCTTCCTTGCTCTAAGACACCCAATATTGGTTTCCCCGCTGCCATGACTCCATAAATTTTACTAGGTACTGATACTCCCTTAATTCCTTTTTGATTCACAACTAGATGAACGTCTGCTGCATTTAAGGAATACTTTATAAAGTCCTTTGGTTGATAAGGTAAGAAATGAACATTATTAATACCTTGAACTTTCACAAAACTTTCCATCTTACTCTTAACTGCACCTTCACCAATAAATAAGAAAACTATATCTTTATTTCCCCTAAATGTTTCAGTAACTTTAATAATATTTTCCAAATCATAATATAACCCTATATTCCCTGAATACATTATAATGAATTTATTTTCTAAGTTATTGTACTCAAGAAATTGTTGGATATTGCTCTCACTTTTATCTAAAGGTAAGATTTCGTCTTCATTTGTCCAATTATTTATGACAACGTGATCAGGAACATTTTTGTTACCAAATCTCTTTTTCAGTGTTTCAGACATATCATTCCCTACTACAATAACTTTGTCAGCATAGCTACAGTTCAGCTTATCTATTTTCTTTGCTAATTTAAATATCGATTGGTTACTTGTATAACTAATTGCTGCTGCTTGTTCAGGATTAAAATCTTGAATATTGTATATGTGCTTCGTTCTTTTTAACCACTTACCAAGAGTACCAATTAAACCTCCCAGAACCGGTGGTTGAGATATGGTGTATATCAACCTAACATCTTTTTCTATTAAAGTGGCGAGTAAAGACAAAAAGAAATATGTTAGTATGTATTTCAATCTACTGAATTTAGACGTTTTATTTAATCTAGGTAGTTTCAAACGAATTATTTTAACTCCATCAATATAATCAACTTCAAAAATTTTAGAAGTTGTATTATCCTCACCTGCATAACCTGGCTGTGCCGCAATAACAGTTATATTAAAATCTTTTTGTAAATCTAGACATAATTCTGTCATTAATTGGCCTGTAGAAGCATAGTCAGGATAAAAATAATTTACAACGAATAGAACTTTTTTCAATAGCAATCCTCAATTCTTTATTTAGTTATACTTATTCTATTCTACCAATTAATTTTTCTGATATTTTTTCCCAACTAAACTTTTGAGAAATTGTGTTTGTTGCATTGTATGCTAACTTCCTTCTTAATTCTTCATCATTTAGCAGTTTTAAAGACCTTTCTGACCATGCATCTAAATCAAAATCTTTAATTTTATATCCATTTACATCATCTTCAATAAGTAAACTAGATCCACCATTTACTGACGAAATTACAGGAACCCCAAAATACATACTCTCTAATAGAACCATTCCAAAGATTTCATACTTTGTTGGAAACAAAAACAATTTTGAATTTTTATATAAATACCCTAAATATTTTTGTTCAAGTTTCTTTATATGGACTATACTGTCTATTATCCCCAGATTTTCTCCGTACTCCATATAAAGTAATACTTCTTGTTTGTTACCATCACCCACCAATATTAATATGCAATCCTTCTCTTGTTTTTTTATTCGGGCGAAGATTTCGAACAGAAAACGAATATTCCTTCTTTCTTCTAGTTTCCCAACATATAGGATTACTTTGTTTTTAGAGATTAAATCATCTAAGTTACCTAACCTATCTTTATTTTGCTCTAAAGATTGAAAGTTTTCTTTATCTAAACCTACACCTAAAGTAACAATATTAGAGAACCCCTTTTTTTCAAGGTAATCTTTTGCATTATTTGACTTAACATATACCCGTTGTAATCGTTTATTCATTGACTTAACTAATAACTTATCATAGATAATTTGCAATACTTTGTTTCTATTATCTTTATAAGGCCCATGTAATAATACTACTTTTTTACAAATTAATGCGAGAAAATAGGACATAATTTGAGTGTATTCAGTAGTAATAATCAAATTATACTTATTAAGAAACTTACCGCTTAATATTTTTAAAAATATACTGCTGTTAAATAGTTTTATACTCGGGACTTTAATTGTTCTTAATTTTGCAGAGTTATGTTTATATATAATCTCAATTTCTGTTTTTCTTGTTTTACTGTAATATACAATATCACAATCTATTCCCTTATTAACTAATGCTTTACACAGCCCAATTTCCTGTAGATTATACATATTTAAATCTACTTCATCAGGATAATTCCTTAAGTACAAAACCTTTTTCATCTTCTCCTCCTCGGATAAAACGAAAGCATTTTATAGTTTCAAGTCTCCCTGCTCCCCATATACCACACCAGTTTTTTCGCACTCATAAATCTTTGCATCTACTAAAAACCTATACCAAAATGCTTGTAAAAAGTGATAAATTAATCCTTCCTTTCCATCAAGAAATCCTAACTTTAATACATATCTATAAATAAAATAAAGTATAGATCTATAGAAAAGAGGTAGTTTATAGTAAATATTATTCTTAATCCATCTTTTTCTACTTGACTGAGGACCATTTAGATTTTCTTTTATAACATTTTGATTTTGTCTATACTTATCTATATTATGAAATTCCATTACTTCTCGGTTTGCATACCAATTATGTTTAATTATCCAGTTATCCAAATTCTTAAAATCCTTGTGAATAAAGTCTCCATTAAAAGAAATTATTTCCCCTTCATTTATTACAATATGTTCATCCATTTTCTTTTTCTCTACATGACCATAGCCATTGCGAAATATTCTAAGTAATTTAAAAGGATATAATCCTCCTTTTTTTAACCACTTACCCATGAAATAAACTCTCATATTTATCTCAATACCATTAACTAAAGAGTTATTTTTCTTATCTAAATTATTTATTATTTCCAGTTCAAGTTTGTTTGTGATTTCCTCATCTGCATCTAACCTCATTATCCAAGTGGTATTTATGTTTGTATTATCTATTGCCCAGTTAAATTGAGTCGCATAATCAACAAAATGGTTCTCATAAAACTCCACACTATTCTCCATACATATTTTTTTTGTATTATCTGTACTAAAACTATCCACAACAACAATTCTCTGAGCTACTTTTTTAACAGATGATAAACACTTACGAATGTTTTTTTCTTCATTTTTGGTTAATATAATTACTGTTAAATCAGCCATTAATGCCTCCATATAAGATTAAATATTAATTTAGAAGTGATAAATATTGTTTTATACAAACTTCTTCACTAAAATGCTCTCCTCTTTCAATACTCTTTTTTTCAAGTTCTTTTAGTGATTCAGCTTTATTTATTATGTCAAAAATTTTAAATGCAAGATCGTGAGATGAAGTATGATTGAAATATGTAGCCGCAGATCCACAAACATCACGTGCAAATTTAATATCTGAGGCAACAATTGGTTTTCCAAATTTCATTGCTTCTACAAAAGGTAGTCCGAATGATTCAGCATACGATGGAAATACATATAATGTTGTCTTTTGTAGAATTTGATAAATATTTTCATTTTCCACATTCCCTACAGATAATACACAATCCTCTAATCCCAAATGTTCAATTCTTTTAATTAAATCATGTGCTTCTTTATTTTCATTACTATCTATGGTTAAAATAAGCTTGAATTTCAATTTAAAATTCTTTTTTAAAATAAACGCTGCTTCTATTAGAAGCTCTAAGTTTTTGTGTTTTGCATATAAAGTAATACTAGAAAAAATATGTTTTGTTTCCCCAATAAATTTAGTTAGTTTAAACTCCAAATCCTTATTCTTTTTTCCAGTTTTTATATTTGAACCATTTGGAATAACTTCAATTCTTTTATCATACTTAAATTTTTTAATTACACCCTCTTTCATATAGTCAGTCTGAACTACCAATATATCGGTCCCTTTTAAAGATAGTCTAAAAACAATGTCCTCAAATAATAATTTCATTTTATTTTTAACTGAATAATTCTCATACATTTCTTTTGAAACATGCTTAGAATTATGTAACAGTAAAATTTGTTTACATCTTGCATTCACAGGTCCATAATTTGTTAAATTAATCATGTAATCAAATTTTTCTTTTTCTATGAATTTTGGAAGAGTATATTGATACCAAAAAAATCTTTGGAAATGTTTACTATAACTTTGATCTGTTTGTAATATATGAATATTTTTTTGAGGAACTTGGCTACTTTCACCAGAAGGTACTAAAACAAAATATTCATTCTCATCTGTAGGTAAATTATTTAAAAAAGAGCTAAGTATAACCTTAGCTCCTCCCATTTTTGCAGATATAGCATTAATAAGTATTTTCATTGTTAACTCCTCAAAGGGTTAGTATTTCATTTTATTAAATTTATTATTTTTTAAAACTTTGAGTTGATTTCTAAAATTTTTTCGATATACGTTACAATGGCTATGTTCATTTTCAACTAATTTCTTAAATTGTTTCTTTCAAAAATTTTCTATTAAAATAGGGTATAA
Organism: Fictibacillus sp. 5RED26; assembly: GCF_015903895.1. Lineage (NCBI taxonomy): Bacteria > Bacillati > Bacillota > Bacilli > Caryophanales > Fictibacillaceae > Fictibacillus > Fictibacillus sp. 5RED26. The sequence goes on along the minus strand of NZ_JACZDU010000002.1, from coordinate 244,624 downwards.
GAAGGGTCCAATAGAATAGAGAAGTTAATCCGCTAGGGTTATAAAAAATATTTTCCATAGTTGAATAATACATTAGCGTTATAGTTAGTGTCGGCAAAAAAATGTTTACTGATTTAGGTTCATTTAATAATTTTAATAAGATATAACTAACTAACATGATTACTAAAAAGACACCTATCACACCCATTGTAATGAATATGTACACAAACCAATTGTCTGAACTAAGAAAGTGATACCTACCTGTTGTGTAGAAGTATCCTGGATTCGTTAAGCCTACTCCTAAAAGAAACATTTTATTATCTAATAAATAATTAATTGAATACTCCCAATTTGCGTAACGGTTTGTATAATCTAGAACCTTTTGGGTGTTTATCCCGTTAAAAGTTAAATAACACACGCACAAAAGGCTAACTAGTAATGTTGATAAAATATAACGCACTGAAGTTGACACTTTATAGATATATTTAATAAGAAAAAAGGTACAATAAAATACAAATGTACTTGTGATTGCTCCTCTTGAACCTGTACTTAACATTATTAAAAATACAAAGATATTTGTTAAGTATAATAAAATTTTACTACCTCTTTTCCTTAATACGTAGTTAGTCAAATAGAAACTGGAAACTATTGAAAGGAAACAAACGTTAGCTGCTGTATTAGGGTGTATAAATCCAAAAAAGTTTCTAACCCTATCATCTATTTTAAAAGTGTTAGAAATAACCGCAAAGTTAGTGATATTTACTGGATCCCTTACATAATTCCATATGAGAATTACAGTTGTGATTAGAAAAAATTGAAAAACAAACTGATTATATTTCTTAAAATTATTTATATATATTCCTGCTGTCCAAATATAACTAATAAATATTACAGATAAAAAGCAACTATACAAAATTTGTGTTTCATAATCAATTAAGAAACCAAGCATTGAATAATATACAAAAATTATTGTTAGACCTATAATTACGATGGCGTTTTCTTTGGTTAAACGCATATAATTAATTCTCGGTGAAATAATCCCTAAAAAGATTATAAAAATTAAAATAATATATTTTAGATTACCATAAGCAAAATCTTGTATATTAGAAGCTACATATAAATATACTAATATAATATTAGTATATTTATATAATGGCGTTCTAAATAAAGAATATCTCATATTTAACTCCTTAAAAGCCTAGTTCACCTCATCGAAATCCCTTAATGATTGATATTAATCTAAAAGGTGAGTAAATAGACTTAGTTAACATTAAAGCTGTTTTATTTAGTTTAGGAATAAAAAAACAAATTCCATGAGTTTGAAACCAGTATGAAAACAAAGAGGCTACCGTTGCCCCGACAGCACCATACTTAGGAATTAAAAAAAGATTTAAAACAATATTAATAATACAACCACTTACGGACGATATTAACTGATATTGATTCCAATTATTTGCATTTAAAAAAGATGATCGAGCAACTCCTAAATTAACAAATAGACCAATCCAAATGTATAGACAAAGCACAGGACTAGCTGCACTATATTCAGGACCATATAAAGTCTTAATTATATATGGAGCTATAAAAGTTACTGGAATTGCTATAGCATAAGCTATTAAACTCATTAGATCATAAATCTGTTGGACTTTTCTTATGAACTCTTCTTGATTACGTTCTTTATATGCTACCAAAACAGGAAACCATGAATTTATAAATATCATTGGGATAAAATACCACAACTCAGCAAGTTTAACTGCTACAGAATATACCCCAACTTCTTCATTATTGTATAGGTTACCTAACATAATTTGATCAATTCTCATATAAATAGTTATTGCAAGGCTAGAGATTATTAATGGCCAGCTATCCTTTAATAATTTCTTGGCCCAAAAAGAAGAAAATTTCCAATTGTTAATTTTTTTTTGGCTTATTTTATATATCAATATAAAGCCTATTGAGGATATTATTAACTCTGTTGCAGTAATAATAGCAAAATACATAAGATTTGCTTTATTAAGAATTAAAACTATATTAATCAATGCACATATTATCAAACTAGCAGATCGAGCATATACAGGTAGTTTAGATGCTACTTGATGTTGATACCAAAGATCTATAACATTAAAAAAAGTACCTATATTACCAAAATATATAATTAATATTAAAATTTTAGTTAATATTGCTACTTCTATAAAAGAAAGAGATATAACTAAAATAAATAAAGTTACTATAAATCCACAAATTTTTAATATAAAGGTGGTTCCTAGCAAAGTATCAGTAACTTTTTTATTGCGAACCAACTCTTTAACTACAATATTATCTAATCCTAATGATACAAAAGCAGAAAATAATGCTACATATGCTATACTGTAATTAAGTTGGCCAAATTGACTTGGTCCCAAATATCTTGCTATCCATAAACCCACAGCTATGGTAGTAACTAATTTTATTAATTTTTCTATTAACAGCCAACTTATATTAGTTATTATTTTTTTTAAAATAACTTTGTTAGATGTTTTTTTTATAAGAATCATGTCCATCCTATTATTTTTCTTTCCTTATTATTTTCTCTGCTTATAGGTATGGTTTTAATCATACATTCTTTTAACCTTTTCTTCTTTCTCAACCTTCTTCATATCACCCGTTACCATAATTCGAACTAAATCATTAAAAGGCGTTTTAGTAGGGTTCCATCCCAAAAGTGTTCTAGACTTTGCAGGATCACCTAATAATTGTTCTACTTCTGCAGGTCGGAAAAATTTCGGATCAACTTCTACAATGACCTCACCTGTAGCTTTATTTATTCCTTTTTCCTCAACGCCAGTACCTATCCATTCGATTTGAATACCAGCATGCCTAAATGCTAAATCTGCAAAATCACGAACGGAGTGCATTTCACCAGTAGCAATAACAAAATCTTCTGGCTTGTCATGCTGCAAAATCATCCACATACACTCAACATAATCTTTTGCATAGCCCCAGTCCCGTAGGGAATCGAGGTTACCCAGCATAAGTTTTTTCTGCTTACCTTGAGCGATCCGAGCAGCTGCCAACGTAATTTTACGTGTCACAAATGTTTCTCCACGACGCTCTGATTCATGGTTGAACAAGATTCCATTTACGGCGAACATGTTGTAAGACTCCCGATAGTTCTTCGTAATCCAGAAGCCATAAATCTTTGCTACACCGTAAGGGGAACGCGGATAAAAGGGTGTTGTTTCTTTTTGTGGTACTTCTTGCACTTTTCCGTATAATTCAGAAGTAGATGCCTGATAGATTCTTGTTGTTTCAGTTAGTCCAGCAATCCTTACAGCTTCTAATATATTAAGTGTTCCTTTTCCGTCTACATCTAAAGTGTAGGACGGCATATCGAATGAAACACGTACATGCGATTGAGCAGCCAAGTTGTATATTTCGTCTGGTCGGATCTGACTAATTAAACTAATGATATTAGTAGCATCGGTTACGTCTCCATAATGAAGATGAAAGTTTGAGTTATTTAGTAAAGCGTTAGCCTCTTCTTCAGTTAATAAATCTTCGAGACGCTCTTGATTATAGGATGAAGTACGCCGAATCACCCCATGTACTTCATAACCCTTTTCTAGAAGAAATTCTGCAAGAAAGGATCCGTCTTGCCCAGTTACCCCTGTAATTAATGCCTTTTTCATGTTTTCCCCCGCTAATCAAACCAAATTGGTTTGTTTTTCAGTTTCTAAGTAGTTTAAAAATCCTTTATATGCCTTTACTAAACCTTCATTTAAAGAAGTGCTTGCTCTCCATCCTAAGGAATGTAGTTTTGTCACATCTACCAGCTTTCTTGGCGTTCCATCTGGTTTGGATGTATCAAAGTGTAATTCTCCCTCATAGCCCACAACTTCTTTAATCTTGTAGGCTAGTTCTTTAATTTCTAAATCCTCACCTACTCCAATATTTACAATTTCATTTTCTTCATAATGATCCATTAAATAAACACATGCATCAGCTAAATCATCTGAATAAAGGAATTCGCGCTTCGGTGTGCCTGTTCCCCAAACTTCAACAAAGGGTTGGTTGTTTTCTTTTGCTTCATGAAATTTACGAATTAATGCTGGTAGTACATGTGAAGTATGAAGATCAAAGTTATCATTCTCACCATATAAATTAGTCGGCATTACCGAGATATATTTTGTTCCATATTGTCTGTTGTATGATTCACACATCTTAATACCGGCAATTTTTGCAATGGCGTACGGTTCGTTCGTTGGCTCTAGTAAACCAGTTAACAAGTATTCTTCTTTCAAAGGTTGCGGTGCTAGTTTTGGGTAGATACATGTGCTTCCTAGGAATAGTAGTTTCTTCACATCGTTTCGGTAAGCAGCATCGATCACATTTGTTTGGATCAGCAGGTTATCACGAATAAAGTCAGCTGGATATTCGTTGTTTGCAACGATTCCGCCGACTTTAGCTGCTGCTAAAAAGACATAGTCTATTTTTTCTTCTCTAAAGAATTGATCTACTTGAATCTTATCTGTCAAATCCATTTCACCGCTTGTTCGGTACACCAAATTGGTATAGCCTTCTTTTTCTAGTCTTCTTACTAACGCCGATCCGACTAATCCTCGGTGACCAGCCACATAAATCTTGGATTGTTTGTCCATTTCCTCACCTCTAGTAAGCATTATCTGTTCCAAACAGCACCTTAATCGTTCTAAAAATAATCTTTATATCAAAAAATACACTTCGCTCGGATATGTATTGAATGTCCAATTTCACCATTTCTTCAAAGGTCACATGATTGCGTCCACTTACTTGCCAAAGACCCGTACAACCCGGTGTGACAAGAAGTCTCTGTTTGTGATAGTTGTTGTATTCTGCTACTTCTCTCGGAAGTGGCGGTCTTGGTCCCACTAGGCTCATGTCACCTTTTAATACGTTCCATAATTGCGGCAGCTCGTCTATGCTTGTCTTGCGTATGAATTTTCCAATCTTAGTGATCCGAGGATCTTCCTTCATCTTAAACATCGCTCCTTCAATTTCATTAAACTGAAGAAGTTCGAGTAATTTTTCCTCTGCATCACTAACCATGGAACGGAACTTGAACATATGAAATTCTTTTTCATTCTTTCCAACCCGAATTTGTTTAAAGAAAACAGGTCCTTTTGAATCTTCTTTTTTGATAAGAATGGCAATGATAATGAATAAAGGTAATAAAAGTATAAGTCCAGCTAACGCTCCTGCAATATCTATCAATCTTTTCGTTGATTCGTAAAAAGGATCTTCTCTCATCGCTACAGTTGGTTGGTTTGAATTCGCAATCGTTTGCATTTGTGAATCAGACATCGTTGTTCCGTCCCTCCTTTTATGTATTTTTTTATAAAATTATGTATGTAAAAAAAATAGGGCATCTAACCCTTCCTCACACCATGCTACTGACAACAACGCGCTAAGGTGGAAAATCACCCACAGCATAGCCGAGTGCCTCCGTTGATATAGGTAAGGAGGCATCACCTTTTCGTTATTTCATTTTTATTTAATAGAGATTGAGTATTCATTAACTCAAGTACGACGCGTTCTAGTTCTTTACTTTAATCTGCTCAAGCAGCCGTTCTAATTCTGGTAATAGGCGCTTGCTGATTTCTTTATCTTTTAGTGCAAAATCAATCGTCGTCATAATAAAGCCGAGCTTTTCGCCAACGTCGTAACGTGTACCTTCAAAGTCATAAGCAAATACGCGTTGATACTGGTTCAATTTTTGAATCGCGTCTGTCAGCTGGATCTCTCCGCCTGCTCCCACTTGCTCTTCATCCAAATAGTTGAAGATTTCAGGCGTTAGAATGTAACGTCCCATAATCGCTAAGTTCGAAGGTGCGGTTCCTTGCTTCGGCTTTTCTACAAAGTTCTTAACTCCATATAGGTGGTGGAATTCACTTGATGGTTCGATGATTCCGTAACGATGTGTTTCATCTTCTGGTACCTTTTGGACACCAATGATTGAGGCTGTTGTTTCTTCGTACTTTTCGATCAATTGCTTGAGACATGGTTTGTTTGCTTGAACGATGTCATCTCCTAAAAGGACCGCAAATGGCTCATCACCGATAAATTTTTTCGCGCAATTTACCGCATGTCCTAAACCTTTTGGCTCTTTTTGCCGAATATAATGTATATCCGCTAATTTTGAAGACTGTTTGACTTTTTCTAATAACTCAAACTTTCCCTTCTCAAACAGGTTCTGCTCGAGCTCGAAGGCGTGGTCGAAATGATCCTCAATTGCTCGTTTTCCTTTACCTGTGACGATGATGATGTCTTCAATACCGGATTCAATCGCTTCTTCAACGATGTACTGAATCGTGGGTTTGTCCACAATCGGTAACATCTCTTTAGGCATGGCTTTTGTGGCGGGCAGGAAACGTGTACCCAGTCCTGCTGCCGGAATGATGGCTTTTCTAACTTTTTTCATGATCGTATGTTGACTCCTTTCAGTTTTAGAAGATGCCGAGAAACCTTTTTCTTTTTAGTAAAGAAGGAGGTTCAATTAGTATGCTTTCACCTCTTAACACGTGTGCAGCATTTTCTTGCAGATAGAATCGTGTTTCTACACCATACCGTTTTTGGATTATTCCGAAAACTTCTGACATATGAAACCCTCGATTAACTGCATGATGAGCATCTGATGCAAGGAAGTGCACCATATTTGATTGTATGAGTTCATGAGAAAAATTCATGATTTTTTTTCCAAAGTGACCGATTATGGAGGTTGCGGTGATTTGAGTATGAGTTCCAGCCATAATGCATTCATATAGAATTTCTGGGTTTTCCAAGATCTCGCTGTTCCGCTCTGGATGTACCAGAATGGGCTGGTAATGTCTCAAGCTCAGTTCAAAGAGAATGTCTGCTGCGTAGTTTGGTACATGTGAAGAAGGAAGTTCGATTAGTAAATAATTTACTTTGTTATGTAAAGGCAATAAGTGCCCTCGATCGATATCTTTTATTAAATCTTTGTACAATCGTATTTCTTGCCCAGGGATGATGTGCAATGGTATCTTTCTGTTTTTTAACTCTGCATTTAGTACTTCCACTTCTTTTATGACGAGTTCTTTCTCGTTTTCATATCTTCCATTTCGGTGATGTGGCGTGGCATAGAGGTGCGTAATTCCATCTTTCACAGCAGCTTCTGCCATTTTGACAGCATCCTCCATCGTACGAGCCCCATCATCCAGTCCCGGTAGGATATGACTATGTATATCAATCACAGAATGCGTCACTTCCTTAACAAGACTATAGAACTAGTAGTTATATTTTACTAGTTCTATTTGCTCAATCCAAATCATAACGTTATCGTAACATACATACAAAATCTGACAACGGTGTTTTTTTGTCGAAAAAAGTTGAAGGATATGAAATTACTGTTAATTAGAACCATAATAGTAATAATACTTTTCTTTTCTTGCCTCTTTTTCATTTAACACTGCACCAATAATCTTTGCGTTTGCGTTTTCTAACAGTTCCTTCGCTTTTGTTGCAGATTCTATCTCTGTCTTTCCGCTTGATACGACAAGGATTACTCCATCTACATGATGAGCAAGCAGCTGACCATCTGTTACAGCTATAAGTGGCGGTGTGTCGAATAGAACATAATCATACATACGGCTCGCTTCTTCTATTAAGTCATTCATAGATTTTGAGTTAATAAGCTCTGAAGGATTTGGTGGAATGGGTCCGCTTGGCAGTACATCTACATTTGGGATTTTACTAGATACAATCGTGTCTCTTAAAGTCGTTTGACGTGTTAGTATACTCGTCACACCATAAATATTGCTTACTTTGAACGTGTAGTGAACAGTTGGTTTACGCAGATCTGTATCAATTAAAAGTACTCGTTTTTCTTGTTGAGCGAGTACGACCGCTAAGTTTGCAACTGTAGTCGATTTCCCCTCCCCAGGCCCTGAAGATGTAATCATTAACGTTTTCAGCTCTTTATCGATGGATGAGAATTGAATATTTGTTCGTATGGTCCTGTATTGTTCAGCAATGGGGGACTTGGGATTCATGTGTGTAATCAAGCTTCTTTGGGTTAAATCTCCAATGGATTTTTTCAATTTACGACTCAAGGGTTTCACTTCCCATCCTTTTATTCGTAGCCTTTTTCACTGCAGAAGCTTTCACATCTTCAACGGAAATCTTTGGAATCGCTCCAAGAATAGGTAGCTGTAGAATGTTCTGAATGTCTTCCTCAGTCTTAATCGTGTTATCCAAATACTCTAACAAGAAAGCGATTCCCACTCCTGCCATCAAACCTACGACCAATGCGATCGCCATGTTTAATAACGGCTTCGGCTTTACAGGTGATGGGTTGTCTTTTAATACAGCCGGGGAGAGCACTTTTACGTTATCTACACTCATTATTTTAGGAACTTCCGAGCTGAACGTATTTGAAATTTCGTTGGCGAGCTTTACGGCATGAGCCGGATCTGCGTCTTCAATCGTTAAGTTAAATACTTGCGCGTTCTGCTCACTGCTTACCGAAATCTTCCCTATGAGTTGATCGGTTGTTTCGCTTAGATCAAGGTTTTGCACGACTTTATCCAATATGATCGGACTCTTAATAATGACGCTGTATGTATTAATCATCTCGACATTCGTACGTACTTGGTTCGGGTCGAGCACAGGTTCATTACTAGACTCTTGGTTTACAAGAATTTGGGTCGATGCTTGATATTGAGGTGTAAGTACAAAATAAGAAATTACACCACTAACTGCTACAGCAATTGCTGCAAGTATTAGGATTAACATAAGCCGTTTTCGCAAGGTAACAGCAATTTCTTTTAACGAAATCGTTTCTTCCATATAAATCCTCCACCTATAAATTGGTAAAATGTATAATTTCGTTGTATTATAGCATCTATTTTGTAAAATAAGGGTAAATTTTATAAATTTATGGAAGTATGTGTTTTTCATTGATATTATTCTAATATAGTGTTTTAGTACCTCTTTACTAACAAGAATTTGATTATTCTTTTAAACAAGCCCATGTTATACTGCCAATAGAGTCATTATTTTACATAAGAAAGAAGCGATGACGTACATGAAGAAATTTCTTATTGTGACAGGAGTATTAGTTGGACTCGTACTATTAGGTCTTGGGGGCTATGCCTACTACCTATATGATACGGCTAAGGATGCAGTCAATGACATGCATGAAAAAGTAGAGACTGACAAGCCAAAGCCCGTGATTACAGGAAAGAAGAAAGACCTGAAACCCATCTCCATTCTTTTATTAGGAGTAGATGAACGGGAGGGTGATCGAGGACGATCGGATACTATGATTGTCGTTGCCATCGATCCAAAGAGTGAAAAGATGCTCATGTTCAACATCCCTAGAGATACCCGAACCGAAATTATAGGAAAAGGGTATGAAGACAAAATCAACCACGCATACGCTTTCGGCGGAACACAAATGGCAATGGATACGGCAGAGCATTTCTTAGATACATCTCTTGATTATTATGTAAAAGTGAACATGGAATCTTTTCGAGATATTGTTAATGCTGTCGGCGGTGTAGAAGTCGATAACCCGAAAGCATTCGATTACGAAGGCTACTCTTTTCCAGCGGGCAAGCAAGAATTAAACGGAACTGCAGCCCTGGCCTATTCTCGTATGAGATATGAGGATAAGAAAGGCGACCTCGGAAGAAATGATCGTCAACGCCAGATTATTACATCGATTATCAATAAAGGTGCAAATGTTTCGTCCATTACAAAGTTTGATAACATTCTAGATATCCTCGGTGAAAATGTGAAAACGAACATGACGTTCGATGAGATGAAGAAAATCCAGAAGAATTATAAAGGTGCAAGACATCAAATTAACTATACGGAATTTAAGAGTACAGGTAAGATGATTGAAAACACATGGTATGGAATTGTTGATGAATCCGAACAGCTGCGTGTACAGAATTTATTAAAAGAGTATCTAAATAAATAGGATAATAGACTCAGAGCGCATTCGCTCTGAGTCTATTTATTTACTTTTCTACACTAATAAATCCTTGTCGTAAAATGCTGAAAGTTGTATAAAAGTAATGAGTTTATTGTGTATTATTTCAACTCATGTTTTTCTAATGTAATGATTTAAAAATTTTCATTTTCGACAATATCTCTCAATTTACACCTATTACCAATTTAAAAGGAATATGTTACCATTTATTTAGTAGGATAATAAAGGAGGGACAACTTTTGTCTACTATTTCCGTTTTAATGGTCGAGCCTTCTAAACGACCATCTATTATATCGATTGAAAATGATCTATCAACCTTTGAAAATATAGTGAACGGCCCCCTAGATATGCAGCCTTTTTTTCGTTCTCCTTACAAAATCGTCTGCAACGTGGATAACGGATACGAACTTACATATGGAAAACGCAAACCAAAAGACAGTTTCTTTATCGTAAAGCATGATGGAGATTTCCGAAGCATCGACCGATCAGAAGCAGAAGAAGTGAGAGATCACTTAAAAGAAAAAATGAAAAAGTGGAAATAACATAGAAGAGTCAGCCAAACGGTTGGCTTTTTTTGATGATTTAGGCGTTTAGATGCTGTTCTCTGAAAAGCAATGACCTTCCGAACTATGAATTTTACAATTTTTTATTATATTTCGACAAATTTTTTCTCCTACTTTACATTTTCTTTGATATATTTAATTCGTATGACAAATTGAAAGGATTGTGATGAGATGTCAGTTAAGAACACGTTTAAAAGATTACTAGTTAGTTCCCTTGCTGTCGGGGTTATCTCTTCCCCATTAGCAATGCCTGCTTCAGTAGATGCACACGGAAATTCGCCCAAGGATAAAACGTTCAACTTATCTATCATGCACACGAACGATTCACATGCTCGTTTAGATAATGTGGCCAAAAAGGTGACTGCTGTAAAAGAAGTTCGAGCAGCTAAGCCTGACGCATTGTTGTTAGATGCAGGTGATGTTTTCTCTGGTACGCTCTATTTCAATGAGTTCAAAGGACAAGCGGATCTTGAATTTATGAATCTTATGGACTATGACCTTATGACATTCGGTAATCACGAGTTCGATCTTGGTTCAAGCCCTGAAGGCCACCAAGCATTAGCTGACTTCGTAAAGAATGCGGAGTTTCCTTTTGTAAGTACAAACGTAAACTTTTCTCAGGATCCATTATTAAAGAAATTATATAAAGGGTATTCAATTAAGCCGAAGGACGGCAGTGTTTACTCTTCTGTGATGCAAAGAATTAACGGCGAGTATGTTGGCTTCATCGGTCTAACGACTGAAGAAACAGCAGATATCTCTAGTCCTGAAGGTGTAGTATTCGAAAATTACATTAAAGAAGCAGCAAAAGAAGTACGCTTGCTTCAGCTTTTTGGCGTAAATAAGATTGTGGCAATTACTCATCTTGGTTACGATGATAATCCAGAATATGATAACGATCTAGAATTAGCTAAATACGTTGATGGCATCGACATCATCGTTGGCGGTCACAGCCATACACAACTGGATCAGCCAGTTGTCGTGGACACGAATTATAAAGGAAAGAAAAAGAATCCAACTGTCATCGTACAAGCATATCAATACAGCGATTTCCTAGGAACACTTGATGTTCAGTTCGATAAAAAAGGTAAAGTGGTTGGACAAGCTGGTCAGTTGATCAAGATTGCTGACAAAGCAGCAGATCCAGAAGCTGCTGAACTTCTAAAGAAATACTCTAGCAAAATCGATGAGTTAAAAAACAAGCCAACAGGTGCTACAGCAGAAAAAGCACTTGAGAACCCTCGTTCTAACGATGTTGGACCAAGTGTACGCAGCAACGAAACACCACTTGGAAACTTAATCACTGATGGTATGTTAGATAAAGCGAAAGAATACAACAAAGATGTTGTGATGGCGTTCCAAAACGGTGGCGGAATTCGTGCGCCAATCGACCAAGGTGAAATCACGTACGGTGATGTATTAACGACTCTTCCGTTTGGTAACACATTAGCTACTATGAAGTTAACTGGTGCGGAAATTAAGACTGCTCTTGAGCACAGTGTAAGCCAATCTCCAAAAGAAAGCGGCGGTTTCCTACACGTGTCTGGCATGAAGTTCAAGTTTGATAGCACAAAAGCTGCTGGCAGCCGCGTAGTTTCCATGGAAGTGAAGAACGCAGATGGCACATATACAGCGATCGATACCGCTAAAGAATATGTAATTGCAACAAACGCATTTACAGCTAAAGGCGGAGACGGATACACAGTATTCGCTGACGCTTATGCGCAAGGCCGCGTAACAGACCTAGGTGCATCTGACTGGGAAAACCTTCGTGACTATGTAGCAAAATTAGTAAAAGTAGATCCACAAGTTGAAGGACGTATCGTGGATGTAGCAAAACAATAATAGTTGTGTGGAAAGCTAGCATGAAAGGTGCAGAACTCGCCTTTTATGCTGGCTTTTTTGTTTGGGGTTTCGTTTTCGGGTTGTAAGGAGTGATTTGGGGTGGAAGTTACGGTTGTTTTTTTGCTGGATTGGGTGGGTGTGAGCGAAACGAGGGCTGGTTGGAGTGAAACATGAACTAGTTGGAGTGAAACGGCGGGTTCACTGCGCGAAACTATAGTCTTTTTGAGCGTAACGGGGGCAGAATTGAGCGAACGTGTAACAAATATAAAAACACGTACCGTAAAAAGCGTAAAAACTAATCATAACTATGACTTGTGGGATTGCTTTATCTTTCTAACCTGAACGAAGCGGAGTTGGAGATAACATTTTTTTCTGGTTCCATACTTTAGCGGTGTGCACCCATTCTCTAATATAAAAAGCTCTTTAGAGATTATCCTCTAAAGAGCTTTTTCATCATTTATTAATCCACAAAACTTGCTCCGCCTTCTCCTCATAATAAGAAGGAACTAAACCAGTTTGTTTTAAGAAAGCCAGTGGTACATAGACCTTGTTGTAGTACTTTTCTGGTTTTGCCGTAAGCAAAATTTTCTTCCCGTTCACTGTTGCATACTTGCTCAAGTGAGAAGCAGCCACCTTGCGCGATCCATCGACAACTGTAAATGTAGACGATGTTGAGCTCAACTTCATCTTATAACGACTAGCTAGACCTGGCAGCGGCAAGTATAGCGTATTATTTTTGGAAACAACAGGAGAACCAAGGTAAAGAACCTGACCAGATGTAATAGGTGTAATTCCATTCTTATAAGAAATAGTTTGATCAATCGTCACATAATGCTCGTTCACGTAGCCTATCGTCGTCCCTATTTTAACTTTGAAGAACGCACCTGATTTACCGATCACGGTTACCGCTTGTCCAAGTTTTCCTGTTGTAATAACTGACCCCGTCGGTGAAGTACGTATATTTGTTCCTTCGTAATTAATCGTTCCCTTTAACTGAAGAGCGGTTGTCGGGATATTTACTGTTTTGTCGTTGGTAATCGTTGTACCAGGATAATAGAATGCTAGGATCTCTCGGAAGCCTTTTCCTTGAATAGCCATAACGTTAGCACCCGTCTGACTCATTCCAACACCGTGCCCATTTCCAACGACATCGATCTGATATTGAGATGATGAAGGGGTAAACGCTGTAACAAGCGTACTGTTTATTTCAAGCGCATACTTGAACTGAGTACTAGTTAAGGTAAGTTGTTTCCTGAATTTTTTAGCTGAACCATTTTCATCCGTTATCACTTTTCCGTTTGAATCCTTCATGATGTAATTGAAATCTACGTTAGCACTCTTAATTCTATTTCCTTTTGTCCGCTCATCGGAAATCGCGAAGAGGTTTACATCTACTACCTTCGCATCATGTTCGTTTGGCAGAAACATTCTCTTTAACTGTGAAGCAAATACTTTATTCTTCTCTTCCATTCCCCACCACTGATCGGAATCCAATACTTGAAGTCCGGTTAGTGAGAATTGTGATTTAGCAATGATTGCACGATCCTGACTTTTCATATCATATGAATCGGATTTGGCAGGAAAATAAGGCAGATCCACAGCACTTCCACCTGGCCATGCACCAGTGTTTGTTTCTGAATAGCCACCATTCGATGATGAGTATACGGCGTCAATCGTCTTTCCATTGTAGGTAAGAATTTTACCTTTTGTTTCAATCACAGCTTTAATAAAATTATGATAGTCCATGCTATATCCCACGTACCGCTGGAAAGAAGTTGTGTCAGTAATCGTTTTCTTCCCTAGCCAATGTGTGAGGTACGTTCTCGCAATAATCGCCTGAGAACGCATTGTATGAATATGGTACGATCGGTATAACTCACCAGGAAGAACACCTTGTATATATTCTTCAACTGGAACAATGTTTACAGGGCGAACGTATTTCCCTTCAACTTTAAAGTTCATCGTTCCCATGTATGATCGGTTTACTTTTCCATTTAACGTAGTCAAGTGACTAGGAGATATACCTGCTGGTTGTAATGAAAGACTTGGTTGTTTTGTAAACAATGTACTCCCATCGTATATTCCAAGCTGCCCGTTTTCTACTTTTACTGTATATGTTTTGCCTGCAACTAAATTTTTTCCGCTAGTAACCTCTTTAAACGATCCTTTTAAAGAAAAATTTAAAGAAGAACGTTGATCTACATCATGAATAAGTGAAACGGCTACCTCAGACTCTGTTGCTTCAGCAAGTTCCATGTTAATAGGAAGCACACTAAATAATAGCAACGCGACCACAAACACAATAATACCTTTTCTCATTTCGCACCAACTTATCCTAATATTTACATTTTACAAATAATAGTATATCAAATTCATTGTGTCATAGACTACTAGAATATGTATTTTCTGCGTCTATCCAGTTGTATCTTGGAACGCTAGAACCTATGATATGCTCTTTTCTTTTTTCAGCAGATAACATCGTTATTAACGTGCCATAATAATACGCCATGAAACTTGTCTTGATTTTGCGATGCTTGTATTGAAAGACAGTTGTCTTAAAAGCATGAATAACAAGGTCTGTCATGTGTTCAAGCGGCTGATATAAGTTTAGTTGTCGGTATGCCATTAACGCCTTTTCCCAAAATGTAAAAATCTCTGAAGCACGATTGAAAAAGGGTCTTACCGTTTGAATAAACGTTTGCGGCACCGTATCTGGAACGAAAGAATAATCAAGGTTTTCAAAAGAAGATGAAGATGGCGCATGTAAAGTTAAAACGTTGTCTTCCTGACGTATGTTTTTATCTTTATTTTGCAGATTTAAAAAGAGTTTTTCCGTTTCTGGGGCTTCAAAAATCTCTTCTGACTTACTCTCAGTAAAGTTTTCACTGTTGGCACGGTAAGTCATTTGTGTATTCACGGATGTGTCAATTGGTTGAAAAACAAATACATTATGTGCGAATCCACCACTTGAACGGTATGTTTTATGAACAGTAAGATAGCCTGTTCTTTTGGCTTTGCGCAGCATGCGTACAAATGTCGCACGAGACACCCCGCCTTGTCTACCTCGGCAAGCTGAAACGAGTGTCGCAATCTTCGCGTTAGCCACACCTGGGACAACCACACTGAATTGGGTTAATACTTCAAAAGCAATAAATTCTGAATGTGTAAACTGATCCGGGTAAAATTGCAAATACCTTTCTTTGTGTTCATTAAACTCCTTTACACTGCGAAACTGACTCAGGTATTTAAATTGATAAATATTTCCCGCTCTCAAATTTGTTCCTCCTCATCATTTGACTCATCCAATAAATGTCTGATCAACGATAAAAAGAGCCATCAGGAGTGAAATTTTTTTTGGGGTTAGCATGTGTGGATGTTTATTCATATGTGAGATGGGAAGAAAAGAGTTAGGAAGAAATATAAGGAGTGATAATGTCTATGTCTAATCAAGAGCATCCAAAAGGACAACCCGCACAGCATCAAAACCATCAACCAGGTGTAGAATCTGAAATGACACCTAAGCCTCAATCGGAAAGCCCAACGTATAAAGGTAGCGGAAAACTGAAAGGAAAATCCACACTGATTACGGGCGGAGACAGCGGAATTGGTAAAGCAGCCGCTATTGCATTTGCGAAAGAAGGCGCGAACGTTGCGGTCGTCTATCTAGAGGAATCAGGAGACGCTGAAGAAACGAAGACACAAATCGAGCAAGAAGGCGTGAAATGCTTGTTGATTCGGGGAGATATCGGAGACGAATCGTTCTGTGAACAAACGGTTCGCGATGTGGTTGGTTCGTTCGGCGGACTGGACGTTCTGGTGAATAACGCAGCAGAACAGCATCCACAGCAGAACTTTGAGGACATTACAGCGGAACAGCTTGAGAAAACATTCCGTACAAATATATTCAGCATGTTCCACCTGACGAAAGCTGCGCTTCCACATTTGAAGCAAGGAAGTTCGATCATTAATACGGCTTCGATTACAGCATATCAAGGTCATCCGGAGTTGATCGATTATGCGTCAACAAAAGGTGCGATCGTGTCGTTTACTCGTTCTTTGTCGAATAATCTTGTTAAAAAAGGAATCCGTGTGAACGGTATTGCGCCAGGTCCGATCTGGACACCGCTCATCCCTTCTACTTTCACCGCAGATAAAGTAGAGCAGTTCGGTAAAGACACACCGATGGGCCGACCAGGTCAGCCAGAGGAACTTGCACCTGCTTATGTGTATCTAGCGAGCGAAGATTCTTCCTATGTATCTGGGCAGATGATTCATATTAATGGTGGTAAGGTTGTAAACGGATAGTTGACAAAAATATTTCGATTAAAGCTGGCTACATAAGTGAGAACAATCAGTTAAGAGTGCCAGCTTTTTTGTGAAAAAATATAAATTTGCACCATTTACATGATAAACGAAAGAAAGGCACTGCCCGATATACCATTAGGGCAGTGCCTTCACATTCAGACTAGAGTATCGAACGAGGACTTTAGTTCTTGATACTGATAGTTAGTGATTTTAGACGTGTTCCATTTCTTTTCCATAAAATTTAATTTCTTTTTCACATAATCAAACGGTGCCCTACCTTGATACTCATCACCTAAATAGATTTCACATTCATTCTTGCCTTTATAGACAATCCTTAAAATATGACCGTTTAGATGACAGATATACAAGCCATCCGCTAACCGTATCACGTTAAACACCTTCCTTATCAGAACACTTCCATGATTCGTAAGCTAAGAAGTCTCGAATATCTTCTTTATTAAGACCTAAATCTCTGGCTTGTACGACAAGATCCACCCATTCTGGATCTAGAATACCTACTTGAATGCTCAGTAACTGCTCCACAGGAACCTCCAAAGCTTTAGCTATTTTTTGAATCATATGTGCAGATGGGTTTGTCTCATGATTTTCAATACTGCTTAAATAACTTTTCGAAATTCCAGCGATTGTCGCTAGCTTAGATAAACTCATCCGTTTTTTTAAACGATTATTTTTTATTTGTAAGCCTAGTTTCTTATTCACATCCAACAACTTCCTTTTCTATAAAACCTCCTCTTTTTTCAAAACAGCTTTCACAATATAACGATGAGTAGGATTTTTCATAGGATGACATGTAATCAAGGTGATCATGGCTTCGTTCTTTTTGTTATTTTGTAGAACGGATAGGTCAGTTGGTTTAACGAGAATTTCTTCCGTTACGGTATACGTCAATTTTTGATGAGCTGTTTCAACTTGAATGGAATCCCCCGGCCTTACTTCAGGCAGCCGGTTAAATTGTTTTCCAAAGGTGTAGCTGCGATGCGCCGCAATCGCAGCGTTCCCTGTTTTCCCAAGTGGAGAGGTGCCAGACAGATGCCCCGCTCCCACCTTCAGGTTGTTTTTCGTTGCTCCTTCTAAAATAGGAATAGATAACTGAATTTGGTTAATGGTCAATTTTCCAATTATTCCTGTCTTCGAAGAGACATGCTCCTTATGATCTTGACTTAAAAAAATATCATCCAACTGTTTGTAGCTCTGTTTAATCTTTGATTGGTCATTCGAGGATTCCCAGTCTTCAAGCAGCCTTTGTTCTTGATAAGAAAAGTACACACTTTTGGCTTTCGGGTACGCCATTGTCATGACCCCTGCAAAAATCAACAAGTATGCCAGCCATCTCATGCCTTATCCTCTTCTAATTCGTCTTGGTACAAGTAGTTTCTTTACGAATAATATGCAAAGTCCAGTCATGGATAATAAAGAACCAATTAACATCCATATCATTGGATCTTCTTCACCTGTTTGCGGTAATGATTCGGTACCTGTTGATGGTGAACGAGTCGGCTTCTGAGTGTCACCTTTTGTTGGAGGTTGTTGTGCGGGTGGCTCACTCCCATTATCTCCGTCGTCTGGGTTTCCATCTCCTGGGTCCCCGTCTCCTGGATCTCCATCGCCTGGATCACCGTCGCCTGGATCTCCATCTCCTGGGTCTCCATCGCCTGGGTCTCCATCGCCTGGGTCTCCATCTCCTGGGTCTCCATCGCCTGGATCACCGTCGCCTGAGTCTCCATCTCCTGAATCACCGTCGCCTGGGTCTCCATCGCCTGGATCACCGTCGCCTGGGTCACCGTCGCCTGGGTCTCCATCGCCTGGATCACCGTCATCCGAGTCTTCGCCTTCACCTTGAACTTGAATCTCATAAGTGGTCGCTAACCCTTGAAATTCGTTTCCAGCTTCACCAGCTAAACCTATAGAAAAAGTTAGTTTGTCATCTGTTTTGGCTGGTAAGGCTCTTGGGGTTATTGTAAGTTCACGTAATTTCCCTTTAAATAGTTCAGTATTATCTTTTTTTACGGTTACAATTAGTGCACTAAAAAGCATTTCACCTGTTTTATTTTTTGTTTTTACGTTATATTTCAATAGCTGGTTACCAGTGTTTTTTACAGTCAATGTGTAGTCCTCACTATAACCTGGCCGCATATTCTTCATCTGAAATGCGGATGGTGTAAGCTCCAGTCCATAGCTTCCATCCGTAAACGAATAAATTTTTTCCGATTGAATAGTAGCTGCACCGATAATCAATACAGCCATAACTCCATAAATGATTTGTTTTAGACTAAGCATAGCCCACACCCCCACTTCAATAGGTTTTGAACGTCATGAGTTTGTTTAAGCATCAGTTTTAACGTCCTTTTTACCTTCTTGGTCTGACTGTTCTGGTTGGGGAGCAGGAGTAGGCGTGTCAGCTTGGTCATCATCGGAATTGGTTGTGTCTGGATTTTCTTCTGGTTGTGGTGTTGGATCTGTTGGTACTTCTTCTTCAGGTGCTGGATCTTGTTGAGGTGGCTCTTCTGTTTCAGGTGTTTGAGGCTCTTCTTTTTCTACTTCTGGCTCTTTCTTACTTTCATCGTTAGTTTCCTCCTTCTTAGGCTCCACAGGCTTAATCATCTTTTCTGGACTTAATGGAACCACAATTTTTTCATCTACATATCCTTCGAATGCATACAAGTGATACATCACTTGACTCGCATCACACGAAGGATCAGTTACGTTTGTGCCACTACTAAGCGCTTCGCCAGGTTGTAACCATTTTGATTTTGATTGATTTTCTTTACTTATTAGATTTAATGAAACGGGAATTTCTATATTGGAGATATTCGTAATGGTTACACTCGTTTTTACTTTGCAGTTCTTTTGATACTGTACTTCACTAACATCAATATTTAACAAGTCGGATGTATTAGCGTTTGTTATTTTTCCCTCAGCAAAGGATTCTGCTGTAAACCATGCAAACGTATCGTATTTTGGTACGATTAAAATAGAAACATAGAAAAAGAGAATCAAACTAAGCAAGATATGTTTTTTCTTGATTGGCTTCCTTTTCGGTACCACTCATACACCTCCAGACTACAATTCGGCTTGTTACTTATAGAAAATGAGCAGCCGACAAAATCGACTGCCCGCTTGTTTCATTTATTCTGCTGTTGTTGGTGAAACCTCTGTGTTAGCAGCTGGACCAAAATCTGCTCCATCATCTGTTTGCTTCGCTTCCACTTTGAATTCACCGTTATATTTTGCTCCTTGATACTCATTTCCAGCACTATCAAGCAGTTTTACAAAGAACATGATTTCAATGTTTTGGTTATCTTTTAGCTTCCAGAAACCGTCTTTACCAAATTTAATTGTCTTCTCTTGGTTAGCAGCTTGCATTTTCATAGCGCTAGCTTCATCTGCAGATACTAATCCACCTTCTACCTCATAGCCTATTGCTTGTTTTGACTTTCCACTCGGCATAACTGGATTATCTACACCTTTTTTAAATCCTTTTTCAAAATCAGTTGCCATATCTTTCAATACTGTTTCATTCGGTCTTTCAGCATACTTAATCGCTAAGTACGCTACTTTGTACTTCTTAACAGAAGCTTTATCTACTGAATGCGTGTAGGATGCTCTTAAGATTTGATCCAAGCTACCAGTGTTTTCAATTTTTTTGAAATCACTTACTAAAACTTGCGAAGGGGCAAATTTTTCATGTGTAAATAATTGTGTATCCATTCCTAAAGTAAGTGTTCCGTTATCGATCTGACCGTTAGCTGTTTTTACATCCGTAAACCACGAATACGTTCCAAATCCTGCAGATACAACCAATGCTCCAGCTAGTGCTGTTCCTAATAACGCTTTTTTTGCTTTTTTCATTTAAATTGCCTCCAATAAATTTATTTTGTTTTTTTATATGGAACTATGTAGCTTTCCCCTATCAACCTATTGAATAGCCCCACCTCCTAAAAGGAATAAGCATTGCTCATACTGCTTTTTCTTTTCTGTTAAGAAATCTGGTGATCCAATCATGTATTTCTAAAAGCAAGTAACCAAGTAACGGTATTAATATAAGAAGTGTTATGCCAATTGGGCTGCTGACGAACTTTGATACATATCCAGCTTTCGGTATCGTGAAAGCTTGTGTACCTACAACATCTTCTGGCTTAACAATCGCTGCATCTTTTACGTTGTTGCTATCACCTTTTGTAATGAATCCTTGTTCTGATACACCTACTACTCTATGCGTGATTAATTTTCGTCCTTCCGCTTTAAAGGTTATAACATCATCTACAGCAATCTCAGCTGTTGGTTTGTCTTTTACAAAAACCATATCCCCGGCTGAAAATGCGGGTTGCATACTATTCGAGAGAACGGTAAAAGATTTAAAACCTAAAAGAGAAGGAACATCGTCTGGGTTTTTACTAGCTTGATAGCTCATATAAAGAAGTGAACAAATACTGATTAATATGCAGATAACCAATGTGATTGATCCAATTTTTAATATAGACCTGTGCATCTCAACACACCCTTTGTTCGTTATAAAGCACTTTATGACTATCAATTTACACCACACTCAACGCTCTGTCAACCTATATAAAGAACAATTCGTTCTATATTTTGTCGACAAATTCCTACAAAAACACTTTTAATTATTTCTTTCCTATAAATATTTGATAAAAGTAAGAAATTCCACGCTGTAATTTTTTAAAGAACAGTGCCAATGAACGTTCTTTATACCGTACAAAATAACTTTTTATATAAAATGAATAAATTAACTTTACAAAAGTTTACTATTTTCGTATTATTCTAATTATAGAACTATTTGTTCTATATATTGAACTTACATAAGGAGATGATGTTCCTACTTTTTTTGTTATGTACGGTTCTTAATAAAATGGAAAAACAGGAGGAGAAGAAATGGGGAAATGGAGTAAAAAGCTCGGCACTTCTTTAATGCTTACAGGGATCTCTATGAGTCTACTAGCACCGTCTGCTTTTACGGCAAGTAAAGCAATGCCACTTGAAAGTTCCTATTCAAAAGCAACAGCCATCCTAGAATCCGCACCTATTGATATGCACCTAGTCGATCAAGACCGCTTGGCACAGGCTCTTAAAGATCAAGGAATCATTGCAAAGAATGCTTCCAAAACAGAAACAGAAAAAGCTGTAAAAAGGTACATTGAACTTAAAAGTAAAAAAGGAACAGCACCTTCACCAGAAATCAAAGATCAAAAGGCAAAAGATATATCCAATCAATCAAAAGAATTCTTAAACAACCAAAAGGAAAAACTCTCTAAGAAACTAAACAAGTCACATAATTCTACATCCGGAAGCGGCTTTTTAGATGTAGATCCAGCTAAGCCAGCAAAGTATAAAGGCGGCGTTCGCGAAGATAAAGTCCTTGTACTTTTAGCTGAGTTTTCGGACTTCAAACATAATAATATTGACGAAGAAGAAGGTTACATGTATTCAGAGGACTTCAACCGAGCGCATTATCAAAAAATGCTCTTCGGCGACAAGGAATTCAAGTTACATGATGGCTCTAAAGTAAAAACATTTAAGCAATATTACGAAGAACAATCAGGTGGCAGCTATACAGTGGACGGATACGTGTCAAACTGGCTGACTGTTCCTGGAACTGCCAAAGAGTACGGCGATGACAACCCTGCAGGTGGTCACGATAACTTAAATCCTAAAGGTCCACGTAACTTTGTAGCTGACGCACTAAATGCTGCCGTTGCAAATGGAGTAAATTTATCTGATTTTGACGATCTTGATATTTATGACCTTGACGGAGACGGCAATACAAACGAACCGGATGGAATCGTTGACCACTTAATGGTTATTCATGCAGGTGTTGGTCAAGAAGCAGGCGGCGGACGCTTAGGAGCTGACGCGATCTGGTCTCACCGCTGGACGCTAGGCGGGGTGTACGGAGTTCCTGGTTCAACTGGACCATGGAGCGGTAAGATGGGAGCTTACGATTACACGATTGAGCCAGAAGACGGCGCGGTCGGCGTATTCGCTCACGAATTCGGACATGATCTTGGTCTTCCAGATGAGTACGATACACAGTACACAGGAGATGGTGAGCCAGTAGCATCTTGGTCGATCATGAGTGGCGGAAGCTGGAATGGGAAAATTGCAGGTACAGAACCTACAAGCTTCTCTCCACAAAACAAAGAATACTTCCAAAAAGTGATGGGCGGTAACTGGGCAAATATCACTGAAATTGATGTGAAGGATATTACTTCAGCTGGAAGCTTAGTGAAAATCGATCAATCGGTTACGAAATCTAAGAATCCAGGCATTGTAAAAGTAAACCTTCCACAAAAAGAAGTGCCTAGCAAAATACAGCCTGCATTTGGATCAAAGTACTACTACAGTACAAAAGGTGATAACCTGCACACTAGTATGGAGTCACCAGTATTCGATCTTACTGGGAAAACATCAGCAACATTCTCGTACAAAGCTAACTATGAAATCGAAAATGCAGGAGAATACGATAAGTTATCTGTATATGTACAAACAGAAGACGGCACAACACTTAAAGAAATCGAGAGACTTGGTTGGACAGCAACAAATGCACAAAAAGAGCTGTACACCACTGAGGGCAACTGGGTTGATAAATCTTATGACCTAAGTGAATTTGCAGGGCAAAAAGTAAAACTTGTATTTGATTATTCAACAGATGGTGGACTTGCGCCTGAAGGATTCGCTCTTGATAACGCTCAACTTACTGCTGACGGAGCAGTTGTCTTCTCAGATGACGCAGAAGGAGCAGCAAAGTTCAAACTAAATGACTTTACTGTATCAAATGGCGTTTCTTATGCAGACCACTACTATTACATCGAGTGGAGAAACACAGAAGGATCAGATAAAGCATTACAATCTAGCCGTGGTGTTAAATACAACACAGGTATGCTTGTATGGTACGGTGATGACAGCTTCAGTGACAACTGGGTTGGAGATCATCCTGGAGAAGGGTTCATCGGTGTAGTTGATTCTCATCCTCAAGCAATCGTA
This sequence comes from Fictibacillus sp. 5RED26, assembly GCF_015903895.1. NCBI lineage: Bacteria > Bacillati > Bacillota > Bacilli > Caryophanales > Fictibacillaceae > Fictibacillus > Fictibacillus sp. 5RED26. The sequence continues at coordinate 220,939 of NZ_JACZDU010000002.1, read as the reverse complement.
GGTATGAAGGATGGCAAACCAACTGTTGAAGACTCTACTCGTTATCAAATTGCAGATGCAGCATTCTCATTTGATAAAGCGCCAAGCTGGTACGTTGATTCACCTAGCCGCGGAATCTTTGATTACAAAGGCGAAAAAGGAGTTCCAGTATTTAACGACTCTGTTACGTACATTGATAACACAGATTATAACGGAAGTGAGTTAGATGGCGTAATCAACGACGCTGGTAAAGTTCTTCCTAAATACGGTCTAAAGTTCACGATCCTAGGAGAAGCATCTGATAACTCTGCTGGATTGATTAAGATCAGTAAATAACATTTAACCGACTAACCCAAAAGTGCTCTTTTGGGTTAGTTTTTTTATAAAGTGCTGACGAAAAGTTAGAGGAATATTACGTCAACAAAAATAAGCTAACGATTGGCGTATTAACTACCAACAGCTAGCTCACATCAAGTATTCATATCGTTCAATCATACCTCGAATCATGTTTTATAATCTCTTAAAAGGATTGGGTAGTATTGATTTTTTAACAAGTAACAATGCTAGACCAGCCATCGAGATAATTAGTCCAGACAAAATAATGAAAATTGGATTATCTTCCCCTGTTTGAGGCAGTGATCCAGTGTCTGTTGATGGTGGCTTATTGCTGTTATTGCCTGGCGATGTACTTCCGTTGTCTTGATTTGGCTTTTCAGTGTCTGTCGGTGGTGGTGCATTCTCGCCATCCGCATAAAGGACGAATTCAACGTCGGTATCTAGGCCTTGATACTCGTTTCCAGATACGTAAGGAAATTCAACGGTAACCGTAAGTTTTTCTTCTGAAAAAGCAGCTAAAGGACGCGGATCAAGCCCTTCAAAGTCTTTTAAATTACCTTTAAAAATTACACTAGACGAATCCTCAATTTTCAAGTGAAATACGTTGAAGAGTTTATCAGATCCAGATTTCATACGTGACTGTAAGTTATAAGTGAAGTCCTGATTGCCGTTGTTTTGGATGGTTAAAACACGTGGTGCCCAGTCACCGGGTTTAAAGTCATCTATGTCAAAGAGAACTTTTTGCGGCAGAGCATCTATTTTGATTTCTGGTGTGCTGGAGTCGGCTCCGGTGTTGCCGATTGGGATGAAGACAGTTGCGACAAGAAGTATGCATGTATAAATTAGGATTATCTTAAATTTGTTTGAGTTAAGTTTCATAGAATTTACCTCTCAATCTCCGTTCTTAGAGGTACTTTTTATCAAAAAAAGGTGGGATATCCCCACCTTCCCTTAAGGAATTAAAATAGATTATCTTTCAACCCCAGCTCCTTGCTTACCTTCAAAAGTCCACTTTAGTTCAAGCTTATCACCTTGGAATTTGTTTTGGTCTGCACCGTTTTCTATAAACTCGTATTTTACTACTAATGTATCATCCGTTCCAGCTGCTAGCTTTCCTCCTCTTTCTGCTAACCATCCACCGAAAATACTACCTTCAATTGCATCTGGAGACATTGTTTTAAGCCTCGCAAGAGTAGTAGAGTAAATAACATCATTAAGTTTATCTTTATTTACTAAAAATTTTACTTGAATATGTTCTCCAAAGTCTTCCCCTGCATTATCACCTTTAGCATCAGTTACAGTATAGCTTGTAGCCATTTTAATGGATGCAATATCAAGGTTACCAGCATTCACTAATTTAAATGATTTAAGCATCGTGTCACCAGGCTTAATCTTATCCACATTAATAATTGTTGTTGGATTAGCATTTAAATCTAGTGTTCCTGCTGCAAATGTCGCATTTGCTTCTGCCGTATCACTAAAATAAGCATAAGTTCCCCCACCTACTAAAGACAAACCTAGTGCTGCTGAAGCTACCCCAAGACCTAACTTTTTCTTTAAACTCATATCAAACTTCCTCCCTCTCACCCTTTTTTGGGTATGTACATTTTTATATTGAAACCGTAATGATTTAGAATCCTTACGGCAGTTCAACCACATTAGTTGGAAGTCGTTGTTGTGTCTTTGCTCACTTCTATCTCTTTAATCGCTTTCCATATGGTAACAGCAGAGTATAGAAGCAATAACACACCTGGTAAGATCAGAAGCAGTGCAGAGCCCATTTTGGATTGAGCAGCACTTAAGAGATATCCGATATAAGGAATGGTAAATCCGTTGTACTCACCTACTACATTAGCAGCGAGCACTGGGGTCATATCAGGTGCATCATTGTTATCGCCTTTTGTAATGTATTGCGTGTTCTCCCCGCTCCCTTTCACTTCTTGGATGCGGTGAGTAATGAGTTTTGTTTCAGACTCTTTGAAGGTAATGACGTCACCTTTTTTAAAACGTGTCACGTCTCCACCCGGTTTAATAGCAATAATGGATCCGGTTTTAATACCAGGCTCCATTGATCCTGAAAGAACCGTTTTCAGCTGATAACCCATCACGGTAGGTTCTCCACCAGACGCTTTAGAGGAGATGACGACAAAAGCAGTTGAAATCAATGTTAGAAATAATAGACAAGTGATAATATTGCTTATCCAAGTTTTCACTTTTACCATTTTCATTTTGAATCATCCTTTTGTGTTTCATTTTCCTTAACGGGCTCAGTTTCTGGTTTTGTTTCACTCTGATTTCCTTCTACATTCTCATCCGTCTGGTTTTCGTTTTGTTGATTTTCAGAAGCTGTTTCAGCAGTCTCTTGTGAGGTGTTTTCTTCAGCCTCAGGTGTAGTAGGTTCAATAGGTTCCTCTAATTCCTGGCCTGTTGATGGTTGCTGTTCTACTTCAGGCTCAGAACTGTTATGATTTTCTTTCTTTTCTTCCTCAGACTTTGATTCAGAACAGTTTACCTTCAGATCTTCACTCCAAAGTTCACCTTGTCTCGGATGTCCATCACTTTGAAAAGCTTTAAATTTATAGGTGCCCTCTTTATCCGGCCTGTGTGACAGAATTTCACTTTCCCCACTGTTTAACGCCTTAACTTCTCCTTCGCTTACCTTTAGTCCATTTTTCGGGTTTCCTGTTTCAGCCCACCATACTTCGTAACGGACAGGTCCGATCCTATTTCCGTCACCAGCATTCTTTATCGTCATATCAATAGATGTACAAAGAGCATCGCTTTTCGTATCGTTTTGTTTTGTTACAAATGTTAGGGAGCTTTTATCCCACCAAGTTCCTGCTTGGATCACTCCAGTCACACTTTCATTATCATTAAAATAAGCACTTGTATAACCTGTAAGGTAGAGAATAGAGAACGTCATAGAATAAAAGATAAGTCCAAGTTTCATACATAAGACATAAGACCAATTCTTGTTTCTGAATTTCCGAAGACGCTTAACTCTAATTTCAAGTCCCTCCTTCAGCTTGCAAGATCAGAGATACTTTTTGTTCTTTTTAAAGAACATTTATAACGTTATTATAGAACGATTTTACTAGTTTAAAAACCTTCATTTATGGTAGAAATTGTTCTTTTTAACATACAAATGTACTATTTTTTAAAGTATTTCTTTGTTTTTCGTTAATTATCGTTTTATTTAAGAATGCTTTGTTCTATTTAAAGAACTTTATTCGTTATGTATTTCTTACACGTTTGATATCTATAACTCATTAAACAAACACCAAAAAATCCCGAATAATGGACCATTCACTCAGTCCATTATCGAGATTCTTCAGATTAATGTATTCCGTCTACATTTTTGACTCTTTTATTTCACCGTTACCTCAATCGGTTCAGACACTAAACTCCACTCTTCTCCTAACATTTCAAACGTATGCTTTACAAAGACTTGTGCGTTTCCTGGTGCGATGGCTTGAATCGTATTTCCTTCTACTCGGACAGCACCCGTATTGTCTTTTACATAAAGCACCGTATCAATTCGTTCTCGGGTATCCAACCGATAACTGAGTTTCGCTTTAGCCCGTACAGTGTGAGTCTTTCCTGCTTTTATGTTCAATTTTTTCACAGGTGACTCTAAATACACCGGAGATTCTGATAGCCATTGTGAATAATCGGTAATTGGACCGATCAAGCCTTGCTTTAGTTTGTCCACGAAAGGCTCTTCGGATCGGAACGTCCAATGCATGCTCATCACTCCGCGCTGGCGCATGTATGTGATGAATTCTTCGTAGACGGTTCCATAGCTAGCGTTTAATGTCACATCGTTCAATGTTCCGTAGTCTACCATCTTTTTGGCGTTCTTCACTTTCGCTTCGTATGAAGAAGGGACAGCTGCAGAGAACAAATAGCCGATTGGCAGCTGAGGCGCGATCTCGTTCATCACCTGCATGCTGTCGAGATAAAAGCTTTGCATCACCACTTGATCCATCATTCCTTCAGCTTGAATCTCATCGATTACTTGTTGTTCGATGTCATGATCTTTCAGCTCAACGAGTAAAACGATATCTTTCTTTTTAAACGCTTGAAGAAATTCTTTGAACGTTGGTACTTTTTCTCCGGCATATTTAGGGTCATATTTAATTCCTGCATCAAGTTCTCTGATTTCCGCGAGCGTCAGTTGATCCACAGCACCGGTTCCGTTCGTTGTTCTATCTACAGTATTGTCATGCATGATAACAAGTTGTCCGTCTTTCGTTCGTTGCACATCTGTCTCGATCTGGTCGGCACCAAGATCAAATGCCATCTGGTAGCCTACCATTGTGTTTTCTGGTGCTAATGATGGAACACCACGGTGAGCCGAAACGATCGGTCGCTGAATAATCGTGTTTTCTGGATATTGCGTAAAAGCTTTTTCAGCGAGCGCTGGTTGGTTCGTCACAAGTCCATCCACCCCAAGATGAATCAGTTCATGCTGATCCGCTAACTTGTCGTCACTCACACCCCAAACCGATACCATGCGGTTGTGCAGGTAATAGACAACATCTGGCGATAGTTTTTTTTGAGGAAACAGAACCATCTTACTTCCACTGTCATGAACTTTATCTACGATCTGCTGCAGCCCTCTTTCATTTAATGGACCACGCTCATAAACAAGTCCCCCGCGAATTTTTGGGTTCAGACTTTTAATGACTTTAACAATCTCTGCGTCACTAGATATCACTTGAACGTCAGTCGTTTGCGTCTCATTCAATGCTTCAATTATGCTTTCTTCTATTCCAGCTTGTTCGATATGTAGGACTGGAATCTTCTTGTTCTTCAGTTGATTCAGCTGGTCGATTAAACGTTTGCCATTCGCATAAAGGTTGCCATCCGTTCCCCGGTCCACTTTTAACACAGCAGAAGCCGTTGCATGCTGAAGGCTGGATACTTTTGTTCCTGAGATTAAAGTAGGAGGATTAATAATGTCGGTTGGCGCTTCGGTTGGAAGCAATGCACCTGAGTTTTCAATGGGTGGAAGCTCTCCAGTAAAAGATGTCAACTTAACGTTATCGTATTGTACAGTTGATCCAACAGCTTGAAACCCAACATCGCCATTCTGCCATTTGGATGCTCCTGCTGTGTCCACCACAAGCTCACCGTTAACAAATTGTTGTACACGATTCTTGCTTGCTATTACTTTTAGACGATAACTTTTGTTGTACTGGAAGTTCTCTTTATAAAAGTTGGTTTCTGTAACATTCCATGCGTTCTTTTCTGTGCGTTCCGCAAATTCCATCCCGTTAAGAGCTGATGTCCCTCGTCTGATCGCAAACTGATAATACGGGTAGTTCTCATTTTGCACACGATACATGATAGAAGCCCAGCGCGTGTCTTCAACCGCTGATACAAACGTCATGTCTGCTTCAAACACATAGTTTCCGTTGTTATCATCCGCTAGAGGGACGACGACTCTTGCAGGTCTATTCGTTGCAGCTGATTGCAGCACAAGCTTTCCATCTTGCACCTCACCTGTTCCTTCAACCACTTTCCAGTCATTCGGCAATGTTCCGTTTTGAATACCATCAAAATTTTCGCTTACGATAACATTATCATTCGCTGTTACCATGCTTGTTCCTTGTGGAATCACTAGACTTAATGCTAAGGCAGACGTTACGACCAGTTGACGCATGAAATGAGTTTTCACGTTACTAAACACCCTCCTGAAATAATAGTTTGTGAAACACTGAGCAAAAAGACCTAGTTCACCTCCTTAAAAGACTTTAAATAAGTCATGAGTACCGTGCATTTCTTTAAACATATGGTAAACTCTTCATAGAGAAATAGTATAAATATTCAAAAAATGAATACGGGGTGAGAAGGATATGGAACTTGTTAATATGGTAGAATCACAGATTATCGCATCGATTAAAGATCAGAAAGATATTGATAAAGCGATTAAAAGTTCAGCAAACATCGCTTTTCTTTTAACAGGGGACATCTCAACTGTTGAAAATTATATTAATCAGCTTCGTGAAGCAGGTATGTATATTTTCATTCATCTCGATTTTATGGAGGGCTTGTCCAATTCTAGAAGTGCCGTTAAATACATTGCAGACGTGTTAAAACCAACCGGCATCATCACTACGAAGATCAACATGATCAAGTATGCGAAAGAAGAAGGACTGCTTACCATTCAACGGATTTTCTTAATTGATCGTGCTGCTATACAAAAAGGCATTGAGATGGTCAAATCGTGCAAGCCGGATGCTGTAGAAGTGTTGCCCGGATTGATGCCGAAAGTGATCGACCAGCTGTCGCGCCAGCTCAAGCTTCCTCTTATTGTTGGCGGTTTGATTCAAGAGAAAGAGGATATTCTCCTAGCCCTTGAAGCTGGAGCACTCGCTGTGTCGTCAGGCGATCCTCGTATGTGGAAATTTGATCTATAAGTTTACTACTTCTTTAATACTACCAAGTACATAGGATGGCTTGTATAAAGATTTTGTTAACATTTCTTGATTCGTCACACCTGTCATCACTAGGACAGACTGCAGACCATTCTCAATTCCCATTCGGATATCCGTCTCAAGCCGGTCACCGACCATATAGCATTGAGAAGGATCTAGTTTCAGAACTTGAGAGACCACGTATTCTGCCATCCATTTGGAAGGTTTTCCTGTGATCGACTCAATCCGCTGACCGGTCACACCTTCTAGGGCTCCGATCATGGCTCCACAGTCAGGAATCTCTCCACCAAGGACGGGACAGGTTCGGTCTGGATTCGTCGCAATAATCGTCGCTTTGTTGAGCCAAGCTTGAAAAGCTAGATTGATTTTTTCATAGCTAAACTGACGGTCCCAGCCGAGCACGACGAATTTTGCTTGTTTTGCGTCATACGTGATGGGAATGCCTTCGTCTTCTAGTTCTTCTAAAAGCGGCTGCTCGCCAATCACTAATGCTGCTTCTCCGGTTTCTAATGCTTCTTTTAAATATTTTGCGGTTATGAAGTTCGAGTTGATCACTTCATCCAACTCCACTTCAATACCTAGCTTACGAAGTTTTTGTACATAATCCATGCGGGTTGATATCGATTTATTCGTTAAGTAAACGACTTTATCTCCCCGCTGTTTGAGGGCGGCAATTGCCTCTGCCGCTCCCTCAATCATCACTTCGTCTAAATAAACCGTTCCATCCAAATCAAAAATAAACCCTCTAGTCAATGTTCTTCCTCCACCATCCATCTTATAGTTGATTTTTTGAAATGCGGTTCGCTATAGCTTGTAAAATTAAAACAATGACGACAAGAACGACCGACATTGCAGCAGCTGTGTAATATTCACCGCGCAGAATGTTCTGGAATATAGCTAGACTCATTGGTGCCCAGTCTGCAGGGGCTAATAATATAGATATACTCGTTTCTTTAATAACGGTGATAAAAACAAGAATGGACCCGGCCGCGATTCCTGGAAGCATTAATGGCCCGATGATCGTAATGGCTGCTGTTAACGGTGTTGCTCCTAAGTTAACCGCCGCTTCTTCAATATCTTGCTTGATTGCACGCATCGTACCCATCGTCGAACGAACCATGTACGGAAGTCTTCTGATCGTATAAGCGACAATCAACAGAAGTGCTGTTCCTGTCAGGTGAAGAGGTGCTGTGTTAAACGTTTGAATGAGTGCGATACCAAACGCGATACCTGGTACAACGAGTGGAATCGACGTCATAAAATCAAGTTTGGAAGAGTTCTGCCTAACAACAAAATACGAAACAAAAGTCGCAATAATCACACTGAGGATTAATGCTCCAAGCGCAAGGACGATTGAATTCTGGATGTTGCCCATCGAGCTTGTGAAAATGGTCTGATAGTGTGATAGCGTGTATCCGTTTGGAAGTGGATTCTTTCCCCACGTTGTCGCAAGAGATTGAAGTACAATGGATAACATCGCAAGCACCGGAATGATGACAATGGCTAGAGAATAGACAGACAACGTGCGCGTTAATCCTTTTGCATCATTCAGCTTCTGCTGTTTCGGCTTACCTGAAACAGATCCATAGTTCTTTCCTTTTGTAAAAAGATGCTGCAACCAGAAGAAGAAGGCCGCGACGATTACCATGATGACAGTCAGGATTGCAGCACCACCCCAGTTGAAAAAACCTGCGATTTCACGGTATGCCTCAACAACGAGCAAGTTCAGATCTTTAGGAGCGAGAATGATCGGTGTCCCAAAATCAGAGAACGAAACGGTGAAGATTAAGAGTGCACTTGAGATTACACCCGGAATCGCGAGCGGAAACGTGACAAAAATGAACGTGAACCAATTTCTTGCACCTAAGTTCAGCGATGCCTCCTCAAGCGAGATTTCACTCACTTTAAACGCTGCCACCATCGGCCAAAGCGCATACGGAAAAAAGAAGAAAACTTGGACGAGCACGATTCCAGCCATGGAATACGGATCGAGCAGCATCCCTTCTCCGCCAAGAGAATTATAGATATACGTCACCCAGCCGGCGCGGCCGAACATGATGATGATTGCATAGGCTGAGATAAACGTTGGAACGATTAGTGGAATCGTACATAGTGCCGCAATCGTCCTTTTGAACGGCATCGTCGTACGCGCAATACCATAAGCGATCGGTATACACATCACGATGACGATCAATGAGACGAGAATGGCGAGCTCTAAGCTATTTTGAACCGCTGAAAAGTATGTTTTGTTCGTGAAAATCTTTTCGTAGTTATCAAACGACGCTGAACTGAATTTTTCAATGGTCGATTGTAAGATGTTTGAATTGGTGATCGACCCGAGCAGATTGATAGGTTGACCTGTGAAGCTGACTAAAAATACTGAAACAAGAGGCAACAACAGAAAAACACCAAAGAAAAGATAGATCAATACTTTTACAAAGGTGAGTCCGTTAAAAGAACTGAGACGGTTCTTCATATTAACAACACCCTCTCAGGATCGATGGTTAACTGCACCCTCTCTCCTTCTGTTAAGATCGCCTCACCTGGAACAAACGTAGTATCCACGACTAGCTGGTATTCTTCTACTTGAATGTCGTAGCGAACGATCGAACCAAGATAAGTGGAAACGAGTACCGTTCCTTCAATAATGTTGGTTAATTCGTCAGAACTGATCGTCCCCGGTTTGAACGCTTTAATGTTTTCAGGACGCACGATCACGTTCACTTCTTTTTGCTGTACATGGTTTGTTGATTTGATAAGAAAGCCATGACCTTTTACAACCGAATAGCCATTCTCTTCTCCAACTACTGTTCCTTTTAAGACGTTTGATGTCCCGACAAAATTCGCGATAAACGGTGTAGAAGGCCTGCTATAGAGCTCGATCGGTGTTCCGATCTGCTTCACTTCCCCACTATCCATAACCGCAACTCTGTCCGCCATACTCATTGCTTCTTCCTGGTCATGTGTTACAAAAATCGTTGTGATTCCAAGATCCTGTTGAATGCGGCGGATCGTGTTACGCATCGAGTGACGCAGCTTTTGATCTAGGTTCGACAATGGTTCATCCATTAAAAGAACAGCCGGTTCCATAACAAGAGCTCTAGCAAGTGCCACACGCTGCTGCTGACCACCAGACAGTTCACTTGTAAGTCGAGTCGCGTGCTTATCCAGTTCCACGTATTGAAGGATTTCCATTACTTTTTGTTCGATCGGCTTCGGATAATTCCCTAATTTTCGGTTAAGCAGCCGTAAATAGATCGGAAGCTTTGCTGCCATATTGCTTGAGTTGAGTTGTTTAATGTTTAAGCTGTAGGCTACATTTTCAAATACGTTCATATGAGGGAATAGCGCATAGCTCTGGAACACCATCCCACAGTTTCGTTTGTTCGGAGGAATATGATTTACTTTTGTCTCCCCAATTTGAATAGATCCTGATGTTGGTTGTTCAAACCCTGCAATACAACGCATCATTGTCGTTTTGCCGCAACCTGATGGTCCAAGAAGAGCGAAGAACTCGCCTTCTTGGATATCTAGGTTAACGTTCTTTAGAGCATGAACACCTGAAAACTCTTTTGATAGTTGTGAAACTTTGACTGAACCCATTCTCGACCACCCCTAATGTGTATTACTGAAATTTCTCTTTCCACTCGTTTCTTACACGGTCATAGTTCTCATTCACCCAATCAATATCTAGATCTACGGCATGAGATTTTACTTTTTCAAGTGTAAGAGGTGTTTTGGATTCCACATCTGGATTGATCGGGATATGGTACCAGTTTGCTAGAATTTGTTGACCCTCTTTTGATAATAAGAAATCGATCAGCTTCTTACCGCCTTCAGGATTCGGTCCGCCTTCAACGATAGACACTGGGTTAACTAGGATTGGCGTCTTATCCGGTACGACAAAGTCCACACTCTCTCCCTTTGCTTTCTGCTCGTAAGCCATGAAATCGAATCCTACACCAATGTGTGCTTCACCCATAGAAACAGCCTTTGTTGGAGCAGAGCCTGAATCTGGCATGGAGTTCGCTTGGTCTACTAACTTCTTGAAGTAGTCCCAGCCTTCCGCTTCACCGCGCTGCATCATTTGGTTCAACACCATAAGCGTTGCCGTACCGGATGCTGCTGGATTGGAGAATTGAATCTTCCCTTTCCATTTTGGATCGAGCAGGTCATCCCAAGTCTTTGGCGCTTCTTCCGCTTTTACAAGGTCCGTGTTATAAGCAAAACCGAGTACAAACACTTCAACACCAACATACTTCCCATCTTCATGCTTCACTTTAATTCCGTCTTCCACCGTATCCCAATCTTTTGCAAAGTCAGGAATGTATTTTCCGATAATCCCTTTATCTACAGCCGCTTCAAACGGAAGGATTCCTCCCCCTCCATACCAAACATCACCTTGAGGATTATCTTTTTCCGCCATCATACGATTAACGAGTACGTTCGTACCTGCATACTGAACGTTAACTGAGCCATCATGAAGCTCTTCAAATTTCTGCCCTAGTTCCTTCGTCATATCAGGCGTCTCAGGAGAGTAGAATGTAATTTCCCCTTTTCCATCTCCTCCACCAGAATCTTGATCACCCGCACATGCCGTGAGTAAAAGAATACTCATCATCAAAAACACAGAAGTAAAAATTGAAAAAGACCTTTTCATCATTCAACCCCCTATAAGTGTATGATCGATTTTTCGGCAAAGAAAAAAAGAGAAGAAACACCAATGTAAACCCTTTCAAAAGAAAGGATTACAAATTGGGTTTCTTCTCATGGTCTCTTCCCGTCCATATTCGATTACTATCATTATACAAAATTATCTGAATTTTACAACCATTTTGAAATAAAAAATTTACAATTTCTTTACAATGGTAAGTAATTATTGATTAAAGCTTTTCTAGTGGTTTTTATTATTGGGTGATTGGAGTTTTAGATTCCTCTTATATAAGTCGTTTCCATCTCGATCTTGCTCTTTATCATCGTAATCTCGTCAATCGTTTTTGTATCTACTGGAAACTCAGTATGATGTTCTAGATAATATTTCAATTTTAAGAAGTTGCTTAACGGAAATTCATATTGAACCCACATCTCTTTATATCCTACAATTCCATATTCTAAAAGAAGCTGTTCACTTATATCAACCCATGCTTTAAGAAACTCATCATACGAATACTGAAATTTTAAATCTATCTCGCGATTCCATCTTTCATCTTCATAATGATACAATGCGATTTCCATTTGATCTTCACCTAGATACTTAAAGTTCCATTCTGTTTCTTGAGGCTCAGCATCCCATCTCGCACTAGCCCCATCTTCTAGATAACATTCTTGTGTATAAACAGGGTTAACGTTCAATAGAGCTTCAAGTATTTCGCCAAGGGCATCGGTTAAGTAACCGGGCGAGAACGTATACTTTTTATCATGTAAAGTAAAAACACATTCGGCCCATCCAGCCCCTGTTAATCGATAATCAATTTTCATGAATAGTCTCCCTTACTCTTGTTAGTCGAGTCGTATCAGTCGTTCATTTGGTCGATCATTTCTTTTATATCTTTACGCGTTTGCACCATCGTGTCTTTCTCACTCGGGAAAATAGCTGCGGCACCACCGTCTTCTTCAAGATCAACGAGTAAGTGGTCTATAAACTGAGAAAGCGGCATATTAAACGCTTTATATGATTTCTTGAGATTTGCGGCTTCCATTTCAGCAAAACTTCGACTCGGCCAAACAGGTAACAAAAACTCATAATCTCCATCGCCTTCCGTAACGAATAGATCGCCATGCTTGTTCTCCAATAGCCAAACCTGTTCATCTGTCGCCACCATACTATAAAAATAGACAAGCCGCTTTTCGGCAGGACGGTTTAACATCAGTTTTTTTATAAATTTCATTGTTATATTTCCTCCTTATTTAGAACTCTTCAACAAATAGCCCTAAATTCTGTATGGATTGAAAGATTGGATCCAATTGTATATGCGAATGAAAGCTCATCAAATAATCATAACCGATAAAAAGCTTACATTTATGTGGATAAAAAAGCGCCGAACCCAAGTCCTCTCTTAGTTGTAATCTACAATGTTTGTCTATATGCTCATAGGTTATTTTCTCGTTGTTGTTAGTTGAGAAATAATAATGCAGCAAGTCATTTGGGTACAATTCCATATAGGGATTTATTTGTGTTAGAAACTGATCATCCGGGAAACTTTTTATGATATTTCTCGCATGTAAATGTGGAAGATTTAAAAAATCCATTGTTAGATGTACAGCTTTTATGTAAGAGTCCTCTGTTTTTTTGTACATTTCTATTGTTAGTTCTTGATTTTCAAACACTTTTCCAATATCACTTATGCTCGTCCAATCATCGCGGGTAAAACGTCCTTCAGCATCCCGGTATAGTGGGTTGTATTTTGTAATTCGGTATTTGTGCATTTTGTTACCTATCATTGGATCAGACTTCAAATATTTCTTTTCTTTCTTCTTTTGTTAGCCCTGTGAAGAATTTCTTATGTATCCTTAGTTCTTTCTCTTTTTTAGGAAATACTCTTTCAAACCACGTCACAGCCATAGGAGTATGGTCGGGTTGGGCATTCACTTTTTCTAAGAACCATTCATATTCACCTATCGTTTCATCTGTAATGAGTTTCAAGTCTTTATCTCTACTTTTAAAATCGAGTTCTGCTAAATCTTTTGCTGTAATCTGACCGTTAATGGTTTTTACCACGCCAATTTCTGATGGCAGACGCTGATCATTTAATGATACAAAGTAATGCAGGTAGTTCGGTAATCGAAACAGTCCTTTCTTTGTATCTTTTCTATTTGCAATGTAAAGCCAGTCTCCTTTATTGGAGTAACAATTGAAGTCTTCGTTGTTCATTCCTATTAACATTTTTTCGTATTTCTTCATAATACACCTCGATTCTAAAACTATTTAATAGATAACGAGTTAGCAACTTTCACTAACTCGTTTCGGTTGATTTTTTTATTGCCCTTATACGTTATAAAAATTTCTTTTTCATTTTTCTTATCAATCCATGCTAATAATTGTTCATCTTTTCTTTTTTCATAAAAGAATTTTGTCTTACCTATCTTTCTGCTTTTATCCCATATCGAGTCACTTGAGGCACTTAACTTATCAGTAACAAGAATAGACATATACCGATTATTCTTTTTGTAGTGATATTTGACCTCACTACAATCGTTTCCACATCTTTTGATTGTGGCGTACTTTTTGGTGTCTTTAAATGGTATATAGTTCACTTTTGTATCTACATTTACAAGGTACTTAGGTGTACTAATGGGGTAATGAAAAAATGGAACATCAATGACTAAGATACTTAAAATCCCAAGCAGTATGACTGGTATACTAACTTTCTTTTTCATACGAAAACATCCGATCGAATTTATTAATATGTGAGGTTTTTTTATGGTTGGGTTTCAGAAGCAAATAGTCCGGTTCAGCGCACTAAAATAGCCATCTCATTCGTAAGAGAATTCGATGGCTACTTAAAACTCGTTGATTAACGGGCTGTCTTTCTAAATTTGAAAACAAATCCAATAATGAACGATACAATTGTCATGATGAATAGTGCAGTAGTGATTGTTGTCACGCCAGAATTGATATTAAGCGCGTGGTACACTTGTGCGCAGATACCAAATGGAATGGCGAAGAACAAAAATGTCATGCCGAACACGGCATTCTTCGCGTTATATAACTCTGTCTTATGTGCAAGATCCAGCACTTTTAAGCTAAGAATCCAAAAGGCACTCGTGATGGACCAGAATAGAAGTATGGAAGAAATAAATGAAGTAGAAGTTAGTCCCATAATTCGTTCAAAGAACAAATTAATGTTCCCCCATACCATCACTGTTTGATAAAGTCCCAATGCAAAAAGTCCTGCTAAGAAGATAAACGCAAATCCAAACCCTGATGTGTTATGTTTCATCTCCAAATATACTCTCCTTCCCCAATTCCGCTAAAACGAAACCTAATTTTCAAATTATTTTACAATATTTTTTAGAAAATTGGAACCCTTTATCTTAATATTTAATATTTTTCGGAGAGTTTGAGTATCTGAATTAAAGCTATCCATCTTTCTTTAAAAAGATTTTCCATGATTCGTAAGCTAAGAAAGATTTGACTTCTTCTTTACTAATTCCTATATTTTTTGCTTGGATCATTAAATTTGTCCATTCTGAATCAAGTTGGTTATCAGAATAACTAATAATAGATTCAACCGGAATTTCAAGAGCAAAGGCTAGCTTATTCAATACATGAACCGATGGACTGGTGCCATGGTTTTCAATATTACTTAAGTGCCCTTTTGAGATACCTGCCTTAGACGCTAAATTTGTTATACTAAACCGTTTCGATAACCGCAATTTTTTAATGTGCTGTCCAAGGGTTCTATCAATAATACTGCCTCCCGCCTATATTTTTCTCATACAAATATTCTATCCGTTCAATATTCATATAAAGTTGTTCTTGATTAAGAATTGTATCCTCAAAAAAAATGATACCTGCCGTATTCTTCAAATGTTTTCGTAACCATATTGTTTAAAGAGAATTCATTCATCACTTTTTGTCGTGCTCTTCGTGTAAGATTTAAACGAAGTTGTCTATTCTGTTGAAGTTCTCTTATTTTAGTACAGTACATATCTACAGAGTGTTCAGAGATTAGTATTCCTGTTTCGTTATTGATAATCGCTTCTTTTATACCACCTTTATCAATAGAAATCATAGGTGTGCCTACAGCCATCGCTTCAAGTACTACCATCGGAAATACCTCTCGTTTAGAAGTTAATACTAAAACGTCCATCTCTTTTATAAACTTCTCAGGCTCATCTATATTTCCTAACAACGTAACTCTATGCTCTAAGTTCGCCTTGATTATTTTATCTTTAATAATTTGGTAGTCTGGTCCATCTCCGGCTGCATAAAATTCAATATTTGTATGTTGTTTTAATTGATTAGCAATATCTATAAATAGCGTATGGTTTTTTTCTTCAGATAGTCTTGCTAAGATTCCGACCTTGAACACCATTTCAGAACGTTTATTTTGATATTGAAATTGATCTAAGTCCACTCCATTATAGATGGTTGTTATGTTTTGTCTATGAACGCCTAATTCAATTAAATGGTTTCTTTCATAATGACTCACGGTTATCACTTTGGTTACAAATTTATTTAAAAGAAATACAAAAAGATCGGGTACCTGTTTTTCAAGAATGGTCACATTATGCTTTGTGTATATGCATTGAAAGGATTGAAGGATGGTCAATCGAATGAAGAGCAGCAATAGCACTACTCTTAAGCTGTTAGCGTGAATGATGTCTATTTTTTTGTTGCGAATGAGTTTGCGTATTCTCCATAGGTTTAATAAATGATTGGATTTACTCAGTTCTAAAAATCGATCTTTGTGTTTAATGTGCTTGTAGAGCTCTCCTGATCCCGCTGCTGTATACACGGTAACTTTGTCTTGAGGTAAATTATTCTCAAGCTTGCAAAAATAAATTTCAGCGCCTCCTGTTGTTAACTTATCAGTCATTAAAAGGATATTCATAGACTAACACCCCCTCGTATAATATCACTCGAAAATTCGTCCTCTGCCTGCTCTTTCTGACTATTCTCCTCTTGATGAAAATAGACAGAAAGAACAGCTAAATACATAAAAAACAGATCGTTTATGATGATTGATAACGACATCATCTGCAATAAAAAACCAAAAAACGCTAAGAATAGATATGGTTTCTTCTCATATACTCTATGTTGAAATAATTGATAGATGGTTAGAAGAAGGAATATCATAAAACAAAATGCTCCTATGATTCCTGTTTCTGATAATATCTCTAAAAAGGTATTGTGCACCTGCAAAGAATCACCGAACTGAAATTGGTTGTACGGAAGAAAGTTCGATGCCCCTACTCCAATCCACGGACTACTCAAAAAATAATCCCACGCTCTTCCCCACAGTTCAAATCTGCCGCTTCCTCCATCACTTGAAAAATCTTGCATTCGAGATTGAATCACACCAAAAATATCAAAGCTAAGAAAAGTAATAGCAATATAAAAGGAAACGGCAATAGCAAGAAATGTCCCAATCAATAATCTTAGTTGCTTGATGGGGTTATTCAAAATGAGAATATACAAGAGGAAAATAGCAATAAATGCTACTAACCCTCCTCTTGAAAAAGAAAGAACACTCGTTATGATGCATAAAAGCATCCCTATACGGTTTCGAATATGGTTAAGGTTGCAAAGAAAGTAAGTGAAGAAAAGTGTGTTATAAAATACAAGGTAATTAGGATCCGCTACAAGACCGATCAAACGAGGATATTCACGATCCATGAATACACCTAGTGAATAGATTCCATCTCCCTGAAGAATAAAGTTTAACTTTTTTAACCCTAATACGTATAACAGTAAGCACCCTAAGTTAAACACGATTCCTGCATAAGAGATTGAGCGTTCAATAGAATATGTGTTTGAAGAACTGATTAAGCTTTTCATAAGAAAATAACAGAACAAGTATAAGGCAATTCCACATACAATTCGTAAACTCATTGAACTGTAGAGTGCAAATACACCAGATAAACAATAGACCATATAGAATAAAAGCATGGCACACTCGAATAATTGAAGCTTATAGAAATGTATACTCGATAGATAGATGACATAAAAGAGAACTAAAAAGATCATGTATGGCTTCAAAGCAAATCCAATATATAAACTATATTTTCCTAAGAACACAAGCAGAAATAGTAAGAACAAACTAAGTTGAAAGTTCTCTCGTTTATTTATGGAATGCATCTTCCACCCTCTCCCTCACCTTTAATTTTGAACGTACAAGGTCATACAATCCCACTAGCTTTCGCTTCATTTCTTTATCTAGAATTACTAGAAATCCAACACTCATTAGATGAATGACTGCAGCAAGATATGGATATGTAGTCATAATCAAGGAACATAGATACAAAAACAAACCAAAGTAAAGGAAATAAGGTACAAAGGACTTTAACGCTATTGTACTTTTTTGAGGAAGGAATAAATAATAACCAATAAGAGCTATCAACTCAACAGAAAGCCCAGCTAAGGCTCCTCCTGTTATTCCATAGGTGTTGCTAAAAAGGATATAGACAGCAATCCCAGTTAGAACTGAAAATAATTGAATTCCCGTTCGAAATTTCTGCAATCCCCTCGTCGTTAAACCATCAGCTAAACCGATTCCAACAGCTTGAATCAATAAAAGGAGAGACAATATCTTTAGTGCTTGAGAAGAAAGCAGCCAGCTCTCGCCGAATAAGAACAATATAATTTCATCTGATAAATAGAATAGAGGGATCGTGATAACCATTCCACATATCGCCATCAGTTTAATAAGTGTTACATTTAAATCTACATGCTGATCCATTCGCTTACTATGAAAGTGAGTAAACATAACAGGTCGATAAGCTCCTGCAACAATTAGTGGCAACTGCTGCAGTGCTTGCGGTATGCGATAAGCTACCGCAAACAGTCCTACTTCTTTTAACGTTAGTGTTTTCTCTAGAATAATAGGTCCTAATTGAGGGGTTATGATGAATAACAAACCGCTTAACATGAAAGAAGTAAAATTTTTTAAGAACCCTGGTAAAAAAGGAACATCAAGACGAAAAGGAATATGTCTCGCCACCAATACGAGTGCAAATATCCCTGCTATAAAGTAGGAGAAACCATACAATAAACAAACAATTACTGGTGTAAGAGAAAGAAACATACTCATTGCAAGGGTGCAGATCAATAACAATGCTGTAAACATCTTAATAAAACCGATGTATTGCATCTTTTGAACCAATTGAAAGAACATGGTACCTATTCCTTGGAAAGCTAACCCAACTACCATTGGAATCGATAAGTAATACGCCAACTTTGTTAACTCAGGATTATCATTGTAAAAAAAGGAAATATAACAAGCACCGCCTGCTAATGTTAGAAGGAGAAGCAGCGCCCTCACCTTAAGATAAGAAGATAAGATAGCAACTCGATCAGCCTCTGCTTTTGAACCTTCTCTTATTGCAATCTCCGTTAGACCTGCATCCGTAAAATACCCCATGACCATTGCTGAAGCTAAAACTACACTGAACATCCCATAATGAAAAGCCTCCAGATAAGAAGCTAAGTAGATAAGAACCAAAGCATTCAGAAAGCTCGCTGCAGCTGTACTATACAATAGATGAAAGATATTTTTAGATATTGAATTGGGTATCACTTCTTTCATTGCCCTACACCTTTCTACCCTGTTTGATAGATTACACCGAGTATTGGTTTTTTAGAATGATTGATTTGTTTTTTCGCTGCTACAGCGTCTTCTATTTTGGTTTTACCGGACTGAACAACAAGCAAAACCCCATCACATTGGTCGACCAAAACTTGAGCATCTGATATTTCCAAATAGCTAGGAGCATGAAATAAGACGAAATCAAACCTTTGTTTCCAGTTATTTACTACATGTTCGATCTTTTTACTAACCCATAAGTCAACTGGCGTTTCATATAGATTTCCGGCTGTAAGAATGGAGAGACCTCTTATATAATCATTTTGAGCGTGTAGAAATCCGTTCTCACCCTGCATAACTACATCAGAGAAACCTTTTGTATTTGAAATATTAAAATAAGTATGCAGCGTTGGATTTCTTAAATTTGCATCCACTAACAATACTTTCTTTCCTTGTTCTGCAAAAGAGATGGCAAGTTGAGATGAGATATAGATGTGATGAGATGGTCCTTTTGGCGAAGTAATCATCACGATTTGAGAGTGACTATCTTCCAATTGTTTTTCAATGTTACTTCTTAATATCCTAACTTCTTCTGTACTTTGGTTGTAGTTCATGACTGAATTCTTTTTACGCCTTAACACTTATCTCACCTCGTTGAACAGATTTGTGTTGAATCAAATACTTTTCTTTCTTTTTTACATGAATATGCCCTAATACTGGGAGACCGAGGGTCATTTCTACCTCTGAAGGATCATTTATGGAATGATCAAAATACTCCTTCAGCATTCCTAGACCTATTCCGATGAATAATCCTACAAACAATCCAATAGCGATGTTAGACAGAGAATTACCGACTTGTTTGACTGAGATATCAGATTCTGATTTACTTACGATTTTTAGGTTCTTTACATTCAGCAGATCATTTAATTTTTGAACGGAAACATTTCCTACGGCATATGCCATTTGTTTTGCAACTTCTGGACTCGATTCCTTAATGACAATATGAATAATTTGAGAATCCTTATTATTTTGAACCGATATATTTTCTTCAAGCTCTTTAAGACTATTTTGATTGCCTAGTTCAGCACTTACAGCATTAAGAACAATGGGGCTTTTTATTAAGTCTACGGCAGACGCCAAAATCCGAATAAGTTCTTGATTTTCCGTATAGCTATTCTCATTTTGTTCTTTACCCACAATAATATATTCCGTCGCTTCAAATGAAGGTTTCACAAAATACATTGAGACTATTACTGCAATAGCCGTAACAAACAAGGTGGTTACTATAATTGTAATAGCTCTATTTTTTAAAATTTGAAGGAATTTTTTTAGATCTATTCTCTGTTCCATCCTTAACCTCCTCAAGTGGTTGTTCTAAATAATGAACTTGATGAGTAAAAAAAATATTAGGTTTTGTGTTTTGTTCATTTTAAAGAACGGACTATCTGTATTATTCTGTATAACTATTTTGATTTCCTTTATCCATAATAGAAAATCTTTCAATGTTCATGTCTAGCATGTTATGTGCAGATTCTTGAGTAAATTGGACAACTTTATTCGGAGTATTTAACAGGTGTTGATCCCAAACCATGCCTTGAAACGTATTGTAAGATCCGCTCACTTGAATTATCGTTTGAGAAATTTTGGACAGTTGAATCTGCAATCCAGTAAACTGGTTCCCAGAACTTTCATTTGGTATGGAAACAGATGAGTCTATAACAATATAATTCACACAATCATCTAAGGTCATGTTTACAAAACGGTTTCCATTAATCCAACTCTGTCCTTTCTTGTTACCACTAGGCTCTACAACAATCTGGATGCCATTATTAAACCCTGCCACTTTATTATTTACAAAATTGACAAAGCTGATAAAGCTTTCATCGCCCGTTGCATATAGAGAGAGAGCTGACCCCTTATAAGATCCGCTAGAATTGATAATGGAAACATTCGTAACTTCTGTTCGTTCCCATGACCAAAACTTATGCTTTCCCTCTATAAAAATCACTTCCGATTTAAATTTGGGATCAATCACTTCTATGGTTCCATTAATAATAGAGGCATTTTTTTCAAGCTGTATAGCCCTAAAATTCCCATCGATTAGGATTCTAGTATTTTTTCCGAGTTCTAACGTTACACCTTCTTTAATCACTAAGCCTGAACGAATCACATATTTCTTATTGCCAGTCAACTTCACGAGCCCTTTTTTCTTCTTGAAGCTATCATTAATAGCTTGCTGAATAACTTTAGCGTCATCTTCCAGATCATCACCGTGTGTTTCTATATTGGTAGATTTGATGTAAATCTGCTGAAGAGCTAACGTCAACACAGCGGTGAGTAAAGCTGTAAGAAAGAGGTATCCGAAAACGGGTTTGGACATACATAACCCCCAATAAAAAACTCCATGTGATTGGAGTTTTAAACGATTTATTTAACGTTGAACTTTCCTTTGTCTACAATACGTGAAGTCGGGATGCTTCGAATATCTATCTTGTTATACGAACTTTGTGACATGAATTCTACTAACGTGTTATTACGAACTAGGGATAGATCCCATGCCATGCCATTGAATTCATTGTACTGACCAGAGATAGTAACCAATTTAACTGTTTTAGAAGAAGGCTGTATTTGCAAGTTTGTAAAGACGTTTCCACTACATTCATTCGGTATACTTTCGCTAGAGCTAAAAACAATACCTTGAACACAATCATCGATAGACACATTTGTAAAACGATTCGCATTCACCCAGCTATATCCTGTTGATGGCTTAATGCTCTGTAAGCGTATAGCTGTATTTAGTCCGGCAATACTGATGTTCTCAAAATTCACAAATGATATCTCGTGACCCATACCGTATGAATAAAGGTGTAACCCTGTTCCCTTATTACTGCCGCTCCAGTTTACGATATTTATATCTTTAATTAAGGTTTTATGCCACGTATTGTAGTATTTATATTTTCCATCCAAGTATATAACTGGCGAATTGAAGTTAACATCATCAATCGCAATATAAGCTCCTTCTAACGATGCATTTCTTTGAAGCTCCAAAACTCTGAAGTTACCACCTACTACAAAACGTGTGCCATAACCAAATAATAATTTCACACCTTCTTTAATTACGATTTTACCGGTTATATAGTAATCTCGATCTGAAAGCAGAACGGTTTTGAAACGATTATGTGAAAAGGCATAATCAATTGCAGATTGAACGGTTGCAGCATCATTTACCCCACTAAAATTATCCACATTGATTGTCATTAACATCATACCTTTCATAACAAGCTTTACTGCTTGTTACTCTATTAATGCATGCCTGTACCTAAGGAAAAGACAAGCTTAATAGATACTATAAGATATGAAATCAACTGTTAAAATGCCACTTTATCTCTGGATTGATTAACAATAGACTTGCCTTGAAATAAATTCTTAAGATCATCCCAATTTGTGTACACACATAATTTGTCTTCTTCCGATAATTTTGAACCGCTTTGAATCTCAATGATTTCTAAATCCGTTGTTGCTTTTATACTGTGTTTGGCTTTAGGTGGGATTTTCAGTATGTCGCCTGCGCTTACTCTTTTTATTTCTCCGTTTAGCACAAATTCCCCCTCGCCTTTTATAACGGTCCAAACTTCATGCCTATGAAAGTGAGTATGATAACTTAAATGCTTGTCCTTGTTAATCACTAACCTTTTTGTCAGGACCTCTTTTTGTTCATCAATTTTTCTATGCTCCAATACTTTATACCATCCCCACCTTCGCTCTTCATACATAGGTATTTGATGGTCAATTTGTTTTAAATTTTTTACCCTATCACTTTTTTCTTTATCCGCTACTAAAATTCCATCTGGGCTAGCTGCCACAATGAGATTCATCCCTCCAATTACTGTAATAGGAATATCCAGTTCATTGATGAGGTGAGTATTTACTGAATCATCACTTATGGTTCCTTTTCCTAATTGGATTGTATCCATTTCATCGGTTAACGTATTCCAGCTCCCTAGATCCTTCCAATATCCATCATATTTTGTAACAATAACATTCTTCTCTTTTTCAATTACTGCATAATCCATACTGTCCCTTGGTAAAAGAGAATAGTTTTCAAGCAAACTCTCATATTGAACAGGAAATTCCATCTTCCTTAACAAAGAAAGGATATAACTTAATCGGAAGGCAAAAACACCGCAATTCCATAAACCACCTTGACTTATGAACTCCTCGGCTAAGACCTGGGTTGGTTTCTCTTTAAAATGAAGTACTTTATTCCACGAACCATCACCTTCATATTTTGGGATAATATATCCGTACTTTTCAGAGGGGTACGTTGGTTGTACGCCCATTAATGCAATTTGCGTTCCTGATTGTTGAAGAGCTGATTCAAGCTCCTTAACTTTATTAAAAAATTCATTTTCAACATATGGATCGACAGGTAAAACGACAACTACTTCATTAGGATCTATATTTAATTCTGAATAAAGATAAGAGGCTGCTAAGCAAACTGCCGGAAAAGTATCTCGTCGTTCAGGCTCAACAATAATTCCATTCGTTGGATTCAACTGGTTCAAGATCAAATCTACTTGAGCCATACTTGTTGATATTAGTGTTGAATTAGCAAGATTAACCTCCTTTAATTGATTCCAAACACGCTGAATCATTGATTGGCTAACATTATTTTTATCTTTCAGTACTTTTAGAAATTGCTTAGATCGCGCATCATTAGACAGTGGCCATAATCGTTTCCCCGAGCCTCCTGATAAAAGAACCACTTTCATCCTATCACCTCAGCTTTTATTTCTTTTGGTGGTGTAGGAATCTTTTTACTAATGTGTTTACTGATAGTCATGTTGTAAAAATCAATTAATTGATGGTTTAAATGTTCCCATTTGTAGTTGGTCTCAACAAATGTTCTTGCTTCTTTTCGTACGTCATTTAACTTCATTGGATCAGAGAGGAGTTCAATTATTTTCTCGGCAAATTCTTCATCTCGATCTCTAACAATAATACTCTGATTATCTTTAGCTTTAATCGGTTCACTTACGATTGAAGTGGTAATGACAGGCGTGCCGCATGACATAGCTTCCAGTACTTTGTTTTGCAATCCTGCACCACTTTTCAACGGACAGACAAACAGCTTCGCATTCCATAGATATTTTCTTACATCATCTACTTCACCAGTTAAAACAATGTTTTTATGCTTTTCACAGAGACGTATAAGGTCTTTCGTAGGATTTCTACCTACTACATAAAAAGTAAAGTCTTCCAGCTTCTCTTTTATAAGAGGGAAAATGTGTTTAATAAAATATTTCACACCCGCTCGGTTAGGTGAGTAGCTCATATTCCCGACGAATACAATGTTGTTTTTAGTAGTTAGGTGTTTTTGGTAAGAGAAGTATTCCAGATCGACCCCATTTGCAATAGTTGTCAATGTGTCTCGATTTAAGGAAACATTATTTTTATCAATATCCGAAATGAAGATGCCTCCGTCATAACGTGAACTTGCTACCTGTTCCATATTATGTACGTTTTTAGCTTCCCAACGAGTAAGTGGATTTATTAACGATTTCTTAAGCTGTGCAGACCGTTTGAGGTTAAGAGAGATAGAATCAACAAAGTCTATTACATTTGGTACATGATTAATCGATGACTGATATGGATATAGGCGCACAAGTTGATGATGAACGATATCATATTGTTCTTTACTTGTTTCAATTCTCAAAATCTGAAGAAGTTTATTAGAATAATAGAGGGAGGTTTGTAAAGGCCATTTCTTAAACAAACCGAGGAACATGTTTCTTACTGCTGTACGTTTACTAAATGGAACAATCGTCACTTTACTACATAATTGGCGGACTTCATTCGGAATAGGTTGCTGATTTCCAAAGGAGATTAAATGGACTTCATGACCTAAAGCCTTTAACCCTTTCATCTGGTTATATGCCCTTAGTTGATCTCCTTTTTTAGGAGGATACGGAAATCTAGGTGAAACAAATAAAATCTTCATGTGATCACCCACCCTTTGTTTTTTATAAAACACTTAACGTTCTTTAAAAAGTACAATTTCTTATGATTATAGTAGGTGTTAGACTAGAACGCAAGGATTTAAGAACAAAGTATTCGTTTTTGAGAACATTTGTTATAATTGAACTGAATTTTACTAAATACAATTTATTTATAGGAAAATATACTCAATCTGTATTTACGTTTTAAATATTCCATTTTATGACAACATTTTTAATGACCTCTGTTTATAATCGAAATATATTTAGAAAATTCTTTTTTTTAGAGCATATTGATAGATATGGTTGAGAGGATATACATCAAACAATTATATGATTGTTAATATGGAGGGAAATTGCTATGAAGCAAACCTTATCTTTGGACAAAGAATGGATTGAATTAATTATTGAAGCGAAAGATCAAGGGTTAACGAAACAAGATATAAGAGATTTTTTAAAATGTACAAAAAACAGTAAATAACAGTGGGAAAAGTGTGTTACAAATTTAAGTTTACTCCCTGAAACATACTTTATCCCTCGGTACAACAGTTCAATTTAAGAAAAATAAACCCAGCCGAAATAAAATACTCGGGGGGTATTTTTTATAGTTTATATAGAAACAGTTTCG
The DNA here is from genome assembly GCF_015903895.1 of Fictibacillus sp. 5RED26. Lineage (NCBI taxonomy): Bacteria > Bacillati > Bacillota > Bacilli > Caryophanales > Fictibacillaceae > Fictibacillus > Fictibacillus sp. 5RED26. The sequence goes on along the minus strand of NZ_JACZDU010000002.1, from coordinate 195,309 downwards.
CGTTAGAAAAACAGGTTTCGCTTTTTCTAAATAATGGAATATTAAGGTGAGTTTCTTGTTTAGAGAAAGGAGATGCAGATTGGACATTCAAACAAATTACGCTAATTCAAAATTATTTGACGGCCAATTAGCAGAAAAGGAAAAGTTCGAGGCATTTGTAGGTGAAAAGAAGAAAGACTTTTACTTAAGAAAATGGCAAAAAGACAACAGTTGGAACTGGGCGGCTTGTTTATTAACTATTTTTTGGCTTGGTTACAGAAAAATGCTCAAACCTGTTGTTTATATCATTCTTGGTTTTTTAGCAATAGACATCATTATTCTTTTCATAGGTTTTGATGGCGCAGCAATCAGTAGAGGATTAGGTTATGGGCTTGCTGGAGCTCTAGGGATTACAGGTAATATGTTTTATAGGAAGCACGCTGAAAAACAAGTACAAGAGGTTAATCAGCTTTCAGTAAGCGAAGAGGAGAAGATGCATGAACTTCGCAAACGGGGTGGTACGAGTGGAAAAGGAGCTTTCTTCGCAGTCTTAATGTTTTTAGGATATTTGGCTATTACACTTGGATTGACACTTACTTTTGCATAATTCCTGTAAAAAAAGATAACTCGACTAATGAGTTATCTTTTTGCTTATATCTTTTATTTTTAGATGAAATACTAATCACCTGAACCAACTATATGCTTCTTCTTCTCCAGTGCCTCTAAACAAAATGTCTTGAACTTTGTACTAAATTTCCGTACCCTATTATGTTCCCAACTAAGTTCTTCATTATATTTTTCTATTAAGTCGTCACAAAGTAAAGTGAGTTTTTGAATTTGAGAGCTTTTAAACTCACAATACCCGTAGGGATCCAGGTTAAGAAGTATTCCGTATTTCACATTATCCTCTTCTCTATTTCGCAAATACCCGTGGATTTTCTCATCAAATAATATAACTTTCTTCTCTCCTTTTATCTTAAAAGTTATTCCAGCCATCTTATCCCCTTCATTCTTTACTCTCATTAGATTCGTCTTAGAAACTTCAAACAAGCAAACAAAAAAATCACAACGGATATTCGTTGCGATTCTTACAATACGCGAGAAACTTCAATTTCACGAAAAAATCTTTTCAGTTTTGCTTATGATTTGATTTAGGTTATTCTCTAATAATTTTGCCTTATTCGTAATTCCTTTTTCAAATTGCTCAATTGTTGTTTGATCTCCATTACTTTTAATAGGTTCAACATTAAGAATCTCTTCTAGTTGCATACGTGGTGATTGCTCTTTTTGCTTATGATCTAACCTTCTCATGTAAATAAACGTATCCATATCTCGGTAATTTAATTCTATTTCAATTTCTAGCTGCTCGTTAACGTATAAGAAGGTTGTCTTCCAACTCCCATCTGTATCGACCGGCTCAGAAAATCCATAATCTCGTATTAAATAATCAAAACTTTCTTCGGTAATCGATGAGAATAAATTCATGGTAACACCTCCATATTTATTAGCTGTAGATATTTATCATATCGTAATGAATTCCTTACAGTTTACACGGTTTCTTTACATAAAGATATTACTTATTACTTTCGCTCTCTTCTTCCCTTCTCCTCTTTTCGAGGTAAATATGGTTGGATTTTGTTTATTGGAGATACATCGGAAAGGACACAGCAAATTGCTGTGTCCTTTCCGAGTGCACATATTCAGTACTTTGTAATTGTATGGGGTCAGACCCCTAAATGGTAATATTATACTGGTATTCTAAATTTATGAAACTTGTGTTACTATATCGTCGTCTTACTATTGGAATTGCAACTTAAGGAGGACAGCTAGTGAAAAGTGAGGGATTAAGGGGTTCCATAAGTATTGATGGGATGACTAAAGATGATGCCATTGTTTACTTAATGAGATGCTACGGAGAAGAGATCAAACGTCTCGTTTATACATTCGTGAAGAATTGGCAGCAAGCTGAAGATATTACTCAAGATGTTTATATCGCATTGTATACGAAACTTGATACATTTCGTGGAGAATCTGCATTAAAGAGCTGGATTTATACAATCGCTATTAATAAGTCAAAAGACTTTTTAAAAAGTTGGAGCTATAGAAAACTTGCTTTTACAGATAAATTTACTGCAAGTTCAAATGGAAGTGTCGACTCTGCTGAAGATGGGGTCGTTTCAAACAGTGAGGATGAACTTTTGTATCAAGCCGTACTCTCTCTGCCGATAAAATATAGAGAAGTCATTTTATTACACTATTATAAGGAATTTTCTATTCGAGAGATTTGTGAGTTGTTGAAGATAAGTGAATCGACAGTCAAGACCCGTTTAAGCAGAGGTAGAAAAGTGCTACAAGAGACTTACTTTGAATTAGGAGGTGAGCGATAGTGGAGAACCAACTAAAAAACCTTAACCGTACTTTGGATAAACAAATCTCAAGCACTCCTGTTTTTACAGAAATAGATGAACAAAATATATTGCTCGCTATCCGTAATCCGTCATCTAAGAAGGATGAACAATCGAAATCAAAGAGGACCATTGTTCCAAGGCTTCTTACAGCAGCGCTTTTCGCAGGAGTTATCTTTACTTCTTATACAATTATTGATCGCTATCTAACCCCTGAAACAGCGACTGAAATTGCAGTTAATAAACCTAAAGCTCGCTACGCTCAAGAATTAACACAAGCTTCGAGTATGATTAGTTATGATGAAAACACAAATATTCTAACGGTTAAAGGTTCAGTTAAAAATACGACTGAATTTAATAGTGAAAAGTTCAAGACAAGAATTACGGTATTGAACCAAGAACTTCAAGCAACCCTTGGCTTAAAAACGTTTGAAATTGTTGATGCGCCCAAAAAAGGTTATCTAAAACCAGATGAACCATTTTCATTTACAAAAGAAATCAAACTAGAAAAAACGATATCAGATACAGACTTAGAAAATGCCCTACAAATTGAGGTCTATACAGAAACAAAGATCCTGACCTCATTTATAATTGAGAATATACAATACACTGATATAAAAGTAGAAGAACCTATTGCAGATAGTGAGCAACCTGTCGTTGAAGAAAATAAAATTGAAAATAATGAGAAAAACACATCTTCAATAACCGAAAAAGAAAAACAAGAAAAAACCACAACTGTTAATGAAGAAAATCCTACACCTGCGAGTTCCCTTGATAATTTGGAAGATCAATATGGTCAAAAGAAAACTCCATTTAACAATGTTGTTTTTGAGAAAAAAGGCGGTCATTTCTATGTAAATGGCATTACAATTGGAAATACATTAGATCAAGCTCTTCAAATCTTAGGTCCCTATGATAGGCATAGCGAACCAGCACTTCACTCACCTACTTATGCAACCTGGAATCTGAAAACATCATTGGAAGAAAATGATAATTCTGGATTTTTTGTAGAATTATCAGAGTTAGAGAAAGAAAGTGAAATAGGATACTTAGGTTACATGACAGAAGATAAAGCTTTTGTAGATAAACTGGTAGCTCAGCTTGGTGAACCTTTTAAAAAAATCCCAGCTGTAACATTTTTCTACGAGGAAAAGTCTCAGCAAATGCTCATAATTAAAGACGAAGCTAATTATTATGAGATTACTCTTCAGTTTGAACCTGACATCGACTTGTACAAGAATGAAAATTAAAATCAAAAACCAAAATCCCTCAAAACTACGTTTATACAGCGTGGTTTTGGGGGATTTAGTTCTAAAGGACTAATGTTTTAAGGGATAATACTCATAGCTTCCTTTGTTTTTAATGCTTTTTTGTATTCTTCCTTTAGGTCATCTACTACTTCCTGAATGGTAGAGATTTTCTTCACACTGCCAACACCTTGTCCTGCGGACCAGATGTCTTTCCATGCTTTTGCTTTGGATTCAGAGAACGAGAGGTCAACATCATCCTTTTTCATCAAGTTTTCCACATCAAATCCCGCTCTTTGTAAGGATGGAAGCAGGTAGTTTCCTTTTATTCCACTAATCGCATCCGTATAAACAAGATCCTCAAGAGTAGAATCTATTAACATCTGCCGGTAATCTTCGCTCGCCGAAGATTCTTGCGTCGCAATAAAGCGCGTTCCCATGTATACGAGATCGGCTCCAAGAACCTTGGCAGCTAGTATTTCTTCACCTGTAGAAATAGCCCCAGCTAGAATCGTCATCCCATCCCAGAATTCCTTTACGGCTTTTAAGAAAGCAAACGGATTTAACGTCCCACCATGGCCACCTGCTCCACTGCACACGAGTATTAATCCATCAATGCCCGTCTTAGCAGCCTTACGCGCGTGATCAAGCGAGATAACGTCAGAGAATACGAGACCACCGTACCCGTGAACGATTTTAGCAACATCGCTTGGATTACCAAGAGAAGTAATCACCACTGGCGGTTCATATTTCTTTATTAGCTCCAAATCTTCTTCAAAACGTTTATTCGTTCGGTGAACGATTAAGTTAACACCCCATGGAGCAATCTTTGCCGAAGGATCTTTTTCCCTGGCATTACTCAGCTCTTCTGAAATATGTTTCATCCAATTTTCTAATAGATCGGAGGTTCTTGCATTCAGTAATGGAAAGGTACCTATTATTCCGTTCTTACAGCTTTCAATCACCATATCAGGACTCGATACAAGAAACATTGGGGCGTTAATCACTGGTAAACTGAGTTGATTCGACAAATTCATTGGCAATTTGTTAGACAATTTATTCATCCTTTCAGCAGCTAAAATTAGTTTAATGGGTATTTATTAAGAATAATTTCAACATAACCTGCATCATTCCTTTAAATTTGTTTTATAGGGGTCTTATTACGCTTCCTTATATTACATTTTTATTACAGTCATTTTCTGACAACATTTTCTATTTAGCTTGTATATAATCAATTTGAGTTAGGGAATAGGTCCTAATTATCCTTCAGACAAGGGCAAACATTTTCGAAAGAAGTGGGCGCAAAGCCACGGGTCTAAAGCTTAACTTAAAAAGCTACGATCGCCGGGTTACCTGGATATCATTTACTTTCTGGAGGGGTTCTTAGTGGAAAATACGTTTAAGCTGGATCACGAGTGGATTGAATTGATTAAAGAAGCGAGAGATCAAGGTTTTACTAAAGAAGAGATTATTCGTTTTTTACAAAATCCCCAATTAACGTTAGAAAACTATCAATTGCAAGGAAATTAATTCATTGAAATAGTAAGCAAGTCACAGAATTTATTTACTTACCTCATACAGAAAGATATAATAAAGGCAAATTATTTCTTAAATGGGGATTGCAAATGATGATTGGTGAGCGAGTAAAAAAATACCGTACCGAAAAAGGCCTCTCCATTACAGCATTGGCTGATAAAGCAGGGGTAGCAAAATCGTATATAAGTGCCCTAGAACGAAATATTCAACAAAACCCTTCGATACAGCTTCTCGAAAAGATTGCGGATGTATTGAATATTTCTGTAGATCACTTAATCAAAGCTGAAGTTGATACAAAAAACCTAGATCAGGAATGGGCTGAATTAGTGAAAGAAGCCATGGGTTCTGGTGTAAGCAAAGAGCAATTTAAAGAGTTTCTCGAATTTAACAAATGGAAAAACAAACAAAACTAACCACCTGATTGCATCAGGTGGTTTTTACGTGGTTTTTCCCTTTGCGGGTGTCTTCGTGGAATATACATAATGAAGGTTTTGTATTTGTGTGGGGTCAGACCCCACACTAATGTTTAATGTTTATAGAATTAGGGTACGGGAAAAGGGTGTCTACTATTTTTGTCTATGGAGGATTATAAATGAAGCAGTCGCCAAATGAACTAATGGATTCTCAAAAAAGTGTAGATGTTAATGGTTCTTCTTTTCATTGGGACATAGCAAAAGGTATTTTTCAATTTGAAGGCGAAGATGTAATGTTGTTTTGGATTGATTCAGCATTCAAGGTGTTCCTAGATTCCATCGAAGAGATTACAGGAGAAGGAACTGCGGACCTTGTTTTTGAAACAGCTGGATATCGGACAGGGTTAATCGTTAGTGATTTTTACATAAGAACGATCGGAAATATTGAGATTTCCGCTGAATCATTACCTACCATTTATGCATCAGCGGGTTGGGGTAAAACATACATAGAGCTTGATGTTAAAAAGAAAGAAGCGATCATTACGATTACAAACAGCTGGGAAACGAAAGTTAAAAAAGCGCAGAACAGCGAACGCATGGGGCGATTCTTACCTGGCCATTGGGCTGGCGTTTTCACAGGACTCTTTCAAACCAACATGTGGTATGAGGTCCTAGAAAACGAAGCCGACCCTAACACGCTAAAATTAGCAATCTCAGAATCACATATAACACCAAATGATAACATCCGCGATCTCGTTCAACGGGATGAACAGCATGAAATTATGAAGCTAGAAGCTATGGTTGAAGACCGCACAAGAGAATTAACCGATCTGATTAGGGAGATTTCCTCTCCTATTATTCCGGTAACCGATCATATTGTGGTTATTCCCTTAATCGGTAAATACAATGAGCTCCGTTCTAAAGATATGTTAGAGCATACTCTGACTTCACTGCCTCAACACAAAGCAAAATTTGTTATCTTAGATCTAACCGGTATTAAGTCTATTGATTCTGAAATGGTGGATATGTTGAACAAGCTTGTTTCCTCTGCTCGATTGTTTGGAATGGAAACGTTATTGGTCGGGATTTCACCTGAATTAAGTATAGAAATAACGAAACACCAGTATTCTCTTGGAGAAAGTACATATTTTAGAAATTTGAAACACGCCATACACTTTGCCTTTGCAAAGGAAGGGATGCTCATACAAGAACCTACGAAGTAATAAAATCCACGCTGCGGTTGCAGCGTGGATTTTTTGTTAGGCACTAGTACCTGCTGTTTCCCTTGTATTTCTGGAAAGAACAAATTGAAGGGATTTGTAATTGTATGGGGTCAGACCCCCATTTCTATTAAACCCCATCATTCGTCTAAGCAACTTGTCTGCCTCTACATATGATATACAGAAACCGAAACCAATTGGAAGTCGGTATCAATTTGTGAGGTGAAACGATTAATGTGTTACAAGTGTGGAGACTACGACCACTGCAAGCATGAGAAGCACGAGAAGCATGAAAAAGTTGAGAAGTGTTACAAGAAAGTAGAATGGGTTTGTGAAGAATCTTCTTCATCATCCTCTTCATCTTCGTCCTCTTCTTCATCTTCTAGCTACGAAGTGTTGAAGTGCAAGAAGTTCAAAAAAGCTAAGAAAAAGCAACATCATTGCTGCTGCGATCCTTGGGCAAGAATCTTGTTCTAGGATAGAAAAAAGGAGTCCACCATCGGACTCCTTTTTCTTAATTATAAACGTTTTGTCCCATAATAACGCGTCTTCCAGTAGCTGTTGTTCATATCTGAAATCGTTACTCCTGTTGAAGAACCGGCATGGATGAACTTCCCATTACCAACGTAGATACCCATGTGTGAAGCTCCAGAATCTGTTGTTGAGAAGAATACAAGATCTCCAATCTCTTGACTACCAACCTTATAGCCTGTGTTTACCCACATCTCTTTTACTGTACGTGGCAGGGTAATGTTATGGGAATTTTTAAAAACATAGTTAATGTACCCTGAGCAATCAAAACCAGAGGTAGTCGTTCCGCCCCATTTATAGACCGTTCCTTGAAAACGTTTTGCATAATCAACTAGGTACGCATTGTTAACGTTATAGACTCCTAGTTTGTTAAACGTATTTCGACCTGCAATTCCATCTGCTGTTAAGCCTTTTGCACGTTGAAAACTCATAACTGCACTTTTCGTATAAGATCCAAAGTAGGTTGTATATGATCCACTATATGTAAAATAACCTTTACTGCGCAATAATGATTGCAACGTTCTCACGTCTGAATGTGTCATTGTCGGACGAAGTGTCTGATCTCCAATATTCGCAAACGCCTGTAGCGGCGACAATAATAAACTAGCACCTAAAACTGATGTAACTATCCATTTTTTCATTATTTATCCCAAACTCCTTTGATTTTCCAAGTAATCTATTATTATCCTACAATAAATAATAGGACTTGTGTTTTACGCTTCCGTTACGGAAAATAGGAATTTGGTCTTCTTGTAAAACCTTGTCGAATTTAGTATTGTGCTAAAATAATTATATGTAATAGCCGATTTTGTCCTCTAATAGCCGAAATCTCCAAATCCTTCTCGCTGTAAAATTTCTTCAACCCCAATGCTATGATCCTCTAAATATTGACTACCATACGTAGAAAAATGGTCAGTACAATTTGAGTTAATAACGGTAAACGAACTATAAAGAAAATCCCTGTCATCATTTGATGTAGATCCTGAACTGCCTATATGAATACACTTTTCCTTAATCTTTTCTTTACGCCCTTCTTCATCTATATAATAGTATTTATTATTAAATGTACCTTCTGGTTCTGGTAAAGCTGTTAGCCCATACCCTTGATCATTTATTTTTATAACATTGTAGTCTCCCACTTTGTTTGGTTGAGGCTCATCTTCAATGTCGTATATCACTGTCACTCCACCTACATAACCAGCTGGGATGAGGTAGTACTCGTTAGTTTTCTTTTCTAGTAATTCATGCATGTAAAGCGATAAATACAATGTAAGTACAGTAAATCCAACCATAAAGATACTTTTCACTATCATTGGTTTCCACTTAAAGTTTTGTTTTTTTACCTTTTGCCATTCTTCAGACAAGAAAAAGAGAGCAGCACAAATAATTGCAAAGTAATAAAATTCTTTTATGATGAAATAAGACACAAAAGCAAAGAAAATATGTAAAAAGCCTGATACAAAGAAATGAGATTTAACAATTTTGTTCGTGAATGAATCTATTAGCAGAGATACAGGTATTCCATACAAAAAGTTTCCAGCTAGTGCGAATAACAAAACGATAATTAAAGCAAAAGAACCTTCAGCTGAACCATATTCATATACAAGATATAAACCTAGTAATAAGGTAAAGAAAAAGGATGCTAAAAGAGCGGACTTTATTTTTCTCAACAGACGTTCATTCATGTTCTAACCCCTCTCTTGTGAATGTTTTCACATACATTCTATCACTTCGGCCACAGTATTGGAATATTCAGGATAAAAAAAGAAGCCTGCTCTATCAGCAGACTTCATCCAACAATCTCTCCAAGCGTTTCCGCAAAATTTTCAGATTGTGCAACGGAACCAAACTGTCGTACTTTTTGTTTTGAGCCGTAAAATATCAGCTCTCCTTCTTTTAAAATTAAAAAAGAAGTACATAATGTTTCGAGCTCTTGCGCGTCATGACTGGAATACAGGATGGTCTTTCCTTCTCTCCCCAGCTGGCGCAAATCGTTTACGATCTCTTGTTTTGCCGATATATCAATTCCGACAGTCGGTTCATCCAAAATCAATAGGTCCGGGTCATGTAGCATCGCGATCAAGATGTTCAGCTTTCTCTGGTTACCACCAGACAGATGCTTCACTTTCTTATCAAGGTGCTCAGCCAGTCGCCACTCCTCGCAGCGCTGCATCCATCTTTCTTCTGACGATCCCTTCGCCAACTTCGCAAAAAATCGTAAATTTTCACGCGTTGTTAGCTCATGATAGACGGCGATTTCTTGAGGTACGTAACCGATTTTCTGGCGAATCTTCTTTTGTTCTTTCCTCACATCAAGCCCATCGATCTGAACCGATCCGCCAGATCCTTTCATAAGGGTTGCAAGGATTCTCAAAAGCGTTGATTTACCTGCACCGTTCGGGCCAACAACGCCGACGGTTTCTCCTTTTTCAATAAAGAAGTTCATTTCTTTTAATACTTCTTTTCTACCAAACTTCTTCTTCAAATTTTCTGCTGCAATCAAGCGTTGTCACCTGCCTTTATAGTTGAAAATACATATAGAACGATGCTGAGACCCACAAATGCAAGGGGAATCACAAGAGTTTCTTGGTTTAACGATGACACGATCCAATATTGCGGTGTCCATTCTGCAGCACGTTGTAAAAAGCTTGATAGCTCGTCGCTCGGGAAGAACGTTCCGCTTAAGAGCGATGTGCACAATACGACAAAAAGAGTGATCGCTTGCCATGTGCGGTTGCTGTGTACGAAATAAGCGAACAGAAGAGATAGCGCGTTTAGGAATAAGACGTAGCCGATCAAACCGAAAATCGTAGCCACGTTCAACGTTAACTCATCTCGCCACCAGCCAAAACTAAACAATAAAACAAGCAATGTTAGCTGTAAAAGTAACACGCCTAGTGCGTTTCCGAACCAGTAAGCTGAAAATCGGCCTGCTGCGTAAGGTACTCTCGACCGCATGCCAGAATCACGGTCTTTAATCGGCCAGCTGTTATATAAAAAACTAATCAACATGAGAAGTACGAGCATTCCTGGAACATAGATCGAAGCGGCACCACCAGTATCTTTTACTGACGATTCTCTCGTAACACCAACTTTATAGTCAACGGTCATAAGAGGCTTAGGCTCCCAATGTTTGTCGCTATACGCCCAAGCATCCTTCCAGACTGTAGCCTGCTCCTTGGCATCTAGCTTCTCACTTTTTCCGTATGTTTTTAAAACCGTATTCGCGCCGTACGAATTACTTGATAACCTCTTCACTTCACTTGCAAAAATCTCGCGCACTAACCCATGAGAAATTGAACCCGACGAGAGCCACATCGTAACAAGCCCCTCTTCATCATTTTTCTGTATACTGTCCATAAATCCTTCAGCTATAAAGAAACCGATGGCGGCTTTTTGTGTCTCAATCTGATTTCGCGCCTCATCTTCATTATGAACACTTACCGAGACCGCTAGATTTTTACCAACTCTATCTATGACCATTTCCGAGTATTGCGTTTCGTCCTCGTCTACGATTACAACTGGAATCTTGGTGACATCACTTGTTTTTTCTACCGACATGTCTAAAAAAACCAGCACGAGAACCGGAACGATGAGTCCCAGCCAACTCCACGGACTTTGAAGCAGTAATTTTATACGTGTAATGGCAATTGTCCAGACCATGGCAACCTCTTCTTTATCGTGATAAGCAGCAAACTCACTGCCCAAATTGTGATTGAAAAACTAAGCAACAGTAGAACTGACATCCACGCTTCGTTCCCCACAAATAGCGTATCAATCAGTCCGCTGTGTGCCTGATGCACGATGTTTAATACACTTATGCTGCGCCACATTTCCGGAAGATAAGATAGCGGCAAAACGCTTCCGCTTGTAGCAATGAGTCCCACAGCAAGGATGATTCCACCTCCCCACTTTGCTCCGTTACGAACAAAAAGTTCCTGACAAAGCGCGAAAAGGGATGCGATGCTTAAGCAGTATGCTAAAACCAATGATGTCGCTGTGATGCTCCATGTTTTGGTTAAAGCATAAAATAGAGCAGTCAAAACAACGCTTTGGATGACGAGCAGAAGGAAAACGGATAGTACATTGCTAAAAAAGAATACGCCAGACCTTACACCTTGTAGCGATAATCTTTCGCGCAATGCGGTCTGTTCACTTCTTGCGGTCAAACTCATTCCAAACAGTCCACCAACGAGTAACAGAATCAACACACCTGATAAGCTGTAATAGTCGATCGTTGTTACTCCGCCTAACGCACTTAGTGTTTCCGTTTCGTAAATCTTATTTCGGTTCAGAGCTTGTAGCGTAAAGTCTGTGATGACCGTGTCGCGGTAAGCTCGGAATTCTTTGGAACTTAAGTCCATTTTTCGTAAATAATGAAAAGCTGCGTTCGCTCCGCTTTGTGCAGAAGAGATCAAGTTGGCGTTCGACACCATCACTTGCTGCAAGAGTTTTGCTTGAAAAGGGCGTTCAGGGTTACCGATCACCGTTACTGGGATATTTTTGCCCTTGCGTATCCCTTTGGTAAAACCATCCGGCACGATCACCATGCCCGCTATCTCGTTGCTAGCAAGCTTTTCACTCGCGCTCTCAGCATCTGTTTTTTCAAAGGTTAATACATTTTTTAGTTCTTCTGAGTTTTCATACTGCTTCATGAGCAATTTGGTTTCAAAGGTGTTATCTTCATCTACGATCGCTACGGCAAAAGGCTCTACCCACTGCTTTTCTTCAAGTAGTGGTTTTAGCCCTAGATACGTGATTCCAAGTAACAAAATTGGAAACAGCATCATAGCAATCAGAGGAAAAGGCTGCTTAAGCCAGCATTTTACAGTTAGATGGGCAATGAGTAGCGTTTGCCTCATAGTGTCGTTCCTTTCGTTTAAAAATTTGGTGAAGGTATGGAGCTGAAACGGCACAGAACCTATACCCGCAGGGGCATTGGACTGGGTGAATCCAGAAGTTTTGCCTATTTATCCACGAGTTTTGCCTGTTTATCCAGAAGTTTTAGCACTTTATCCAAAAGTTTCGGCCGTTTATCCACGAGTATACAATCCTCGACAAAACCGACGTAGCCCACATGCTTTAAATACCCTAATGGTTAGAAAAAAAGGACAAAGATCAACTTTGTTTTAAGTTATCTCTGTCCTTCTTATTATGATTCTATTGGAACATTTGAGCGTTTTCACCGATAAATTGCTCGATGTTGCGTTGAATTTCTGACATCATCGTCATCATTTCAGCGTCACTCATCTCAGCAACGTTTACTGCTTTTCCTTCTGAAAGCTCAGGGAATTTCAGTTTATCGCCGAACGTTGTTTTTGTTTTGATGTTCAATCCAACGTTAATATCGCCCATTGTAGCGTCGTTACCTTTTAGTGTTACTTTGTAATCGTGGTTTGCAAAGTCTTTATCAAGGTTTTGGTCACCCGTGTGCTCGATCTCAAGCGTCATGTCTGGAAGCTCCATTGGCGCATCGCCTGCAGGAACAAGATTAGCCGTCCATTTTGACTTCTTATCTGTGCCTTCACCTTTAATTTGGAAACCGATACCTTCTGTTGTACCGTTTTCAGTCATTTCGAACTTCGCTTTAATGTCGCGCTTCTTACCGTCTTTCCCTTTTGGTTCGCTTTCCATCTTCACATCAACTAACAATGTTTCGTTTTCAGGACCTGCGTTAAGAACCCAAGAAGAGTTCGTTACGTCGCCCTTCGTCCAGCTTTCAGACTTGTAGTTCATCGGAACCGCTTCTTCACCGTTCGCACCAATCTTCATCGTTACGTTACGGCTTACTACTTTATCATCACCATCGATGATAACCACTTGCTTCATTCCACCTGGAACTTGCAAGTCATCTTTGATCGCTTTTTTCGCATCAGCAAGAAGTGTCTTAATTTCTTTCTTCGCATCTGCTTTACTCATGTTGCCCGTTGGTGCCATCATGCCTGTTTGAAGTCCGCCTTGCAATGCTGATTGTTCAGCGATCGCATCTAGGATCTCATCGTCTTTTTCAATCTTTTCAACAAAGTTTACAAGCATTGTCTTTGTTTCTTTTTCAGAAAGAGAAACCGTTAACTCGCGAAGCTTCTCACCCTTAAAATCAACATCGTCTTTCATTTCTACGTTTTCATCTTTCACGCTGTCAGCATACACTTTTGCGAACTCTTCAAACGCTTCATCGCGAGCGTCTTCACTTAGATCGCCATCCACTGCTTTAAAGAAGTTTTCAAGCTTTTCCATACCTTGGTACGCTGGATCAAACTTACGCATCACGTCACCGAACTGACTGTTTTCAAAGTAAACGTTCTTATCGTAAGCTGCAGGTACATTTACAGCCGTTTGTTTGTTGTTTTGATAAAACTCAGCATTCATTAAGTCTGCATCATTCATTCTTAAAGCCATTCCAACAGATCCTTCTTCTTTCTTTGGATCATGCTGTGTTGTTACTTTGAATTCGCTGTTTTGAAGAACAGAGCCGATCAAAGCCGCTTCCATTCCACCTGCTCCAAACATCGCCGGGTCAACATCTACCCCAACGCTCGCTTCAGACTTATACGCTTCTTCCATCTGCTTTTCAGAAAGTGCTAGCGCATCTCCAAAGCTGTCTTCAAATGATTCGTTCAGTGCTTTAAATGTGTTCATCTCGGATTTTAAATACAATTCACGCGGAGATAGATCAACGAACATCGCATAAGCAGTTGCCCCGATTGCAAGCACTGCAATAATAGCTAGCCCAATAATTAACGGTCTTTTCTTGTTTCCAGTACTCTGATTAACTTGTGTTTCCATCGTTTAATTGTCCCCCTCTTAATAAATATATAAGCTTTGTCCTACCAACTTATTACACTGTTATTCTAAAAAAATAGCAGCTTATATCTCTATTGGCTATTATGGGTAAAAAAGGAATTTTTTCGCCCACAGTTTTCTACTATACCCTAATTCCAAAATTATATCCATCAAATCACATAGTAAGAAAGTTTGATTTTATTGGGTATTTAAAACTGTACGTAGTTTTTTTATTGCAGCCTTTCTCCATGACTTCACCGCATAAAGCGTGACCCCAAACGTTTTTGCAATCTCTGCCTCTGTGTTCATATGAAAGACTCGATGCACAACCCACCGTTGCTGATTTTCTGTTAGGTGCATCAGATAGAGATTTAAAGTTTCATCTTCCAAAAAAGGAATGTGGTCTTGATGGGAAAGGTGTTGAAACGTTAACGATTCATGAGGATCATGCGTGACCTCCGCCTCCTGCCTCTTCAGCTCGTTTCGCAACTCTTGTAAAATTCGGCCGCGAACATGGATAAAAGCAAATGACGAGAACTGCCCTTTTTCCGGGTTGTACGTTTCGTAAGCTTTCCAGAGTCCGAGTAAACCAGCTTGATAGTATTGATCGAATTGGTTCGTGAGGTGATAGCGTTTGATCTGGGATTTGATGAGTGGTTCGAACATGGCTGCAACTTCTTCAAACGGATTGTGTTTCATGGGAATCGTTCCTTTTGGAATGTGCGCACATTCGGGGAATTCCGCGGTATCTTCACTATAGATTGGAGGAGTTTTGTAAAACAAAGTGCAACTCTTGAAAAGTTGTATGGTAAACGATGCAAAACGACAAAAGTTGCCTGTTAACTTTTGAAAAGTTATCCACAATGTGTGTGCAGAATCACGAAAATTAATAGATTTTTTGTGTGAAATGCTGGATTTTGAAAGATTTCGGTTTTGATTTTGAGTAAAATTCTAAAAATTGTGGATAAGTGCTGTGGGTAGAACCATTTTTTTTGGCTTTGTCGCTTTGAGGGAGGTTGATTTCCGTTTCAGGTTGCTCGCTTTCCGCGGGGTAGGCGGTGAGCCCCTTGCCGCTTTGCGCCGTTAAGGGTCTCACCTGACCGCTCTAAGGAAGTTCCTTGCTCCTGTGTCTACAAGCAAATACTTCCGATGTAAGCTTCCTCGTCGCATGCCTTACATAGAAGTTTCTCAAGTGGTAGGCACGCACCTTCCACTCCAATCAACTTATCAGTGATGCAGAAACAAAATGTAAGCACCTCTTTTAGTAAGAATACTTCACCTTGCCCTTTCGATGATTTTCATCCACCCAAAGTAGGTTCTGAACAACACTCTAGTAATTTCAAAAATTTTGTTAGCCTCATGGCTCCTTTTCACTTCCCTCTGGAACTTATGATGTGAAAGGAGGTGAGGCACATGGCAACAGCAGCTTTGATTGATTCAGCAATGCGTTTGGAGCTTGATGGTGGTTTGGATGCAGACAACAAGCCAGTGGTGAAGTATAAGAACTTCGCTCATGTTAAGACTTCTTCTACACCAGACCAGCTTTATGCGGTAGCAAACGCATTATCAGGACTTCAAGTGTATCCCCTTGTAATGATTAAGCGAAACGATTCCTTCGCGATCCACTCTTAAGAGTAGTAGCGAGGAAAATATAGAAGAAAGGAGGGATTTCGATGGCCAAAGTGCTTGAATTGCAGTTTCTTAACCAAGAGAACAAAACGGTAACCATCCGTCTGGATGCTCCGATCGAACCGGTTGATCCTGCAGCAGTAAATGCAGCGATGGACACGGTAATCGCACAAAACATCTTTACTTCTTCGGGCGGAAACTATACGAGCAAAAAAGGTGCGCGTATTGTTGATCGTGAAGTGAGCGAGATTGAACTATAAATCATAAAATAAGTGACTTCAGCGACCGTAAAAAAACCGTGTTCTAACCAATTGGTTAGGAAACGGTTTTTTTGAACTGTGGATATTGTTGATAATGTGGATAAGTAATGCTATTTATACACATGTAGCATAATTCTACTTTTCGCTACCTGTGGATAAGTCGGGCTTGAAACAGTAATATCTATGGTAAATGACTCTTTTTCAACAGATTCGATAGTTCCTTTTATACTGATCGTTTCCCCTACTAAAACAGGTGCTTTAAATTTCATCTCATATGTTTTTACCCAATAGCCTTTATCAAGATAAGGTTCCACGATATTGGATGCGATTGCCATCGAAAGCATACCGTGTATGATTTTAGCCGAAAATCCTTTTTCTTTTGAAGCACGATCATCAAAATGAATCGGATTTAAATCACCAGACACTTCCCCATATTTCCTCACCAAATCTTCATTTACTTCTATTAGTAAAGGCTCGAGTGCATCGCCTAATTTTATGGCATGAGAAACCATTTTCACTCTGCCTCCTTTAAAAGAGTCGATTTTGCCGAAAATACCATTTTTTCGTGCACGTTTTTACCAATAAGCTCTTGATGCAAAACAAGAAATTGACGTCTTTTCTCTACGGAAATTAAGTAAACAGTACATTGAATTGTATCTCCAATCGAGATAGGATGTTCGTAATGAAACACTTGGTCTTTGTGAATAAACGATTGTTCGTGAAACCATGGCACGTTGATATATTGATAAAAAATCATCGGTAGAGCTGGAGGAACGTAATCTATAGCACTTTTTCGATTACCTGATACCTCAACGTAAGCTTTAACAAGCGCTTCTGTTATCGTTATGGCAACCGACTGCGTCACTGTCCCTTCATACTGTTTAAAATTCATAGGTGCTCACACCTTTCAAATAATGTTGCAATCCCAAGTCCACCGCCGATACCTAACGTGGCTATACCAAACCGGTCACCTGAGGTCATCTCCCTTAGCAGTGAAGTCACGAGAACCGCTCCTGAGGCACCATAAGGATGTCCAAATGCAATTGCACCACCGCCTTTGTTCAGCTTGTCCCACGATATGTTAAGTTCTTGAGCGGAAGCAACGACTTGGGATGCAAATGCCTCATTCAGTTCAAATACATCAATATCACTTATAGAAAGGTCCATCCTCTGTAAAAGCGTGTTTACAGCTGGAACTGGTCCGATTCCTGGCACGTTTGGATCAACGCCTGCCGTGACAGCGTCGATAAATAGTAGTTTTGGTGCAAGCTTAAGCTCTTTCGCTTTTTCTTCACTCATGACGAGTACGATAGATGCACCATCGTTTAAACCACATGAATTTGCGGCAGTAACTGTCCCATTTTCTTTAAATGAAGGTTTTGCACGTTTCATCAGTCTTTCGATCACAGAAAGTCGCTTGATTCCTTCATCCATTAAGGGCACATCATTATACGCAACGAGTTCATTATTAAAGCGATTTTGTTCATTAGAATCTATCGTTCTCTTATAGCTTAGAAGCGAATATTCATCCTGTATTGCACGTGTTATGCCGTATTTTTCAGCCACGTTCTCAGCTCCCACACCCATGTCAGGATCCCCTATAGAGTCTGGAGAAAAGCGAGCTCGTTGTGGAAACGTTGATGTACTAACGGATTCGGTGCCACCTGCTAAATATATGTCTCCTGCACCTGTTTGCACTAGCCGACATGCGAGATTTATCGCTTCAAGTCCAGAACCGCATTGACGATCAACTGTAAAACCTGGAACAGTCACTGGAAGACCTGCTGTTAAAGCAGATAAGCGTGCAATATTCCCACCAGGACCAACTGTATTCCCTAAAATCACATCTGACACAATATCAGGAGAAACATTATTATCTTTTAAAATCTTTTGAATGACAGCAGCCGCTAGTTTTTCTGCTCCAACACCTTTAAAGTAGCCCGCTTTCTTTCCGATCACTGTACGTTTGGCATCGATAATAACAGCTTTTTTCATGAACAGAGTACACCTTTGCTATAAATCTCTTTTATCTTTGATCTTGCAATTTTTCCGCTCGACGTATAAGGAAACTCTTTTGTAAAAATTATGTGTTTAGGTACTTTGAATGTTGAAAGATGCTCTCTACAAAAACGTTGGATATCACGAACTGTAAGGTTAGCATCTTCTTTTTGGATGATTGCTGCTGAAACCTTCTCTCCCCAATACGAATCTGGCATCCCAAAAACAACAGCTTCCTCAACTCCATCTAGTGAGTGCAATACTCTTTCGATTTCTTCAGGATAAACGTTTTGCCCTCCAGAGATTATCATGTTGTTACTGCGTCCTATAATGAATAAATCTCCGTCATCATCTAGCTTAGCCAAGTCACCTACTGTCAGCCATCCCTTGTCGTCCCAAACTTCTTTATTCGCATCTGGCCTATTAATATAGTGTGAAAACAGCATCTCACTTTTTACAAAAAGAGTACCTATTTCTCCTTTTTCTACTTCGTATCCATCTTTTCGAACAGACAGTTCTACATTATGAAAAGCGCGTCCTACCGATAACGGCTTTTGTAAGGCAGTTCGGTGATTAATAAAACTTACAAAGCTTAATTCAGATGCACCATAAAACTCGAAAAGCTCTGTTTTAGGAAACAGATTATTTATTTTCCTTTTAAGTCCAGGTTCCCATTTGGCCCCTGAAGATATTATTCTTTTTAGTCTTGGATCGCCATTCTGACAATCCATTTCTTTAGTTAGTGCAGCAAGCATAGTAGGAACAGCATAAAGAGCTGAAACTTCGTCTGACTTGATCTCTTTTAAAGTTTGGGTAGCTGAAAACTTGGGCAACAGTTTCACCTTTCCACCTAAATAAATCGTACTGATCGCTGCATACAAAAATAACGAATGAACAAGTGGTCCAGGTACGAGTACTGCGTCACTCTCAGTAAGGCCAAAGTCTGTTTTACTGCATGCAAAGCTTTTAACCCAAGAACGATGGTTGCGTACAAAACATTTCGGAACACCCGTTGAACCTGAAGTGAACCCCATATAAAACAATGAATCGTCTGCAACAGTACTTTTTATTTCTTCACTTGGGCTAAGACTTACATCATCAATAGCAGAAATTAGGGTGACCTTTCCGTATTTCATTTTGCTCTGCCATTTTTCTGTAGTAATAACCAAATCAGGCTCACATTGTTTTAGCCTTTCTTCCAGCTCGTGTTCTTTCCATTTCAAATCAAGGGGAATACAAATCCAGCCAGCAGAAATGGCTCCTAAGAAATATTGTAGAAAATTGATTCCGTTAGGCACATATAGCGCTGCTTTTCCTTGGGTTCCTTTGAAGGCCTGCTTACGAAAATATGAAGCAATTTCTTTAACATTACAGTCCAGTTCTTGATAGGTTATTTTATCTTCACCCATTTGAATTGCTGTATTCTCAGGATGTAAAAGGGCACTTTGTTGAATGGTATCGGTAATAAGCACAGAAGTCCTCCCTATAGAAAAAGACTGTCCGAAGACAATCTATTAATGGCTGATCGTATGATTTTGAGTAAGAGCAGTCTGATTCTTAAATAATCTTTGTCTTATTTTAACACCAAGTGCGGCTGCGATAGTAGCTTTTATCAAATCGCCTGGTAAGTAAGCTAAACCTGAAACGGCAGCTGTCTCCAAACTGATATCCATTACAAATGCAACAACTGGAATACCGCAAAGGTAAACAAAGACGATTCCTGCGACGAAATTGTATATGAAGACCTTCCACACTTGAAGTGGCTGTCTTGCTTTTTCGATCAATAACCCGATTAAGAAAGCTGATAATGGCCAGCTAAGTATATAACCAGCACTTGGTCCTACAAAAACACCTGCGCCACCGCGTCCACCAGCTAATCCTGGAACACCAGCTGCAATTACTAGTAAGAAAACAATCATACTTAATCCGCCTAGTCTGGCACCAAGCACCACACCTGCAAGCATTACACCAAGAGTTTGTGCTGTAATGGGAACTGGTGTAAAAGGCAAAACGATTGGGGGCAGGAATCCTAATACAATCATAATTGCTGCGAATAAAGCTACATACGTCATCTCTTTTGTTTTCATGAAAAAACACCTCATCATAGTTATGTCAACTTATATTAATTTTAAGTTAACATTAAAAGCGCTTCAATAGCAATACGTAATTGATTCAGCTATAATACTTAACAAATAGAAGTTTTTAAAAATAAAAGGAAAATTAGTCACAATTATGGTAAAATAGTACAAACATTAATTACGTTGGAGGAAAAGGCATGGAATTTAAAATCGGTGATATTATTGAAACATTCGACGGCTTAAAAGGAGAAATTACTTCATTGTTGACCAACACCGCTGTTGTGGACTTTTCCGTAACAGAAAACTATTCGGAGCATTTTGAAGATGCGAAGCAAGTTGTACGTTTGAACGATATTAGACAAATCATAAATAGCTAGATCTTATATAGAAATAAACGACTTTTAAATGGAGTGTAGCAGTTTGTTTTCGCTCCAATCCATTTTCAATGAGATTTTCAACAATACAAAAACAGCTCTCTGTGCAGCGAAACTGCGCAGAGAGCTGTTTTTTACAAGTTTTTACGATTGTTCTGTGAAGTCACGCCTACTGAAACGACGTTTGAATCATTTTCTCTTGTGTAAGTCGTTTCTTGCGCTGATCCAGTGGAATAATCGTGCAGCTTGTCATTTCCGATCGGGTTATCAGCTAGTTCGGATCCTGCTTCTTTTAATTTTGAACCGATGCTGCCAAGCTCCCCTTTTGTTTCTTTAGCTGTCGATAAAACATCACTTGAGATCTCTTTTAAGGTATTAATGTTTCCAAAAACGTCTTTATTGAGACGCTCGTATAGTGCTTGCGCGTCGTTGATCGCATCTTTTAAGGTGGTGCTAGCTGTTTTGAACTGGCTGATCATCTGATCTTTCACTTCACCTGGATTTTGTTTAACTTCCGTAATCATTTTGCTGGAACTATCCTTCAACCCTACCGCAGTGTTCTTTACTTTTGACCGTGTATTATAATCAATCAAGGCAAGTGCCCCACCAACGATACCGCCAATTACGATTCCTGTTAGTAGCTTGCTTTTTTGCGGATCTGCCACTCTCTCTCGTTGCGCTGTACCGTAAGCATCTTCAGGATACATGCCGTCTTCATATCCGTTTGTAGTGTTTACACTCTGTACCATTTTTAAGTCCTCCTCGATTAATTTTTTTCGTAGTTAGGGGATTCCCTTTTCTCTAAAAGCTAAACGTTTGGGTAGGCTGTTTCAGGATATTTTCAGCTTTTACATAAAAGTTTCAGTTAGTCCTCATACTAATGAAAATCTGATGTGATTGGAGGGTTTTCACTATGGGAAAAGACAGACAGGAAAAGAAGTTGCGTGAATCTGGTCGCGTTGAATCTGACCGTGACCAAGATTTGAAATATTCTGGTGCTACTAAGATGGAAGGTCCAGATGAAGCGCGTGCACGCAACCATCAAGATCAATAATCAAAAATGGAGCAGCTCACCAAAAGGTATGAGCTGCTTTATTATTATTTCAGTAGTTGGTATGAGTCGAAAATTCGATAAAAAAAATTTATCCGTGAAAATTAAAATGATTTACCGTGAAATTATGGAGCTTATCCGTGAAATTAATTCACATTACCGAACTATGGTAAATAACTATCCTTATACGGCGCACACATAGCTAGTATGTACTCTAGGAAAAGACACACTTCATAAAAAAGAGGACTCTACTTCTCCAAATGAAGTTCGTCCCCTTTTTTACTTCCATTTAATTGATCTTACGATGAAAAAAGCGATGGATCCTGTGATTCCTATGATAAAAATGGGGAGTACCCACACACTTAATCCTTCACTTGTTCCATTGGCGACTTCTGCACAGGCCCAAGTCATATAGACGAAAAAGATCAAGATTTCATTTTTCATTACATTGATCATCATCCGCGCATTTTTATACTGTCTTTCTACGTTTTCTTCCGTAAGATTAAAATAATTGTAGATGTGCGGAAATTTTTCTAACACGGTAAGAAGTAACCACGTCACCGCTCCCATCACGATTAAAATCCATAGGTTGTTCTTACTTCCCCAGCCATCTGGTTCTCCGGCTGCATTAAAGTGGGTTGGCACAGTGTCCGGAATAGCAGCCCACTCTGAGATCAAGCTCACTGTTCCTATTACCAATAAGGTGATTGATGCGATATCTAAAAAGTTTTCAAACCATGTTCTTTGTATTTTAAGTTTTGGTCGGCCTTCATACATATACTTTTCAACCTCCTCCTTCTATGCTATACGTTTTTTTTCGATGGAAAGTTTCGTCATGAATTGAATTGTAATCGGGGTGAAAGATATCTATAGTTAAATTATCAGATATTTTAAGGAGGATCTTATGAAACTTGGTGCTTTTTCTGTAAGTTTAAGTGTAAAAGATATCCACCGTTCAAAAGCTTTTTATGAAAACTTAGGATTTGAATCTTTAGGTGGCAACATCGAGCATAATTGGTTGATCATGAAGAATGAGGATACGGTTATCGGCTTGTTTCAAGGTATGTTTGAGCAAAACATTTTGACTTTCAACCCTGGATGGAACCAAAATGCGGAAAATCTTGAAAATTTCACTGATATTCGAGAGCTTCAGAAACAGCTGAAAGAAAAAGGGATTTCGTTAGCGACTGAAGCGGATGAAACGAGTGAGGGTCCTGCGAGTTTGACGATTGAAGATCCAGATGGAAACCTGATCCTGATCGACCAGCATAGATAATACATAAAATAACGTCCAGATCGCATGCGTGATCTGGACGTTTTATTTTTTAATCGTTTAGTATTCCCATCGCGATAATAAACCAGTTGGCTCCGTTTTTGCTTCCGATTTGGAAGAATAGCGCAATGATCTCTTCTTTTGAAAAATGTTTCGTGAGTCGGTTGTATAATTCATCTGGCAGTTGTCCGTGATAAGCCATGATGTGATCAGCGAGTTCGAGAGCTAGACTTTCACGTTCTGATAGTTCTGCGTTTCCTTGCTTCATCGCTGTTTTTCGTGAGGACTCATCCAGAGTCCCGTAGTCCATGCTTTGTCAGTAGTCGCACCCATTGTTTGAGGCCGCTCGTAAGCGGAGCATCTCCATAAGTTCAGGCTCTAGTATGTCGTTCAGCGCTTTTTCCATCTGCTGAAAAGCATCTAGAATACCTGGTGCGTTAGCAAGGGATTTCTTAAAGGGTGTTCCTTCCACATCTACTTCTGGTAAACGTGCCATTTGTATTCCTCCTCCTCAAATAAAAAATTTCTTTTTTCTTTCTCTTTTACCTTACACCATTCTTCAAAGTAGTCCTATGTTTCTGTTTAAGGGGATGAGACTGAATGCGCTTTCTGTCGAATTTGAGACTTATCACCTACCCACTTTATATTTCAAGATAATAAATAGGTCATGCGAACCTAGAAGCTCTTGTAGTAATATCTTCTCTGTGATTGTAGTCTTTTGGTAAATAATCATTATTTTCGAATAGTATTAAAGGGTTTTGTTGAAAATTGTTGAATTCCTTACCATCGGAGCCAAGCTTGCTTGGTAAATACAACAGAGGAGTGATTTTTATGTTAAAGCGTTTCGTGGCGACTGCCGCAACATTACCACTACTTGTTTCATTAGCATTGCCAGCATCTGCTGCAAATTCGGAGGTGTCGAAAGCTTCCTTTACACCGGCTGCAACGAAAGCTGCTTCACAAGAAATTATTGTTCATTTTAAAGATTCTGTTTCAGCAGCAGCTAATACTAAAAACAAAGTTTCACAACTTGGCGGTAAAGTAGTTGAGGTTACAAAAGACTTTACAGTCGTGAAAGTAGACGGCAGTGTGGCAGATGCGATCAAGAACTATGAAAATCTTGACTCTGTTGAGTATGCGGAACCTAACTTAACGTTCCATGCAAGCTATGTACCAAACGATCCTGCTTATCAAAGTCAGCAATATGCGCCACAAAAAGTAGGAGCTGAGCAAGCTTGGGATACTACGCAGAGCTCTTCCTCTGTAAAAATTGCAGTAATTGACACAGGCGTTGACTATAACCACCCAGACCTTGCTGGAAAAGTCATTAAAGGTGCCGACTATGTAGATGACGATAACGATCCATTGGATGAGAACGAGCACGGTACACACGTTGCGGGTATCGCGGCTGCGAACACAAATAACGGTGTGGGAATCGCAGGTCTTGCTCCAAAAGCTTCTATTCTAGCAGTTCGTGTTCTTGATGCGAACGGCAGTGGATCACTCGATGACGTCGCTCAAGGCATTCGTTACGCAGCTGATCAAGGTGCGCAAGTTATCAATCTAAGTCTTGGTGGAGCAGGCGGCACACAAACGCTTCAATCTGCCGTTGATTATGCGTGGGGCAAAGGTTCTGTAGTCATTGCTGCTGCAGGAAATGAGGGTGTATCTTCTCCTAGCTACCCTGCTTATTATACGAACGCGATTGCAGTTGCGGCTACTGATCAAAACGACCGTAAAGCTTCATTCTCAAACTTCGGTACGTGGGTTGATATCGCAGCGCCAGGTGTTAACATCTACTCAACAACACCAAATAACCAGTATGCGAGTTTCTCAGGAACGTCTATGGCATCACCAGTTGTTGCGGGTGTAGCAGGACTTCTTGCGGCTCAAGGTAAGAGTGCTTCTCAAATCCGTGCAGCGCTTGAAAACACAGCTGATCCTGTATCCGGAACAGGCAGCCAGTTCCAAAACGGACGCGTAAATGCAGCGGCGGCTGTTCAGCAGTAATTGATATAAATAAAAATGTTCCCAAACCTCTGGAAGTTAGTGTTTATAACTTCTGGAGGTTTTTTATTTTCGTTTTTTTATAGGTAACAACTTCGATTTCCTTCTATAAATGTAACGTGTACGGTTTAAAACCTCCTCTTTCATGAAAAACTGTTAACAGAAACATCTGTAAGAAGCGGAGGATTTCAGCTATGTTTGGTCTTGGTAAAGGTAAGCAAAAGAAAAAAACGTCTCAAGGCTCTGGCAAGAGTGAGTCGACTGAATCAGAAAAAAGGCAGAGTGAAAAGGAAGCCGAAGAAAAAATCGTCTACTTTTTCTTGATCAGCACTGCACTTTTTGGAGTGGTCGTTCTGTATCTAGGCATTTCTCGCGAGATGTCTTTTGTGGCTGATCTCATTTCAAGTTGATTTTTCATGTCCTGAATGTATAATAGTTGTAACTTACATATCGTTTTTCAGCCGATTAATCGGTCTCTTATTTCGAGCAGGCGGAGGGAATTAGCCCTATGAAGCCCGGCAACCACCTATTTTGTTAGGCACGGTGCTACATCTAACAGTTTTACAGACTGAAAGATAAGAGGATGTGAACACAACCATTCGTCCTCTTTTTTTATAAAAGAGGGCGTTTTTTGTTTTTGCTACCTCAAATGGAATCAATCGTATTAAAGAAAGGATGTTCATTTATGGACCTTAACAAAGCGGATCGCATTAAAAAGATGCGTGTCCCACAAGTCGATGAAAAACTAGGAAACCGCTTGCCTCCTGGGCAGGTTGAAACAAAAAAGTTCCCTATTCTTCATGAGGGGGACGTTCCTGTTTACGATATGAAAAAATGGTCGTTATCTGTAGAAGGACTCGTAGGAAAACGTGTCGAATTTAGTTTTGAAGACATCATGAAGATGCCTCAAACGACAGTAGTACGAGATATTCACTGTGTGACGAGATGGTCACGGTTCGACAATGCGTTTGAAGGTGTTAAATTTACGGACTTTTTAAAGCACTTTGATGTGGATCCAAAAGCAAAGTTTGTGATGGTCCACGCTGATTACGATTATACGACGAATGTTCCTCTCCAAGATTTGTTGCGAGACGATGTCATTCTTGCGCACTCTTTTGACGGCAAGCCGTTAACGGAAAAGCATGGATTTCCGCTTCGTCTCATCGTTCCGCATCTTTATTTTTGGAAAAGTGCAAAGTGGATTCGTAAGTTCGAGTTCTTAGAAGAGGATCAGCCAGGCTTTTGGGAGCAGAACGGCTTTCATATGTACGGTGACCCCTTCAAAGAAGAACGATTTTCGAGCGATGAATTTGAGATGCCTGAAGATGAGTGGAAAAAGAAAGAGTATGATTGATCCCAAATGAAAAATTAGGGGGAAGAACGTTTATTTTCTTCCCCTCAGCATTTTAATCTCATTTTTTAACGCTGTAATCTGATCTTGGATGTCTTTCATCTGAGCTTCTTGTTCTTGCTGGTCTTTAAGATCCTGCGCTTGATCGATGTACACTTGTCTGAGAGCGATCGCTGCACTGAACGTAGCTAGAAAATCCCCCGCGGTCACAAGCGTTGAGGCGAGTAAGGCGAGTTCTGCAGCAAACGTGGTACCATCTTTATTATTTGATAAATATTCTTCTTCTGCTTCTGCTAAAATGACGTCTACTACACGTTGATTCACATCATTCACTCCTAACACCTGAATTAGTAATACTATATGCGTTTGCCCTATTTGCGGTGCCCGATGTTATCCTTCATATCCCGATTTTCGAACACATAAAAATTCGGCTTTTTTCGTGAATTGTTCTTAATGTATAGGCATTTTGTCCGATATTATCCTTACTAGGGAGGTTTGGCGATGGAACAATGGCTGTCTTTTCGTATTCCGTTCGATATCATTTCCATTTACATCTTACTTGCCGCGATTATTGTGGTCGGCATATTTTCAAGCGTACTTCGAACAGCCTTACCAGAATGGTCTGTCAGGATCTTTAGCTACACGGGGTTTGTTGGAGTAATCTTTGCTTGGCTGAAGCTGCTGGAATATTGATACATACATAAAAAACGCCTCGGGGTTTGTTGCCCCAGGCGTTTTGGCGTTCTATAGTTGTTGTTTTGCGAAGAAACATCTTTGACCAGTTAATTGAAGTGCAGGGTGCGAGACTCCTGCGGGACGAGTGGGACAGGTGAGACTTCTAAAAGCGCGAAGTGCTAGAAGGCTCACCGCCCGCCCCGCGGAAAGCGAAGCCACCCGGAACGGAAATTAACCTCTTTCAAAGCTACAAAGGTTGTTCAAACAGGTTTTATAAAGATTTAAATAACAGTTTACGCAGAACAGGCATCAGATAGTCGACAAGCTCTGAAGCACTTGGCACAACTACATTTTGCGGGCCATAGATGTTCTGCATCAACTTCTCTTCTTCCTCTGTAATCTCTCCGTTTGCGATGAACATACCGATCGTTTCGATCCCAAGCTTTCGTGTACGAGTGACCGCTTCATGTGTATCGAGTACGCCATGCGATTCATAATCGAAAGCCGCTGGTTCACCGTCTGAGAAAACGAGCAGAATCTTTTGCTGCTCTGGACGCTTTGCCAGCTCTTCTCCCATACGTCTGATCGAATAGCCGTCACGGTTATCTTCTTGTGGTTCGAGCTGTATGATCGGCGCTCCCGATTGATGCAGAGAGTTACGATAGGAGATCACTTCATGAAAATAGTTCGGCTGATCGTTAGTAGAAGCATCTGCTGCATCTTCCCAAAACCCAACTACAGAATGCGGAATCCGAAGAGCTTTTAACGTTTCATGAAAAAGCACGATTCCTTTTTGCGTCTCTTCCATCTTGTTGAACATGGACGCTGAACAGTCGACGAGCAGCGTGAACGTCGTGTCGAGTTCTTGTGGAGATTCCTGCTTTTTCCGGAAAAGCCTTGGATTCTTATCAGTTACGAGTCTCGTAAGCTTCTTTCCAAGTCTTCCAAAGTGCAAATCTTCTCTCGGTGCTGTTCGTTTGTGCTCCATCGTTTTTAAAAAGTTTTGTTTCAGCTGCGAAACGAATGGCGCGATCTCTTGGTTATATTCGTCGTATTGAGCAATTTCGTCGAGTGTTACCGGTTTTGCTGGCACAAAATGCTCTGTGACGTTTTTATTCACCTCTCCGTATGGGAAGTGGTTTGCAGAGTCGGAACCATTTTGGTTGTTGTCTGTTTCGGCTTCATGCTCATTTTGGGTGTCGAAGTCGTTGTTGTCTGTACTTTTAGCGCTCGTTTGAACCGATCCGAACACCGCGTCACCACTCTCCGCTTCCCTCGCACCTTCTCCTAACAAATCTGTGTTTGTTCCCTGATCAAGGTCCATTTGTAAAAACGAATCCTGCGGGTCAGATGTTTCATCATGCCAAGAGGAATGAGACTCTTTTTCTTTATCGTCTTTATCCTTGTCTGAATCTTCATCCTTGGTGATCGTTTTCTTCGTTTTCGTTTCGTTGTTGCGTGTAAGGTCGTCAAAGCTTTGAGCGGTCTCACTGGTTTTATCCGCTTGCTGCGATTGATCGCTGAAACTGCGGTATGCGGTTTTCATATCGTTTAAGTTTGTATGTTCTTGAGTGATAGCAGCCATTTCGCTGATGATAGCCGCTATTTCTTCAGTCGATTTTGCCGTTGTAAGTTTTGTTAAATGAGATCGCAGTTCTTGATAGAGTTCCTGCGTCTCCTCTGGCACGGCCACAAATCGTTTGTTCGCTAAAAGAATGATATGGCAAAAAAGCGCATCAAGTGTACGCTTTTGCTGAATATGCTTTCGGTACTCACGGTTGTAATGAACCTGAAACGTTTCTTTTCGGAGCTTGAAAGCATGCTTCATCCCCGGTCGGTTCTTCACGCAGATCTGTTCTAATCGATAATCTTCTGCAAAAAGAAGGACTTGCTTGAGAAATTCACGGTGCGGATGAGATTTCAATTGCTTCAAGGTATCCCAGATCACATGGTCGTCCGTGTGAAACTGAGTACCATAGCTGCGCAAATAAACATCCGATTTCCAGCCTTCAAGCTGAATTTCGCGCGGGTATGGGTTCCAGAACTGGCTGACGTGTGTGACGCCGCTGTTTCGTTCAAGGTACGAGTGATACGAGAACGAAACGTCCATTTTATCCACTTTTGAGAGTGAGCGGGAAAGATCAATCAGTTGCATGTGAACAAAAGAATCGATTTTCGTATCCGCAAATACTAGGAATTTCATCTAGGGAAAACCTCCAAAATCGTCGTGGGAAATAAATTGTATGGGGTCTGACCCCATTTCCCAGCTTACGCGAACAGGGTTGCGGCTACGTTTGCAACGAGGGCGCGTTCGCGCGCATCTTCGAGCTTGTCTGCGATCGCGCGCTGAATGGCACGCTTCGCCGGCAAATAAACAGAGAGATCGGCTGCATCTAGCAACGCACGGATAGATGCTGCATCTTCAGACAGATGACCTGCTTTTGCTTGCCCGATCAAATCTGACGACAACTGAACAAACTTGGATAGTACCTCTTCGTCTTTTTGCTGAGATTGGTTCTTAAGCATTTCTTTTAACGTATCACCTTGAATGTAAGGCACTTCGATCACGACAAAACGGTTTTTCAACGCTTCGTTCAACGGAACTGTTCCGATATATCCTTCGTTAATCGCTGCGATAACATTGAAACCAGGCTGCGCTTTTACCACTTCACCTGTGAAAGGGTTAGCAATCGTACGTCGATAATCGAGCATTCCGTTTAGGATCGGTAGCGTTTCTGGTTTTGCGATATTGATCTCATCTATATAGAGAAAATGCCCGTTCGCTGCCGCTCTTGTGACTGGCCCAGGAATGAACTCGATCTCCTGTTTACCCTCGCTATAGCTTAACGTCTTATGACCAAGAAGCGCTTCAGCATCAAGATCGACAGAGGCGTTGACTTGGTGCAGAGGTTGACCGAACACGTTTGAAAGAAGCTCTGCAAGCTTTGTTTTACCTGACCCCGTCGGTCCTTTCAACAATACATTTTTTCCGAGAGCAAGCGCGATCACGGCATCCTCAATCAATGCTGCATCAGGCGCTGTATATCCCTGCTCCCCAATTAATTCTTTATATTCATTTGGTAGATTTTCTAGTCGTTTTGCTGCATCTTGCTGCAGTTTTTCTTTTATTTCAATCGGAAGTTGGAGATTCATATCAAATTTCCTTTCTGTATCAGTGATCTTACCATTATTCTAGATCACTTCATCTATCAACAGTATTTCCACTTATTTGCTGTGTAAAGCCTTACACAATGTAACATTGTAAGCTTTTTCAGTGCAAGTACGTTGTTTAGCAACCACATTTTACTCAGAAGAAAGAACCGACCATTTAGATTCGGTTCTCTTTTTTCGCTTTTTTAAACGTATACACGTTATAGATAATAAGTGTTACAAACAGCGCACTTATTGTTAAAATGGCTTTCGTTTCTTTTTCGAATGAGGTCAGACTGATTAGAAATTCAGGTAGAAAAAGCATGGTTGGAATGACGATTGTAAACCAGGTTTTGCTCCATAAAGCGATTCCAATAAAGATGGAGATAGCAAGGAGTGCGGCGATAATGTTTCCTGTTGCTCCAAGCTTGATGACGACCGGAGTCTTATAGGCATCGTTTGCAAACATAAGACCTAAAAAGAACAAAATCGGTAAGATTCCTAAGGTCAATGTGGTGATGATGGTCTTTGTTTTAGAAAGCTTAGTGCTCGCTAAGAACTTGAACATTCTTAAATAGAAAAGCACGAGTATGATACAAACCGCTGGATAACCAACCACTTGAAGCAATGTATACTGCACGCCTCCTCTTATCGAATCACCAAGCAAAACATAGGCGAAAACACCGAGAACGATGATCGGCAAGTAAGAGAGCCATTTGAAATCAAAAGACATTTCTTCTGAAAGCTGCTCCATATAAGCTTTTGGTGAATGGCCGATGATGTGAGATACTGATTTTCCGCGCTTTTCTGCTTCGATCAGGTGATCTTCCAACTCTTCTACGATCTCTTTCACCTCTTCCTCTTTTTTTCCACTCGAAAACAAGTAAAGGCTTAGGTTATCTAAAAAATCCTGACTTTCAGCTGTTAACGTATGTTTGGACGCATTCATTTTCCGCTTCCTCTCTTTTGTAAAATTTGATCGACCGAATGACTAAGTTGATTCCATCTTTTAATAAATGCTTGAAGTTCTTCCTCGCCCTTTGAGGTAAGTGAATAATACTTCCGCCTTGGCCCCGCCGTTGATTTTTTTAGCGTCGTCGTAACAAGTTCTTCTTTTTGCATTCGTATTAATAGTGGATAGATCGTTCCCTCACTCGTCTGTTGAAATCCGTATGTCTCAAGCTTTTCAGCTAACTCATAGCCATAAACTTCTCCTTCATTGATGATGGCTAAAAGGCAGCCGTCGAGAATTCCTTTTAACATTTGAGTGTTCGACATGTGCTACACCTCATTTCACTATCTTGTATTACAAGAGTTATAGATAAAAAAAAGAATGTCTTGCATAACAAGATATACCATTAGTATATGCGGCACTAACTTGTAATGCAAGGCATTTGTGTTAATTTGTTCCAAAAATTATTTTTTCTTATTCATGAGCTCCACCACGTGAGGTTTGGGCTCCCAACAATTGAACTGATAGTCTGGTTTCGTCTCATACCCTAAACGCACGCAGTGATAGCGCATCCCTTGATTCGCTTTTTCAGGTTTAAAATTTATACAAGTCGCGCAGCAATGATACTTATTTTTGTTCATGGAAGCCACCCTCCTCTATCTGTCAGTAAAATAACTTTTTATGATCGCCATATACTCTCTAACGTGAGCTTGTGGGACAGAAGAAATTCTCAACGGTGAGCCTAGTCCCTCTGCCTCAATGCCAACACGCTTTGCGATCATCTTTGTTCGGAAAAGATGGAAGTCACTCGTTACTATAAGCAGTTGGTCGCTCGGTTGTATCATTTCCTTTGTATATAATAAGTTTTCGTATGTACTCGTAGCTTTTTCCTCAATCTGAATGGTGTCCGCTTCAATTCCATTCTCAACGAGATAATTTTTCATGATAGATCCTTCGCTCGTCGTTTTACCAAATCCAAGACCACCGCTTACGATGAAGATAACATTTGGATGTTCCTTTGCGTACGCGAGAGCTTGATCTAGCCGACCTTTTAGGACAGCACCTGGTCGATTGTTCTTCGTTCCGCCACCAAGTACGAGGATCGAATCTATCTTGGAGGAAACCTTCTCAGGATCAGTGTTGGCAGATGTAAGAATAAGAGTTTCTAGCGTTGCTGCAAATAGAATGGTTGTAATTAGGACGGTCAGCGTCGTTTTTTTGTACGTTTTAAATAGTTTCATAGCTGTGTTGTAACGGAAGAAAAGGATGAAGAAAAATGCACCTAACAAGAAGAAAACCGCAAGACCCATATCCATGTTGGTCGTTTGAAGCAGCATGGCCGTTGCGTATACAGCAAAGAGGATCCCAAGTGTTAGAAATAGTTTTTTCATAGTGTTGTCTCCGTTCATAGATTTTCTATATTCTAGGATATCAGAAAAAGGAAAAGAGCGGAGAATGAAGATTCCGCTCTTTTAATAAGTTATTATTTTTTATTTATATCAGACTCTTGAATTTCTTTTTGAATGGCTGAAGAAATGTCCGCTTTCTTTTGCTCGGAAGAACGTGTCGCATCCGTGCTCATGTTCTCGGTCTTTTTATTTACTGCTTCGTTCTTTCTTTTCGTTATTTCTGCGAGTTCTTGTTTATAATGCGTTTCTAGTTCTTTTTTCTTGTCTTGAATGATCTTTTCTTTGTTAGAATCCAAATCCTTCTTGGCATCCGCAACAATTCCTTTTATCGCTACATTCACATTCTTAAGCAAGTCATTCTTCTCTTTGTTTAACTCACTCTCGATCTCAGATTGGTATGTATATTCCATAATCTTATTATATAAGTCGTTTGCAAGATTTGGATTTGCTGCATACGCAGATGTAGTACCTACACCAAGTGCAATCGTAGTCGCTAAAACTATCTTCGGCCATTTCTTAGTTGTCTTTTTCTTCGTACTGAATTTTTCTTTGCGTGAAATTTCCATAATAAATACCCCTTCCTTTATCTAGAGAACAAATAAAGAAAGCGGTCGGTTGCGCTACTAGCTTCAGTTATTCCAAGCGCCCACATACAGAATAACCTTCACAGCTCCACACTTATCTAATTATATTCTGATATAAAATTACCACCAGCCACATTCTCTGTAAATGGGTATTTAGTAAGATATTACTATAAATTGTTTTTTTAGTATTTTATTGTAGAAAAGAAGATGGTGCTGAAGGTGAGAAATGAAAGAAGACAATGTCCACCGAGTGTGGACATTGTCTTCTAGAATGTATTTGTCTGGGGTCTGACCCCCTTTGTGAAACTTCCCACAATGTAGGCAATCAAGGAAAGTACGATTGGCAGCACTACTGTGTGCATGCCCCAAAGATTTGGATAGTTAAGATGTAGGAACATATAGGATCCTACCCCTACGATCAGAGAGGCAATCGCTCCGTTCGCATTTCCTCTTTTCCAATATAACCCCAATACGATTGGCCATATGAAGGCAGCTTCTAGTCCTCCGAAGGCAAACAGATTCAGCCAGATCAACAAGTCAGGCGGGTTAATCGCCATTGCGAATACGCTCAGTCCAACAACCGCTGTTATCCCAAAGCTCAATTTTTTTACAAATTGCTCTTCAGCATCTGGTTTGATGTAATTAATATACACGTCCTTAATAATTGCAGAACTTACGAGTAAGAGCACTGAGTCCACCGTTGACATGACTGCAGCTAAAGGCGCTGCCAACACGATACCGGCTAACCACCCTGGCAATACTTCGAGTGCTAAAAGCGGCATCACTTTATCCGGCACTTCAATTCCCGGTAGCACGACTCTTCCGAATACACCAGCTAGATGCATACCTAGCATGATGAACCCCACAACAAACGTTCCGATGATCATCGCCCGATGCATCGCTTTTGCATTTCTGTAGCTCATCGCTCTCACCGATATTTGCGGCAATCCTACGACTCCAACACCAACCAAGATCCAAAACGATGATACATAGAGAGGAGTAAGCGATTGATCAGAACCATAAGGCGAAATAAGATTCGGGTTCTCCGCTCGCAACTCGCTCATGATGTTCTCGATACCCCCACCTGCGATAATCGTACCGGCCAATATGATGACGGTTCCGATTACCATGACGACACCTTGTATTGCATCTGTGATTACAACCGCACGAAAGCCGCCGGCAATCACATACACGAGGACAGAGCCAGAGAAGATGAAAAGCGCTGTCGTATAGGAAACTCCGGTAAACGATTCGATCAACCGTCCCCCGCCTACCCATTGAGCGGCCATTGCAGAAAATAGGAAGACCACAATGCTTATTGCAGATAAAATAACGACCCACTTGCTTTCATATCGTGCTTTTAGAAAATCTATCAGTGTAACTGCGTTAATCTTTCGTGCAACGATAGCAAACTTTTTACCAAGCACAGCAAGGGTGAAGTATCCTGTCACAAGCTGCGCCATAGCAAGTAGCACCCAACCAAGTCCTAATTGATAGGCTGCACCAGGTCCACCGATAAAACTCGACGCACTTCCGTATGTCGCTACCATCGTCATCGCAAGAACAAATCCACCAAGTTCTCTGCCTGCTAAGAAGTAATCTTGTAAAAATGACGATCCGTTTCTAATGTGCCGAGATGTATAAATCCCTACAAAGAACACTGAGATCAAAAAGATTACTAAAGGAAGAATCACATCCCAATTCATCGGACATCTCCCTCCTCATTCTCGTTCGTTTCATCAAGTTCAAACGGAACCTCTTTAAAGAAGAACTTCACCATAATCCAAACTAAAATTGTAAAAACAACAAATCCTACGATACAGCTATAAAAAAACCATGATGGAAAGCCAAGTATGTATGTGTATTCTTTAATAGGACGTCCGCCTAGACCGTATGCAAACGCATACCACCAAATAAAGTTCAAAATGGCAAGCACTGTACCCATGATGGCTTCTCTATTCGATACACGATACCGCCAGTCTGTTCCCTTTTTCATATCCTTAACCCCCTGGAGTTTCAGTACAAAATATAAGTCCACTCATTACTATGGCAAATTCATTTCTCGTTGTCGAGCCCTTCGACGATTATAAAATTTTCTATTTCTTCTCATGATATCCCTGTTTCAGTATGTGTAAAAGTAAAAACGAGCACCATTATCGGTACTCGTTTAAGTCATTTATTGAAGAGGTGGCTGTGTTTGAGTAGACGGAGCGTATGCACCAAGCATACTCGTCATATCTTGTTGGTTCAGTTGAGGAATTTGGTAGTAATGATTTTTATTCTGCCAGATAGACAATTCGTATGCCATCTCGATCCAGTTCGGAATTCCATCTGCTAATACGCGTCTAAGCACTGGGTTTGTAACTTCAAGTGTAGCCATACCTCTTAGAGAAGCATTCGATTTCAAAGTTCCTAGAATTAAAGTCGAAACGGATTGATCGTTAAATTCTGTAACGCTTTGAATAGGTTTGACGGGTTGCGCAGGTTTCAAACCATATACAAAATTATTATCTTGAGCCATCTTGTATGATTCTGTTCGCATTGCTGGGTCTTTTCCTGTCTGAAAAGCTTGTACACACGCGTTATATTCTTTTGTAATGTGTTGATAATGACGGTCGAGCATCGTTTTGAGCTCAGGATCCTGAACATGTCCTTTACAAAGTGTATATAAGTTCAATGTTCCAACAATTCCGCTTAGCATCTCATGAACATCAAACATCTCATGCCCACCATGGTTTAATTGAGCAGGTACCTGTCCGGTCTGCATATTTACATGGTTGAATTCAGGATTGCTGTTCCCTGTTTGCGGATTCATGTTAGGTTGATTTTGGTTCTGATTCAAATGACATACCTCCGTTAAATAAAAATACGGGGTTATTTTATGTAGAATGGAAAACTCTATTCCCTTTCCCATGAATAATTTCCGGGGAAATTTGATAAATAGTTCGTTTAATGGATTGAATTCGACATTTTTTTATGGGAATTCTGCTAAAAAAGATAACTTCCTGAAAAGAGAAGTTTCGAACCGGTTGCATTCCAAAACTGATATAAAGGTTTTGCTTGAAAACAACGGGGGAAATAAATTTTTTGGGGTCAGTCCCCATTTCCCAGATTCACTTGCAAGACGTATAATGTAAATACGATTGAAAGGAGGTGAAAAACATTCCTAGATCCCCTCGCATTTGGTATCCTGATGCTGTTTATCACGTGACTACCCGCGGAAATCGCAGGGAACCTCTTTTTTATTCCCACTTAGATTTCCACCGCTATTTAAAGATCTTAAGTCATTGTGTTAAAAAGCATGCTGTTGAGCTCTTCTCGTATTGCCTCATGACAAACCACACTCACTTACAAATTTTGTGCAGCAAATCACCACCTGGAGATTTCATGAAAGAATTAAATGAAACGTACGCTATGTATTTCAACAAGAAATACGAACTGACTGGCCATGTGTTTCAAGGTCGATACGGAGCAGAATTAATCGAAGATCGGTCACATCTGTTAGACACGAGTCGCTATATTCATTTGAATCCCGTTTCTGCTGACCTGGTCATGTACCCCTTAGAATATCAATGGAGCAGTTACCGCTATTATGTAACCCCATCGGTGTGCCCTTTTGTACACACCTCAACCCTTCTTGAGCAGTTTAGCAATTCGAAATCTCAATATCGAGATTATGTTGAAAGCAAGATTACCCCTGTAGTAGAGCTTTAAACCCTTTTAGTTCAGATGTGAAATTACACTCTTTCCTTTTTCAAAAAGTCACTCATAGCAAAGAAAAAGCCGTTTTTGTCTTTTTGAAAAAGACAAAAACGGCACTAATGTAATTGTGTGGGGTCAGACCCCTAGAATGTAAACCGCTGGACGTGGGTACGCATTTGTTCCGCATACTGTTCAAGCTGATCCGCTAAGTGGTTCAACTGCTCCATCGACGCGGATTGCTGTTCGGCTGATGCGGAAACCTCTTCTGTTCCAGCCGCTGTTTCTTGCGTGATCGCCAAGATATGGGACGCATTCTCAAGCAGTACATCTTTTTGCTTCGTCATTTCATCCACTGACTGAATCACATCTTTTAATGCTTCTGCATTTCCTTTGACGGCACTAGAAATCGCGGTAAAGCTTCGCTCTGTCTCTTCAACCGCTTCACTTTGTGAAAGAATGAGAGCCGCTGCTTCTTGAACTTGTCCGACGGTGTTTTCGGTTACTTGCTGCATATCCGCAATCAATGCGCTAATATCTTTCAAAGATAGCTCAGTCTGCTCTGCAAGTTTTCTTACTTCATCTGCAACGACCGCAAACCCTCTTCCAGATTCTCCTGCTCTAGCCGCCTCGATTGCTGCGTTTAGCGCCAATAAGTTCGTTTGGTTTGCTATATCGCTTATCGTTAGAACAATCTGTTGAACGCTGCCAGATGTTTCATCAAGTTTTTTAATAGAAGAAATCATCTCTTTTGTCATTTCTGTTGTCATCAAAGACTTCTCTTTTAGCATGCTCACCTTTTTTACACCGGTCAATGATTCTTCATTCATTTGCTGTGTTGCTTTTTCGATCGTCTCGCCATGCGCATGAACTTGACTGATTCGCTCAGCTAGTACGTTCGCAGCTTTTGCATTCTCATCCATCAACTCTGCTTGATGAGAAGAGCCCGCGGCGATCTGCTGCATCGTCGTTGAAACTTCTTGTGCGGATGCTGAATTTTCTTCCGCACTCGCAACGACCGTTTGAGACGCATCTGTCACATGATCGGTAATCTGAGCCATCTCGGCAATCAACGTCCGCATCTGATTAGACATCTCATCAAAGCTTGAAGCTAGTTCACCGATCTCATCTTTTCTTTGTATAGAGACGCTTGTCTGCAGATTTCCATTCTTGATCTCATGCATCGCATTCTTTAATTGATTCACAGGCACCGTAATTCTTCTTGAAACAAACAGCGAGATGACTGCCGCTACTAAAAGAGTGACGAGTAAAGCAATCCCAATCGGTAAAAGAATGACAGTAGCTTTTTGTTCAAACTCACTAAGTGCTACAGTTCCTGCTAATTTCCAACCAGTTGTGTCGTTCTTTGTGTAGCTGACCACTCTTTCTTCACCGTTGATGTCGGTCGTGATCGTTCCATTTTTTTTCGTGATACCTTTATAAAATGATTCTTTTGTTGCGCTTTTTCCCAGCATCTTTGCATCAGGATGCACCATATAATTCCCCGAATTATCGATGAGAAGAGCATAACCAGTGTCCCCGATTTTCACATTTTGCATAAGTGTTAAGATATCATTTACGGCGATATCAATTGCCGTTACACCCACGACTTTCCCGCTGTATTCAACCGCTTTTACGGCTTTTACTACCGGACGGTCTGTCGCTTCGTCAATAAACGGATCTGTCCAGAAGACTTGAGCAGGATTCTTTGTTGCTTGTTGGTACCACGGCGTTAACGTCATGTCCTCGACTGGTGATGCAGGTATAGGATACATGACCACTTCTTTGCTTTCCGAAATGAAATAGCTGTTCATGATTGCTTCATTTGCTAGATGATAGTCTTCGAACTTAGAAATAATATAGTCTGGGCTATCTCCTTTTGCATGGAGCTTAATCGTTGCCGAATCTGCATAAGCAGAAACGAAATTGGCATTGTCTTTTAAAAATCCGTTGAGCGTCTCATCCAGATCATGCATGCGTTCTGATGTATTCTTCGATGAATTATCAACGGTTGTTTGCTTACTAAACATATAACTAACTCCGCTCACTACGAAACCAGTCATCACAATAAGTAATAGAAAAGGCACAAGAATTTGCCTCTGTAGACTTTTTTTAATCATTTCTTCCTCCTGCAGTTACTTTTTACTAAGCAGCAAAAAGTATATCGACAGAAAGCAACAAAGTTTTACAGGAAAAAAAGCACATTTTGTCTACTGGAGTAGTACAAAATGTGTAAAAGTGTAATTGGAGGGGGTCTGTCCCCCTATATGTGTAAAAAAATAATAGACTTGACACAAAATATGGTATATAATATTTACAAGATTTACCGATATTAATGGTGCAGAAGTGGTTATTATATTAGAGGGGGAATGGACCATGAGCCGAAGCAATGCTCTTGTCTTAACTACAGAGATAGACGCCATTCGCACGACCATGTATGAGGTAAGTAAAAAGGTTAATAGTCTTGCAGATCCGCTTCTTGTTCAGTTGAGCCAAATACTAGACGAAAAGCTAAACAAACTAGATCAAATTAAAAATTGCGCTTAATCACATAAAACGACACTTAAAGTTCGACCGGGGTTCGTACGTTTCGTAGAATCACCGGTTTTTTATTATGATGCCGTTTCTACCCTTTCCTCCTTCTCTTAAAATGATCTTAAAAACCCCTAACTTCCTTCCACGATTCTAAACTAACACTATGAAAATGTCTCACCCGTCATAATACGCATAAAATCTCGGAAGAAATAGCTATAATCAAAATCAAACGCGATTCGGTGTCGTTTTTCATCATCTGCAAACTGTGCATACGGCCGAACATCGGCAATACTCTGTCCTCTTGCCGTATTGCCATTTTGAATCACAATATGTACCGGCAGCGACTTATACGTGAACATATCTTCTCTTATGCAGGCCATCAACGTAATGGCATCGTGAACAGGACTTCCGAGTATTTCTGGGTTTCTGCTTTTGTAAAAGTTGTAATAAAAGTCTAGCATCGGTTTTAGGATCGGAACCTTGCCTTTGTAATCAATATAATTAACCATCTCCGGAGTAACAACTGCCCTATCCGTCACATTCAACGGGATGATCGTTACGTTTTCTGCGTACGTTAACACGATTCTGACCGCGATTGGATCACCGTAAAAATTCGCCTCTGACACTGCCGTCACGTTTCCCGGAACCCAGAACGCTCCCCCCATAATATAGTACGCTTTTACTTTTTTCATAAGTGACTGAAACAAAATAAACATCGTTGCAAGAGACGTCAACCTACCTGCATTCACGATGATCAGATCATCTTGATACTGTTCGATCACGTTCACGATCTCAAAAAAGTTCTCAATAAATCCTTCAGGTACACCCGGTTCGATCGGACCTAACCCGTAAACACCATGAACATCTGGATAAAAGGTAGGCTGTTCCCCAGTCATCGGAACTTCTGCTCCACCGATGATCCTAACATCCTGTGGAAAATTAAATGTTTTAGCAATATATTTTACATTTGCTACTGTTTGTTCTCTCGATACGTTGCCATAGTCCGCCACAACACCAACGATATCAATTTCATCACTTAAAAACGCATAAGCTAAGGCAATCGTATCGTCTATTCCAGCGTCACCGAAGAACAGAACTTTTTGTCCCATCGTGCAGTTCCCCTTTATAGGCATTTGTTCTATCTTATTAGGCGATCTGCGCACTTATGAAGTTTGGTGGTCGAAACTATTGCAAAAACCTATTTCGAAGGTCAGGTGTCGGGATCATACAACTCTCTTTTTGCCCAAACCATCGGTATCGATTATTGGCGATCTTTTTATAGAAAGCGTTGCGAATCGGCCGTGGAACAATCTTTAGATATTGGCCTAGGCTGTATGGAAACCTAAGGAACAGAGAGGTTGCCGCTACCGCATCCGATTCTGTATGGATCTTTCCGTCTTTAACTAAAATAACGGAATTCATTTGTGCGGGATCCATGTTGTACTGTGAAAGCAGCTTCTGCCCAGCTTGTGACTGTATGGCTGAGAACTTTAACTCGTTACTTTTTTCATGTTTGAGTATAAATTGCACGCTCCCATTACAAAGATTACAAACTCCATCAAAAAGAAGTACAGCACCCTTTACCTCATCAAATTTCTCCACATCCAAACCTCCCTTTTCAAAACAAAACATACTTTCCTCTAGTCTACTATTAATTTTCATGAAAACGCATCTTTCCGCCTTCTAAACCGTAGTATAAAGATAGGACAACTTCAGAAAGGTGATACATCATGAAAAATAAAGAAATCAAACAGCAAGCCCGGCTTCAACTTAAAGGACAATGGGGCACAGCAGCGTTATTCACGTTGTTGTTCTCGAGCATCTATTACCTCATCCCACTAATCATAGAAGTGAATTTGAGTGGTGGTTGGAATGCTTGGTTGAATCAACCCGCCGACGAACTTAACGGACCAACGTCCAGCACGTTCATCATCACCCTCGTTTTACTGCCTTTATATATTGGATATTTGTGGACTTTTTTATCAGTGATCCGAACAGGTGAGAAAATGAACGTTTCAAGCCTATTTCAAGCGTTTTCTGAGATCAGCACTTATGTAAAAATACTCGGCACCTATCTCGTGATGATGGTGTACTTGATTCTGTGGTCTCTTCTTTTACTGATCCCTGGAATCATTAAAGCATTCAGTTATTCGCAAACGTACTTTGTTCTAAAAGATCATCCGGGTATCGGCATTAACGCTGCGATCAAGAAAAGCCGGCAGTTGATGGACGGCTATAAGTGGAAATTTTTCGTTTTACAATTAAGCTTTCTAGGTTGGGGAGTTCTTTGCATTTTATCACTTGGTATTGGTTTCTTTTGGCTCGCTCCATATATGAGCGCTTCGTATGCTGCATTTTATAACGATCGCGTTGAGAATTACCAAAGAGATTAAGAGCACACCTGGCGTCAAGATTAATTTCTTTCCTTTGAAAAAAATTAACCCCAAAAACTCTCCCCCTGAAATGTCCATCTTGAATGGACATTTCAGGGGGTTATGTATTTGTTTGGGGTCAGACCCCATTTCCTAAAATATTTCCCGACAGTAGGACATATCTATCAATATAGGACATTTAGACAAGACATCTAAGGGGTGGCATGATGGATCAACTTACTTTAATCGTCGTCGGGGTCATTGGGTTTCTCGTATTTATGGGGATTGTGGGTCATACACAAACCGCTTATCACTTTCGCAAATGGAACAAAGAGCTTCAGCAGCTCGAGACAAATAAAGAACAGCAGCCGTACTCGCATTGGTTGCAACGTGTTACAGCCGATTACAAACAGTTTCATCTAGCAGGTGTACCGCAGCTCAACACGCAGGCACTGATTGAAAAACATCTATACAATGAACGCATTCCGCTTCTTGGCGTCTTGAGGGTACCCGTCGGCAATATCCAAAAGCTGCTCAACCAGCTTCCGTCCTTCACGATCATTCTCGGCGTGCTTGGAACGTTCGTCGGACTCACGCTCTCTCTTTTATCTATGCAAGATACGCTCATGACGCTCGGCACGCAGCCTGCTGATTCAAATCTTACGCTGAATTCGATCATCTCCTCCCTCACCGCACCGTTCGAAGGGATGAGTGTTGCCTTTTATACGAGTATTGCTGGAATTGGAGCCGCACTTCTGCTCAATTCCATTCAGTCAGGCTTCTTCTCGCAAGGAACATCACTTTCTTATATGCAGAACAAACTTTTAGCCGATTGTGAAGTATACCTTGATCACAACATCAACAGCGACCTGATCAACGACAAACCACAAGATTCGGTTGAACGCCTTCTTGATCGCCTTGCCTCACGCGTCGAGTCGTCATTTGATAAAACACTCGGTGAGTTCGCATCGCAGATGGTTAATTTTACAGCAGGTCTTCAAAAAGCGATGGAAGACGTGAATGGCATATTTGAAGCACAGCGCGAACACGCTGAACGGTTCGCCGCATCTGCTACACAGCTCGATCACTTCGGACAGCGGTTCAACGAGACGACAAAGGAACTCGGAACCATTCAAAAAACGGTCGACACGAGTATTAACGCGCTCGCTAAGAACATCTCTTCTTTCGAGCAGCAGCTAAAAACGAGCAACGACCGGCACACACAAGGTCAACAAAAGTTTGAACAACTCATCCAACGCTCTGATAAAATGCTACAAGAAGCACAGCGTCGGTCTGAAGAACATGCCCAATCGGTGCTTCGCGGCATGCAGGAACAGCTGCAGCACTACCAAAATCAGCATGACGCACTCGAGAACCGCCTCGCGCAAAAGCAAGACGAATGGCATTACCGCTATGCCGAAAAACAAGGCGAATACGGCCGTGCGGCAGCTGACTTTGCTTCAAGCGTCGGTCAGCTCGAAAAAGGATTCTACGCTGCGGTGGAGCATATCAAGCGTGATTTTACCGATGGAGTTAGAAACATCATGGACAGTCAGAGCCGACAGCTGGCTTCTGCCCTAAACAACTCACAAAATCAAAACAGAAGCGATGACGATATGCGCGAGCTCGCACGTACGCTTGAAAACCTGCACCACGGCTTAACACGAAGCATCACCGACAAC
Organism: Fictibacillus sp. 5RED26; assembly: GCF_015903895.1. NCBI lineage: Bacteria > Bacillati > Bacillota > Bacilli > Caryophanales > Fictibacillaceae > Fictibacillus > Fictibacillus sp. 5RED26. The sequence continues at coordinate 152,116 of NZ_JACZDU010000002.1, read as the reverse complement.
AATCGTACACTCTCTGACATGTACCACCTCATGCAGCGCATCTATCAAGCGGCCATGAACCAATCATCCAACCAAGTGATCTATGAAACACGCAGTCCTCGCGCACCCGAATACGTAGAAGATGAACGCATGCCAGAAGTCTCGCCGCAAAATTTTAGGAGACGGTGATCGGTATGAAGGCGCGCAAATCTTACTACAACGACGACAGCCAAGAAACAAAAGAAATCTTCTGGCCAAGTTTTACCGATATGATGGCGATGATGGTGCTCGTTATGGTCTTTATCGCGATTCTCGCTTATGTGCAGAGCATCTATAACGCATATGATCAGGCTCAGATCAAACGCGAACTTGGTCAGGTGGCAGAGGTGAAGAAGCATATCTCTGATCTCATTCAAAAGCAGCTAGAAGAAAACGTTGGAAAAGATAAGATCATTCGTGGACCGAACAACACGATCTCTGTTGAAGGCAACATCCTTTTTGATACCGGTAGTGCAGATATATCAGCAAAAGGAAAGCAAGTGCTCGACCCGCTCGCTGACGCACTCGCGGCAATCATCGAGGAAAAAGACATGAGTCAGTATCTGTATATCATTCTAATCGAAGGCCATACAGATTCCGTGCCATATGACAACTGGTCGCTCTCCACTCAGCGTGCGGTTGCAGTCGTTGATTATCTTGGAAAAGCAAACCCGAAACTCGCTAAAAAAGAGTATGCTCAATACCTCGCCGCAACAGGATATAGCGAATATAAGCCGATTGCAGAAGGGAGCTCTTCTCAGGCGCTCCAAAAAAATCGCCGCATCTCGTTTCAGATCATTTTGGACGACGACAAATGGCAGAGCAAGCTCAAGGAAATTGTTGAGCAATAACATCATCTAAAAGCACAAAAAAACGAGCGGAACACTTCGCTCGTTTTCTTCTGCTATTATGCTTCCTTTTTACGCAACTGACGCTTGAAATATAAAAAGATCGGAAGTGGAATGAGTATAAATCCAGAACTTTTGACAATATTATTCATCTCATTCCTTTTCTCCTGCAACTTGTCGTTTTCAATCATCATCTCGTAGTCTTTCCGCATCTCTTCTTCCGTTTTCTTACTAGGCAACGGCTTTCCGTTTTCATCATATTCTACTTCCGCTAAACCGAGTTTATAATCTGCAAAACTAGCTTGATACGTATCCGGACTCACAATATCGGCCACGCTCATAAATACGCTAATACTTCCTCCTATCGTTAGCAAAAGGGTCGTAAACAATACCAAATATATATACAAATATCTAAACATCTTCTCTTCCCCCTTCTCATCGTAAGCTGTTTTTGACTTCACTGCTGCAATCGCCACTCCGACAAATAACAATAATACGACCACTGCAAAGTACACTAAGTAATCTAGATCAAAATTAAACATATATTCACCTAGCTTTCTATTTAAATCGCTTTATGAACAGAGCTACCCTTCTATAGTTCTTCTATTATTTGCTATAACTATTTAATTCTCCTTTAACCCTTAAATGATTCTATAATAAAAAATGGAAATATTTTTATAAAAAGTAAAACTATTTATCTTTTATATACGAATATATGAGCAAGACAACCTTTTTAGTCTGGAAGTGAAGACAAAATCATGATGAAGCAGAAAAGATGGATCAGCTCTGTACAAAAAAGAGGCGATCAACATGCGGCGAACGAACTGATCTCTCATTACTATCAATCTATTTATGCCTATGTTTATAAACAAACGTTGAATAAAGAACTATCACTTGATCTAACACAAGATATCTTTATTAGCATGCTTCAATCCATCCAGCAGTTTGATGAGAAAAAAGCATCTTTCAAAACGTGGCTATACCGAATCGCAACATACAAACTCGTAGACTATTTTAGGTCTAAAAACTATACATATGATCGTTCCACAGACTCGATGGAAGGTGTTGATGTGGCTACACCTTCAGATTTCACGCTTGAATTGGAATGGAGAGAAGATATCGAAAAGGCAGCACGACTCATAAATACGTTCCCGATCATCGATCAGCAGGTTCTGCGGCTCAAATTGTTCGGTGAGCAAACGTTTATCGAAATAGCAAGTTCTCTCGAAATGCCTGAGTCATCTATTAAAACAAAGTATTATGCTGCGATAAAAAAAGTGAAGCAACGAATGGAGGCTGAATAAATGGAGAAACAAAAATTCCACATCGAATATCCCACGGATCGTGAAAGAAAAAACCAGATTGCATCTATCGTATCTGCCGGTCTAACTAAACCCAAATCGTTTCCATCTTATCTATTTGAAATGTATCAGCAGCTTGGCTTTCGCTATTTATTTCGAGATGCTACTGAAATTCTGTTTACAACCTGTTTAGCGCTAGCTGTAATGCTATACGGCATATTTTCACTGAAATCATCTATAGACTTGCAAGATTTGTATTCTTTTATCTTTACGCTGTCTCCTATTTTTTTCTTTGCTCTATCCTCTCTATTTTTAGTACGTGCTTTAATGAAAGACACTTTTTCAGTAGAGATGACCTGTAAGTACCATGTGTTTCAGCTAGCCGCTTTTCGTATGTTCATTTTCAGTATGCTAACGATGCTCATGAATATCGCACTGATTATCGTTCTATCGTTCTTGTTTCAATACATTCAAATCCTAGATGCACTGCTGTTATCATGCAGCTCGTTAAGCCTATTTTCGGTCCTTTACCTGTACGCCTTACGCTATGCAAAAGGGCCGTACGCCACATATCTTATGATGGCAAGCTGGCTGTTAGTGAATGTTCTTCCAGCCACCTTAAATCAGAACATGTACAGTATGTTTTTAAGTCATATACCTGCGTATGTGTATGGCGTTGTACTCATCATCAGCATCGTGCTCTATGTAAAAACGTTAAAAAAACTAATCGCATTTCGAGGCGCAGAAGGAGTTTTATAAATGTTAATCGTTGAAGATGTTACAAAAAATTTCGGTCAGTTTCATGCACTAAAAAATATTAACCTCGAGTTTCATAACGGTGTGTATGGATTGTTGGCACCGAATGGAGCGGGTAAGACAACACTGATCAAGATGCTCACGACCCTTTTGTTTCCTACTAGCGGAAGCATTCGTTATGACGGAGAAGATATTATTAAGATGGATGAAAAGTACCGGGAGATGATCGGTTATCTTCCTCAGGAGTTTGGTTATTACAAAAATTATTCCCCTACCTCCTATCTGCTTTACTTGGCGGCGTTAAAAGGAATACACCGAAAAACAGCAATTACTCGTGTTGAAGAACTCCTTAAAATCGTAGCACTGGATCATGTGGCAAATAAAAAGATGAAGAAGTTTTCAGGCGGAATGATTCAACGTGTCGGGATCGCTCAGGCCATGCTGAACGACCCAAAAATTCTGATCCTGGATGAACCAACAGCTGGCTTAGATCCTAAAGAAAGAGTTCGTTTTCGTAATCTGCTTACGAATCTGGCTCGCGATCGCATCGTTATTTTATCCACGCATATCGTTTCAGATGTAGAATCGATCGCAAACGAAATCATCATGATTAAAAATCAAGAAGTGTTATACAAAGATACCGTTTCTAACATCTGCCGCAAAATTGATGGACTTGTTTACGAGACTGAAGTGAGTTATGAACAAACAGAACAATTTCGTACGACTTACCTTAGCTTGTCTGAAAAACAAGAAAACGGAAGCATGTACATGCGGTTTTTAACCACAGATACAGCGAAACCAGAGTGGAAATCGGTACACCCTAACTTAGAAGATGTCTTTTTGTATATCTATCAAGATGGAGTACGTTCTGATGATCAAACGGCTTGAATTTAAAAAAATCATCTCGTCACCTATTATTCTAGGATTGTTCGTACTGTTTCTTTTGTTCAACTGTTTTCTTATCTATCAGCAATCAACTCTGCGTCAGGATATGAAATCACTTCAGCCAATCGTGAAAGAAACGGGAACGTTAATGGATAAAGAGGGACGTGAAAAGCTGCAAACCTCTCATAAAGAAGATTTAAATACTTGGAATGAGCTCTCACAAAGCAAAACTGGAGACACCTATCAAAACGCAGCGGACTTTTATAAACCAGAGCTCTACTATAGTTTGATTGAATCAAACATTTATTTAGAAACAGAATTGCAAGACATCAACAATCTAGCGATAAAAGAAACGTATCTAAACTCTATTCAGGATATTGAAACGAAGTACAGCACTTTAAACGTCATGGAAAATGCAGAAGAAGGCATCCGCCTTTTCGGCTTGGAAGGTGCTGTAGCTGAAACAGTTCGTGAGCAATACTCTGTATTAAAACCACGTGTAGAAGAGCTAATCGAAAACAAAGAACATCTTCATCTTTTCTTTCATGGAAAAATGTTTGGTACACATTCTTTTCTTTTTAAAACGTTATTTGGGTTTATGCTTTTTCAGGGAATGATCTTAATCGTTCTGTTCACCGCTTTTATCGTGAATTATGAGTTTGAACATAGAACAGCTTTAGTCACTTATGCAACAAAACGTGGCAGAAGATTGATGTGGGATAAGCTTCTTGTTTCCACCTTTGCATCAACACTTGTAACTGTCGCTCTTCTCGCTATAACATTGTCTGTTTATTTTATAGTGTTTGATTATTCTGGTCTTTGGAACGTACCGATTAGTACAGGGTTCTTAATCGAATTAAACAAAATACCTTTTATTAGCTGGTGGAACGTCACGTTCATCCAATACCTATTCATGTCATGTGGTTTAGTTGTACTCTGCCATATACTATTTGTGCTGATCACGTTTTGTCTCTCTATGCTCATACGGAACAGTTACATCGTTTTCACTCTTTTTGGAGTTATCTTTTTGGCAGGTCTTTATGTTCCGAGCCTCATGCCAAAGGACAGCACGATGCTTCTATACACGCACTTCTCTCCTTTTATTCTAGTAATGAACGTGAAGAAATGGTGGATGGAAAGCGGTGTTTTTACGACGTTCAAATATTATGAAATCATCACGGTAACAGGATGGTTAATCGTTTTACTGCTCACAGCATGGCTGTTAATCAAACGTTTTGCCAGAGAAAATATATAGATAGGACGCGAACATATGAGAATCTTATTTAATGAGGTAAGAAAGCTGTTTTCGGTAAAAATAATCTTCCTGCTTCTTTTAGTTAGCTTTTTTGTGTACCAACAGTTTATTATGTTTGAATTTAAGCATTTTCCTAACGGCAGACCACTGTTAGATGATTTCCGTGCTACGCAAAAAATGCTAGTTGATTATGGCGAATCTATGGATAGTGAGGAATTCCAAGATTTTAAAGAGATTAAGGAACAACGAATAGCTGAAGCGACAGAGTATCTTAAGTCACAGAAAGAAATGGTTGCTGCAGGCATTGATACGTATGAGGAATTTAGCAACATGGATCTAGAAAACGAAAAACTAGCTGCACTGCACAGCAAAATCATTTTTGAAGACTATGTAGATGTATTTTGGGAGATTCAAGCACGCGATGGGATCATCGACAAATATGAGCATCCTGAACGTTTTAATGAGCATGAACTAACTCCAAAACAAAATGCACGCATGGATGAAGTGGTTGAAAATGGAGCAACAGAGGCGATATTCACGGATATGGTGTTTGAAAACTACAATGTCTTAATGAAATATGTAGCCATTCTTATCTTTCTAAACATTATAATTATCCTTATGCCACTATACATTCGGGACAAGCGAAATCACGTACAGCTGCTGCAGTATACTTCAAAAATAGGACGCAAACTTTTCTCTCAAAAGCTCCTTACTGGCTTGACTGCATCCTTAATCATTATTACCGCCCAGCTCGCTTTTTTCTTTTTCATGTATAGAGGCAATGACACGAGCATGTTCTTTCCGCTATCGATCAACTCTATATTTAATTTCTTTGTTTCATGGTATGATCTAACCTTTTTTCAATACATAATTCTTACTGTTCTATGTGTCTATCTGTTAGGAATCGCGTTGGTATTGGTCGGAGCTTGGATATCGAGCATTGCTCCCAATTATATGACAAGTGTTGGTCTCCATGTTCCGCTAGCATTTTTGCTATTTGGAACAGGAACAACATATCTCGTACAAAACCTAACAAGCATGTATTTAAATCCTTATCTCGTACCTATTTCTTTTGTCACGATTCTTATTCTTACTTCGCTATTGTTCCTGTGGCGTTATCGAAGAGAAAAAGTGAAGAATATCTAATGGAGAGGAGCAGCATCGGCTAATATACGCAGATGCTGCTTTGTTAAAAAAACACCGGCCACTTAGCCGATGCTTCACAAATTGCTATATTATTTCTTCTTAACCGGCACCCAGATCTCACTTCTAAATGTAGGTGACGACGTATCTTTATCTGCGTTCCAAAGAATCTCTGGTCCTTCTGTTTGTTCGTATGACGATGATGGAAACCACTCTGAATAGATGCGTCCCCACACGTTCTGCAATGTTTCTGGAAATGGACCGACTGCTTCAAAGACTGCCCATGTGGATGCTTCCACCTTTAGTTGCGACATACTCTCGGGACATTCGTTGGTTGTGGCTGCACCAATATAATGATCAAGCTCACTGTTTTCAGTTGTCCTCTCCGAAAAGTTCGTTGAAGCACTAATCATACCTCTTGGCTCTATATTCGATAACTTCTTCAGCTCACTAATTAATTCAGGTGTAAGGCTCTGCCACATCGCAGCGATCTCCGGATTTACTCCTTCAAATACGAGCGGTACTCGTTTCTTAAGACCTACTATAGAAAAAGCTTCTTTTTCAACGATACGATAGTTCATTTCACTTCCTCCTTTTACCGATAATTGAAAGGACATGCGCGGAAAGGCTTTGAGTGATTGACCGTTTTTACGTGCTTCTGATGGCGTAATGCCGTGCATCTGCTGAAATGCTTTTGTAAAAGAATCAGGTGAAGAGTAGCCATATTTCACTGCCACATCAATTACTTTTATGTCGCTGTCCTGCAACTCAAAAGCCGCCAGAGTCAGCCGTCTGCGCCGAACGTATTCTGACAGTGGAATACCTGCCAAAAAGGAAAACATCCTTTTAAAATGATACTCTGAACAATACGCACGTCTCGCTACTTCCGTAAAGTCGACCTCATCCTGAAGATGCTCCTCTATATACTTTAACGCGTCGTTCATACTCTTAAGCGAATCCATTGACAACGCCTCCTTTCAAAATAAGAATAACAAGGGGAAGATGATGACACACGACAATCTCTGTATACAGTTTAACGGATTTTTCTACATAAAAAAAACAACCGCTGCTACGGGCAACGGCTGTTCCAAATTACTATTTAAAAAGGGGGGGTAGTACTACTATTCCCAGCTCACATATTTTTATTCATCATTTTGCAAGTTTCATAGATTTTTTTTGCACGACTTCTGTTTTTCCGAAATAACTGTGTAAAAACATGCCCAGCATGATGATGAGAACGCCCATCATAGAAAGGAACGTTGGGCTTGCGATCGATAACAGCCACATCTCGCCAGCTAATACAAAAATAATCTCAGCCGATTGCGTTGCTTCTACACCTGCCAGTTTCACAGGATTGTTCGCACAAAGATCAGTCGCTTGGAAAAAGAGTACCGTAGCGATAACACCTGAGGAGATCGCAACTAAAAATGTTTGCCACAACTGATCGTTCGTTGGAGGTCCGCTCTCCACCCATCCGATTCCGGCGAGGACAATCCACCACGGAAGTGAAGCGATCGTCATGCCGAATGCTCGCTGAAAAGCATCGAGGCGTTTGTTTGTCACAACCATCATTTTTCGATTGCCGAGTGGATAGGCAATCGCCGCAATCAGAACAGGTAACACAACGTTCAACCAAGCGGAGCCGTTCACACCACTTGCTTCCTGCACTTGAACGAGCGCGACACCTCCCAATATGATCAGCGAAAAGCCTAATCCTTTAAAAGGAATTCTTTGGCGTGTGGCTCCTTCCGCTTTGTTCCCTTCATAAAAGAAGGGCACGAGAAGAGAGCCCGCAACGATCGTAATCTGCCAAGTCGCGGCCACTAACCACGCCTCTCCAAAACCTGCTGCATATGTAATCGGTGCATAAAAGAGCACAAAGCCTACTGAACTCCATAAAAACCATGTGCCAAATCGTTTCCTAAGTTCTTGAAACACAGGACGCACGTTACCACGCATCCAAACGATGATCCACAATAACGGAACCATGTAAAAAAAGCGAAGGGCTGCACTCCAATGCCAGCTTCCGCCTGATAAGTCCATAGAACGATTCAATATGAACGTGACGCCAAAGAAAAAGGCTGCCGCAATCCCAAGCCATATCGGTCTCATGTTAAGTCCTCCGTTTCCCTTTAAAAAGTATGCATCTGCCTTGTCCAACATGCTTATCTTTTTTTATTATCTTACCATATGGTTGTATGAATTTGGGAAGACACTTTGATTGGGTAATGAGGTCGTTCATTACGTGGTAATTCACTTTTTTTACGAGGTAATCCGTATTTTATACGAGGTAAACTGCCATTTATACGAGGTAATCCAACATTTATCCGATTTTCGACCATAACCGACAACTCTGTAACATACAAAAAAAAGCGAAACCTCAATGAAGTTCCGCTTCCCCCCTAACCTAAGCCAAAAACATGGCTCCATACCCGAGTGAGCCTATAATGACGAACACCGGGGACACTTTCACTTTCTCCATCAATAAATAACTGACAGCAGCTAGAAACAGCGTGTGCATCCATCCAACGCTTATATAAGATTCGGCAAAGAACTGATACGCCATGATGCCAAGAAGTACAGCAATCGTTGGCTTTACATACGTGCTCATGTTCTTTACTCTCGGTGAGTCTTTAAATTTGTAGACGAGACCAAGAAACGCGACCATCAATAAAAGGGAAGGCGCAACGGTTGCAAACACGCCAACAAACGCCCCGAACCAGCCTCCTTCTTGAAATCCGATATAGCCTGCCATCTTGGTCGCGATCGGACCAGGAAGTGCGTTTCCGAGCGCCAACACTTCTGTAAATTCATTAACAGATAGCCATTCATAGCGGTCAACGACTTCGTTTTCAATCAAGGGAATCGACGCTGGGCCACCGCCATATCCTAAGATTCCGGGTAGAAAAAAGGCGAGAAAGATATGCCAAAAAGTCATCCTGTCTTCTCTCCTTCCCGCACGTTTACTGTCTGTTTATTCTTTCCCTTTAAAGGTCCAAAGAGAGCGAAAGCCAATAATGCACCAATGATGATGCCAGGGTGAACACCGAGAAATTGAAGAAGGACCACGCCCGCAAAGATGTGAAGAAGGCTAAGTTTTAAACCTAATCCTTTTTTGGAGCTTTCAAAGAACTGCCACGTTAGGACAGCGAGCATCACAGCGACAACGGGAATGACTCCTTTTGTCATGCCTTCTACCCATGGCTGATCCTTAAATTCTCGGAGCGAGGTTAATAGAAGTATCATGAGAATAATGGTCGGCAGAATTGTCGCTAATAATGCAATGAAAAGACCGAGAATGCCCGCTACACGATATCCGATATAACCTGCCATTTTGGTTGCGATCGGCCCAGGCAGCGTGTTTCCTAGCGCCAACACATCTCCAAATTCTTCGTCGTTCATCCATTTGTATTTTCCGACTACTTCTTTATGAACCAACGGGATGGAAGAAGGACCTCCCCCATACCCCAGCATGCCCGACCGAAAGAAGGCAAGAAACAAGTTGAGATACGTCATATGATCAGTCCTTTATTCTTAGTTGAGTTTAGTAGGTTACCATGCAGCGATCGAGCCATCTGTTCTTCCTTCCGTTCCACCTGCTAATACACCAGTCTCTGGGTCTCTCCAAATGATCTGTCCTCGCCCAAAGTTCCCTGAATCTGCCGCCACTTGAACGTCATGACCTCTTCTCGCTAGGTCATCAACAATATGCGACGGAAGTGAGCGTTCGACTAGAACTTTCTTATCCTCCATCCACTGCCAGCGTGGCGCATCTAGTGCGGCTTGCGGGTTCAGATGAAAATCAACCGTGTTCATCACAACTTGCACGTGACCTTGAGGCTGCATGTAGCCTCCCATAACACCGAAAGGACCAACGGCTTTTCCATTCTTCGTTAAGAAGCCAGGAATAATCGTATGATACGTCTTTTTACCTGGAGCGAGTGCGTTATCGTGATCTGGATCCAATGAAAAATCATGTCCTCTATTCTGCAGGCCAATTCCCGTTTCAGGAACGACTACGCCAGAACCGAACCCCATGTAGTTGCTCTGAATGAATGAGACCATATTGCCTTCTTCGTCTGCCGTTGCAAGATATACCGTCCCACCACTTGGCGGTGTGCCGGGTTCCGGCTGAAGAGCTTCATAATCGATCAGGTCTCTTCGTTTTGCAGCATAGCTCTCCGACAACAATCCTTCAACAGATACATTCATCCTGAGTGGGTCTGTTACATATTTTTTCGCATCCACAAAGGCTAGTTTGATGGCTTCGATCTGTTTATGATACGTTTCGGCTGATTCTTTTTCGGTAAAATCATATCCTTTTAGCGTGTTGAGTGCCATGAGTGCAACGATGCCTTGGCCGTTCGGCGGAATTTCCCAAACGTCGTATCCTCTGTAGTTCACGCTGATCGGTTTCACCCACTGTGGATAAAAGGTAGCGAGATCCTCACTTCGGAGAAATCCGCCGTGCGCTTCTGATGCCTCGCTTATTTTTTGTGCGAGTGCTCCTCTATAAAAGGATTCGGATTTCGTTTCTGCGATCTCCCGTAATGTACTAGCATGGTGAGGTGAGCGCCAAATCTCGCCTACTTCTGGCGCGCGTCCGTCTGGTGCAAAGGTTTGGAACCAGCTCTCAAACTCTTCGCCTTTTAATTCCCGCTTGTACGTTTCATATGCTTTGCGCCAGTACTTACCGAGAATAGGCATCAAAGGATAACCTTCTTCGGCGTATGAGATCGCAGGTTGCAGCACTTCTTTAAACGGCAGCTTACCAAATCGGTTGGATAATTCCACCCATGCAGCTGGCGCACCTGGAACTGTAACAGGTAGCCAGCCGAACTTCGGCATATTATCATGTCCCGCTTTCTTCACTTCTTCGATCGAGATGCTTCTCGGTGCGGGACCACTCGCGTTCAATCCATGCAGTTCACCATTCATCCAGACGAGGGCGAACGCATCACCACCGATCCCGTTCGATGTTGGCTCAACGACCGTTAGACAAGCTGCGGTGGCAATGGCTGCGTCAACCGCATTTCCACCCTTTTTTAACATATCCAGCCCAGCTTGTGCGGCAAGCGGCTGACTAGTCGCAACCATTCCTTTTTTCGAAAATACGCTCATCCGATCTGAATGATAAGGGTTATGAAGGGCATTGTACTGAAGTTTCTGTTGTGTATCCTGTATCGTTTGATTCATGATTCTCACCTTTCGTGGCAGGCAATAAAATGACCTTCATCAATTTCACGCCATGCGGGTTTTTCTGTTGAACATTTGCTTTGTGCGATAGGACAACGCGTGTGGAACGGACATCCGGTTGGTGGATTAGAAGGACTAGGCAGATCGCCTTTTAACCGGATACGTTCTCTCTTTCTCCCAACAGTCGGTCTTGGTATGGCAGACAATAACGCCTCCGTGTATGGATGTGTCGGATTTTCGTACAGCTTATGAACAGGTGCGAGTTCCACCATCTGACCGAGGTACATAACAAGTACCCGGTTGCATAGGTGACGCACTACACCAAGGTCATGCGACACAAATAGATAGGTTAGGCCATGCTTTTCTTGAAGATCGCGTAAAAGTTTTATTACTTGTGCTTGGACGGAAACATCTAATGCTGACACAGGTTCATCACATACGATAAAGGATGGATTGATCGAGATCGCACGTGCTATCCCGATTCGCTGGCGCTGACCGCCGCTAAATTCGTGCGGATAGCGCTCATAGTGTTCTTCTTTTAGACCAACCTCTTTTAACAGTTGAAGGACCTTTTCTCTCCGTTCTAAAGAGGATAGATTCGTATGGATGATGAGCGCTTCTTCTAGAGCATCACCAATCCGTTGTTTTGGGTTAAGTGAGGCATACGGATCCTGAAAAATCATCTGCATCTCTTTTTTATAAGGCTTTAATTGTCTCGATGAATAGTTACTAATGTTATTCCCGTTAAAGACGAGTTCTCCTTCTGTCAGCGATTCAAGTCCAAGGATCGTTCTTCCGAGCGTCGATTTGCCGCAGCCGGATTCACCAACAACGCCCAGTGTCTCTCCTTTATAAATATCAAGCGTGATTCCGTCAACTGCCTTCACATGGTTCTTTACCCGCTGCAGCAGGCCGCCTCTCACAGGAAAGTGCTTTTTTACATTTTTTACGCTATAAAGAACTTGCTCGTCTACCGCCATTCTGTTCGACCCCCTCTTCTTGCAGCCAGCATCTTACACTCTGTTTATCTGTAACGTGAAACGTTTTTGGAGATTGTTCCATACATTTATCAAAAGCATACGGACACCGTGGATGAAAACGGCATCCCGAGATCTGCTCATTTAGCATCGGCATCGATCCTGCGATCGGCTTCAAATCAAATTCAGGATCATCAACATTAGGTACAGAAGCTAACAAGCCTTTTGTATAAGGATGCTGTGGATTATCAAAGATTTCTTCCACACGGCCTTCTTCAATTATTTCTCCTGCATACATCACGATCACTCGATCAGCAATCTCGGCGACAACTCCCATATCATGCGTGATCATAATCATGCTCATGTCGAGTTGTTCTTTCAAATCGTTCAGAAGGTCGATGATTTGAGCCTGAATGGTCACATCAAGTGCTGTTGTCGGTTCGTCAGCGATCAACAGAGACGGGTTGCATGATAGTGCGATCGCGATCATGACGCGCTGCCTCATCCCTCCGCTCAACTCATGCGGAAATTGATTCATCCGTTCGACAGGCGAAGGAATCCCAACCATCTTTAAGAGCTCAATTCCTCTCATATGTGCTTGTTTCTTTGATAGCTTCAAATGGATCATCAATGGTTCACGAATCTGAAAACCTACCGTGAATACTGGGTTTAAAGCTGTCATCGGTTCCTGAAAAATCATAGATACTTCGTTTCCGCGCACCTTCTGCATCTGTTTTGGTGACATCTCGGCAAGATTTCTTTGATTAAAGAAGATCGAACCGTCTGCTATCATTCCGTTTGATGGCAGTAGTCCCATGATAGAAAGAGCTGTGATACTTTTACCACAGCCCGACTCTCCAACGATACAGAGTGTTCCTCCTTTTTTCACCGAAAAAGAAGCGCCACGGACAGCCGGCAATGGACCGTCCGCTGATTTAAACGTTGTCACTAGATCCTTTACCTCTAAAACAGTCTCTTTCATCATCCATCCCTACTCTCTATAAACGCCGTATAATGACCACTGTCCTGTAGGTTCCATCTCAAAGCCTTTAACAGATTTATCGTAAGCGGCTGACGCGATGCCATGGTAGATCGGCAGAACCGGCAGCTGTGTCATTACATATTCATCTGCTTTTGTTAAGATTTCCTTACGCTGTTCTTGATCTACAACCGAACGAGATTGATCGATCAGCTTATCGAGCTCAGCATCTTTATAACGACTTAAGTTTGTCGCATCAATGTTTGCAGAATGAAGTCGTGGAAACAATAATTCACTTCCATCTCCTGTAACGTTCGACCAGCCGGCAATCGTAATATCAAAGTCACCTTTTTTCGAAACATCCAGGTAAGTTCCCCACTCGATCGTCTCGATGTTTGCGTTTATCCCTGCTTCTTTTAACTGTGACTGAATGACTTCAGCCATGTTCATGTACTGACTCGTATTAGCAGCTAGAATTTTAATCTCTTTTTTATCAAACCCGTTATCTTTCACAAGTTTCTTCGCTTCTGCCTGATCAAATTTTGGTCCCTTATCACTGCTTTCGTTATGCCCAAAAACCTCTGGTCCGATGAAGCTGTTCGAGTAAACTCCGAGACCATTTAACTTCTTCAAGTATCCTTCACGATTGATCGCTTGAGAAACCGCTTGTCTGAACTTTAAGTCGTTCATCGGTGCTTTTTCCATGTTAAATGCCAAGTAGTAAACGGGTGTTCCATCTTTCTTCTGAATATCAACGTTCTTAATCTTCTCTAGACGCGGCATCAGTTCAGGCGCCAGCCCATCGATCAACTGAACTTTTCCTGTCTGCAGCATAGAGATCGCGGTTGATACTTCAGGAACAACTGTAAACGTTAGCTTTTCGAGTTTGGCCGGCTTCTGCCAATAGTCCTTGTTCTTCACGAGTACGATGTCATCGCCGTTTACTTTTTCAGAGAACGTAAATGGTCCTGTTCCTACTGGATCTTTCATAAGATCTTGCTTTTGATCAGCTGTTGGAGATACGATGGCCGCATTTGAGTGTGTTAAGGCCGCAAGCATCGGTCCATAGGGCTTCTCTGTTTTTAAAACAACCGTATGTTCGTCCTGAACTTCAATGGATGATACTGGTGCTAAAAGTGATGCACGGGGTGCTGCTGTCTTTGGATCTTTTAATTTATCGAACGTGTATTTAACAGATTCTGCGTTGAACGGAGTCCCATCGTGAAATTTTATATCTTTCTTCAACTTGATCACCCACGTGTTTTCGTCTGGGTTCTCATAGGATTCTGCAAGGTGTGGAACGATTTCGCCTTTATTATCTCGAACAAATAACGTTTCATAAATCTGTTCGATCACTGTAGATGAAACAGAATCATTTGTTAGGATTGGTGATAGACCTACCACTTTAGAAGTCGTTGCATAGGTTAGCTCTTGTTCAGCTTTCCCTGCACTTCCGCCTGATGAAGAATTGCTGCTGCAACCTACTAAAGCCAATGACAATACAAAAAGAACCGTTAGCAAACTAGCAAACCACTTTTTTCCCATTCGTCATATCCCCCTCTTATTTGTCTAAACTCATTCCTTGATCTAACGCGTCACGAAGCGCATCACCCACAACATTAAACGCAAACACAACTAGCATGATGGCAATACCCGGAATCACGATCATATGAGGTGATGTCCACATGTACTCCTGTCCTGCCGCAATCATTGCACCCCATTCAGGCGTTGGCGGCTGTGCCCCTAAGCCTAGGAAACTTAATGATGCCGTTGATAGAATCGCAGTTGCCATCCTCATCGTTGCAAAGACGATAATAGGAGCCATACAATTTGGCAGAACATGCCTGACCATGATACGAAGGTCACTTGCTCCAAGTGATCGCATCGCGATAATGTACTCTTGCTTCTTAATGGAGAGAACACTTCCGCGGACGATACGAGCACACGTTGGAATCGACCATATACTGATGGCAATTACGACGTTCACTAGGCTTGTCCCTAAGATCGCGATGATCAGCATAGCTAGCAGAATACCAGGAAAAGCAAACATTAAATCTACGAATCTCATAATGATGCCGTCGAGCCTTCTATAGTAACCAGATAGCAAACCAAGTACGACTCCGCCCGCTAAACCAAGACTTACAGCACCGATTCCTACTAACAATGAGATTCTCGCTCCATATACGATTCTGCTCCAGATATCTCGTCCATAATTATCCGTTCCTAGCCAATGCCCTTCTGTTCCAATAGGCAGTTCACTCAGTTCCAAGTTCTGTTTGTTTGGATCCACTCCTACGATGACTGGAGCCGCAAGAGCCATAAACAGCTGAAAGGCAATGATCAGGAGACCGACGATAGCCATCTTATTCTTAATGAGCCGTTTCCACGTTTTGAAAAGCGCAAACTCTTTCTTTTTCTTATGTGACGGTAACTGCTGTGTTACTAATTCCGTTGACATGTTATCCCCCCTTCGCGTTTATTCGTAACTGATCCTTGGATCAATAAAGGCATATACGATATCGACAATTAAGTTCACTAAGACGAACAATGTAGCTACAAGAAGAACCGATCCTTGAACCATCGGAAAATCACGAGCTGCAATAGACTCAATCATGAGCCTGCCAACCCCATTGATAGCAAAAACAGATTCTGTAATGATGGTGCCTCCAAGTAAGAAACCAAAATTCAAGCCGATCACTGTAATGACTGGAATCATTGCGTTTCTAAGACAATGCATCATGATGACTGTTCTTTCACGAACGCCTTTCGCTCTTGCGGTTCTTACGTAATCTGCTCGAATCACTTCCAACATGGCAGAACGACTCATTCTGGCGATCATGGCGGCTGAGCCTGTCCCAAGAGTAATAGCAGGAAGTGCGAGTTGTTTCATTCCTTCGATGGTCCAGAACGGTTCGGTTAATCCTCCCACAGGAAACCATTGAAGGTTAACGGCGAAAATAAGGATTAATATGGCACCTAACCAAAAGTTAGGAATGGAGATTCCCCCGAGAGCAATAATGGTACTCAATCCGTCAAACCAGGTGTTATGTTTTAATGCTGATATGATTCCTGCCGTTACACCGATTACAATCGCAACAATAATGCTTGCGATAGCCAGGTTCAGTGTGTTTGGGAAACGGTCGATAATCGCTTCTGACACCGCTTGTTTTGTCTGATAAGAGAACCCTAAGTCACCTGCAAAAATGCCTTTTAAGTAATCGAAATATTGAGCGAGCAACGGCTCATTTAGTCCAAGGTTTTCTCTGATCGCTTCAACGTCTTCTTGAGTCGCCGTTGGTCCGCCGATAATACTTGCCGGATCACCTGGCGCAATGTGCATACTCATAAAAACAATGAATGAAATACCGATTAATAAGAGCACTAGCTGAAAAATACGCCTTACAATCAAACCTGCCATTTTCTCTTCACCTCTCCCCTTTTTTCACTTTTTCGGTACAATTAAGTAGAAATGACCTCCGTTTGTTAACCAAAAATCAAATATAAACTAACAAACGTTTTATATTGTTTCTGATTATAAAATATATTCAGAATATTTTCTATATAAAATCATAATTTGGTTCTTTGTTCCCGTACCTATGTAAGTAGACATAAACTAATGCACTACTAAACGTTTTCGAGATAGGAAGATGCACCTAGTTGATATAATTGCTTCACTAGAATAAAAAAAGAGGATTCGAAATGGATAGCTGTCCATTCGAATCCTCTTTGTATTCTTTAAAGTTCGTTCTTTTCTAAAAGATTGTCGCTTTAAACACCTTGTCACCTTTGACGATTGATTGGAGTGGAAGATGCGAGACTCCTACGGGACAGGCGGGCAGTTTGAAAAGTGGAAGTGGCTCGTTCAGCCCCGACAAGCAAAAGTTGAATGGGCCATGAAGGCGCACTTTGCCTTCTTGACCGTTAAACTTTTGACCTCGAGGGGCTAGCCACTGCAACTAGGCAGCTGAGACACTTAAGAGTGAAACGTACGAATGTGGCTCAGCGCCTGCCCCGTGGAAAGCGAGCAACTTGGAACGGAAATTAACACTTCCAAAAGCAACAAAGTTTATGAAAACAGCTCTATAGTTTTAGCCCTGATCGGCTCTTGAATCTTCTGAGTAGAATATGTGATTCTACTCTCGAAATACCTTTGATGCCATAAAGTTCATTATTGATAAACTTCTCTAACGAAGGAAAATCTTCTACCAATACGTGCATATGTAATGTGCTTGGCCCTGTCATCTGGTAGCAGCTTGCGACACTTGGATTATTCACGAGTTTCTCTGCTACTTTTACTAAATAGGCTGGTTCACAGTCCACTTCAAAGAAAGCTGAAACGGTCTTTCCTGCTGCTTCTGAGTCAATCACCACACTGAACTTTTCTATTACTCCCGCTTTTCTCATCTGATTAACACGTTCGCGAACAGATACACGGGAAAGGCTTAATTCCTTACCGATCTCTGCATAAGACATTCTACCGTCTTGTGTTAGCAGCTCTAATATTTTTCGATCTGTATCATCTATTTTCAAATCAATCACCACGCTTACATTGAATGAATTCATTGTAAGCGTTATTTTCTCAAAATTCAAATAAGGGCTAAAAATGCAATGTGTTCACCCTGTATTACAACAGTTTTAAAATATTTAACACATTCCAAGAAACCCAGTCATAACAAGGATAAACAGTTGGACAGATGACTCAATTTTATAAAAAACAAGAAAATGTTATAAAACAGGTGTTGCAAAAAATAAACTGTTATAATACAATGCATTATAATCAAATCAAAAACAAAACAGGAGGAATTTAAAATGAAAAATTACTTGGAGCTTCACCGTAATATTCCTAAGAAGACGTGTTCGGAATGTGGATGTGTGATCGAGGAACAACATGAATCTTATCTTTATGAGTGCGAGCGCTGCATGGGAAAACACGAGAGGTAAATTTTTTTACCTCTTCTGTTATATAACAATAATATTTTAAGTGCATCTGTTTAATAACATGTTTAGAAAGGACTGTGTAATAAGTGACGATTGAAACTACTAATCTACAAGTGTTAGGCGACATTACCCCAGCGTATGAAAAAATATTAACACCAGGTAGCATTCTTTTCTTAAAGTCATTGCACCTTCACTTTAACAACACCCGCAAAGAACTTCTGAAACAACGTAAAGCGAGGCAAAGTGAAATAGATGCTGGGATCATGCCTACCTTTTTACCAGAAACCGAACATATCCGTAACAGTGATTGGACCATCTCACCACTTCCCCAAGATCTTCAAGACCGGCGAGTAGAGATCACAGGTCCTGTTGACCGCAAAATGGTGATAAACGCGCTTAACTCAGGAGCTAAGCTATTCATGGCAGATCTTGAAGATTCCAACTCTCCTACTTGGGAGAACACGATTGATGGTCAGATCAACTTAAAGGATGCCGTTAACCGCTCTATTTCTTTTGATAATGGAAACGGAAAAACGTATACATTGAACGAAAAGACCGCCACGCTCATCGTACGTCCACGTGGCTGGCATCTTGAAGAAAAACATATTGTTGTCGACAACGAACCGATGTCTGGTAGCTTAGTAGATTTTGGCCTTTATTTTTATCACAATGCAAAGACACTGATCGAAAACGGGTCTGGACCTTATTTCTATCTTCCTAAAATGGAAAGTCATAAAGAAGCTCGCCTTTGGAACGATGTGTTTATTTACGCACAAGAACAGCTAGGGATTCCACGAGGTACCATTAAAGCAACTGTACTCATCGAGACCATTGTTGCGGCTTTTGAAATGGACGAAATTTTATACGAGCTTCGTGAACATTCCGCAGGCGTAAACTGTGGCAGATGGGATTATATTTTCAGCTATATTAAGAAGTTCCGTAATCAGCCACACGTGATTCTCCCTGATCGCTCGCTCGTTACAATGACTGTTCCGTTCATGAGATCGTATTCTCTTTTGGCCATAAAAACGTGCCATAAACGAAACGCCCCTGCGATCGGTGGAATGGCTGCTCAGATTCCAATTAAAAACGATGAAGCCGCAAATGCTGCTGCTTTTGAAAAAGTTCGTGCTGACAAAGAGCGCGAGGCTTCTGACGGTCATGACGGGACATGGGTTGCCCATCCGGGACTCGTGCCTGTTGCTATGGAAGTATTTGACCGCATCATGCCAACGCCTAATCAGATCAATCAAAAACGTGAAGATGTAGTCGTAACGGCTGATGATTTAGTGGCTGTACCAGAAGGCGAAATCACAGAAGAAGGTTTGCGCGTCAACATTAGTGTCGGCATTCAATACATCGCTTCTTGGCTAAGAGGTAAAGGAGCTGCACCAATTAACCATCTCATGGAAGATGCAGCTACCGCAGAAATCTCACGAGCACAAGTATGGCAATGGATCAGACACCCTAAAGGCATTTTACGCGACGGACGCAAAGTGACGTTCGAGCTGGTAGAGGAACTAAAGTTGCAGGAAGTTCAAAAGTTGAAGCAAGGAATGAATGAGGAGTCATTCAATTCAGGTCGTTTTATGGAAGCAGTTGCGTTGTTTGATGAGCTGATTCGCAATAATGAGTTTCAAGATTTCTTAACTAATCGAGGTTATGAGGTTTTGTAGGTATATCTTTTTATCAATTTTTTGTTCCAACTTTTAGATTTTCATATTAATTAATGAATGATTAACCCATTTCATGGAGTATCAGCCCTTTTATAGAACCCCTAACCTTTTGAGAAGTTTGTATTGATCATAGTTGAGAAGAAATAAGGGCTTTACCGAGCGAAACGATAGTGTTTGTGCGCGAAACAACTGACTTTTTGAGTGAAGTGAGGTGTTTTTGGAGCGAAACAGTGTCCTGTTTGAGCGAACGTGTAACAATTATAAAAACACGTACCGTAAAACCAAAATTCTTAATATCTCAAAATGCCCGCGTTCCAATTGCATTAAGAGATTTATCTAATTATGTCTAAGAATCATCAACTCACAAAAAACTAATAAACCCTAAGGAGAGAGATTAATGAATCAATCACGTGTGGAGAAATTACAGGATATGTGGCAAAACGAAGAGCGCTGGTCAGGAGTTCAGCGTCCTTATACAGCAGAAGAGGTTATTCGCTTACGTGGGTCCATCGATATCGAGCATACACTTGCTAAAAAGGGCTCCGAAAAATTTTGGGATCTCCTTCAAAACGAAACATATGTAAACGCTTTAGGAGCACTAACAGGCAATCAGGCGGTTCAGCAAGCAAAGGCAGGTCTGAAAGCCGTATACTTAAGCGGTTGGCAGGTCGCAGCAGATGCCAACCTTTCTGGAAACATGTATCCTGACCAAAGTTTATATCCGGCAAACTCTGTGCCACACGTGGTAAAACGCATCAACTCTGCTCTTCAGCGCGCTGATCAGATTCAGCACATGGAAGGTGGAAACGAGGTCGATTACTTCCTTCCGATCGTTGCAGATGCAGAAGCTGGTTTTGGCGGACAACTGAACGTTTTTGAGCTGATGAAAGGCATGATTGAGTCTGGAGCGTCGGCTGTTCACTTTGAAGATCAGTTATCTTCTGAGAAAAAGTGCGGACATCTAGGTGGAAAAGTACTATTGCCGACGATGACGGCTGTACGCAACTTAATCTCAGCTCGTCTGGCGGCAGATGTGATGGGAACACCAACAATTTTGATCGCACGTACTGATGCTGATGCTGCAGATTTGATCACGAGTGACATCGATCCAGTCGACCGCGCTTTTATTACAGGTGAGCGAACAGCTGAAGGCTTTTACCGTACAAACGCGGGCCTTGATCAAGCGATCGCACGCGGACTTGCCTATGCACCTTATGCGGATTTGATCTGGTGCGAAACGAGTGAACCGAACCTAGAACAAGCGCAGCGTTTTGCAGATGCGATCCACGAACAGTTTCCTGGTAAACTATTAGCTTACAACTGTTCTCCTTCTTTTAACTGGAAAAAGAAACTGGATGACGCAACGATTGAAACGTTCCAGCAGCAGCTTGCAGCGATGGGCTATAAGTTCCAGTTCGTAACGTTGGCTGGTTTCCACGCGCTGAACCATAGCATGTTCGAACTAGCAAAAGGCTATAAAGCGAGAGGTATGGGTGCTTATTCTGAGTTGCAGCAAAGAGAGTTTGATAGTGAGATCGATGGCTATACGGCAACGCGCCACCAGCGTGAAGTAGGAACAGGCTATTTTGATGAAGTCACACAGCTCGTTTCGGGTGGTACAGCTTCAACAACAGCTCTAAAAGGATCTACAGAAGAAGATCAATTTCAGTCACAAAAAGCGTAGAGATAGAGTTATTGGATAGGAGATATATAGATATATAGAAGAAAGGACAGGAGCAGATGCCCTTGTCCTTTTTTAGAGTCTAATTTACAAATGTATTGTGAACGCGCCACGATTTCTTTGCATACGTGGACCAGATGAAAAACGCTAATAGAGCAGAAGCTGAGTTTACAAAAGGCGTTCCTGTATTCACTTCATCTACAAACAGAAGCAGAATATCTGTTAGAACCGCAAAGATTAACGTGATCTGAAGCAAAAATACCCACGTCTTTACGAACGTTTTTTTCTTCGTAAAAAATAGATAGAGAAGATAGATATTCAATCCAATCAATCCAATATTAAAGATTAATTCTCCATATACAACGTATTTTAATAATAACGAATGGAATTTATAACCTTTGATCGCATCAAATCCCACTTGTACAGCATTTAGTTTAAACGGCAACGCTAAAAGTAGTCCCGCTCCTACTAATAGCAGCCATCCTCCTAAACCTTTTAAATCTTCTTTTTGTTTTGGTTGTGTTTCCAATGTTTGTCTCCCTTCTGATGTATGTCTTTTCTGCACTCATGTTTTCCATGAAGGATAAAGTGACTCTATACGGAATATTATATCTAAAATTAATCATGTCAGGAGTCATGTTATGGAAATGATTAAAAAAGCTACTGTTCTTGATGCCGCTGATATACATGCGTTACAAAAATTGGCTTATTTGAGTGAGGCTGAACTTTACGGCAATTATGATATTCAACCTCTTACACAATCGGTTGCTGATGTAGAAGAAAGCATAAGAACTCACCACGTACTAAAGTATCTATTTAACGGTAACATTATTGGCTCTGTCAAAGCTCATGAAAACGAAGGAACGTGCTTTATAGGTAAGCTCATGGTCCATCCTGACTTTCAAAACAGAGGCATCGGAAGAAAGTTAGTAGAGGAGATTGAGCAACTGTTTGCTGCATACCGTTACGAATTATACACCGGCAGCAAGAGCGTGAAGAATATTTCTTTTTACGAAAAGCTAGGCTACAAGGTGTTTAAAACCCATAAATTAGACTTTGAAGAAACCATCTTTGTTTTTATGGAAAAGCAACCTGTATTGTTAAAAAAATAAGGCTGTTTTCGTAAACCTTGTTGCTCTTGGAAGTGTTGATTTCCGTTCTAGGTTGCTCGCTTTCCACGGGGCAGGCGCTGAGCCACATTCGTACGTTTCACTCTTAAGTGTCTCAGCTGCCCGCCTGTCCCGTAGGAGTCTCGCACCTTCCACTACAATCAATTGTCAAAGGTGACATGGGTACAAAGCAACAATCTTTTAGAAAAGAGCGAAAAATAAAGTAAAGAGGCTGATACGAGAGTCAGCCTCTTACTCGTTCTATTAAGCTTTTACATCGCGCTTTTGGAAAACCGTAAACGTAATCGCGAGCATGATCACCGTGTATACCGCGAGCACACTAATGGAGAACGGCAGCGTTAAATCCTTAACCATCTGGTTCTGTCCATCAATCAATACACTAAGATCCATATTGGCGAACAATGTGTAGATCACCCAGTCTTTTGTAGCAAGAAGTGCAACAATCGTATTTCCTGCAAACATCGTAAACAGTGCCACACCGATTGCGACCGAGTTACTCATGAACAGAGTTGAGATCATGAATGACATGGCTACGAGTGCTGTTAATTCGATAAATTCTACTCCAATGTTAGCAAACACGTACTCCACGATCAGCCTTTCTTTCACTTGCCCATCTTCTGCTGTGATCAAGTACGACTGATCCATGCCTCCAAATCCATAGGCAAGGCCACCAACAAGCCATGTCACTAAGATGACAACGAGCCACATCAAGAACGCAAAGCCAAGCGTTGCAACGAATTTAGATAAAAGAATCTTCCACCTGCTATAAGGGCGGATCAGAAGCATCTTGATCGTCCCTTTTGCAAATTCATTCGATACGATATCACTAGCCACTACGATTACAAACAATCCGATAAAGATTGAGATCCAAGCCATGTCTTTCATGAACTGCCATGCAGTTGTTTCATAAGGAGAGATATCATTAGCGATGGCGTATTCGTTCTGCTTGATGTTTGATTCTAACATATCGATATAGATTTCATTATCGTTGTTTTTCTTTGCTTCATCCAGCGCTTTTTGGTCATCCTTAACAGTTTGCGTCAGTTCTTGCTTCCAATTTTCATTTACTTCAACATCTGTTGTTGCTTTGTCATAAACAGCGATACCGATAATGATAACGATTGGAATGGCAAGGAAGATCCATGTGCGCATGCGGCTAAAGATTTTAATCCACTCATTCGTTAACAGGGATAGCCACTTCATTCAGATCTCCCCCTTTCTTTGTCATTTCTAAGAATCGTTCTTCGAGCGTCTTCGTTTTGCGTTGGATCCCCACAACGAGAACGCCTGCTAGAACAAGTTGTTTATTAAGTTCTGCAATGGATCGTACGTCCGATGTTTGGACAATTAGTTCCTGTCCCGACTCTGTGACGTTCAGCTCTTCGTTCATTTCGATAAGTACTTGTTTTGCCTGCGAAACGTCGCCTTCGATTTGGAAGTGAACCTTCACATCGGCTTCGTCTTCCTGGTTTAGAATTTCATCGATACGGACCAGTTTTCCATTTTGAATAATGGCCACACGGTCGCACATCATCTGCATCTCAGCAAGCATGTGTGAAGATACGATTACAGAAGTGCCATTGTTTGCTAGCAGACGCAAATAGTTACGAAGATCATATATTCCTTGTGGATCGAGTCCGTTCGTCGGTTCGTCCAGGATTAACACGTTCGGCTTATGTAAAAGTGCCTGAGCTACACCCAGTCGCTGTCTCATACCAAGCGAGTATGTTTTTACTTTATCGTGAATCGCGTACTTCAGATCAACGAGTTCAATGACTTCGTCAATTCTTTCCTTTGTCACATCCGGCATGATCCTCGCATATTGCATGAGGTTTTTATAGCCTGTCATATAATCGTATAACTGCGGGTTTTCAACGATTGCACCAACGCGTTCCATCGCTTTTTCAAAGTTACCTCGAATGTTGTCACCGTTGATCAGAACGTCTCCGTCCGTGATAGAGATCAGCCCAACGATCATTCGAATCGTTGTCGTCTTACCCGCTCCGTTCGGACCGAGAAGACCGAAAATCTCACCTTCTCTTACAGAAAACGATAGATCATCCACAATGGTCTTGCCTTTGATCTTTTTCGTTAAGTTCTTAAGTTCTAACGTATGTGTTGTCATGTGCTCCCCAATTCCTCCTATCATAACTCTCTCTTTTCACATTCTAATACGAGTGAATCATAAGAAAAGTTTCGTTAATTTTGTAAATTATTTACTTATCACTTTAACGCTTCTACTTGCCTTTTGTATATGCTTTTCTTTTTTTGTAACGCGTGTCGAGATAAAAACACCTAGTATAACGAGCACACCTCCAGCTGCTTGATACCATGCGAGCGATTCGTCGATAAAAAGAACAGCAAAGATCGCAGCAAACACAGGGATCAGGTTCAAAAAGACTCCGGCTTTACTCGGCCCGACCCGCTCAACCGCTGTATTCCAGGACATGAACGCAACGATCGATGCAAAGATTCCCGTATATAGAATGGTTGCGATAGTAGCTAATGACCATACAATTTCCTTAGTTTGCATCTCTACTAATGAAAATGGCAGCAAGATGAGAATGCCAAGAAATGCCGTTACAACAAACGTGCTGTATGTAGGGAGAATCCCCGCATATCTTCGAATAAGAAGCGAATAAATACTCCAGCAGATAACAGCCCCAATCACGATCAAGTCACCTTTATTAAACGACAGCTGCAGTAAAACACCGAGTGAGCCTTTAGAGATAATAAATAGAAGTCCAACGAGCGAAAGTAACGCTCCTGCCATCTGTTTGGTGTTAAGCTTCTCTTTGAGAAAAATAAACGACAGTAGGAAGAGCAGAATCGGTGTTGATGTGTTAACGATGGATGCATTTATTGACGTCGTATAGTGCAGGGCAATGTATAAAAGCGTGTTAAAGCCCGTGATCCCAGTGATCGATAAGATAAGGACGACTTGCCACTGCTTTTTTAGCATCGGCCACTCATTTCGTAAAAATGGGATGGCGAACGGAAAAAAAATGAGAAATGCGGTGCACCATCGCAAAAAAGAGAGTGTTACTGGCGGTAAACTGCTCGCTATCGCACGTCCAATCACAAAATTACCGCCCCATATTAAGTTTGCGATCACTAAAAGTACATACGGGTTAACTCTTTGCATGGTGAGGTTCACCTCTTTTTTATGAGATTAAGTCGTTTTGGGGTTCAATAAGGTCGTTTTCATAGCAGATTAAGTCTAATCAGCCACGCATTAAGTCTAAACAGCTCCCAATTAAGTCTAAAATCAAAAATAAAGGCGATTCGACAAAATGTAACCTGACAGACCCTTTATCAACAACTTCAAAATCATTTTCTCCCACTATAGCAGACTACCTTTTAAAGTAGATATGGTCATTTCGCCTCAATCTAAAATTTGTAAGCTTTTTACCTGTAAATCCACTTTGAATGCTGTACAATGGAAATTAAAATCATTGAAATACTTTACTTTATGAAGTAAAAAGCAGAAGAAAGAAGATGACATAATGAAAGCGTATCGGACGTATGTGATTTTATTCCTAGTGATGGTGGTGTGGGGGTTAAACGTAACCGCGACGAAAATTCTGGTTACGAACTTTTTGCCTGTTACAATCACTGGAATTCGTGTTCTAACTGCGGGCTTGACCGTATTTCTGCTTCTCTCTATAATAAAAAAAGTTCGGTGGCTTACGAAAAAAGAGTTTTGGTATGTCTTTCTGGCGTCGATCTTTAATGTTGTTGCGCATCATTATTTTTTATCCATCGGGTTAACCGAAACAACAGCCACGAACGGCGGGTTGATCATGGGAATGTCGCCACTTCTAACGACTATTCTTGCCATCTCGTTTTTAGGAACACCTCTTACGCTCTTAAAATCGATCGGACTTCTTCTTGGGTTCTCAGGTGTTGCATTCATCGTTTTAGAAGGAAACAGTCAGGTAGCAGGAATCTCGTTCGGTGACGGATACATTTTATTATCTGTTCTCACGCAAGCTGTAAGCTTTATCCTGATCAAGCGTGTGGCGCACACGTTAGATCCACGACTCATGACCGGCTATATGATGGTGATCGGTTCACTGTTCCTGATCGTAATCGGATTGATCGAAGAGCCACAAGGATTTGCAGGAGTTGTTAAGAATTCGACCGTTTCGCTATGGCTGATCTATTTCGCTTCAGCTTGTATTGCGACAGCAGTCGGTCATATGCTCTATAATGAGGCCATCGGTAAAATCGGAGCATCAGAAGCTTCCATCTTTATTAACCTGAATCCATTTTTCGCTCTTGTGGGTGCGTATCTCTTTTTAGGTGAACAGATCTTGTTTCAGCATGTTTTCGGATTTCTGCTTATCATCACAGGTGTCCTCTTAGGATCTGGTGCTGTTGAGGAGATTCGGAACAAAAGATTGCGCAAAAAACACGCGGCATAAAGGGCGCATCATACGAACATAAAAAACGACCAGAGATTAAAAAAATCTGGTCGTTTTCTTATTACAAACTAGCAGAAGCTGCTTTCTTCTTTCGTTTTTGCAGAACGACATTTTGAATCGTTAAAAACACATTCCCGACCATCCAATAAAGAGGCAGAACGGCAGCAAGCTTCCATGCCGAAAATAGGATAACGATCGGCATCACGTAACCCATCATTTTGATTTGCGGATTTGAAGCAGCGAGCTCCGTTGTACTCATTTTATATTGGATAAACGTTGTTAAAGCCGCTAACACCGGAAGCAGATGCAGAGGATCTGCTGTGCCTAAGTTAAACCAAAGGAAGTTGTGCAATGCGATCTCTTTCGTTTTGATGATTGCATAATAAAACGCAAACAGAATCGGCATCTGAATCAAGAGGGGCAAACACCCCATCGATAACGGGTTAACTTCATGTTTTTTATAAACAGCCATCAGTTCGTTCTGTAATTTCAATTGAGATTCGCGATCTTTGCCCTTGTGTTTTTCACGAAGCTGTTGAATCTCTGGCTGAATTCCCTTCATCTTTTCCTGATTTTTCGTTTGTTTTAACGTTAACGGCATGATCAGGAATCGTATCACAATCGTTAAGAGGATGATCGCAATCCCATAGCTATCGTTAAACAGATACGCCACATATTGAATGAGCTTTGAAAACGGGTAGATGAAAAAATGGTTCCACACACCTGGGCTTTCTGCTGTAATCGGTGTGTTATTGCACCCGGATAATAGAAAAATTGCTAGCAATGAAAGAATGGATATATATTTCTTCAAATTTGTTCCTCCTTGTTTTAAAAAAAATCTAAGCAAACAAGGAGTAAACGTGCCCTTCTTTATCATCTGGCGTTTCTTTTCTAAACATTGTCCGTGCGATCTCGTCTCGAATGAAGCAATAGTTTTGAACGAGGTGAGAATCGGTCATTCTCTTCTCGTAACATAGCCTGTCCTGCTTCACATGGTGATTTGATCTATGAACAAGAGATCGATGAACGACCGAAAGCTGCTTAGCTATAATGAACGTTAGTGCGATACTAATGGATAAAACTAATGCGTCCGTTTGATACAGCAGATCAAAAAACTCCATAAATCAAATCACCTCCTATACTTCATTATACAGAATTCTTACCCTATAAATCTATGATACAGAGATTTCGCTTCTGCCGTATTCTTCGTTCCATGAACAAGTGCACGTCCATCTTTAAAAAGAACGAGGCGGTGACTGCCACTTTGAAGCTCCAGTAAATAAGGATTACAGCGAACGTCACCATGTGGCAATAATCTTTTCTCCATCTTTTCTAAATCAATCTCGATCGTATGAGCGGGACGGATTTGAACAGTATCCCGACCGCAAAGAACAGCTGTTTTTAACGCAGCACCTTTTTCTAAATAAGGATATGTTGGGTTAGCTCCGCAAGATGGACAATCTACCTTCTTCGCTTTTCCCATCCCTAATTGGACATGCTGATTGGTCCACGTATCAAATGTTACGATTTTTTTCCTGATAGATGCATAGTCTTCTACTAAAATCTTTAACGCCTCGGCTGTTTGATAAGCGGTGACCATCTGTACAGCTGGAGAGATAATTCCTGCTGTATCGCATGTTTGTCCGTTCGCCGGAATCTTATCGAGCAAACAGTTCAAACACGGTCCATCTCCAGGTAAAATCGTGTAAGAAATGCCGTAGCTTCCAACACACGCCCCGTAAATCCACGGAACCTCATATTTCTGAGCCAAATCGTTGATCAACAAACGCGTCTCAAAATTATCTGTCGCATCCATGATCAGATCGATACCCGAGATCAGTTCTACTGCTTCCTCAATCCCCATATCCATCACATGTGCCTGAATTTCTACTTCTGAATTAATTTGGTTTAATCTATTCTTTGCAGCAACTACTTTTGGCAGTTGTCTCTTCGCATCTTCTTCAGAATAAAGCTGCTGACGCTGAAGGTTCGTCCAATCCACATAATCGCGATCGACGAGTACGATCCGTTTTACGCCTGCACGCGTAAGAGCTTCAGCGTTTCCTGCACCAAGAGCGCCTGCACCAACGATGAGCACGCTTTTTGTTCGAATTTTTGCTTGCCCTTCTATACCGATCGGGCTAAATAATTCCTGTCTTGAATAACGCTCATTCACTTCACACTCAACCCTTCTAAAGGACTGCTCGCTGTTGCCGTTTCTTTTCTCGGGATTCTTCCCGCTTCATACCCTAACTTTCCAGCTTCTACCGCCATTTTCATTGCAAGGGCCATCTTTACAGGATCCTTCGCACCCGCTACGGCTGTGTTTAATAGCACACCGTCTGCTCCGAGCTCCATCGCAATCATCGCGTCACTCGCACTACCGATCCCTGCATCAACTATAACCGGAACCTTCGTTTGCTCAATAATAAATTTTAAATAGAGCGGGTTAATAATTCCTTGCCCGGAACCGATTGGAGAAGCGGCAGGCATGATTGCATGTGAACCAAGCTCTTCTAATCGTCTAGCCAGGACCACATCATCTGACGTATAAGGAAGCACGATGAACCCTTCTTTTAATAGCTCTTCTGTGGCTTTAAGCGTTTCCACTGGATCCGGCAACAGCGTTTTGTCGCATCCGATGACTTCTACTTTTACCATATCACATAATCCTGATGCTTTCGCCAGTTTTGCGATGCGTACCGCTTCTGTCGCCGTTTTCGCACCTGCTGTATTCGGTAACAATGTGTATTTTTTCAGATCAAGCATCTCTAAAAAGTTTGGTTGGCTTTCTTCAAAGATGTTCATTCTACGAACCGCAAACGTCAAAATCTCAGAACCAGAAGCTTCTACCGCTTCTTTTTGTGTTTTGAAGTCCGGATATTTGCCTGTACCTAAAAGTAATCGAGATGAAAAGGAATAGTGTCCAATGTTTAACATACAATCAACCTCCGCCAACAAATCGAACAAGTTCGATCTTGTCGTTTTCTTTTATTTGAGTTTCACTTTGTTTTTGATTATTGATGATCTCTTCGTTTACTTCCGCAATCACCACTTGGTCATGTAAGTTAAGGTGCTTCAGCAGATCTGTGATCGACTGCAAAGAATTTGGCACCATGACCGCTTCTCCATTTATCATAAGTTTCACGAATGATATACCTCGCTTTCAATATGGTCAGCAATCCTTTTTCCAGTTATAGCGGAAAGCAGAATGCCGTTTCGATAGTGCCCCGTTGCAAGAATGAGCCCCTCTTTATGTGGAGAAGGACCGATATAGGGTTGACCGGATAGCGTTTGGGGCCTGATGCCTCCCCATGCTTTTTCAAAAACAGCACCACTTAGTTCAGGCACGATTTGTTTTGCCTTCTCCATCAATTCAAATAGACCTGAAAATGTAACCTCTTCATTAAAGACGTGTGGTGTACTTGTCGCGCCAACAAAAATTTGGTTTTCTCGCTTTGGAACGAGGTAACAGTTTTTGTATTTTACCGTACCTGTAAGTAGTGGACGCTGTGTTTTAAAGGAAAGACATTCCCCTTTTACAGGCACCATTTTTAGTGAAGGCTCGATATCTGAGCTCCACACCCCACAAGCTACTATGACGGAATCAGCATGAAACGTTTCCTTCGTTGTTACAACACCTGTGACTCTGTTGTTGGTTTGGAGAAGCCTAACCACTTCGGTATGCTCTTTTATCTCGGCACCGAGAATTTTTGCGGACTGATATAGGGCTCGAGTAAGCTTAACAGGTGACACTTGAGCATCTTTTTCAAAATAGAGAGCTCCCTTTACAAGTGAGGATAATGCGGGTTCTTTTATGATCAGTTCTTCAGCTGAAAGCCAGAAAACCTCTTCATCTTGATCTCGACGCTTGGCCGCTTCTCTTTTTAAATCATCCGCTTCTTCCTCTGTAAACGCGAGTTCATAAATCCCCTTCTGGATCAGTTCAATGTCTATCCCACAAACATCGAAAAGCTCCTGTGATAAAGGGGTAAAAGAGTCCCGACTTTCTTTTGCGAGCAGATAGAGTGGATGATTGGTCTCAAACTCCATCTCTGCACCGAGCATGCCAGCTGCAGCACTTGAAGCCCTGCTCCCAATTGTTTCTTTTTCAAGAAGCAGCACACGTTTGTTTCGTTTACAAAGCTCATAGGCGATGGAACAGCCGATCACGCCGCCTCCAATAATGATGGCATCATACGTTGTGCGCATCCCACACCTCCAGTTGTTGTTTGTACAGCTTCACCGCTTTTAGTGGTGATTCCGCTTCTAAAATGCCTGACATCACGGCGATTCCAGATGCACCTGTTCCGATGACATTCCGTACGTTTTCTGGTGTAATGCCTCCGATCGCGATGACCGGAATTGTGATTTGATCTACCACACGTTGAAGCTGATCTAACCCTCTTGGCTCCGCATCACGTTTGGAAGAAGTCTTAAAAATATGACCATACATGATGAAGTCGGCGCCGTTTTGTTCAGCATCCTGTGCTTCTGAAACAGAATGGACAGAGCAGCCGAGCATCATTTCAGGCAGAGCTCTTCGCACTTGTGACACATCTAAACTGTGATGTGTCAGCTGAACACCTTTTATACCTGTACAAAGCGCTACATCCACCCGATCATTTGCGATAATTTTAGAGGGAGGCACTCCAGCTTTCTGCAGAAGATGGATAAGATGACTGAGTTCTTTCGCAGACTTTGTTTTTTCTCGTACATGCAGCGCCGTGATGTACGGATGAATGAGTTTCGCTATCTTAACCAACTCTTCATCACTTTGCCTTCCCGTAGTAATTACATGAAGCTGTTTTTCCACAATAAAAAACCACCTCCTTTATGTAGCAAAGAGGTGGTTTCACAGTTTTAAGAATTTATAGCGTAGTATCTGATCCACACACCACTTCCCTACGCTGGTTCTAACCAAATCAGGTTCCAAGGGTCTTAAAGTTCACTTTAATCTCAGCCTTAACAAAGGCACCCCTAGTGGTAATGATTATTTAATTTTATATACTACTATTCTATCGATAAAGGGCTTTCATAACAACCAGTAAAAGTATTTATAGGAATAAATAAGCTAGCGGAGTCGCTATAATCAATGCCAACACCGTGCGCTGGAACCAGATAACTAGTAGTTTTGGAACACTGATTGAGATTTCTGTTGAGAGTACACAAGGAATACTAGCTGAGAAAAATAGAATGGAAGCTACGGAAACTACACCGATTACGAATTTCGTTACAAGTGCCGCTTCAGCTACTAAGAGTGCAGGCAGGAACATTTCAGCAACACCGATAGAAGCCGCTTTCGCAGCAAGCATAGCATCAGGAAGCTGCAGCGCCCATGTGATCGGGTAGAAAACGTAACCCAGCCAGTCAAAGACAGGCGTGTATTCTGCCAACAAAAGGGCGATTAAACCGACACTCATAATGGAAGGCAATATACTCATCGCCATCAGAAAGCCATCTCTTAAATTAGACCAAATGTTAGTCAAGAATGCAGGGGCGTTCTGAGATGAATCCATCGCGTTTCGCCAAGCCGTTTGCAAGTATTTCTCATTCACCTCTTCTTCCGGCTGACCTTCCCCACCAGAATACGTATCATCCATTCTGCTTAACGGACGAATTCTCACTGTGATTGCCGTTACTAAGAAAGTCACCACAAGCGTCGTCCAGAAGTAGGTGTTCCACATTTCCATCAGACCTAGCGTTTTTGCCACAATGATCATGAACGTTGCAGAAACGGTAGAGAAACCAGTTGCAATGATAGCTGCTTCTTTCACCGTATACTTTCCTTCTTTAAACACGCGGTTCGTGATGAGTAGACCGATCGAATAACTGCCGACAAAAGAAGCGACGGCATCAACCGCTGACCTGCCCGGTGTTTTCCAGATAGGTCTCATGATCTTTTGGACGAGCACCCCGATAAACTCCATCAGACCATATCCTACAATAAAGGCTAGGAAGACAGCACCGAGTGGAACGAGCAACCCAACAGGGATCACGAGTTTCTCAAATAAGAACGGTCCCATGTTCGGATCGCTTAACCAGCTCGGACCCCATTCAAAGTAAAGTAGGACAGCTGCAACGAGTCCCACAACTTTTAGCAATGAGAAGGTGGTCGTGACTCGGTCTTTGTTCCACGTTTTTTTGTAGAACGGATAAACAGCACCGAGCAATATGACGAGCAATGCATAAAGCGGTACAGCTTCACCCGCTGTATCTCTCACCCATGTTACAAGATGATCGAGTGGGATCGATGACTTTCCTTTCACTGTGATCGGAATGAAGAACATGAAAATACCAACTGCACTGAACAAAAGAAATTTTAACGAATGAGACCAAGAACCCGCAGTTTTCATTACTTCCAACTCCCTTTCCGCTTGATAAGCCTGCGCTTGTCAGGCTCTCTCTACATCATATCGGGACAAAGTTCGAAATATGACGAGTCGTGCTTGTACAATTTTTATAGGTTATCTTCCCTTTTTGTGCCTTTATATGTCTGATGACAACGTGTCTAGGGAATAACAGTTACATAATCAAAAAACAGGAGTGTTTTGTGAATGAAGTATTTTATCAATGTAAACAAAAGTGTAGAAGAAGAGTATGGAAAAATGTTTGTATATGATCCTGCACGCAACAAGGAAAACGAAGACGAGCTAGAAGTGTTGAACAACTTGGACGAACAGGATCATGGAAAGCCTTATATCTTTCCGAAGAGCTTCTTGTTAGAAGTTGCGGCTGAGGATTACGAGAGATATGCGGAGGCGAAGAGAAGTAATCAAAATGTAGAACGTGTGACTGAAAACATTTTAGAGAAGTACCGGAATTAGATATTTTATAAACGAGTACTCCGTATGGAAATACTCGTTTTTTTATGAAAGAAGATGCCGCTTCTCAAGAGAAGCAGCATCCTACCAAACTAGTTCTTATTAAGCGTCATCACAATATCCTTCGTGTTCTTTCCAATCGCCCCGCCGTCATTTTTGAAAATAGTCGTTTTATTCTCTTCTGACGGTTCGATATGAATGTTCAGCTTGTTCTCTCCTGCACTTAAATTCACCGTGTGTGAGAACGTCATGTCATCATTGATCGTAACCGGCTGGCCGTTGATCGTCATCACACCCTCTTTGATGGCATTTCCTTTCAGGGTGATCGTGTCTGATGTAACAGTCTGGCCATCTGTGTGAGAGGTCACAACAACCGGCATGTCGATCCATCGTAAAATTTTATCTTGAACGACCATCGCATTGCCGCCTTGGTTCGTGACAACAAAACTCAAGTCAGTTCCTGTTGCACCGTATCCGTAGTAACTTACGTCATCATCGTTCGGATTACCCGATGTATGGTCAGCAAGTCCTTCTTGATCCCAAGAGCTATTCTTGGCGTATTTGTAGGTGATGACTTCGCCTTCTTGCGCTTCAAACGTATATTCATAATCGT
This sequence comes from Fictibacillus sp. 5RED26, assembly GCF_015903895.1. NCBI lineage: Bacteria > Bacillati > Bacillota > Bacilli > Caryophanales > Fictibacillaceae > Fictibacillus > Fictibacillus sp. 5RED26. The sequence goes on along the minus strand of NZ_JACZDU010000002.1, from coordinate 117,469 downwards.
TCGTTACAGCGCCGCCACGCGTCATCTTCCACGCACCTGTGTTCCAGCCGTTCTTGCTGCCTGGCATCGTAATATCGACGCCTTGTGGTGTGTAGGCAGGTGCATTCACTTTCATTGTGACTTTTACCATCACAAGATCGGGTGTAACTTGAACGGCGTTCGACTTCACACTGTTACCGGCTTTATCGAAGATGTGCACTTCGTAACTATAGACTTTTCCGTTTGTTACGTTCAAATCTTTGTACGTTGTGGCACTTGTATCAAGGACTTGGTCGATAACTTCTCCATCACGAACGATCGTGAACAGATAAGGCTCGTTCGCTCCTTCTACAGACCACTTCAGATTCACTTGTCCTGACTCTTGCGCTGGTTCTTCCAATGTTACTGATGTTGCAGGAGCAATCGTGTCATCGCCTTTTGTGAACGTAACGGTCTTCGTTTCACTAGTGACCCACGTTCTGCCTAGATCGGTTGAGAACGCATAACGATATTGATACGCTCCTTCTTTAAAAGGTAAGAAATCTGCGCTAAACGTGTTAAATTCTCCGTTTTGAGCGGTGTACATACCTTTGTGAGATGTCCAGTTTGTTTTACCTGGCTCTTTTACTTGCAGCTCACTCTGTAATCCTTCTGCAAGATCCGTCTCTGTTTCACCAGTGATTTTGATATCTGCTGTAACCGTTTGTGGTTTAGATAGGTCAATCACGCCATTCTTTAACGCTGTTACATTTGAAATGTTATAGTTTCCGTTCTTTAACGCCACATGCGGAATCGCGGCTTTTGATTCTGTTTTCATCGATTCGTTATTGTTTTTATCGATCGCAACAACTGCAAAATAATACTTGCGTCCGTTGTCTAGGTTATCGATTTTGATTGAGTTACCTTTCGTTTCTGCTACCTTTTCATAAAAAGCACCAGAGATCGTGGTTTGATAGACCGCATAACGTTTTGCGTCACCTTTCCAGAAAAGCGAAACTGCGTGACTGCTTTCTGAAACTTTTACGTATTTAACAGCTTTTGGAGCTTTCAAATTCTGGTGCTTGTCCGAAACGAGCATACGACCGCTCATCGCCGGCACAGTTACCGATAGCTTTCCATCCTTAACAGCTGTTTTGTATTTTTTATTCAGCTGATCTGTTAGCTTCACGTTGTTTACGATCAGCTTCTTCACGTCCAGTTCAACAGTCTTAGATTCGTTACCACGGTTTGTAATCACAAGGGCTGCATTTTTCTTATCTGTACGAGCGTATGCGAGCACATCTTTTTCAGCGTATAGATGGTGAAGTTCACCATAGCTGAAGAGATCGTGGTAATCACTACGCACTTTTCCGATGTTTTGATAATGCTTTACAAGATCTTTGTCTTCAGAACCCCATGGATATGTTCTTCGGTCGTCCGGATCTTTAGAGCCCGTAACGCCTGTTTCATCTCCATAATAAAGAGTTGGTGCTCCTGCATAACCCATCTGTAAGATCGCCGCGAGCTTCAGTCGTTTCACGCCTAGCTCGTGGTCATACTTTGGATCCAGCTCAGCACGCTCGTAAGAATCTGTTCCGTTTCCTAGGATAAACGCTGCACGAGGTGTATCATGAGAGCCCATCAAGTTCATCAACGCATAAAATGCTTCTTGTGGGTAATCTTCAAACACGGCGTTCATCTGGTTTTCCGCGCCTTCTGCGTTACCGTTCTTCAAGTAATCAATCATCGCACCCCGGAAACGGTAGTTCATGACGGAATCATACAGATCACCAAGGAAGTATTCAGACGCGTCATCCCAGATCTCACCTAGAATTAACGGATCATCTTTCTTTCCTTCCTTCAGCTCTTTTCGGAACTCTCTCCAAAACTCTGTATCTACTTCGTTCGCAACGTCCAATCGCCAGCCTGATGCACCGCGATCTAGCCATGATTTTGCAGCCGAATCTTTGTCGTACATGATATAGTCTGCGAATGGTTTGTTGTTCAACTCAGAATCATAGTCTACCGCTTCACCAGGAATCGATTTGATTTCAGGAAGCGAATCAAAGCCCCACCATGCTTGGTATTTATAGACGCCGTTCACTTTTTCGTTCTCGATGTTAAACCAATTATGAAACCCGTATGAACTAAACTCTTGTCCTTCTTTCTTAAACTTTGCTTCTGTTTGTTTTTTTGCTTCTGTTTCTGTCAGACCTTTTGAACTCATCAGGTCATAGATGCTTGCCCAATATTCGTACGCCCCGACCGTTTTGTATTTGCCGTAACGGTCAAAATAGATCGAATCGTCTCCAACATGGTTGAATACACCATCAAGAATCAAGTGCATCTTGCGTTTTTTCAGTTCTTTTGTAAAAGCCTTAAATTCTTCTGGTGATCCAAACATCGGATCCATCGCTTTATAGTCCGTCGCATCATACTTATGATTGGATGCTGCATGTGCAACTGGATTCAGGTACAGCGTATTTACGCCAAGTGACTCGATATAGTCTAATTTCTTCTGGATACCAGCAATATCGCCGCCAAAGAAATCGTTCGACCAAATCTCGTCTCCATCATAGCCTTCTGTTTCTGCTTGACGAGGGTTATCTGGCAGCTCATTCCAATCTCGGTGCTCGATCGGTTCAGTGCCACGTGCTGTTGTTTTTGCTTTGTCGTTCTTTTTGTTTCCGTTATAAAAACGATCAGGGAAAATCTGATATACAACAGACTCTTTCATCCAGTCAGGTGTTTTATAAGACGGGTCGTATACAGTCATCTGGAAGAGAGCAGCGTTCGTATCGGCTGCTGCTCCTTTGCCACCCTCACCTGTGTCTTCTCCGTATTCTTTTACCGCATCTCCATCTCGGGCAGTGAATTTATAGCCGTACACCCCTTTTTCTTCAGGTGTAACCGTAGCTTCCCACAGCTCGATGTCTTCGCCGTTTACAGTCGTCCAGCCAGCGTTCACCATATCTTTTACCGTCGTATTGCCGGAGTTATAGTTACGAAAATATAGCTTTGCGCCAGTCAGGTCGCCCTTTTTCGTTTGCAGGCGCAGTGTTACGTCTTGTCCAGCTTTGATCGCTCCAAACGGCGCACGAAATGCTTCGTTCCATGTATCATGGTGAAGCTTTCCTGCGTTCACGCTGCCATCCGGAAGACCCGCGTCATAGTTCGTGTACACTTCTTTTGTGTCATGGTTGTAGAAAAACGTGATCTCTGCGTCTTTCAGTACGTTCAACTTCATGTTGTCTGCCGGATAATTTGGCGCATCCCAATTGTTGCCGAGCACTACTTTAAATTCGTGCTTTCCTTTTGGCACTTGTGCGGTGTACGTATAGATGTTGTCACCGTCTTCATCTTGTAATAGTGCAGTCGATTCACCAGGTGTCCACTCGCCTCCTGCTCCGATATCCGGCTGGATGTCACCTACGATTCGTGGTGTTTTTTCAGCAGGAAGTGGTTCTGAAATCGTTAATTTATGAGTCGTGTCATCATAAACAAATGTAACTTCTTTTTCCGTGTCGATCGTCAACTTGTAGTTATCCCCACCTTGTTTTCCATCCACTCCATAGTTCTCGTCCCATGAACCATTGATCGCAACCTTGTATTCATAGGTCCCGGCAGGAAGAGTACCTGTTAGTCGGTATTTTCCGTTCGATTGCTGTTCCATTTTTGTAGCAGTGTCAGCCGGGTTCCAGTCACTAGAACCGCCAAGTTCAGATTGTAGATCTCCAACAAGCGTTACGTTGCGCTCCACAGCTTTTGTTGAAGAAGGTTGTATGAGTAATGCAGATGCAAACGTTTGCAAAATAAGCGTAAAAAGCAATAACCAAGAAACCGTGTTGCGAGTTTTCATTTTCCTCACTTCATTTCCCCCTTTATTGTTGTGCAAATTAGCGAAAGCGTTTGCACAACTGCTTTTAAGATAACGCTTTCATTCCTTTATTATGCCATGTTTTCTTTTCTTGGAAATGAGCCGTTCGGCTGATAAAACTGTTTATAAATAGTTAAATATTCTTATGTTTTCGACATTTCCAAGGCGTTAGAGGGTTTGGAAATATGAAGTTGATAGCTGTTTACTTGTTTTTTTAAGTCAAGAGTGAAATCTGAGGGTTATGGAGCGAAACCAGGGGTTTATTGAGCGAAACGATGGTTAATTAGAGCGGAACAAGAGATGTTTGGAGCGAAAAGCGGCCATGTTTGAGCGAACGTGTAATAAATACAAAAACACGTACCGTGAAATTTTATAAGATGCACGCACCTTGCAGTGAAATTTGCTCGTCCCATATCAAATTACTTCAAACAACAAAAAACCGGGTCCTCTCTGGTAGGTAGAGGCCCGGCACTTCTTTTATCTTATTCAGCTGACTCTTCTGTTGATTCCTCATCTGTTGAAGTTTCTTCTTCTTGAGTATCAGATTGTTCTGTGCTTGTATCTTCTTCAGTATTTGTGTCTTCCGAGTTGCTACATGCAGTGATCAAAAATATTGCCAAAAGAGATGCTCCGATTTTAGCCAAAAACGTTTTGCTCATTGTTCAATTGCTCCCTTCGGATTTTCATTATGATTTTTGCATGAGTATGGGATTTCTTTGTCCCTGTTCAGAATATATCATGAAAAAAAACCGAAAAGACGCAATTTACCAAGTCATAACCAACACTTTACAATACTAAAATCAGCTTTATATTAGCTTAATAATTATAGATCATAATGCAGCACATATTGCGGCCCGACTGGACCAGGTTTGATCTGACCGCGATCTACAAAACCTACTTTTTCGTAAAGCTTTTTTGCAGAATCGTTCTTAAAGTTTACGGCTAAAATGAGCTCGTTTACTTCCGGAAAGTGTTTGGAAACAAACAGAGGAAGCTGGAGCATCGCAACTTTTGCATACCCCTTTCCTTGCTCAGGGTGATTGATGGATAAAGCACGAATGACCATAGCGTTCGGGTTTGCGGTAAAATCTCCAATGTTCTCACCCTTATGCAGAACGAAAAAGCCGACTGTTTTGTTGTCACCCTCAATAACTACAGGATGACGCCCCTGATCTTTTTCACATTTCTTTAAAGCATCATTCGGCATAGCCGTGAATTTTTCTTGCTCCTGTGGTAAATAAAATGCATTTAACGCTTCTCGATGTATCTCGTGAAAGAATGTTAGTGTTGTGTTTGCCATCTATGTAACTCCTGTTCAGTTTTATAGGGTAACGAGTGATTCTGCCGCTTCCAACCAAGTTTTTGCCATAAGTTCGTTTCCTTTTCGTCTCATATGTACACCGTCTGTTGTTAAGGACACATCTGGCTTTTTGTTTAGATGGTTGAGAAAAATTTCATGCGTAGGTACGAGCACCGCATCAAATTCTGTTGCTAACTTTCGGACCACTTCCACGTACGGCATCAACAGCTGATTTCCTTGAGATTCTGTGTTTTCCTTTATAATCGTAGGTTCCATTAAGACAAGTTTTGTTTTTGTTGAAAGTTGAGATAACAAGCCTCGGTAAACCTCTTCAAACTGAGTAACATCGATCTGCTGCATTTGAGGGCTGTCGAGCTGTCTCCACACATCGTTGATTCCAATGGAAACAGATAAAAGATCAGGCTCAAGATCGATTACATCTCGCTGCCACCGAAAAGCGAGGTCTGTCACGCGATGTCCGTTCACACCTTTATTGATCACTGTTACTTCCTTTGGCAAGACTTCTTTAATCATGCGAACGTAACCGTCACCCAGTCGATCTGCGTCTGTGTTTTTATTTGAAGCTGTAATGCTGTCACCGATAAAAATAATCTTCATCTCCATTTCCCTCCCTGTTTTCTTTATTCTATTTTATCACGTTGAAGCGAAATGTTAGGTTTTAAAGGATTTTACATTCTTTCTTTGAATATCTATAAAAAATCCTTTTTTAAGGAGGTCGTATCATGCTTGAAACAGCAGTTCAGCAACCGAAAACGTTAGGCCAAACGGAAATGCGGCCGTCATACCGAATGGATCTGCGACAGTATAGAGACAGAAAAGAATATGAAAAGTTTGTAAAAGTAAATACGGTGAACGATTGGTCCACCGTGACTTGGAAAGACATTGGTAAGCCGTATGAGGTAACTTCTTTTTCAAAAGAAAAAACAGAGTGGGAACAGACGCACGGTGGGATGCTCCCGGTCCATACCTCATGGACGATGTTCAACCAGTCCTTTCACGAGTGGTTCTCTAAGGATGTACCCACTGAGATTGGAGATAAAAAGAACGCTTTTTTTAAAAGTTTAACAAGCTTCAAGCCTAGTGAAGTAAAAACGGCACTTGGTGATTACGTGCGGATTCACCTCTGGAATTATGTGCACCGCATTCAAGACGGCATCTGGGATCCGCGTGGAAAGAGAGCTTTGTTCGAGGGACTGGACGTTCTGAAACCTCGCATTCTATTTTTGGGTGCAGCTGAAGGCTATGAAGCGATGCAGCTGTCAGCGATGTACCCTGACGGTGAGGTAGTGATGGTGGATTATGATCCCTTCTGCCGAGATACACGGTTCGCAGAGTTTCCTGAGTCTTATCCGTTTTTGGGGAAAAATTCACGGACTGGCGGAGACAAAGTTTATTATAAAAATGACTTCAATATCTCGTATGTCGTGGATGATATTCGCAATCTCCCATATGGCAAAGAGTTTGATATCGTGCTCAGCGTAGGGTTGTTAGAACATTTTCCAGACGCTATGAAAGCTGAAGTCGTTGAGTGGCATCGAAAATTCTTGAAACCAAGTGGCTATATCGTGATGACGACACCTCGTGCGCAAATGCGTTCCAAGCTATATTACGAGATCATGGCTGATGTGATGAATCATACGTATCGGGAGCTGATGACGTTAGAGCAGATGGGGCTCTATCTGCATGAAAATGGTCTGGACATTATGCGACACGGTTACATTAAGGTGCATAATGGAATTGTGGCGAGGGCGAAATAGGAATATGTGAAACCTGGAGAAGGCTCCAGGTTTTTTTGATGTGTTCTTTTATTGTAAGGTCTTTAGAATATTTGATGTTAGTTAACAGATTGATAGCGAAACATGTCGAAAATCGGATAAATCATTTTATACACGTAATTGTTGAGCTTAAACCCGGAATTATTGAGCTTATCTGCGGATATAAAAGGAATTACCTCGTAATAATTTTACAGCGACCATCTTATGCGGACATATCGGATTAGTGTATTTTCCACATGTACACTTAATCCAATTATTTTCAGCTCTGGATTTGAATAGTTGTGTTTTTCAATATGACTTCCCTTAATTCTGAGACAGTTTTAACAATAGAAGTAGGTTTTGCATTTGTAAGTTCTTCCATTGAACCATATCCGTATGTAACTCCTATTGAATCGATACCTGTGTTATGTGCGCCGATAATATCATGCTTTCTGTCACCAATCATGATGAACGTTTCCTTTGGTTGATCGCTGTAATGGTGAAGGATGTGCTGGATGATCTCCGTTTTACTTGTACGCGTCCCATCGAGATTGCTGCCAACGATCAGATCGAAATAGTGGCAGATGTTGAAGTACTTTAAGATTTCTTCCGCAAATACGGTAGGTTTAGAGGTTGCGACTGCTACTGTATGGCCATTGTCTTTGAGTTCTTGAAGAAGTGAAGGGATATGTTCGTAAAGTGTATTCTCGTACATGCCTCTGTCCTTGAATCTTTCACGATAGTACGTGATGGCTGTTCGGATCTGCGTTTCATTAAAGGAATAGAATTCTTGGAAAGATTGCTGAAGTGGTGGTCCGATGAAAGATTCTAAGTGATCAAGGTTCTCTTCTGCAATGCCCATTCTTCTCAGGGCAAACTGAACAGATTTTGTGATACCCTCTTTTGGATCAGAAAGAGTGCCGTCTAAGTCAAACAAGATATATTCATAATTCTTCATCCTGATTTACTCTCCTTCGCAGCCATATTTTGAAGCTCAAATTTAAAATAGCATAAAAAGAAAGCTTGAAATAGGACATACACCCTAAGGGAATGCTCCATTTCAAGCTTTTATGATAATTGTGTGGGGTCAGACCCCTATTTGCCCTATTTGCCTAGTGCGAAGGTGATCTCGACTTCGCAGGCTACTTGGCCATCAACCGTTGCGATTCCTTTGCCCTTACCGATCGAACCACGCACACGTGTCATCTCAACTTCTAGACGCAGTTGGTCGCCTGGTACGACTTGTTTTTTAAAGCGGCAGTTATCGATGCCCGCGAAGAATGCTAGGCGTCCACGGTTTTCTTCTTTTTTCAGCATCGCAACTGCACCTACTTGAGCGAGTGCTTCCACGATTAATACCCCTGGCATAACCGGATACTCCGGGAAGTGACCGTTGAAGAATTCTTCGTTCGCTGTAACGTTCTTGATGCCGACAGCGCGCTCTCCTTCTTCTACTTCTAAGATGCGGTCAATCAGCAGGAACGGATAACGGTGTGGGATGATTTCTTTGATTTCTTCAATCGTTAACATATACAAACATCACCTTTCTTTTTTCACTCATGGTTTCTAATCTATTTTTATTATACTTGGTATTGTTACCTGGTACTAATTTTACATCAAAAGAAAACAATGACTATATTCATTGCCATTGTTTTTTTATTATATCTTTACCCATCTTTTTCTACAAGGTCGATGATGTGTGTCCATGTTTCTTTTTCAAACACGTTCATCGGTTTGCCGTCACCAATCACGCCATAGCCAACCATCGTACCAACAGCAAAGCAGACGATGATTCCACAGACGAGGAGCAGAAGACGAAGCCAAATTGGAAAGCTTCTTTTCGTTCGGCGTTGGTACCACTGTTTCTTCTCTTCTTTAGTAGACGTTTCTTTTTCTTGGTAACGCTGTGTTTTCGGTTTTTCGTTTTTATTCAACTCTTGCATCTTATTCGTCATACAAACCTACCTCATTTAGCGAAGCCCGTTTACTAACCCCATCATTTGGTCAGCAATTGTAAGAGAACGCGCATTAAATTGATAAGAACGTTGTGTTTGAATCATTTCCGTCATCTCGGTGGAAATGTTTACATTCGAGGATTCGAGTGCCCCTTGCTGAACGAAGTTACCTGCTCCAGCATTTACTTCCTCTATCAGTTGATTCAACGGAATGTCCTGTGGCGCTTGCAAGTTCTGCCCGACAGATACCATCAACTGCGGCCGAACCATGTTCACAATCGCTAGCTGTCCTGATTCAACAATCGCTCCATTATTTAACGTTACCGAAACTTGGCCGTTTTGTCCAATGGTAATTTTGCTATGATCAGCTGGAATCGTAATCGGTCCGTCTACACCCATTACTTTATTGCCTTCTGATGTAACAAGTTCCAACTGATTCGGGTTGTTAGCAGACGGTGATAAATAGAACGCGCCGTCCCTTGTGAACTGCTGCGTTTCGTTTCCGTTGTTATCCACGGCCGAAACCTGAAAATAAAAGCTAGGCTGTGTGAGCGCTACATCAAGAAGTCGTCCAGTCTGTTGCAGCGTGCCCGCTTCTAAACTAAGTGCAGTTGAAGAAACACGCGCTCCGCTGCCCAGTCGAATTCCGTTGGGCGTTAGTCGGCCCGCTTCAGTCGGATTCAGTGCTTCACTATTGATCTGCTGAAAAAGAATATCCGAAAATTGCGCCTCGCGTCTTTTATAGCCGTTCGTCGTGCTGTTCGCCATATTATTTGAGATGGTATCAAGCTTATGCTGCAGCTGCCCCATCGTTACTGCTGCTGAAATCATAGACTGGTTCATTTTTGATCCCCCTAGCCGATTCGGCCAATTTCGTTCGATGCTTTTTCCATGGTACGGTCATAGGCTTGAAGTACTTTTTGGTTGGCTTCAAACGCACGATAAGCCGTCAGCATCTCTGTCATCGTCTGTTCCGTGTTCACGTTCGAACGTTCTACAAAACCTTGCTGCACGTTGTACGTGATGTTCGGATTCCCAAGAGCACTCGGCGCATCCCCGTTTCCATCCAGTCTGAATAATCCTGAGCCTTCTTTTACAAGATCGTTAGGGTTCGTGATGTACGCAACATCGATCTGCCCCGCAACTGCACCGTTATCGAGCACCGTGCCGTCTTTGTTCACTGTAAAGTTGTCGCTTCTCACCGTGATTCGGTTACCATCGGTTCCAAGCACATAATTTCCTTCCGGCGTTACAAGACTACCTTCTGCATCCACTGAAAAATGACCATTCCTCGTAAAGCGTTCTTCTCCGTTCACGTTCAATCTAAAAAACAGTCCGCCCGGCTTACCTGTTTGCGGGTCAAGTGGAACTTGTCCTTGAAGAAGCGCCATATCTGTTTTGATTCCCGTTTCGCGCATGTCACCTTGCAAAAAGTTAGGTGCAGTTTCCTGAACGTATACACCTGTTGAGAGTGCCGCTGGTCCGATCGGGTAATTGTTCGGCAGCTTCTTACCGTTCATTTCCGTCTCTCCCATATGCTGAAGCAGCATCGTTGGAAACGTGCGCAGACTCGCATTGTCCGCTTTATATCCAGGCGTATTCGCATTCGCCATGTTGTTTGTTAAAATTTCTTGTTTGCGCTGCTGTGCCAGCATGCCAGCTGCAGCATTATAAAAGCCTCTTAACACGGAGTATTCCTCCTGTATTTGTAATCTGGACACAATATGTCTCATCCGTTGTATCGACAGTTTTTTACAATTATTAATAGATTTCTGTAAAAATTGTGAGATTCTTTTTTCATGATGACGGACTTGCTTTAGGAGTGATGAAGGAAGCTTGAAGTTTTCAAGAAGAGGTGCGAACCCGCTTGTTTGTCGAAAAGCCTATAAATGAATTTGAAGGACTATAAATTTTTTCAAAGGCCTATAAAATAATTTCAAGGACTATAAATTATTTTGAGGGCCTAGAAAGTTAGATTTACGGCCTAGAAGCTGTTTTTCGCGCTTCTCTAGCCTTCCATTTCTTCATACAAAAACAAAATGCCACCCACATTGGGCGGCATTTCCATCATTAAAATACTTTTCTTTTCGCGATCTTATCCATATGTTCAAGCATTAAGCCTGTTCCGTTCGCTACGGCTCTCATCGGCTCTTCTGCGATCAATACAGGTACTTTTAATTCATCTGCAAACAGCTGGTCGATTCCGTGAAGAAGCGCTCCACCACCTGTTAGCATGATACCACGGTCGATAATGTCAGCGGATAATTCAGGCGGCGTTTTTTCTAGAACGCTCTTTGCCGCTTGAACGATCACCATCACTGGCTCCATCAATGCGCGTTGAATTTCTTTTGAACCTACTGTAATCGTACGTGGAAGTCCTGATACCATGTCACGGCCACGGATCTCGAGCTCTTCGTCACGCTCGTAAACGGTAGCTACGTTCAATTTAATATTTTCAGCCGTACGTTCACCGATCAACAGCTTGTACTCTTTTTTAATATATTGAAGGATTTCAGTATCGAACTTGTCCCCAGCCATTTTAATAGAAGAGGACGTAACGATATCTCCCATGCTCAAGACCGCAATGTCAGTTGTGCCACCACCGATGTCCACAACCATATTGCCGCTCGGCTGGAAGATATCCATCCCCGCCCCAATTGCAGCCACTTTTGGCTCTTCTTCAAGAAAAATATGTTTCGCTCCGCACTTTTGCGCAGCTTCTCTGATCGCTTTTTGTTCAACGGACGTAATGTTCGTTGGTGTACAGATCAAGATTCTAGGCTTGGCAAACATGCCTTTTACGTTAATCTTATTAATAAAATGTTTCAGCATCTGCTCAGTTACTTCAAAGTCAGCGATAACGCCGTCTTTTAACGGGCGGATCGCCACGATGTTCCCAGGCGTACGGCCTACCATTCGGCGGGCTTCTTCTCCTACAGCGAGTGCTTTTCCGGTATTCGTGTCGATCGCAACGACAGATGGCTCATCGAGTACGATCCCTTTTCCTTTTACATAAATCAGTACATTAGCGGTACCAAGGTCAATTCCAACGTCCCTTGAAAACATGTTATATCCTCCCTGTTAACATCCATACGATATAATGACATTTTTAGTAAAAAATCGAAGTTCTATCCAATTTATCATTATATCACAAGTCTGTCGAACAAGGTGAAATATTGTCAAAAATTAATTATTTGATACTGGAACGATGCGGCACATAATGTAATTTTGTTTCATCTAACATCCTTCATTCTCATAAACTTACTGAACAACTTCCTCTGTGCCTTTTTTGTACTTTACGCGAGTCGCTTCTCCACCTCTCAAGTGGCGGATGGACTTATGGTATTCGAGGATCTCTTTTACGTTGTTTGCAAGATCTGGATTAATTTCAGGCAGCCGCTCGGTGAGGTCTTTATGCACCGTGCTTTTGGAAACCCCGAATTCTTTTGCGATCATGCGGACTGTTTTTCTTGTCTCCACGATATACCGTCCTATCTTGATGGTTCGCTCTTTGATGTAATCGTGCACACCACTCGCCTCCCTAAAATGGATGTGAGAGATGCGATAGAGACTTGTATGAACAAGCTACGTGACAAGTTTCGTTGTCATCTTCGGCTTATAAGTATTGCTTCCATTCCCCTTTTTCCACCGCAGCCATAGTACGATTTCTCACCGCTCACCCTCAATTGAATTATTGTAGGTTTTGTAACATCTTATTAACCAAGTTTTCGTTATATGCCTAAATCTCAACTGGGACAAGGGGAAATGTCCATATTTGTGAAAAAACCTTCATAAACAGTTGGAAAATTAAGTTATTTAATTGATAAGAATGATGGAAATATTTTTTACGGTACGTGTTTTTATATGTATGATGCGTTCGCCGGTAACCGTGCTTTTTCACCGGTAAAACTTCTGTGACCACCTGAGAACTGCTTCGTTACACCGGTAATGCAATCGAGACCACCTAAAAAAGTGAATTGGTTCACCGATAAACGGTTGAACTTTAGATAAAAATAAAAAAACTGCCTCGGATTGAACCGAGACAGCTTCCTTTTTGCTATTATTCGTTAGCGCCAGAGTCGTCTGCTGCAGGAGCATTCGTATCTTCGGCTGATTGAGATGATGATTCTTGCTCACGATTGGCATCTTTTCCATCTTTGCCATCCTTCGTGTCTTTCGTATCTTTTGTATCTTTTGTACCTTTAGAATCTTTTGTGTCCTTAGTGTCTTTAGAACCTTTGTCTTCAGCCTTTGGTGCTGGCTTCTTTTCTTCAGCAGGCTTTTTCTCTTCAGCTTTCTTCTGCTCTTCTACTGCTTTTTTCTCTTCCGCTTTTTTCATCTCTTTACGAGAGTCATCAACAGCGGTTGCAAGTTGTGCAACAGATTGATCCCAAGCCATCACTGGGTCGACTGCTTCTCCGTCTTTACGAACTTCGAAGTGTGCGTGGATCTTCGCATCAGTATCGTATGCGTTCTCACCAGCTTGTCCTAAAACTGCGCCTTGCTTCACTTGGTCACCTTGCTTAACAGAGACAGAAGCAAGTGATGAGTAGTGTGTGACTACACCTTTGTCATGCTCTACTTCTACTACGAATCCTAGTGCAGGATCTTTTGCAACTTTTACAACGTTACCACTTAATGCTGCAGTTACGTCGAATGCTTTGTTATCAGCAGTTGCTAGATCGATACCTCGGTTTTGGTAGTAGATATTGTTATAGAATACAAGAGCTGCTTCTTGTTCTTGAGCTGGAGCTTCTGGGCTAAAGAAATCTTTTACCACTTCAATGGCTTCAGGGTCAGAAACGGGCATCTGGAAAACTTCTTTTGTAAGGGATACAGGCACTGCTGCTCCATTGTCCTCTAATGCGCTATCTGGAGTATTATTATTCTCCGTATTCTTCGCATCATTTTGATACCATAGAACAGAAGTTAAAATGACTGCTGCAAAGCTTAAATATACTGCAGGATAAACCCAACGTTTTTTCATAGCACTCTTACCTTTCATCGGTACTGTTTTTTTGTTTTGTTTTTCTTCTTCTTTCATTTTTCATCACCTCAGCAACAAGTTTGAACAGAATTCTGAAAATATATACTTTGGTGCAAAACTTTTTTGAAGATTTCTTTCGACAATTGAAAAACCGCCGAATGCCTTATGACATCTAGCGGTTTCCTAACAACGATAAAGAGGGGGTCTGACCCGGGTCAGACCCCCTACAATTTCCACACAATTTACTGAGGCTGATACGCGAGCCCCTTATCAGCGAGCGGTTTATAATCCGTTATCTCTATCCCTTTGTAATAATGATTCACGATCTCTTTATACGACTTCCCTTCCTTTGCCATTCCGTTCGCGCCATATTGGCTCAACCCCACTCCATGACCGTATCCTCTGGTTGTCACGGTAACTTGCTTTCCTTTTTTCTTCATCTGGAAATCCGTCGACCGCAGCTCCAGCTTCTCTCGTACTTCTTTTCCGGTGAACTCTTTTTTACCAATCACCCACTTGCCGATTCGTTTTCCACTTGTTGTGGCTACGACTTTTCCGATCTGGCCATCTTTTGTTAGCGAAACGCCGAGTTTCTGTTCTACCGTGCTGACAGGCAGCTGGACGGTCTCTGTATATTTCGGAGACTCTTTTTTATCCCACGGACTTTCTACACTTCGTAAATACGGATATTCGTTTTTCCAATAGTCCTCGGAATTAACGGTAAAGCCATTGCTTGTGGAAAAGAAACTCGCTTGAATCGGATCTCCTTCATACGTTAAAATCTGTCCTTTTGTCTCAGAGACCGCTTTGATGATCTTCTCTATCTTTTTGTTGAAATCATCTCCCCAAAGCGTCTCTAGCTCTTCGTTTCCTTTGTACACTTGATGCATCACCGTGTCTGACACGACCGCACCTTCTGGCAGACTATCGTCTTTGCCGCGGTTTAGTAGAGCTTTTACAATAAACGTCCGTGCGGTTAACGCTTGTGCTTTCAGCGCTTCTAGCTCAAAGTCTGCAGGCATTTCAGAAGCGACCACTCCGGCTACATACTCTTCTAACGGGATGTTTTGAACCGTATCCATCGATTTTCTGAAAACAGGCACGACGATGTCTGAATGCGGGACTTCTAAAGCTAGCACTCTCTCAGATGGGAGTGCAGACTTCTCTTCTTTCCACTGGGGAGGTGCTGACGAAAATGGTAGTACGAGTATCGTCGGGAGAAGGACGATGATAGCGACAAAAATAGCTAGAATCCAAATCAGCGGCTTGATATTTACATTCACGTTCCCATGCCCTCCTAGATTGTTATCTACCATACAACTTATACAAAAAGGCGGGAATTTAGAACACGAAACTAGCATTTTTACAATGAAGAACATACCGGTTTACAAGTTTTATATACGCAGACTGAGACAGGCATTTCCTCGCATAATATGAAGAGATGATCGGCACGAAAGGGTGAACAGCATGGACAGTTTTCAACCTCCTGTCTTGGTTCGTACGCTCACGTATGCACCTGGCAATATTAAGATTTACTACCCGCAGATCGAAGGAAAGATCAATCCTCGTATTGAGCAGCAAGTAAACCGAAGAATCGTTCAGATCAACGAGCAGCTCGCGAATTACCAGAATCCCGAGGCCCGTCCAGGCATGTATGGGGAGTTTGCCGTCAAAACGAACGAAAAGAACATCTTGAGCATCGGTTTCTTAAATTTTGCCTATACGCCCATGGCCGCTCATGGAATGACGTATATCAAATCAGAGACGTGGGATCTTTCTTCAGGAAAAACGTATCAGTTAAAAGATCTATTTAAATCCGGAAGTAATTATGTGGAAGTGATCAATCGTCATATAAAAGAACAGCTTAAAGCCAGGCAGATTGACACGCTCGAACCATTCAAAAGCATCCGGCCAGACCAAGATTTTTATATCGCTGATAAATCACTCGTGATCTATTTTCAGCTATACGAGATCACCGCCTATGTATATGGCTTTCCCATGTTTCCTATCTCTGTTTTTGATCTACAGGATATCATTGATGAGAACGGACCGCTCGGAAAAATGGCCGTGAATGGTCTGTAATTTATGGGACCAGACAAAAAACATCCAGATTTTTAAGTCTGGATGTTTTTTATATCCTATCTATTTCATTAAAACTTAATCTGATAATAAATAAATGATAATGCCCATCCTGCCATATGAATCAATAAAAGCGTCCCTAAAACAGGTGCAACAGATAACTTAATTCCCATTACCAATAAAATAAATAAAACAGAAATATAAACTAAAGTGACTCTCCACCCATTCGCAAGAGCCTTCACGGCAATATTTTCATACCTTTCATCGATTCCTCTCTTTCGTGCTGCTAACTTTCTCCCCCACCAGAGCCCAAAAAGACCGCCTAATACCCCAAGTAACAATCCTAGTAATGCTAACAACTGGTCTAAACCCACTTTTTCAGTCACTCCCCTTCTCGAAAATAAAAACTTCTTCGATGCTAAGCCGAAATAATTGTGCGATGTTATAGGCAAGCTCTAATGAAGGATTGTATCGGCCGTTCTCGATTGATATTACGGTTTGTCTGGAAACCCCAAGTTTTTCGGACAGTTGTTCTTGGGTCCAGCCACATCTCGATCTAAGTTCTTTAATACGATGTTCCAAATGAATCACCCTTACGTAAAGCTAACTTTACGTAAAGTATACTTTACTTTTACATATTTTGTAAAGTGAATATTGAAATCTCAACAAAAAATCGCAACGGATTCCGTTACGATTTCAGCTCTATCTTTTTGAAACATACAATTTTTTATCTTGATCAACAGTTGCCAAATACACGGACTCCACGCAGTCCACTTGATGTGTTTTCAAGTTTTCTTTTAGCCACGTCAGATCTACGTTTGCTGTTTTAAGATTCTCTTCAAAAAGTTTCCCATCATTTATCACCACTAACGGGATGTCAACTGGAGATACTGCAGTTTTCATATCTGACGCTGTAACTGGATCGTGTGCACTGTATTTCATGATGCTCAGCTGACCATTCGGCTCTAACATGCAATACCTAACCTCTGATATATCGAAAACTTTTCTAATCCTAAGCTCAGCTAGCAAAAGATCAATATTCATAAAGTGTTTTTTTAAATGTTTCCTGATGATTTTCCCATCATCAATAATCAGCAATGGTTTTCCATTAAAAAAATGAGCAAAAGACCTGCTCTTTAAAGAAATCATACTGAGTGCGGTATGCCAGAAGAAAAGCGTTAATATAGGGGTGATCGTCCTTGTAAAAGTCACATCCCCTTCTAATAAGGGAGATACAGTAAGGGCTCCTAGTATCCAGATCAATGCAAAGTCAAAGGTCGTCATTTGGCTAAAGGACCTTTTCGTCACAAACCTTCCGACCAAGAAGACTATAACCCCTACAAGAATTGTTCGAATAACATACCCCATCAATGTAATATCTTTTAACTCACCAAAAACTTGAGGCATCTTAAACCTCCTGCCGGTTTATGTAAAGTGTTTTCTCAGGAGTGAGAATCCCAACGAAAACATCATTTATCGCTTGAATATTAAGTATTTGTAACTGCTGGTTTAACCAATCATGGTCAAGGTTGTTTTTCTTCAGCACCCGCTGATCCACTCTCCCTTCATATATGACAAGTTGAGATAGCTCATTTGGAGTCGTTGGTATACCCACAGAAGATTTAGTTACGGGCTGATCTTTACTGTCGATGGCAACACTAAAATCACCGGTTGTTTCTGCTACTAGAAACTTCACTTTTTCAAGATTAAAAGCATCTTTCACTCGTAAAATGGATAATACATTATCAAGTGTTAGCCTCGTTTTCTTTAAATTTTTCTTTATGATTTTCCCGTTTTTTACGATGATAGTAGGCGTTTGCGATACAATCGACGGTAGCTTAAGGTACCCAAAGTAAGTAAAACAAAGCATAAAAATGGTATAAACAATGATTATTGCAAAAGCATCGATCGGCCTTGAATCAGGAACTACGATTCTAGTAGCAGAAATATGACTGATACCAGCTGCCATTATGAAGTTATAAGGAGTCGTAATAGCATTCTGCTTAAAGCCCATTGCTTTATCAGACGCGAATAACAAAAAATAGAGCAAGGAAGTTCTAAAGACTTGTTCAATAATACTTAAATCCTCTGCTTCAAATAAAACATGTTTCAATTCCATATTTCATCTTCCTTTATGGGTGACCTATTAAATTTGTAACTACAGGTTAAACTTCCCAATTCTCCTAATAATTATTTGATAACGATAAAAAACCCTGACCTCTCACACAGAGATCAGGGTTTGGCAATAAAATTTAGTTCACACCAACTGCATCATACGATTTTTTAACCGCTGCTACTTCTGGAGAGGTTGCTCCATAAAGGTCAGATGCTGATTGAACAAGAGCTGCTCTTGCTTGGCTGAAGTTTGATGAAGCTGTTAAGTATACCGTGTTCGCGCGGTAGTAGATCGCTCCAACTTTTTGGTTGCCGATCGCCGGAACCGTTACACCATAATGCGTTCCACCGACTGCCAGCAAGTATGCCGCTTTGTTGATGATACCGCTGTTGATATGCACTCCGCCATTGTCACCTGTTCCTGTATAGCGAACCGAGTAATGATCAGGATCTTGGTATTTCGTCGGATCGCTCATCGAACGAAGCGCGTCATTTGGCGTTCCTGGTGTGTAGATATCTTCTCCGATCTCATAGTCCGGGTTGTTATTTTCATGGTGCTCGACTAATGTTCCGAAAATATCGGACATCGCTTCGTTCAATGCACCAGACTCGTTTTGATAGATCAGATCTGATGAGAAATCCGTAACTGCATGTGTTAATTCATGGGCGACAACATCCAACCCGCCTGATAATGAGACGAACGTCGATCCGTCGCCATCACCGTAGACCATCTGCTGTCCGTTCCAGAACGCGTTGTTGTAATTACGGCCATAGTGAACCGTTGATTTTAATGCTGCTCCTTTATTGTCATACGAGTTGCGGTTGAAGACTTCTTTATAATAATCGTACGTCGCACCTGCATAATAGTGAGCATCTACAGCCGCTCTGTCATAGGTCGCGTTCAGCTTGTTATCCGCATCTGCCCAAAGTGTGCCCGGTAGCTGTTGACGGTTCTTGGCATCGTATGTAAATACGCCGTTTCCTCGTGTGTTATCTTGCAGGTAGTACTTACCGCTCGATAATAATGTGTTGAGTGATTTCGTATCGCCAAGGACACCCGTCCCTGTACCAATCGCATTCGTTCCTACTAACGATCCTCCACCCGTTGGCGGTGCTTTATGATCACCATGCGCTTCATCCAAGTCGTTATAAGAATTCAGGATCTTGCCTGTAACGGCGTCTACAAAATAATTATAGTTTCCTGGTTCAGGCGATAAAAAGTTCAAGTTCACCAAGTAGGCATAAGTGGCTTTATCTCCATTTGTATACACAACCAGTTCAGATGTTGGATCTGCTTCATATTCCGGTGTGAAACCGAGGTCTTTAACAGCAACTGTTACCGCTTTTGCAGCTGTAATCTTTTTAGCGAACCCTAACCCTGGTTTACTTTGAAGATCAGGAGTAACCGTTCCTGAAAATACAACGAGCTCTCCCTTTTCGTTAACATGCGCAACTTGTGTCGAGCCCCAAATTGGAACTCCTTTATAGGTTTGCTGGATTCGCACTAATTGTCTGCCCAACTCATCCTTTGTAACAGACTTTACCTTGAACGAGTCCTGTGCTTTTTGAGTTCCTAATTTAAATGTTTTCGATTCTTTTTGAAGGTAATTGAATACAACATCCTTTGCCGATTTTGAAGAAGCCTCAGACAGTTTTCCAGATACAAAAGACGGTGTGCCCGTTATGCTGTTCATCTTTTTTGTTGATAAAACATTCACAGGTGCCTCCGCTGATACTTGTCCTGCTGCTAACGGACTTACGGCAAGACCAAGCGCTAAACCCCATACTGATAATTGCTTTTTCATCCCTTCCCAATCCCCTTTGCTTCATGAATTTTAAAGCCAGTGGATTTATAATAGCACCTTTCTTTTTATTTTCAAACTATTCTTAAAATTTTGATTATATCGTACTAAAAGCAAAAATTTTCAACAAAAAGCAGGTAATAAGAACTGTTTTTTTGTCTTTGTTCGAGAAAATAAGACAAAAATTTTCCATTAAAAAAAGCTGACTATGAAAGCCAGCTTTTACAGCTATTTCGATTTTCGGCCTTTAATAAAATTTAAAACAAAAACGATCAAGGCGATTACAAGTAAGATATGAATGATACCGCCGGCTACTTTAAAAATGACACCTAATAACCACAGTACAACTAATATTCCGATAATGGTCCAAAGCATGAGCTCGACATCCCTTCATTAATATAAAAAAGTATAAGTATACGGTTTAGATTTCCCGAATACGCTATGAATTAAACGGATGACGCCTCTAAAATCTTGGATCTCGGTGGAAAAATATCATTTTCAGGTGGTTGAACATGAATCACCGGTTAAAAGGGGCTGCGTTCAGGTGGAACTACACACTTTTTCAGGTGCTCACCACAAGTTTACCGGCGAACGTGTAACAAAATATAAGAACGCGTACCGTAAAATTGAAATACAGCTTTCATAACTACAGGATCACTAAGAAAACAGAAAAACCCTTCCTCCAACAATGAGAAAGGGTTCCTCTTATCATATATTATGCTAAATTACTTTTTAATGATTGCTCTTCTTTTGCAGGCGTTGTTTTCACATCTTCGTTTACACGCTCGATGTCAGCACCTAATGCAGCCAATTTCCCAGTGAAATCAACGTATCCACGGTCGATGTGCTTCAATTCAGTTACACGAGTGTAACCATCAGCGACAAGCCCAGCAAGTACCAAAGCAGCACCTGCGCGAAGGTCAGTTGAAGCAACCTCAGCACCTTGCAGATTTACAGGTCCGTTGATTACAGAAGAACGGCCTTCAATTTTAATATCACCATTCATGCGGCGGAATTCTTCCACGTGCATGAAACGGTTTTCGAATACAGTTTCCGTGATTACGCTTGTTCCGTTCGCACGAAGCAATAGCGCCATCATTTGCGACTGAAGGTCAGTCGGGAATCCTGGATGTGGCATTGTTTTAATATCAACAGGTTTCAATTCACGAGGTCCGCGAACACGAAGTCCGTTTCCTTCTTCTTGAATCTGTACACCCATCTCTTCCATTTTTGCGATTAAAGGACGTAGGTGTTCTGCGATTGCATTTTCAACTAAAACGTCACCTTGTGTGATCGCTGCTGCTACCATATACGTACCAGCTTCAATACGGTCTGGAACTACAGTGTGCTCAGCACCAACAAGTTCTTCAGCTCCGACGATGCGGATCGTACCTGTTCCGGCACCGATTACTGTAGCACCCATCGCGTTCAAGTAGTTAGCTAGACACACGATTTCTGGTTCTTTTGCAGCGTTTTCGATGATAGTCGTTCCTTCAGCAAGTGTTGCAGCCATCATGATATTCTCAGTAGCTCCTACACTAGGGAAGTCTAAATAAATCTTTGCACCTTGCAAGCGGCCATCAATTTTTGCTTCGATAAATCCGTTCCCAATCTTTACTGTTGCACCCATCGCTTCAAATCCTTTTAGATGCTGATCGATCGGACGTGATCCAATCGCGCATCCTCCTGGAAGTGCGATACGAGACAATCCAACACGAGCAAGCAACGGTCCCATAACTAGGAATGATGCTCTCATTTTGCGGACATACTCAAATGGTGCTTCAGTTTTCAATTCGTTTGTAGCATCAACAGAAATTTCACCGTTTTCAAATGCTACATCAATATTTAAATAACGTAATACTTCGTTAATCGTAAACACATCAGCTAGACTCGGCACGTCTTTAATTGTGCTTTTGCCCTTACTTGCTAAAATGGATGCTGCGATGACAGGAAGTACGGCATTCTTAGCTCCTTCAACTCGAACAGAGCCTTCTAACCGCCTACCACCACGGACAATGATTTTTTCCAACGATATTCCCCTCCGCGTCCAATTTGTATATTAATATTCAGACGTAATTATTGGTGTGCCAATTGTGACAGTTGTTCCGCTGCCCAATCCTTCAGATCGCAGTGCCACCTGAAGATTCATTTTATGTTGATGACCGGTATAAATCGCTTGTTCCCACTGCTCAGTATATGCAGAAAGCGACACAAACGTCTCTTCTTTTAGTTCCTCGACAGGATCACCAGAAAAGGCGCGTACCAATTCATTTGCTTGCGAATACAAATCAACCACCATTTTATCACCGTATGTACCGGTAACACAAGAGAAAATTTTGGGATTTCCTCCAATTGATTGTTCAACACGGCTATCAATCAGGTTCTGGATATCTTTCCAATTTTGATTTGCATTTACAAGTCCTTCAACCGCATAAATAAAATACGATGCAGTTTGTTCTTTTTGGGGGTATGTAATGACGGTCATTTTCTCTCTAACCCCGATATCATTACGTTCAAATAGTCCGGTCATTTTATAATGTCCGGCTTCATCTTCAGTTACCACCCAGCTAAATTCAGGATAATTACGTTTTAGCTCTTCTGCTTGTTTTACATACCCTAGTCCTTTGGATGCAAAACCTGTTTGACCACGAAAATACATAGTCCATTTGTCAGGCGTTGCCCCGCTCTTCTTTAGAACGTCTATTATATGTGTAACTTCATTTGTTTTTTCATCTGTTTTTGCATATCCAGAAGTAATCATAACCAATAGCAAAATCGCTGTAATCGTCATCGTCCATTTTTTCATTCCCCAGCACATCCTCTCTATTTCTCATTGTTGCCAATGAAACAGAGGATATCCGTGGAAGTTGTAGTCATATTCCGACAAGTCCACTACTTCTGTAACAGTTGTGAAATCATCCAAATAGCTGACTAAGATTTTTGGAATACTGTAGATACTTAAGAAAGAAATCGCTCGCAATGCTTGCTAAGCTGATCACTAAAAGTATATATAACACTCTAGCTTGCATGACCTTTCCTTTTTTGATCCATTTATCAAAATGAACGGCCTGCAATGCCCACCAAGAGATCACGAGAAACAATAGATGTACGATGATATGTAACAAAGCTTGTTGTCCGATTGGAATCATTTAAAAGTCTGACCTCCTCATTACATATTTCGACATCTTAAGCATACGTCTTTCCCAACATTTTAGATAGATACTTTTTCCCTAGTAAGGTGTTTTGAAAGCCCTTTCTTTCGATAAGTTCAAAAAGTTGTAACGACTAATAAATGTAAGTTCATAAAGATAGTCGTTTCACTATGATTAGACGAAGCAAAACGTAAGAAGTTACGGTAGTTTTGGCTTATTTTTTTGAGGATTTTTTTCGGGTAGGGTCGAGATTTACTTTAAAGCTGTTTTCATAAGCTTTGTTGTTTTTGGAAGTAGTTGATTTCCGTTTCAGATACTCGCTTTCCGCGGGGCAGGCGGTGAGCCACATTCGTACGTTTCACTCTTAAGTGTCTCACCTGGCTAGTTGCAGTCGCTAGCCCCTCGAGGTCAAAAGTTAAATGGTTAAGAAGGCAAAGTGCGCCTTCAAACCCATTCACCTTTTGCTTGTCGGGACTGAACGAGCCACCTCTACTTTGAGGACTGCCCACCTGTCCCGCAGGAGTCTCGCATCCTTCACTTCAATCGACAGTCAAAGTAGTAAATAAAAAGATTTAAAAGGGAACAACCTTCAGATGTATTAATTCGGCGCGGTTTTAATATAATACGGCGAATCTTCAAAAAATCGACAACGATCGATTAGCGGATACCCCTTAAGAAAACAAAAAAAAGCCCACCAACCTCCAACTAAGGAGAAGGTTGATGGACTACCTTTTGTGCTCAGCAATCAATGATCATGTGTATGAACTTCTGTTTCGATCTGCATAAAGAATTCATTCACATCAAAGTTACCGTAAAAGAAATCGAGTGCGAGATCTGGCATTATCCCTAAAATTAGAACGGATGCTGCACAGAAAGCGAGTACGGCAGCCATTCCACCTGGGATTGAAACCTTCGTTCCTTCACTGTCTCGGAAAAACATGATCGCAATGATGTTAAAGTAATACACGTACGATACGAGCGTGGTTGCCATCATTACAGCAGCCAGCCAATATTGTGGCTGCTCAAGTCCAAGCGCGCCCATAAAGATTCCAAACTTACCGATAAATCCAGCTGTGATGGGAATTCCAGCAAGAGAAAGAATAAAGAACGTCATCGGAACCGCGAGCCACGGGGAGCGTCGAAACAATCCGCGGAAAACGCCGATATCATTTGAACCTTCTTGACTTGTTAAAAGCTGAATGACGGTAAACGCGCCAATGTTCATAAACAAGTACGCCAGCAGATAGAACCAGATCAGTTCGAAAATTAATGACGAATTTGACACGAACGGTACTAAAATGTAACCCGCTTGTGCGATAGACGAATACGCAAACATTCTTTTTATATTTCGTTGACGAAGCGCTGTAACGTTACCAATGATCATCGTTGCCGCAGCCAATACCATCACATACGGCTGAACTTGCAGCAGGATTGGTTCACTATCAATGCCTGGAGCCGCAATAAAACAGATGATGATTACTCGTAGCAAGATCACAAAGCCTGCTGTTTTGGACACGACACTCAAGAATGCTGTAACCGGAACAGGCGCACCTTCATATACATCTGGTGCCCACATGTGTAGTGGAGCAGCCGCGATCTTGAACGTTAGTCCGGCAAACGTGATGATGAACGCAAAGACGATGAGAAAGCTGTGCTCTAACAACTCAACGTTCCCCATGTTCTCTGCAATCTTGAACAGATTCGTCTCTCCGGTAAGCCCAAAAATGTAACTCATTCCAAAAAGGGTGATAGCCGTAGCGATTCCGCCAGACACAATATACTTGAACGCTGATTCGTTGCTTCGTTTATTGCGCCTCTCAAGTCCCGCCATTACATAAGAAGAAAGAGAGAGAAGCTCCAGACCGACAAACAATGTGATTAAATCAGCACTAGATGCCATCATCATAGCTCCTAATAATGCTGCAAGGAGTAAGTAATAAAACTCTCCCCGGTTTTCCTCGAGATCTTCTTTTTTATAATTAGAAGAAAGAACAATCACTAATAACGTTCCTAACAAAAGCAGAATCTTAAACGCTTTTGAGAACGAATCAAGTCTGTACGTATCATACAGAATGGATGTTACTTCTATATCGAGCTGCATAAAAATGGTGATGAGGGCAGCTAGAATACCTGCTCCAGCAAGCCAAGCTAGCGGTTTCCGGCTCGATTCTTTTTTCATAAAAAGATCGATGACAGATAAAAGGGTCGCAACACCTAAGATAATAAATTCAGGAAGCATGACGCTCCATCTAAACGATAATAAAGTATCTAGATCCATGATTTAGCCCCCTAACCCTAGCAGAATACTATCTAATGTTGGACGGAGCATATCACTTAACCATGCAGGATAGATGCCGATGAACAAAATCGCTGCAAGCAAGATAAACGCCGGAATTCGTTCTGTTGATGAAAGATCATGTACGTTCGATAGTTCTTTTTCAGTACCAAACGTTATCGCTAACACCGCGCGGAGCACATAGACGGCTGTTAAGATCAGCCCTAACGTTCCTACAGCTGCTAACACGGGCATCGTCTCAAACAATCCTAAAAACGCCATGAACTCACTGATAAAACCTGACATTCCCGGAAGTCCTAATGATGCGAGTCCCCCTGCGAGCAAGACTCCTGCAAAGATCGGCATCCTTTTGGCTACCCCACCAAAGTCTTTTAACTGAGATGAACCCGACCGTTCATACAGAACGCCTACTAAGAAGAACAACAGCGCCGAGATCAATCCGTGTGAAACGACTTGGAACACTGCACCCGTCATACCCGCTTCGTTTAATGCGGCGAGCCCGATCAGAACGATTCCCATATGCGAGACAGATGAATACGCTAAGACGCGCTTCATATCACGTTGTGTGAGTGCCAAGAATGCTCCGTAAAGCAGATTGATCACGCCAAACAATCCGATGATAAAAGCGAGTGACTCAAACTGATCCGGAAACAGCCCTGCCCCAAAAACGATCAGACCGTACGCCCCAATTTTCAAAAGAATTCCTGAGTGAAGCATAACGATCGGCGGTGGCGCTTGAACGTGGACCCTCACCATCCAAGAGTGAAGCGGTGCAACCGGCAGCTTGACAGCAAACGCGAGTAGAAGTGCAATCAGCATCCCCATCTTAAAACCCTTCGTGATGTTCATCTCGTTCAGTTCAGATTGCGGAAGCGAGAATGTGTAAGCCAGCTGCTCAAAATTCATCGTTCCCGTCTTCATGAACATCGCCACGAACGCAATCAGAAGGATGGCTGAACCTACCCCGTTATAGATCAAAAAACTGTACGCAGCTTTTTCTTTTTCAAGATAACCCCATCGTCCGATGAGAAAGAACATCGGAATGAGTGTGATCTCAAAGAAAATAAAGAACAAAAATAAATTTTGTGCGGCGAACACGCCAATCATGCCCATTTCAAGCAAAAAGAACAATATGAAGTAACTTTTCCAATTCTTTTTGATCGAAAAGGATGCAATGGCAGCAAGGACACTCACTACCGTTGTTAATAAGATGAGCACCATCGATAGACCGTTAACACCGACTTCATAAAAGATCGGATAGCTCACATCACCATTCGTTTGAAAGACTTCATAAGATACCCACTGGAATTTCTCAGCTAGTTGAAGACCTTTACTCGACATATTAAAGGCCGACAATGTAACAAGTGCGGTACCTAGCGGAAACAACGTTCCTAAGATTCCAATCCATTTGATCGATTTCTCATCTTGAGATGGAGTAAAGATCAAAACCAAAACGCCTAACAAAGGGGAAAGGATTAAGATCGATAGAAGCCATGTGTTCATGTGAAGTACCCCCCTGTTAATGCGACGATCAGCAATAAAATCACGATGCCAAAGATGGCGAAAGTTCCGTAAGATTGGACCTGCCCATTTTGAAGGCGCGACCCCAGCTTACTCAGTCCTTGAACAGCACTCACAACGGCTGCCACGAGTCCGTCTACGATATATCTATCAAACAAGACACCAAGCTTGCTCAAACCCTTCGTTCCTTTAACGAAAGTTGCGTCGTATCCTTCATCAACGTACCACTTGTTGTAGATCACGTTGCTAAGTCCTGGCAACGATCGAGTGATCCAATCGCGTGAAAGCGCTCCTTTTTGGTAGATCAGATAAGCAAGCCCGATTCCTAAAAGAGACGCTGCTGTCGCCACGATCGGAATCCAGCTAGGACCGTGATGATCTCCATGCGCTAGTTCAACAGGACCTCCTGCTAAGTAATCCGTTAAAAACGTACCGAACCAAGCTGTATTCAGATAGCCTGCCACGATTGCTAGAACACCTAGTACAATCATCGGAAGCGTCATAACACTTGGTGACTCATGTACCCCACTCTGATCACCGCGTGGTTTTCCTGTAAACACAAGGAAAAATAGACGGAACATATAAAACGCCGTCATAAAAGCTGCCACGACTGCCAGCCAGAACAATCCGTAACGACCATCTGCGTACGTACTTGCTAGGATCTCATCTTTTGAAAAGAAACCGGATAATAGCGGAACTCCTGAAATCGCGAGTGCACCGATTAAAAAGAGAGGTCCTGTCAGCCGGAGCTTTTTCCAAAGTCCGCCCATCTCATCGATGTTTTGTGTATGTACAGCATGGATCACGCTTCCTGCAGCTAAGAACAATAACGCTTTAAAGAATGCGTGCGTCGTCAGGTGAAAGATACCTGCCACATAGCCGGATGCGCCAAGTGCGAGCATCATGTACCCTAGCTGACTGACCGTTGAGTACGCCAGCACGCGTTTGATGTCTTTTTGCATAAGTCCGATCGAAGCTGCAAAAATCGCCGTTACTCCCCCTACTACAGCAACGACCGTTAGTGCCGTTTCTGAAGCTTGGAAGAGCGGATACATCGCAGCGACCAAGTACACCCCAGCTGCAACCATCGTTGCCGCATGAATGAGCGCTGATACTGGTGTTGGACCTTCCATCGCGTCCGGAAGCCACGTATGAAGAGGTAGCTGACCTGATTTTCCGATCGCTCCTACAAAGATACATAAAGCCGTAAGTGTCAGCATGCCAGAAGATATATCACCATTTCGAACTGCAGCAAAAATTTCGTCATATTCAAAACTACCAACTTGCCAAAATAGCAAAACCATACCGATAAAAAGACCAACGTCCCCAATTCGGGTCATCACAAAAGCCTTTTTCGCTGCGGCTTTTGCTTCTGGTTTAAAATAGTAGAATCCGATCAACAGAAACGAACCAAGTCCTACAAGCTCCCAAAACATATAGAGCTGTAATAGATTCGGAGATAGAACGAGGCCGAGCATCGCAAACGAAAACAATCCTAAATACGCAAAGAACACAGGAAACCGTTCATCGCCATGCATGTATCCTTTTGAATAAAGATGTACAAGAAAACTGACGAGTGAAACGATCACAAGCATAAGAGCATTAAGCGGATTGACTTCATATCCCATCGTGATGGCCTGCTCACCAATCTCAAACCAAGTGCCTTCAACCTTAATTCCGTCACCTTGCCACACCGCCATCCAAACCCCGATAGAAAGAATGAGCGATAATCCGGTTAGAAGCACACCGATCCATGCAGTGCCCTCACTTTTTGATTTTCTGAAAATCAGCAATAAAACGAAGGATAAAAGCGGGAACAACGGTATAAGCCAACTATTCTGCAACATAATCGTCCATCTCCTTCCTTATCGCTTCATCGTATCCATCTCATCCACGTTAACCGTCTGTCTGTTGCGGTACAGTGCTATGAGAATCGCAAGTCCGACTGCCGCTTCTGCCGCAGCAACCGTGATCGTAAACAGCGAGAAAATCTGACCTGTTAATCCAGGGTTTATTGAGTATTTAGCAAATGCTACGAGATTGATATTTACCGCATTCAACATTAATTCGATCGAAATCAGTACGATGACTGCATTTCGTTTCGTTAATGCTCCAAACAAACCGATACAAAAAAGGATTAAGGCAAGCGTTAAGTAAGCTGCTAAAGGAACAGAGCTCATTTTTTTGCCTCCTTTTCATCGTCATCCTGCTTTGCCAGAATGATAGAACCGATCAAGGCAACAAGCAGCAAGACGGAAGTTAACTCAAACGGAATCACATAATGCGAATACAGTTCAATTCCGATCTTTTTCGTATTATCGATGTGAAGCTCTGCGTTCTGCTGACCAAAATCAAGGTCTTTGATCTTGCCGTACATGATCAGGAAGAAAAGTCCGATCGCTAGCCCCGTTAAGATGACTTTTAACCGTGGTGCACGCTTTTCTTTTTCCTGATGACGAGTGAGCATGATCCCGAACAGCATGATGATGGTAATCGCTCCTGAATAGATCAGAACCTGCACAACGGCAACGAACTCTGCTGATAGTGTGATATAGATTCCTGCAATGGCAATGAACGTAAAAATAAGAGCAACAACCATGTGAACGACATTGGATAGGTTAATAAGAAGAACGCCGCCGGCAATGGCTGTTAAAGCGAGAAAGAAAAAAGCGATCATTTCACCGGTCATGCTTTGTTCTCCTTTCTAACATTCTCGTCGTTCTCATCGAGCCACTCGAGGTTTTTGAAAAGTTCATCACGGCTGTATTCAGCAAGCTCAAACTGATTTGTCATAACGATCGCTTCAGTCGGACAGACTTCTGTACACAGATCGCATAAAATACAGATTTCGAAGTTAATGTCGTACGTATCAATGATCTTCCCTTTTTTCGCAGGATCTGGGTGCGGCTTCCCTGTTAACTGAATGCAGTCGGTCGGGCAGATCTGCGCGCATTGGTTACAGACGATGCATTTTTCGGGATAGAATTTTTGAATGCCGCGGAAACGGTCAGGCATCTGAATCGGCACGTCTGGATAGCTTGTTGTAATGTTTTGCTTTGTTAGGTTTTTGACGGTATAGCTTAAACCTTTTACAAGACCTTTCATCCTGAGATCACGCTCCTTATGCGTTGGTCTTTCGATTAAAAAACTTTTTGAGTGATTGAGCTCTGTCGTTTATGAAAGTGTTGATTTCCGCTCCAGGTTTCTCTGTAGCATTTTGAAACTGTTGATCTCCGCTCCAGGTTGCTCGCTTTCCGGGGGGCGTGCGGTGAGCCTCTTAGTGCCTTGCACTATTAAGAGTCTCACCTGTCTAGTTACAGTGGCTAGCCCCTCGAGGTCAAAAGTTAAATGGCTAAGAAGGCAAAGTGCGCCTTCAAACCCATTTATCTTTTGCTTGTCGGGGCTGAACAAGCCACTTCCACTTTTCGAACTGTCCCGCTGATCCCCCAGGAGTCTCGCACCTTGCGCTCCAATCAACTAGTCAATGAAGTTATATACAAAACCTTGATTGTAAGGAAATCTGCCTCAACTACTTAAAAAGATAGCAATGCCCAAGATCGTTCTATAAGGCTTTTTTAAAGGATTGTTGATTTTCAATATTTTTTTGTCTTCTTTGAACAGTTGATTGTAGTGGAAGATGCGAGACTCCTGCGGGACTGGCGGTCAGGTGAGACACTTATACGTGAAACGTACGAATGTGGCTCACCGCCTGCCCCGCGGAAAGCGAGCATCTGTAACGGAAATCAACACCCCTCTAGAACACCAGAGCATCTACAATACCTCTCTTATAAAAACAATTCCTTTACTGCTGCACTGACAAAAATGTTTAGCAGTGCGAGCGGCAGTAGGACCTTCCAGGCGAAGCCCATCAGTTGATCGGCGCGGAGTCGTGGAAGTGTTCCACGGATCCAGATCATGAAAAATACGACGATGCTGAATTTGACGCCGAACCACAGCATACCTGGAATAAAATCTAAGAACGGAATCGGGTTCCAGCCGCCGAGAAACAGGACAGTCGTTAAGGAAGCCATTGCAAACAGATACACATATTCTGTGAGCATGAAGAACGCCCAGCGAAACCCTGAGTATTCGACGTGATACCCTGCAACGAGCTCTGACTCTGCTTCAGGTAAATCGAACGGTGTACGGTTCAACTCAGCGATGGAAGAAATCAAGAAAACAAAAAAGCCGATCGGTGTTAAAAAGATGTACGCAATGTTTTCTTGTCCTCTTACGATATCGTTTAAGTTTAGACTTCCAGCGAACAGAATCACCCCGATCACAGAGATGACGAGCGGGATCTCGTATGAAATCATCTGTGCTGCAGCACGCATGCCGCCGAGTAACGAGTATTTATTATTCGATGCCCAGCCACCCATTAAGATACCGATCGTTGAGATTCCCGAAACAGCTACGTAATACAGAAGCCCGACACCGAGGTCTGCGAACTGCATGTTTTCTGAGAACGGAATCGTCGCGAGCACCATGAACGCTGGTGCAAATGCGATGACCGGTGCCAAGATGAACAACGGCCGATCAGCTAGTTTCGGTATGGTGTCTTCTTTTATCAAAAGTTTAAAAACATCTGCTACCGTTTGGAGAAGACCGAATCTTCCTCCAACCCGGTTCGGTCCTGTTCGCATCTGCATGAACCCGAGCACTTTTCGTTCGGCTAGAATCGCGTAGGTTACGAAACCGAGCACCGTGACGAGTAATGCCGCGCCGAGCGCAAAGAAAATCGCAACATGCGTCCAGCCTGGCTGTGCATATAAAAGCTCCTCCATCAGCCATCAACCTCCCCGAGAACGATATCAATCCCGCCTAAGATGGTAATCAAGTTGGAGATGTTTTCACCGACTAAAAGTTTTGGCAGAATCTGAAGGTTGTAAAAAGATGGCCTGCGAAACTTTAAGCGGTACGGTTCTTTTTTTCCTTCTGACGCGATGTAGCAGCCGATCTCTCCGCGAGGCGACTCAATGCGAACGAATGCTTCACCCTTTGGCGGCTTGATGATTCTTGGCACTTTTGCCATGACCGCGCCCTCTTCTGGAAACTGTTTCACCGCTTGTTCTACAATCTTGAGTGATTCTTCGATCTCTTGCATGCGGCACTGATAGCGCGCCCATGCATCGCCTGTATGAAAGACCGGTACATCAAAATCAAAACGGTCATAGATCGAATAAGGCTCATCTTTTCTAAGATCCCAATTCGTACCCGTGCACCTTAAGTTCGCGCCGCTTAATGAAAAGTTCAGTGCTTCTTCTTTCGTGTAGTAGCCGATTCCTTTAACACGGTTCAAAAAGATTTCATTGCCTGTCACAAGATCGTGATAGCCAGCAAGCTCTTCTCTCATGTACGGAACAAAATCTCGGACTTTCTCGATCCAGCCTTCTGGTGCGTCCCACTTCACACCGCCAACACGCATATAGTTGAACGTAAGGCGTGCGCCACAGATCTCGTTCAGCATATTAATGATGGCTTCTCGTTCACGAAACGCGTATAGAAATGGGCTCATCGCCCCGATATCCAATAAATATGTACCGAACCAAACGAGATGGCTTGCGATGCGGCCGAGCTCCATCACAATCACGCGCAAATATTCCGCTCGTTCAGGTATCTCTAAACTCATCATCGTTTCAACAGCATGGCAGATCACATAGTTGTTCGTCATCGCGGCTAGATAATCCATGCGGTCTGTGTATGGAATAATCTGCGTGTACTGAAGGTTCTCTGCTAATTTCTCGGTGCCTCGGTGAAGATATCCGATCACTGGCGTAGCTTCGATGATCGTCTCTCCGTCAATTTTTAGTACGATTCGAAAAACACCGTGCGTACTCGGATGCTGAGGCCCAACGTTGAGGAGCATCTCTTCTGTTCTGATCAATGTCTCTACACCTCCACGTCATGTGGTTCGTAATCTTTTCTAAGCGGATATCCTACCCAATCGTCTGGCAGCATGATGCGCGTTAAGTTCGGATGACCTTCAAAATGGATGCCTAAAAGATCATATGTTTCACGCTCTGGCCAGTTTGCTCCCTCCCATAACGGGGTAATGGAATGGGTAGTAGCGCTCGTTCTGTCTATCTTTACTTTTAATGCAACGGACTGGCGATGATTGTAGGAATACAAGTGGTTATAGACTTCAAAATGTGTTTCAAAATCGGTGCCGTGCATTTCAGATAAATAATCAAAACGAAGCTGGTCGTTATATTTTAAAAACTCCGCAATTTTATAATAGGATTCAGGTTTTGCAACTAAGGTAGGGACGTCTTTTGACAGTCTGTTAATATAGGAATCTTCGAGTACATCTTCTCCTAGATGTTCTTTGATGACTTTTGTGTAGGTATCGAGGATAGGTTGGTTTGGTGATGGTTTTTCTTCTGCGACAGGTTCAGTTGCTGCACCTTTTGCATTCGCGGCAGCACGTGCTTTTGCGGCTGCAGCTGCTTTTGCTTTGGCTGCGGCGATCGCTTTCGCTTTTTCGTCATCACCTGCTGGACTAGTTGGTGCATCTGATCCTGCTTCACGGGAAGCCTTCGCTTTTGCAGCGGCGGCAGCTTTTGCCTTGGCTGCAGCGACAGCCTTTGCTTTTGCCGCTGCTTTCGCTTTTTCATCGTCTGAAGCGGGTTCGGTGGATGCGTTGCCTCCACTCTCTCTTGCTAGTTTTGCTTTAGCGGCAGCTGCTGCCTTCGCCTTTGCTGCTGCGGCTGCTTTCGCTTTCGCGGCGGCTAGTGCTTTTTGTTTCGCAAGATCGTCTGTTGGCTCATCGATTTTTGGAACTTCTGATGTTTCTGCTTTCTCAGCCTGACGCTGTTTTGCAAGTTCAAGCGCTTTTGCCTTCGCTTCTGCAGCAGCCTTCTTTTTTAGCTCTTCTTTTGTTAGCTCTGGCTCGGCTGCGGTCGGCTCTGTTACTTCTGCAGCTTTTGCCTTTTCAGCCTGGCGCTGTTTCGCGAGCTCTAGGGCTTTCGCCTTTGCTTCTGCGGCAGCCTTCTTTTTTAGCTCTTCTTTTGTTAGCTCCGGTTCGGCTGCGGTCGGCTCTGTTACTTCTGCAGCTTTTGCCTTTTCAGCCTTACGCTGTTTCGCGAGCTCGAGGGCTTTCGCCTTTGCTTCTGCGGCAGCCTTCTTTTTTAGCTCTTCTTTTGTTAGCTCCAGTTCGGCTGCTTTCGGCTCTGACTGTTCAGCCGCCTTTGCCTTTTCAGCCTGACGCTGTTTCGCAAGCTCCAACGCTTTTGCCTTCGCTTCTGCGGCTGCTTTTTTCTTTTGTTCTTCTATCGATAATCCTTCATTAGAATCATTTTGCTTATCTGTCATTCGCTCATCACCTTCTTGCCTGTCTTCGCTTCATAACGGATTTTTTCTTGAAGCTTATTGATGCCATAAATGAGTGCAGCAGGGTTAGGTGGACATCCAGGTATGTATACATCCACGGGTACGATTTGATCGACGCCTTTTACAACCGCATACGATTTGATGTAAGGGCCGCCAGCTGTAGCGCATGAACCCATCGCGATGACCCACTTTGGTTCTGGCATCTGTTCATATAATCGTTTTAATACGGGCGCCATTTTCTTCGTCACGGTTCCTGAAACGATCATTACATCAGATTGACGAGGTGACGTACGGAATATGCTTCCGAAACGGTCTAAGTCATAATGAGACGAACCTGTGCCCATCATTTCGATCGCGCAGCAGGCGAGTCCAAAGGTTAACGGCCATAGCGAGTTACTTCTGGCCCAGGCTTTCACTTGTTCGAGTGTTACCATGAATACGTTGCGGTCTAGTTCGGCGCGTTCCTCTGCCGTAAGTTCCCACTTTATGTCCATTTCAGCACCTTCTTTTTCCAAGCGTATACAAGACCTAACGTTAAAAGAACAACAAAAATCCCCATCTCAATCAGAGCGAACACACCTAGCTCTTCATAGGCAACGGCCCAGGGGTATAAAAATACGGTTTCAACATCAAAAATAACAAACATGAGCGCAAACAAATAATAGCGGACATTGTACTGAACCCAACTTTGATGAAAAGGTTCGATTCCGCTTTCGTACGTGGTGTATTTTTCTGCTGATGGTTTATAAGGGCGCAATAAACGGCCTGCAGTCAATGCGACAACCGGCAAAAGGACCCCTAAAAATAAAAATACAGCCACAATGAGGTAATTGTTTTGATACAGATGATAAAAATCCATTCTGACTACCTCCTAATCTTCAGAATTTTTTAAATTCTGTAACCGCTTTAATTATAGCAAATTCCATATTTTGTGTCGATGTGCTTCTTCACATATGGTACTTACACTATATTAAGGTCTACCCCTTATTTTTCTATAGAAATGTTCATAATCCTGTAAATTTTTTGGATGTGACGATACACTGTTAGCAGTATGATAGGTGTAAAGGGGAGATTCGTAATGGATATATGGTGGATTGCTTATTTCTTGATTGTCGTAATCTCGATCGCTGGGTTAGTCGGTACGATCATGATTTCTAAAACACAGGACGAAAAATACGGAAGTTCAACGCGTCAGAACCTCGTGCGCCTTACACTCATCTATGCAGTGGTGATCCTTGTTTCGATCATCGCACTTGCTCTCTACATTTATCTTTAATGAAATGTCGTTATTAAAGGATGTGATCTCAATTGAAAAAAGAGACCGAGCAGCTGTGGGCGAGTGAAAAATACACCGTGATGGCTAAGGGATATAACCTTTATAAAGAGGTTCAAGGGCAGATGAGAGAGGCTCAATCTGACTCTGACTATGAAAAAGTTAAGCTGTTGATTGCTGAGTATAAGGAAAAACCTTTTGAGCGTCGTGCTTTATGCAACACATTAGAACATGTTTGGGGTTATTTTAAAAAATCTGCTGAAGAAGTGGATAAGCAGCACTTTTTTTCACTGTTGGACACGTTGAGAGAGTCAGATGAAGAGTATTATGATGAAATGCCTTATGAAATGGATCTTTTTTTGCAATATTTGCTGCAAAAATATCCTTCAGATTACTTATCACGTTCAACATTTATCAAGAATTGAGGATGCTCCCGTCGTGTTGTGGGATCATCCTTTTGTTTTGTCTAATATAGGTGCAGTTTCGGTGAACGAAACTGTTTGTTATATATACCCTGTTGGGTATCTTTGAGAACCAATCCATAAATTTTAGCCTCCAATCCACAAAATCCAGTGTGCAATCCACGAGTTTTTAGCTTGAATCCAAAAGTTTTGGCTATTTATCCTCAAGTCGACAAACCTCGACACCTGTCAGACACAAATAACCCCTCATATACCCCACACATAAAAAAACACCCCGCTCAACCAAGCGGGATGCCTTTCTGCTTTCTGCCATACCTATATACTTTTATCAGATCGCCTCAACAGACAATCGTAATTGCTCTTCGAAATCTTCTGCATGCTCACGTTTTTGTTCTGCGTTCCAGCCCAATTTGTCGGCCATGCAGTTGATCACATTTTCTTTCCACTCATATACCGTATCGATGTCAAAGTATAGAGCAGACGTACGGCGGATCAAGAAGTCAGATGGCGTGGACGTCATCTCATACTCTAATGCATAAAGTAGGGATGCGTACAAACTTACTGGTAAGTTGTAGCTCTTCGCTTCTGCACCGCGTTCTTTCATGTAACCATATACGATATCAATGTTCGTTCCGTAGCGCTGAACGAGCTCGCGAGCTTTTGCTTCATCTAAACCTAACGCTAAGCCTTCTTGTACTTTCGTACGAAGGAAATCTGCAAAGTTTTGACTTCCACCCATCTTACCGCCGGATAACTCCATGTGTTGCGTGCGGCATCCTGGGAATTTTGCCCCTTCTTCCTCACCAAGCTGATCACGAACAATATCAACGACTTTTTCAGCCATTTTACGGTAACCTGTCAGCTTACCACCAGCGATTGTTAATAATCCTGATGGTGAGTGGAACACTTCATCTTTACGAGAAATTTCTGAAGGTCCTTTTTTCGGTTCATGAATCAATGGACGTAGTCCTGACCATGAAGATTCAACATCGTCGCGCGTGATCTTCACGTCTGGGAACATGAAGTGGATCGTGTTCAATACATATTGAAGATCCTCTTCCGTCATACCTGGGTTTGCAAGGTCTCCTTTATAATCTGTATCTGTCGTACCAATATATGTTTTACCCGCACGTGGAATCGCGAAAACCATACGGCCATCTTCTGTATCATAATAGACCGCTTGTTTTAATGGGAACTTTGAGCCATCAATAACAAGGTGAATCCCTTTTGTGTGGTGGATCTCTTTTCCTGTTTTCGAACGGTCTTCTTCGCGAAGCTCATCTACCCATGGACCTGTTGCGTTTACGATCTTTTTCGCGTAGATCTCATGAATTTCACCAGTGAGTTGGTCTTCCACTTTTACACCGACCGCTCTTTTTCCGTTATAGATAAAGCTTGTAACTTTCGCGTAGTTCACAGCAGATGCTCCGCGTGCTACTGCTTCTTTCATGATCTCAAGCGTTAGACGAGCGTCATCTGTTTTGTATTCAACGTAATATCCGCCGCCAAGTAAGTTATCCTTTTTCAAAAGTGGTTCACGGCGTAATGTTTCTTCAGCTGAAAACATCTTTCTGCGTTCTTTCCGTTTTACGCCTGCTAAGAAATCGTACACTTTAAGACCGATGGATGTGGAGAACTTTCCGAACGTACCGCCTTTATAAAACGGAAGCAGCATCCATTCTGGTGTCGTTACGTGTGGAGCGTTCTCGTACACGATCGCACGTTCTTTACCAACTTCTGCAACGAGTTTTACTTCGAATTGTTTTAAATAACGAAGTCCGCCGTGAACAAGTTTTGTAGAACGACTGGATGTTCCAGCAGCAAAGTCCTGCATCTCAACAAGACCTACTTTCATACCACGCGTTTGGGCATCTAAAAGAATTCCCGCTCCTGTTACGCCTCCTCCGATTACAAGAAGATCAAGCTTCTCTTGTTTCATACCTGTGATGATTTCTTCTCTTTTATATGTTGAAAATGATGCTGTCATTTTCTCTTCACTCCTTCTGTACAGAACCGTTGGACAAATATAATACGGGTAGTTTTCCCGGAATCAGCGAACCCAACACACATTTTTAAACATTTCCGTGTATTGGCACGCAAAAAAGACCACAAGAACCCCGCATCGTTTGTACGAGGTTTTGTGGTCTCTCCTGATCTCCAACCGGTTCAATATCAACTTGTGATTAGTATAACGCAGTTTTCTAGATTTTGAAAGGGTTATGCTTTAGGTTTATACGCAATCGTTGCTTCAACAGCTTTTTTCCAGCCATCATAAAGCTCTTTACGCTCTTCCTCTTTCATGTTTACGTCGAAGTCTCTGTCCACTTTCCATTTATCTGCAATTTCTTGACGATCGCCCCAGAAACCGACTGCTAGACCTGCCAGATATGCAGCACCTAGTGCCGTCGTTTCATTGATTTCTGGACGCTCAACCGGAACGTTTAAAATATCACTTTGGAACTGCATCAAGAAATTGTTCTTAACTGCTCCGCCATCAACACGAAGCTTCTTCAGCTCGATACCTGAGTCTGCTTCCATCGCTGTTAATACATCTGCTGTTTGATAAGCCAGTGACTCAAGTGTTGCACGAACGAAATGCTCTTTTTCTGTACCGCGTGTCAGTCCGAAAATCGCACCGCGTGCTTCTGAATCCCAGTAAGGAGTTCCGAGGCCAACGAATGCTGGCACAACGTACACGCCATCTGTTGATGCAACGCGCTCTGCATAATCTTCACTGTCTGCCGCATCTTTTAACATACGAAGTCCGTCACGCAACCATTGTATCGCTGAACCTGCTACAAAGATACTTCCTTCAAGTGCGTACTCGACTTTTCCGTCCACACCCCAAGCAATCGTCGTTAAAAGGCCATGCTCTGACTTAACAGCTTTTTCTCCTGTGTTCATAAGCATGAAACAGCCTGTTCCATACGTGTTCTTCGCCATTCCTTTTTCAAAACAAGCTTGTCCGAAAAGTGCCGCTTGCTGATCGCCCGCGATACCTGCGATCGGAATATTTTTACCGAAGAAGTGATAATCGATCGTTTCACCGTATACTTCTGAAGATGATTTTACTTCTGGAAGCATTGATTTCGGAACGCCTAAGATATCAAGAAGTTCGTCATCCCACTTCAGATCGTAAATGTTGTACATTAGTGTACGAGATGCGTTGGAATAGTCCGTTACGTGCGCTCTTCCGCCTGTTAGCTTCCAAACCAGCCATGTATCGATCGTACCGAATAACAGGTCACCGTTTTCCGCTTTTTCTCTTGCACCTTCAACATTATCAAGGATCCATTTTACTTTTGTTCCTGAGAAATAAGCATCGATCAACAATCCAGTTTTATCACGGAATTTATCGTTTAAGCCTTGGTTTTTTAGCTCATCACAGATTTCAGCGGTTTGACGAGACTGCCAAACGATCGCGTTGTGAACAGGTTTTCCAGTGTTTTTGTCCCAAACGACCGTTGTTTCACGCTGATTCGTGATTCCGATCGAAGCAATCTCGCCTGGGTCTGTATCTGTTTTTGATAAAACTTCAGCAACTACTGCTAAAATCGTTCCCCAAATTTCTTGTGCATCATGCTCTACCCAGCCTGGCTTCGGGAAGTGCTGCTTAAATTCCTTTTGTGAGATCTCAACGACTTCTCCTGCTTTGTTAAAAAGGATCGCTCTTGAGCTTGTCGTTCCTTGATCGAGTGCAATGATATATTTCTTTTCCATAGGTAAACCCTCCCAAAATGGTTTGTTCTTGTTTTAGTTTTCTATTTCATCTCCATGAGGCAGTGCATGTGTGCCTTTGCTTCCTAAGAAGAACGTTATAGCAAAGATTGCTAGTGATACCACTGTCCAAATCCAGAATAACGTTGTAACTTTTCCTGTAAAAACAGCTTGATAGAACAATGCTCCGAAAACTCCTCCAAGCACTGGTCCTACAACTGGAATCCACGAGTACGTCCAGTTGGATCCACCCTTACCTGGTATAGGCAAGATAAAATGTGCGATCCTTGG
Source organism: Fictibacillus sp. 5RED26 (assembly GCF_015903895.1). NCBI lineage: Bacteria > Bacillati > Bacillota > Bacilli > Caryophanales > Fictibacillaceae > Fictibacillus > Fictibacillus sp. 5RED26. The sequence continues at coordinate 77,620 of NZ_JACZDU010000002.1, read as the reverse complement.
ACCAAGGTCACGTGCCGGATTGATGGCATAACCTGTTGGTCCTCCAAGTGACAACCCGATTGCTACGATTAGGAATCCGACGATCAGTGGATTTAACCCGTCTGAAAATTTATTCGCTCCAATTGACAATAATCCTACTAGTAAAACCGCAGTTCCAATGAATTCTGATAAAAGATTCGAAAATGTATGTGGAATTGCAGGGTCCGTTGAGAAAACTCCTAATTTTACCGCTGGATCATCTGTTGCTTTCCAGTGAGGAAGGAAGTGGAAGTATACGACCATTCCTCCTAAGATACCACCGATTATTTGTGCAATGATATATGCTGGCACATCCGACCAAGCAAATTCACCGATTGAAGCAAGACCTAGTGTTACTGCCGGATTAAGGTGTGCACCGCTAAAGCTTCCGACTGCATATACCGCCATTGCAACAGCTAACCCCCAAGCAAGTGCGACAACGATCCATCCCCCACCTTGGGCTTTTGATTTATTCAAGGAAACGTTTGCAACAACGCCCCCGCCAAATATGATTAGAATCATTGTTCCTATCAGTTCTGCCATAAATGTTGACATGTATTTTCCTCCTTTTGTGCAATCGCTATCAAATATAAGTGCAATGATGTGTCCGGATTTCATCAAAAAAAGACCCAGCAAAAGATACCTATAGTTTTGCTATAAGTAACCCTTGTGGATCTCCATGTTCTCCGTCACGTTTATGAACTTGTCTCTATTATAACAAGGATGAAAACGTTGTCAAACGTTATTTCACAAGAACATTAGATCCACAATTCCGGGTTTGAAGTCGTCACAGCCTCTGCACCTGCTTCAAGTGCTTCCATTACGTTCACTTTTGTACGAATTAATCCACCAGCAATTACAGGTATACCCGCTTGCTCACTCACTTCTCTTATTATTTCCGGCATGATGCCTGGCAAAACCTCTAAATAGTCTGGCTGAGCACGTTCGATCACTTTATAACTCGTTTCAAGTGCTAATGAATCTAATAAAAACAAACGCTGAACAGCAATCATGTTCTTCTTTTTTGCACGAATAATGCAGTTAGATCGCGTTGAAATGATTCCTGCTGGTTTCATTTCTTGTGCTAAAAAATCCACCGCATATTCGTTTGCTTTCAAGCCGTTAATAAGGTCCAGATGAACCAAAACTTTCTTCTTTCTTTCGTTCGCCATAGCGATCATGAATTTCAACTGACTGATATGCGTATCCAAACATACGATATATGTGTATTTGCTGTTTAGCAGCTTCTCAAAATCCTTCATCTTTCTCGCTGCCGGCAAAACTTTTTGTCCATGGAAGCTCATCTTGCACACCCCTTACGTTCTTATCATTCACCAGTTCTCACATTTTATTGCAAAACCCCGGTAAACCGCCTTTTTTACATATTAAGTGATAATAACACATACAACTACCGACGGACGAGCATTAAATAGTGTATAGCTTTTAAATGAAGCTATATTTTAAGCACTTCCTTTGCTTGAGGAGGTGAAAAGCATGATTAAAAAGAGAAAAAAACCTGTGCTCTCTCCTGTTGGCGACTTTCAAAATCCTTTTGGTGATGAAGTGGTTCAAATGGAAGAGGTAACAGAAACGAACGCGATGACTGATGAAAATGGCGATCAATTGTGGGTACGTAGGGTTTCATGTGCTCCGCCGATTTTTGGAAGAAACTAAATAAAAAACGATTCATCCGATGTTCAACCTTCTCAAACTGAACGTGATGTCCTCGTATAGAACCCCTTTGACTTTATTTTTGGACAAGTCAGAGGGGTTTTTGATTTCTGAAAAAGGTCAGGTACAGTTTCGGTTCCCGAAACTGTACAATCGATATACCTTATGGGGTATAAAATTTGTGCAATCCAAAAGTTTAAGCTGTTTATCCAGAAGTTTTCCCTGTTTATCCACGAATTTTAGCCTTCAATCCCTTTATCCACGAGTTTACAATCCTCGACATCGCTCGCACTCCCTATACCATCACATACCCCCTACAAACACAAAAAAAGCCCTGCAACTCTCTATAAAGAGAGCTACAGGGCTTAATCATATTAACGTTTTGTTGCTATGTCGATACGGTTCATTGCGCGTTTAAGCGCAAACTCCGCACGAGCTGCATCTAGGTTGTCTTGTTTGTTGCTTGCAAGACGCTGTTCGGCACGCTCTTTTGCTGCACGTGCACGATCTACTTCGATGTCGCCAGCGATCTCAGCAGCTTCGGCTAAAATCGTGACTTTTTCAGGTCGCACTTCAATAAATCCACCGCTAACGGCCACATATTGTGTTTTCCCATCAACGTCGTGAACACGCACGGCGCTGATCGTTAAAGGAGCTACAAGAGGGATATGGCCTGGAAGAATTCCAAGCTCCCCACTTTTTGCTTTCGCGCTGACCATTTTCGCATTTCCTTCAAACACAGGACCATCAGGGGTTACTACGCTGACTTGAATGGTTTTCATCCAATCTTACCCCTTTCAGGCATTAGGCCAAAGTTTTTGCTTTTTCAATAGCATCCTCAATAGAGCCTACGAGATGGAACGCTGATTCCGGAAGATCATCGTATTTTCCTTCAAGGATTTCTTTGAATCCACGAACTGTTTCTTTAACAGGAACGTATGAACCTTTTTGTCCTGTAAATTGTTCTGCAACGTGGAAGTTTTGAGATAAGAAGAACTGGATACGACGCGCACGGTGTACAACTAGCTTGTCGTCTTCAGAAAGCTCGTCCATACCAAGGATTGCGATGATATCTTGAAGCTCTTTATAACGCTGTAAAGTCGCCTGTACTTTACGAGCTACTTCGTAATGCTCTTCTCCAACGATCTCAGGAGAAAGTGCACGTGAAGTTGAAGCTAGTGGATCTACCGCTGGATAGATACCCATAGCTGTAAGTTTACGCTCAAGGTTTGTTGTTGCATCTAAGTGGGCGAACGCTGTAGCTGGAGCCGGATCCGTATAGTCATCGGCAGGTACATAGATCGCTTGGATAGATGTTACAGAACCTTTTTTCGTAGATGTGATACGCTCTTGTAATTGACCCATCTCAGTTGCAAGAGTTGGCTGGTAACCTACCGCTGATGGCATACGGCCAAGAAGGGCAGATACTTCAGAACCTGCTTGCGTGAAACGGAAGATGTTATCTACGAAGAAAAGAACGTCTTGTCCTTGCTCGTCACGGAAGAATTCAGCCATTGTCAAACCAGAAAGAGCGATACGTGCACGTGCTCCAGGTGGCTCGTTCATCTGTCCGAATACCATTGCCGTTTTCTTGATAACACCAGAGTCACTCATCTCGTGGAAAAGGTCATTTCCTTCACGAGTACGCTCACCAACACCTGCGAATACGGAGATACCACCGTGTTCTTGTGCGATGTTGTTGATAAGCTCCTGGATAAGAACTGTTTTACCTACACCCGCACCACCGAAAAGACCGATTTTTCCACCTTTTACGTATGGAGCGATAAGGTCAACTACTTTAATCCCTGTTTCAAGGATCTCCGTTTTTGTTGTTAATTCTTCAAAAGAAGGTGCTGAACGGTGGATCGGGTCACGGCGAACATCTGCCGGTACTGCCTCACCAAGGTCAATGTGATCACCTGTTACGTTAAATACACGTCCAAGAGTTGCTTCACCTACTGGTACAGAGATCGGCTTACCTGAGTCAGCGATTTCCATTCCACGAACAAGACCATCCGTTGAATCCATTGCGATTGTACGAACCATGTTATCACCAAGGTGAAGTGCTACTTCTAGTGTTAAGTCAACACCCTCAGCGCTAACAGTTAAAGCGTTAAGCAATTCTGGAAGCTGGCCTTCGAACTTAACGTCAACGACCGGTCCAAGAATTTGAGTAATATAGCCTTTATTCATCGGTTTCCCTCCTATCTTACTTTGCAAAATAGCTGCTAGAATCACTTATAAAAGTCTATTCTAGAGCTGCTACACCGCCGACGATTTCCGTAATTTCCTGAGTGATGGCTGCTTGACGCTCACGGTTGTACGAGAGGTTCAATTGGCCGATCAGTTCATTAGCGTTATCCGTTGCATTTCTCATCGCAGTCATACGAGAAGCATGCTCGGCTGCTTTCGCATCAAGTAAAGCACCATAAATCAAGCTCTCCGCATATTGAGGAAGAAGCACTTCAAGGATCTCGTCCTCTGATGGTTCATACTCATAGGAAGATTTTGATTTTGTTGCAGCGATATCTGTTAACGGAAGAAGCTTCTTCTCCGTCAGATCGCTCTGAATGGCACTTACAAAATGGTTGTAATACATGTAAAGCTCATCAAATGTTCCGTCCGCATAAAGACCGACTGCCTTTGATGCGATTGCCTTGATCTCAGCAAAGGATGGCTGGTCTGCCACGCCTGTGATGCTGTCCAAGATCGACATCTTACGGCTTTTGAAAAAGTTCACACCAACTTTACCGATCACGATCAATGCATACTCATCTGCTGATTTGTGACGCTCTTGAATCGTACGGTATACGTGGCGCAAAATATTCGAGTTATAAGCTCCTGCTAATCCACGGTCAGCTGTAACGACGAAGTAACCCGTCTTCTTCACTGGACGTGTTAAAAGCATAGAGTGTTTCGCGTTGCTTCCAGATGCGATGCTTCCTACCACTTCTTGGATCTTGTCCACGTAAGGGCCGAAAGATTTCGCATTTTGCTCAGCGCGGTTTAGCTTTGCAGCTGAAACCATCTCCATCGCTTTTGTGATCTGCATGGTCTTTTTAGTGGAGTCTATACGTGCTTTAATATCTTTTAATGCCATTCATTTTCACCACCTTTATTGGTAGTTTAAAAATCGGTTAACCTCATTTTAAACATAGTAAGCTGGTTGCAAGGCGCAGCTCATCACTGCAACTGCACCTCTGCTTTTAAAGTCTATATATCTTACGCGAATGTCTTTTTGAATGCTTTGATCGCTTCGTCTAGGCTGTCACCTTCAGGAAGTTTACCAGTCGTTTTGATTGCATCAAGAACGTCTTTAGAGTTAGCTTCCATGTGAGCGTAAAGCGCTTCTTCAAAGCGGTTTACATCTTCAACAGCTACATCATCGATGTAACCACGAGTCAATGCATAAAGGATTGCAACTTGGTGCTCAACTTTTAGTGGCTTGTGAAGTCCTTGCTTAAGTACTTCAACTGTACGTGCACCACGGTTAAGTTTTGCTTGAGTCGCTTTATCAAGGTCAGATCCGAACTGAGCGAATGCTTCTAGTTCACGGTATGAAGCAAGATCTAGACGAAGTGTACCAGATACTTTGCTCATCGCTTTGATCTGAGCTGCTCCCCCTACACGAGAAACGGAGATACCTGCGTTGATCGCCGGACGAACACCGGAGAAGAACAAGTCAGATTGTAAGAAGATCTGTCCGTCTGTGATAGAGATAACGTTTGTTGGAATATAAGCAGATACGTCAGATGCTTGCGTTTCAATGAACGGAAGCGCTGTGATGGATCCGCCACCTAGCTCGTCATTCAGCTTCGCTGCACGCTCTAACAGACGTGAGTGAAGGTAGAATACGTCCCCTGGGTAAGCTTCGCGGCCTGGAGGACGACGAAGTAGCAAGGAAAGCTCACGGTATGCAGCAGCTTGCTTAGAAAGATCATCATAGATGATCAATACGTGCTTGCCAGCCCACATGAATTCTTCAGCCATAGATACCCCAGCATAAGGAGCTAGGAACAACATTGGTGCAGGTTGAGAAGCAGATGCTGATACAACGATTGTGTAATCAAGTGCTCCGTGTGCACGAAGTGTTTCTACTACGCCCGCAACTGTTGATTCTTTTTGACCGATCGCTACATAGATACAGATCATATCTTGATCTTTTTGGTTAAGGATCGTATCGATCGCTACAGCTGTTTTACCTGTTTGACGGTCACCGATGATAAGCTCACGTTGTCCGCGTCCGATTGGCACAAGTGCGTCAATCGCTTTAATACCTGTTTGAAGCGGCTCATGTACAGATTTACGAGCCATTACGCCTGGAGCTTTTTGCTCGATAGGACGTGTTTTTGTAGTCGCAATTGGACCTTTGCCATCGATAGGCTGTCCAAGAGGGTTAACTACACGACCTAAAAGCTCTTCACCTACAGGAACTTCCATGATGCGTCCTGTACGTTTTACTTCGTCACCTTCACGAATTTCTTGGTAAGGCCCAAGAATGATGATACCTACGTTGTTTTCTTCAAGGTTTTGGGCCATACCCATTACACCGTTAGAAAATTCAACTAGCTCACCAGCCATTACGTTATCTAATCCATGGGCACGGGCAATACCGTCACCGACCTGGATAACTGTACCCACATCATTAACTTCGATCTCAGATTGATAGTTTTCAATCTGTTTTTTAATTAAAGCACTGATTTCTTCAGCTTTAATGCTCATGAATTTCACCCCTATCCTCTCAGCTTCCGTTAGAAGCTAATTGACGTTCCATTCGATTCAACTTTCCGCTGATGCTTCCGTCAAAAATACGGTTGCCAATGCGGATCTTAATTCCTCCAACAAGAGAAGAATCTACAATATTATTAATGCGCAACGCTCTTTTGCCGACTCGGGCAGCAAACGTTTGCTCCAACTTCTGTATCTCTGAGTCTGATAAAGGACGTACAGAATATACATTTGCGTCGGCAATGCCTTGTGCTTCATTTGCTAATTCAATGAACTGCGCTGCCATCTCTGTGATGTATGTGTAACGGTTACGGTCTACCATCAGATAGATCGTGTTCATTACAGCGGTAGAAAGTTCAGCTCCAACGCTCTCTTTGATCAAAGATTTCTTTTGATCCTTCGATACTTTTGGATGTGATAGAACTTTTTGAAGCTCTTTGTTAAGCTCCAGTACGTTCTTCACAAGACGCAATTCTGAAACTGTATCTTCAAGTTTCGTAACACCAACTACTTCAAAAAGTGCTAATGCATAACGTTTTGCTACGATTGCTTGATCTTTGCTCATCGAGACTCGCCTACCTCTTGAAGGTATTCGTTAATAAGCTTCTCCTGAGAGCTCTCATCAAGTTCTTTTGCAATAACTTTAGAAGCGATCTTAACGGATAGAGCAGCAACTTCTTGACGAAGTGTAGCAACTGCTTTTTCTTTTTCAGAAGCGATCTCAGCTAATGCAGCTTCTTTCACACGCTCAGCTTCATCACGAGATGCTTTAATGATTGCTTCACCTTGTGCTTCGCCTTGCTTTTTAGCATTGTCGATAATAGACTTTGCTTCTTCTTTCGCTTTCTTTAACTCAGCAACTTGAGACTCAAGATAGCTCTTAGCTTCTTGACGGGATTTTTCAGCCGCATCAATTTCGCTGTTGATATGTGATTGGCGCTCCTTCATGATTCCCATTAACGGGCCCCATGCGAATTTACGCAATAATACTAGTAGGATTAAAAATGCAGCTAATTGGTAAAGAATATCACCTGTGTTCAGGCCTTCACCTGCAGCAGCACCTAGAATTAAGTTTTGCACACCATTTCCTCCCTTCAATCAATCATACATAAGGAATGGCGAAGGGTAGTCCCTATAGGGAAACTTGCTTCGCCATTATAGAAATCGTAATAAACAGTGGTTGTTTTAAGGATTAAGAACCAAGCGCGATGAACGCGATAACCACACCGATGATTGGAAGTGCCTCAACTAATGCAACCCCGATGAACATTGTTGTTTGAAGAGTACCACGTAGTTCTGGTTGACGAGCGATCCCCTCAACTGTACGTCCTACGATTAAACCGTTACCAATACCAGCACCAAGTGCCGCTAGACCTACCGCGATTGCAGCTGCAATAAGATTCATGATAAAATTTCTCCCTTCTGAATTCCCTTAAAGTTTTTATGAAAATGGGCTTCTTATTATAGAAGCTTGATATTTCCTGAAGATTAGTGATCGTGACTTACTTTATGTGCCAAGTAAACCATTGTTAGCATCGTGAAGATAAATGCTTGGATTGCACCAACGAATACTGAGAAGCCTTGCCACACGATTAATGGGAAGATTCCAAGTACGCCAGCAAAAATACCCATCTTAGTCAAACCTACCAATAGACCTAAAAGCATCTCACCTGCGAAGATGTTACCGTAAAGACGAAGACCAAGCGTTAATGTGTTCGCAAACTCTTCAATAATCTTTAGTGGGAACAAGAACTTCATCGGCTTGAAGAATTCAGCTCCATATTCCTTGAACCCTTTCATTCTCACACCGTAATAGTGTGATAGCGCCACTACCATAACTGCTAGAGTCAAAGTAATAGTTGGGTCTGCAGTAGGGGATTTCCACCATAGATTATGGTCGACTACTACTGCAAAAGGTAATCCCAGCATGTTGGCAACGAAAATATACATGATTAATGTAAGTCCTAAAGCTAAAAAGCGTCCGCCCGTATGCCAATCCATTGTGCTGTTGATGATTCCTTTTACGAAATCGACTACCCATTCAAGGAAGTTTTGCATTCCTCCTGGTCGCATTGACAGGGTTCGAGTAGCGAGTACCGCAATAAGGAAAACAATAACGGATGAAACTGTGATCATTAGTACGTTTGACAGGTTAAACGTCAAACCTAGAAAATCAGCTGTAACTGCACCATGTTCCACCTATGTTCACCTCTTTTCCTTTGGAGTACGTGTAACTTGAGTTAGTGAATCTATTAACATGATAATGTAGACTGACATCAATCCCACTACCACACTTAATAAATGAAAATGTTCCGGGTATTTCATCGCGATGAGCACCGCTAACCCTGCAAAGAGGAGCCTTGAAAGTGAACCGAGTGTTTTCACTCTTTTCTGCTGAATCACTGCTTGTCCCATGCGGTCAATCTTTGAATACATGCTCCAAAGATTGTAGAGGCTAAAAGCAGTTCCTAGAGCTAGTCCTAAAAAGATAGCTTTGTAAGGAGTGACAGCATAACCGACGAAAAAAAGAGAGAGAAGATACAATGTGTACTTTATGTATTTGAAAAACACCGATTTGTACTCATTCATCATTGCCCGTCCCCTGAAAACTTCGATATTAAGCGGATCATCCCGTAAACACCTGTTCCAAGACCTAGAAACAACCCGATGATAAGGAAGATTGGAAATTCATTGCCGACTTTCTCGTCCAGCCATTTCCCTCCAAAAAGTCCAACTAAGATACATCCAACAAGCTGAGAAAGAATGCCAGACATTAAAGCCATCGCTTTATAAGGGCGTTTCCCGTTGCTCATATCGTATGGACTCCTTCCTTCTGGAAATTTGGTAATAATTTTCTTGAAAACCCTTGTAAACACAAGAATGTAAACCTTACCATATTCCCTTTGTAAGAATACAATAGTGCCATTTCTATGTCAACGACTTCCGGGACGGTTTATTAAATAAATTGTGGAAATTTTGTGGCTTGTTTCAATGGTTTATTATTCACTTTGTTTACTACTTCTGCCTGCACTTTCCATATTCCTGAATAAATCACCCTATTTGATAAATACTTACATTAAATATATGGAAGGAGCTTGTTCGACATGAAACAAAAATTAATTATTTTCTTCGCGTTGACTGGAATTTTAGTGGCTGGCGGCTGCATGAACAATGACAAAAAGCCTACAGAAGAATCTACAGATATGAGAAATAATGTGGAAAAAGATCGTACCAAGCCATTGAACGTTCAGTATAATGACCAGACCCCGTCAGAAGATTTAAATTCATCTGTGACACAAAAAGACTATGCAAAATGGGGCAAGATGGCTCTGGCTGAGACGAGGAAAAAATATCCGAACAGCAGAGTAAGTGATTATCAGTACGATACACGGAACATCAGTCCGGACGGCACAATCTCGGATTACTTTGACTTCACGTTGTATCAACAAGATAAGATGCACCTTGTAAAAGTAGGCGTAATGCATGATGACAACAAGCTTATAGATATGAAGTTCGAGGAAATGAATTAAATAAGCGTTATGTGCAGGCTGACGGATGTCAGCCTTCTTTTTTCGGTTTTACGGTACGTGTTCTTTTATTTATTACACGTTCGCGCACTAGACCATGAGTTTCGCTCAGTTTGATCTCCGTTTCGCTCAATGTAGTCTGGTTTTCGCTCAGGATTACTTGCGTTTCGCTCACAACGAAGATTTAATCCTTTTACGAACAAAAAAACTGCCCCGAAAGAGGGTTTACACCCGCGATCAAGTCAGTTTTTTATTTACTGCTTATTTAGTTCCGAATAAACGGTCTCCAGCATCGCCTAGACCTGGAACGATGTAGCCGTGGTCATTTAATTTTTCATCAAGTGCTGCTAAGAAAATATCAACGTCTGGGTGCTCGTCTTGAATTACTTTAATACCTTCTGGAGCTGCTACTAAACACATAAGCTTAATGTTTTTCGCGCCGCGCTTCTTGATTGATTCAATCGCTGCTGCTGCAGATCCACCTGTAGCAAGCATCGGGTCAATCACGATAAAATCACGCTCTTCTACATCAGAAGGAAGCTTCACATAGTATTCGATCGGTGTTAGTGTTTCAGGATCACGGTAAAGCCCAACATGTCCAACTTTTGCTGCTGGAATAAGTTTAAGGATTCCGTCTACCATTCCAAGCCCTGCACGAAGGATCGGTACTAGCCCTAGTTTTTTCCCAGCGATCGTTTTCATAGTCGCTTCAGCAACCGGCGTTTTCACCGTTACCTCTTGCAATGGAAGATCACGTGTAATTTCAAAAGCCATAAGCCCCGCTACTTCATCAACAAGCTCACGAAATTCTTTCGTACCCGTACGTTCGTCACGGATGTATGTTAATTTATGCTGAATTAACGGATGATCAAGGACATATACCTCACTCATGTTTTAAGCACCTCTCCTTATGTAACATTTATTTTCGTTCAAAAAGCATCTCTAGCATTGTACAGAAAAACAACCTTCACTTCAAGGGAAATCAGCATAGAAACGATAGTTTTCTGCCTCCAAATTTTACATATAAACTCCTCTACTACTATTCCCTGAATTTAGAGGTGAAATCCTGAAAACTTTCGCTAAGCATCCTGCCTTATAGTACTCAAATAAACTTTACTGTCCGCTTTTCCTGTTTTACTGTCGACTTCTTCAAAAATACTGTCCACTTTTCGTATTTTACTGTCCACTTCGGCATAAATACTGTCCACTTTCCGCTTTTTACTGTCCACTTCGTTTTCAGCACGCCAAAAAACACCCACATGAATGGATGCTTTTGGGTAATGATCTACTCAGCTGCTTTCAACTCTGTATAAATAACCAATCTCTCTTCATGTGTCCCTTCATCACGATTAAAGTTACCCGTACACGTGATTAGGTTAAGCTTGCTGCCGTATGAATAGTCGAATATTTTATCAACTGGTGCTGTTTTTCTGTTGTATTTTTCTTTATCAGTTACTACAAAGGTGAACGTCTTCCCATCTTGATCCTTAACGATAACTTCATCACCAGCTTCAAGGTCTTCAAGCTTATAAAACACAGCTGGACCTGACTTACTGTCTACATGGCCTGCCATTACCGCGTTTCCTGGAGATCCCGGTTTCACCCCGTCGCTGAACCAGCCTACGGTATCCATTCCTTTTGGAACACCCATCTGACCGTTGTCTAGTCTGCCTACCTTCTCGATTTCGGTATTGATTTTTAATGATGGTATTTCAATCGTTGTTGGAACAATTCCTTCTGTATCTGCTTTTAATTTTAACCCTTCAGGTGGTGTTAGTTCAGTTGATGAAGATTTTACTTCTTTCTCTTGTTCTTGACCTTCTTTAATCGTTTCACTAGATTCAGAAGCTTTATTATTCTTCGTATCTTCTGGAGCCGAACAACCGGTTATTAATAGTCCAATGAGCAATAGACCACCAAGCACCTTCTTCATAAAAACCTTCCTCTCCATCTCAAATAGATAAAAAAGATGGAGGACATGTTTGCTGCCCTCCACTCTTTACTCTTAAGAATGGTTCGTTGCTTTTCTACGAAGAATCATTGCTGTTGTTGCAGAAGCTAAGATCAATCCGAACAAGCTCCAAAGAATAGCATCGTTTGTTGATTGGCTCATTCCGCCCATACCTGTTTTCGGCATATCAGATGGCTTTTGACCAGCAAACTTATCTGGGAACTGATCAACGATCGCACCTGATAGAGATTGTCCTACTCCAAACATGTGAGCATAAGCTTCAGAGATATTTTTGTAGGCATCAGGATAATCTTTACCCGTATAACTGTTGAAAGCTGCTAGTAACTGGTCAACGTGTACTTTTAATCCTTCTTCTAAGTCAGCTGCTTTTAGTCGTCCTTCTGTTGCTGTGTCTAGGAATTTTGCTTGTTCCATACGGTACTCATCGAGTTCAGCGATCGCTTGCTTTTTGCCATCTTCATTCTTTTCTGCTGTAGCTGTTACATAGTCAACGAAGTAACCGATGTGGCTGCTCCAGATTTCTTTAAATTGCGCTGCACCCTCAGCACCATATACAGATTCTACAGCTGCTGTGATGTCATCTGTGTTTTCGTTCAATTCAGCTGCCGCTGCTTCAAAGTCTTTAGCGCCATCAATTCCTTTTTGCATTGTTAATGCTGCTAATGCTGCATGGGCTGAGAACACACTGTTCAAATCAGCACGAAGATCAGCTGCAGGTGTATCTACTGATTTGTTTTCAAACTTGTCAGGGAACTGATCCGTGATCGCCCATGAAAGACCCTTACCTGTCATAAACATGTGGTGCATCGCTTCTGAAATGTTGTCATACGCTTTGTCATAATCACCAGTTCTATAACTTTCAAACGCCCAGATCAATTGGTCCACGTGTACTTTCAAACCTTCTTCTAAATCAGCAGCTTTTAATCTTCCTTCTGTTGCTTTATCTAAGAAATCAGCTTGTGTTACACGATATTTATCCAATTCAGCGAGTGCTTGTTTTCTGCCTTCTTCATTATTTTCAGCAGTTGCTGTTACATAGTCTACGAAATAGCCGATGTGGCTGCTCCAGATTTCTTTGAACTGCGCTCCAGCTTCTTCACCATAAACAGATCCAACCGCTTTAGACAGTGCCTCAGTATTTTGGTTCAGCTGTCCAGCCGCTGCTTCAAAGTCTTCTTTTCCGTCAATTCCTTTTTGCATCGCTACTACAGCTAAGAATGCATGCTCTGAAAGAAGAGTATCCAATGAAGCGCGAAGATCGATTGCCGGGTTAGATACTTCAGCAGACATTGGTCCTTTGCTATGATTTTCATGACCATGTGCATTTGCTACTGAGAATGTAGGTATTAATAAAGAAACACTTAACGGTACGGCTAAAAGTGCTTTTTTCATTTTCATTTGAAATCTCTCCTTTTTTGTTTATTGCATTAAGCTAACGAAGAGATTTTTATATTGGATCACTCTTAATTAAAATTTTTTTGGGATTATGTCGAAATAAAAAAAGTATCGGCTAATATAAGTCCAATACTTTTTCATAAGTTTAACCTTCTATTATTCCGCTTTTCCGCTCCACTTAAAGAACACAGACGACAACACGATTGAAACCAGAGCAATAGAGCTTAGCACCAAAACAGGTGTCCAGTTTTCCCAAAGTGGAGATGTGTTCCATGTTGCACGCAGCAGCTCGATCACATAATAAAGTGGTAAAATCTTTGCAATATATTGCAGAACGTCAGGCATCATCTCTAACGGGAATGTGGCTCCTGATAAAAACAGCATAAGGTTTAGAAAAAGCGAGCTGATCGCTGCTGCTGTTCCTACGTTTTTCGCTAGGGATGTTAAGAAGAGTGCGAACGGAAAGAAGGCAAGGATGCTTAGCAACAAAGCGACTAGCGTACTTCCTAAATAGACAGGGGCATGAAGGTCAAACATGAGCGTTCCGAACACCACAAGAACAACTGCTGAAAAACTAAAAATCACCGTTCCTTGAATCGTGTGAGCAAAGAGAATCTTCCATGGAGCGAGCGGTGTTGATTGATATCTGCGAAGAACTCCAGTTTCCCTGTATCCTGTGAGGACCGTCCCCAATGTAAAAAAGGCGGTTGTTACGATATTTACCCCAATCCATGAGGGGATATAAAGACTCGCAAATGAGAAGCCTTCGGGAGCTTGGTTTTCAAACATCGAACCGAACAACCAAATCATGAGCACGGGGAACAGAAACGTCCAAAACACCTGCAGCTTATCTCGAAAAAACATCTTCGTCTCAAGCAGTGTTAGTTGCCATAGGGCTGTCATGCAGATTCCCCTCCTTTTAGATAGTGAACGAACAAGTCATCGAGTGTGCCTCTCTCAAATTTGTAATCCGAGATATGATAGTTTTCTTCATGTGCTGTTTTAAATAAGAAATAAGAGCAAGATTGAAGATCTTCGGCATAAAGCTTGAACGCATCTAGCTCTTTATCATGTTCCACCTCTATGACACCGGCAATCTGATGAAGTAGAGTGACAGGAAAATCGGGACTTCGGAAACTGATGAAGTGAGAAGAGATATCTTCTACTAACCGGCTCGGTTCATCTAAAGCACGCAGTTCACCGTTGTAAATCATCGCCACCCTGTCACACAGTTTTTCCGCTTCCTCCATGTAATGTGTGGTTACTACAATCGTTGTGCCTCGATCTCTCAACGAACGAATAATGTTCCACATCTCACGCCTCGCATGCGGATCGAGTCCCATGCTCGGCTCGTCTAAAAAGATGATTTCGGGCTCATGTAAAGTAGCTAGGGCCAATGTTAATCGCTGCTTTTGTCCACCGGAAAGATCATCAAAGTATGTATCCATCTTCTCCTCTAAACCGAGCAGCTTCAGCATCTCATCGCCTGTATGGCTTTTATTGTAGATCGCTGCAAATAACTTCAGCGCCTCTTTTACTTTCATCTTCTTTTGAATAGAAGTTGCCTGAAACTGAACACCAATCCTGTGGTTCAACACCTTCCGATCTTTTTCCGGATTCATGCCTAAAATAGACACTTCACCGCTATCCTTTTTCCGAAGACCTTCCATGATCTCGATCGTGGTCGTCTTTCCAGCTCCGTTCGGTCCGATAATGCCAAAAATTTCACCCTTTTTAACAGAGAAAGAAAGATTGTTAACTGCTTTTTTTGTTCCGTAGGACTTCATAAGTGAGCGTACTATAATTACGTCTTCCACGTTATCACTCCTTTACCTTAATTTTACATTACGAGTATAACTAACAATAGTTTCATCCTATTGCAAATCAAGCAAAATCATGAGTAAAAAAAAGAAAACCCCTCTGCTGGCAGAAGGGTCTTCATCATATCTATCTTATTCGTACAACTTATATTTTCCTGCTAGCTTCTCAACGCGTGATTCAGCATCCTTCAACACCGATTCGTCCTCGATGTTTTTCAATACAGACGCCATGATAGACGCGATCTCGTCCATATCTTCTTCAACAAAACCACGTGATGTAACAGCAGCTGTTCCGATACGGATACCGCTCGTTACGAACGGGCTTTCTTTATCAAACGGAATCGTGTTCTTATTAACCGTGATTCCGATATCATCTAATGCTTTTTCAGCCACTTTTCCTGTTAGTGCAAGTTCACTCACATTGATCAGAATCAAGTGATTGTCTGTACCATCAGAAACGATAGTAATGCCTTCTTTTTTCAAAGATTCTGCTAAGCGCTTCGCGTTCTTCACGATCTGCTCTGCGTAGCTCTTGAACTCATCTGTTAACACTTCACCGAACGATACCGCTTTTGCTGCGATAACATGCATCAAAGGACCACCTTGGATGCCTGGGAAGATCGATTTATCAATTTTTTTCGCGAATTCTTCTTTACAAAGAATCATACCGCCACGAGGGCCGCGAAGTGTTTTATGTGTAGTCGTTGTTACAAAATCTGCATAAGGAACTGGATTTTGGTGAAGGCCTGCTGCCACTAAACCTGCGATATGGGCCATATCCACCATAAGGTAAGCTTCAACTTCATCAGCGATCTCGCGGAACTTTGCAAAATCAATCGCACGCGGATACGCGCTCGCTCCAGCTACAATTAGCTTCGGACGGTGCTCTAGTGCTTTTTGACGAACATCTTCGTAATCGATAACATTCTTCTCTGCATCTACGCCATATTCCACAAAGTTATATTGAATGCCAGAAAAGTTAACGGCACTTCCGTGTGTTAAGTGACCGCCATGAGAAAGGTTCATACCTAGAACGGTGTCGCCTTGCTCGAGAATCGTAAAGTATACAGCCATGTTTGCTTGTGCACCTGAGTGAGGTTGAACGTTAGCATGCTCAGCACCAAAGATTTGCTTGGCGCGGTCTCTTGCTAAATTTTCAACAACATCCACATGTTCACATCCGCCATAATAGCGTTTGGACGGGTAGCCTTCTGCATATTTATTCGTAAGTACAGAGCCTTGCGCTTCCATTACGGCTTGACTTACAAAGTTTTCAGAAGCAATCAATTCAATTTTCGTACGCTGGCGGTGCAATTCATCCATGATGGATTGGTAGACTTCTTGATCAGCTGTTTTCAAATGGTTCAATTTCGCTTCCCCCTTACCTTATGTGAAAAATAATTATGATTGTAACATACCCCTCTATCTTACACGTTAAAGCTTTAAGTTGTAAGAGGAAATGCACAAGTGTGAAAATTCATTTTATTTGATAGGGATGAACATGGTATGATGATACATAATAGAGAGAAAGAGCTATTTATAAGGGGTGTTATCAACATGATGAAGAAGTGGTTTGGAGCGAGTCTCCTTATTTTTGTACTAGCTTTGGCTGGCTGTAGCGAAGAAAAAGCAAAGCCTGAAGCAAAGGAAAAAGTAGAAACACGAGATAACGAAGATCAAAGCACAACGGATGATCTTGCTGGTCAACAAGCTGAGATCATTAAGAACATGGAAGAAAAAGCCGTTCAGTTAGATCCAAAAGCACTTGAAGCAGACCCAAAAGCGTACGAAGAAAAAATCGTTAAAGCGACTGGAAAAGTGCTAACGGATAATGAAAAAGGAATGGGCGGAAGCTTTGAGTTCCAAGTTGGAGAAACAAAATTTAGAGTGATGAACTTTACGATGGGCAGCGGCTTTGAAAAGGGTTCTGAGGTCACAGTATTCGGAAACGTTAAGACAGGTAAGGATGCTAAGACCGGACTTCCGCTGATCAACGCGACATATATCAACTAAGAAACAAAGAGCGGAATCATTCTCCGCTCTCTTTTTTATGTTTATTTTGAAAATCATGAAGGGCTTTATATTGCGTCTGCATCGTGTCAGATAGAGATTGATAAAGTTGAAACAGCTCTTCGTAGATTGTCTTGTGATCAGGATTAGGCGTGACTTCTTCGTACTGCTTCGTCTCAACAGGCGCTTCTTCTAGCATTTTTGTTTCACCGATCGCGAATCGGCCGAGCAAGACCGCTCCTAAGCACGAGCTCTCCGTATGTTCAGGTATACTCACTTTCGTTTGAAAAATATCTGCTACTATCTGTTTCCAAAGCGGCGAGTTCGTAAAGCCTCCAGTTGCAAAGATCTTCACTTCCATGTCTGCCACTTGACCTTTTATTAGTGAGTACACGCTGAATAAGTTAAGAATCGTCCCTTCAAGCACAGCCCGCACCATATGATTATGATTATGGCGAAGTGTTAGACCAATAAACGATGCTTTTGCCTGTGCATCCCATAATGGTGCTCGTTCTCCTGTCAGATAAGGCAGGAATACTAAGCCTTCTGCACCAGGCTGTATCTGTTCGGCATCTCTAGACAGCTTTTCATGGACCGCACTGTCACTGTCTTTTTGCAAGATATCATGAATCCATTGAAACGCGATTCCACCGTTGTTCACTGGTCCGCCTGATACCCAATGATTTTCCGTGAGCGGATAACAGAACGTGCGGCCATCTGTATCAAGTATTGGTGTAGCTGAGGTAGTTCGAATCGCACCGCTCGTACCTATCGTTACCGCAACATCTCCAGGTGAGATCGCGCCGACACCAAGGTTAGACAACGGACCGTCCGTTGCACCAATCACCACTTTTACAGAGGAATCGAGACCCGATTTCTTCGTGAGAACGTCAGATAATTGCTCCCAATAATACGTGGATGGTTGCAATGTCGGAAGTTTTTCTGGAGTGACATCTGCAAGTTTCAACGCTTCTTCATCCCACGTTTTTGTATGCATGTTCCAAAGGCCTGTCGCTGCGGCTGATGCGTGATCTGTCTTCCACTCACCGAACCAACGGAACAGTATGTAATCTTTTATGCCAACAAATCTTGCTGCTTTCTGAAAAATATCGGGACGATCATTTTTTAACCACTGCAATTTAAAAAGAGGTGTCATCGGATGCTGCGGGACACCGGTCCGTTTATAAAGTTCAACTGCTTCATCACCGTAATCTGATTTATAAGCTGCTACGTATGGTTCACTTCGAATATCAGCCCATGTGATGCTGTTTGTAAGGGGTGTCCCATCAGAATCCACTGCAATTAATGAATGCATGGCTGTGCTAAAAGAAATGAAGCCGATTCTTTCCGCGAGATCTCCACTTTTTCGCACTGTTTCTCTTAGCGATTCATTCACTGCTTCATAAATTTCATCCGGCTTCTGCTCTGCAGCTCCTGGTTCTTCCGACAGCAACGGGTAATTTTTTGAATGATGTGCGACAGCCGCTCCTTTTTCATCAAAAAGAACAACCTTCGTACTTGTTGTACCAATATCTATTCCGATCGCATAATTTCTCAAGATCTCTTTCTCCTTTCACATAAAAAAGGAAGCAAACATAGTATGCCCTTCCTAAACAATGCCCGATTCTACTTTGACTCATTCATCATACTATTCAGACCAGAAAGAATCACTTAATATAGATGTAAAATGAATGGTTCTTTTGTTAAGGAAACCAGATTAGAGGAGATGGATAACGATGACTAGTTTTAGAGTTCGCCCTGTTATAGTAGATGATTTAGAACAGTTGAAGTGTCTGATGCATCGTTACATTGTTGATTTTTATAAAGGAAAAACTCCTGAGGGATCAAAGTTGGAGGATCATATCAAGCATCTGCTTACTTCAGATGAAGCAGGAACTCAATTTGTTGCTGAGACAGAGGATGGCCGATTAGCGGGATTCGCAACCCTCTACTTTTCGTTCAGTACGACCCGGCTGCAGAAGATCGCCATATTGAACGATCTTTTTGTAGATGCTGAATTCCGTGGTGCTGGTTTAGGAGAAAAACTGTTTTTGCATGTGCTGGAATACACGAAAAAGGAAGGCTACGCGTACATGTCTTGGCAAACCGCGATTGATAATACATCCGCTCAAGCACTTTACAAGAAGATGGGCGGAAAAAACATCAATTCAGAGTGGATTCATTACGAGATTGAACACAACTAATAAGAATGAATCCACGAGTTTTGGCTTGGAATCCACAAGTTTGGGTGTTTTATCCACGAGTTTTGCCTCTGAATCCAAAAGTTTTGGTAGTTTATCCGCGAGTCTACAGTCCTCGACACATAACGACAACACGTCATCGTTGCAAGGCACGACCACAATAGAAAAAAGCCCTCACTAGGAGGGCTTTCCACGGATTAAAAACACCGTATGTCTTCTTTACTCGGATACACCGCGCGTTCGCCGCCGATCAACTTCGGACGTGTCTTTGCCAACGTCACGTGTGCGGCGCCGACCTTTTTCACTTCACTGCGAACCGGCACGGCTACATGCTTTAAGTGCATACCGATAAAGGTGTCACCGATGTCGATGCCTGCGTCGGCTTTTATATATTCAACGATCACGGGTTCATTCATATGGTGGTAAGCATGTGTTGCCAACGCACCTCCAGCTGATCGCGCTGGAACGACCCGCACTTCTTCATAGCCTCGTCGTTCTGCTTCTTCGCGCTCGATGACAAGCGCACGGTTCAAGTGTTCACAGCATTGCACGGCTAGTGCCACGCCTGTTTCCTCTTGAAACGCTAAGATACCACGGTAAAGTGCACCCGCTGTATCCATCGTGCCTGATGTGCCAATTCGTTCACCAATTACTTCGCTCGTGCTTGCGCCTACTACTAATAATTGTGAAGGTCTTAATTGTGCATGCTTTTGCAGATCTTGCAAAACATTCAGGACTTGGTCTTGAATTTGTTGGAGCTCATCGCTCATGAGATGGTCTTCCCTTCATTTTATAGGTTTATAGCTTTTTTGCTATTGGCCTTCATATTGAGAGATTTTATCTACACGGCGACCGTGACGTCCGCCTTCATATTCTGTCGTCAGCCATACTTTTGCGATTTCGAGTGCGAGACCCGGCCCGATGACACGTTCACCCATTGCAAGTACATTGCTGTCATTATGCTGTCTTGTAGCTTTTGCGCTGAATAGATCATGAACAAGCGCACAGCGGATTCCTTTGACTTTGTTCGCTGCGATGCTCATTCCAATGCCCGTACCGCAGATTAGAATTCCGCGATCAGCTTCACCGTTGGCTACTTTTTCTGCTACAGGAATCGCATAGTCTGGATAGTCTACAGATGTGTCGCATTCACAGCCGACATCCTCCACTTGCATACCCAGCTCTTCAATCATGCTGATTATTTCTTTTCTTAATTCAACTCCGGCGTGATCTGATCCAATTGCTACTTTCATGTTGTGTGCACCTGCTCTCTCATACTTTTTTTCATTATATGCTGTCCCCATTCCCTATTCAATGTCACTCCTAGGCAATTTAGGACAGCCTTACCTCATTTTGTCTTACTACTTCTTGCTATCGTCTTTTTTCATTAGTTTTTCAATAAGCGCTTCAATCTCATCTCTTGTTTCTTGGTAAAGATGAAGCGGTCCACCGAAAGGATCTGTAATGTCTATAGAAGGTACTTCACTTTCTAGCTTCATCCTTCTTTCAACGAGCGGCCTAACTTCCCTTTCAAACGCCTGTCTCACTTCTTCATCTGCAGAATCCTTTGACATGTATTGAAGCTTCAGCATCTCGATCTCTGTGTAGAGCTCATAGATCTCTTCAATCTTCTTCTGCTCATCGTCGTCAAGAACATACTCTTTTAATGTGTACGTCTTATTCACCGCATCTGGCCAACGTCCGACGAGCGCATGCTTGTGGCTCTCGGTCATCGTTAAGATAAGATCTGCCCACTCAATCAAATAATCGGACACGCCTTGTGACTGATGACTTTCTTTAATACTTCTTTCTGAAAGAGCTTGTGTCGCGTTCGAACTCATCACGGCACCGTTTCCAGCAAATACACCAGCTGATTTAACGTTGAACTTACCTTTTCCTTTTTTGCGTAAAATGGCCTCAGCCATCGGGCTGCGACACGTATTGCCTGTACAAATAAATAAAACATTCATGGTGAATTCACCTCATATTCTATCTTTCCCTATTTTTCTATAGGTTAACGCTCTTATTAGTAAGTATATCATCGGATCAGTGAATTAAAAATATAGGAAGTTGCTTCGTTTTTCACCTTTAAGTCATGCACAAGTGACGATAGTAATAACTCACATGAGCAACATAGTTTCACATTCTTCATCACGCTTACTTTTGTCTTACAGTACCGCTGACTTCATTGACAAGTTGATTGGAGAGAAAGGTGCGAGACTCCTGGGGGATCAGCGGGACAGGTGAGACTATTAACAGCGCAAAGCGCTAATAGGCTCACCGCACGCCCCCCGGAAAGGGAGCACCTGAAACGGAAATCAACTCTTCCTTGCAGCATCTGCGTTTTTCTAAAACGGCAGAAGAATCTTCACCCCAAATGCAAGCAGGATGCAGCCGCCGAACGCTTCTCCATACGAGCCGAGCCACTTCTGCACTTTTTTTCCCATCATCAACCCTGCCCAGGTTAAGATCATGCTCATCATTCCGAACATCACAATGGTGAGCCATGTTTTTGCTCCATAGATCCCTAAAGATAACCCAACTGAAAAACTATCTAACGAAGCACTCAACGCAAAGACGAATAGACCAAACCCAACCGGACGCACGAACGGTTCATCATCATTTGAAAAGGACGACCGAATCATCGTAACACCTAGGATAACGAGCAAAATCCCACCAATAATGGCTGCGATACCTCCAAAATGCACAGAGATCTGTTTACCGATCGACATTCCAGCGAGCGGCATGAGCATATGAAAAAGCCCTATCGTTATTCCTATTTTCATAATTTGTTTGAATCGAAGTGATAACATCCCCATCCCTAGGCCGATCGAAAAAGCGTCCATACCTAGGGCAACAGACATAAACAAAAGTGTCATCCATTCTCCCATGGTTGCCAAATAGTTCCCACTCCCTTAACCATCATACTTTCAGACTATGCATGTCTACTTTTAAAAAGACTAAAAAACAAACAAGCTGTTGAGCGGATGAAAAAATGAACTCTTTACCGCTTTAGAGGAAGGGATAATGTGATTTATATCGTATATAAAAGGAAGTGAATCTGTACGTAAAGGAGAGGAACAAGCATGGTCCATAACGCATCGGCCATTACGAAAAATGAAAATGACATGTGGCGATCGTCACCATTCCCGACTGGCCTTTCACGCCAAAAAAGCATGACTTTTCGATGTATGAAGCATAATGAAGATCTCATTATGACCGAGAGCGAAGGTGAACTGTTTGACTTGTTTGGCCTCAAACGAGAAAACGTACTGCAAAAGAGAATAGAAGACATCTTTCCTAAAGAGATGGCAGACTTTAAAAAAGAAATGTACGAAAGAGCACTAAACGGAGAGAGCCTTACGTACGAATCTGAGCTGAACGGCATTCCTTTTCTAGCTGCGATCGGACCTATTTATAAAAGCGATGGTACCGTTTCTGAGGTTTATGGATTCTGTGTCGATCTGACAGAGAGAGTATCTGTTGAGACTCAGCTCGCCGAAAGTGAACAGCGTTTTCGATCCTTGATGGATCATAACATCGATGCTCTTTTTTCACTGGACCTCGAAGGCAAGTTTACGACGGTCAATAAAGCGTGTACGACATTGAGCGGTTATAGTGAGACGGAGCTTTTGAACATGACCTTTAACCCGTTCATGTTGCCTGACCGAAGAGCCGCTGCGATCGATCAGTTTAAGGATGCGCTAAACGGCCAATCCAAAATGTATGAAACGCGAATTCAGCAAAAGAACGGTGGAACGCGTCAGATCATGTTCACCCTTACCCCGATCATCGTGCTCAATAAAGTTCTCGGTGTTTTCGGGATCGCTAAAGACGTAACCGCAAAACGAGAATCAGAAAAAGAACTTCGAGAAACAAAGGATCTGCTGGAATCTGTTATCTATCATTCTAGTGACGCGATTTCGGTCGTCCACTTAACCGACTACTCTGTAAAAGTGAACCCGGCGTTTGAATTTATATACGGATGGTCTCAAGACGAGCTCAACAACCTGACTTCACACATCCTTCCCGTAGTACCTGAAGATAAAGAAGCTGAATCCGAAAGACTGATGACGATCGTCAAGCATGGAGGATATGTAAAAGGTGTAGAGACTATACGATTGACGAAGTGTGGCAAACGATTAAATGTAAGCCTTTCCTTAAGCCCC
The DNA here is from genome assembly GCF_015903895.1 of Fictibacillus sp. 5RED26. Lineage (NCBI taxonomy): Bacteria > Bacillati > Bacillota > Bacilli > Caryophanales > Fictibacillaceae > Fictibacillus > Fictibacillus sp. 5RED26. The sequence continues at coordinate 54,109 of NZ_JACZDU010000002.1, read as the reverse complement.
ATTTATGGCGAAAACGGTGAAGTCGTCGCACTTTCTGCGATTTCAAGAGATATTACGGATAAAAAACTAAAAGAAAAAGCGTTGAAAGAAAGCGAAGAAAAGTATCGAATCATTGCAGAGAACACGACTGATCTAGTAGGTGTCGTTGACCTAGAAGGAAACGTCAAATATGTATCTCCTTCAAATCGTCTCTTACTGGGCTTTGATCCTTCGCTTTATGATGGAAAAAAGATTCAAGGATTCTTTCATTCAGATGACCGGGCAAAAGTAAGAATGGCGATGAACGAGATGGTTCAAACGCAAAAGCCTGTGAAGTTTGAAGTTCGATGCAAGCACGCACACGGACACTGGGTAACCCTTGAAGCAAACGCAACCCCTATCGCAAACGATTCTGATCAGCCTGACTCGTTCGTTGTTGTAGCACGTGACCTAACCGAACGAAAAAAGACTGAGGAAATGCTAAGAAAATCTGACAAGCTCTCTGTACTCGGTCAGCTTGCCGCTGGTGTTGCGCATGAGATCCGCAACCCGCTCACCTCGATTCGCGGTTTTTTACAGCTTCTGCAGTCTAGAGCATCAGAGCACGAGGACTATTACGAGATTATGCTTTCAGAGATCGATCGAATCAACAGCATCGTCGGAGAGTTTATGTTACTCGCCAAACCGCAAGCGATGAACTTTACACAAACAGACCTTCGCCAATTGTTGCGACACGTTATATCGATTCTTGATACACAGGCGATTTTAACGAATGTCCAGATCTATTTCGAGAGTGAACCTGATCTGCCCGAAATATGGTGTGTTGACAATCAGATCAAGCAAGTATTTGTGAACATGCTAAAAAACGCGATCGAAGCGATGCCAACCGGCGGCTCTGTACATATTCACTTAAAGAAAGAAGGCGGATATGTGATCGCTTCATTTATCGATCACGGCTGTGGAATTTCAGAAGAACGCTTGCCAACGTTGGGTGAACCGTTTTATACCACAAAGGAAAAAGGTACCGGCCTCGGCCTCATGATTTGTTACAAAATCGTAGAGAACCACCACGGTAAAATCTTGATCAATAGCAAGATTGATGAAGGAACGACCTTTTCGATCCTGCTTCCGATCGATAAAAACAAGCCAGCGTCTTAAGTAGACGCTGGCTTGTTTTTCTTGTATTTGGACACTTGGTGTAGCCTCTATTTGTCGAAAATCGTTTAAATAATTTTATCCGTGAAATTATTAGCACTATCCGTGAATATATATTGTGTTACCGTGAAAATAAAATGAATTACCGTGAAATTATTTAACTTTACGATTTCCACTAACAAAATTTTCAGTGCATACTAGATCAAACAGCCACTTCAGCTTCCATTAAAAACAAAAAAAGCTCTTATTCAATCAATAAACATTGAATCAGAGCCTTAATTCTACTCTTTTATGATATTTCCACCGGCCGATTTTTCAAGTCTGTTCATAATCGCGACTCCAACGCCTGTTTTCGGAAAAACCTCTCCGAAAATCTGATCTACACCAGCTTCGTTAAATGCTCGTAACGCTTCGTATAGATGTTGAGCCACTGTTTCAGGATTGGAACGATTTCCAGCTGGAATCACACAATCCGCTTTATAAACACCAGCTCTTTCTTCTGTCGTCAGAATTCCAATCCGTTTTCCTGCTTCGCGTTCTTTATCCACAAGTTTCTGCAAAAACTCCTGGCTTCCATCCACAAGAACGAACGGTGCGTCAGGTGCATAGTGTGTATATTTCATACCTGGCGATTTAGGAGCATGCGTTTCGTTCTCCAATCCCGGATCTACCACAACTCGTCCTGCACCCACTACTTTTTTAAGCTTCTCTAACGTTATTCCGCCAGGTCTTAAAATCGTGACAAGGTCATCTGTACATTCAACGACCGTAGATTCTACGCCAACACCTGTTGAACCGCCATCTACAATGCCCGGAATCCTACCCTTCAGATCTTCATATACATGCTGAGCTGAAGTGGGACTTGGTTTTCCAGAAAGGTTCGCGCTTGGTGCTGCAAGTGGAACATCTGAAGCTGCGATGACAGCGAGCGCAATCTCGTGGTCTGGCATCCTTACAGCAACTGTGGATAACCCAGCGGTTACTCGTTCACTAACGTTTTCTCCTTTTGGTAATACAATCGTTAAAGGTCCCGGCCAAAAAGCATCCATCAATTTCTGAGCGGTATGTGAAACAGAAGAAACGAGACCTTCCAGTTGCGAGTTATCAGAGATATGAACGATCAGAGGGTTATCACTCGGTCTTCCCTTCGCTTCAAAAATGCGTTTGATGGCGTCATCGCTTCTCGCATTTCCAGCCAATCCGTAGACCGTTTCTGTTGGGATAGCGACTACTTCGTTCTTATTTATCCACAGGGAAGCTTGAATAATATGTGGATGATTTACTAAAGATTTTTCTGTTTTATCCACAGGCCAGCGTTCCGTTTGGAATGATTTCATATGATAAATCCTTTCTATTACTCAGGCCGACATGATATGAAAAGGTCGATTACAAAACTTTTATATCCACAGAGTTATACACAATTTGTCGGAAATTGTGGACAACTTGTTGACAAACACTTGTTAATCCAGTGCATAAGCTAAAAGTTCTGCTCCTGATGTTGCGTTATTTTTTATATGATCCGCACTCTCAATGTGTGGAGGCACTTTATCTTTAGGAATCGTTTTAAAAGAAAGTTGCTCAAACATGTGCACAGCTTTCGTAAGTAAATAAAGGGTTTCGACTCCTTTATCTTTTGAGTATACCAAAATTTTATCAATGAGTTTAAGCAGAAGCGTCTCTGAGGAATATTTCTGCTTCAGTACGAAAGAACGGAGCAAGCCGTCGTTTCCGATTCTCTCCAAACCTACCGTACCGATCGTCTCACCCTGATCGTTTACAACCACTAAATAATTTTCGATGCTGTCTTTGATCCCTTCAGACTGAAGTCCAGCTTTTCCGACTAGCTGTAACAGATCTTTTGCTTCGTGTTGCATAGCCTGCCTTAAAATAATCGTCATCACTAACTCCCCTATTCCTATATAATTTCAGCCTTCATTCAGCTGTTTTTCACCTTCATCGCAAAAATCATTTTAAAAAAGAAGGCTAACCACCACTAGGTCACCTTCTTTGTTTTCTATAATCTATGAAAATAGGGAGGAAAATATGCACATTTTACGAGAATAAGGAACCTACAAAGCTGAAGAGGCTATCAAATAGTTCTACCACAAAGAATTTCGTCTCGATTTCCTCAGCTTCATCTGCTTGAACCGCTTCATCCGCACCTGCATCAGCAGCCGTATCCACTACCTCACCTTTGCCACCTTTGTTCTCTTTTACAGCATCGCCATTTTCAAAATCTAGGAAGCATAATGGCGGGAAAAGTACACACCACCAGTTCTTCCCTTCACCTTCACCAAGTGTGATCAGTACTGCTTCATATTGTCCTGCCGGATAGATGAAATCGCCATACATTTTAGTAGGGAAAGCTACTTTGTTTAATTCTACAGAAAACGTCTTCTCAAGCCCTGCTTCATCCAGCTTACTTTGAACGATCTTTTCAATCGTTGGCAGTTGTTTACGAATGATCTCACGTGCTTCTGAAATTGTAGATAACTCATCCACCCAAGTTGTGATCTGGGCGTTCACTTCGTCACGGATCTCGCGCTTCAGCTTTTGGTCAGCATCCGTATTGCTGTTTGCTAGAATGCGAAGTCTGATTGATTCTTCCGGTATTTTAACAGAGGCGTTCATTGTTGCGTTCGCCACCTTGGTTTGTGTTTCAAAGAATAAGAACATCACCGCTAAAGAGATAAGAACTAGAATAAAGAAATGATTGCGCTTTTTCATTGTTTTTCCTCCCCCGTCGTATCTAACCACAGTTTGGACACGGTGGGATTTTTTCATACTAGTAATCTAGTAATTTTCGTTCTGTCTGATTCGACAAAAACACTTCTGCTAGTGCTTTGTCGTGATGAAAGTGGTTGATTTCCGTTACAGGATGCTCGCTTTCCGGGGGGCGTGCGGTGAGCCACCTAGCGCTCTGCACTGTTAGGTGTCTCACCTGTCCCGCTGATCCCCCAGGAGTCTCGCACCTTTCACTTCACTCAACTTTTCAAAGATGCGGGAGAGTAAGATCTGAAGAAAGTCTTTTTAAACACAACCAAACTAGAGAAATATTTACCAACTTGCATGCTGCTTCTTTTTCTGTTAACTTAAATGTGTAAACGGTTACATATTTGTTTTAGAGGAGGCGGAAATTTGGTTACGATTCGTGATGTGGCAAAGAAATCAGGTGTATCGGTTGCGACGGTATCTCGCGTTTTGAATGCGAATGGATACGTTCATGAAGATACGCGTAAAAAAGTAATGGCTGCCGTTGAAGCGCTGAAGTACAGCCCAAATGAAGTCGCCCGCTCCCTCTATAAAAAGAAATCCAAACTGGTCGGCTTATTGCTGCCAGACATCACGAACCCCTTCTTTCCACAGCTGGCAAGAGGTGTGGAAGATGAGATGCAAAAAGGCGGTTATCGTATTCTTTTTGGAAACAGTGATGAAAATGCGGAAAAAGAGCTCGATTATTTGAACACGTTTACTCAGAACAATGTAGTCGGCATCATCTCAGCCACCAACAATAAAGCAAAGAACAACTATAAAAACCTGTCCATTCCCGTAGTCTTTCTAGACCGAACTTCAAGTGATTATCCATCGGTCTATGCGGATGGAAAAGAAGGCGGAAGAATAGCTGCAGAAGAGATCGTAAAAAGAGGCAGCAAGCGGATCACGATTTTAAAAGGTCCCGCGCACATCCAGCCAGCTCAAGACCGTTTTCAAGGCGCGTTAGAAGTGTTAAGTCAATCAAACATTGATTTTCATGTGATGTCGACGACTTCTTTTGCATTTGAAGATGCAGAGAAATGGGCGAAAGAACTTTTTGCAACGTATCCTGATACAGATGGTGTGCTAGCGAGCAACGATATTGTGGCTACAGCCGTCTTACATGAAGCTCTTCGTCTCGGAAAATCAATTCCGGATGAACTGCAGATCATAGGGTTTGATGATATTCCACAAAGCAGTTTGTTATTCCCTTCCCTTTCTACCATCCGCCAACCCGCTTATGAGATGGGAAAAGAAGCGGCACAGCTGCTTATGAAGATTATCAATCAAGAAAAGATTCATCAACAGCAAGTTCAACTGCCTGTTACATTTATAGATCGAAACACAACAAGAAAGGTTGATACAAATGGTTAAAATTGTAGTCATCGGAAGTTCTTCGATGGACCTCGTCGTTACATCTGATCAACGTCCAGGAGCGGGAGAAACGGTTTTGGGACGTTCGTTTAAAACCGTACCCGGAGGAAAAGGAGCGAACCAAGCAGTCGCGGCTGCTCGTCTTGGTGCAGAAGTTTACATGATCGGATGTGTGGGTGACGATCATTATGGAACAGCGATTCTAGAAAATTTTAAACAAAACGGTGTTAATGTAACAAATGTGGAACCGGTTACAGATACAGAGAGTGGTACGGCTCATATCATTTTAGCTGAAGGTGATAACAGCATCGTCGTTGTCAAAGGTGCGAACGATCATGTGACTCCCCATTATGTAAAAAAATCAGAAGCACTTATCAAACAAGCGAGTATAGTGCTCATTCAACAAGAGATTCCGGAAGAAACGGTTGAATATGTAAGTGAGCTTTGCAAGGAACTTGATGTTCCATTGTTATTGAATCCAGCACCTGCTCGCCCACTCTCAAAAAAAGTGATCGACTGCGCAAGCTATATTACACCGAACGAACATGAAGCTGCTGTTCTTTTCGATGGACTGTCAACAGAGTCAGCACTGAAACAGTATCCGAACAAAGTATTTATTACAGAGGGAAAAGAAGGCGCTCGTTATTTTGATGGTAAAAAAGAGATCACCGTTCCTTCTTACACAGTAGAGGCGATAGATACGACAGGTGCTGGAGATACATTCAATGCGGCATTAGCCGTTGCTTTAGCAGAAGGAAAAAGCATCTCTGAAAGTTTGCGGTTTGCTAACCGAGCCGCTTCCCTATCCGTTACAAAGTTCGGTGCTCAAGGCGGCATGCCGAATCGATCGGAAGTGGAGGCATCTCTATGAAACGACACGGCATCTTAAACAGTCATATCTCTAAAGTATTAAGTGACCTTGGACATACAGACCTTATCGTGATCGCGGATGCTGGCCTTCCGATTCCAAGCGATGTTCCGCGGATCGATCTCGCACTTACGCTTGGGGTACCGAGCTTCTCGGATGTTGTTTCTGCTGTATCAGAGGATATGGTCGTGGAACAAGTGATACTTGCGAGTGAGATTAAAGAGAAAAACGAAAAGACTTTAACGTTTATGAACGAGACGTTTTCTGAATCTGAACAAAAATTCGTTTCTCATGAAGCGTTTAAACAATTAACAAAGCAGGCGAAAGTAGTCATTCGAACTGGTGAAGTCACTCCGTATGCGAACTGTATCCTGCAAGCAGGTGTAATCTTCTAAAAAGAGGTGATCGTGTTGCACATTCAAATGAACGACATATATAAAGCATTTGGTGCCAATCAAGTCTTATCAGGTGTTGACTTCGACCTTCAATCAGGCGAAGTGCACGCCTTAATGGGTGAAAACGGCGCAGGAAAATCTACATTGATGAACATTTTAACCGGCCTTCATAAACGAGATTCAGGAACCATCCGAATCGATGGACAAGAACGATATTTTGATAACCCAAAAGAAGCCGAGAAGCACGGGGTCGCGTTCATCCACCAAGAATTGAACGTATGGCCTGACATGACCGTGCTTGATAACCTTTTTATCGGAAAAGAGCTGCGGTCACCGTTCGGTCTATTAAAAACAAAAGAAATGAAAGCGTTGGCAAAAAAGCAATTTGAAAAGTTAGCCGTTACCATTCCACTTGAAAAAGATGCAGGACTCTGTTCAGTTGGTGAACAGCAGATGATCGAGATCGCGAAGGCGCTTATGACAAACGCCAAAATCATCATTATGGACGAGCCGACCGCTGCTCTTACAGAGCGTGAGATCGAGAAATTGTTTGACGTGATCAACGCTCTACGAACAGAAGGTGTATCGATCGTTTACATCTCACACCGCATGGAAGAGATCTTCGCGATCTGTGACCGTATTACGGTGATGAGAGATGGTAGAACGGTTGATACGAAAGCGATCTCAGAGACTAGCTTTGATGAAGTGGTACGAAAGATGGTTGGCCGCGAGCTTACAGATCGCTTTCCAGAGCGAAATCCACAAGTTGGTGAGACCGTTTTAGAAGTAAAGAACGCGACAAGAAATGGAATCTTTGAAAATATTAATTTTTCCGTGAGAGCCGGTGAGATCGTTGGCGTTTCAGGACTTATGGGTGCAGGTCGTACAGAGATCATGCGCGCATTATTCGGTCTCGATCAGCTTGATTCGGGCGAGATCTGGATCAGCGGTCAGAAGGTTTCTATTAAAAACCCTTACGAGGCCGTAAAACGCGGAATCGGTTTTATCACAGAAGATAGAAAGAACGAAGGCTTGGTGCTCGATTTTTCGATACGTGAAAACATGGCACTGCCGAACTTACGAAGTTTTTCTAAAAATGGCGTGATCGATTATAAAACAGAGTCTGACTTTGTTGACATGCTCATCAAACGTTTACAGATCAAGACCGAATCGAGCGAAACAAACGCCAAGAACCTTTCCGGAGGTAACCAGCAAAAAGTTGTAATAGCAAAATGGGTTGGAATCGGACCTAAAGTATTGATATTGGACGAGCCAACAAGAGGTGTTGATGTTGGTGCAAAGCGTGAGATCTATCAGTTGATGAACGAACTCACCGATCGAGGTGTAGCGATTATTATGGTCTCGTCAGAACTTCCAGAAGTTCTTGGCATGAGTGATCGCATTCTTGTCGTTCACGAAGGACAGATCAGTGGTGAGCTCACGAAGACTGAAGCCACGCAAGAAAGAATTATGACATATGCAACGGGAGGACAATAAAATGAAAACGTCACCGGCTAAAGTAAATCATGTAGAAAATTTGATGCAAAAACTTGGACCTCTATTAGGACTGCTGATTCTCGTAACGATCGTCTCAATCCTTAATCCTAGTTTTCTAGAACCCCTTAACTTATTAAACTTGCTGCGCCAAGTCGCAATTAACGCATTGATCGCCTTTGGTATGACATTCGTTATTCTAACGGGCGGAATCGACTTATCCGTTGGTGCCATTCTCGCGTTATCAAGTGCATTGATGGCAGGTATGATCGTATCCGGCGTCGATCCGATGCTAGCAATCTTGATCGGATGTTTGCTAGGTGCTGTAATGGGTGCGATCAACGGCCTTTTGATCACAAAAGGAAAAATGGCTCCTTTTATCGCTACACTCGCAACGATGACCATTTTCCGTGGATTAACGTTAGTGTATACAGACGGAAATCCGATTACGGGTCTAGGCGAAAGCTATATGTTCCAACTGTTTGGACGAGGTTATTTCTTAGGTATTCCGGTACCAGCGATCACGATGATGCTTGCATTTGCAGCGTTTTGGGTGATCCTTCATAAAACACCATTCGGACGAAAAACGTATGCGATCGGCGGAAACGAAAAAGCTGCGATCATCTCAGGAATCAAAGTAACAAAAGTAAAAGTTATGATCTATTCCCTAGCAGGACTATTAGCAGCACTAGCTGGGGCCATCCTTACGTCTCGTTTGAACTCTGCTCAACCGACTGCTGGCACATCGTACGAACTCGATGCGATCGCAGCCGTTGTTTTAGGTGGAACAAGCTTATCTGGTGGACGTGGCCTAATCGTCGGAACACTGATCGGTGCATTGATCATCGGAACGTTAAACAACGGTTTGAACTTGTTAGGTGTATCATCATTCTTCCAAATGGTCGTTAAAGGGATCGTGATTTTGATCGCGGTATTGATCGACCGTAAAAAAGCAGCTTAGGAGGGTTTCTAAATGAAAAAAGCATTATTACTCATCATGTCTTTATCTGTTTTCTTATTGGGTGCCTGTTCTTTAGAGCCCCCTTCATGGGCAAAGCCGGCTAAAAAAGGTGACGGAGAAAAAATTAAAATCGGTCTATCCGTTTCAACGCTTAACAATCCGTTCTTCGTATCGATGAAAAACGGCGTGATCGAAGAAGCGAAAAAGCAGGGTGCGGAAGTGATTGTTGTCGATGCACAGAATGATTCTGCGAAACAAGTAAACGATGTAGAAGATCTTTTGCAGCAAGGCATTGACGCTCTGTTGATCAATCCAACCGATTCTGCAGCAATCTCCACTGCTGTTCAATCTGCAAACAACCTTGATGTTCCGGTTGTTACACTAGACCGCTCAACAGATAAAGGAGATGTCGCCACTCTTGTTGCCTCAGATAATGTAAAAGGCGGCCAGATGGCGGGTGACTTTATCGCAGAAAAGCTTGGTGAAGGTGCAAAAGTAGCTGAATTAGAAGGTGTACCTGGAGCTTCTGCAACACGTGAGCGTGGAAAAGGGTTCCACAATGTAGCGGATCAAAAGTTAGATATTGTTGCCAAACAAACGGCTGACTTTGATCGAACAAAAGGATTAAACGTTATGGAGAACGTTCTACAAGGAAATCCAGATATTAAAGCCGTATTCGCTCATAACGATGAGATGGCGCTAGGCGCACTTCAAGCGATCAACAGCTCTGGTCGAGATGTTCTTGTTGTTGGTTTTGATGGAAATGATGATGCGATCAATGCTGTTAAAGAAGGAAAACTCGCAGCAACCGTTGCACAGCAGCCTGACCTGATCGGTGAACTTGCAGTGAAAGCCGCATCCGACGTACTAGCAGGAAAGAAAGTAGAAAAGAAGATTGCAGCACCACTTAAGTTGATGGTGAAAGAATAAGAGCTAGGTGAAGCGTAGAATGGTATGAAGTTAGATAAGGCCGACTGGGTGTAAGCGATACAAGCTTGGACTCAGTCGGCCTTTTGAATTGTGTGTAAATTGTTTGGGGTCTGACCCGGGGTCAGACCCCATTTCCCACGTTATTTCCCGAGGATGGCGAACACCATGCGGTCCTTGCCGCTGATGTCTTCCTTTACATACACATCCGCACCAGGGAACGTGACACGAAGCATACTCGCTACCGTCTCGCCCTGCCCTGCTCCGACTTCAAAGCCTACGATCGCTTTTTCTTTCAGAACGAGCGGTAATTCTTCCATAAATCGTCGATAGAACACATAGCCGTCTTCCCCACCGCTTAGTGCTCTCATCGGTTCACGGTCTTTTACAATCGTTTCAAGGACGGCGATCTCATGATCAGGAATGTACGGCGGATTCGATACGACTACATCAAGTTTTTTCCCTTTAGCGATAAAAGGCTGTAAAAGGTCTCCGTGCAGGAATGTAACCTCTGCACCAAGTCGATCTGCGTTTCCTTTCGCTACTTCAATCGATTCCTCTGCAATATCAACCGTGTATACGTTTAGTCGATTATTTTCCAATGCTAATGAAATCGAAATGGCTCCGCTGCCTGTTCCGATATCTGCAACAGCAACAGTCTCATCCTCACGAAAATGTTCAGAAATCAGCGTTAGGATGTGCTCGACCAACTCTTCTGTTTCTGGTCTTGGAATTAATACTTCTTCGTTCACAGAGAACGTCCGACCGTAAAATTCTTCTTTACCGATAATATATTGAACAGGCTCTCCTTCAACGTGGCGAGCGACCACAGATTTAAGCTGCGCTTCCTTCTCCTCACTCATCACATCATGAAGGCGCATGAGCATCTCTGTTCGATTCACATCCCCTAAAACATGTCTCATCAAAATTTCTGCAGCAAAACTTTCACGTCCGTTTTCGGCTAAAAAAGAAGAAGCCCACGCGAGGGCTTCATGAACTTTTGTACTCATTTTACGCGTCCGCCTGAGCTTTCATCTTGCTTGTTTGATCTTCTGTAATAAGTGCTTCAACGAACTCATCCATCTTACCAAGAAGGATTTGATCAAGCTTTTGAATCGTTAAACCGATACGGTGATCGGTCACACGGTTTTGCGGGAAGTTGTACGTACGAATACGCTCTGAACGGTCTCCAGAACCAACTGCACTCTTACGTGTCTCATCGTACTCTTTTTGAATTTCGCGCTGAATTTTATCATATACACGCGCACGAAGAACCTTCATCGCTTTTTCTTTGTTCTTGATCTGTGATTTTTCATCCTGACACGAGACCACTGTACCTGTAGGAACGTGTGTTAAACGAACCGCTGATTGTGTCGTGTTTACAGACTGCCCTCCAGGACCTGAAGATGTAAACGTATCAACGCGAACGTCTTTTTCGTGAATCTCAACCTCTACTTCTTCAGCCTCTGGCAGTACAGCAACCGTCGCTGTAGACGTATGAATACGTCCGCCTGATTCTGTTGAAGGGACACGCTGAACACGGTGTGCGCCGTTTTCATATTTAAGCTTCGAATAAGCACCAGCACCATTGATCATAAAGATGATCTCTTTGTATCCGCCAAGCTCTGTGTAAGAAGCTTCGATTACTTCAGACTTCCATCCTTGCATCTCTGCATAACGCGTGTACATACGGTAAAGGTCACCAGCGAAAAGTGCCGCTTCGTCTCCACCTGCTGCACCACGAACCTCGACGATAACGTTCTTGTCGTCGTTCGGATCTTTTGGAAGCAATAGAATTTTTAACTGAGCAGTAAATTCTTCGATCTGTTGGTTTAGCCCTGAGATCTCTTCTTTTACCATCGCTGTCATTTCAGCATCAAGCTTATCTTCGAGCATTAATTTTGCTTCATCTAATTGCTCTTTCGCTTCTTTATACTCACGGTAAACCGCTACTGTATCTTGAAGGGAAGATTGCTCTTTTGAATAATCGCGCAGCTTATTCGTATCATTTATAACCTCAGGGTCACTGAGTAATTCATTTAACTTGTCATATCTTGCTTCGATCGTCTCTAAACGTTCTAACATGGTTTTTCACCTCTGTTTTATATGCATAACATTATAATTATAGACTATTACAGGTGTTACAGTCAAAAGCAAAAAGGAACGAAATCAATAAAAAAGGCCGCCCTTTCCTTAAAAAGAGAGCCTTTATGAAACTTGAGACGATATTTACATTTTTCGTTTTTGCAGCGACTCTCTCATCGATTCAGCCAATTCTTTCACTTCGATCAGTCTTTGAACTTTTTCAGTATCTTTCAAAAACCCATACTTGATTCTGTTCGATTCTGTTATAGAAATGTGTGCAGGGTGTTTTTCAATCAGCAACATCTCATCACCTGCTGCAACCAATCCTTCTTTTAAAACTCGAAGGTAATAACCGGTTCGCCCCGTATCAACAACCTTTTTGATCATATCTGGCCGACAAAGAATAGAAGCTAACGTCTGACAAGGCTGACGAGGCTGTGTGATCTGCACGATCGCTTCACCCACAGAAAACACGTCACCAATACAAACATCATCCTCTAAAAGACCTTTAACAGTAAGGTTTTCTCCAAATGCTGGGACAGACAACGGCGCTTCTAAATTCAGCTCAGTCGTCCATTTTTCATAATGCTCAAACGGGTACACACATACCGCTTTATCTATTCCACCATGGTGCTTCGTATCCCCTACTCCGTCACCTTCAAAATGAGTTTTATGTAAAAAAACAGGTTGCTGCTGCGGCTTTTTATTGTAGGCTGTAAAAAAAGTTTTAGTTTGTGTCTTAACTTCTTCTGGCAGCTTAATGTTTAACGAAGCTATATTGCCCATCATTCCCCTCACCTCACAAAAAGCATAGCATAGGACAAAAGGAAATTAATAGGAAAAGATATTGCGACGCAACTGCTCGTAATCGATGCGTTCCTGGTTCATTCGAATCGCTTTCGTCAGCTCCTCGATCACCACTTTTTCGTTCGTGATCACATTGAACACATAAGGGATGGTCGCAAAATGACCTAGAAAATGCGTACAGCCAACATAACGCGGATTGTCCGTTTGATTTTGATTCTTATATTTAATAATAAAATTGCCCATGCCTTCATAGACAGGATCCAATGGTTTTTGTTCAAGCTTTTTTATCAGTGTATGAATCGGCTGAACCGGTGCGTTCCAGTCCGTTCCGTTCGATTTGATCTCTAGCACAGTCCACCACCTCTTTCTACTATCATAGTTCGTTTTAACTCTGTACTTCTTGTTGGTCAAAGTGAAGAGAGTTGTGGCATCATACTTATAAACGTTACTTTTTTCGCAACAATGGGAATACTATATGGTTAGAGAGACGTAAGGAGCTGATCAGATGAAATATTGCATTATTGGTGGAGATGCGGCTGGTATGAGTGCCGCTATGCAGATTGTTCGAAATGAAAAAGATGCTAACATAACCGTTCTTGAAAAAGGCGGTATCTATTCTTATGGACAATGTGGACTTCCTTATGTAGTAGGCGGGCTCATCCCTTCTACTGATGAACTTATCGCTCGCAGTATTGAGACGTTCCGGGAAAAATATGGCATGGATGCTCGTACGTTTCATGAGGTAACAGCTGTAGATACCACCTCTAAAAAAGTGACTGGTATACATACGAAGACAGGGCAATCGTTTGAGGTGCCATATGATAAGCTCTTAGTTGCGACAGGGGTTAGTCCGATCATACCGAAGCAATGGACAGGATTGCATCTACAGGGAATCTATCCGCTTAAGACGATTCCTGATGCCGAGAATCTCATGGCTGGGTTAAAAAATGTTCAACACGTAACCATCATCGGTGGAGGATACATCGGTCTTGAAATGGCTGAAAACGTACTAAGACTCGGTAAAAAGGTACGTATCATCCAGCGCAGCAATCAGCTTGGAAATATCTTTGATCCTGATTTTGCTCCATTCATCCATGAAGAAGCAGAGAAACATGGGATCGAACTTTGTTTAGAAGAAGAAGTTCTCGGTTTTAAAGGCGACGATCACGTTCAATTCGTAAAAACAGCTAAAAAAGATTATCCAACAGACCTTGTGATCGTGTCAGTCGGTGTGTCACCCAACACAGGCTTTTTAAAAGAAACGGACGTGGCACTCAATGAACAAGGAGTCATCGTCGTAAATGAGGCGATGGAAACGAGTGTGGATGGTGTGTATGCCGCTGGTGATTGTGCGACTCACTATCACCGTGTAAAAAAACTGAATGATCATATTCCACTTGGAACGACAGCGAACAAACAAGGGCGGATTGCCGGATTAAACATGGTTGGTGTGAAGAAACCGTTCAAAGGAATCGTCGGAACGTCCATCATCCAATTCATGGACCTAACACTAGGAAAAACTGGATTATCGAATAAAGAAGCAGAAAAACTGAACATTCCTTTTGCAGAGATCAAGATTACTTCGAAAAGTCATGCCGGTTATTATCCTGATCCAAAGAAGTTAGAAATAAAATTAACGTATCACAAAGAAACAGAGAAATTACTAGGTGCACAAATTGTCGGTGAAGAAGGCGTAGATAAACGGATCGACGTCCTCGCAACAGCACTTTATCATGAGATGAATGTAGAGGAATTGGCAGATTTGGATTTAGCATACGCCCCTCCTTATAATGGTTCATGGGATCCCATCCAGCAAGCTGCTCGAAGACTTGGGAAATAAATTGGGAAATGGGGTCTGACCCCATTTCCCGTTTTATTTCCCACATTAATGATCGATTTTTAATGAGAAATTATATCGTGGAACAGCTCGTTCTACAGCGTTCATAATTTTACGATGCGTAGCTGCCCGTTCTTTCTTGGACATATCATGCGGCACATTCACATGAATGTGTGCATAATTCCCGTTTACTGTGACCATCTGCGGATTGATCCCAGATGAATCAATAACAGCCTGACGAATCATATCTTGATCATCGGAAAGATCAAATCGTGTGGTATTCATCGTCCGATAATCATTTGGATTCATATTGGTGTCATAGCTGTAGTTGTTTCGTGGTTCGTTTTTGGTTAGGTGGTAGTTGATAATCCCATGACCAAACAGGTTATCCCGAATATCCCGTTTATCTTCATGAGCGGCAGGCTCAATTTTAGCCCCTTCTTCTTTATAAGACTGCATAGGTGAACATGCTGTTGTTACCAATAGTGCTAAAAGCGGCGCATAGATTGCCTTTTTCACTATAAACACCTCCCATATCGTTAGGATTTCCTGTTTAGGAGGTGATTATGTTAAGTTGGTAGACGTTTTTAGGCTGGATGATTGTCAAAGGTAGCGATGAATCCACAAGTTTGGAGCTTGAATCCAAAAGTTTTGGCCTTCAATCCATAAATTCCTTCGTTCAATCCACAAGTTTTGGCCATTTATCCACGAGTCGACACACCGCGACATGTTTCGACTCCACTCCAACTGCATGCTGCCTTCCGCAAGCACCACCAACATCAAAAAAAGCCCGAGAGCACAAAGCTCCCGGACTATATCTAATCAGATCACACTATATTATTTCAACCGACCTTCTAAGCCCTCTGCGCTTGATAGGAGGTTTCTTTTTTTTCCTGGTACTTCATGACAATGGCGGCAGCGCGGCTCATAAGACTCCGATGCTCCCACTAGGATCACTGGATCATCGTAAGAAGCAGGTCTGTTATCGATCAAACGCTGTGTACGGCTCGCAGGTGATCCGCAAACCATGCAGATTGCTTGAAGCTTTGTCACATGTTCAGCAAGAGCCATCATCTTTGGAACGGGTCCAAACGGCTCGCCTTTAAAGTCCTGATCTAGTCCTGCAACGATAACGCGCATTCCTTGATCCGCTAATTCTTGAGCAACTGGGATGATATCTTCATCAAAGAATTGCACTTCGTCGATCGCTACGACTTCGGTTTCAGGCAATACGTTTTTTAAGATCTCAACAGAACGTCCGACTGGTTCAGCCATAACAGCGGTTCCGTTATGAGACACAACCGATTCCTCGCTGTAGCGGTTATCGATCAGCGGCTTAAACACCTGTACTTTTTGCTTTGCATACGTCGCTCTTCTTACGCGGCGAATAAGTTCTTCTGATTTTCCAGAGAACATGCTGCCGCAGATCAATTCGATCCAGCCATTTTGATTCATCACATACATGGCCTGCTCCCCCTTTCGCAACAATCTTTTCCTTAGTATGTACGAAATGTATGATGTTTTACCATACATAAACGTTCGTTACAGGAGTCCTTGACTCCTTTTAAGGCGTATAAAAAACCCGGTCCATCAAAACAGTTACCGAGTTCTTGTTTTCTATAAAATACAAAAGAAAAAAGGGCAAGAAAGACTCCTGCCCTTTTACTTGCAACAAATTACTTAAGGTTGTATTTCTTCTTAAAGCGGTCAACACGTCCACCAACATCAGAGAACTTCTGACGGCCAGTGTAGAACGGGTGAGTGTCAGAACTAACATCCACTTTAATTACTGGATATTCGTTACCGTCTTCCCACTTCATTGTCTCGCTTGAAGACAAAGTTGATCCTGAAAGGAAGCTAAATCCGCTTTGAGCGTCAACAAAGATAACCTTTTTATAATTCGGATGAATTCCTTGTTTCATTCTAATTCCACTCCTTCTGCCCTGTTTCCTATGCGGAGACAGAGTTATAAACACATAAAAATAGTATAACAGGGACAAAACCCATTTGCAACCATACTTTTTCGTTAGTTTGTTACGGGTTTAGCTCGCTTTGGCGCACCCTTTTTTTCACTTTCAAAAAGCTCGAAAAACTCTTCATTATTCTCCGTTTTACGCATGCGTTTCATGAACTTGTCTACGAAATCGAACGAGTCATCCATCGTTTTACGGATCGACCAAAGTGCCTCAAGATGATCCTTTGCGATAAGCATCTCTTCTTTTCTCGTTCCAGAACGGCGAATGTCGATCGCAGGGAAAATACGGCGCTCAGCCAGCTTACGGTCTAAGTGAAGCTCCATGTTTCCTGTTCCTTTGAACTCCTCGTAGATGACATCATCCATACGAGATCCCGTATCGACTAGAGCCGTTGCTAGGATCGTTAAGCTCCCACCTTCTTCGATGTTACGAGCAGCACCGAAGAAACGCTTCGGACGGTGGAACGCAGCAGGGTCGATACCACCAGATAGTGTACGGCCGCTTGGCGGAATAACAAGGTTGTATGCACGTGCCAGACGAGTGATGCTATCGAGCAGGATAACAACATCCTTTTTGTGCTCAACAAGTCTCATGGCACGCTCTAATACAAGCTCTGCCACTTTAATATGGTTTTCTGGCACTTCATCAAACGTTGAGCTTACAACGTCTCCTTTAACAGAACGCTCGATATCTGTTACTTCCTCAGGACGCTCATCGATAAGCAAGACGATCAGCTCCACTTGCGGGTTGTTCGTCGTCACACTATGTGCGATTTCCTTTAGCAAGCTTGTCTTACCCGCTTTTGGAGGAGCGACGATCAGACCACGCTGACCAAAACCAACAGGCGCCATCATGTCGATGATCCGCGTTGAAATGTTGTTCCCCGTTGTCTCCATAACCATTTTCTTTTCTGGATATAAAGCCGTCAGTGCAGGGAAATGCACACGCTCTTTTGCCGTTTCAGGGTCCTCACCATTAACCGCGTTAACTTGTAAAAGTCCATAATAGCGTTCGTTTTCCTTTGGAGGACGAACTTTCCCTGATACTTTATCTCCGTTTCTCAAATCGAATCGACGGATCTGGGAAGCCGAGATGTATATATCTTGAGAACTCGGTGAGTAGTTGATCGGACGCAAGAAGCCGAATCCTTCGTTCGGGATGATCTCCAAAACACCTTCCATGAATGAATAACCATCAAGTTCTGCTTGTGCTTTCAAAATTGAAAACATCAATTCACGCTTTGTTAATTTACCGTAATATTGAATATTATATTGTTTGGCAAGCTCATAAAGCTCTTTTAATTTCTTTGTCTCTAATGTTGCTAAATCTATCCCCATAGTGACACCACGCTTTTCTATTAATAACTAACTAAACATCTATTAAAAATTATGATGGGATTTTTTTGTTTGTTTTGTTGGTTTGGTTTTGGTTTTTTTAATGGAAGGAGTTCCTTTGAAAGTTAAGGGTATTAGTGGGTATGAAGAAAATGTATCGAACAAAATGAATCATACTTCTTATTTTAACCACATATTCGGTCTTTAATCAAGCAACAGAAACTCAGAAGTAAATCACTTCTAACGAGAATTTACAATACATCTCGAGCTTTTGCAACTGAATCTAAGATTAATTCATATAAATGTAACGGAAAGACCGGACGAAGTTGTCCGGCCTCACTCGTTATTTATGGTTTGATCACAAGATCTGGTTTCTTCTTCAAACTGTGTCTTCCATCGATAAATCGTACGGTTCCTGACTTTGCACGCATAACAACAGATTGCGTTGTACCTGTCGATCCGTCAAAACGTACTCCTTTTAAAAGCTCGCCGTCTGTAACACCTGTTGCAGCAAAGATCGCGTCGTCCCCTTTTACAAGGTCGTCCATGTACAATACACGATTAACGTCGTCGATGCCCATGCGTTTGCAGCGTTCTAATTCTTCGTCGTTTTGAGGAAGCAGCTTACCTTGAAGTTCTCCGCCAAGGCATTTTAACGCAACAGCTGCGATTACACCTTCAGGAGCTCCTCCTGAACCGAATAAAATATCAACACCCGTATCGTCAAACGCCGTATTGATCGCCGCTGCTACATCGCCATCTGAAATCAGCTTGATACGCGCACCAGCTTCACGAATATCTTGAATGATCTGCTCATGACGTGGTCGGTCTAGGATTACTGCTACCAAGTCCTCGATATTCTTGTTTTTCGCTTCTGCTACTGCTCGTAAGTTATCGATAACAGGTGCGTTAATGTCAATCTTGCCAACACTTTCGCGTCCAACTGCAATCTTGTCCATATACATGTCTGGTGCATGAAGCAGGTTTCCGTGATCAGCGATCGCTAAAACAGCTAAAGCGTTCCACGTTCCAGATGCAACGATGTTCGTTCCTTCTAACGGATCTACTGCAACATCAACACGAGGACCATAGCCTGTCCCAAGTTTTTCCCCGATATAAAGCATAGGAGCTTCATCCATCTCGCCTTCACCGATCACAACTGTCCCTTTCATCGGAACCGTATCAAAAACGTTACGCATTGCAGTTGTTGCTGCGTCGTCCGCTTCGTCTTTCTTTCCTCTTCCCATCCAACGTGCTGATGCAAGAGCTGCCGCCTCTGTTACACGAACAAGCTCCATCGATAAACTTCTTTCCATGTGTGTTTCCCTCCCCATACTTTAACCGCTTACATAATTATCCTGAAGAAAAATCACCAGGTGATGGTGATTTCTCGTTTTAACTTATGAATTCTTAAGCTCTTCCAACTCTTCAGCACCTAAGCTCTCACGCCATACCTTAGCTCCAAGTCCTTTTAACTTGTCTACTAAAGATTCATAGCCGCGATCGATATGCTCAAGACCAGAGATCTCTGTTACACCTTCAGCCATAAGACCCGCTACAACAAGAGCTGCTCCTGCTCGAAGGTCAGAAGCTTTCACTTTTGCCCCTTCAAGCTTGGCTGGCCCATTTATTATAGCAGAACGTCCTTCTACTTTCACATTCGCTCCCATACGGCGAAGTTCGTCGATATGTTTAAAACGCGCACTGTAGATCGTATCTGTTACAATGCTCGTTCCTTCTGAGCTTGTTAAAAGTGAAGTGAACGGCTGCTGAAGGTCCGTCGGAAACCCTGGATAGACGAGCGTTTTGATGTCAACGCTCTTGAGTGGATCTTTTCCACGATAAACGAGCACTTGATCATCTTTTGTTTCAATGTATACACCCATCTCTCTCAATTTAGCAATGAGAGATTCTAAATGTAGAGGAATCACATTATCTAGCAATACTTGCTGACCCATAGATGCTGCTAGGATCATGTACGTTCCCGCTTCAATACGGTCAGGTATGATGGAGTGACGGCAGCCATGCATCTCATCGACACCATCGATACGAATAACATCCGTTCCTGCTCCTTTGATCTTGGCACCCATGCTTGTTAAAAGGGTAGCCACATCAATGATCTCAGGTTCTTTAGCCGCGTTTTCGATGATCGTTTGGCCTTTTGCTCTTACTGCTGCGAGCATGATATTGATGGTCGCACCAACACTAACAACGTCCAAGTAGATTTTTGCACCAACGAGCTCGTCCGCGCGAAGATAGATCGCTCCTTGCTCGTTCGTTACTTTTGCGCCTAACGCTTCAAAGCCTTTGATGTGCTGATCGATCGGACGAGGTCCTAGGTTACAGCCTCCTGGCAATCCAATGACCGCTTTTTTGAAACGGCCAAGCATCGCTCCCATCAAATAGTACGAAGCACGAAGCTTTTTCACTTTTCCGCTCGGCAGCGGCATCGCAATCATTTTTTCAGGGTTAACCGTTAGAGTCTGATTCTCATCCAGGTAAGCTTCCCCTCCGATTTCCTCTAACAGATCACGTAGAATACGAACGTCTGATATGTTAGGCAAACCTTCAATGGTAACGGTAGATTCTGCTAATATCGTCGCGGGGATCAAAGCCACCGCACTGTTTTTTGCTCCGCTTATATGGACCGTTCCTTCTAGAGGATAGCCCCCTTCAATCATCAGTTTTTCCATGGTAAACTCCTTTCAGTAAGAGTCACAAAAGTTGTGATTGCATTACCTTTTTAGATAGTACTATTATTTACCAATATTTTCTTTTCATGTATGAAAATTTGAGTGTTGCTTTGTTGCGTTTGAAAGTAGTTGATTTCCGTTTCAGGTGCTCGCTTTCCGCGGGGCAGGCGGTGAGCCACATTCGTACGTTTCACTCTTAAGTGTCTCACCTGCCCACCTGTCCCGCAGGAGTCTCGCACCTTTCACTACAATCAACTTATCCAGGAAGTTATAAAAACACCTTTTATTAAAGAAAAAGAACTAATAAATTACTTTCTGTTAGCAGCGTCCCAGTCAGCTAGGAATTTTTCGATCCCTTGATCTGTTAGCGGGTGCTTTACTAGTCCTTTGATTACGTTTGGCGGAATTGTTGCGATGTGCGCGCCTCGTAGTGCCGCTTCTGTTACGTGAACAGGGTGGCGGATCGATGCTGCGATGATCTCTGTTGGGATCTCATGAATCGCAAAAATTTGTGCCACTTGTGAAACAAGCTCCAAGCCATCTTGACCGATATCGTCTAAACGACCTAAGAATGGTGATACATACGTTGCACCTGCACGAGCTGCAAGCAAGGCTTGGTTTGCATTAAAAATAAGCGTTACGTTTGTTTTGATGTTTTCATCAGAGAACGTTTTTACCGCTTTTAATCCGTCCAGTGTCATTGGAACTTTTACCGTGATGTTGGGTGCGATCTTCGCTAGTTCGCGACCTTCTGAAACCATTTCTTCATAAGAAGTTCCGATCACCTCAGCACTAACAGAACCCGATACTAGGCTCGTGATTTCCTTCAGTCTTTCATGAAAATCAACGCCTTTTTCTTTAGCGACTAAAGAAGGGTTCGTCGTTACTCCAGATAAAATGCCCAGGTCATAGGCTTCTTTAATATCATCAATGTTTGCAGTATCAATAAAGAATTTCAAAAATGATCACTCCTGTTTTTTTTGAGTATGTCTATCTTTTATATTCTTTTATAACATGTTCGTCTTCATACACGAAGGATTACGCTTACAAAACTTCGTATCATACTTTTATTATCTATACGTGGATCGTGTTTTTGCACTCTTATAGTGTAAATGAAACCGCCTATGATGTATAGGCGGTTTCATGAGAAAGGTTATATTAAGCTTTGTTAGAAGAACCAAACTCACGCATTTTTCCAGCTACAGTAGCTTGGATCGCATCACGAGCTGCAGTTAAGTAGCTACGAGGATCATACTTGTCTGGGTTAGATCCGATGTATTCTTTAACTGCTTTGTGAGAAGCAATTTGGTTTTCTGTGTTTACGTTGATTTTAGCAGTTCCTAAAGAAATTGCTTTTTGGATATCTTTTGTTGGGATACCAGTACCACCATGAAGTACAAGAGGTACACCAGTTAGTTCCATTACTTCTTTCATGCGGTCAAATCCTAAGTTAGGCTCACCCTTGTAAGGTCCGTGAACAGATCCTAGTGCAGGCGCGAAGCAGTCAACACCAGTTTCACGAACAAGTTGATCACACTCAGATGGAATCGCGTAAGCTGCATCTGCATCTTCAACAACTAGATCGTCTTCTTGTCCACCGATACGGCCAAGTTCTGCTTCAACAGAAACACCGTGGAAGTGAGCAAGCTCAACTACTTTTTTAGTAAGAGCGATATTCTCTTCTAATGGGTGGTGAGATCCGTCGATCATTACAGATGTGAAACCTGCATGAATCGCTTCAGCACACTTTTGGTAGCTAGAACCGTGGTCAAGGTGGATCGCTACAGGTACAGTTACTTTGTACTCTTCGATAAGAGCTTTAACCATAGCTACTACAAGCTTGAATCCGCCCATATAACGAGCAGCACCTTCAGAAACACCAAGAATTACTGGAGATTTCTCTTCTTGTGCAGCCTTAAGGATCGCTTGAGTGAACTCAAGGTTGTTCAAGTTGAATTGACCAACTGCATAATTTTCCGCTTTTGCTTTTTCAAGCATTTCTTTCATTGAAACTAAAGGCATAGTAATGTCCTCCTTAGATATTGGCACGAGCAGACCAACTACATTTTTGTATAGTATATTTGCTGAAATGCGCATACACAGCAAAAAGAAGCCACTTTAGTTTACCTTTCATGGCGTCTTGCTAAACATTTCATTATGCTCATATTTCATTCTAGTATAGCATACCAATATCGCCTGAAAACCGCAACACATCAACGTTTTCGGGGTGTAACCGCTATCATTGCCGACACACCAGCATTTCTTAATCTTTTATGATGATGGCGTGTTTAATGGAAGTTCTTTCCTAACCGCTGCGCGAATCTCATCAATATCAAAAGGTTTTGCAAAATGAGTGATAGCTCCCAGCTTCATAGCCTCATGAATCATGTCCAGCTCACCATAAGCGGTCATGATGATCACTTGAATCGTTTCATCATGTTTTTTTACACGACGAAGGATCTCTAAGCCATCCATTCCAGGAATCTTCATATCTAAAATGACAAGATCAGGGCGGTCCTTCTCCACAATTGAAAGAGCTTGTACACCGTTCGCTGCCTGATACGTCTTATAACCTTCTTTTTGAAAGATTTCGTTCAAAAGAATTCTGATGCCATACTGATCGTCTACAATTAAAATTTTCCCGCTCATTATTGCTCACCTCATCTAGAGTTTCTTTACAAAACCATTTTGTCCCTATACCATTCGAGACAGAGGATACCAATTCCTGCTGTTCCCGATGATTTGTATTGTTAAATTAAGTATACTAAATTAATAAACAAAAACACGATGATTTGAAAAAAAGTAAGGAGTTCTTTTTCATGTTAAAAATATTTTCAACACAAGTTGCAGGATTGCTAAAATCCATTTCAGATAAAGAAGAACAGTCGATCGAAGAAGCTTCACGTTTGTTGGCACAAAGCGTACTTTCTGAAGGAACTGTATATTTTAAAGGCTTTGATGAGATGGAAGCCGTTGTGAGTGAAGCACTGTTTGGAGAGAATAAATTTCGCGCCGGGGCTAATTTTTCAGATGTAGCGTTGTCTGATCTGCTCCCCGTCGATAGTGTAGTAGTGGCTTCGCGCTTTTTAGATGACGAAGAAGCAGTATCACTTTGTTCAGAATTACGTAAAAATGTTGATTGCAACGTCATTTTGATCGGCGGACGACGAAAAGATGCTGAAATGGATGTGAATGTGAATGTGAATGTGGAGGAATTAGCCGATATCGTGATCGATACGAAGGCCGTTCGCGGATTAGTACCGCTGGATGATGGCTCACGACTCGGTTTTCCATCTGGATTGACCGCTTTATTCGCGTATTACGCCTTATTTTTAACGACGGAAGAGATTTTAGAAGAATATGATGAATAACATGAAGCCTGGCTGTATGCCAGGCTTTTAAAATTATGTACTTCTAGTCGCCATAAAAACTCAATCACATAAAAAGCATAGTTAATCACATAAAAAGCGGCATCCATCACATAAAAATTAGAGCTCATCACATAAAAATAGACAAACATCACATAAAACGCAAAAAAACGGCAGCTCCCACTCAGAAAGTGAAGCTGCCGGCCATAATTAGTTCTTCAATTGTGTTACTGCACCGATAAAGTCACGGAATAGTGCTTGCGGGCGTGTTGGTCGTGATGTGAATTCTGGGTGGAACTGTGACGCAACAAACCACGGGTGATCTTCTAACTCGATGATCTCAACAAGACGTCCATCAGGAGATGTTCCTGAGAAGATGAATCCTGCTTTTTCCATCTGTTCACGGTATTCGTTGTTGAACTCATAACGGTGACGATGTCTTTCGTAAACAACTTCATCGTTATAAGCTGCGAACGCTTTTGTATCTTCTTTAATCTTACATGGATACAGCCCAAGACGTAGTGTACCGCCTAGGTCCTCAATATCCTTTTGTTCAGGAAGTAGATCGATAACCGGGAACGGTGTGCCAGGCATAAGTTCTGCTGAGTGCGCACCATCAAGTCCTAAGACGTTACGAGCAAACTCTACGGAAGCCAGCTGCATACCAAGACAAATTCCTAAGAAAGGAACTTTGTTCTCACGCGCATATTGAGTAGCTAGAATCTTACCTTCTACCCCTCTGTCACCGAATCCACCAGGAACTAAGATACCATCAGCATCTTGAAGAAGTTCGTGCACGTTTTCAGCTGTCACGTTCTCAGAGTTGATCCAATCGATCTCGATATCTGTATCAAATTGATAACCCGCATGACGAAGCGCTTCAACAACAGAAATATAAGCATCTTGTAACGCTACATATTTTCCGACTAACGCGATCTTCGCTTTTCCTTTTAAGTTCGTTACGCGGTTGATCAGTTCTTTCCACTCCGCCATTTCCGGCTCGTGTGTTTCAAGCTTAAGGTGTTTACAAACAAGCTCATCCATCTTCTGCTCTTGAAGATCGATTGGCACTTGGTAAAGCGTATCTGCATCTCTAGCTTCGATAACCGCTTTAGGATCGATGTCGCAGAATAGACCGATCTTGTCTTTCATCTCTTGAGGAACCGGCATCTCTGTACGAACCACGATGATGTTCGGCTGAATACCAAGGCTGCGAAGCTCTTTTACACTATGTTGTGTTGGCTTCGTTTTCAGCTCACCTGCTGCACGGATATAAGGAATCAGTGTACAGTGGATATACATTACGTTTTCTGAGCCTACATCACTTTTGATCTGACGGATCGCTTCTAGGAACGGCAAGCTCTCGATATCCCCAACTGTTCCGCCGATCTCTGTGATCACGACATCTGCATTTGTTTCACGGCCAGCACGGAAAACACGTTCTTTGATCTCGTTCGTGATATGCGGGATAACTTGAACCGTTCCGCCAAGATACTCACCGCGACGCTCTTTTCTAAGAACGGTAGAATAGATTTTCCCAGTCGTTACTGAGCTGTATTTATTTAAGTTAATATCGATAAAACGCTCATAGTGACCTAAGTCTAAGTCCGTTTCCGCACCGTCATCCGTTACGAAAACTTCACCATGCTGATAAGGGCTCATCGTCCCTGGATCCACGTTGATGTAAGGATCGAATTTTTGCGTCGTCACTTTCACTCCGCGGTTTTTTAATAAACGGCCTAATGATGCTGCAGTGATTCCTTTTCCTAAAGAAGAAACAACACCGCCTGTAACAAAAATATATTTTGCCATGTTTTCAATCCCCCTAAATTTTCTAAAATAAGTATGTGCGTTTAACGCTTTTTCTACTATCGGGAGAGGCGGTGTACGTGAAGTGTACACAGACTCATCCGTAAAAAAATAAAAAGCAAAAGACACTTCCCCTATGGTTAGGGGGCACTTTTGCTTTTGATATCATATAAAATTAGTCTTTTAAATAAAAGATACAGGAATAGCCCAAAAAGAATATTACCCGAGTATAGAGCCCATGTCAAGATGATCTGTGAGAATCCAATTTTTAGTGGACAAGCTTGAGAAATGGCGCTTAGCCTAGGCAATCGGCGAGTTTCGGCCTGCAATCCAAGAGATTAGGCTCTGAATCCAAAGTTTTTGCCGTTAATCCACGAGTTTCCGCCCTGAATCCAAAAGTTTTTGCCTGCAATCCACAAGTTGCATCTAAAAAACAAAAACCAGCGCCAAAAGGCACTGGTTCTAATGAGTCACAAAGACTTACAGATTTTCTTCCTCATCTGCATCTTCATCTTCGTCGTCTTCGTCGAAGTCTTCATCTTCTTCATCGAATTCTAATTCTTCTTCTTCATCGTCATCATCGTCATCGTCATCAGCAAGATCGTCGTCTTCATCAACGAACTCATCTTCTACTTCTAACTCATCGAAGTCTTCATCATCGAAGTCCTCTTCAAAGTCATAGTCATCTTCAGACGCTTTTTTACGTTTTGTTGGTTTGTTCGTTGCACCAAGTTCCTCTTCAGAGCTCTCAACCGGGTACCACGTTTTTAATCCCCATTTATTATCGCCTAATGAAACGAATCGGCCGTCAATATTCATATCTGTGTAAAAATACGCAATTCGATTTTCAACTGCAGTTTTAGACAAACCTTTGATTTCAGCAATCTGTTTTACTAAATCATAGAATTGTACAGGTTGCTTAGCATTCTGCAAAATTTCAAATGCGATTTCGACCATTGACATTTCAACGACTTGTTCTTTCGTGTACGTGTTCAGCATAGCCACATCGGCACTTCCTTTCCTTCTCCACACTCATTTATATCAACACATTGTGCTCATTCTTTAGAAGAATCATACTCTTCATTATAAACAAATCCCATGGGTATATGCCAGTAGTAATCTATCTTTTTTCCATAAAAGGTTTTGTAAAAGGTGTAAGGTAGAGCTTCGATGCTCTAGAAAGTAGTTGATTTCCGCTCCAGGTTTCTCGCTTTCCGCGGGGCAGGCGGTGAGCCACTTGCCGCTTTGCGCCCTTAAGTGTCTCACCTGTTTAGTTGCAGTGGCTAGCCCCTCGAGGTCAAAAGTTAAATGGTCAAGAAGGCAAAGTGCGCCTTCCTGGCCCATTCACCTTTTGCTTGTCGGGGCCGAACGAGCCACTTCCACTTTTCGAACTGCCCACCTGTCCCGCAGGAGTCTCGCAACCTTCTGCTCCAATCAACTTGCAAATGAGGTATAAATAAAGATTAAAAACAATAACCTTCAAAAAACTACATTTCAAGAGAGTAGTTCTATAGCAATCATACAAACCTCTCTTGATTGATATTGAGACATAAATGCAAGATCAAAGAGCAGAGATTTAGGAAATCAATCTCGCAAAGAAAAGAGAACCGCTTAAACCGGCGGCTCTCTCCTCATCACACTACATGTTTCTTCTATACTTTCCGCCTACTTCATAAAGCGCGCTCGTGATCTGACCGAGACTTGCAAATTTTACGGTATGCATGAGCTCATCGAAAATGTTTCCGCCGGATAAGGCAACATTTTTTAAACGTTTAAGAGCGTCACCCGCTTGGTCTTTGCTTGACTCTTGGAACGCGTTTAGATTTTGGATTTGCTGCTCTTTTTCATCTTTCGTCGCACGTGCGAGCTGCATATTGAACTCTTCTTCTGACGGTGGATTCGGGTTCAGATACGTGTTCACGCCGATGATTGGAAGCGATCCGTCATGCTTTTTCATTTCATAATACATCGATTCTTCTTGAATCTTTCCACGCTGATACTGCGTTTCCATCGCACCAAGTACGCCGCCTCTTGTGTTCATGCGCTCGAACTCTTGAAGAACCATCTCTTCTACAAGATCTGTTAACTCTTCAATAATAAAGGAACCTTGAAGCGAGTTCTCATTACGAGCCAAACCAAGCTCTTTTGTAATGATCATCTGAATCGCCATCGCGCGGCGAACGGATTCTTCCGTTGGCGTTGTGATCGCTTCGTCATACGAGTTCGTGTGAAGCGAGTTACAGTTATCATAAAGTGCCATCAACGCTTGAAGCGTCGTACGGATATCGTTAAAATCAATTTCTTGTGCGTGAAGTGAACGTCCAGATGTTTGGATATGATACTTCAGCTTCTGGCTGCGCTCGTTCGCTTTGTATTTATCACGCATTACCGTAGCCCAGATTCGGCGAGCAACACGGCCGATTACGCTATATTCTGGATCAAGTCCGTTTGAGAAGAAGAACGATAGATTGGGCGCGAATGCGTTAATATCCATTCCACGACTTAAATAATATTCAACGTACGTAAAGCCGTTCGCAAGTGTAAACGCGAGCTGAGTGATCGGGTTCGCACCAGCTTCTGCGATATGGTAGCCAGAGATCGAAACCGAATAATAATTACGCACTTGGTGGTCGATAAAGTATTGCTGAATATCTCCCATCATGCGAAGCGCGAATTCAGTAGAGAAGATACACGTGTTCTGACCTTGATCTTCTTTTAAGATGTCTGCTTGAACGGTTCCACGAACAGAAGCAAGAGTCTTCTCCTTAATCTCGCTGTACTCTGCTTCGTTCGGTTGTCTGCCGTTCGTATACACAAAGATCTTCACTTGCTGATCGATCGCCGTGTTCATGAACATGGCGAGAATGATCGGTGCCGGACCGTTAATCGTCATTGAAACTGATGTAGAAGGTGCGATCAGATCAAAGCCGTCATACAGCTTCTTCATGTCGTTGAGCGTACAGATGCTCACACCGCTCTCTCCGACTTTTCCGTAGATGTCCGGACGGTGATCCGGATCTTCTCCGTAAAGGGTTACTGAATCAAACGCTGTACTCAAACGTTTTGCGTCGTCATCTTTTGATAGATAATGGAATCGGCGGTTCGTACGTTCAGGCGTTCCTTCTCCAGCGAACTGGCGCTTTGGATCTTCACCTTTACGTTTAAAAGGAAACACTCCCGCTGTGTATGGGAACGAGCCTGGAACGTTTTCTTTCATGATCCACTTTACAATGTCTCCCCAGTCTTCAAACTTCGGAAGAGCCACTTTTGGAATATCAAGACCAGAAAGACTTTTCGTCGATAGCTCGGTCACGATCTCTTTGTCTCGAATCTTTGTTACAAACTCTTTTTTGCTATACATTTCTTTTAACGCTGGCCATTCTTTGAGCATTTTTGAAGTCGTTGGCAACAATTGCTCTTCAACTTTTTCCAGTGCTTTGTTTAACGACGTTTCTACTTCTTCACCTGCAGCGTCGTATTCTTTTACCGTTTCAAGCGTTCCTTGAATTTGGAACGACTTGCGAGCTAGTTTCGCTTGCTCATTCACCGTTTCATGGTATTTACGAACCGTTTGTGCGATCTCATTTAAGTACTGAGCACGTTCACCTGGTATGATTACGTTCTTTTTCGCGGTCATCGCCTCTGCTGCAGGCTGAATGCCCCAATCCACGCCTGACTTTTCTTCGATCACCTTCATCAAGTGATAAAAAAGGATGTTCGTGCCCGCATCGTTAAATTGGCTCGCAATCGTTCCGTAAACAGGCATCTCATCTAAATCTCTATCAAACCAATTGCGAGAACGCTGATATTGCTTCTTTACATCACGAAGCGCATCTTCAGAGCCTTTGCGCTCGAACTTATTGATCGCAATAATATCTGCGTAATCGATCATATCGATTTTTTCTAATTGTGATGGTGCACCAAACTCACTCGTCATCACGTATAGAGAAGCATCAGAGATTTCTGAAATCCCAGCGTCCCCTTGGCCGATTCCGCTCGTCTCAACAACGATCAGATCAAATCCAGCTGCTTTCGTTACTGCGATTGCGTCCTTGATCGCATCGGACAGCTCAGAACGTGAACCACGTGTAGCAAGTGAACGCATGTACACACGTGGATGATAGATCGCGTTCATTCGGATTCTGTCACCTAAAAGCGCTCCCCCTGTCTTTTGTTTGGTCGGATCGATAGAGATGATCGCAATCGTCTTGTCTTCACACTCGTTTAAGAAGCGTCGAACGAGCTCATCGGTTAATGAACTTTTTCCCGCTCCTCCTGTTCCTGTGATTCCAAGAACCGGCACTTGTTTTTGCAGACTTTTCAATTCGTTTAACGTCTGTTCAGCCGTTGCTGCGATCTCTTCTGGCGCTTGCTTCACATTTTCTGCTAACGTGATCAAACGTGAAACAGAGCGAACGTCTTTTTCTACTACTTTTTCGATCTCATCTGTTAAAGAGGTAACCGTCGGAAAATCACACTCTTCTACCATCTTATTAATCATGCCTTGAAGTCCTAGCAATCTTCCATCTTCAGGAGAAAAGATGCGTGTTACACCATAAGCATGCAGCTCCTTGATCTCAGGTGGGATTATAACGCCCCCGCCGCCTCCAAAGACTTTGATATGTCCTGCACCTCGTTCTTTTAATAGATCGATCATATATTTAAAATACTCAACATGTCCGCCTTGATAAGAAGAGATCGCGATTCCTTGAACATCCTCTTGAATGGCAGCACTCACCACTTCATCTACGGAACGGTTGTGTCCAAGGTGGATCACCTCACAGCCGTTCGACTGAATGATTCTTCTCATGATGTTAATCGACGCATCATGACCATCAAAAAGGCTGGAAGCGGTTACAAATCGAACCGGATTTTTCGGCCTGTAAATATCGGTCTGAGTCATTTCATTCATCCTTTCTTATGCTCCTTTTATGCCGTACAACAATTGCTGAATCTGTAATGCCGTGTATTCTTCTAACGTATACATCTTCTGCAGCGCCCAGCGTCTGAACGTCCACATCTGTCCAATGATCAAAATATTGTGAGCTGCTGCCTGTATTTCTTTTTCACTTAAATGAAGTTCACCTTGCTTTACCACTTTAAAAAGCAGTTCTTCAAAGATCGCCGTCATCTCCAGCTCTTTTTTGAGCACATACGGAAGAGCTTCATGAGAAAGTGACTTTGCTTCTTGATACATGACGAGCACCTCATCCTGCATGTCGTCCATCACTTTAAAATAAGCAGAGATTGCACGTTCAACACCTTGAATCCCGCTATCTTCCCCTTTGATATCCTGCTGCAGCCTCAGCTTTACCCCATCATAGATGCTGTCGCAGACGAGATAGAGAATATCTTCTTTTGACCGGATATACTCGTAGAGTGTGCCGATACTGAAGCCAGAAGCTTTGGCGATCTCCCGAGTTGTCGTGCGGTGGAACCCATTCTCTTTAAATAGAGAGACCGCCGCTTTCACCATCTCTTCCCGTCGTCTCTGAATCAGTTTTTCATCTTTTACGAGCGACGGCACTTCTTTCTTACCCAATTGGCCTCCCTCATTTCTGTTTCCCGTCAGCCGGCTGCAATCGTTTTATTAAAATCTTTTCTGCAGCTGTATAAGGGTCTGTCGTACCTGATTCTAAGTCGGCCAGCCAGGAGAACCCATTTTTCT
The DNA here is from genome assembly GCF_015903895.1 of Fictibacillus sp. 5RED26. Taxonomy (NCBI): domain Bacteria; kingdom Bacillati; phylum Bacillota; class Bacilli; order Caryophanales; family Fictibacillaceae; genus Fictibacillus; species Fictibacillus sp. 5RED26. The sequence goes on along the minus strand of NZ_JACZDU010000002.1, from coordinate 22,625 downwards.
GTTCTTGTTTCAACACTTGCTGATAGATTTCATGCTGAACCACTTCCATCACCTCACGCTTCAGGTTAGAAAGCTTTCTTTCCTTGCCTTCACCGCTCTTCTCTAGATATTCACGGTGTGCTAGAAGAGAGTCCCATAATTCTTGCAATCCTTTATTTTCAGTAGAAACCGTCTGAACCACTGGCGGGCGGTACGGGCTGTCGTGTTTCACAAGATCAAGCATCGCTTCAATCTCAGCGAGAAGCTTCGGAACCCCTGGCATATCCGCTTTGTTCACAACGAACAGATCCGCGATCTCCATGATTCCCGCCTTAAACACTTGAACAACATCTCCGCTACCTGGGTTCAATACAACTGCAACCGAATCTGCTAGCTTCATAATATCGAGCTCAGACTGCCCTACTCCTACCGTCTCTATTAAAATCACATCAAAACCATAAGCATCCATCAGCCTTACCGTCTCTTTCGTCGACCGTGAAAGGCCGCCGAGACTGCCGCGCGTCCCCATGCTTCGGATAAACACACCCGGGTCGGTAAAATGGTCAGCCATCCTTACGCGGTCTCCAAGAATAGAGCCGCCGCTGAACGGACTCGTCGGATCAACGGCAACAACGGCAACCGTCATCTGCTTTTGACGCAAAAAAGAGATGAGACGATTGACGAGCGAGCTTTTCCCTGCACCCGGTGAACCGGTGATGCCGATCCAATGAGCACCTTTTTGCTGCGGGTAGATGCTCTTTAAAAGCTCGAGTTTGTCTTCACCGTTGTTCTCGGCAAGCGTGATCGCTTTTGCGAGAGCACGTTCCTCTCTTTGCTGGATGCGCTGTGCTAATGGATGCATGGTTTCCTCCTAAAAATTTCAGTAACTGTTATTTGTAAAGGTTAATCTCTAAAAGATTTATGCCTTGGGTTTTGCTACATTGAAAAGTTGATTGGAGCGCAAGGTGCGAGACTCCTGCGGGACAAGCGGTCAGGTGAGACACTTAACGGCGCAAAGCGGCAAGTGGCTCACCGCCTGCCCCGCGGAAAGCGAGCAACCTGGAGCGCAGATCAACCTCTCACAACCCACAAATTAATCTTTCAAAAGCATCTTAGAAATAACGAGACGCTGAATTTCTTGTGTACCTTCGTAGATCTGCGTAATTTTTGCGTCACGCATGTAACGTTCTACTGGATATTCTTTCGTGTAGCCGTATCCGCCGAACACTTGAACCGCGTCTGTCGTTACTTCCATTGCGATGTCTCCAGCAAATAGCTTCGACATTGCAGACTCTTTTCCGTATGGAAGACCTTCAGACTCTCTCCAAGCCGCTTGATAAGTTAAAAGGCGAGCCGCTTCCACTTTTGTTGCCATATCTGCAAGCTTAAAACCGATTCCTTGGTTTACACCGATCGGCTTACCGAACTGCTTGCGGTCTTTTGCGTAATTTACGGAAGCATCTAGTGCACCTTGAGCGATTCCAACCGCTTGAGCTGCGATTCCGTTACGTCCGCCATCAAGTGTCATCATCGCAATCTTAAAGCCTTCTCCTTCTTTACCTAGAAGGTTTTCAGCTGGTACACGGCAATCTTCAAAAATGATCTCTAATGTTGGAGATGAACGGATGCCGAGTTTCTTTTCTTTTTTACCGAAAGAAAAGCCTGGTGTTCCTTTTTCTACGATGAACGCAGAAACTCCTCTTGATCCTGCTTCAATATCCGTACGCGCAAACACCACATAGATCTCAGCGTCTCCAGCATTCGTGATGAAGATCTTTGAGCCGTTAATGATATAGTCATCGCCGTCTTTTTTCGCTGTTGTTTTCATGTTTCCTGCATCTGATCCGGATCCTGGTTCTGTTAAGCCGTATGCTCCGATTTTCTTACCTTCTGCCATCGGACGTAGGAACTTTTGCTTTTGCTCTTCGTTACCAAACTTAAAGATCGGCCATCCTGCAAGAGATGTGTGAGCAGATAGCGTTACACCGACTGACGCGCAAACACGTGATAGTTCTTCAACTGCTATCACATAGCCTAAATAATCGCCGCCAATTCCGCCGTACTCTTCTGGCCAAGGAATTCCGCAAAGGCCAAGTTCACCCATCTGATCAAAAATTGCGCGGTCAAAACGCTCTTCTTCGTCACGTTCTGCAGCTGTAGGCTCTACTTCATTTTTGGCAAAATCACGCACCATCTTACGGATCATTTCATGTTCTTCAGATAACATAAATTGCATTTCTATCTCTCCCTCTTATCCTAGTAAATGTTTGCTTAATACCATGCGTTGAATCTCACTTGTTCCCTCATAGATCTGACACACCTTCGCGTCTCGGAACAGTCTTTCTACCGGATACTCTTTTGTATAGCCGTACCCTCCGTACACTTGCACCGCTTCGATCGCTGATTTCATTGCCGTTTCTGATGCAAAAAGCTTTGCCATCGACGCTTCTTTTCCGCATGATTGGTTGTTTGTCTTTAGATCAGCCGCACGATAGGTTAAAAGTTTTGCCGCTTCAACGGCAGTCGCCATGTCTGCAAGCTTAAATCCTAGACCTTGATTAGCACCGATCGGCTTTCCGAACTGCTTTCTTTCTTTTGCATAGTTCGTCGCAAATTCTAATGCCGCCTCAGCGATACCAAGTGATTGAGCAGCAATTCCGATCCTGCCCACATCGAGGTTGCTCATCGCGATCTTAAAGCCTTCCCCTTCATTACCTAGAAGATTTTCAGCAGGTACACGCGCATCTTCGAAAATGATTTCGCACGTGTTTGATCCGTTCAACCCCATTTTTTTCTCTTTCTTTCCTACTGAAAAACCTGGTGTATCTTTATCGACGATGAAGGCCGAAATCCCGTAGCTTCCTTTATCAGGTGCTGTTGAAGCAAAAACGATGTACACGTCCGCTTCTCCTGCGTTTGTGATAAAAATCTTAGAGCCGTTCAAGATGTAATGATCGCCCTTTTTAACGGCTCTCGTCTTTAAGCTTGCTGCATCAGAACCTGAACTCGGCTCTGTTAATCCGAACGCACCAAGGTACTCTCCACTTGCTAACTTAGGAATGTATTTTCTCTTTTGTTCTTCATTCCCGAAATAAAGGATTGGATTCGTTCCAACACTCGTATGGACGGATAAAATAACGCCGATCGTCGCGCTCACTTTAGAAAGCTCATTGATCGCGATGATGTAGGACGTAAAATCCATCCCTGCTCCGCCATACTCATCCGGAATCGGTATGCCCATCAGCCCGAGCTCTGCCATCTTCGTAATCAGATGACGCGGAAACTCTTCTGTTTCCTCCATATGCTCAATGGCCGGTGCTATCTCTTTCTGTGCAAAATCCCGTACCATCTTCTGCATCATTTTTTGTTCTTCAGTAAATAAGAGGTTCATGGTCTCTCCCCATTCCTATATTGAAATGCCGACTAGTAGTCTCTCTCCGTGAGTTATCTCTCTATTTGTTCTTTCTTTACTCGCTTTTTCTCTGTGGTTGCTATTTTTGTTTGCTGTCTCTTCCACAAAGACAAAAATGGAATTTTTGTCTTTGTGTGGGGTCAGACCCCGTAGTTGTAGAATCCTCTGCCTGACTTCTTGCCGAGCCAGCCTGCTTTTACGTACTTTCTTAGCAGCGGACACGGACGGTACTTGTCATCACCGAAGCCTTCATGAAGTGTCTCCATGATGTAGAGGCACGTGTCGAGCCCGATGAAGTCTGCTAGTGTTAACGGACCCATCGGATGGTTCATTCCGAGTTTCATAATCTCATCGACCGCCTCAGGTGTAGCCACTCCTTCATACACCGAGAAGATTGCTTCGTTGATCATCGGCATAAGGATACGGTTGGAGATGAAACCAGGGAAATCGTTCACTTCCACTGGTACTTTTTGCAGCTTCTTAGATACCGATTCGATCGTCGCGTATACGTCATCCGCTGTTTGAAGTCCACGGATGATCTCTACGAGTTTCATAACAGGAACCGGGTTCATGAAGTGCATGCCGATAACTTTTTCAGGTCGGTCCGTTGCAGCCGCGATCTCTGTGATTGGAAGGGAAGATGTGTTTGACGCTAAGATTGTGTGAGCTGGCGCGTATTGGTCGAGCATCTTGAAGAGTTGTGTTTTCACGTCCATATTTTCCACGACTGCTTCAATCACAAGATCTGCGTTTGACGCGTTCTCTAGAGAAACAGAAGCTGTGATGCGGGACAGAATGGATTCTTTCTCACTTTCATCCAGACGTCCTTTTTCCACTGAGCGGTTTAAGTTTTTAGAGATGATTCCGATTCCTTTTTGTACGAACTCTTCTTGCATGTCATGCAGAACAACGGAATAGCCCGCTTGTGCACAAACTTGCGCGATTCCTGAACCCATCTGTCCTGCACCGATCACCATAATGTTTTGAATGCTCATGAATATTGCTCCTCCTTATTTCTTCACTTCTACTAAGATCGCGTCACCTTGCCCGCCGCCTGAACAGATCGAAGCGATGCCAAGTCCGCCGCCACGTCTTTTCAACTCGTGGATCAACGTTAGTACGATGCGCGTGCCGCTCGCCCCAATCGGGTGACCCAACGCGACTGCTCCACCATTCACGTTCACTTTTTCAAGATCTAATCCAGCAAGCTCAGAGCTCGCTAACGCAACGGCTGCGAATGCTTCGTTTATTTCAAAAAGGTCAATTTCTTCTAATGATTTTCCTGTTTTTATCAAGAGCTCATTGATGACGAGACCTGGCGTTTTCGGAAAGTCTTTCGCTTCCACAGCAAGTGCCGTGTGACCAAGGATCGTCGCCATCACTTCTTTGCCTTCTTTTTCAGCGCGCTCATCGCTCATCACGACTACAGCCGCTGCCCCATCGTTCACGCCAGGTGCGTTTCCTGCTGTAATCGTTCCATCTTGTGAAAAAACAGGTCTTAATTTTGCAAGAGATTCGATAGACGTATCTTTACGCGGTGATTCATCTTGGGACACGACAACCGGCTCGCCTTTTCGTTGAGGCACTTCCACAGGTACGATCTCTTCTGCAAAAATTCCCTTTTCAATCGATTCAATAGCACGGCTATGACTGCGGTACGCCCACTCGTCTTGACGTTCACGTGAGATCTCCATCTCTTTCGCTACGTCATTTCCGTAGATTCCCATGTGAACACCTGTAAACGTACACGTTAGTCCATCGTGGACCATGAGATCTTTCACTGAGCTATCTCCCATACGAAGCCCCCAGCGCGCTTTCGGTAAAATGTATGGTGCGTTGCTCATCGATTCCATTCCACCTGCTACGATGACTTCTTCATCACCCGCGCGAATGATCTGATCTGCCATCGTGATCGCACGAAGGCCTGACGCACATACTTTGTTGATCGTTTCTGTTTTCGTCTTCCAAGGTAATCCTGCTTTTTCAGCCGCTTGACGAGAAGGAATCTGTCCTTGCCCACCTTGAAGAACACAGCCTAAAATGACTTCATCCACCGATTCTGGAGCAACACTTGCTCGTTGAAGCGCTTCTTTAATCGCGATTCCGCCTAGGTCTGACGCTGTAAGAGAACTTAATCCGCCACCAAATTTCCCTACAGGTGTCCGTACACCACTGACGATTACTGATTTTGTCATAAGAAAAACCTCCCGATTCGTATAGTAGAGCTGCGAAAATTATGTTAACGCTTACAAATTTGTTTAAAGACGAGCCGAGCGAACGCTCAGTCGACCAACTTCCAAGCATGAAGCTGCCAACTCATATGCGGGCAGCTTAATCACATGCTCAAAAACTACTGAAGAGCCTCTTGTTTCTGTGAGCCAAACATCGATTTTTCTAGGATTTCAACAACATCTAGCGTTTGAACTTGCTCTTCTACTTCTTTCGCTTTCGTTCCGTCACTCAACATCGTTAAGCAATACGGACATCCGCTTCCGATCATGGTTGGATTTACAGCAAGAGCTTGTTCTGTACGCGCAACGTTCACACGAGACCCTGCTTTTTCTTCCATCCACATCATTCCACCACCCGCTCCACAGCACATTCCGTTCTGACGGTTGCGATCCATCTCAACAACCTTCACACCTGGAATTGCTTTTAAAATATCACGAGGTGGTTCATACACTTCGTTATAGCGGCCGAGGTAACAAGAATCGTGATACGTGATCGTTTCATTCACCTCGAACTTCGGCTTGATTCTTCCTTCTTTGATCCAGTCTGCTAAAAGCTCGGTATGGTGATACACTTCTGCTTCTAGGCCAAACTCAGGGTATTCGTTTTTGAACGTGTTATACGCATGCGGGTCGATCGTGATGATTTTCTTAACATTATGCTTTTGGAACAACTCGATGTTCGCATTCGCCATCTCTTGGAATAAAAACTCGTTTCCAAGTCGACGAGGTGTATCACCAGAGTTCTTTTCTTTGTTTCCTAAGATCGCAAACGTGATTCCTGCTTCGTTCATGATCTTCGCTAAAGAAAGTGCGATTTTTTGTGAACGGTTGTCATAAGCACCCATCGAACTTACCCAGAACAGGTACTCAAATTCCTCACCCGCTTTTTCTTTTTCTTTTACAGTAGGAACGTGGATATCTTCTTTCAGCTCGCGCCAGTTCTCGCGTTCCTTTTTCGAGATTCCCCAAGGGTTCCCTTGCTTCTCGATATTTTTAATCGCACGCTGCGCTTCTGCATCCATCTTACCTTCTGTCAGCACAAGATAACGGCGCATGTCGATAATCTTATCTACGTGTTCGTTCATGACTGGACACTGATCTTCACAGTTACGGCAAGTCGTACATGCCCAGATCTCTTCTTCTGTCATAACTTCACCGATCATCTCAACATCATAAGCAAGTGCAGATGATCCATCAGTTGTCGCAGCAGTTTCCTCAGCGCCCTTTCCTCTCGCTTCAAAAGCGATCTGGTTGCCTGTTGTGTTCGAAAAAGCGAACGCTGGCATCCAAGGTGTGCGAGATGTAACCGCCGCTCCTTTTACCGTTAGATGATCACGAAGTTTAACGATCATATCCATCGGCGAAAGCATCTTACCAGTACCTGTTGCCGGACAAACATTCGTACAACGGCCACACTCTACACATGCATAGAGATCTACAAGCTGCTTTTGATTGAAGTCTTCAATCTTATTCACACCGAAAACTTCTTGTGTCTCGTCTTCGAAATTAATCGAAGAAAGCTTTCCTACTTTATCTTTGCGGCCAAGCCAAACGTTTAGTGGACCTGCGATCAAGTGAGCATGCTTTGATTGCGGAACATACACTAAAAACGTTAATAAGAACAATAAATGAATCCACCATGAGATAAAGAATACGACTGCAGCACCTGTTTTTCCTAGGAAACCAAGAGCCATTGCAATTACGGACGCGATAGGCGCCGTCCACTCGTAAGGTAGGTCATGCCAGATAATCTCTGCTCCGTTCCCAACTAACACGGAAAGCATCAGGCCCCCGATAAAAAGAAGAACCAAACCAGATTTAAATCCGCGCTTCAATCGAACAAGCTTTTCAACATATCTTCTGTAAAAAGCCCAAACGACTGCAATCATGATCATCGTCGTTACGATTTCTTGGAAAAACGTGAATCCCGGATAAAGCGGGCCTAAAGGCAGATGCGACCCAGAGTTGAGTCCTTTCCATATAAAATCGATCGCTCCGAACTGAACGAGAATGAATCCATAAAAGAACATGATATGGATAATTCCACTCTTCTTATCTTTTAACAGCTTCTTTTGACCAAATACATTCACTAAGACTGCTTTAATTCGTTCTTGAACCGTATGATCAAACTCTACTTTTTTGCCGAGCTTGATGAATTCAAACCTTGTTTTTACGACATAAGCAAATAAAAACAGTGCGTAAGCGGTTACAAAAAGAAATGCAAGCCAGTTTGCTACCATTAAGCCGTCCATCGCTCTCTCTCCCTTCCAATGCTCCTATTCCCTAATTCTTTCTCTTTTAATAATTCTAAATGAAATTAATTTTCTGACTTCATTATAGCATAAAAAAATAAATGAATGAGCATTCAGTCAACATCTGTTAAAAAAATTTTTTTAGTGGTTTTATATGGCGAGGGTATACTATATAAAAGTTTGCTACAGAAGGAGGAGAAGAAAATGTGGATCGTCTTATTTGTTATTGTCATTGGATTTTTGGTATGGATCGATTTTTATTTAGGACATAAGCAAACGATCGCAAAAGAAGAACCTCCTGTAACTACGACAGGCAATATGCATCTTTTAACGACAGGTTCTCATTTTTTCGATTCACTGTTTCAAGACATAGATCAAGCGAACAAATCGATCTACATACAGTTTTACATATTACGAGATGACGAACTCGGACAAGAGCTATGTAAGAAGTTGATCGCAAAAGCACATCAAGGCTTAGAAGTTAGACTACTTCTTGATTACATGGGGAGTTACGGGCTGAAAAAAAAGACGGTTAACAGTCTTAAAAATGCTGGCGTTCATTTTGAATACAGCAACAAGCCACAGTTTCCGTATCTGTTATACCGGATCAATCATCGAAATCATCGTAAGATCACGATCATCGACTCAGAGATTGGTTACCTAGGCGGCTATAACGTAGGAAATGAATATATTGGCAGAGTCACACGATTTGGAGATTGGCGCGACTATCATTTAAAATTAAGAGGTAACGTTGTAAGCGAATTGCAGCGTCTATTTTGTGATGATTGGAACGGTTCAACAAACGAAAAGATGACGCAAAGTGTTTCATATATTACTCAGGAAGTAGAAGAAAAAGACCTGTTGCTCCTTCCTTCAAAAGGACAGGCTGGGTATCACTATTTTTATGAAAAAATAAAACAAGCGAAAAAAAGCATTTTTATAGGTTCACCATACTTTATTCCGGGTAAAAAGATGAACAGAGAGCTTTTGTCAGCACTCGATCGTGGTGTCAATGTGAAGATACTCGTTCCCATGAACCCAGATCACCCTTTTGTCCAAGAAGCTTCTTATCGTTATGTCAAACCGCTCTTAAAAGCAGGTGCTGAGATCTATCAGTTTCATGAAGGGTTCTATCACTCCAAAATCGTTATGTTTGATGATTCAATCTGTGATATTGGTACCGCAAACTTCGATCTTCGCAGTTTTTTTTATAACGACGAGTTAAATTGCATCTTTACAGATAAATCGGAGATCCAAGCGGTGAAGCAGGTGCTCGATTCAGATCTTGAACGCTCTGAGAAGTTGACGCTAGCCCGTTTAAAAAAGACGCGCCGTTCCGTGAAAGTTCGCTTAAAAGAAGTGGTGGGTTTTGTGCTATCGCCTTTTTTATAAATTTAATGGGGATCAGCTCCCTTTTTGTGAACTTTTTGATTCGACATCTCTGATTAGTTGATTGGAGCGTAAGGTGTGAGACTCCTGCGGGATCAGTGGGACAGGTGAGACTCCTAAGGTCGCAAAGCGACGAGGATGCTCACCGCACACCCCGCGGAAAGCGAAGCACCTGGAGCGGAAATCAACATCCTTCACCAGCACTTATACCAAAAACATACAAAACAACAGGGGGCCAAACATGTTAACATCTTTCGGATTTGTATCTACGGCTCTCAATTTATATGAGGCCTCACCTGCAAAAACAATGACTTTTGCTACTTATCAAAAACGTGATGAAAAAGAACGCACTGCACAGCTGCTTGCGATCACGAAAAACAATCTACAGCGCACACTGCGCGTTCTTCATTATTGTATCGCGCACGAGCTTCCTCTTCATCGCATGTCATCCTCCATCGTCCCTTTAGCTACTCATCCTGAAGCAGCTTGGGATTTTTTGAAGGAGACGAAGAAAGAATGTAAAGAGATCGAGAAGCTCGTAAAAAAATACAACATCAGAACGAGCATGCATCCTAATCAGTTCACCCTGTTTACAAGCCCTCGTGAAGAGGTGACGTTAAACGCGGTAAAAGATATGCAATATCATTATGATCTGCTTAAAGGGATGGGCATCGAGGACCGAAGCTATATCAATATTCATATCGGTGGAGCTTATGGTGATAAACCGTCTGCTTTAGAACGTTTTTATGAAAATATTAAACTTCTCCCTTCTGACGTTAAAGCAAGGATGACGCTTGAGAACGACGATAAAACGTTCACAACCCAAGAGACATTAGAAGTCTGTGAAAATGAAGGCATTCCACTTATGTTTGATTACCATCATTACATGGCGAATCCGGATGACGATGGTTCTCTAGAGGAACTATTGCCTAGGTTCGTGAAAACGTGGGAGAATACAGGTCGACCGCCGAAAGTTCATCTTTCCTCACCAAAAGACGAAAAAGCATACAGAAGCCACCATGATTTCGTTAGTAAGGACTATGTCCTGCCGTTCTTTAAATTGATGTCTAACTATACAGATGAGCTGGACGTTATGATCGAAGCCAAACAAAAAGACCGCGCTGTTCTTCAGCTCGTGGATGAACTGGAGAAAGTGCGCGGCTTCAAGAGGATGAGCGGTGGAACCATCCTTATGTAAGGCAAGGAATAAATTTTTTAATCTCTGCATTAAAGCTTGCATAATGTTTGATCGGAAGCTGATGCAGCGCTTTGTTTAAGAGAACGAACTTTGCTTTCGGGTGAACATTCCTTGCGTAGATTCTTCTGTAAGGATGCATATATTCCGCTTGTTCCCCGTAAATGAACAACAACGGAAAGCGCCACTCTTTTAGCTGATCCGTACATTGGAAGGAAAGACTTTCTTGGTAGAACCTTTGACACATTTTAAGGTCTGTCTGTTTATGGTAAGTTAACATTTCTTTTCGATCTTCTGTAGAGTTCGAATGTGTGGTGACAAGAATTCGATTGAGTAGGGCTGGTGCATTTTTTGCCAGCCTTATTCCAGTTTGAAACTGCTTTTTCAGTGCGAATGTAGAAACTTGAGAAAAGCCTCCACTCAAAATAAGACCCTTTGTGCGATGCGGATATTTTTGAACAAACGCTTGTGCAACCGATCCACCTGCCGAATACCCACAAATGTACGCCTCTTCTAATAATAAGTGGTCCAACAGAGACGCAACATCATCTGCTAAGTCCCAAATCGTAAACGTTTCTTTGTCCTTACTTGATGAACGACCGTGTCCCCGACAATCGAGAAAGATCGTCTGATAATCGGTCGCTAGTTCTCTTTGATACTTGAACACGAGATGACTCATACCTGGCGGGTGTAAAAAAACGATTGGCGCACCGGTTCCCAGCTTTTCATAATAGATTTGCAACTCAGAGGTCAGTCCGGCTAATGCCATGTTCTCCTCACTTAAGAAAAGTACCTGCCATCCAGATGTAAGCTTGATAGCCTAAATAGATGCCGATGATGCCCATGATTCCAGGTAATGCGGGTGGTGCCGGAATCGGTAGTTTTAACAGGGCAAACACAAAGCCTACGAGGGCGCCTGTTATTAGTGATAATACGATCAACTTCATATATGTACCCCCTCTTTCAAACGAGTTTCCAAACCTATCTCTTATTAATATGGCATGTTATCCCTACATTATCCCAATTTTCGTTGAGATTACGATTGCGTAGAAGATTTCGTTGTAGCGAGCTCGTACTGCTTTTTTATAATACGAATCTGACCGCGATGACTCAGTTCATCTTCAAAAACATGAAACCATTTAAAGTAATTGTTACCGAGCTCATTCCCCCACCACGGTGTTGTTTCATAGAGCCATGAATCTTCAAGCTTTTGAAAATGCTGCAAGGTAATTTCACGAGTCTTTCTTAAGTCTTCTAGATAAAATTCTGCTGTATTGCCATGGATGATTGTCGCAGCTTCACCTAGATCGAGTGCAGGCTGGAGTGTTTCTGCATAACGCTCGATCTCCTCCTCTGGCAGATCTTTTCCCTCAAATGTGATAAATTGATAAATCTTTTCTACAGCCACAAGATGAGCGAGCAGCATGCCGATTGAATTCCCTATTCCGTTTATTCGATAATCTAGCTCTTCAACGGATAGATCTTGAACGTCCCAGATCGTCGTTTCTCTCGTGTAGTCCATCATGGATATTAAGTTTGAAAATTCTTTCGAGTACCCTTCAATTTTTCCGATAACAAAAGGGCTTTTGTTGGATGATGTCATTTTGGGAACCTCCTAAGCAATCATGTGCTTCAATAGAATTCAAGAAAAGCTTTGGAATTCCTTTTTTGATTTGGATGCGTTCGTGATTCGTTGGTAATTGAGCATAGCTTTGGAATCGCTCATAAATCCCTAGAATCGCTCATAAACCCCTGGAATCGCTCACAAATCCCTAGAATCGCTCATAAATCCCTGGAATCGCTCACAAATCCCTATATTGGCCCCCAAATCAAAGAAAACCACTCTCCAAAACACGAAAAAACCTGTCCAAAGACAGGTTTTTCCTATATATTACATACGCTCTGGTGCTTCTACACCGATGATGTTCAATGCATTTTCAATCGTTACTTGAGTAGCTTTCATCAATGCGTAGCGCGCTTGTGATTTTGTTTTGTTTTCTGGGTCGAGTACACGCTCTGCGTTATAGAAGCTATGAAGAGCAGATGCGAGCTCAAACACATAGTTCGTTACACGGTGCGTTAAAAGTTTTTCAGCCGCTTCATTAATAACTGCAGGGAATTCTCCGATTTTCTTCAACAGCTCGAATTCTTTTTCAGAATCGATCTGAGAAAGATCCAGTTCTCCATCATAAGAAAGACCCATCTCTTCCCCTTGGCGAAGCATGCTGCATACGCGAGCATGTGCGTATTGTACGTAGAATACAGGGTTTTCGTTCGATTTCGAAACCGCTAAGTCCATGTCAAAATCAAGATGAGTATCGTTAGAACGCATCGCAAAGAAATAACGAGTCGCGTCGATGCCCACTTCTTCCATCAGTTCACGTAGCGTTACAGCTTTACCCGTACGCTTACTCATACGGACTTTTTCGCCGTTTTGGAACAGAGAAACAAGCTGGATGATCATCACTTCAAGTTGATCTTTTTCATAGCCTAACGCTTGTATTGCTGCTTTCATACGAGGAATGTAACCGTGGTGGTCTGCTCCCCAAATGTTGATCAACTTTTCAAATCCACGCTCAAACTTATCGTTATGGTACGCGATATCTGGCGTTAAATATGTGTAAGATCCGTCGTTCTTGATAAGTACACGGTTCTTGTCATCATCATAATCTGTCGTACGGAACCAAGTCGCGCCTTCTTCTTCATAAACAACACCTTTAGCTTTTAACTTCTCTAGTGCTGCATCAATTTTTCCGTTTTGATAGAGCGAAGTTTCTGAGAACCACACATCAAAATCTACACGGAATTCAGCGAGATCAGCTTTTAGTTTTTCAAGCTCTCGTGTAAGACCGTATTCACGGAAAAAGCTCACACGCTCGCTCTCTTCTTTTTCTAACCAAGAATCGCCATACTCTTCGGCTAGATCTTTACCAAATTCGATAATATCCGCTCCGTGGTAACCATCTTCTGGCATCTCTTTATCCTTGCCTAGCGCTTGGAAGTAACGAGCTTCGATTGACGTAGCTAAGTTGTTGATCTGATTCCCTGCATCGTTGATGTAGAACTCACGAGAAACGTTATAGCCTGCATAGTCTAGAATATTACAGATCGTATCACCAACAGCCGCACCACGTGCATGTCCTAAGTGAAGCGTTCCTGTAGGGTTCGCAGATACGAACTCGACTTGTACTTTTTTACCGCCGCCATGCTCCGTACGTCCGTAATCCTTGCCCGCTTTTAGAACAGTTGGTACAAGCTCTGTTAAATATGAGTTATCCATGTAAAAGTTGATGAAACCAGGACCTGCGATCTCAACTTTTGCGATAGATGCTTTACTTTTATCAAAATTTGCTACAAGATCGTCTGCGATCATGCGAGGGGCTTTTTTAGCAACACGCGCTAATTGCATCGCCATGTTCGTTGCGAAGTCACCATTCGCTTTATCTTTTGGTACTTCAAGAACGACTGCAGGCAGTTCTTCTTTTTTAGCGAGTCCTGCTTTTACGACCGCTTCTTCGATCTCTTCTTTTAACAGCTGCTTGACTTGGTCAAGGATATTCATGCTTTTGCCTCCTGAAAATTAATCTTGATTCGATGTGTTCCTGTATGTTCACCCTGCAGAACCAGCTCATAAGCGAGATTAAGATCCCCCGTCTGTTTTTGCTGATTCCAGCGGAAATTCATTTCATGTGTAGTCGTTTCCATCCAAAGCTGGCCATATGGGCTGTCGTACATGCCTTTTGTAGTCTGGCCGATTAAATATTTCTGTTTCATAGATACACTGCCTGAGCGGATAATCAGAATACCAGCGTGCGTTATCTTAATCACATTATTGACAGAACCTGCACCTTCTATCTCTTCCTTATATTGAAGATAGGTGACGTCCCCACGTTTATAGAGCTTACCTTCTGTCTCGGTGAAATGTTTCTCTTGTTCACCGCTGAAATGTACTTCTGAACTTATCGAAAGCGCAACAGACAATTCCGTATCTTGATCCATGCGAACAACACTTCCTTTTTTGATGTACCTCTTTAACTTACCTATTATAAAAGATTTCACTGCTTCCCTTCAACCTTATGGGTGTCTTTTTAAAAATTCATGGTTCTAATAGGTAAATATATCCTAAAAACACGTTTTCATGAGTGGATGATTTGGAATGAGGGTCGTTAATGACGTATTATACACTCGAGAAGATGAAATAGAAATGAGGAGGATTTTAAATGAACAACGAAAGAATTTTACTTGTGAATCGTCCAAAAGGCGCGCCGCAAAAGAGTGATTTTCGCTTTGAGGAGACTTCGACCCCTGCTCTTGAAAGTAATCAGGTACTTTTAAAAACGATTTATCTATCTGTAGATCCGTACATGAGAGGACGCATGAGTGATCGTAAATCTTACGTGCCTCCATTTCAGTTAAACGAACCGATCTCTGGTGGAATCGTTGGACAAGTTGTTGAATCTCGTTCAGGCGAACTATCAGAAGGCGATTTCGTCATCGGTAACTTAGCGTGGCAAAAATACAACGTAGCAAGTGATGCTGAAGTTCGTAAATTAGATCCATCTCTTGCTCCGCTTACTGCAAACCTTGGTGTGTTAGGCATGACTGGCTTAACTGCATACTTCGGTTTACTAGATATCGGTAACCCTCAAGAAGGCGAAACGGTTGTTGTCAGCGGCGCAGCTGGTGCTGTTGGTACAATCGTCGGTCAAATCGCTAAGATCAAAGGTGCACGTGTTGTCGGAATCGCAGGTTCAGACGATAAGATCTCCTACTTAAAAGACGAACTAGGTTTTGATGCTGCGATCAACTACAAGACGGAAAATGTATATGAAGCACTAAAAGCAGCTTGTCCAGACGGTGTTGATGTATATTTTGATAACGTGGGCGGAGAAATCTCTGATAGCGTACTTGCATTGATCAACAAAGGCGCTCGTATTCCGGTTTGTGGCCAGATCGCCCTTTACAACCTTGAAAAAGCAGATGTTGGTCCACGTATGCAAAGTCAAATTCTGATCAACAGTGCGCTGATGAAAGGATTTATCGTTAGCGATTATGCGGCTCATTTTGAAGAAGGTGCGATCGAACTTGCTAAATGGGTAAAAGAAGGCAAAATTTCTTATAGCGAAAACATCGTAGACGGATTTGAAAATACGATTGATGCATTCTTAGGTCTGTTTTCTGGTGAAAACACAGGAAAGCAGCTAGTAAAAGTAGCTGAGCCGGAGAATGTGTAACAACAGGGAATAAATCAGGGAGCTTTTCACTCAAAAAGAAGTGAAAAGCTTCTTTTTTTTATGTAATTGGGGAGAAGTCGTCCCAAAGAATTCGAGAAAATATAAAAATAATACGGCGTAAATCTAATATATTTCGGCGAGTTTCAATCTTAATACGGCAACTTTTTAAGATATATCGGCGAGTTTACAAAAAGCGACAAAGCCACTCGAAAAAAACTTGAGCTGTAAACATCACCATCAGCTCAAGTTCATTACATTACACAGGCAATACCATGCTAGCCGTGGTTCCCTTGCCTACTATGCTACTAAACCGGAGTTCACCGTTATGCTCTTTCATGATCTTAGAGCTGATCATCAGACCGAGCCCTGTCCCTTTTTCTTTTGTCGTATAAAAAGGTTCACACATTTTCTCGATTCGATTTCTCGGAATTCCACAACCCTGATCTTTGACGGATATATGAATCTGGCTATCCATCATTTGAGCTTGAATCGTGATCTCGCCGCCATCACCCATCGAATCGATCGCATTTTTCAATAAGTTGATCAGCACTTGTTTCAGCTCATTTTCTTCCGCATGAATATGAGGCATAACATCAGGGATCCTCGTATTGATCTGTATATTTTGGACGATTGCTTCAGGCTGTAGAAGGGTTTCTACAAATTCGATGATTTCTTTTAAACACGTCTTCTTATATGTTCGAACTTGAGGTTTTGCCAACAATAACAGCTGCCCCATGATCTGATCGATGCGGTTCAGTTCTTTATCCATGATGCTGTAGTAGTTGGATGGATCGATCTCTTGGCTTTCTTGTAAAAATTGAATGAACCCTTTTAATGAGGTGAGCGGATTTCGTATCTCATGAGCCACGGATGCCGCAAGCTGTCCAACGATTGAAAGCTTGTCGGATTGACGAAGCAAGTCTTCTGATTTTTTTCGATCAGAGATATCACGTGTAACCCCAATGATCTCTACGACTTTACCTGTGTCATCTGTGATGCTTTTACATGAAGTTTCGAGCCACACATAGTGCCCGTCTTTATGCTGTAATCGAAAAGGAACGGTTTTCGTGCACGGTCCTGAAATTAAATCTTCATGAGCTTTTCTTGAGATCTCTTCGTCATCCGGATGAAGCATTCCATAGCCTGTATCTCCTAAAATCTCTTCAGGTCTTTTTCCTAATAACGCAAACGATGCAGGTGAAATGTACGTAAATGAACCATCTGCTTTATGTGTTGTGATCATATCCATCGCGTTTTCAGCCAACAGCCTGTATCTCGCTTCACTCTCTTCTAACAGCTGTCGGGACTCAATCTTTTCCGTTACCTCCCGGCCGAATACAAGCAAGTTCTTACGAGTTCCATCTGGATGAAACACTGGAATTTTGTATACATCAAAAAAACGTGTGCTGCCGTCTCGCGCAGGCACGAACTCTTCACATCGAACAATCTCTTTCGCCTGCCACACTTGTTCATCTGTCTCGATACAATATTGAAAGACTTCACGAAAGTTAGGCGTGATCTCGGCTAAGTCAGCATCAGTCTTACCAGTAAAATCAAACCCCGGCAGTTCAAAAAGCTCACCTACAAATTCATTCGCAAACACAAAACGCCCATCTCCATCTTTTATACCGATAAAATCCGGAACGATGTTCATTAACGTTTTCATAAGAGGCTCCTGACAAGAATGAACGACAGCGGGCAATTCTTTCAAGATATAATAGCGAAACGGACTGTCAGCAAACGGCAAAAAACCTTCACTCACTTTTACTGAAATAAAACCATTTACAGCAAGTAAAGTTCCTTCATCACCATCTGAATGACGTAAAAGGATTTCATCCATCGACTTTCCTGTTTCAAAAGCTGCCTGATCTGTCAGATCCAAATAATGTTGATTCACTCCTGTTATTTCTTCATTCTGATCCACAACCACTACGGCATCAGAAAGCTGATCGATGAACGTTTGAAAATACTCCATCTCTTTTGAAATCGCTGTCATTCTATTTGTCCCCCCTTTATCCACCTAATTCTCTACTGTAACTATAGCAAAAAAGACTTAATGATATAACAAATTTCGACAAATTTAGCTAAAAACAGTTTAAGTCAGTTCCTTCCTACTATTTTTCTTCAGATTTCCATTGCTTTACACTTAAGAATTTACTATATTTGATTAATGTAAGAGGTCTGACCTCTAAAAACTATCTTATAGAGTAATGAGGGAATAATTATGGGTGCTATAGGTTTGCTGTTTTCAGGTGGAGCTTTATTCTTAAACAGCTTAATGTTGCTCGGAAAAGCTGAAGAAAAAAGTGTCGCGTTTTTCAATATATTAGTCGGATTACTTCAAGTCATCACACCGATCTATCTCATCATCACGTCTGATGGATCAAACTGGTCGATGTTCAATAACGGTGCTGTTTTCTTGTTTGGGTTCACATACCTTTATCTAGGTGTGACGATTCTAAAAGGATTCGATTCCAGCGGCCTTGGTTGGTACTCCCTGTGGGTATCGATGATGGCTATCGTTTATGCACTTGTGTTTTACGTTCAAGAAAATGACGTAGTCAATGCCCTTACGTGGGTGTTGTGGGCGTTCCTTTGGTTTCTGTTCTTCTTGTCGTCCGCACTTAAAAAACCATACGAAAACTATATCGGGAGAGTCGCTTTCGTTCAGTCTTGGGTAACGTTAACACTTCCTTCCCTATTCATGTTGCTTGATCTTTGGCAAAACGCCAAGCTTCAAGAAATCTGGACGTATGTATGCATCGGATCAATGGTTTATTTCGTGGTAGAAGCGATTTTGTTTGCAAAATACATCAAAAAAGAAAAATTAGTTGAAGAATTAGCTTAACATTCGCCGGTCTCGATGATTCGAGGCCGGTTTTCTTATGTTTGGGCTCTGTTGCATGTTGTGTGATAGGGGTGGCGGATGGCAATTAAGTCGATTTGATGAGTAATTAAGTCTGTGTGTGGTTCAATTAAGTCTATTTCGAAAAAATTAAGTCAAAATCCATACCAATTAAGTCTAATTCAGCAAATAAAGGCGATTCGACACAGCTCGACATACACACACGCTAAAAATTCATACACAATAAAAAAACCCTGTTCGACGGCTGCAAACAACAGCCTTCAAACAGGGGCTACAATTCAATTATTTTACCCAGCCTAACAAAATTTCGCGAAGGAACTTGCTAGCTGCGATCGGTGTTTGCTCGGAGTGGTCATAAACGGGAGCTACTTCTACTAAGTCTGCTCCGATTACGTTGATGTCCGCTTTTGCGATCAACTGAATCGCTTCAAGAAGCTCTTTTGAAGTGATTCCGCCGGCTTCTGCTGTTCCTGTTCCTGGAGCTGCAGACGGATCTAACACATCGATATCGATCGTAACGTACACGTTGCGTCCCTTTAATGTTGGAAGAACTTCTTTTAAAGGCTCAGCTACATCGAATTTGTACATGTGCATACCGCTCGTTTTTGCGAATTCGAACTCTTCACGCATACCAGAGCGGATTCCGAACGAATACACGTTTTCCGCGCCGATCAGATCGCAAACTTTACGGATCGGTGTTGAGTGAGAGAGAACTTCTCCCTCATACTGCTCACGAAGGTCAGCATGTGCATCGATATGAATCACGACATAGTCATCATACTTTTGCTTCAATGCTTTAAATACCGGCCAAGTCACAAGGTGCTCTCCACCCATTCCAAGCGGAAACTTGTTGTCAGCGAGTAACGTTGAAACGTACTCTTCGATCATATCAAGTGAACGCTGAGGATTTCCGAACGGTAACGGGATGTCTCCCGCATCAAAATAGTTCACTTCTTCAAGGTGCTTGTCCATGTATGGGCTGTACTCTTCAAGACCAAGAGATGCCTCACGAATACGAGCAGGGCCAAAACGGCTACCTGGACGGAATGAAACCGTCCAATCCATCGGCATGCCGTAAAGAACAGCATCAGCCGTCTTATAATCAGGCTTACTTAAAATAAATACATTTCCAGAATAAGCTTCGTCAAAACGCATGATTTTACACTCCTTATGTAAAATACGGGACCGTCGCGAAAGTAAGTTTACACTCACTTTTGACGGCCCCTAATTTTCTTATTTTTTAACTGTTTTCGTTGATTGTTGCTTGCGGGCTTCCTTTTCGCCAAAAGAAGCTTCATCGAACAGTGATTGTAGTGTAAGGTGCGAGACTCCTGCGGGACAGGCGGGTAGGTGAGACACTTAAGAGTGAAACGTTACGAATGTGGCTCACCGCCTGCCCCGCGGAAAGCGAAGCACCTGAAACGGAAATCAATCACTTTCAAAAGCAACAAAGCTTATTACAGATTTATTTTTTAATCAAATCACTCACAAACTTCGGTAACGCAAAAGCAGCTGTGTGAAGTTGTGGCGTCCAATATTTCGTTTCGATATCGTGGAAACGCTCAGCCGGTACTTCTAGTGGATCGTGTTTCTTAGATCCAATCGTGAACGTCCAAAGACCACTTGGGTAAGTTGGGATGTTCGCTGTGTAAAGACGAGTGATCGGGAAGATCTCACTAACATCACTGAATACTTGAGAGATCAACTCAGGCGTGAACCAAGGGTTGTCCGTTTGCGCAACAAAGATTCCGTCTTCTTTAAGTGCTTTAGAGATTCCTTCATAGAATCCTTTTTCAAAAAGCTTAGCAGCTGGTCCCACTGGCTCAGTTGAGTCAACCATGATAACATCGTACTCGTTATTGCTTGTTGCAATGTGCATGAATCCGTCATCTACTTTTACTTCAACGCGTGGGTTCTCTAGGTCCCCAGCGATTTCAGGCAGATATTGCTTAGAATACTCGATTACTTTTCCATCGATCTCAACAAGAACGGCTTTTTCAACAGATGGGTGCTTTAGCACTTCACGGATTACTCCACCGTCTCCGCCGCCTACAACTAAAACGTTCTTCGGGTTAGGGTGCGTGAAAAGAGGTACGTGTGCTACCATCTCGTGGTAAACGAACTCGTCTTTTTGTGTAGTCATAACCATGCCATCAAGGATCAGCATGTTTCCGAACTCTTCTGTTTCTACCATATCTAGCTTTTGGAATTCTGTTTGCTCAGATACGTACGTTTTGTTAATTTTCATCGTAATTCCGAAATTTTCCGTTTGTTTTTCAGTAAACCAAATACTCATGTTGGTCTCACTCCTACTATATATTTTGAAATGCCAGGCATCGTTGTTTCGAGATTTTACAAACAAAATGATTATAGCATTCTGGGACCTAAGATTCCAATTCAATTTTTGTAAGAATGCAGCTATTTTCAAATAACCACTTCTTATCCATACCACATTCCTGTTTTCTTAATCTTCAACCAATAAAAATAGTTCGATTACCCTGTTTCTTTAGGCTGACTATTCTGACTATTAAAGTGGTATAATGAAAATAGCGTTCAGAAGGACAGACGGTCGGCGCATTCCCTTTTTTAAACTGAAGCTGGACATCTTGCGGGTATCCGCAGCTTACAGTTAAGGGGGGTGATGCCTCTGACGATCTTTGAGGCGTTGATGTTCGCGGTCGCTTTCAGCTCGCTTATCGTTACTGTCCTTACGTCTAAAAATAAATAGGCCTCTGTCACACGTGTAAAAGCACCGGCTTTTCGTTCCAGAAAATCCGGCCTCGCTTTACCGACTCGTGTGTCCCTTCTGGCGCCCCATTCGTCCGTGTTTCGTGCACGGGCGAATTTTTGCTATAATAACCGGAATTTTGATCATATATCGGAGAGTTGACAAAATTGACTCCATTACCCAACTCTATCACCCTGACAAACAGCACTACTCAAAAATAAAAAAACCATGAGCAGCCTTCCCGCTCATGGTCTATAACCCTTACTTTCCTACAGAACTATTCCTTACAATCGCTTCTATAATAATCTGCCAATCGTCTGTATGCAGCTCATGTCCAGACCCTTCGAGCGTGATGAGTTCAGCATGCGGAATCGCCCTCGCAAGCGCTTGACCGTGTTCGAACGGAAGTGCCGGATCTTCATTTCCATGAAGAATGATTGTCGGAACTCCAATTTCACTCATACGATCCAAATACTCTTCACCGCCACCTAGATACATATAATTAAATCTGCTTTGAATCTGTTTGGCACGCGTGTATTCTCTTTCTGCCAATGCGTACATTCTTTCCTTTTCAAAAGGCTTGGATCCTGAAAGGACTGCCCATCCCTCTGCTAAATAAGCAACAGACGCCTCTTGGTCAGACCAATCAATAGAAGCACTTTTTCCATGGAAATCTAAAATTTTCTGATCCATTTGAGGCAGCTCAGCTTGCTCTGAACCGAAAACACTTGACCCAAGAATCGTCAAGCTAAGCACACGTTCAGGATGCTTAATCGCCATAATCTGCCCGATCATTCCTCCGAGAGACATCCCCATGATATTCACTTTCTCTATGGAATAGGCATCTAGAATTCCAAACGCATCATCAGCAAGGTCCGTAATCGTATAGTTTGATGTTCCAGGTTCATAGACGACGGATTGGCCGAGATCACGGTGATCATACCGAATCACATATCTTCCGGCTGCTGCAAGACGCTCACAAAACTCTGAATCCCACCAATCGAGCGAAGACATTGCACCCATAATGAGAAGAACAGCAGGATCGCTAGGGTTACCGAAGCTTTCTGTGTTTATATCCACCTTATTTGTTTGTAAAAGTTGTTGTTTCATTATTGTTTCCTCCGTGATTTTATTTTTTGCCTTGTGAAAAGCGCAGAGCAATAAGTACTCAACGGAGTCATCTTGGCCTGCACTTGTCATTATCGAAGTTTGATCCATTTAATGATCATGACGCGTCGGCCTCCTTCTTTTATTTAGTGGTATTAAAACCTTGTTTATTTTAACATAATTTTCTGAACTTTTTAACCGAAATAAAAAAAGCAACCCGCTTCTACCACTC